>CAWAOM010000001.1:0-1187671 GCA_963783695.1 uncultured Gammaproteobacteria bacterium
ATGGAAGCAAACAGCTATTTTAAAGGCGTCGCAGTGGGTATAGCGTCTTTGTTGGACGATCTGACCCCACCGATTGTGGTCGTCTTCAGCCTCGTCGCTACATCGGTCATTTTGAATGTGCGAATGGATGAACCCTATGCCGTTCTGGCATTGTTATCGGCGCTGCTCGCCTATATGACAATGACCCGCAGTGCTCCGGACTCTCTAATTCGTGACAGAGATACCCTGGGGCTAGGGTTTGTGGGTCGTGTCTTGTTCGCGTGGGTTGCGATTTGCGGTGTGTTGCTTCTGATCGGTTTCGCGACCAAGTACACCGCACATTTTTCTCGACGTGTGCTGTTGGTCTGGTTGGTGATTACGCCGGCGCTTATTGTTGCTGCTCGATATTATCTGCGCATGTTCCTTGTGCGTCGGCTGCTTGCCAATGGCAAGGCGCGCAACGCAATTATTCTCGGCGTCAACGATTCCAGTAAACGCCTGGCAAAGAACATAGAGGCGAGCCCTGAACTGGGGATGAGGCTGGGCGGGTTTTTTGACGATCGTGGCAGTTCCCGGCTGGGTGAACTTGATCTACCGGTCCTGGGCGCGCTGTCTGAAGTCACAGAGTATGTACATACGCATCGCACGGATCTGGTTTTTGTTGCGTTACCGATTCGGCATATAAAACGTGTGATGCGGGTTGTCGGCGAGCTTCAGGACACCACCGCGTCGGTGTATTTCGTGCCGGACCTGTTCGTGTTCGATCTTATCCAGTCTCAAGTCCGGGATATTCGCGGCGTGCCTGTCGTGTCAATGTTTGAAACGCCGTTCAGCGGACAACGCTATTTGGCCAAGCGTACGCTTGATCTCGTTGCCGCCTCTTTGGGTTTGTTAGTACTAAGTCCGGTAATGCTGGCAATTGCGTTTGGTGTTAAGCGCTCGTCAAGCGGTCCCGTATTCTTCAAGCAGCGACGATACGGGATGGACGGCGAGGAAATCCTGGTCTGGAAATACCGGACGATGACCGTCATGGAGGATGGGCCTCAGGTTGTTCAGGCGAGCCGAGACGATCCCCGTATTACGCCTTTTGGCAGGTTTCTTCGGCAGTACTCGCTTGACGAGTTGCCGCAGTTGATCAATGTGGTTCGGGGCGAAATGAGTCTTGTCGGGCCACGGCCTCATGCGATCGCGCATAATGAGGAATATCGGAAACTGATAAACGGCTACATGATTCGCCATAAGGCCATCCCGGGTATTACCGGCCTTGCTCAGGTCAACGGGTTCCGCGGCGAGACGGAGAAACTGGAGGCGATGGAAGGCCGGGTGCGTTATGACCTCGAGTATTTGCGCCAATGGTCTGTGTTGCTGGATCTGAAGATTTTGTTGCGCACAGTGGTGATGATATTCCGGGACAAGAACGCTTATTGACTAGTGCGATGGTAGGGACGATACGTTGATCGTTGCTCCCGTGAGCACAGGCTCCCGGTTTGTCACTGTAATTACGCTTTCCTGGCGACCATCACCGCTTGTTCTGTAAAACCTGACCGCACGACGTTTGTCGCTTTTGCGGTCATATGCTTACCTCATTTCCTGATTGCGCCCAACCCGATATTCGGAAAATCGTGTCTGGATCGGGCAGGGTATTACGTCCGGGTCATCAACCGGGGCCATAATACTGATAGTTGCTGAGTCGCCTGCAGTTCTGCAGGGAACGGCCTCCTGATCAACGACCTGCCCCGGCACAAGAGTCTGCGCGGCGTTGCCGGAATTTTGTCGTCTCCAGCAGTACTCAGCGCGCCCCGGGGATGATCGCGGTCGGCACCCGTCGATTCCTACATCTGCGACTGAATGTAATTCTTGACGCCAACCTTGTCGATCAAATCTATCTGGGTTTCGATCCAGTCGATATGTTCCTCTTCGGCATCGAGTATCCGCTGGAAAAGGTCGCGGCTGATGAAATCTCCGATGCTTTCGGAATATGTGACTGCCGCTTTGAGATCCGGGTGGGCATCCATCTCCAGCGCGAGGTCGCAACGCAGGAGTTCCTCGATATTCTCGCCAATGCGCAACTTGCCGAGGTCCTGCAGGTTTGGCAGTCCTTCCAGAAACAAAATGCGATCGATCAACTCGTCCGCGTGTTTCATTTCGTCAATGGACTCCGCGCGCACGAGGTCGGCAAGCTTGATGATTCCCCAGTCCTGCAGCATCTTGGCGTGGAGAAAATACTGATTGATTGCGGTGAGCTCATTTTTAAGGATCGTGTTCAGATGCTTGATGACTGTCTTGTCGCCTTGCATGGTTTTACTCCGGGCTGCAGTTGAATGTCAGGGTCCGGATTTTACCCTGTGTGAGAGGCGCAAACACGTTTTCGCAAAGTGGCGTCGTAATGGCGCAGTCGGACCGGCCGAGATTGGCCTCGAATGCGCCGTAACTCGTACCCGCTCATCGCCGCAGTGGGCTTCTGCTTCCACCTGGATTTCAGGCGGGCCTGCCCGCCGCGATCTCGTGTAGTCGCCTGACCCGCTCCTGGGTCGAGGGGTGCGTGGCAAACAGCTTGCTCAGGCCGCCACCAAAGGCGGCCAGAGGATTGACCTGCGCCAGCGGAGCGACCGCCGGGGATATCCGCATTGGCATTTTTTGCGCTCCCGCCTGCAGCTTTTGCAATGCGCTGGCTAACGCGAGGGGCTTGCCGGAGATTTCTGCGCCGCTGGCGTCAGCCTTGAACTCGCGGCTGCGGCTGATCGCAAACTGCAGAATCATCGCGGCAATTGGCGCGAGAATTACGCCCAGCGGGCCGATGGGCGAACCTCGGCCGCTGCCCGATCGGCCGGCCCTTGCGCCAAACCGGGCAAGATTGGTAATCGCTCCGGCCAAAGTGGCCGATACGGTCTGGAGAAACATATCGCGGTTTTTTACGTGTCCAAGTTCGTGCGCGAGCACTCCCTCGAGTTCGTCCCGGTCAACCAGCTGCAATAGTCCCTCTGTCACGCAGACCACCGCATTGTCGGGATTGCGACCGGTTGCAAAAGCATTTGGCTGCCGGTGCGGGGCGATGGCGACGGTCGGCATGGGCAGTCCGGCACGCTGCCGCAAAGAGTCCACGATTTCGTATAACTGTGGTGCCTCGGATTGATCGACGACGCGCGCCTTGTATGACTTCAGGACCATTTTCGATGAGTTGAAGTACATGATGAAATTCATCACGGCGGCAAAGGCGAGTGCAATAAGTGCGCCGCCGCGACCTGCAACGGCTGCTCCGGCCACGCCGAAAAGGGCGGTCATTCCGGCAAGCAAGACAAATACTTTGACGTTTCCCACCTCGACCTCCCTGGAGCCAAACTGCTACTTCTCGCCGCCGCTGTCACACCGACTCTATGAAAAATGGCAGAAGATGCAGGTTTTTTCCATCACTGGCCGCGACAATGCAGTCCCGCCGCAGCGCGGACCCGGTCTTTACAACGCCGTGATCAACCCGGCTCTTTGCGCGGCTGGCGGCCGAGGCGGAAAAAAAAGACCGCCGGTTTTGGCGGCGGTCTGATGTATTTGCAAGGGGAGGCCGTTTTTATTCGGTCAGTGGCGCGAGTTTTGCACGCTGAACGCGGGCGCCGCGACAGGGCTTGTTCTCCATCAATATCTGTTCGGCTGCACAGGCGCAGGAGCCGCAGCACGAAGCCACCCCGAGCTGCTCCTGGATTGCGTCGAGCGATCTGGCCCCTAGAGCGGCAGCCTCGCGAATATCGCTATCAGTGACGCCGTTGCAGATACAGATGTACATGGCTATATGAGAATACAAATGAGAATGATTGTCAATACGATTACGTCAAAAACTGTAACGGAAGCCGAGCATCGCCGATTGTGGTTTTCCCGGCCGCACCCCTGATGGCCGCCGCGCGACGATGTAGGTCTCATCGAGCACGTTGTCGATTCGGGTAAATGCGCTGAAGTGATCGGTGAAGCGGTAATCTGCGGCAAGGTCGAATATCAGGTATTCGTCTGTCGACTCATCGTCCGGGATCGAACCGGATCCCGCGGCGGTTCGCGTCTCATCAACGTAATTGGCAATAACGTCCACGCGCCACCGTGCTGCCGCAAGCCCGACCGCGAGTTGGGCCTGGTTTTGCGGGATGTAGGGGATATCGTCACCATCCTGTACGTCGCCCCAGGGGCCGAAGTCGCTGTCGAAATTCGAATCGAATTGCGCCTCTGGCGTCCAGGTGTAAGAGAGTCGGATCGGCATATCGATCCCCCAGCCGAAAATCGAGTTGATCTGGCCGTCGCCGCGGGCTTCCAGTCCGGCAACCGTGGCCTTGCCGCCGTCGTACTGGTCGCCAATGTCGCAACCGCCGCCGGTCGATTCGGTACAGGTTCCGACCAGGTTGTCGTAATCGCTGTAGAAACCGATTACCTCGGCGCTCCACCCGGAGCGGCGCAATCGGCCGCCGAATTCCCAGTTGGTGCTTTCCTCCTCGTCGGCGCTGCTTCCAGGCCCGGGCGGGTTAAAGCCCTTGCTGACGCCAGCGAGCAGTTCGAACTGCGAATCGATGGCGTAGACCGCGCCTACTCCCGGTATCAGCACGTCCGTCGTATTTTCGCGTGTGCGGGTCGGGCCGTCGCTGCGATCAGGGTCATCCGTAGAAAAGTCGCGGCGGCGCAGATCGATGGTCTCCCAGCGCACACCGGGCGTCACGATCCAGTTGCCGGCGCTCATTTCGACCTCGGTGAACATCGAAAAGACTTCGGCGTCGCTGACCCGGTTGGTCTGCGATCCTCCTGCACCGTCCGTAGTAAGAATCATGCGGCTGCCTTCCATCCGGTAGCCGTCATCGTCCTGGAAGCGGTCCTCTTCGTCTTCGTGATAGCGGCCGCCCAGCGTAAAGCGCCAGTCGGCGCCGAGCAGGCTGGCGTCGGTGGAAAACAAGCTCTGAACGCCTTTGGAAAAGTAGTCGCGATTATTGTTTCGCAGCGTCAACGCATCGTCCGGGCTATCGCCGCCTTTGATCCAGTCGAGTTGCTCGGCATAAGTGTCAGGGTCACCTAGCAGGTTACTGATGCTGATTCCGCCGACACTGCCGAGTTTGTACCAGTTGCGTTTGAAGTCGTTGTAATAGGCTGTCGTCGACAACTCCCATGCACGATCCGATGGCGTCAGCACATGGTTGAACTGATACTGCTTGTGTTCGGATTCGAACTCGTCGAGTTGCGAGCCGGCGTAGCGTCGATTCGGGTCGCGATCGAAGTCCGCGTCAGTCAGGCCGAGATAGGTTTCGTTGGCGTCCTGCTCGGTATAGCCGAACTTGAATTCCAGTGACTGGAAAAATCGTGCGTCTGTGTCGGTGGATACTCTGAGCTTTGCCACATAGTCATCGATGTCGAATCCGGTATCGCCGCCCACCGGGCCATCGAGGTCTTTGAAGCCATCGCTGTCCTGCTGCACCGTTTCGAACAGCCAGCCGACATGATCGGTGGAGCCGCCATAGTAGGCGTGCAATTCACGATAGTCGTCCTGGCCGTAGCCGGCATCGACGAGCACCGACTGGGCGTCGGGAATCGGGGTCGACAGCATATTGACCGCGCCGCCGGTGGTGCGTGAACCGACCCGAATGGAGGACGGCCCCTTCAGGATCTCCATCGCATTCATCCGCCGTTGCGTCGGGAAGTAATAAGCGGCCGGTGCCGAGTAGGGCGCGGGGGCAATCAGCACACCGTCTTCGAGCAGCGCTATACGTGAACTGCGGTCGAGCCCGGAGCCTCGAATGCCGATGTTGGGTCTCAGGCCAAATCCTTCCTCATCCTGCAGA
Organism: uncultured Gammaproteobacteria bacterium; assembly: GCA_963783695.1. Classification (GTDB taxonomy): domain Bacteria; phylum Pseudomonadota; class Gammaproteobacteria; order Steroidobacterales; family BM003; genus BM003. The sequence goes on from CAWAOM010000001.1 coordinate 5,778, forward strand.
TAAACGCCGGGCACGGATCGCAACACCCGCATGACGTCGGAATAACGAAAGGTGTCCAGTTCCTGCTGGTTCAGGTACTGCGCCGAACCGCCGATGCGATCGATCTGGTTCGGATTACCGATGATGGTCAGGTTTTCCATTCGTGCCGGACCGCTATCGCCGTTCTCGGTCTGCGCTTCGTCGGCTGCAAACGCCGGCGCGGCAGTTATCAGGCAGGCGGCGGCAACGACAGTAGAACGCGGGCGAAAATCTTTACGGTTCATGTTCTGAGTCTCTTGGGAGATGGATGTTGAGAGCATCGCAAGCAAGTATTGCAGATAATAATCTAAATGAGAAGTATTCGTATTCGTATTTGTGTCAATGCGGTTTACATAAAAATCCAATGCCCCGTCGTTGCCTCGCGATCGCTGTCAGAACTCCTTACAGATGCTCATATTATTTATGTAAAACTTCGCATTAATTATTGTTTTTGTTGGTAAAAAAATTAGTGGCACAAGCATTGCTGTATTTGGGTGAGGCAACAAAGAATGTCATTGCTGGGGAAACCACATGAACAAAAAAATCGGATTACTGTTTCGGGCGATTACCGCCGTCGCGGCATTGGGCTTCGCCGTTTCGGCCCATGCGGCATTGGGATCGGGTACGGAAGGCAACGCGTCGGTGGATTTGTTGATTCTGTCCTGCGGGAGCCTGACCAAGACCGAAGACAGCTGCCAGCTGCCACAGTTGCAGGTTTCGCCGAACCTGAATAAAGAGGGTGGCCGTGCCAACGGCGAGCGCATCCCGGAACCCGGGTCGCTGGCGCTCTTCGCGCTCGGGCTGATCGGTTACGGCGTTTCTCGCAGACGCCGTTGAGCAGACGCTGCAGTCGCCGGCCCGCCGCGGCCGGGTGAAATTCGCCGCGGCGAGCACCAGGCGACTGCACCGAATTCGGAACGCGGGTACGTCAAGAGCAATGCGAAGGCCGCCCTGGTCTGGCGGTCTTCGCTCTTTTTTGTTCGCAATGGCCGCCGTTATTCGGCGCTCCCTGAATTGATTCTGCGGCGGCCGCCCGATTAGCTATATGATGCAGCGTTGGTCCGCCTGAGTGTTCCCGGTCTTGCTCGACTCTCACCGTCTCCGCCGCATTCTCACGCTTGGCCTGCCTATTATTGGCGGCATGGTGTCGCAGAACATCCTCAATCTGGTCGATACCGCGATGGTTGGGACGCTGGGCGACGCCGCGCTCGCTGCCGTCGGCATCGGCGGGTTCACGCTGTTCATGTGCCAGGCGCTCATCCTCGGCATATCGACCGGGGTGCAGGCGACAGCCGCCAGGCGCAAAGGCGAGGGTGATGAGAGCAAGGCCGCCGCTGTGCTGAACACAGCGCTGGCCCTGGTTCTGGTGATCGGGCCGTTCTTTTCCCTGGTACTGTTTTGGGTGATCCCGCACCTGTTTCCCCTGATCAACAACGACCCCGAAGTTATGGCTGCGGGTATTCCCTATCTGGGCTGGCGGATCATGGCCATCACCTTCGTGGGTATGAACTTCGCGTTTCGCGGATACTGGAATGCGATGGATCAGTCCAGCCTCTACATGCTGACGCTGATCGTCATGCATGCCTGCAATATCTTTTTTAACTGGGTCTTCATTTTCGGCAACCTGGGTGCGCCAGCGCTGGGGGCCGAGGGCGCCGGCCTCTCGTCGGCCATCGCAATGGTGATCGGCACCGCGGTTTACTTCTATCTGGGGTTCCGCTTCGCTCGCCGCAACGGTTTCCTCGCCGGACTGCTGGATCGGAAAGACGCCAAAACCCTTGTGCGATTGTCCATCCCGACCGGCATCCAGCAACTGTTTTTCTCAACCGGTTTCGTTGTCACTTTCTGGATCATTGGCAGAATCGGAACGGCTGAAGTTGCCGCCGCCAACGTTTTGATCAATGTGACATTGGTGGCGTTATTGCCGGGACTTGCGCTGGGAATGGCATCGGCGACACTGGTTGGCCAGGCGCTGGGGCGACGCGATGTCGAAGACGCCTATCGCTGGGGCTGGGATGTGGTCAAAGTGGCCGTGGTTGTGATGGGCGGGCTTGGCGTGCCGATGTGGCTCGCGCCCGATCTGATCTCATCGGGCTTTATTCATGACCCCGATACGCGAGCGCTGGCACGCTGGCCGATGCGGATCGTGGGGCTGGGTATGCCGCTGGAGGCAATCGGTTTCGTACTGATGCATTCGTTGCTCGGTGCCGGCGACGCAAAACGTGTCGCACTCGTAAGTATCGGCTATCAATGGCTGTTATTCTTGCCACTGGCTTTTCTCGTCGGCCCGACTCTGGGTTTCGGGCTTGTTGGTGTGTGGCTGTTGCAGGGCAGCTATCGCATCCTGATGTCCGGGACTTTTGCGCTCATGTGGCGTGGTGGTCGCTGGCGTCGAATCCAGGTTTGACTGAAATTGCCCGTTGGTTCGTCATATACGTTAATATATTCATAGGCTTACATCGGTTACTTCATGATTAACATTGATGACGGGAACTGTGAACTGGTTCACATTTCCTGTCATTTCAATGTTTTAGCGTCATGTTGTCGGCCAATGTAAGAACAATAAACGAGTTGCCGTCAATGAGGGATGAATGGCGTTGTGCCCAGGGATTCGGGGGTTCGTTCGCGGCTTCCGGTGGGCGCATTGCTGACTGATATCCCTTGTCGGATCTGAACAGAGGTTGCGCCAGCTTTGCCAATCAGAATTTTCAATCACTACGTTCATCTGCCGATAGTGGTACTTGCTGTCGTCGAGGGCCTTATTTGTTTTGGCTCGGTTTACGGCGCGGCATTCCTGCGCTTCAGTAATCGCTACCCGGGGCTGTGGGATAACAAGGCGGCATTGTTCGCTCAGGGTGTGGTTTTCGCTGTCACGATGCTCGGTGCACTCGTCGCCGTGGGTCTCTATCACGCCCGCCAGCGTGCCGGCACGGTGGGCGTTGTGGTGCGAGTGATAGCCGGTGTGACGCTGGGTCTCGCTGGTGTCACAATTATTTTTTATGTATTCCCGACGCTGTATTTCGGACGTGGCTTTTTCGCGTATGCAGCCTTTTTGTCGATTCTGGGCATACTGCTGGCGCGAATCGTCTTCGGCAATGTCGTCGATGAAGAGGTGTTCAAGCGCCGCGTGCTGGTATATGGCGCCGGAAAGCGGGCAGAAAGCCTGACGATGCTGCGGCGTCGTACCGACCAGCGTGGCTTCAAGATTATTGGATTCGTGCGTTGCGAGGGGGATGGCGACGTCGTCCCGGAGGAGCAGCTGGTCCATCTGACCATTCCCATGCATGAGTTCGCGGTGGCGGCAAGCATCGATGAAGTGGTCATCGCGATGGACGACCGGCGGCAAAATTTTCCACTTCACGATCTGCTCGAGTGCCGGGTGAAAGGCATTGACGTACTGGATCTGATGAACTTTCTCGAGCGCGAGACTGGCAAGGTGAAGCTCGATGTGATGAATCCCAGCTGGATCATCTTCTCCGAGGGCTTCAATCGCAACGGGTTGCGCGAATTCGTGCGGCGTGCATTCGATCTGATTGCCTCATTCGGACTACTGGCGATCGCCTGGCCGCTGATGATCATCGCGGCAATCGCGATCAAGATTGAAGACGGCATCCGGGCGCCCGTGTTTTATCGCCAGCAGCGCGTGGGAATTGACGGCATAGTCTTCAACCTGCTGAAGTTCCGCAGTATGAGCGTCAACGCCGAAGCCGATGGCAAGGCGCAGTGGGCGCAAAAAAACGACAGCCGGGTGACGCGTGTTGGCGGCGTAATGCGCAAGACGCGCGTTGACGAATTGCCGCAGCTTCTCAACGTGTTGCGCGGCGACATGAGTTTCGTGGGGCCGCGGCCGGAGCGGCCGGAATTCGTCACTCAGCTGAATGAACGGATTCCTTATTATCGCGAGCGCCATTGCGTAAAGCCGGGCATCACTGGGTGGGCGCAGCTTTGTTACCCGTATGGGTCCTCGGAGAAAGATGCTCTGGAGAAGCTGCAGTACGATCTGTATTACGTCAAGAACCACGGCCTCCTGTTCGATCTGATGATCCTGCTGCAGACCGCTGAGGTCGTGCTCTGGGGCAAAGGGGCCCGTTGACCATGACGCGTTTCGGCATCGCATCGGTGCAGCGATGAACGACGATGGCATGCAGCTTTTCGGCGCGGTGAGCTATGGCCTTGCGGCCACTGCCTTTCTGGGTCTGAGCGTGCTGCTCGTTGCCGGCTGGCGCGGCCGCAAACTCGGGGGGCTGTTACTGGGCGCCTGTGTGCTGACCGCGATCTGGGCGGCGTTGCTCGCGCTCCAGGCCTACACTCGTCCGCTGCCACTCTGGACTATATTTGTCGCGGAAATGCTGCGGGTCGGAGTCTGGCTGTTTTTCCTCCGCGCGCTATTGATGAATATGGCCGCGTCGGGTGCGCCGGCGATTATCCGATGGGGCGTTCCGCTGGTGTGGTTTATCAGTATCGCGGCAGGGATCTGGCTCGAGGCAACCCGCGGTCCGGAGGCACTGGCCGACGGTGCCGGTCAGGTCTGGCTTCCCGCCGGGCTGATACTCTCGCTGATCGGTATCAGTCTGGTCGAGCAGCTCTACAGGAATACCCCCGAGAAAAGTCGCTGGGCAGTAAAACTTCTGTGCCTGGGTATTGGCAGCCTGTTTGCCTATGACTTGTTTCTTTATGCCCAGGCAATGCTGCTCAATTCGATTGATTTCGCCATATGGAGTTCGCGAGGTATTGCCAATGCGCTGACCGTGCCGTTGCTTGCGATAGCCGCGCGGCGCAACCCTGAATGGTCGCTGGATGTTTTCGTTTCGCGCCAGGTCGTCCTGTACTCGGCGACCCTGATTGGCGTGGGCGTGTATCTGCTGGTGATGGCTCTGGGCGGGTACTACATCCGCGCGTTTGGCGGTGATTGGGGAACGGTAGTCCAGATCTTGTTCTTTTTCGGTGCCGGTATCGTGTTGATGACGGTTCTGTTCTCGTCGCAGCTGCGCGCACGTGCCAAAGTATTTTTGAGTAAGCATTTCTACCGCAACAAGTACGAATATCGTGACGAATGGCTGCGTCTTATCGGTACGCTGTCTTCGGCCGGAGCGGAAAAACCCATCGACGAACTTGCTATCCAGGCACTGGCCCAGGTGGTCAACAGCCGCGGTGGCATTCTGTGGACGCTGGATGAGGAAAGCTCCGTGTTCGTTGCTACCGCGCAGCTGGAGTGCGTGGTCGATGCGGTTCCGCCGATCGCCAAGAATGACTCGCTGCCGCGGTTTCTGAGCGAACGTGGCTGGGTTGTCGATGTTGACGAATACATCGTCAGTCCGGCGCGTTACGGCGAATTGCTGGTGCCCGCTGCACTTGCGATGCCGGGCCGGTTTCGCCTTGTCGTCCCGATAAATCATCATGGCCGCCTGATTGGTTTCGTTGCCCTGTGCCGTCCGGATGGCAAGTTCAGCCTGACCTATGAGGATACGGATCTGTTGAAAACGATCGGCCAGCAGATTGGCGGTTACCTGTCGCTGGACCGCGCGAGCAGCGAGCTGGCTGAAAGCCGCCAGTTCGAAACGTACAATCGGCTGGTCACATTCATGATGCACGATCTCAAGAACATCATTGCCCAGCAGTCGCTCGTAGTCAGTAATGCGGAGCGCCACAAGCGCAACCCTGAGTTTGTCGATGATGCGATCGCAACGATAGGCAACTCCGTCCAGCGGATGCAGCGCCTGCTCGAGCAATTGCAGCGCGGCGGGGTCGGCGGGCGCAGTCAGCAGGTGGATCTTGGCGACCTCGCGACAGAGGTTGCCGCGCGCTGCGCCGGGCGCAAACCCGAGCCGCTCCTGATATCAGCCGGACCAGGCCCGAGTGTACGCGCGGACCCGGAACGCCTGACAGCCGCGGTAGAGCACCTGGTCCGCAATGCCCAGGATGCCACGCCCGATGCCGGTGAGGTGACACTGGAGCTGGAGCAGGACAAGGGAACGGCGATCATCAGGATTCGCGACAGCGGTGGTGGCATGAGCGAGCAGTTCGTGCGCGAGCGCCTGTTCCGCCCGTTCGACAGCACGAAAGGCAGCAAGGGCATGGGGATCGGAGCCTACCAGGCGCGTGACTACGTGCGCACGCTTGGCGGTGAACTGAAAGTTGACACAAGTCCGGGCCAGGGGGCGTTGTTTACGATAACGTTGCCGCAGCTGGGCGCTGAGGAGGACGTTGCGACCGGAGACCTGGTGGCGGCTAAATAAATGAGCGAAGAAAATCGCAAACTGCTTGTCGTCGAGGACGACCCTGGGCTGCAGAAACAACTGAAATGGTGTTTCGAGGACTGCGAGGTGCTGATTGCAGACAATCGCGAGGCAGCGATCTCCGAGCTGCGTCGTCATGAGCCGCCGGTGGTCCTGCAGGATCTCGGGTTACCACCTGATGCCGAAGGCGTCGAGGAAGGCATTCGCACTTTGCAGGAGATTCTCAAGCTCTCACCGCACACCAAGGTGATCGTGGTCACCGGCAACCAGGACTCGGACAACGCGGTGCGTGCGGTCGGTCTCGGTGCATGGGATTTTTATCAGAAACCCGTTCAGACTGACACACTAAAGCTGATAGTCGATCGCGCCTACAAGATTCACGCGCTGGAGCAGGAGAATCGTCGGCTGCAGCGCGCCACGGCCGAGTCGCCGCTGGCGGGCATCATCGCCGTCAGTGACAAAATGCTCAAAGTCTGCCGGATGATCGAGAGGGTCGCGCCAGCCGACGTCACGGTCCTTATTTTGGGAGATAGTGGCACCGGCAAGGAACTGCTGGCCAGGGCGGTGCATGATCTGAGTCCGCGAGCGCAGCAGCGTTTCGTGGCGATCAACTGTGCTGCGATTCCGGAGAATCTGCTCGAGAGCGAGTTGTTCGGCCACGAGAAAGGTGCGTTCACCGGAGCGGTCAAGACGACCCCGGGAAAGATCGAAGTTGCCAATAAAGGCACGCTGTTTCTCGATGAGATTGGCGACATGCCGTTATCGTTGCAGGCAAAGCTGCTGCGGTTCCTCCAGGAGCGCGTTGTGGAGCGAGTCGGTGGCCGTGACGAAATTCCGGTCGATGTGCGGGTAGTGTGCGCGACCAATCAGAAACTCCAGAACCTGATCGCGGACGGGGGTTTTCGCGAGGACCTGTTTTACCGCATCAGTGAGATAACGGTTAATGTGCCACCGCTGCGAGAACGCGGCGCCGGGGTTTTGGCGCTCGCGCGTGTTTTTCTCCAGCGCTATTCGAAAAAGCAGTCACGCTCTATCAAGGGCTTTTCAGACGATGCACTGCAGGCACTGCAGGCGCATGAGTGGCCGGGCAATGTCCGCGAGCTGGAAAACAAGATCAAGACCGCGGTGATAATGGCGGATGGCAACATGATCAACAGGGACGATCTTGGGTTGTCGGGCGAGGGTTCGGTGAAAGAATCGCTGAACCTGCGTGAGGTAAGATGCCGGGCCGAAAGCGAGGCTGTGCGGCAGGCACTCGCTGCGACCGCGGGCAATGTTTCCAAGGCCGCGGAACTGCTTGGCGTGACCCGGCCGACGCTTTATGACCTGATGCAGCGCAATGATATTACCGGACCGGCCTGAGACCGGTTTTAGTGGAGCCAATGATGTTTGAGACGAGCAACAACCGACCAACTGCGCACGCAGATTCCGTGGAGTGCCCGGCGAGGTTCGACAACTCCGTGAGCTGGCTTGCCCGGGCGATGATTCTGGTCCTGCTTTCGGTGGCCTCCGCATGCGGGCTTGCGCTGGACAACACGGAGTTGCTCGCGCGGGCAGAGCAGGCCGAGACCAAAGGTGATTTGCGTGCCGCGGTCATTGATCTGCGGACGGTGCTGCAGGACGAGCCCGATAATGTGCAGGCGCGGATCATGCTCGGCCGGATCGCGCTGAAAACTGGTGATGCATTCGAAGCCGAGAAGTCGTTGCGCCGGGCAGTGGAACTGGGCGTGCCGATATCCGACGTAATCGAGAATCTCGGTCTGGCGATGCTGGGTCAGGAGGCCTACGAGGCTGTTCTGAATGAGATTGACCCGAGCCTTGTGGATGATGAAGCAAGCAGGCGCGCCGTGTTGCGAATCCGCGGTGAGGCCGAACTGGGCCTTGTGCGCAAGTCATCGCGCAGTGCCGAAAAACGTGAGCACATCGAGGCGGCGCAGGAGCTGTTTCGCGAGGTGCTCGAATCCGACTCCGGCGACGCCAAAGCGAGAATGGGCCTGGCTGTGGCTTATCTGTCACAGGGACGGACCGATGAGGCGCGCGCCGAAATCGACTCAGCGCTTGCGTCAAACCCGGATTATGTCCGCGGCTACATCGCCCGGGGCAAGCTCGATCTGGAGGCGGGCAGGCTTGAGCAGGCCATCGCCGACTTTTCCAGGGCGGAGGAGCTTGGCCGGATGCAGCGCGATGTCGGGCTGACGGCGGCGGCAATAGGCGGTCTGGCGGATGCACATTTTGCCAGCAATGACATCGAGAACGTCAAGGTGACCGCAAAGCGGCTGAACGAGGTTGCCCCGCAGAGTGTGCCGGCGCTTTATCTCGCAGCCCGAATTGCGATGTTCGAGGGGGATTACCAGACCGCCGGGGATCATCTGCAGAAGATTCTCAGTATTGCGCCGGAGTGGGAACCCGCTCTGTTGTTGTACGGAACCGTAAACCTGCAGGAAGGCAATCCGCAGCAGGCGGAAGCCTATTTCAACCGGGTTTTGCGAACGATGCCAGGCGATGTGCGCGCACAACGGGGCCTGGCAGAGGCGCGCATCATGCAGGATGACGCGGCGGGCGCGCTTCAGGCACTGGGTCCGTCGCTGGGCGCCGAAAACGTGAGCAGCAATTTGCTGGCAGCCGGCGGGCAGCTCAGCCTGCGTACCGGGGACATTGATGCCGGTGTCGACTTGCTCGAGCGCGCCGCTGCAAACGACCCTGACAATCTTGAGCGACAAATGGACCTCGCGGTCGCCTATATCACAGCCGGTAACGTCGACAGAGCCGTCGAAATTCTGGAGCAGATGCCTGGTCAGGAGGAAAGCGAGTACCGTCGTGGAGTGCTGCTTGTCCTCACGATGCAGCAACGCGGCGAATACGATCAGGCCCAGAGCCGCCTCGATCAGATGCTGGAGGTCTATCGGGATAGCTCGCCATTGTGGAATCTCAAGGGCGGGCTGTATCAGCGCTCCGGGGATATGGCAGCCGCCGCAGCCGCCTATGCGAAAGCCATAGAAACGGATCAGAAAAACACCGGTGCCATGCTCAATCTCGCGCGGATCGAGTTAGCCAAAGGCAACCCGGAGGATGCCGAGCGCTTGTACCGCAATGTGCTGGAAATACTCCCCAACAATACGGCGGCGATGACCGGTCTCGCCCAGATCGCTCTGCGACAGGGAGATAGCGCTGCCGCCGTCGCCTTGCTGCAAAAGGCGCGTGAGGCCAGCGATACGGCATTGCAGCCACGCCTGGTGCTGGCTCGACTGTATTTGCAGCTCGGCAGTGCCGACGGCGTTGATTCTGCGTCGGCGATTGCCAGCGAGGCTTTCTCGATTAATCGGACCAACCCGGAAGTAATCAACCTGGATGGGCTGGTGAAACTGCGTCGCGGCAGGCTGGGCGTTGCCGAGGCACGTTTCAGAGCAGCCAGTCAGGCGCGTCCGGACGAGCCGAGGTTTGTGTTCAATCGTGCCCGGACTCTCGTGGCAATGGGGCGATCCGACGATGCGTATGCGCTACTTGCCGGTATGTATGAAAAGCGTCCGGAGCACCCCGGGACAGCGGTGCTCTTTGCCACTTTGCTGGCCCGGGACGAAAAATGGGACCAGGCATTTGCCATTGCCGATGACCTTCAGCGCAGGTATCCCGATAGCCCGATCGGATACTCGATTGAGGGGGACCTCGCTACCGCACGTCGCGATGACCGGGCCGCGCTCACGGCTTACGAAGAAGCGATGAAGGTCCGGCCGATGACGAGTATTGCCCTTCGAATCTCGGAGCTCAGGATGAAAACCGGTGGCGCGAAGCCCGAGGAGCCCTATCTCGTCTTGCTCGAGAGTAATCCCGATGACCTCGAGAGCAGAATGCTGTTGGCGCAGGTCTATCAGCGTACGGAGAGACTGGAACCAGCAATCGAGCAATACCGCGCAATAGTCTCTGCCGATCCCGACAACTCGGTGGCGCTGAATAACCTTGCCTGGATCTATTTTGAGCGCGGCGACGAACAAGCCGAGGCAATTGCCGCAAGAGCTTATGCCGCCGCGCCGGAAAACGGCGCCATAGTCGATACCTACGGTTGGATTTTGCTGGCCAACGGCGAAACCGAAAAGGCCGTCACCGTGCTGCGGGAAGCCGTTGCTAATAGCAAGGAACCCGGCAACGCTGAAATTCGTTATCACCTCGCCACAGCCCTGGTGCAATCCGGTGAAACCGGTGAAGCAAAAGGGGTTCTCGAGCAGTTGTTGAAATCCGATGTCGATTTCGAGAGCAGGGAAGATGCCGAGTCAATGCTGAAGAATTTGTAGCGAGTTAAGTTAAGTCAAACAGTGAAAATTGTAACGTAAGTTACCGGTAATACGTGATATTCTTGCAAAAATAATTGGGCTTGAGAATGATTCGATGAAAAATGCTGCCTTAATTCTGGGACTCCTGGCGCTGCTGGCCGTGGCCGGTTGCAGCACGTTTGGCGAAAGCACTGTGAGTACACCGCCGCCGCCAATGCCTCTCGAGGAAGGCGAGTATCTGATAGGCCCGGGCGATTCGCTGCAAATTTTTGTCTGGCGCCATGCGGATCTTTCCGCTCCGGTACAGGTACGACCGGACGGCAAAATTTCCACGCCCCTGGTGGAGGACATGCAGGCAGCGGGCAAGACGCCCACCGAACTCGCGCGCGATGTCGAGGCGGTTCTCGCAGAATACGTCCGCACGCCGACCGTCACCGTGATCGTGCAGAGCTTTGTTGGTGAGGCTCAGCAGCAGGTCCGCATTGTTGGCCAGGCGCAACGACCGCAGGCGATGCAGTACAGGCAGGGTATGACCTTGCTGGACGTAATGATCTCGGTTGGCGGGCTGTCGGAAACGGCCTCGGGCAATCGGGCCAAAATCGTTCGCCGGGTCGAAGGGCAGCAATACGAGATGCCCGTTCGCATTGACGACCTTCTGAACAAGGGCAAGATCGACGAGAATGTGCTGATGGCGCCCGGTGATGTGCTGATTATCCCGGAGTCGATTTTCTGATGAACTCATTGCTTCGTATGAATGACAACAAACTAACCATGGACGGCTGATCAGACATGCTCGAAATCCTTGCACAAGTTATCGAACACATAAGAGGCATGTGGCGTTACCGCTGGCACGCGCTCGCAGTGGCATGGGCCGTGTTCCTGGGCGGGGCGTTCGCCGTGTACTCGATGCCGGATACCTACAAGGCGACCGCGCGTATTTATGTGGATACTGAAAATACGTTGCGCCCGCTGATGCGGGGCTTATTCCCGGATACCGACATGATGAGCGAGGTCGCGTTGATGACCCGCGCCGTCCTTTATCGCGAGAACATCAAGAACGTTGCTATCGAGACCGATTTGATTCAGCGCGCGAAGACACCCGAGCAAGTCGAAGCCCTGATCACGCGCCTGCAGCGAAAAGTCACGGTAGCCTCGAGTCGCGAGGGGGAGAATATCTTCACCATCAGTTTCGATGATCCCAGCAGGGACACCGCTATCGCGGTAGTGGAAGAGGTGGTCGACAGTTTTCTCGAGAATTCGCTGCAGGGTAGCGACGATGACAAGGCGGTGGCGAGCGTGGCGCTGCGATCGCAGATTGACTCTTACGAGGCGGAACTCAATGCCAAGGACGAGGAGCTGAAGCGATTTAAGCAGCAAAACTACCAGTTCATCGGCGGCCAGGGTGGTGATTACTATGGCCAGTTGCAGACGCTTGACGCGGAGATCGAGGCTACCAGGCTGGAGATCCGGCTGAAAGAGCAGCGCCGCTCGGAAGTCCAGCGGCAGTTGCAGGGTGAAGCTCCGACGTTCGGTCTGCTCGGCAGTATTGGCATGTCGGGTTGCGCCGAGGGGCCGCAAATCGCGGCGCTGGAGAGTAACATGCGATCCCTGCAGTTGCAGTTCACCGACAAGCATCCCGATATCGTTGCGCTCAAGGAAACGATCGCCAGCCTCGAGGCCCAATGCGCGGCCCAGGCGGAAGCAAGAATGGCGGCATCCAACGGCGCCCCGGCCGTAAATAACAATCTTATCGGCAACCAGGTTTACGACAATCTGCGGATGGAACGCAGCCAGGCCGATCTCGAGCTGGCGACGCTGCGGGCGCGGCTGGCCGACCAGCAGGCGCGACGCACCGAGTTGGAGTCGGCCGTCGATCGTATCCTCGAAGTCGAAACAGAGTGGCAGGAACTGACTCGGGGCTATGCCGGGATGCAGGCTTACTATGCCGAGCTCCTGGAGAGGCAACGCTCGCTCGCGACGATGATCGAAATCGATGACAAATCGTCGGGAATTTCTTTCCGCGAGATTGACCCTGCATTTTCGAGTTTCTCGCCGACCGGACCCAATCGTCCACTGATGTTGAGTGCGTTGCTGGTGATGTCGCTCGGTCTGGGTGTTGCGCTGGCTTTACTGCTCAGCCAGATGCGGCCGGTTTACTTCAGCCGCAGCATGTTGCGACGGCTCACCGGTTTGCCGGTCTTGGGGTCGGTCAGTCTGTTACTGACGCCGGAGCAGAAGCGCCGGCAGCTGATCGCCAATATTGGTCTGGCCGCGGCTGCCGCGGGACTTTTTATAGCTTTTGGTCTGACAATGGTTCTCTCTGAAAAGGCGCCAGCTATTCAATCCGCTACCGGAGTGACGTTACTGTGAGCAAGATTCAACAGGCGCTGCAGCGGTTGCAGCAAAAACAGGGCGACAGCGGTGGTACCGATGAGTCCGGTGTGGATCGGAATGTGTCGGATCCGGCGGTGGCCACGACGGCCGAGGTGCCTTCGGGCGATAGCGGTGATGCCGTGGATACGCCGACTCAAGGGGCTACCGATGCCGCCACCGACCTCAAGCCGGTGTACAGTGTCGACGTCGCAAGCCTGCGTGAAAGCGGGCTCCTGCCTCCGCTCGAAGCCAGTCAGACACTCGCCGAGGAATTCCGCCGCATCAAGCGCCCATTGCTTGCCAACGCCCAGGGCCACGAGGCCGCATTGGGGCAGCATATGAACGTCATCATGATTGGCAGTGCGATGCCGGCAAGCGGCAAGACATTTTGTTCCGTCAACCTTGCGATGAGCCTGTCGATGGAGCGCAACCGGACGGTATTGCTGGTCGATGCGGATGTCGCCAAGCCGCACATATCGCGGGAATTTGGTCTTGATGACCGTCCGGGCTTGCTCGATTTGCTGGACGATCCGACTGCATCGATCAGTGATGCGATCGTGCGAACCGATCTCAACGACATCAGGATCCTGCCCGCCGGTACACGTCATTCCGAGGCAACCGAACTGCTTGCCAGTGACCAGATGAAATCGCTGATTCACGAGCTCTCTACCCGCTATCCGGACCGGATTATTGTGGTCGATACACCGCCTCTGCTGCTGACCAGCGAGGCGCATGCGCTGGCTACCCAGGTGGGCCAGATAGTCGTGGTCGTCGAGTCGGGGAAGACGGGACAGCAATCGCTGTCGCAGGCACTGGATACCCTGGATCCGTCCAAACCCATCAACCTCGTTTTGAACAAGTCGCGGTTTTCAACTGGCGGCGGTTACTATGGCGGTTATTACAACAACTATGGCTATGGCGACTGACTCAAGACGCAGCGCCAGGTACGTGAGCCTCACCCGTCTTCCCGGACGGGTGGTTTGCGTATGGCTGATGGCTATGTTGGTGTCGGGGCCGGCGTTTGCGGCAACGATGGAGTTTGCACCGGAAGTCGAGGCGGGCACCGGTTACACCGACAACGTACGACTGACCTCTGACAATGAAGAGGATGAGTGGCTGTTGTGGGTCCGGCCGGCATTCGTTTTTGCACGTGATGCGGAGCGCCTTGATCTGGCCGCGCGTTATGCACTCGACACGTTTTTGTATGGTGGTACAGATACCAATTTTTCGCATCGCTTTAGCGGCAATGCACTGGCCGAAATTGTCAAAGATACGTTCTTCTTCGATGCCTCCGCCGCGCGTTTCCAGGGCGTTGTCGATCCCGAGCGCAGTTACAGCTTTGGTAACCTGCCACGCAGCAACAACCGCACGGATATTACCCGCTACGACCTTCGCCCCTATCTGCGCCAGCAATTTGGCGATGACGGTGAATTGTACCTGTCGTATCAGTACGGTGAGTTGTGGTACGACGACAATGACACCCAGGACTCGAAACGCCATGTTGCGACCGCCAATATCGGCGATTGGGACAGGAACTCCGGCTTTACCTGGCGCGCCAACTACAATTACACCAAAGTCGAGTACGACATCAGCAACGACTTCGAATACCAGATTGCGTATGGCGAATTGGGCCTGTGGGTGACCCGATACGCACGGATTTTCGGGGCGTACGGATTGGAAACGGACTACGAGGATATCAACTCGTCGGAGTTGGATGACCAGTCGTGGGAAGCCGGTTTCGAATTCGAACCCAACAATCGTATGCGCCTGCTTCTGGCCGCCGGTGAGCGTTCCTGGGGCAATACCTATCGTGGTTTGTTTCGCTTTGAGGTACAGCGTTTTACAACTGACATTAGCTACAATGAAACGCCGTACACCCCGGGACTTGATGGCTATGCACGTCTGCCGTTCCCGGACGAAGACGATCCGGACGACTCGCTGGACCGGCCCGGTGCAGGCGGGCGGTACGTCTATAAACGATTCCAGTGGCGTACAACCTACGACCTGCCCAAGAGCAGCTGGACTTTCCGCATCTACCAAAGCAAAAAAGACAATATTATTCTGGACGAGAACAGCGAAGTTGACCCGGATGAACTCGGCGACGAAGAGGGTCGCGGTGGCAGCCTGCGCTGGCACTGGGACGTCGGTTCGCGGACGATGGTTTCTATTCTCGGGCAGTATGTGAATCGCAAGTTTGCCGATACTGACCGCGAGGACGACATCTGGCGTATTCGTGCCGAGGTCGAGTACGAACTCGGCCCGCGCACCTATGCGAATGTCGCGTACCAGCACTCCAAACAAGAACCCGACAGCAACGACGACTCGGGCTACACGGCCAATACGATAGGGTTCTGGATCAAGCGTACGTTCTGAGCGTGCGTCCGGACCACAGGCTGACACAAGGACAGGGAAACGCCTGGTTATGAACCTTGCAAGTGCAATTGATTTGAGTGCCGATTACGCGCATGGCATTACCCGCAATGCCATGAGTGTGGATGTGGAGGACTACTTCCAGGTGTCGGCATTCGATTCTGTATTTCCCCGCACGGAGTGGTCGAAAATTCCGTCGCGGATTGAACGCAATGTCGCCAAGGTGCTTCGGTTATTCGCGCAGCGCGAGGCGCATGCGACCTTTTTTACCCTCGGCTGCGTAGCGGAACGATTTCCAGATATGATTCGCGAAATAGCCGACGCCGGCCACGAAATCGCCAGCCATGGCTGGGCTCACCACAAGGTCTTTACCCAGACTCCTGAAGAGTTCCGTGACGACGTCGAGCGTACGCGCAAGCTGCTCCAGGATCTGTCCGGCCAGCCGGTACTCGGGTATCGCGCGGCCAGCTTCTCCGTTGACTATCGTACGCCATGGGCGCATGCAGTCCTGGCCGAGGCCGGTCACACTTATAGTTCGAGCATCTATCCTGTTGCGCATGATCACTATGGCGTGCCTGATGCGCCGCGCGGACCATTTCGTGATGGTGCGCAGGGTATTTTGGAAATTCCCGCCTCGACCATTCGCCGTTTCGGTCGCAACTGGCCGGTAGCAGGGGGTGGATTTTTCCGCCTCTATCCGCTGGCCGCATCGCTGTGGGCGATAGGGCAGGTCAATAGCAACGACAGACTGCCGGCAGTGTTTTACTTTCATCCGTGGGAAATGGATCCGGATCAGCCACGGGTCAGCGGTATCAATCGGCGCACCCGCTTCCGTCATTATCTGAATTTGTCGCGATTCGAATCGCGACTCGATGCGTTGCTGAATCGCTTTCGCTGGGGGCGCATGGACAAAGTTTTCGGAATTGCCACATGAGTATTCACGCTGCGGTAGCCAAAATTCGTGCTGGTGAAGTGCGCGCCGAACTTGATCCGGTCAGAACAATGCGGGACGGGGATCGCGATCGCTGGGACGAATTTGTTCGCTCGAACGAAAAGGCGACGTTTTATCATCTGGCGGGCTGGGGTCAAATCCTGGAGGACGTTCTCGGCCACAAGAGTCATTACCTGCTGGTCGAGCGGCAAGACCGCATCGAGGGGATTCTGCCACTTGGGCATGTGCGTAGCCTGTTGTTCGGCAATGCGCTGATATCGGTGCCGTTCCTGGTCTATGGCGGGCCGGTCGCCAGCACGCCCGAGGCGATGCAGGCACTCGTTGCTGCTGCCTGCAAACTCGCGGACAGCCTCGGGGTCGACTATCTTGAGTTGCGCAACCTCGAGCCGCTGCCCGACTGGCCGACCAAAACTCAGTATGTGACGTTTCGCAAACCGATAGTTGCAGATCCCGACGCCAACCTGAAGGCAGTGCCCAGAAAGCAACGCGCGATGATTCGCAAGGGCATAAAAGCGGAGTTGGAAGCCGAGATCGATGCCGACGCCGGTCGCTTGTACGCAACGCTATCCGAATGCAAACGTAACCTTGGTACGCCGTTTTTTAGCCAACGATATCTTGATGCGATCGTCGAGACTTTTAAGGACCAGACCGAGATTCTTACGGTCACGCGACACGGCGAGACCGTATGTAGCGTGATGAGTTTCCGTTTCCGCAATGAAATTCTACCTTACTATGGCGGCGGCGGAGAACTCGCGCGCACTTACAAGGGCAACGATTTCATGTATTGGGCGGTAATGGAAAGAGCCTGTCAGTCGGGCGTCGAGGTCTTCGACTACGGCCGCAGCACCGCGGGAACCGGGCCCTATAGTTTCAAGAAGAACTGGGGCTTCGAGCCGCAACCGCTTTACTACCAGTATTATCTGGTCAAGGCTGGCAGCCTGCCCAATCTCAGTCCAACCAACGCCAAGTACGAGTTCTTCATCAACACGTGGAAACGGCTGCCGCTGCCGCTTGCGCGAATGCTCGGGCCATGGGTCGCGAGGCGACTGGGATGAAGAAGGGTCTGTTGTTTCTGGCGCACCGTATGCCGTATCCACCGAACAAGGGCGACAAGATTCGTTCGTACCATTTGCTGCGGCACCTGGCGGCGGATTATCGGATCTATCTGGGATGCCTGGTTGACGATCCGGCAGACTGGCAATACACGGGCGCACTCGATGAGCTTTGCGAGGAGGTCAAGGCGGTCGCATTGAATCCGCTCCTTGGGCGACTCAAGGGTATCGGCAGCATCGCAACGGGTCGGCCGCTTTCGCTGGATTACTTCTGGAATTCGCAGTTGGCGGCATGGGTTGACGACCTCATTCGAGCCAACCGCGTTGCGGCGGCACTCGCATTTTCCTCGCCCATGGCGCGTTATCTCGAAACGCATGATGCAATCGGCCGGGTCATGGACTTTGTCGACGTCGATTCCGACAAGTGGCGCCAATATGCAGAGGAAGCCAATGGCCCCTTGGCCTGGGTATATCGGCGTGAGCACACGACTCTGGAGCGTTATGAGCGCAAAATTGCGGCGCAATTCGATGCCTCGGTCGTTGTTACCGAAGCCGAGGCTGAATTGCTGCGCCAGCTCGCCCCTGAGGCGGCCAGGCGCATTCATGCGGTTGCCAATGGCGTGGACCAGGCTTACTTCGATCCGGGACTTGTTTTTGCGGATCCGTTTACAGCCGGTCGCAAGCCGATCGTATTCACCGGGGCCATGGATTACCGCGCTAATGTCGATGCCGTGAGCTGGTTTGCGCAGGAGGTTTTTCCGACGATCCATCACAGCGATCCGACTGCCGAGTTCTGGATTGTGGGATCGAATCCGACCGATGCGGTCAAACGTCTGGCTGATGCCGATGCGGTCCGGGTTACGGGACGGGTTGCTGATGTGCGGCCTTACTTGTCTCATGCACAAGCAATTGTCGCCCCGCTGAGAGTGGCGCGCGGCGTTCAGAACAAGGTGCTGGAGGCACTGGCAATGGAAAAACCGGTGGTCTGCACTCCCGAGGCTGCGGAGGGGCTGGCTGGCGATGCGCCGATACAGGTCACCGCGGATCCGGCCGCGATGAGCAGGATGGTTGCAAGCGTACTTGACCGGACCCGTGACGCACCCGGATCACAAGGCGCGGGTGGCCGCTACATCCGCCAGCATTACGAATGGTCGGTGAATCTGTCGCGCATGTCTGACCTGATCGAGACCGCCGCTGTCGCGGCAGCGGGTCAGGCAGCGGGCGGCAAGACCGGAATCGCAGCCTGATAATTACCCGGCAGAAAAATGGCAACCGTTGAAACCGACATGATGCATGTGCAAAGCAGCCGCCGCGCGTTGGCATGGTTGCTTGCGGCAGCAGCCATGGCGGCGGTAGTTGTCGCGCTTTGGCCGAGTTTCGAGTCGATGGCCGCGATCTGGATGCGCGATAACACCTTCGCTCATGGCTTCCTGATCCCCGTTCTTTCTGCTTATGCACTGTGGCTGAAACGCACGGAGCTGCGCTCGGCGGCAATCCGCCCAAGTGCGCTGGCATTGATCGTATTGCTGCTGGCTGCGTTGGCATGGTTTATCGGCGACATCGCGGGTGTGCAGGTGCTGCATCAACTCGCGGCCGTCGCGATGATCGGAATAGCCTTATGGGCAGTGCTCGGTCATGCGGTAGCCGGCGCGGCCATGTTCCCGCTGGGGTACCTGCTCTTCATGGTGCCGTTCGGTGAGTTTATGGTGCCCAGGCTGATGGAGTTTACGGCAGACTTCACGGTGCTGGCGCTGAAGGCGAGCGGAATACCGGTGTTTCGGGACGGGTTTTTCCTCAGCACCTCGAATGGTAATTTCGAGGTGGCGGAGGCATGCAGCGGTGTCCGTTATCTGCTTGCGGGCATGGTGTTGGGTGTCTACTTCGTCTGGCTTGAGTATCAGAGCTGGCGCCGCCGGCTCTTGTTTCTGCTCGCGGCATTTATCGTACCCATCCTCGCTAACGGGATGCGTGCCTACATCGTTGTTCTGGTCGCGCATTTTTCTCATATGCGCTATGGCACCGGCCCTGATCACATTGTGTTCGGACGTATCCTGTTCGCTTTGTTTATGCTTGCACTCTTCTTTATCGGGGTGAAGTTTTCCGACCGCGCTCGTGATCCCGAGGGGACAACGCAAACCCGCCCTGGCACTGTTTCCGCAATGCCTGGACTGGTGGCTGCGGTGTTTGTTTGTATTGGTATTGTCGCTGCTGTCTCAGCGATGGCGAATTCGACCGCCACCCGCGTCGCCGCCAAGGTGAGTCCGCTCCTGCCGGCGCCAGCCGGGGGTTGGACCGGCGTCGAGCCACTGCAACTCGGCTACGTTCCGAAATTCACCGGGTTCGATCAGTCACTTGCGGCGGGGTTCATTCGTCGCGACACGCGAATTGAGTTACATGAATTCGTGTACCGCGAGGTGACTCAGGACAGCGAGCTGGTCAACCAGCAAAATCGCTTGTTCGATCCCGAATTGTGGCGGTTGTCGATGCGCTCGCACGATGAGGTTGTGTTGCGCGACGGGCGCGAAGTCGATATCGAGAGTGCAACGCTGTACAGGCCTGGGCAGCGGCTGCGCGTTTACAGCTATTACATAGTGGGCGGAAGGTCCACGGCCAGCCGGCTGCGGGCAAAGCTGATCGAGATCTACGACATGGCTCTCGGACGGTCAGCGCCCAGCGCTTTCGTTGCCGTGGCAACACCGCTGCAACTCGGTCAGGAGGCAGCGGCGGATGAGACGCTGCAGCAGTTTGTTGTGGATCATCATGACCGGTTGCTCCACTGTTTGTCTGCCGCGGAATCCACTCAGAGCGATTGCCTGCTGCCTGCGGCCGAAGAGCAGCGGCAGTGACGGCCACGCGATGATGACTATCGGGAAGCAAACCGCCGGTACTACGCATGTCGTGCATGTGATCAATAGCCTGGGTGTTGGCGGCATGGAGAATGGGGTGGTCAACCTCATCAATACCATGCCGCGGGATCGCTTTTTCCACAGTATCGTATGCATCAAAAAGGCAACCGATTTTCGCAATCGAATTGAGCGTGATGACGCTGGCGTGTACGAACTCGACAAGGAAGAGGGTAAGGATCCGGCGTTCTATTACAGATTCTGGCGCTTGTTGCGCCGGTTACGTCCGGATATTGTCCATACGCGCAATATCGGAGCACTCGACCTGGCGCCTGTCGCGGCGCTCGCCGGCGTTCCGCTTCGGGTTCATGGCGAACACGGCTGGGAAGCGAGCGACCTGAAGGGCACGAGCAGCCGTTACCGCAGGCTGCGCAAATTCTGCGACCCATTCGTTAAGTCCTACATTGCGGTATCACGCGACATAGCCGGGTGGCTGCACAAGGACATCGGGATATCTGCGACTAAGATCAGACAGATCTACAATGGCGTGGATACGCGAAAATTTATGCCGGGTGATGCAGCTGTCAACCTGCCTTTCTCCATGGACAATAAACCGTTTGTCTTCGGATTCGTCGGACGTATGGATCCGGTGAAAGGTCTCGATGTTCTGATCGATGCGTTTGCCCGACTCGCCAATCGCGATGCCGCGAGTTCCAGGCCAGTCCGCCTGGTAATGGTTGGCGACGGTCCGGAACGGGTTCGGTGCGAAGCGTTATTGGGCGAGCGAGGTATTGCCGATTTGGCGTGGTTACCGGGCCGCAGTGACGATATTCCGGGTGTGCTGCGAGCACTCGATGCCTTTGTTCTGCCTTCCTTGAACGAGGGTATTTCCAACACCATTCTGGAGGCAATGGCGACATCGCTTCCGATCGTGGCGACCGCGGTTGGCGGCAACCCCGAACTGATTGAGGATGGCGCGCACGGGTTGCTTGTGCCCGCCAGTGACGCGGATGCGATGGCCCGGGCGATGGCTCGGTGCAGCGATGATCCGGCGTACGCGGCTGGTCTGGGCGCGGCCGCCCGGAAACGGGTGGAAACGCAGTTCTCGCTCGACGCAATGGCGTCACAATACGGCGAGATTTATCAATATCTGCAGGGTCCGGGTCGGTCCGGGCAGAAGCTGAGGGCGGCCTAATGTGTGGAATTTCCGGCATTTTCGATTTGCGTGGCAAACGCAATGTGGATCAGCCATTGCTGAAAGCCATGAATCGCAGCCAGGCGCATCGCGGTCCGGATGGCGAAGGCTATCATTTTGAGCCCGGTGTCGGTCTCGGCCACCGCCGCCTCGCCATCATCGATCTCGAGGGTGGCGCGCAGCCGATGTTCAACGAAGACGAGTCGGTTGCGGTGACGTTCAACGGCGAGATCTACAACTTCATGGAAATTTGTGATCTCCTGCGCGCACGTGGTCATGTTTTCAGGACTCGCTGTGACACTGAAGTCATCGTCCATGCATGGGAGGAATGGGGCGAGGCCTGCGTCGAGCGGTTCAACGGCATGTTCGCGTTTGCTATCTGGGATCGCAATCAGGACTGCCTGTTTCTCGCTCGCGACCGGATCGGGATTAAGCCGCTGTATTACGGTGTGTCTGAGGACGGCTTGCTATTGTTCGGCACCGAACTGAAAGTACTGACGTGCCATCCACGTTTCTCACGACAAATCCGCGACGAGGCGGTCGAGGATTATTTCGCTTTCGGTTACGTGCCCGATCCGAAGACGATTTTCCGCAATGCATTCAAATTGCCGCCCGGTCATACGCTACGGATCGAGCGGCGCGAGACTCTTGCTGAGCCGCGCCGTTACTGGGATGTTCCGTTCGCGCCGGCAGTTACGGCGGATGGCGATGCACTCGATGCGGAGTTGATTGATCGGCTTAAAGGCGCGGTCAACCGGCGATTGATTGCCGAGGTTCCATTGGGGGCGTTCCTGTCCGGGGGCGTTGACTCCAGTGCGGTGGTCGCGATGATGGGCCAGTTGTCGGACGATCCGGTTAACACGTGTTGTATTTCTTTCGGCGACCCGGCATTCAATGAGTCGCAATTTGCCCAGCAGGTGGCTGACCGCTACCGTACCCGACACCATGTCAGCGAGGTTGACCCGGACGATTTCAGCCTTGTTGAGAAGTTGCCCTATTTCTATGATGAGCCGTTTGCCGACAGCTCGGCGATGCCGACCTATCGCGTCTGTGAACTGGCCCGGCAACGAGTCACCGTGGCTTTGTCCGGAGACGGCGGAGATGAGAATTTCATTGGTTATCGCCGTTATCGCTGGCATGCCTACGAAGAACGCGTGCGGCGCATTCTTCCGCAGGCGGTCCGGGGCAGCGTATTTGGCACGCTCGGTCGGATTTATCCAAAGCTCGATCGTGCGCCGAAGATCTTCCGCGCGAAATCGACCCTCGAGGCGATAGCGCGCGATTCGCTCGAAGGTTATCTGCACAGCGTGTCGATATTCCCGACGGTCCTTCGCGAGAGGCTCTACAGCGGCGATTTTCTCCACCAGTTGAGTGATTACCGTGCGATCGAGGTTTTTCGTCAGCACGCCGCCAACGCTCCGATCCGGGACGGCTTGCCGCTGATCCAGTACCTCGACTACAAGACCTACCTGCCAGGGGATATTCTGACCAAGGTAGACCGGGCGAGTATGGCGCACAGTCTCGAGGTGCGTGTACCGATTCTCGACCATACTTTTGTTGAATGGGTATCGGGGATTTCTGCCGACAAGAAGCTGGTTGGTCGGGACGGTAAGCATTGTTTCAAGCGGGCGCTGGGTCCGCATGTTCCGCATGATGTGATGTATCGCGAGAAGATGGGTTTTGGTGTCCCGATTTCGAAGTGGTTCCGCGGTGCATTGCGCGAGAAGCTGAGGGATTCGGTGCTTGGCGGAGCGCTTGGTGACAGTGGCTATTTCAAACGTTCGGAGCTGGAGCGACTGGTAAACGAGCATCAGTCCGGTGCCCGCGAACACAGCGCTATTTTGTGGGCGCTGATGATGTTTGAAGGATCGCTGAGCGGAATCGCCAGTGCCGCGGACCCGGCGGCGACTGCCGTGGAGACGATGTCCGCCTAGGCGGCGCGTAATATCTTTCTTATGTCTGCGCGACCTACTCAGTCAGTTGCCAATCCGATTCTGTTGTTTGGGATGCCACGTTCGGGGACGACCTGGATCGGCAAGATTTTTGATAGCCACACCGACACCCTCTACCGGCATGAGCCGGACAGCTGGTCGCGACTAGGGGCCGTTCCCTTGTTGCCGCGTCAGGAGGATGCGGAGCGGTTTGCTGACGAACTCGGCAAATACCTGCCGACGATCGTTTCGATGAACGCGGCAAAGGTCAGCGCCAAGACGCCGCTGTTCGCGAAGAGCTATCAGTCAGGCCTGCAGTTTCAATTACAGAAGGCCGGCGTGCTGATGGCAAAATTTGCTGGGCGGGTCTCGTCTGGTTTCCCGGTGTTTGCGGTCCCCACCAAACTGAGCGGCACTACCAGATTGGTCTGGAAATCCATCGAATCGCTGGGCCGACTCGGCGTATTGATGGAACTCATGCCCGATGCCTGTGCGATTCACATCATTCGCCACCCCTGCGGCTATGTTTCGTCTGTACTGCGTGGCGAACAGCGCTCTCGTTTCGAGGACAACTCTGGGGCCGGCGATGATTACGGAATTTTTCATTTGTTGCTGGATACGCGTTTTGCCCGACAGCAATCACTGGATCTCGAGTATCTGGCTGGCCTGGATACGGTGGAACGACTGGCCTGGCGCTGGCTTCTGTTTAACGAAAAGACGCTCGACGACTGCGTTGGCAATGATCGCGTGATGCGTGTTCTGTACGACGATCTTTGTCGCGATCCTCTCGGCGTAGCGCGAGAGATGTTTGATTTTTGCGGCCTCGACTGGTCGCCACAGACGCAGGCTTTCCTTGGTGCCAGTACCAGCAGGAATGACGGCGCCTATTACAGTGTTTTCAAGGATCCTGCCGCAGCCGCACTCAGATGGCAGAGCGAACTTGACGCCGGGCAACAGGAAAAAGTCCTGCGCATCGCCGCTTTGGGGCGCTGCGGGCGCATGTTTCTCGCGCACGAATCCACGGATGGAGTAGCAGGTGCCGCCGCGGGCGCGGGTCAGTCGGCATGATCAGGACGTTGACATTTTCTTCACTATATCCAAATGTGGAGATGCCTCGGCACGGCATTTTCGTCGAAAACCGACTGCGCCACCTGGTGGCGACCGGTGAGGTCGAGACACGTGTTGTGGCGCCAGTACCATGGTTCCCGTTTTCCAGCGAGCGCTTTGGCTCGTATGCGGCCTTCGCTCGTGTGCCGCAACACGAAAAACGACATGGTATCGAGATCGACCATCCGCGCTACCCCCTGATACCGCGCTTCGGAATGTCGAGTGCGCCGTGGCTCATGGCTAAGGCGATGCATGGTGTACTGGCAAGAATGCTTGCGCGTGGAACCGGTTTCGACCTGATAGACGCGCATTATTTTTATCCCGATGGCGTGGCTGCGGTATTGCTTGGTGGCTGGTTACGGAAACCGGTCGTGATAACGGCGCGTGGAACCGATGTAAATCTGATTCCGGCCCACAAATTGCCGCGTCGCTGGATCGTGTGGGCGGCCCAGCGCTGCGCTGGAATCATAACGGTCAGCGAGGCGCTGCGGACACGTTTGATCGAGCTGGGAGTCGCGCCGGGAAAAATCAGGACACTGAGAAACGGTGTAGACCTTTCGCTGTTTCACTGCCTGGACGGGCGCGATGCGCTGCGGGAAAAACTCCGGTTACGCAGACCGACGTTGTTATCAGTGGGTCATTTGATCGAACGTAAGGGTCATCACATCATCATTGATGCCATGCGCGAGCTTGCGCAATTTGACCTGATGATAGCCGGCGACGGTGAATGGCAGGAAAAACTGCGCAGACAGGTGGAGGAGCTTGGCGTCAGTGATCAGGTACGATTTCTCGGTGCCCTTACCCAGCCGCAACTGGTCGAATACTACAATGCGGCCGACGCGCTGGTTTTGGCTTCCAGCCGCGAGGGCATGGCTAACGTACTGCTGGAAAGTCTTGCCTGCGGGACACCGCTGGTGGCGACACCTATCTGGGGTACGCCCGAGGTCATTGCAGACAGTCGCGCGGGAGTGATGATGCGCGACCGCTCCGCGGCAGCAGTAGCCGAGGCTGTGCAACGCCTGTTCTCCGGCTACCCGGCGCGCAGCGCTGTTCGCGAGTATGCCGAACAATTCGACTGGAGCCCGACCACCGCTGGCCAGCTGGCGGTTTTTCGCCAGGCGCTGGAGCGGTACCCATGAAGATTCTCTATCACCACCGCATTGCGTCGAAAGACGGTCAATACGTACACGTCGAGGAACTCGTCAAGGCGCTGCGTGGAATTGGCCATGAGGTTGTCATGGTCGGGCCAAGAGTGGCTGAGGAAGAGGAATTCGGCAGTGAAGGAGGCTGGGTGGCGAAGCTTCGGGCGGCGCTGCCACAAGCGGTTTATGAATTGCTCGAGTTTGGCTATAGCCTTATTGCGTTTTTCAAGTTGCGTCGTGCGGTCATCGAACATAAGCCGGATTGCCTGTACGAACGCTACAATTTGTTTATGCCGGCAGGTGTCTGGATAAGCAGGCGTTTCAATTTGCCGATGTTGTCGGAGGTAAATGCGCCTTTGTTCGAAGAGCGCAGTCGCTTTGGTGGTCTGCGGCTGAGGAAACTTGCACGCTGGAGCGAAGTCTTCGTCTGGCGCAACGCCAACAGGGTTCTGCCGGTCACAGAGGTGCTCGCCGGGCATGTCAGGCAGGCCGGAGTCAGCGATGAGCGGATCGAGGTCATTCACAACGGTATCGATATGCAGCGCTTTGGCGGCACATCCGACAAGGCGGCGGCCAAGCAAAGACTCGGGCTCGCGAACAAGGCGGTGTTGGGCTTTACCGGCTTCGTCCGTGACTGGCACGGTCTCGATGTCGTTGTCGACATGCTCGCCGAGCCCGGTCTTGGTGATGCAGCGCTGTTACTAATCGGTGATGGGCCGGCTCGCGCCGATCTCGAGGCCCAGGCGCGTCGTTTGGGGGTTGACGATCGTTTCAAAGTTACGGGCGTGGTGGGCCGCGACCAACTTGCCGCCTACCTTGGAGCTTTTGATATTGCGCTGCAGCCGGCGGCAGTTTCTTATGCTTCACCGCTTAAACTGTTCGAATATATGGCGATCGATGCCGCGATAATTGCGCCGCGTCAGGACAATATCCTTGAAGTCTTGACCGACGCTCATGACGCGGTGTTGTTCGATACTGAATCGCGGGCCGACTTTCGCGAAAAACTATACTCACTGTTCAGTGATCCGGCGCTGCGCGAACGACTCGCGTTGCAGGCCAGGCAGACGCTTTTGACACAGGGATATACCTGGGAGGCGAATGCCCAGAGGGTCGAGGCGCTTTTTACCGGTCTGCGTGGCGGGCATGATGCGACGACAGCCGCAGCCGGTTACAACTAACTGTTCCCCCAAGACCTGATGCTGCCTTCATTTATCGGAATCGGTGCGCAGCGATGCGGTACTACCTGGCTGTACGAATGCCTTGCTGCGCATCCGCAAGTGTTCGTGAGCACGCCGAAAGAACTGTACTTTTTTACCAAGAATTTTGCTCGCGGGCTCGACTGGTACGAGGGCCATTTCGACTCGGGTGGTTCTGCGTTGGCGCGGGGGGAGATCACACCCGGGTATTTCTACCGCCCTGAAGCATTGCAACGTATCGCTACCCATGCACCGGATGCCCGTCTATTTGTAATACTTCGTAATCCGGTCGACCGCGCGCTTTCGGCTTTCGATTTTTTCCGTGCCCGTGAATATTCGGGTATGAATTTTCGCGCGGCGATCGCGCGCGACGAAAGCATACTGGGGCAGGGCATGTATAGCGTGGGATTGCAGCGTCTGCGTACGCTTTTTCCGGCCCAGCAGTGCCTCGTCTTGCTGTATGACGATATCGTGGCCGCACCTGCAACACTGGTCTCACAGCTTTATGAGTTCGTGGGCGTCGATAGCGGATTCCGCCCCGATATGTTGCGGCGCCGGGTCAATCAGGCGATTTTTCCGCGGACTCAGAAAATGATGGTACGTCTCGGGTTGCGCGATGCGATCGACTGGGTAAAGCACACGGCGCTGGGGGATGCGATACAGAACTGGCATACGCAGCGGCGAAAACCGTCACGCACGGACAATAGCGAAGATCGGCAGTTTCTGATTGACTATTATCGTGAAGAGGTTGACGGCTTGCGCAACCTGTTGGGGCGCGACCTGCCGGGTTGGAGCAAATGAGCATGTTGGGAAACGGCATGGCGGCAATTCGCGATACGCTCGTTCGCGCGCGCACCGAGCCCGTGCTGTCGATCCTGATTTTTCACCGGGTTTTGGCCGCGCCCGACCGGATGGCGGCGGGCGCCGTCACCGAGGACGAGTTTGCGCGTATCGCTGCCATCGCGCGGAAACATTTTGCATGTTTCCCTTTGCGTGAAGCGGTCGCCCGGCTCGACGCCGGAACGCCGGGGCATATGCTTGCTGTTACTTTCGACGATGGCTATCGCGATAATCTGGATGTAGCCCTGCCGATTTTGCGCCGTTACGGATTGCCGGCCACTGTTTTCGTGGCAACGAATTATCTCGACGGCGGGGTAATGTGGAACGATGTGGTGGGCGAGTCGATTGCCCGAACGAGCCACTCCACACTGAGTCACGAATTGCTGGATACGGCGGCCGTGCCACTCGATGGCGTCGCAGCGCGTCAGCGGGCGCGCAAGAAAATGATAGGGGCGCTCAAATATCTTGCGCAGAACGAGCGTGAGAGACTGGCCGCGGAACTGGCGCGAAAACTGGAGGTGAGGCCGCGAACCGATCTGATGCTTTCTACGGCCCAGTTACAGACTCTGGCCGCAGATCCGCTTATTGAGATTGGCGGACATACCCGTTCGCATCCGATTCTCGCTTGCACTGATGATGCAGCAGCCGCAAATGAAATGGCTGAGGGCAAAAAGAAGCTGGAGGAGATCATTGGCAAGCCTGTGTACGGATTTGCCTATCCGAACGGCCAGCCCGGCAAAGACTATATGCCGGAGCATGCCGGTATGGCTCGGGACGCCGGGTTTTCGTTTGCGGTTTCCACGGCATGGGGTGCGTCGCGACCCACGACGGACCGCTTTCAGATGCCGAGGTTTACACCATGGCATCGCGATGTAATGAAATTCTGCGCCAGTCTGGTCAGAGTCGCGCGCAACGGCTAGTTGCCGCAGCCGGAGCCGTCAGACGCTTGCCCGGTGTGCACCCAGCCACAGTTCGAGCATCATCAACACCCATACCATGTTGCCGTAAAATCCGGCATGTTCTTCCATGTGCTGGCGCTGGAGAGTATCGAGAAAACTCGCGCGGATAATCCGTCGCTCGCGTAAGCTGCTCAACGCGCCCATCGTAATTTCACGCAGTTCGGGGTCGACCCGGGCCCATTCTCCAAACGGTAAGCCGAAGCCGTGTTTGGATTTGCTGAGAGTTTCCTCCGGCAGGAACTGACGAACGGCCTCGCGATAGAAATGGCGCAGTTTGCCCCGCGGCATACGTACCGCAGCGGGAATGCTCGTCGCGAGATCTACGACGCTGTTATCGAGCAGCGGATAGCAGACCTCGACGCCGGCCAGTTCGGTCATTCTCCCGACTTTGCGCAGATCGTTGTCGGCGAGAGTCAGTTTCCAGTCGAGGAAGAGCATTTTGTCCTGGTAATGCGCGCCCTCCAGGGCACTCCATTCCCGGCGCATCTCTTTGAACGGGCCGGAGATGTCGACGGATTCCATGAAATCGGGCTCGAGCACGTCGGCCAGCGCGACCATCTGCATCAGGTTGTGCGACTCGAGGCGGTCGGGCAGCGGTACGAGAGCCTGATCGACATAGCGGGTGATTTTCCTGAGCCGGCCCTTGCCCAGTCGGCTTGAGTTGCCTCGTGTGGCGAACAACGGCTCCACAAGTCCGGTACGCAAGACAGCTGGCAGAGTGAAATAGCTTTGGAAAATTTTCTGCTTGCGGTAGCGGGTATTGCCGCTGAATATTTCGTCACCGCCATCGCCGGCCTGTAATCGACTGACACCGTGCGAACGGGCAAATTCCGCGCACACCAGGGTCGGCACCGCGGATGAATTACCGAATGGCTCGTCGTAGGCGGCGGCAACCCGGGTGACAGCCGACGCGACTTCCTGCGGCGTAATATAGTGAACCTTGTGGTCGAGCCCGAAGTGCCGGGCTGCAGCTTCCGCGAATCCTATCTCGTCATAGCCTTCTGCGGCAAAGCCGACCGAGAAAACCTTCGCTGGTTCCGTTTGCAGCGACTGGATGGCACCGCACACGGTTGAACTGTCGAGCCCTCCGCTGAGAAACCCGCCGGTGTCGGGCCCGATGCCGCACTCCTTCACCGCGCCGATGACGGCCGGAACGACTGCCGCTTTCCTGGCCGACAGCGGCGCGTCGAGGCTGCTGGCGAAGCTGGGCTTCCAGTATCGTGAGGTACTGCAGTGGTTACCGTCGAATCGCAGCATATGTGCCGGCGGCAGCTTGTCGATACCGTGGTATATCGACCCCGGGCTGGGCACCACGTGGAAGAAGAGATAATTGTAGATCGCCTGGTTATCGAGCCTGAAGCTAACCTCGGGATGACATTTGAGCAGGCTGATGTCCGATGCAAATACCACGTCGCCACCGGCGATCCGGGTGTAGGCCAGGCGGTGCTGGCCGAAACGGTCGATGGCCACGCTGCAGTTGCCTTTGTCGCTGCTGGTGATGGCGGTGAACGGACCATTACCGCGCGCGGGATCGAAAACATCACCCGTCATCCGGGCCGTTGCCGCTGAGTCCTGTGTTCCCGCATCCGCCTTCTCGGCCCGGTGTTTCAGGGTGATCGATTTGACACCATCATTATTGGCTATCTCGGTGACGGTGCAGTCGGAGCCGAGGGCGAGGAAAATGGAGGGTCCGAGAATGTCAGTTCGGCTGAGACCGGCCTGCGCGACCGCGGCTTCCACCTGAGCGGTGGGACTCTCACCATCCTTGTTGCGTAGAATGCCGAATATCCTGGGCATGCGCGGGTCTCGTTGACTTTGAACTGTAACGCGCAACCGGGCGAAAACCGGTAAGCGGTATCGATCGCGGATGATAACGTAAGCGGGACTCTCTTTGTGTGAATGATGTCGCTTTCTTCCGGCAGGTTTGCGACGATAATGTTTTGATTCAGGGATGAATCCCAGCCAGGTCTGAAAATGCGCGATATCGCTTTGACACTGTTCGTGTTCGGTAGCCTGCCGTTCATCATCAGAAAACCCTATTACGGTGTCCTGATGTTTGCCTGGCTTGGCTACATGAACCCGCATCGGTTCACTTGGTCATTTGCCTATAGCATGCCGTTTGCGGCCGCCGTGGCGCTGGCGACAATGGTCGGCCTGGTCATGACCAAGGAACGCGAGCGAATTCCGATCAATGCCCTGGTCCTCGTGTGGTTTGCCTGGATGTTCTGGATGAACGTGACCACGGTATTCGCGCTGGATTTTAGTGGTTCGCTCGGTGAATGGAACCGCGCAGTAAAGATTCAACTGTTCAGCCTGATCACGATCGTATTGGTGCGAACGCGCATGCAATTGAACCTGTTCGTGGCGGTCATGGCGCTCTCGGTCGGTTTTTTCGGCATCAAGGGTGGAATTTTTGTCATTCTCACCCAGGGGAATTACCTGGTCTGGGGTCCTCCCGACTCGTTTTTCGAGGGCAATAACGGCCTCGCCTGCGCATTGCTGATGGTTTTGCCGCTGTTCTGGTATCTGCGCACGATCGTGCCCAAGCCATGGATGAAACATGCGCTGGTCGCGGTCATGTTGCTGTGCGCTGCGTCGATCCTGTCAACATATTCCCGCGGCGCTTTTCTCGGGATCGCCGCGGTTGCCGGATATCTCATCATCAAGTCCAGAGCCCGCTTTGTGCTGGGAATTGCAGTTGCGGTGGTGGGTTTCGGGCTGATTTCATTCATGCCGCAAAAATGGCATGACCGGATTGAGTCGATACAGAACTACGAGCAGGACAACTCGGCACAGGGTCGAATCAATGCATGGAAGTTTGCCTATAACGTGGCCAAGGATCATCCGATCGTGGGTGGCGGGTTTGCTGTGTTCAATCGCGATATGTTCCTTCGCTATGCGCCGAATCCGGAGGACTATCACGATGCTCACAGCATCTATTTCGAGGTGCTCGGCGAACACGGCTTCGTCGGTATTGCGCTGTTCCTGTCGCTGGGCATGCTTGCCCTTGTCAAAGGCAACCAGATACGCCGTGCGTCGCGTAAACAGCCCGAATTGCTGTGGGCTTATGACCTGGCGTCGATGGTCCAGGTGTCACTCGTCGGCTACGCGGTAGCCGGGCTCTTCCTCGGCCTCGCCTACTTTGATTTGTACTATCACCTGATTGCTGTCCTGGTGATAACCGAGAGAGTGATGCTCAGGGAAAAGGCTGGCGAGGATGTTGCGGACATCGAGCCGGTGGCGGCCGACGCGGACTTTGCGCCTGGCCGGGCGCTGGATAGCGGAACGGTCGGGCCACCGCCCGCGTTGCGTCAGAACCGCTTCAGCGCCGGTCAGCGAGCGCCTGACTGAGATCGCGATTGTGGTTATCGGCGGGTATGCGCCGATGACTCCCGACCTGGTAGCCGCCGCGCCAGATATTTGCGCACGCGGGCAAAAAACCGACCCATCGCCTTACCGAATGGGCGCGGGTCGGTGATGTCCAGGTAGCTAAAACCCGGTAACCACAGGCCGCCCAAATCGGACGTAATCCGGTGCGCGAGACGGACCACACTGGCGGGGTCTTTTTCACTATCGAACCACACGCGCGGAATCGCTACCGATACCTGCCGCGGTTCATGATCGGGTTCAACGACGCTCATGTACTCGATGTAAGGCAGGTCGGTTCCATTGATGATGGCGAGTTGGGCCCAGAAATCGGTTCGACCCACTGTCGGTTCGATGATTTTGGGTCCTCCAGCCGGGTCCAGCTTGACCTCAATCGACATCGGACCGCTCATGCAGGTGTCGCGCGCAAGTTGCGTAACCAGTTCGCGGATTTCCTGCCGCTGGCTTGGTCCCGCTACCACCGTCTGGCCGCGAGCCGGCGGATGCGACAAATACTTGGTGCCATCGAAGAAGCAAAGCGGCTCGCCGTGTCGTGCCACGGTCGCGGAGAAGAACAGTTTTTCGTCGCCACCGGGTATCCACTCCTGGACAACCAGCGGTGTGTGCGGGTGTCTGGCGGCAAGTTCGGTCAGTTCGTCCCGATCGGCCAGCCGCAGCGCCTTGAATTCGCCGAGGGGGCGACTCGGTTTGGCGATTGCCGGGAAAGTTATCGACTCAATGGTCGCGTCCCATGTCTTCTCGCTTAGCAGCCAGGTTGCTGGCAAAGGGTAGTTGCGTTCGCGCAGATATCGTTCGCATCCCGACTTGTCCAGCAGTTCCAAGACGTTTTGTCGCGCCGGCGCCCACGACAACTGGTAATGATCGCTCAGATCGTCCCAGTACTCCGCGACGATTTTCACCATGTTGTCATTGGTCAGAAACAATACCGGCTTGGCGCCGGAAGCACTGCCTTTGCGGTACTCGATCAGGCTCGGGACGAGACTCTCCCCGTTGACTTCCGCTATCCGCACCACTTTTGCCCGACGCGTTGCAAATCCCGGAAGCGCGGTGTCTGACTCGAGCGCGGTGACCGCAATTCCACGCCTGGCAAGGGCGCGACAAACTGCCAGTCCATGGCTGCACAGTCCCGCGACCAACGCCGGAGTGTGCTGAGTTCGATGCGAAGACATGTTTATTTAAGGTCCTTCGGTGATGCGTTACCGATTACGAACTCTCATACCGGGGCCGCGCGGCCGCCAAGCTTATTACGATTTGGCATTATTGTGGAACGATTCAGCAGCGGTTTTGCAGATCCTCTTGGCGTTTTCTACTTCGCAGGTCACGGCCATGTCCTGATACTACCGGGGTCGGTAGCGCGGACGGTTAGGACCCGGCCCTGGACGTTTATCGCGCCCAGCTTGTGGATTCAGTGAGCCATGTCACGCACGAGTTTGATGGCCGGCTGATACAGTAGAGCCTAACTATTTATTTATTATGGAAAAAACGATTCGTTAATCTACGGTTCAGCAACCCGGTGTCATTCTGATTTTGGTGCGTATTTTCGGATGACATCGGGACGGCGGTCTAGTATGTTCGCGGTTTCGGGATCATGTCACAGGAGAAAAGACGCCACGGAACATTCTTCTGGCGTGGGAAGGCAGTGACAGTATGGGAAACATGGAAAGTATGACTCGACAAATCAGCCCCGGAGTCTTCGTCAAGGCGATTGCCTTGCTCGGAGCCACATTTTGTAATTTTGCGCTGGCGGCGCTGCCGCCTGAGTGCGGAACGCTCGAGAACCATTTTGGGCCGTTCGATTATCGCGATCCTGGCAGAGCCGGAGAGCTCAAAGTGGTCGAGGAGGCGCATTTCGACGGCAATGTCGCACAGCTGCGCCATCACTCGAAGTGCCAGCGAAAAAGGACTTGCAGCGGGGTTCACAGCGATATGGCGTACACGTTACGTGTATTTCCGAACCATCATAATGCGCTTCTCTCAATGAGCCGCTATCACTTGCTCGGAAAAGACAGGACGGATCGGCCAATGCAGTACTCGGCCGAGTGCTGGTTTCGCCGCGCAATTGAATTTCAGCCGCAGGACCCGACGGTTCGAATGATCCACGCTCATCATCTGTCGAAAGTCGGCAACATGAGTGGCGCGCGGTCGGAGTATGAGGAGGCTTTGCTGCTGGCACCGGATTCGGCCGAAGTCAATTACAACGCCGGTTTGTTCTACCTCGATATAAACCAGTTGGATAAGGCGGCCGACTGCGCGACCCGCGCATATGCGCTCGGTCACCCTTTGCCGGGCTTGCGTAATCGCCTGTCGGGAAAGGGCATTGACATCGACATGGCACCGGCACAGCCGTAGCAAATTCAATTGCGGCGCGGTTTGCGGTAACTACATTGTGCGTAACGAATTATTGTGCCCGTTGTTTCGCAACGGGGAGCTGTCCCTTGGAGGTACTTTTAAGTGAGCGATGTATTGGAAACCGTTCGTGAATCGCTGGTTCAGACACTGCAGCTTCCTCCCGATCGCCTGGGCGCAGATCGTGACTTGCGGCTGCTGGGGTCGATTCCCGAATTCGATTCCATGGCGGTGCTCGCAGTATTGACCGATCTCGAGGATCGTCTCGACATCGAATTCGATGATGACGAAATCAGTGCCGAGATATTCGAGACCCTCGGGGCACTGTCGGATTTCGTGGAAAGCAAAATCGGCGGATCGTGACCCGCGCTGACCTCGCTTTCTCGCCGCGGTTTGTCGCCGGCGGAGCCGGAAATATTTTCGTGCATGCCGTTGCTCCGCGCTCAGCAGGCGCCGGCGACGTAGTCGTTATGTTGCCGCCGTTGTTCGAGGAGTTGAATAAGTCACGCCGAATGTATGCGCTCCAGGCCCGCTCATTTGCTTCGCGGGGTCTCATCGCCATCTTGCCGGATCTCTATGGAATAGGTGACAGCGAAGGGGACGTTTCGACTGCGTCGCTGCAGATATGGCATCAGGATCTGGGCAGCGTCATGCAATGGATTGGAGAGTCGGTCAAGCCGCAGCGGATTCATGTCTTTGGACTGCGTGCGGCCGCGCTATTTTTCGAAATGATTGACACCACCGTGTCGCCGGTTGCCAGCTGGGTTCTGTGGTCGCCGATCGAACGCGGCTCCAGACTCGTGCGTGACCTGTTCAGGCAGGCGCTGATCGTAGCTCGCAATCGGGGCGACGCGTCCATTACAAGCAAGGGTCTTAAGGAGCGCGTTTCCGCACAGGGTTTTATCGAGATCTCCGGTTATCGGTTGTCTGCCGATCTCCTGGATCAGCTCGAGAATACGAGCGTTGCGCAGTCTGTGCCCCCCGAGGTTGGCGTGCATTGGTTTGATGTCCGCGCCGGACTCAATCCTGATGTCGGGGTGCGGGAGCCGGCAAGCGTCGGGCGCTGGCGCGATGCCGGTTGCGAAGTCGACTATCGGCTTTGCGAGGGACCGCCGTTCTGGCAGACCGCTGAGATCAGCACCGTTGCACAGCTTGTCGAAGAGACAACCAACGCGATCGTGGACAAGAACTGATGCCGCGATTTGGCGAAAAACCGGTTGTGTTCGAGTGCGGCGAAGATACTCTGATCGGGGTGCTACATCGCCCGGACCATCCGCGCAGCCGGTTGGGTATTCTGATCGTCGTGGGCGGACCTCAATACCGGGTCGGCAGTCACCGCCAGTTTCTGCTGCTTGCGCGGAAGTTGGCCGAGTCGGGCTTCGCGGTTTTCCGATTCGATCTGCGCGGTATGGGAGACAGTGAAGGCGAGCAGATTACGTTCGAAGAATCGGCGCCGGATATCGCGGCTGCATGCGATGCTTTTTTCGCGGAACAGCCGGATTTACACGGGTTGATTATGTGGGGGTTGTGCGATGCTGCGTCGTCGATTCTGATGTTTGGAGTCAACGACAGTCGCGTCCGTGGCGCCGCCTTGCTCAACCCCTGGGTTCGAAGTGATGCCACGCTCGCGAGCGCCCGGATCGCGACTTATTATGGCAACCGGTTGCTGTCCGCGGTTTTCTGGAAAAGACTTTTGACTGGAGGAGTCGACATCAAAGCTGCGCTGGGAGGGTTTCTGGATGACTGGCGCAAAAAGTTTTCCATGGCGAAAGAACCAGCGCAACGGAAGCGCAAGGCAATACGCTCGGAGATTGCCAGTTCGGATTTTCGCGAACTGATGCGCGACGGTTTGCATTCGTGTGAGCTGCCGATCCTGCTGGTTCTGAGCGGCGAGGACCTGACGGCCGCGGAATTTGTCGGTCTCACCGAGTCGGACAGCCGCTGGCAGGACGCGCTGAAGCGGAAGAACGTAACTATCCGGCGATTGGAAGGTGCCGATCACACGTTCTCCAGTGCAGCCTGGCGCGGCCAGGTCGAGCAGTGGACACTGGCCTGGTTGAACGGCTTTTCGACGCATGACGGGGCCGGGGAGGCGCCAGGGCGACTGGCGGATGAGTCGGCCTAAAATGATGTCCGTTTTCTCAGCTGCAAGTGGTTGCCGGCGTTGAGCCCCGGGCCACGGTTTCCTGGAATATGGCGAAATTACTTTATCTGACGGCCACGCAGTTTTCCGGCACGACGTTGTTGAGCTTTCTGCTCAATCAGCACACGGCGATTGCGACGGTCGGTCATACCATGGGCTGGTCTTTTGATGATCCGGACGAGTTTCGTTGCTCGTGTGGAGAGCGGATTGCCGATTGCCCGTTGTTCCGCCATATCGCAGCGGCCTACGACGAGCATGGGCTTGTATTCCGGCCCAATGAATTCGGTACTGCCTTTCGTGTCACCGGGCACAGCGCGCTCAATTACTACCTGACCGAAGCTCTGCCGCGAACCGGTTCGACCCGGCTCGAGGCTTTGCGCGACAGCGTGGTCCGGTTGCGGCCGCGCTGGCGGCGGTTGCTGGAACGGCAAATGCAGGCGAACCGCGTCTTCGTCGATGCCGTACTGGATTACTGGAACGCACAGTGCTATCTCGATAACTCGCACAGTCCTTACCGTCTCAGACGCATTGCCGCTGCTGCGGGTTTCGATGTCTACAATCTGCACCTGCTGCGCGATCCGCGCGGAGTTGCAATGTCACTGATGACCAACAGCGGTTTTTCGCCGCTGAATGCGGCTCGGGCATGGTTGAAGCGCCAGGGCGATATCCTGCGGATTTCCCGCGCCGTGGCAAACACGATGCGGGTTTTCTATGAAGAACTATGTCTTACTCCCGACATTGCGTTGCGCAAAGTACACGCATTTGTCGGGCTCGAAGAGCAGGCATTTACCGGAAATTTCAAAGACACGGAACACCACATCCTCGGCAACCGGATGCGGCTTGCCGACGGGTCGATCCGGCTTGACGAGCGCTGGAAACGTGATATGCGGGCGGGCGATCGTCGCACAATTGAAGCGGAACTAACCGGATATCTCTCTCGTCACAGGGACACGGAACTCGCGCCGATCATCGACTATTACCTGTCGGAGCAATACCTGGCCGTCAACAACCCCTGAGTCAGATGCCGCGGCATCTCCCCGGGTGCGTGCGGGTCGGGCAAACCAGGATTGCTGAATCCGCGGGCCGAGTTATGCAATAAGGTGCCGGGCGCGACCGCGTACGCCGTGCCGGCTTAGCACTGACCGCCGCCCAGTACTTTTGTGTGAGTGTGCTTTTCGCTGCCTATGGCGGGAGAAAAAATATATTTAAAAACATGTAGATAAAAGCATTATGCAAAACCTGTCCTATTCGCTTCCCCATAGGCTGAGAAAGGCAATCGGGTGTGGCCGGGCGCGTCGGCTTGCGGGGCTTGCAGTGCCTGATGCACACTAGTCAGCAGAACCGTCGGCACTCGTCGACCAGAATAATAATTTTATGCGAGTTGTGCTTTGCGATTCCTCGCCGGCCACTACTCAGACACCAGGATGGCGTCGATGAACGATTTTGTCTCACTTTTTGGTTTTCCCGCGGTAAGACGATCGGCTTCCAGAGCCTCGCGGATTCTACCGCAAGTCGTCTTTCTGGCCGCCGGATTGAGTTTCGTTTTGCTCGCGAGCGCGGCCGACACGCGTGTCGTCGAGGGAACCCGGTTCGCAGATGTGATCGATGAGAGCGGCGCCGACGTCGCGGTAGAGATTTATGGCCTAAACGGCAAAGACACGATCACGGGATCGGCGTTCGCCGACATTATCGATGGCGGGCGGCATAACGACATAATGTCTGGCGGCAACGGTGACGATGTGTTTGCGGTGGCGGGTACCCAAGGCGGCATCGACATCTTTAGCGGCGGCAGTGGCATTGATCGAATTCAGGGTGCGAGCGGCAATGACTCGATCGGTATCAACCGTGTTTTTGGCGGCAATCAGTCCGTTGAGGTGATCGACGGCGGTTCCGGGCGCAATGAGATTGTCGGTACCAGTTTCGGAGATGATCTGGATTTCTCAGGCACCACTCTGATTAATATTTCGCTTATTAGCGGTGGCAAAGGTGACGACTCGCTGGTTGGCTCAAACGGCGCGGATACCATCGCTGGTGGCAGTGGCAGAGACACGGTTTACGGCGGGGCCGGCAACGATACCTTTCTCTTTGAGGGGCTGGCCGGCGATTTTGACATCGTCCGAGGTGGCGCGGGTGCGGACCGCATCGTTGGTACGGCGGGCGACGATCTGATTGGTCTGCGCGGTTACTCGGGTGCAAATTCGGTGGAATTAATCGATGGCGGCGGCGGCTTTGACGCCATCGCCGGCAGCGATTTTGCCGACCTGCTGGATTTTAGCGCAACGATATTGCAGGGAATTGCCTTGATAGACGGTCGCGGTGGTAACGACGCGATCGTCGGTTCGGAGCTTGACGATGTGATTACCGGCGGTGCCGGTAACGACACGATCAACGGTGGTGCAGGATTCGATACGGCAGTTTTCGAAGGCGCAAAGGCAGATTATGAAATCTTTATCAGCGCCGGGTCGACCACGGTAATCCGCATTGTCGCGGGTGGCGCAAACGAAAGCGATATTTTGATAGCGGTCGAGGAGGCGCGATTTTCAGACGTTTCCGTGCCGATAGGCAGCGGCAATCAGTCGCCGATCGCGGTAGATGACACACTCGCCGGTCGCGAAGACACCGAGGCGGTTTTCCCGCCTGCGCTTTTGCTCGGAAACGATTCGGATCCGGATGGCGATACCCTGACGCTGGTGAGCGTGACTGCGATCCTCGGCGCTCAGGTCTCCATACTGGGCGATGGCGATGTGAAGTTTACACCAGATCAAAACTTCAACGGCGAAGCTGTCTTTTCTTATGTTGTAGAGGACGGCAATGGCGGCACGCGAAGCGCCAGGGTTTCGGTTGAAGTGGAAGCGGTTAATGATGAGCCGCTGGCGCGCAACGATTCATACATTGCAGAAAAAGACCGGCAATTCAGCTTCAACGCGTCCCTGTTGCTGGAAAACGATGAAGACATCGATGGAGATGAACTTGGTGTGTTGACTGTCGACAATGCCGTCAGCGGTTCGGTGGAACTGTCTGCAGGGCAGATCAGGTTCCAGCCGGATTCGGGTTTCGAGGGTCAGGCCCGGTTCCGTTATCAGATCACCGACAATGCAGGCGGAAGTGACCGGGCGTTGGTCTATATCGACTTTCGTGGTTCGAACGGCGTTCCCGTTGCGGCGGACGACTCAGCCGACGTGACCGAGGACGACGTACTGTCATTGTTGCCGGGCCAGCTACTGGCAAACGACGAGGATCCCGACGGCGACGAGATTGATATTGTCGATGTGAAACAGCCCGTGAACGGAACGGTCGATTGGTCGCCCGGCGGCTCGATTCTGTTCCGGCCGCTATCCGATTTTTCGGGGCCGGCCTCCTTCACCTATGTGATCAGCGATGGCACCAGCCAGGCTGAGGCGCAGGTCAGCATCGACGTGACACCTGTAAACGACCCGCCTGTCGCCGTACCAGATTCGTTTAGCGGGAACATGA
Source organism: uncultured Gammaproteobacteria bacterium (assembly GCA_963783695.1). Classification (GTDB taxonomy): domain Bacteria; phylum Pseudomonadota; class Gammaproteobacteria; order Steroidobacterales; family BM003; genus BM003. The sequence goes on from CAWAOM010000001.1 coordinate 45,607, forward strand.
ACACGCAGATTGTGTTCGATCCTGGTCAGCTTCTTGGCAACGACACTGATGTCGATGGCGATCCGCTGGGGATACGCGGAGTCGGTGGCGCGGTCCATTGCAGCGTGCGGATAAACGGCTTTGGCAAGGTCGTATTCGAACCGACTGAAGATTTTCAGGGAGTCGCTACTTTCAATTACACCATTGAGGATGGCTCCGGTGGTGAATCGGTCGCGATTGTAACCGTGAATGTTGGTTTCAGTTTTCGTGTGCTTGCCAATAACAAATCCACCAGCATTTTGCAGTGGGACGGAGCAACAGGAGAGTTTCTTGGTGAACTAGTGCAGCGTCCTTCCGACACCAAGCAGCCGCACTCTGTAACCATTGGTCCGGATGGGAATATCTATGTTGGCTGGACCGGAGGAAGCAAGGCGCCCGCCAGCGTGCGCAGTCACAATCCGATAACGGGTGAACAAATAGGCATTTTTGCAACGTTCGAAATGGAGTCGGATGATACAGGTGACTTGTTGTCGGCACTGGCTTTTGCGCCAAACGGGCAATTACTTGTAGCCGACAACATAGGGCGTGATCCGGAGCGCAAGATGTTCCGGTTCCAGGGATTGTCGGAGCCGAACCCTGGTGCCTTCGTCGATGAATTCATAGGAGTGGAGGAGTACCAGGGCGGAACCTTCAAGGTTTACGATTTTGATTTTGACCGGAATGACAATCTTCTGATTCCCAGTGCGGCAAAACACGAAATAATCGTTTTCGAGGGTCCTGTGATTGGAGGCCCGAAGAGCCGAATCCTCGATATTTTCGTATCAGCGTTCTGCTATGAAGATCGGGATGACGGAATATTCACGAGGCGGTTTGGCTGCTACGCGGATCCGAATGAGACGGGGTTCAATGCTCAAACCATGACGGAGGGCTACGGACTGGCATGGGGGCCGGATGGCAACCTTTATGTCGCTGTGCGGGATGCGCCGGAGCGGTATGGACGGATCATGTATTTCACGCCCGACGGCGAATATCTGGGTGACTGGGTTACGACGGCCGAATATTCGGCTCTTTCGACCAGTCAGCCACGGGATATTGATTTTGGTCCCGATGGGAATCTCTACGTTACGAACCAGACTGACGGTAAGGTACTTGTCTTCGGAAGCCCGACAGGATCGCGGTCCGGCGATCATGTTGGCACCTTGACCGCTCCTGGATGGGTCAAATTCAACGGCGCCACTTCAATTGAATTTGTCTTAGATGAGTGATGCCTGCATGCATTGCGCCATCATCGGTGTTGGCCTTGGTTGACGTTCGTCCATGAGAAAATTTCAACAATCCGGTAGCGGCGTTTCAAAGTTTTCGCGTCCGTTTGCGGCCGGCGCGACGCTCGTGCCATTGCTTCGGTCTAAGGTTGCTGCGCCGCTTTGTGTTTTTGGCCAGGAACCACAACGGCTTGTAGATTGCGCGGCTCTGGATACGCTGATTAATGGCACCAGAGAGTCAATACGGAACGGATTCGGCGGGTTTGCGCTGGGATGAGGAATCCGGACAGCACCTCCGGCCGGACGTGGCGATGACGCTCACATTGACTTCTCCGCGAGGTTGGCACAAACGAAGCTGTCGCAACCAGGACACATACTGCTCTGCATCAAGCGAAATTGACTGCGACAACATAACCGCCAGGTGTGTGCGGCCCGAGGTTCGCGAAACAAAAATGTTGCGGGCCGCCGCTGTCAATTTTTCTATAGGTAAGCGACGCGGTACTCAATATGATCAGTAGTGGCTGCCGCGTCTGCAAGTATATTTCGCACGATCGGCGTAGACCGAATTAAAAAGAATTACGCAACGGAAGATTGCATATTGTCATGCAGGGTTATCGACCTGACATTGATGGCCTGAGGGCCATTGCTGTGATTTCCGTGGTCTTGTACCACGCCGGCGTATACCCCTTCTCAGGGGGGTATGTGGGCGTTGACGTCTTTTTCGTGATTTCCGGATTTCTGATTACGCGTCTGATTTTCGCGGAAATTGAGGGAGGCCGTTTTTCGGTAGTCAATTTTTACGAAAGACGGGCCCGGCGAATTTTCCCCGCATTGTTTGTTGTAATTGTGGCATGTCTTTTTGCCGGCTGGGTGGTCATGACGCCGTCTGCCTATGCGCAACTGGCTGAGTCGGCGATTGCGGCGACGGCATTCAGTGCAAATATCTATTTCTGGCAGTCGATCGATTACTTCTCAATCAATGCAGAGTTCAGATTCCTGCTCCACACCTGGTCGCTGGCCATAGAAGAGCAGTTTTATTTTATCTGGCCGATTTGTTTGCTTTTGGCTGCCAGAAGGCAGTGGCGTGGACTGGTGCCTGGAGCGCTGATTGTCTTCGCTGTGTCGCTTTTTATCAGTGCGTTTTTGTCTGCCAGCTATCCATTGGAAAGTTTTTATCTTTTGCCAAGCCGGGCGTGGGAGTTGCTGCTCGGGGCATTACTGGCCTTGCGCGTTATTCCGCTTTTGCGCAAACAGTTTGCGGCTGAAGCTGCGTCGATAATTGGCTTATTGCTGATTGTTTTCCCGATGATTCTCTATGATCAGGCGACGACTTTCCCGGGTGTCGCGGCGGTTGCACCATGCCTCGGCACTGCGCTCGTTATTTACTCTGGTCACTCGTCAATGGTCGGGCGCGCGCTCTCTGTGAAGCCGGTGGTATTCGTTGGCCTGATTTCGTACTCACTTTATCTTTGGCACTGGCCGCTGCTGGTGTTGACTCGCATTACCTACGGCACGGCGAAATTGCCGGCCGGCGCTGCGTCTGTCGCGGTTGTGGCTTCATTTGCACTTGCGATCATCTCGTGGCACTACGTTGAAAAGCCCTTTCGGAATCGCAGGCTCATTGATCGCAGACAGATTTTCGCTCTCTCGGGTATTGGCATGGCAACCATAGTTGCCTGCGGGTTGTGGGTCCTTACCAGCGACGGAGTGCCTGCTCGTCTTCCGGATAAGGTGCTGGAGATTGCCGAAGGTACCGAAGACCGGGATAGGAACTGGAATAAATGCGAGCGGAAAATCAGCGCAGAGCAAGCATGCCGAATAGGTAAAGAAAATCAACCGGCGACTGTTCTGCTTTGGGGAGACAGCCATGCGGGATCTCTCCGTCCAGCGCTGGATGTGGCCCTGGCTTCGTCGAATAGAGCCGGATACGCGATGTACCTTCGTGGATGTCCGCCATTGTGGGCTGTCAGGCGAGCCACAGTCGAGTCGGAGCGTTGTCTGCAGAGAAATATCGCGGTACTTGAGTTTGTCGAATCCAGCCAGCCGCGAATCGATACCGTGATTCTGGCAGCTCGTTGGGCGCTGAATTACACTGGGTTACGCGCTCCCGGTGAGGCCGGCGCAGATGTTCGCCTGGTTGACATGTGGCGTGATGACGGACTCGGCAACGATGAGGTATTCAGGCTTGGTGCCGGCAGGCTGGTTGAACGCCTCCGGGACCTCGGTATTCGCGTAGTAGTTTTGGGTGGAATACCTGAATTCGGCTGGGATGTGCCACAGACAATGACCGCGCGTCTGCGGTTGGGCATGCTGCCTCCCCATGCGCCCAGTCTCGCCAGTGTTTGGAATCGCAATTCGGGAGTTATCGAGTTTTTTGAGTCGTTGGCAGCGACCGAGGGCGTCGATTTTGTGCGTTTGGCGCCACTGCTTTGTGAGCCTGAATGTATGGCGTTGTATGGTGGACGTTCCGTCTATTTGGATGACGATCATCTGTCGCTGTTTGGGGCTCGCAAGGTCCTCGGCCCCAAATTGGTGGGAAAGATCTGGCCTGCCCCGCATAACGTCAGAATGTCAACGATCTCAAGCGACTGATATTGATGCGCGAACGGATGTTTATCTCCTGGCAGGGGCCTGACCCTGGCGTATGGCCTTTTTTCCTGTCGTTGGCGCATATCTGAAACACATCAACGATTGTTCGCCGAGATCTCCGCGGTTCATCATGCAGTGCACGTCCAGCGAAGCGATGTGGACAAAGCCGTTATAGGGCATCGGCTGGGGATCGCTGATACGGCTCCAGTCGAGCGACACTTCGTGAAATTCCGCCTTGTCGTTATCCTCGAGATCCGCGCGCTCGATGAGAAAAAGTCGCGTATCTTCGAGGATCAGGAAATTATCGCTATTCGGGTCATAACTGAAATGACCGATGATCTTGGTATTTGCTGCGCTGGTATCGACGGTTGCGTAGGTGGAGTGGTTTTTTACCCCGCGTGGCGACTGCACGTCCCCGTTCGCCGTGACATAAAACCAACGTTCGGCGCGCTTGTTGATAACACCGATCTCGAGCGACGGAATCCACTGAGTGTGGACGCCGCTGTAAGTGCTGGTGCCGCCGAACGCACCAGAGTCGCGAATCACGTTGCCGTTCGCGTCCTCCAACGCGCCTTGTGAGGGGTTTTGCCATGTGTACAGAATCCGGCCGCTCTGTGGCAGCGGTGTCGCGACACCAGGCCCGCGTTGTCCGAGATAAGTCCATGCCGCACTCGGGTCGCAGTCGGCGATGACGTTTTGCGGATTCAAACGCGCCAGATTTCCGATCAGAGCAGCGCGGTCGGCTTCGATACAGGCTTTCGCCGGATCGAAGATCCACGCTCCCTGATGGATACCACTGCCGAACGAGCCCCAGCCGCGCAGATATATCTTGCCATTCAAATAGGCCGGCAGAGACCAGGTGTGTATCGCCCCGGGGCCGTACAGGGTGCATGAGCGGGCCGCCTTTTTCTGCGCTTTTGTTTTCTTCTTGGCAACCCCGGCCGGGCAGCCAGTCCACTGCACCTTTTCGAGAAATTCGACGCCGCCGTCTTGCGCAATCCTGTATTTTGCGCGCGGACTCGGCAAGGAATGCAACGACCATGGCCTGTCGCTGCTCAAGTCGAGCCGGTAGGCCTCGTTGCCGCCATAGGCGTTATGGCCGCCGTGAGAGACGAACCACCAGGTCAGGCCATCGGGGGTTACTTCCGCCCCCATCCAGTTATTGACGACGGCCTTGCAACCAAGCCCGTTGATCGTGCGCATCGCCGCGGTCTGCGGTCCCAGCGCCTGATAGTCAGCTTTATCGAGGCAGTCGAAGGTCGTGCCGGGGACCGTGAAAACGACCATCGGCCCGAGTTCCTTGACCTGGCGCGCGATATTCTCCCGCGGTGAAGCGGCCGCGGTGTGAATGACCAGGACCAGCAGGGCGATCAGATAACGTGGCAATTTTCTTATCGGGCTGATGTCCATCTCAATCTACCTGTCCGTCCTGCAGTTGCGGGTGAAAAAATGACTGAATTTGGCCAAGCATACCGAATTCCAACGATTTGCCGCGATGGATTTGACAGCGTGATATGCACCAGAGTTCGCCGTCCCATGTCGGCTTCGGTGCCGCGGCGGATCTCGCCTGCCCGGAAGGGCCGCGTTATGTCGTGTTGGTTGCTGACAATTGGCCTGCACCGGGGGCCGCGATGTTTAAACCGATTCATGCAAATTTAGCTGACCGCATCATGGAAATAACACATCTGTCGGAGTAGGCTGACGCGGTCCATTGGTATACGGCAGTGCGAAGCGTGGTGGGTTGGGTTCGCGCGGTCAGGCCGGAGACCAGAATTTGCAATGGCTGAGGGATGCAGATGATCGCAGGTCTTTTCGACAAGATGTCACGGGTCAGGTCCGTGGCCGGCAGGTCGCGATGGCGCCAGTTCCTCGATATGGCGCGTCTTTATCGCGGTCGTGGCCGTCTTGGCCCGTCCGAGTACTTCGATTACCGGCTTTTCGATGCCGGGCAGGCGGTCGTGGCTGACGATTATGCGGGATACAAGGTCTCGTCGGAGATAGACAAGAAGTGGAACGCGTATACCTCCTGGATAATCACCGGGGACAAACTGCTGTTTTACTCCGCGCTGGACGGTTTTCGTCTTCCGCATCCGGAGATTTTTGCCGTGACCCATCCAATTGGCCGGCATTGCGGCATGGCGCCGTGTTTTTCCAGCTCATCTGGTCTGGCAGCGTTTTTACGCGAGGGAATGACCTACCCGTTTTTTTCCAAGCCGATCTTTGGCAGTTTCGGCCGTGGGGCCTATAACGCCACCGGTTACGATTCCGCCTCCGACGAGCTGATTCTTGCGCAAGGCGAGCGCAGGCCGGTAGCGGCATTTTGCGATGAGATGCTCGAGGTCACGCGAAAGCGCAACAAGGCGCTGTCCGGCAACATCATCCAGCAGGCGCTGACGCCGCACCCTGAGATCGAACGGGTTTGCGGCCCCAATATCAGTGGCGTTCGGGTCGTCCTGTTGTTGCGTGACACTCAGCCTGAGATGCTGGCAGCCATATGGAAAATCACGACAGGCGACAATTTTGTCGACAACTTTTCCGAAGGCAAATTTGGCAATATGCTGGGTAATGTCAATATCGAAAGTGGCGAGATCATGCGCGTTCAGCGTGGGATCGGCATTGACATGGAAGAGGATGTCGCGCACCCGGATACCGGGGAACGTCTCACGGGTTTCAGGTTGCCGGATTGGGACCGGCTCAAAGAGACTTGTCTCGCCGCCGCTACAATCGCGCCGGAACTGAGGTTCCAGCACTGGGATGTGGCGCTCACCGGCGACGGCCCCGTGTTGCTGGAATTGAACGTACAGGGCAGCCTTGATCTCGTGCAGCTTGCCGCGCAAAAAGGCATTTACGAGTTTCTCGGGCCCTGATCGGGGAGTTTTTATGACAGGAGTCATGTCCGTGCCCGTTTTAAGTTATCAGTTACAAGATACCCTGCCACCCATGGCGTGGTGTGCGGTTATGAACGCTGGCGACCCGCGCATACTGGTACTTCATGGGAGCGCAGTGGAAGTTTCCGAGACAGCATTTTTCGAGGGGGCCTGGGACGGTGAGTTCGCCGCGATGGATTTCTTGTCGAGTGTTACCTGCGCCGGGTCGGGCGGCAGGGTAAAGGGTGACGATGTGTGTTTTGCCGCGCCTGGCCATACCTTGGAGAGGCTTTTTCTGCTGCGCACGACTGCTACCGTCTACGTGTCGAACTCACTGGTTTTCGCACTGGCAACCGCCAACGACAGCGTGGATCCGAATTATCCGTTCTATCATCATGATTTCGCCAGTGTCATCGATGGTATCGACAAGTATGTCAGGTCGGTTCCGACAAGTAATGGCGCCACCATCGAGCAGTATTATTGTTGTAATTTCGCGCTGGCAGAAGACCTGAGCGTCAGCGTGATTGCGAAAAACGAGCCCCGCGGGTTTCGGGATTATGCCGACTATGCCGGCTTTCTGCAGCGAAGCGTCGATGCTTTATGCGCCAATGCGAACGATCCCATGCGAGGTCGAAAATTCCGTCCGCTGACTACCGTTTCATCGGGTTATGACTCGCCGGCGGGAGCGGTTCTGGCAATGCGGGCAGGGTGTACCGAAGCGCTGACATTTGCCACTGCGCGTGAAGAGTTTTCCGACGGTGATGACAGCGGGCAGAAAATCGGAGAGCGGCTCGGTCTGACGGTAAAGGACTTTGATCGAACCGAGTACCGCCGCCTTGGCGGATTGCCCGAGGCCGAGTTTCTGGCGACCGGGATGGGAGGCGAGGATGTCGTGATGAAGGCGTTCGAGGCGGATCTCCCCGGTACAATTTTGTTCACCGGTTTCCACGGCGACAAGGTCTGGCACTACGGCAATCACAAAGTATCGAAGACGATTATCCGTGGCGATGCCAGTGGCGGGTCTCTGGGAGAGTTTCGGCTGCGAGTCGGTTTCATTCACTTGCCGATACCATTTGTCGGCTGCCTGCAGCATCCGAGTATCGACCGGGTCACGATGTCGGACGAAATGAAACCGTGGTTTGTCGACAGAGAAACACGCGGTGGTCGAATTTATAACCGGCCGCTGCCGCGACGATTGGTTGAGGAGGCCGGCGTGCCGCGTGAGTGGTTTGGTCAGGACAAGCGTGCGGTTACGCAGCCGCTCGCGTTCGTTCCGCGTGAGCCGTGGCTATCGAATATGCCGCTGGCCAATGTGCTGTCGCCAGAGAGTCTCGAGGATTTTTCTCGCTACCTCGAGTCAATCCGTCCGGCGACATCGAAACAGCATCCGTTTTTTTCGTTCATGCACGGGCTATACTCTGTCAACCAGAGGGTCGCATGGCGGCTTGCCAAGGCGATCAAGGGCGATGATCGCAACCCGCAGAAACTGATACGCGTGCACTGGCGCTACCAATACCCGTTGACCGAGCACCTCTGGGGATTCCACTGGGGGGTAGCAACAATCCGTGATCGATACGAGAGCGCGAAGAATCCCGTCGAGCCTGACTGCGGGGACTTTTCAGGCGGCGCAATAGTGCAATGACGGCCGCATAAGGCGGAAATCTCGCCGCTGTCCGGCGCTCAGTCGGTCAAGGCCGCGGCAGCCGTGTTAACTCGATTTAGTCTTGCCGGCCTTGAGCTTCCTGGCAAGGCGCCAATAGGCCCGTTTCGGCGTAAGCTTTCCCTTTTCCTCGCGTATCGACACGGTGTTGAGCTTGGGGAAGTCCGTCTCTGGTGTCGCGGCACCGAGAAATGGGCATAGCTCGGCCCATCCTGCGCCCTCTGTGAGCGGAAACTCAAGCAGATCGTCGGGCCGGTCGCGGAAATACTCGCGAACTTCCGCGTAATGACCGTCAAAGCGTTTTACATACAGCTCTTCGTTGCCCATTGGATGGCCCACGCCGTAAATCCACTGACGCATCGGTGTGTCCTTCTTGCCGAAGTGCTTGACCACGCTTTTTATCCAGCGGTCGGTCGGACGTGTTGTCAGAATGAATTTGCTGCCGGGGAAAGCCTGATCCATTTCCTTGTAGAGAAGCGGCCATGGATTATCCTGAAAAGCATCGTAGCGTTGTGCCACTTCGAGCGCGAGCGGCAGCGCCTGATCGAGGATTCTCTTGTCCTCGACGAAATTCGGCCCGGTAACGGTGTAACCCAATACACGCAATGCCTCGGCCAGCGACGTTGTGCCGGTCTTGTGGAAACCTATACAGAAGATTTTTCCTCCAGCATCCATGTCCGTGTTGGTGTCCTTTCGGGTTTACCAGATCGCGGTATTCTAAGCGATCCGCGATACTCTGAACATGACCGCTGTCACAGGCCTCCGTGGCACCGTCATGCTTAAGCCTGTAGCGGCCCGGCTCACGGCGACGCGGCTGTGACAGGCGCGGGGCTATCAGGTGGAGAAGCGATAATCGTGTTTCGCGATGATCAGGGCCTCGTGTTGCGCCACCAGGTGGCGGCTTCGATCATCATAGTATTCGGAATAAGGCCGGTGCGACGACGTATTCGATTTGGTTGCGCCGCGGATATCCTGCTCGGTTGCCGGGTCGAGGCGGTAACCGGCGAGCTTCAGAGCTGCCAGCAGATCGCTTTCGAGCGATTCGGTTCTGATCATGTAGTCAATGAGACACGACCGGGCGTCCAGCGCCTCAAGTTCGTCCAGCGTAGCGACTTTGTGGCGTTGTTCGCGCCAGTCATCCCAGGCGAAGTAGAGGTCGCAATAGCGGTAGGTCAGGATTCCCGCGAATTGACTAATTGTCGAATACGGAAATCCCTCGGTCAGATCGCGACGGCCGTCATGGCTGTACATCAAGCCCAGCCATTTGCGGAAGAGGGCGGGATCATTCGCATTCGCATAGCAGCTGCGCCATGCGCCTGCACGGCCACCGGATTGGGCAGCACGCAGCAGCCGCCAGTAGTATGATTTCCAGCCGCCATCGGAAATCGGTGCGCGACGCGTAAGGTGTTGCCACCTTGTTCGGCTCACCGCGTTGAAAATGTTGCCGAGGCCCTTGCAGCCATAGGCCCAAAGCGAGACATACCAGGCCCACGGATTGCGCACCGAGCCTATAAAGAGGCGATCGTCCTTTGCCTGTTTATAGCGTGAGTGTTTGTTGTCCAGACTGCCGCCGACATGCTCTTTTAGCAGCGCCGTTATGTGAGTGCAGCCCGTCTTGTGTAACTGCAGATAAACGAGTTTATCGTTCGTAAACATCTGGTCGTGTTTCCTTATCGGGAAAGGGTTGTCTTCCTCAACATCATCTTCAGTTTTGTGCCCGTCAAAGGTGCAGTGTTTTCGCCGCCGCTGCAGAATCCTGGTTCACGGCAGTTTTTGGAGATCACCCCGCCGCCGAGTCCGCGGCGTCCGGTTTGCGCCTTATCCGCCAAACCGTTGAGCGATAGAGCCGCGATCCTATCGGCGCCAGCAGGGCAGTCAATTTCTGCAGCGGTATCCACAGCCTGGAAGAATAACGCAGCGGATAGTTTTCGCACTCGAGTTCCGTACGCATGTAGGATTCAAGCAGGAAGATACGTCCACGCGAACTGCTTTCGCGCCAGCGGTACAGATCAGACTGACGCGGGCGGCGCGCCAGTTTGGTGTGGGCATGGCTTTCCCGGTCTGGCACGATTCCTGATTCATCAGCGCCCCAGACCAGCATGGCGGGTTCGGGCTCGATTCCAAGGAAGGCGCAGACCGTCGCGGTGACAGACTCCGTGTCGGTAACGAGGTCTTCATAGCGAACCCTTAAAATCTGCCCCGCTATAGTGCTGTCTGTATCGAGGGCGGCGATCCGTCGGGCCGCACTCACCCATTCGCGGCTATTTGCCCAGACTCCGGGTCCGTGCCAGCGTGTCGCAATGAATGAATTCGTCACATCCCGGCCGTCCCTTACGAGATAGATGATTCGAGCCTCGGGGTAAAGTTGCAACAGCTCGGGTACGATGGCGATGTACGGCGGCGTCTTGTCACCCCACCTTGGTTTGCCGGCGCGCTGCATGCAAAGTCCAAAAAGCACATCGCAAATCGCCCTTACTGAGTCAGCCTGTCGCTCGGCAATGTGTTGCGAAAAATACTCAGCATCGAGATCGAAGTCCGGCCATCTTCGATGCGTAGTGATGATTCTGCAGGCACTGTCGATCTCGGACCGGTCGAGCTGGCGGTCGAAAGGGAAATGCTGTGCCAGCAGTAACAGGAACCATGATTCCGGGGGAATGCAGATCAACGAGTGCCGGCTCAGAATCATACGCAGCAAGGTCGAGCCAGAGCGGCCGGCGCCAACAATAAAAAACGGATTCTCGCACTGACCTGGGCTGGCTGACATCACGGTTGCCGGTCGACCCGCTCGGCAACGGATCGTTCGTCGCCGACCTTCGCCGCGTCGCCTTCGGCCACGTATCGGCTCGCTCGAAATGTGCTGTAAGCCAAGCGTCTCATGCTGCTGCGGGTCGTTTTCGGCGGAGCATTTGCAAAGAGGAAAGGAGTGACTTTTTGTCAAACAAAACGAGAGTGGCGAGGTAGGTGATAGCTCCCAGGGCAATCTGCATTAACAGCATGGCGAGGTGTGGTACCTGCCAGGGGAGGCCGAACTTAAGCGCCATGTTGGCTCCGAGCATGACCACTGCGGCGATAAGCGGGCCGCGAATGGATGCGAAGACGTCGGCGGATCTGACATTGAGTTTCGGTGCCGACCGAAGAGTTACTATCGTAAAGAGGATCGGGAACGAGACCGCCCAGGCCGATGCAAGTCCGAGCGGGCCGATTAATGCGCCCAGCGTAAAGGTAACGGAGAAAAGCAGTAATGCAATGGTGGTGTTTGAAAGCGCCATTTTGTGCGCGCCAGTGGCCTGGAGAATCGGGCTGTAAAGACCGATAAGGCTGGAAAAAGGCATCCCCAGGCATACCGCGAACAACAGCCATACACTCGGTGCCCATCTGTCGCCGAGGATTAGCGGTACAGCGGTCGGGGCGACGCTGGCAATGCCGAAAAACACGCCAAATGCTACCAGTGCGCCAACGCTGAATATACGGCGGAAATAGTAGGCGACAGCGGACGGGTTGGCGCGGAGTTCGGCGAACGAAGGCATTGCAATTTTGCGTAGCAACGGCATGACTTTGCCGGCGGGCAGACGCGCGAGGTGAACCGGCACAGTGTAATAGCCGAGTACGGTCGAGTTCCATAGCCGCCCGGCAATGAATACGTCGAGCTTGGTGTAGAAATACCACAGCAGGCTCGCCGCTGTAATGGAACTGCCAACGGAAATCAGAGACATTGTTTGCTTGCCGGGAAATCGCGGCATTAACCATGTTTTTGCGGCAACCATGAAAACGATGGCGATCGCAAGCTGGGTGGCCAGTTGGCCAATGATCAGCGACCAGAATGCGTAACCCTTGAATGCAAGAGTCACGGTAACCGCGGTCCCGCTCAGCGTCGCTATCGAAGACGCGATGGCAAAGCGCTTGAAATGCATCTTCTTTGTCAAAAGAGCGGAAGGGATGATCGAGAGCGCGGTAAAAACGAAACCCAGGGACAACACCTGGATGACGGGAACGATTCGTGGCTCTTTGAAAAACGCAGCCAGCAGTGGCGCGCATGCCAGGTGCAACAGAGCGAGTCCGATGCTGATGATTAACAGGAAGCCGAAAAATTCCTGCAAGGTCCGCTTGTCCGTTTCCTCGCTGACGACGACCGCATTACCGAATCCGGCATCACACAGTCTTATCAACAATCCGAAAAGCACGGTTGCGATGGCGACGATGCCATAGTCTTCCGGCGCGAGCAGGCGAATGACATAGATTGTTGCGATCCAACGAATTGTCTGGGCGATCCCGCGTCCGGCAACGAGCCAGCCGAGACCGTGCAGCACTCGTTGTCGCATCGTCATTGGTGTGTTTCGCTCAGCGCAGCCCGGCTGTGGTGCGGGCCTTGCACGATACGTATAGGCGCAACTCCTGTGGCTCGAGGCAGAGTCATTGTTTTTCGGGCACGCTTGCCGGTTGCCGCGCCGTGCCGTTTTGATAGTTGACGACGGCCTTTACCAGGCTGCGCCAGTTGCTCGAGGAAATCGGATCATAGAACAACGCATTGAGCGTGGAACGGATGGCCGTACCCTGATTGCCAAACTTCAAATGAGTCGCGCCGTAATTGCGAAAGGACTGTGAAATTCGCCGCCGCACAGCAAACCAGTTTGCGCGGCGGCCGTCCGGGCCCTGCCGTCCCCATTTGCTCAGGTTTCTGCGGATCACCGTAGCGCCGAACGGGCTCGCCTGGGGCGTCCGCGTAATACTGTCCATGCGCTGCTCGTATGCCGATAGCGTCGCCCGCAGCTTATGTATCTCGGTGATCCGCGAAAGCCTGATCCACAGATCATAGTCCTCGCCGATCGTTAGCGTCTTGTTGAAACCGCCCAGTTCGTCGAACAGCGCCTTGCGCAGGACGACGGACGAGGTATGGATCATCGTATCCAGCAACAGATCGGGGTATAGCCAGCCGGACTTTTCGGCCATGATCGCGAGGCTCAGCGGTTCATTGAAACGCTGTTTTTTTCTCCAGTCGATATTTGCCTCATTGGGCGAGGTCTCGCACCACATGCAGAACACGACACCGATGGCGGGATTTCGTTCGAGGTAGGCGACCTGCAACTCCAGTTTGCGCGGATGCCAGAGGTCGTCGGCATCCAGGAATGCGAGGTATTTCCCCGTTGCATACAGATTGCCCTCGTTGCGCGCCGCGGCCGGCCCCGAGTTCATTATCTTTACGTAGCGGGCATTCGCTGCCGAGCGGCGAACGACGTCTTCCGTCGCATCTGTCGAGCCATCATCGACGACGATGATTTCCACATTCGAATAGGTTTGCGCGCGAATGCTCTCAAGTGCGCGTGCGATGTGATTCTCGGCGTTATAGGCCGGCATGATGACGGAGACCAGCGGTCCGTCGTCTGTCCACAAAGCGCCGATATCCGCGTCTGACTTTGAGGGTTGCTCGCTCATGGTATTGGGTCAAATCTCTCCTCGAATCGCGGCCTGACATCTGCTTGACTTGCAGCAACAGCAGGTGCCCGGGCGGCGCGTTCACACAAGCAATTCGCCGGGTTCCGGGTGGCTGAGGAAACGAGTTGGACTGGCCGACAGCCCATACGCGCCGGACTGAAATACCACAATCAAATCCCCAACCCGGGCATGACCCAGAGGCATTGCATCGGCCAGCAGATCGAGCGGCGTGCACAGCGGGCCGACCACGGTGACGGCAGGCATCGAATCGCCGACAACCGCCGTACCTACCACCGCCGGATAATTTTTCCGCAGAATCTGGCCAAAATTACCCGATGCGGCCAGGTGATGATGAAGTCCTCCATCGACAACCAGAAACGTCTCACCGCGCGAGACTTTCTTGTCCAGGACGCGGCTGACGTAGATACCGGCTTCGCCTGCCAGATAGCGGCCGAGTTCGATAACGATTTCGACATCGCCGAGGCTCGCCTGCGCTTTCGCCAGAATCTGCTCGAGATTGTCGCCGATCGGTGCGAGGTCAAGTTGTTGATCGGCCGGGAAGTACGGAATGCCGAACCCGCCACCGATATTGAGCAGCCGTGGTGGACAGGGTGCGTCCTCGGCAAGCCGGATACAAAGGTCGAGCGTCTTGCTCTGACTTTCGATAATGGCCTCGTAACTCAGATTCTGGCTTCCCGAATAAACATGAAATCCGGCGAAATCAATCGCATCGAGGTCGAGTTGCCGAAGAATGCCGGGGACGCGTTCGGCGTCAATGCCGAACTGGGCGGGCCGGCCGCCCATTTTCATGCCCGACGTTTTCAGCTCGAAATCCGGGTTGACGCGAATCGCAACACTCGCCCGCCGCTGCTGGTCGGTGGCAATCCGGACGATCCGCTCGAGTTCGAGCTCGGACTCCACGTTCAATGTGATGCCGGCCGCAATCGCCTGGGCGATTTCTTCAATTCGCTTGCCCGGCCCGGCAAACGATACGAGTTCGGGGTCGATGCCGGTATCGAGAGCCACTCGCAACTCGCCGCCGCTGGCCACATCGAGCCCGTCAACGAGGCTGACCATGTGGGCGACGACGGCGGGCATCGGGTTTGCCTTCATCGCATAGTGAATGGACAGGCCCTCCGGCAACGCCGTTCGGAGTTCTGCGACGCGCCGATCAAGCCTGTTGCGGTCGTAGCAGTAAAAGGGGGTATGCCCGACTTCTTCGGCAATATCAGAGATTTTACGCCCAGCCCAAATCAGCACGTTCTCGTCCGTATCGACGCCATCCAGGACAACGTGACGATGTTTGCTTTCGCGACTCATTCGTTTACCTCGAACATTGCATCGAGCTCCGTGGTCAAGGACTTTCGGTCGATCTTGCCATTGGGATTACGCGGCAGCTTGTCGCGCCAGACGATCCGCGCGGGGGTCATAAAGTTGGGCAACTGTTCGCGGCAGAAAGACAAAACGCTGTCATCCCCGGCGTCGGCCTCAGGGGCGGGCACGGCAACCAGCACGATTGCCTGACCGAGATCGGGGTGGGGAATCCCCAGCGCCGCAACCTCGCTGACATGCCCGGATGCATAAACCACTTCCTCGATTTCGGTGGGGCTTATTCGATAGCCGGAAGTCTTTATCATGTCGTCCTTGCGGCCGATAAAGTAGAGGAATCCTTCCTCGTCCATTTTGACCGTATCACCGGACCAGACCGCGGTTTCCCGGAGCACGATACCTTCGGGCTGAGCTGGTGCAGGTCGAAACCTCTGCTTGGTGCGTTCCTCGTCGTTCCAGTATCCGAGCGACACCAGCGCGCCACGGTGCACGAGTTCGCCGGGCTCCTCCGCCGCGCACATCGTGCCGTCCTCGCGGACAACCAGAATCTCTGCGTTGGGGATGGCTTTGCCCATGGAGGTAGGCCGGCGCTCTATTTCCTCTGGCGGCAAATAAGTCGAGCGAAACGCTTCGGTAAGCCCATACATCAGGAACGGCCGGGTCTGCGGCAGGCGTTCGCGCAGCGATGTCAATGTTGCCGTCGGCATTGCACCGCCCGAGTTCGTGATATAGCGCAGCGTCGTGCGCGCGCTGTCCGGCCAGTCAAGCTTGCACAACTGGCTCCACAGCGGCGGTACTCCGGCCAGCCCGGTAATGGCATGCCTGTCGACGGCGCGAATGACGTCGCGCGGTAGCAGGTAGTCCATCATGACGACCGTGGCGCCTTTGAGAAATGCAGTTGACAGCTGGCTGAAGCCGTAATCGAAACTGAAAGGGAGTACAGCGAGCAACCGATCCCTTGACGTGTTCTCGAGATAGGTCGCGACACTTTGCGCCCCCGCCACTATGTTCCTGTGGGACAGCACAACCCCCTTGGGGCTGCCGGTGCTTCCGGACGTGTACAGGATCGCTGCCATATCGGTGTCGATTCGACGACGCAGCAGTGGTTGACCTCCCGCACCGATGAAATCGCGCCAGGCGATCACATGGACATGGCCGAGGTCTGGCGTTGCACCGCTATCATCGCCGGTGACCACGACAGTATGAAGATCGCTGCATTGGCGTAATTCATCGCCGAGTTGCGCGAGGCGATCGCCGCTGGTGACGAGAACCCGGACATTGCAGTCTTGCAGGATATAAGCAACCTGGGCGGGTTTTAGCAACGGGTTAACCGGAACGAAAACGCCTCCGGCATGTGCCGTGCCGAAAAATGCGGTAACCGTCTCGAACGTCTTTGGCAGATAGACCGCAACCCGGTCCGTGGCTCCGAGGTCGGCGGCACGGACGGCGCTCGCGAACGCGCTGACCCTTGACGCGAGATCGTCATAGGACAGCGTGTCTGCCCTTAGAGCCAGCGCCTGCTGATCGGGATTTCGATGCGCGCTGTCTAACAGTAATTCATGAACCAGCATTGAGCCGCCTGCATCCTGCTAAGTTGGCGTAATTTAAAGAAGAAATGGAATTATTTTTGGTGATCCGAAGCATACAATGCGGAATCTAACAGAAGTATGGCGCAGCGCACAGATTTGCGATCGCTGCGAAATAGGCGAAAGCTATGGGCTGGTGGGGAAAAGAGGCATCGGAATTATGACAAATCGAGCAGTTCCGGTTCTTGCGGCATACGCGATATTGCTGATTGCCGTGTTTGTGCCGACAACAACGACAGCCGGCACGCTGCGGGTCGGTTCGGGAGAAGCCTACACGGTCCCGAGCGCTGCGGCGAAAGTGGCGAAAGACGGGGATACGATCGAGATCATGGCCGGGACCTACACCGGAGACGTGGCGGTGTGGAAACAGGACAATCTCACCCTGCGCGGCATCGGCAACGTCGAAATCAACGCGGCGGGCAAGAACGCCAGGGGTATGGGCATCTGGGTGATTTCCGGCGACAACGTCCGGGTCGAGAACATAGCTTTGTCCGGAGCGCGCGTTCGCGACAAGAATGGTGCGGGAATACGCCTGCTTGGCGCTAACCTGCTCGTCCGGAATTGCCGCTTCATCGATAATGAGAATGGCATCCTTGCCGGCCGGACCAAGAGAAACAAAGGCGACAGCGAGATTGTCATTGAAGATTCGTTGTTCGAGAGAAATGGTCACAGCAGCGGCCGGGCGCACGGCATCTATGTCGGCAACGTTGCGCGTCTGACCATCCGCGGCAGCGTGTTCAGTCAGACGCACACGGGCCACCATATCAAGTCGCGGGCACGAGATAGTCGCATCATGTTCAACCGCATCGACGATGGCGAAAGCGGCGATGCGAGTTACCTGGTCGATTTTCCGCAGGGCGGCAGGGCGTTCCTGGTCGGCAACGTGCTGTACCAGGGGCCGAATGCGCGCAACAATGGCATGGTGTCCTTTGGCGCCGAGAAAAATCCGCACTCCGATAGCGTTTTGTTTGTCGTCAACAATACTTTTGTCACAGATCGTGCGAACAGCGTATTCTTGAAGATCCGGCACTCGCCGTCCACTTTGTCCGTGGTCAACAATATTTTTGCGGGGAACGGTGAACTCGGTGCAGCGGAGATCGATGTCACCGATAACCTTCGGGTGATTTCACCAGTGGATTCCCCGTTCGTTGCGTGGAAGGAGGGCGATTTCTCGCTCGCCGCGGATGCCACAGCCATAGACTCGGGCCGCGAGATCGAGGATTTCGAGGGGGTATCGCTTACGCCTGTGCTGGAAGTCCAGAGAGTTCGGGGCACGGCGCCGCGCCCGACAATCGGGCCGATCGATCTCGGTGCGTTCGAGTATCGCAGCGCGAACTGATGTATCAGCCGTCGTAGCTCTTTTTTGGCTCGGCCATGCGCAACATTGTTTTGTGCGCAAGATGCGGGAGCAAAAGCCGTAGTGGCATGCGAAGCAGGTGGGCGCGGGTCTCGGCAAGGGTGTCAGCAATAGTATTCTCGCGCCCAGTGTCATCGATTCGGGAGCGCAGAATCTGGTGCTGGACGAGGTATTCCATCATTCGGCGCTTCAGCCCGCCCGGTCTCCATGTCTGTGCCCGTTCCAGCACCGATTCCGGCATGGCGGTCGCGAGGGCGCGATGGCAGGTGTCCAGAGCGTAATAGAGAGGGTGCGTCAGGCCCAATTGCTCGGCGCGGTCGGCTAGCGATTGCCAGTACCGGCTGTCGCGGCCGAAATCGGCGAACAGTGCATCGAGGTCGAGTAAATCGCGTAAACCGTGTTCGAACGCGCCATCGTGGAACAGGTGAACCGCGGAATGCAGCGTCATATCGGCCGGGCCAAGGACCATGAATCGCTGGTCCCCGATCGGTACCGCTCCCTCCAGCAATGCGGACGCGTCGACCTTGAGTTTGCCGGTCAGCGGCAGGATGTTGTGATGGACGTCGATCTCGGTACGTCGCATCTGATGGCGCATTGGCGGCAATTCATGCATCCAGCGCCGGTAATAGCGCTGGTCGTAGGGGTCCGGTTTGACGTGCTGCCAGCCTTCCGACAATAAAGCGGCTTCAACCGCACGCAGGTGTTCGCGCGCGACGAGAATATCGATATCGGACACCAGTCGTCCGAGCGAAACGGGCAGGTCGGCGCCGAGGTAGGCCGCACCTTTCAAGAGAATCACCGGAAAGCTGCATCGCCGCAATGCATACCCGATTCTGTCGGTTTCCCAGCGGATCATGCGCCGATGCTGCGCCGCCGTGGCCTTACTGGCGGTCAGCATGTCCTGGATTTTTGCCGGCAGCGACGCGGTAATATCTAGCTGATCGAGCTGCATTGCGAAGCGGCCGAGAAGCCCTTCGCGGCGGGAAGCGCGGAGGAAAAAATCCCATTCCGCGGCCGAGCGGTCCCGAGCGCCACCGGGGTCGATTTGCATCTGAAGCCAGCGGGGTAGCGAAAAAGTAGTTTGCATTGATTTTCGGCGTGGCTCGAGTGGCGTGTGAATCCCGGCGCTTGCGGCGAGGCTGGATATCGTAATAGTGAGAGTGTACTCTAAGGCGCTGGCATAAACCGCTGACACGGGCGGGAAAAACCATTTACAAGATTAAGTTAAATGGCCTTATGTTGGTAATCTTTTGCGGTCTATACTTAGAGCTCGGCACCTTTTGGAAATTCGACCGGGCAGAAGAAGAACAGGGATGAATAAAAAAACAGTCTCAGAACAACCGGTTACGCCGGGCGAAAAATCTACTGATCAGGCGGTCGACAAACGTCGGCGCAGCCTTTTGACGGCGGGTGCGGCAGCGCCTGCGGTTTTGACACTGACACCGGTGTCTGCCGCGGCGGGAAGCATCACCGAGTGCGTTGCCAACCAGAAAGAGCAGCCTAAGAACATGTTCTCCAAGTGGAAGGACAAGTGGGCGCGTCAGGAAGTCAAGGCATTCTGGGTGCAGCGCGACAGCGGTCTGAAAGGCGACCAGCGGGCGGCGCGGCTCAAGCCGGAAGGCGCCAAGGCTGAAGCTTTCGAGCGCAGCGTTCCTATGAAGGGCGGTGATATGGTCGGCGGGACCGACCCCGATGATGCATTTTTGTTGATTGACTTCGACAGGTTTGCTTCGGATCTGGACGGAAACCGCTGGTCGAAGGGCTTCCGCGACTCCTTTGTGAGTCCGCTGGGCGATTCCTACACCAGAACCTGGGTAGAAGAGAAACGCTTTGCCATCATTTATGTGACGGACGACGGCCGGATTCTCGGCATCGGTCCTGAACACGCCGATTCCGGTAGGGCGGTTATGTTGTCTTGCTGGAGTTCGGTTGCCGAGGCCGCTGCGAAGCAAGTCTGGTAAGCCTCTCCTGTAGTCGGTATCTTGGGCGTTGCCGTGGCCGACGTCGGTTTCAATGTGTTTACTTCCCGCTGGTACAGTCCCGGTGCTTCTCATTGGCGACTCGGCAACTGGCCGGGCGCGGAAGAATTTGTGCTATTCGATTGCCGGTCTGGTCAGACTCATTATCTCGCGCCGCTGGCAGGGGCCGTGCTGGAACTGCTGGCAGATCGGCCGCAGTCGGGCGAAGCCGTCTTTACTGCCTTGTCCGTCGAGGTAGAGAGTAACCAGTTCGAAATCCTGCGCGAACAGCTTGCCGATGTGGTGCTGCGGCTGGAAGCGGCCGGGCTGGCGGATCAATGGCGCTGATCTCGGCCGCGCAAACCCGGCGTGACTTTGTCGATGCCGCCGCCGGACCCGGTGTGTTTTATCGAGTCGGCCCGTTTCAGGTGCATCTGACCACTCCTCTGCGCGAGGTGTCCTCGCTGGTCTACCGTCTGTACGGCGATTTTGAGCAGGGGGATCCGGCCGACGTCAGCGATTTTCATGTGAACATTTTGCCGGTTCCCGGCGTTCGCAGAATCTGGCGACCGCAAGCACGGTTTGTCATCGACGGGAGCAGCCCGTTCGACCCGTTTCCACTCGAGAGTGCCTTTCCGTTGCTCGAGTGGGGAATCAACTGGTGCATCGGCAGCCGCGCTCAACAGTACCTGGTACTGCACTCGGCCGTGCTCGAGAAGAATGGCAAAGCCATTGTTCTCGCCGCGGAACCGGGGAGTGGCAAGAGCACGCTGGCGGCCGCATTGATGCTGTCGGGCTGGCGACTGTTTTCCGATGAGTTCGGTTTGATGCGCCCGCACAGTTGCGAATTTGTGCCGGTGCCGCGCACGGTAGCGCTGAAAAACGAGTCAATCGAAGTGATCCGACGCTTTTCGGATCATGCAGAAATGGGTCCGGAGTTTCCGAAGACGCGAAAAGGGACAGTGGCTCATCTGGCGGCGTCCGCCGCCAGCGCTGTCGACCTCACACCCGCTCGCCCGGTGCTCGTCGTATTTCCGAAATTCGCGGCGGGTGCAGAGCTTCGTTCACAGCCGCTCGAGAAGTCTGCCGCATTCATGAAGCTCGCCGGCAATGCGTTTAATTATGCCGAGCAGGGTGAGGCCGGCTTCAGCACCGTCAAAGACATTATCGATAACAGCGACATTCGCCTGTTGAGGTTTAGTGATCTCGATAGTGCTATCGGGGCTATTTCCGAGTTCGTTGAGTAATTTGTGATCGCCGTTTCGCCTGGCTGATAAGCCTGGCGTAGGCTGAGTCGGACAAGATCGACCCACAGACTGCTACGGCACAGGGCGGAAGAGACCATGCAAGCGAACACCGACACCGGGCTTTCCTATGTCCTGACCACAGAGTGTCCGGATGCGACCGGCATCGTCGCGGCCGTGACCAGTTTTATTGCCAGTCAGAACGGACTGATTACCGAGTCAGCGCATTTTCGTGATCCCTACAAAGACCGTTCTTTGATGCGGACCGAGTTTCGTGGTCCTGATCTGCCACCGTTAAACGAACTCGAGCGGAACTTCGCAGATGTTGCACGAAAGTTTCAGATGCACTGGAATTTCTTTCCGTCCGGGCAGCGCCCGCGGGTCTTGATCGCGGTATCGAAGCAAGGGCATTGCCTCAACAGTATTCTGCATCGATCGAGTATGGGCGTGCTGCCGATCGATATTGTCGGCATTGTTTCCAACCACAGAACGCAGGAGAAAATGGCGGGGTGGTATGAAGTTCCCTATCACTATCTCCCGATCACGGCGGCCAGCAAGGCGGATCAGGAACAGCGTTTGCTGCAGATCTTCGAAGGGGCTCACAGTGATCTTCTTGTGCTCGCCCGCTATATGCAGGTTCTGTCGTCGTCCGTGTGCAAAAGGCTGCGCGGCCGATGTATCAATATTCATCACTCGTTCCTGCCCGGTTTCAAAGGTGCGCGTCCCTATCACCAGGCGTATGCACGTGGCGTGAAAATTATCGGTGCGACCGCGCACTATGTGACGGAGGACCTCGACGAGGGCCCGATCATCGAGCAAGCGGTTGAGCGTGTCGATCACGCTATGGGTCCGGACAAGCTAATGGAAATCGGGCACGACCTGGAAAGTGTCGTATTGCTGCGCGCGATCCGATGGCACGCGGAGCGCCGGGTGTTTCAGAGTGGGCCGCGGACGGTAATTCTGCGAGCGTGAAACGCCCGGCTCAGGATAGCAGCGGGAACCATCGCAAACCGCGATTGCGGCTTGTCCGCGTTGTCCATTCACTTTCGCGCCACGCTACCGGAGAACACCGGTTCGCGCCGGCGCATAGAGCCGGCTAGTTGCGTTTGAATGCCTCGGGCTCGAGACCATGGCGGTTTAGCAGCTTGTAGAAATCCGTGCGATTGCGTTGCGCGAGTTTTGCCGCACGCGTCACGTTACCGCCCGTGATCTGCAGAATCTGCGTCAGGTAATTGCGAATGAACTCATCGCGCGCCTCGGCGAAAGAAGCCAGTGAGTCGCCATCGTCACCCAGGGCCGACTTGACAGCTTCTGCGCTGATCACCGGGCTGGACGACAGCGTCGCATTCTGGCGAACGACGTTGTAAAGCTGGCGAATGTTACCCGGCCAGTCCGCCGAGACCAGCATCTCGACGGCCTCCGGCGCGTAGACGCGTCTCTCGAGATCGGTATCTGCGGCAATCTCGCGCAGAAAATGCTCGGTCAGCAGCGGAATGTCTTCGCGTCTCTCGCCGAGTGACGGAAGCTCGATATTGACCACGTTCAGCCGGTAAAAAAGATCCTCGCGGAACTCGCCCTGCGTCATCATTGCTTTCAGGTCGCGATGGGTCGCCGATATGACCCTGACATCGACGGGCACGGACGTCGAGCTGCCGACCGGTCTGACCTGGCCCTCCTGCAAAACGCGCAGTAATTTGGCCTGCAGGGCCAGGGGCATGTCGCCGATCTCGTCGAGTAGCAGTGTCCCACCGTGGGCGGCCTGAAACAGGCCGTCATGACGTCTGGTTGCACCGGTAAACGCGCCTTTTTCGTGCCCGAATAACTCGGATTCGAGCAGCGTCTCCGCCATTGCCGAACAGTTGATTGCGACAAAGGGGTGGCTTGCGCGGGCGCTGGCGCGATGAATCGCACGAGCCAGGAGTTCTTTCCCGGTGCCGGATTCGCCCGTGATCATGACGCGGGTGTCGGTTGCTGCAACCATCCGTGCCTGCGACAGCCGTTCGTCCATCACCGCGGATCGGGTGATGATCTCCTCGTGCCAGTCCTCGCTGTCCGCCGCTGCGCCGGATACCTGCAACGCCCGATTGATGTGATCGAGCAGCTGATCCTTGTCGATCGGCTTGGTGATGAAGCCGAAGGCTCCTGTCTGGGTAGCTTTCACGGCATCCGGAATCGTCCCGTGTGCGGTCATGATGATTACCCGCAATCCGGCCCAGCGCCGCTGAAGTTCACCAAGCAGGTCGATGCCGTCCATGCCGTCCATTTTCAGATCTGAGATGACCAGATCGGGATGGTTCCGCGTCGCGGCGTTCAGTGCGGCCATACCGCTTTCCACGGCCTCGACATCGTAACCTTCGGTCTTTAGCCGGATCGTGAGAAGTTTCAGCAGTCCCGGGTCGTCATCAACAAGCAGAATCTTTCTTTTGCTCATCGTCGCGGTACTACTGCGTTCTTGTGTGCCTATTGGTAGCATCACGGCCAGCACCTTTTGCAATCGTGGTTGTGGTAGAGAAACTTCATCAGTTACCCCTGTCTGCTTCTTCGAGACTACGCTCGATCGTGGCAACCGCATCGAGTTTTGCTTCGGCTTCGGCCAACGCTTTTTGCAGTGCCGCTATTTCAGCCTGTTGCGCCGCGATCTGTTTTGCATAATTGCGCCGTTCCTGCGCCAGCACACCACTGAGCTGTTCCTGAGTCTGGGCGCGGCCTGTTTCCAGCAACAGTTGTGCCTGGACCGCGTTCAGGCCTATGCGGGCGAGGTTGCGTTCGTCAGGTGTCAGCAACGCCGGCTCCGCCAGTACCTGCACCAACAAGCTGCGTGCCTCTGCTGCATCGCTTGAAGGATGCGACGGTGTCGCCAGTACGAGTCCATAAGCCAGCGTGTTGGCGACGCTGGGTTCGCTGACGTACGCTTGTTCCGCGTCGTAGTACGCATCCGCCTGCAGAGTTGGATCGCCCGATGCAATATTGCCGAGCAGTTCGAGATAACCGCTGGCGTGGCCCGGCAGCGAAGGCTCGGATATTTTTCGTGTCTTCCACGGCACATCGCTTACGCATCCGCCGAGTCCCGCGAGCGCAATCCAGAGTGCCGCAAATGCAGCTCGTTTACGCATGATCGGATACCTGGTGCAGTGGGAAATAGACGCGGAAATGCGCTCCCGGAAACTCGCCGGTGACGATCTCCACTTTGCCGCCATGGGCGTGGACGCATTCGCGAACGACGGAGAGTCCGATCCCGGTTCCCTTTACGGGCCCTCCCTGAGGTGCTTCGCCCTGATAGAAAGCGTCGAAAACGCGACTTTCGTCGGCGGCACTGATGCCGGGTCCGCAATCGGCGACTTCCAGCACCACCGAGTCGCCTTCCTGCCGTCCGCGCACGTAAATTCGGCTGTCGCCCGGCGCAAATTTGGCGGCATTCGACATCAGGTTGTCGGTGACCATTCGCAATTTTTGTCGGTCCGCCGTCAGGCTAAGTTCCTCGAGTCGGTATTTTACTTTGACCCGGCGTGCCGCGAGACTCAATTGGTGTTGCTGAATCACGCTCAGTACCAGTGGCTTCAGTTCGACGGTGGAGAGTTCGAGCGTCGCGGTCCGCGACTGCCATGCACTGTATGACAACAGGTTCTCGATATCCTGCTGCAGACGTAAGCCGCTTCCGCGCAGGATTTCGGCGACTTCGCGCTGGCCGTCGCTAAGATCCCCCACGGAGCCATCGATCAGCAGGTCGGTGCCCTCGCGGATGTTTGCCAGCGGTGTCTTGAGCTCGTGAGACATATGGCGGAGGAAACGGTTACGTTCATGCGCAAGTTCGAGAAGACGTTTGCGCAGCCATTCGAGTTGTGCGCCGAGAGCCTGAAGGTCAGCCGGGCCCGCGACCTTGATCTCGCGTGACAATGCGCCTTTGCCGAGATCGCGTATCACGCGATCTATCTGTCGCAGCGGTTTCGCGACGAGAAAAACGAAAAGACCGATGAGTCCCAGGGTGCCGGGCACCAGCGCCGCGGTTTGCCAGGCCAGGGTCTGACGCGCGCGGCTACTTTCCTCCCGTAGTTTACCGAGTCCCCGCGAAATGTACTGCCGGCTCGATTGCGCCACCGAGTTCGCTGCATCGCGAAGTCGTTCGAAACCCGTAAGCGCTTCGGTCAGCGCCGCCGATTCCGGCGCCAGCGCGTTCAGTGCACCCTCGATAGCGATACTGTCCGCACGCATGGCTGCAAGCTGCGCCAACGACTCTTCATCCGGCGTTATGAATTTCAAGCGGCCGAGTTCGGCGAGGAACGCCTTTTGATTGCTTTCGTACAGGCTCAGCAGATCGGGATTGCCCAACACCTGGTAGAGCCGGGCGCCGCGTTCGAGATCCCGCAGTTGCTCCAGCAATGACTGGCTGAGCCGCGTTGCCTCCACGCCGACGACAACGAGGGTCTCGCTTTCTCGTGCCAGTTGGTTCATCGCAAACGCAGCACGCACAACGGCGATGATCAGCGGTAGCGCGACCAGCGCGAATCCGAGGATCAGGAGTCCGGTCAGTGTACGGGGGCGGATGGGTCTCATAGGATCGTATTCAGGACCTGGTTGCCTGGCGCAGACAGCGGCTGCGGGAAAGGCCGACGACGGCATGCAATCCCCGTTACGGAGCGCGCATTCCGCATGAGGTTAAATAATATAAATGCTCTATAACTCACTGAAATAAATATTTATTTATATCCCGTGCGCGCCTCAGATTTTATTCGTCTGGAGACCGGGACGCTCGGCATTGTGTCTCATTTTGCATAATGGATCGGTGAAATCTCGGGATCGGGGCTGAAATCGACCGGCCCGGATAGGTCGCATTGTGGTCCCGGGCCGCAAAATTATCGCACTTTCATGGTTGGCCATGGTGGTACAAATCGCGCCGCCCGGCACAATGGTTTTTTCGCAGACTGGTATGGGCTGCGCAGCGCGGCTGGCGCATGCCCGGACCGCCGTCGATTGCGTGTGATCGCCGGGTCGTGTGGCTGGCGGCGCCGGATGCCGCCGGGACGTGGCGGTCGGTGTCCGCCGTGCGACTGGTGGGTTTCGCGAATGTAGCGTGCTCCGGCCTGGTCCGTTCGCATCGTATCAGCCGGGTGGCGGCGGGCCATAGAGGCCTTCAGAGGGCCACTGCGTTGCGGTTGCGACGCCAGGCGAGCGCTGCACCGGCGGCGCTGCCGATAATGTTAGCGGCGAGATCGGTGAGCGATGCGTAGCGCCCGGGCACACGCATCTGATGTAATTCGTCGAAGGCACCGAAGATCGATGACAACAGAAATGCCGTCAACAATGCGGTCAGCGGTGTCCAGCCATGGCCGTTGAGCGCGCGGAACCAGAGCCAGCCGAGCAGGCCGTAGGCGGGCAAGTGCAGTGCGTTTTGCAGCGCCGGTGGCACCCACGCAATCGCCGAAGGCGGCGCGGCGGTGCTGTCGACGTCACCGGGCAGCGACGATAACGCATATAGCAGCATCATCCAGGCGAATACCGGGGCAAACCTGCGCACGACAGCCACCGTCGCTGCCTGCCTCAAGGTGTCTCCCTGGCCTGGAGTTTTCTCTCCCATTCGAGCGACGTTGTCACGATGGTGTCGAGATCGTCGTAGCGCGGAGTCCAGCCGAGTTTATCGCGGACCCGATCGGCACGGGCGATCAGCATTGGCGGATCGCCGGCCCGTCGCGGTTTTTCCTCAATGGGAAAATTCTCGCCGCTGATTCGCCGGACTGCCTCCAGGACCTCGCGCACACTGAAGCCGTGCCCGTAGCCACAGTTCAGCACCGCGCTTTCACCATTTGCGCGTAAATAGGCGAGTGCATCGATGTGCGCTTTGGCAAGATCCGCGACGTGGATGTAGTCGCGTACTCCGGTACCGTCCGGCGTTGCATAGTCGGTGCCGAAAATCGAGATTGAAGGCCGTTTTCCGACCGCGGTCTCGGCCGCCACCTTGATCAGCAATGTCGCCTTCTCGGTAGACTGGCCGATCCGGCCGGCCGGATCGGATCCCGCAACGTTGAAATAGCGCAGGCTCACATAGCGCAGCGGACTGGCGGCAGCGAGATCACGCAGCATCCATTCCGACATCAGCTTGCTGGTGCCGTAGGGATTGATCGGAGCAAGTGGCGAGTGTTCATCGCACACGCCATCCGGGGCTTCGCCATAGACGGCAGCGGTAGAGGAGAAAACAAAGTGGCTTACGCCAGCCTCATCGCAGCATTGCAACAGGTTGCGAGTAGCAACAGTGTTGTTGTCATAGTAGAGCAGCGGTTTGGCTACCGATTCCGGGACGATGGTTTTGGCGGCGAAATGCATCACCGTGTCGACATCGTGTTCGCGCAGGAGGTTGCTGACTATTTCCCTGTCTCCGGTATCGCCGACCACGAGATCGCCGAATAGCACCGATTCGGCGAAACCGGTCGACAGATTGTCCAGTGTCACGACGCGCTCGCCAGCCTCTCCGAGCATCGCGACGACATGACTGCCGATGTAGCCGGCTCCGCCGGTCACCAGGATGGATTTTTTCTGTGCCACTCGGAATCTCCTTGAATCCGCCTAATCGGTTTGTTTTCAGCCGTCTAGTCTACCAAGCCGCATGGAGAAAACCGGTGAAACAGGTCGCATTGCCAAACGTGCCGGTCCATGTGTCTGTGTCTGGCGACGATTTGATCGCCCGGGCGCCAGCCTGTACTAACTACGGACAGATATTTCGGGCTGCATGGACAAGTTCGGGGCGGGTGTGTCAGCCGCAACGGAAGCATGAATATGGGTGCAAGGGCAGACTGCAAGCGCCGCTATCGGCAGCGGGAATCCGCGGCCGCGGCGCCGTTGCGGGTCAGCGCGATGTCTCTGATCGTTGGCCTGGCGGCCGCATTCCTGGTCAGCGGTTGCGGCGGTGGTTCCGGCGGCAGTTCGACGCAAAGCGCTACGGCCGGGCCTGTCTTGCCGGGTATCAGCGTGTCCGACTCGAGCCGCGCGGAAGGCGATACGGGTACCGCGGGCATGGTCTTCGCGCTCAGTCTTTCACGGGCATCCGCGGAGTCAGTGACGGTTGCTTACGCGACAGCCGGCGAGTCGGCGACCGCGGGTGACGACTTTTCTTCGGTTTCCGGGATCCTGGGTTTCGCTGCTGGAGAGACCACTGCCGAGGTCACCGTTCAGGTATTCGGTGATGCAGATGTGGAAGCAGACGAGTCGCTGGGACTGGTGTTGTCGAATCCGCAAAATGCAGTGATCGCACGAGGGCGGGCGCATGGTCTCATCATTAATGATGATGTGCCGTCTGCGGTGGCGATCGGGCTCGATGCCCGGCCAGCCAACAAGACCTGCATCGCGCCGGAACGCGGCGTGGCAGCCAATGCTTTGAGCGTCACGTTGGCTTTCCCGCAACTCGCCGCGTTGCATCAGCCAACCAAAATACTAACCACGCCGGGTGATGACAGTCGTTGGTTTGCACTGGAAAAGAGCGGCCGCATTCGCGTGTTCGAAAACGACAGCGCGGTCGCAAGTCATCGCCTCTGGCTCGACATCAGCCAGAAAGTCAACGCCCTATCCGAGGGTGGACTGCTCGGTATGGCATTCCACCCGCAATGGCCTCTGGTACCGGAGATCTATTTGGCCTACACCGGCGACCCGGGTGGGCCCATGATCTCCTACGTGTCGCGATTTATCGTCGACGACGACGGAAGCTCCCCGGTCGACTGGGACGAGCAGGTGCTGCTGACCGTCAACCAGGACTTTAATAACCACAATGGCGGTGACCTCGCATTCGGCCCCGACGGTAACCTGTATTTTGGTGTCGGCGACGGAGGCAGTGCCAACGATCCGAACGAGCGCGCGCAGGACACGACCCGCCTTCTTGGTTCGTTCCTGCGAATCGACGTGCTGGACGTCGGATGGCCTGTTCCGGGATACCTGATCCCCGCGGACAACCCTTTTTCCGGTAACCCGAAATGCGGCCCCGATGGCAATGGCCTCGACTGTCCCGAGATCTATGCATGGGGATTTCGAAATCCATGGCGATTCAGTTTTGATTTGCCAACCGGGGATTTGTGGGCTGGCGATGTCGGCCAGAATAGCTGGGAAGAGGTCAACATGGTCAACGTCGGCGGCAACCATGGCTGGGACTGCCGCGAAGGCGCGCATGATTTTGAGCCGGCCAATTGCCCTGCTGCGGTGTTGGTCGAGCCGGTGGCAGAGTATAGCCACGATCTCGGAAACTCGATTACCGGTGGTGTGGTTTATCGGGGCAGTGCTATCAGTGGCCTTGGTGGCCGTTACGTATTCGGTGATTTTGGTTCCGGACGGATTTTCGCCCTGGACGATGACGGGCAGGGCGGCTTTATTCGAGAAGAGTTGCTCGATACCCCCTACAACATTGTTTCGTTTGCGCTGGATCAGAGCGGTGAGATCTTGATTCTCGATTTTGGCGGCGAGATTCTGCAACTTACCGTGGCTGCAGCCGGCGAATCCGACGACGTTGCGGAGTTGCTCTCCGCAACGGGCTGTGCCGACCCCGCTGATCCCTGGCAGCCGGTCGAGGGGCAGATTGGTTACGACGTGAATGCCGCGTTCTGGTCTGACGGGGCATCCAAGCGCCGCTATCTGGCAATTCCGGATGGTGCAACGATTGACGTCGATGCGCGCGGTGATTGGCAGTTGCCGCGGGGCTCCGTTGTAACCAAGCACTTCGAGCTTGACGGGCGACCGGTTGAGACACGTTTGTTCATGCGTCATCCCGATGGCAACTGGGCCGGTTACAGTTATGAGTGGAATGATTCCGGCACCGATGCAACGCGGGTCCGCGGGGGGAAACAAAAGGATATCGACGGTCAGGTCTGGGTCTATCCGGGCGAGGCGCAATGCATGGAGTGTCATACCAGTGCTGCCGGTTTTACTCTTGGTCTCGAGCATGTACAGCAAAACCGTAACGTTGTTTACCGCGCAAGCGGCCGGATCGGGAATCAGATCGCCACGCTCGATCACATAGGCATGTTTAGCGCATCACAAGCATTGGCCATAACGGCGATGCCCGGACTGACCGATCCGGCGGACACCGGCGCACCCACTCAGGACCGGGCGCGAGCGTACCTGCACACTAACTGTAGCCAGTGCCATCGTGAATCGGGCCCGACTCCTTCGGGAATGGATTTGCGGTTTGATCGGCCGCTCGCGCAGACCCAGACCTGCGATGTTGTTCCCGAGGACGGAAGTCTCGGAATCGCCGATGCCCGGATTATCGCGCCAGGGGCTCCCGCACGTTCGGTACTGCGCGCGAGGATGGGCCGTCGCGATATCGATGGAATGCCGCCGCCTGGGTCCACAGTCGTCGATATCGAAGGTGTGGATCTGATCAGCAACTGGATCGAATCGCTGCGCGATTGTCGCTGACCGCAAAGTACGCAAGGGCGAAGCAGTTTGTCATGGCGGCCGATGTCTGTTGGCGCCACTGACAAGGCCTCGACTTTTGTTCTTGTAACCGGGGCAATCGTTGAGGACTGTTCTGCGGTTCGGCCACGCTGAGGCGGGCGTTGTGCTACCGTCCGCGACCATGAAAGACCATGCAACGCCCCGTCCCTACGACGGACTGAGTCCGGAAGTCATGATTGCCGCGGTGGAAGCGGCGGGGTTTCGATGCGACGGTCGCGAGCTGGCGCTTAATTCGTACGAGAACCGGGTCTATCAGATTGGCATCGAAGAGGAAGTGCCAATCGTTGCCAAATTCTATCGCCCCGGTCGCTGGAGCGACGAACAGATCCACGAAGAACACGTTTTCGCGTGGGAGCTTGCAGAGCAGGAGATTCCGATCGTGCCGCCGATACGGATCGACGGACAGACTCTGCTTCGTCACCAGGGGTTTCGATATTCAATCTACCAGCGCCGCGGTGGCCGCTGGCCCGATCTCGAGAATGCGGATGTCCGCCTTTGGCTTGGCCGTTTTCTCGGCCGGATACACCGCGTCGGCAGCGCCCGCCAGTTCGCTGCGCGTCCGCTGCTGACGGTCGAGGAGTTCGGTTGGCAGGCACGCAGGTATTTGCTCGAAAATGACTGGTTGCCCGGACATATCCTTAAACCCTACGAGAGTCTCAGCCGCGACATACTGGAGCGAATCGAAGAGGTGCTGGGAGAGGTCGGCGAACTGGAATTGCTCCGGCTGCATGGCGATTGTCATCCCGGCAACATATTGTGGACCGATGATGGTCCGCATTTCGTTGACCTCGATGACACCCGGATGGGGCCCGCGATTCAGGATCTGTGGATGTTGCTTTCGGGCGAACGCCATGAGATGGCGGCGCAACTGGCGGATATCCTGTGCGGTTACAGTGAATTCAACGAGTTCGATTTTCGCGAGCTGAGGCTTCTGGAAGTCCTTCGCACCCTGAGAATCATGCACTATGAAGCTTGGATTGCGCGGCGCTGGCCAGACCCGGCGTTTCCGCGCGCATTTCCCTGGTTTGAGGAAAATCGCCACTGGGAGGAGCATCTGCTGACCCTGAAAGAGCAGGTGGCGCTAATCGATGAAATGCCACTGCAGGTTGATTGATTCGCGCGGGCTCTGGCCTGTCCTGGTCTGTGTGCGGGCGCGCTGGCAGACGATAGCGATGCCGCAGGTCCGGATCCCTGAGAGTTAGGGCCTCAGGCTTGGCAGCAGCGATGCGGTGACAAAGTTAACTCGAGTGCATTAAGTGAAATAGATAAAGGAAATTCAATCGTTTGCATGTCATATGCTTGATTGTGCAACAAATAGCAGATACTTTGAGCGGACATGTCGAAGAGCATCAGGCCAGACAAATTAGGGAGAGCCGTCTTGGCGGAAAAATCGAATTCTCACATCAGAAAAATTACCAGGTTTGCGAGCTTGCTTGCGACCATGACACTGGTTGCCTGCGGCGGCGGTGGCGGTGGTGGCAGCGGTGGCGGCAACCAGGCGCCGATCGCGAACGCCGGCGCCGATTTCAGTATCGACGAAGGCAGCCAGGCCACGCTTGATGGCAGCGGCAGCAGGGATCCCGACGGCAATATCACCGCGTATCAGTGGACCCAGACGAGCGGCACTAACGTTACGCTGACCGGGGCGAATACAGTCACCGCCACTTTCACCGCGCCCGGCGTCAGCGTCGCGGAGACGCTGGTTTTTCGGCTTACCGTGACGGATAACGGTGGCTCGACCGGCTCGGACAGCGTATCGGTTACCGTCAACCCGATCGGTGGGGCGAACCAGCCCCCGATCGCCAACGCCGGGCCCGACAGGACCGTGGCGGAACTGACCGGCGTGGTGCTTGATGGCAGTGGCAGTTCTGATCCGGATGGCGTCATCGCAGGCTATGCCTGGACGCAGACGGCGGGGCCGGCCGTGACATTAAATGATGCTGACTCCGTCGCACCGAGCTTTTCGGCTCCGGATGTCGATGTCCCAACCGACTTTGTGTTCCAGTTGATCGTTACCGACAACGAGGGTGCGGATTCGGCCCCGGATTCGGTCACGATTACGGTCGTGGATCCACCACCGTCGGTGGCGGTCAGCGGTCGCATCACCTACGATTTCGTGCCGCATAACGACGCGACCTCCGGTCTCGACTATTCGGCGGTCGAACAGCGCCCTGTCCGCAGCGCGGTGGTTCAGGGGCTCGATGCCACGAACAATCAGCCGATAGCGGGATCCGAGACGCTCACCGATGCCAATGGCAACTACTCGTTGACGGTACCGTCACTGGCCTCGGTCAGGATCCGCGTCGTCGCGAGGTTGTTGAAAACCGACGCCTCGCCGACCTGGGACTTTGATGTGGTCGATAATGGCGGCGTTATTATCGACAATGCCAAGCCGCGTTATGTTCTGGACGGTGATGCATTCAACAGTGGAATACAGGACTGGAACGTCAACCTGAACGCCGATTCGGGCTGGGGCGGCGCCGGTTACAGCGGTCCGCGTGCGGCTGCGCCGTTTGCGATACTCGATGCCGTGTATGAAACGGTATTGCTGGTTTTGGGCGCTGACGCACAGGCCGATTTTCCGCAATTGACGCTGAACTGGAGCCCGCTCAATACGACGGATCCCGATACCAGCATCGGCACGACTTTCTACGATCCAAGCTCACCGGGTGCGAGTCCGTCGGCTAAACAGATTTTCATCCTTGGTGAGGAGGATGTGGATACCGACGAATATGACATTCATGTGGTAGCGCATGAATGGGGTCATTATTTCGAGGACCGGTTCTCGCGTTCCGACAGTGTCGGCGGACCGCATTTCGGTGGCGATCTGCTCGATTTGCGTGTGGCATTCGGCGAGGGATGGGGTAACGCGTTCTCGGCGATGGCGATAGGCGATCCGCTTTACCAGGACGCCGGTGGCTTTGGCCAATCCTCAGGGTTCTTTTTCAATCTCGAAGATGGCTCTGGCCTGTGTGCGGGTGCGGGAGTGCCGACCGGCTGGTACGGCGAATGTACGATTGGCGAGATTCTTTACGATCTCTACGATGCTGCCGATGACGGCGACGATACGATTACCATGGGTTTCGGGCCGATATACGATGTGCTTACCGGGCCCCAGGCTACCACCGACGGGCTGACCAGCGTTTTCACGTTTGCGTCTTACCTGCGTGATGAGAATCCGGCCGATGTCGCGGCGATCAATGCCCTTCTGGCCAGCGGGGATATTTCTGGCGGAAACGGCGGGATCGATCTGTACGGCGAAGAGGAAACCAATGCCGGGGCGGCCGACGGAGTCACCGAGACTGACGACGTATTGCCGCTGTATACCAACATCCCGACGAACAACTTCCAGCGAACTCTTTGCAGCAACGCGGATCAGGGCGATTTCAACAAGCTCAGTAACCGCCGCTACCTGAAGTTCACGGTCGATGCGGCGGGTACTTTTCGCTTCCGGCTGGAGGCCACTACCCGGCCGCTCGGGTCCAACGTGGATCCCGATTTCGCGATTTACGGAACCGATGGATTTGTTACCGGCGGGTTCGATGGTCCGGCCGAGTTCGAGCAGCAGGATATCGCGCTGGATCCTGGCGAATATGTCCTGGTGATCTGGGATGACAACAATATTTCCTTCGAATTTTCTCCGAATAATCTGATCCTTGGCCGGTATTGTCAGGTCGCGACGATCAGAATCCCGTAGCAGGAGTTGGTAAAAATGAGTTCAAGTAAATTCCTTACCCCGGCCCTGGCCGGAAGCCTGATCGCCGTGAGTTTGTCGCTTGCGCCGGTTGGCGTTTATGCCGGTTCGCCTGCTGCGCATACAGAGGCGACAAAACAGATACCGGGCAAGCCGCAGGCGCCGGTCGATATCCGCTACCGGTTCGACGGCAAGCCGGCGGTAGGGCAGACGACGACCGTCACGGTCTTCGTCACGCCATTGACCGATAACGAGGCGCTGTCCGCCGAGTACCGCGCGAAAGGCGATATCGGTCTTAGCCGTAAAGGCAGCACATGGGGCGTCGATGAACTTGGCCGCGACAGCCTGGTTTATACGCTGGAAGTAACACCGGGCTCGGTCGGGCCGGCAGTCGTCCAGGTGATGGCAACGATTCAGATAGTCGGTACTTTGCAGAGCCGGGTAATGTCGATTCCGCTTGGTCTTGGCGATGCCGACATCAAGCCGGTAGCGACATACTCGGGGAAAGTGTCGGTCGATGCGGCCGGCGAGGCCGTAGTGTCGATGCCTGCCCGGACGGAGATCATCCCGGTCGAATCGGAATGATCGGCGCATAGGCGATTGTTGCAACGATGCAGATCCGTTTGAGTTGGGGAACGGATCACTGAAAAGCGCTACCAAATAATCACAAATCTACAGGGGAGGCGCGTCACCGGTTCGAGGCGCGCGGGAAAACTATGACCTTTGCCAATGCGTTCGCCCGTGGATTATGTGTTTTTTCGTTGCTGGCGATTGCAGCCTGTAGCGGCAATAACAATAACAACAACTCAGGCACGGTCCCGCCACCGGTAAACCAGGCCCCCGTCGCTGATGCTGGCGTCGATGCTAGTGTCGACGAGGGCGCGGCGGTCACGCTCGACGGCAGCGGGAGCACCGATCCAGACGGCGTTATCAGCGCCTACGCATGGACCCAGACCGGCGGCACTGCAGTGGCTTTGGCCGGAGCCGATAGCGATACCGCGACATTTACCGCGCCGGCGGTGAACGCGGCGGAAGTGCTCGAATTCGAGCTCACGGTCACCGACGATGACGGCGCAACCGGTACGGACAGCGTGTCCGTAACCGTCAATCCGGTTGCCCCGCCCAACCAGCCACCGGTGGCAGATGCAGGCGCTGACAGCGTTGCCAACGAAGGGACGCTGGTGACGCTGGACGGCAGTGCGAGCAGCGATCCGGACGGCAGCATTACCGCTTTCGCGTGGACACAAACCGCGGGTCCAGCCGTGGTTCTTGGCGGTGCCGACACGGACACGGCGACATTCACCGCACCGCTTGGCGCGGCCGAGCCGCTGGTGTTCCAACTCACCGTTACCGACGACGCCGGCGCAACGGCAACTGACTCGGTTTCCGTGACGGTGAACCTGATTCCGGTGGCAGATGCCGGCCCGGATCAGTCAGTCATTGAGCTAACGGATGTGGCTCTGGACGGCTCTGCCAGCGATGACCCGGACGGGTCGATCAGTTCTTTTGCCTGGACCCAGACCGCGGGTCCGGACGTTACGCTCGAGAATGCCGACACGGCCACGCCGGCGTTCTCGGCGCCAGAAGTCGATACCCCGACCGATTTGGTTTTCCAGTTGATCGTGACGGACGATACCGGTGCGGAGTCGGCGCCCGCGTTTGTGACGATAACCGTCAACGACACGCCGACCGAGGTTTCGGTCAGCGGTCGGGTGACCTACGATTTTGTGCCGCACGACGTTGTTACGTCCGGCCTCGACTATGCCGTTACAGAACAACGACCCGTGCGTGGGGCGTTGGTGCAGGCCCTGGATGCCAGCAATGACAGTCCGATTGCCGGCGTCGAAGCCAGAACGGATAGCGACGGCATCTATTCAGTGACCGTTCCGGCGCAGTCGCAGGTCAGGATTCGTGTGCTCGCGCAATTGCTCAAGGACGACGCACCGCCAACCTGGGATTTCTCGGTCGTGGACAACGGCGGGGTGATTGGCGACGACCCGAAACCGATGTACGTGCTCGATGGCGACGAGTTTGACAGCGGGGTACAGGACTGGAACGTTAATCTCAACGCTGGCTCCGGCTGGGATGGCGCTGCCTACTCCGCGCCGCGTGCCGCGGCCCCGTTCGCAATTCTCGACGCGGTATACGACAGCATTGCGCTCGTTCTGTCTGCCGCACCCGACACAGTCACGCCGCCGTTATTGATCAACTGGAGTCCGCTCAATACCACGGATTTCCAGACCAGTATCGGCACGACGTTTTACGATCCCAATGAGATCGGGGTGACGCCGTCCGCGAAACAGATTTTCGTGCTGGGCGAGGAAGACGTCGATACTGACGAATACGATGTTCATGTCGTGGCGCATGAATTCTCGCATTACTTCGAGGATCGCCTGTCGCGTTCCGACAGTATCGGCGGACCGCATTTTGCCGGCGATCTGCTCGATATCCGCGTGGCTTTTGGCGAGGGCTGGGGAAATGCGTACTCGGCAATGGCGATCGGCGACCCGGTATATCGTGATTCGAGTGGCGCCACGCAGGCGTCCGGTTTCTCTTTCAGCCTCGAGGACGGATCCGGTCTGTGCGCCGGCGCCGGCGTGCCACAGGGCTGGTACGGTGAATGCAGTATCGGCGAGATACTCTACGATCTGTACGATGACGTCGATGACGGTGCCGATGCCATCTCGATGGGCTTCGGGCCGATCTACGACGTTCTGACGGGGGCGCAGTCGACTACCGACGGGCTTACCAGCATATTCACGTTTGCGTCCTACCTCAGGGACGAAAACCCGGCGGATGTCGCGGCGATTAACGCGCTGTTGCTGGCCGAGAACATCTCCGGAGGCAATGGCGGCATCGATCTTTATGGCGATGCCGAAACAAACGACGGCGCAGCCGATGGCGTCACGGAAACCGGCGACGTGCTGCCACTTTATTCGGAGATTCAGATCGGTGGCGCTAGCGTGACGGATCTCTGCAGTAACGCCGACCAGGGTGACTACAACAAACTTAGTAACCGGCGTTACCTGCGCTTCGCAGTTGCGGCGCCGGCCTCTTACCGTATCCGGGTCGATGCGACCCCGACTCGGCCGGTTGGCGCGACGGTCGATCCGGATTTCGCAATCTACGGCCGCGACGGTTTCGTATTCGCCGATACGGGAGCTGCCAACGAATTCGAGCAGAGTGACGTAGTCCTTGCGCCGGGCAATTACGTGCTGGAAATCTGGGACGACAACAACATATCTTTCGCCGCGGCCCCTGGCATCCTTGTGCCGGGACGGTATTGCCAGGATGCGACCATTTCCGCCACGCCTTAGAACATCCGGGCGAGGTGGACGGCCCGAGATTTTTTGGCCGAGTTCCGGACAATTGAAACCAGACGCCGGGGCGATATATTCGCCGCTATGGCGGGTGATGCAAAGCTAAGTTAACACTGCGGCTCGCAGCGATCCGATAGTGCGTTGTTCAGACCCTGGGCCAAATGGAGGACGTTTGCCGCACAGGCGCAGAAATGAGCTTTATTTAGCTTGTTTTGCTGATATCGAAGTGATTTGCAGATAGAATAATGCCGCTGGTGCAGGGTTGGGGGATCAGGCACCGGCAAGGGGCGGGACGGTGAAGCGCTTGGTCACCGATTTGGATTCGCGTCCTTCTCAGGGAGAGAAGACAATGATAAGAATAATTCTCCTGATTCCGTACTTTCTTCTTCTTGCCGTTGTCCCATCCGCGTCGGCGCAGACCACAGATGGATCCGCGCGCGATCTGGACACGCTTGTCGTGACAGGGACGCGTCTTCGCGACGACCTTTCGCGGGTTCCGAACTCGACGACGGTGATAGATCTCGAGACGATCGAGGCGCGCCGCGACGCCAGTGTCGTGGATTTGCTGCGGTCGGTACCGGGTGTGCAAATCACCCAGTACGGCGGTCGCGGCGGTCTCACGTCTTTGTTCGTCCGCGGCAGCGAGCCGAATTTCACAGTCGTGATGATTGACGGTATCAAGGTAAACGATCCAAACAATACCCGCGGTGGCTCGTTCGATTTCTCCACGCTGCACGTCAACGACATCGAGCGAATCGAAATCGTGCGCGGACCACAGTCATCGATTTACGGCTCCGATGCGCTCGCCGGAGTCATCAACATTTTTACCAAACGCGGCACTCGCGAATTCGAAGTCGTTGTCGATGCCGAGGCCGGTCGTGACGAGTATTATCGCGGCGGCGTGGGACTGTCCGGCCCGGTTGGGGAGTCCGGCGATTTTTCGTTGCGTGCCGACTATGTCGATGACGGCGACCCGGTGGAAGGCAACGATTTTACGAGCACGGCAGTAACCGGCAAGTTGTTCGTAAAACCGCTCGAAGACATGACCGTGCGCCTCAGCGGCCGCTATACCGACTCCGATGCCGAGGCGTTCCCGGAAGACAGCGGCGGTCCAGAATACGCTGTCATCCGTGACACTGACGATCGCGACTCGGAAGACTTTGCCATCGGTGCGGACATGACCTGGGCGCTGTCCGAGCGTTTTACCTGGCATGCGTTGGGTAATTATTACGATCATCAGGAGAATACGGATTCACCCGGTATTGCTCCGGGCGTTCGCGACCCGGTGCCACCGAACAGCGCCGATACGGAACTGGAACGATACGAGGCTGCAAGCTACCTGGTGTGGTCAATGGGCAGCGGTTTTTCCGCCACCGCCGGGGCCGACTACTGGAACGAGGAAGGCGATTCGAAGGGCTTTGTCGATTTTGGTTTTCCAATACCGACCGATTTCAATCTCGACCGCGATATCGTGGGGTTGTTTGGCGAGGTCAAGTACGAGAACTCCGCAATTACCTTGCAGGCCAGTGTTCGCAGAGACGACCCGGACGACGAAGACGACGAAACCAGCACCAAGTTGGGTGCCGTATATCGTTTTCATGGCGGATTTAGCCGGCTGTTTGCCAACTGGGGAGAGGGTTTCAAGCTTCCCAGCTTTTTCGCGCTCGGTCATCCGCTGGTCGGCAACTCTGAGCTCAAACCGGAGAAAAGCGAGGGATGGGACATCGGCTGGGGCCAGGAATTGATCGAGGACAAGCTGAGTTTCACGGTTGCTTACTACGACAACGAATTCAAGGACCTGATCGATTTCGATTTTGACCTGTTCACTAACGTCAATCGATCCCGGGTTGATACGTCGGGATACGAGCTGGAATTCGATTATCGCCCGCTCGAAGTGCTGTCATTCAGGGCACATGCGACCTATCTGGACATCGATGCGAAAGAGCCGGGCGTGCAACTGCGGCAGCGGCCGGACTGGCGCGGTGGTGTATCAGCAACCTGGCTGCCTTATCTTGACTGGCTGGTTAACATCGACTGGCTGTATGTTGACGAAAGTTACGACACCGCGGTTCCCACCGGGGGCATGATGCTCGATAGCTACAACCGCGTCGATGTTGCCGTTACGTGGGATGCGACGCAAAGGCTGACTCTGACGTTGGCCGTCGACAATCTTCTGGATGAGAATTACCAGGAAGCGGTTGGTTTTCCGGCGCCGGATATTCGCCCGCGAGTCGGTCTGCGTTACCGTTTCTAGAGCGTGGGAAGCGGCGCGGCAGTCGCAACAACAACCATGATTGGCTCGCCAGCCGGATCACCTGGTCGGGCACGCTGTTTTAGCGCAATCCTGGTTTGACCGGTGGCTCGAGCGTCACAGCTTGTCGCGTTCACCCGGCGCGCGTTTGCGCCCCGTTAGCATCGCCGTCACCAGGTTTTCGCGGTGGGCCAGCGATGCTGCAACGACGCCGGCGATGTGCAGCGGCACCAGCACCTCGAGC
Organism: uncultured Gammaproteobacteria bacterium; assembly: GCA_963783695.1. Classification (GTDB taxonomy): domain Bacteria; phylum Pseudomonadota; class Gammaproteobacteria; order Steroidobacterales; family BM003; genus BM003. The sequence goes on from CAWAOM010000001.1 coordinate 85,806, forward strand.
GTGTGAGTGGACCAGGCGTGGAATGCCTCGATCTGCTCCGTGTAGATGAACAGCCGGGAAGACGCGAGCGGGCCGGCGCGATTCTCCGCCGCATCCAGCGCGATGCCGCTCAGGCAACAGGCGATTAGTGCGGCCAGCAACATGAAGATCATCCACGCGCCGGCGGGGCTGTGGCCGACAAAACGCGTGGCACGGCCGCGCAGCAGGTCCCGCAGGTAACCGAATGCGACTCCGGGAGCATAGCCGAAGGTGCGAAATCGGGCGTGCTGCGTTCCGACGAAACCCCACAGCAGGCGAATCACCACGATCGTCAGTACCGCGTAGCCGGCATCGAGATGGAGTTCGTAGTTGTACTCACGGGTCCACCACGCTATCCCGGTTGCCAGCGCCAGCGACCAGTGAGCGAGCCGCACCAACGGGTCCCAGACCGAGACGCTGTCGCCATTGCGGCGCGGTGATCTGTTCATGCGGGTGCGCCTCGCCATACATCCGCCAGGCGCCGTCCGAGCTGACGGGCGAGAACTGCGAGGCGCGCATCCAGTGGCGCCCATAACCGTTCGCCCGCCCAAATTAAAACCAGGGTCGCCAGTGCCAGCCCGGTCAGCAACGACCTGACCGATGCTCTCGCTTTGCGCTCGAGTGTTTCGATGCTGGTCCCGGTCAATGGCTCGAGCAGTCCGCTCGCGGTCCATTCATTCAGCCGGCCCTCGTTCACGGCCAGCGGCGGATCGTCCGCTGTATGACGGACATGACTCTTGCGAACAATCGCATCGCCGCTGCTTACCACGATGGCGTAAATGCCTGTACTCGACGCTGCAACTCGCGCTAGGTATCTTCCCGGCGCGCCCGGTAGCGCTGCACTGGTGACTGTTGTTCCGTCGGGCCGCGCCAGTGTGACGAGGGGGCGCGCGTCGGATTGCCAGCCACCCGACGCGTCGCGCAGATCGACCTCGATGGAGAGATAGTCTGGTTCGTCGATGACGTTCATACCGACTCGGGCGGATGGCAACAATGGACTGACACGTTCGAGCAGCCCGCCGGCAAATGCCGGCCACTCGCTCCAAGCGCCCCAGCCGGCGGTGAATTCGCCGATCCCAGGGGTGAAAACGACGACCCGCCCGGCACCGCTCATATGTTCGATCAGCACGGCCTCGCCACTCTTCGCGCGGACCAATACGGCGGCATCGTCGCGCGGCTTTGTCACCGCAAAGCCGCTCACTGGAGGCCAGTCTTCGGATTGTGGGAATTCGGGGGGCATTACACCCTGGACCTGCAACTCGCGAGGTCCCTCGTAGGTGGGTTGTCTGCGCGCCTCGACCGCCTGGCGCATCAGACGCGGCAACTCCGCAATCCGATCGACCTTCAGGACACGGCCCTCGTGCGCGCTCGCCAGCGATTCCAGTGCACCGAGATCCGATTCCTCACCGATGGCCAATGCAATGAGTTCGACGTGACTGGCGGCGAGGATTTGCCGGGCGAATGCGAGATCCGTGCCCGCGAGAAAGCCGTCTGTCACGAGAACCAGCAGGTTTTGCGCGTCGCCTTCGCCGCCGAGGGTTGAAGCCGCCAGCCTTAGCCCGGGAGCAAGCGTGGTGCCGCCCTGGGCAGAGAAACGCCAGGCCGCATCCAGCCGTTCCTGCAGGTCCGCGTAATTACCAGCAGCGAGATGCAAAACCGGTTCGACGCTGAAGGATGCAAGCGACACGCGATCGGCATCCGATAGTGATCGGGCGGTTTCCAGCACGGCCTCGCGCGCAATGTCGAGGCGCGACACGCCCTGGGGCGCCTGCCCCATGCTGCCGGAATTGTCGACGAGGAACATCACGTTCGCCTCGCGCTGCGGTTCGGGTGGTTCCGCGGTCACTGGCAGCAGTTGTTCCAGCTCCGAGTGGCGGTATGCGCCGGCGGCAAAACTCGATCTGCCACCCAGTACAACCAGGCCCGTTCCATGCCGCTGGACTACATCCGCCAGAGCACGTTGCGCGGCAACGCTAAGTCGCTCGGCGCGGACATCGTCCAGCACAACTGCGTGGTAGCGGGCCAGGTGTTGTGCGCGTCCGTCGAGCTGCGCGGGGGTGATGGTCTCGACGTCGAAACCCCCTGCGCGGAGACTGCTCGCCAATACTGCAGTCGCTTTTTCCGCGACAAACAGTATCGCGGGCGGGCCATGGACATCGATGACCGCGGCAACGGGCTGATAGTCGATTTGCCTGCCCGCCGCATCGCTTACCCGGAATCCGATTCGCACGGCGCCGCTCTGCGTGGGAGTGACGACGAATCGCGCAGCGGTATCGGCGCCGTCTGCCAACTGCACAGACTGGCGTTGGGCGACGACATCGTCGACGAGGATTTCGATGCCGACGCGGCTTGCCGCGCCGCCACGCACGATCGCCGTTGCCTGGACGCTCTGACCGATTCTGGCGCGGTCGGGTATCTGCCATCCGCCGAGCCGGGGTTGCAGCGCTGGTTCACGCATATCCAGCGCCAACACCGTGACCCCGGCTCCTCGCGCATCGTTTAGTATCCGGGTCGCATCGCCGCGGTTTTCGCCACCATCCGTTGCAAGTATCAGGGTGCCCGCTCGCTGCGGGTTCAGCCTGTGCAAACCGGCAACCAGCGCGGCGGCGATATCGGTGCCGCGGCGATCAAGAATCTGAGTCCGAGGCAGGCTGGCGGGCGGGACCTGCGTCGGGGTCGCAAAGGAATGCTCGAGTACCGGTGTGCCGGCGAATCTCAGGATATCCCTGTGCCCGTCTGGCAACTGCCGCAGCGTTTCCGCGATGTCCGGCCAGCGGGTGGCGAGCGTGTCACGCTGCACGCTAGCCGAATCGTCCACCAACACGACCACATCCATCGCGGTTGCGCCGATCGGCAGCTCGGGGTCGAGCAGCGCGACAAGCAGCAGAGCCAGCGCGAGAACACGCAAACCGGCGCGGAGCAGCAACTGCCGTTTTACCGTGCTCATTTGGCCGTCCCGACGGCCGGCGCTGCGGTCCTGCGGGCATCGGCGATCAACGCAAGCAGATCCCACAATACGAGAAGCAGAGCGGCGCAGATCAGCCACGGCGCGACCTGCCGGTCCGACTCCGCAGCGGGAATGGCAACCCCGTTGGGCCTCATCCGGTAGCGTGGAGAAATCGCCTCGTCAGTGACCTCCTGGCGAATCTCGATGACCGGGTCGAGTAGTTGACGTTCCGTGACCAACTCGGCAAGTCGCGCCACCAGCAACGCAAATGACGTGTGCCGCGTCCAGGCAGTGTTGTCGATGGCGAGGCCCACATAGATCGCGCGTGGTTGTCCGGGCGGCTGGTGCAGTGAGATGACTGTCCGTCCGTCCGCGGATAGCAGCGGCGTAACGGATACGCCGGTGCCGAGCGCGATTTCCGCCCCGCTAACGTTGTCAACGGGGATATTCCGCAGCGACCCTGCGTGCGCGGTCCATTGCGGTGCCGGTAACCGCCGCATGCCCGTTTCCGGTGCGACAAAATACACAGCGGGGCTATCGGTGGGTGGAAGATTACTCATGCTTGCGCAAGCGACGATCAGGCCGGCGCGTCGGGCCGGCGCTGCACTCGGCTCGAGACCTGGGATTGCGTTAAGCGCGTCGGTCAGCGCCGCCGGGCAGTCGGCGCCGATTCGTACCGCGATGGCGGCGCCTGCATCGCCCGTCAATACGAGCGAGTCGTCCAGCGCCATTGCATCGGGCGGTTCAAGGCGCGCGGTGATTTTCTGCCCCATCGCCGCGGAAGCCGTGACGACTTGAGACAAGCCCGGCGCGAGCTCGACGATCTGCTCGCCCGGGCTATCCGTTCCGCTGATGACAAGCGTGCGGCTGCCCGGTATCGATCCCGAATAACGGATGTGAATCTGCAGGTCCATCATCCGCGCGTTGTCCGGATTCGCACGGGCCGCAATTGCGTCGATGGCAGCGTTGTTCCGCTTCGTACCCACCTCGATAATCGCCTCGAGAGGCGCGTTGGCCGACCAATCGGCGAGGTCGCGATCAGCGCCGTCGCTGACCAGCCAGTGCCGCTGCAATTTATCCATCAAAACCGGAGGGGGAGGCCGGAGACTCTGCCGGGCAACCGGCCATGATGTCAGCTTCCCGGCCAACTCGCGCGCGGAATCGACATGAACCGCCACCGCCGGGTCACCGAGCGACCGCAGGGTAAAATCGCTGACTCCATCAGTTTGGGCCCGGCGCACGACTTCAGCCGCGGCCAATTCAATCCGGGTGGTACCGGATTCGGTCGCGAACATGCTGGGCGAGTCATCTACCCAGACGGTGAGCGGGGCCTGCCCGGAATCCAGCAACGGCCCTGCTAGCGCCAGTGCGGCGACTGCAGCGAGCAGTGCACGGCGGCGCCATGCCGGGTCCGCCGTATCGATACGCATACCCTGGGAAACAGCGACCTGGGGCGGCTGCCACAGAAACAATGCGGCGACCGGAAAATCGAATCCCCGATCCCGCAGCCGATGCAACCACCATAACGCGGGTACGAGGCCAAGCAATGCAAGCCATACCGGATGCTGAATCTCAATCACGTCGCGACGCCACCGGAACCAGGTGGCTGAGCAATGCGTCGCGCCAGTGCGAATCGGCATCGACGCGAGTGTATGGAATGGCGTGTGTCAGGCAGTTGCTGCGCAGGCTTTGCGCGATGTTGTCCCGTACCGTGCGCGCCGTTCGCATGAGTGCATCGGAGTTGGCGACGCTGCGTGCCATGCCGCTCTCGACATCGACGAGTCGCAGCTCGGGCGCGCCCGGCAGGCTGAAATCGCGGATGTCCTCGAGTTGTATCACCCGAACGTGCGCGCACTGTGCCGCGAGCAAGGCAATATCGGGTTTCATGCCGTCTGCGCGGAGACCGTCGGTGATGAGGATTGCGGCATCGCCGCGACGTGCCAGACCCGCGCACGCGCCGGGCTGCGAAGCCTTGCCGGGGCTGCGTTGCACCAGGTCTCGCAGCACCATCAGCAAACGCGTGTAGTGGGCCGCACCGCGGCCGGGTTTGCAGATGGCATCCAGATCTTCACTGAAGCCGGCGAGTGCGACACGATCACCCAGGTACAGCAACAGGTAGCTGACCGCGGCGGCGATCTGCAGTCCGAGCGCCCACTTGTGTCGAGCCGCGCTTTGCATGGACGCGCTGCAGTCGAGACACACCAGCCAGTCGGTCGATGCCTCATGGACAAAGCGCCGGATCATCGGCGTCTCGCGTCTCGCGCTCTGGCGCCAGTCAACATGGCGGACTTCGTCGCCGGCAATGTAAGGGCGGTGGTCGAAAAACTCGAGTCCGCGCCCGGCCTGGCGCCGGTGCGGGCGGCCGCCGCCCATTGTCGAGCTGCGTCCGGCGAGGAGTTTTCCCGCTACACCCGCAAGGCGTTTGAGTTCGGTCTGATCGACAGCCGCGAGCGGATCGTTCAATGCGCGTTCAGCCATGTCCCGACTATCTCCTGCAGCACCGTATCCGCATCGACTCCCTCGAGCTCGCTCTCTACTTTCAGCAACACGCGATGGCGTAGCGCCGGCAATGCGACACTGCGAAGATCCTCGATGGCAACGTGGGCACGGCCGTCAAACAACGCGTTTATCCGTGCGGCTTTGACTATCGCCTGCAGGCCGCGCGGACTCGCGCCGTAACGCAAATGACGGGCGGCAATCGAGTCTTTGCCGCGCGCTGGCTGGGTCGCAAGAACAAGCTCGACAGCGGCTCGTTTTACCGGTTCCGCGACAACGACCCGCGTTCCCCAGTCATGCAATCCGGACAATTGCGATTCAGTAACGATCCTGTCCAGCCGGTCCGAAGGTTCGCTATCGAGCGCCTGATCGAGAATGGATGCCATAGCGTCGGCGTCGGGGTAGGGGACATGACACTTGAACAGGAACCGGTCGAGTTGCGCCTCGGGTAACGGATAGGTGCCTTCGAGCTCTATCGGGTTCTGTGTAGCCAGCACCCAGAACGGTTGCGGCAGCACGTGTTTGTGGCCCCCGGCTGTGACCTGGCTTTCCTGCATCGCTTCCAGCAATGCGGCTTGCGTGCGCGGTGTTGCACGATTGATTTCGTCAACGAGCACCAACGACGCGAAAATCGGCCCACGCAGGAAGACCATCTGCATTTGTCCGTCAGCGGCACGCTGCAATACTTCGCTGCCGGTGATGTCCGACGGCATCAGGTCCGGTGTGCATTGCACCCGCCCGAGTGAAACACCCAACGCGTTCGCAAGGCCTTTTGCGAGATTGGTTTTGCCGAGACCGGGCAGGCCCTCCAGCAAGACATGGCCACCGGCCACAATCGCCGTCAGGAGTTGGCGCACCAGTTGCTGTTGTCCCAGCAGCACACCCTCCAACCCTGTCTGCAGTTGCACAAGCTGGTCGCGGACCGCTTGCGGCGAAGCCTCACCTTGGCTGGCATTGTTCATTGGCTGGTCTCCCGCTGGCGGCGGTAGCGTTCGAAGTAGCCGCGCTCGGCCGGCGTCAGTTCGTAATCATGGGCGCCGGTGGCAAGCAGGGCCGGCGGCATCGTCATACCGGCACCCTCAGTTGCGCGTGCGCGAGTCGCAGCAAAACCCGCGGCAGCCGCGGCGTTCATGCTGACGCCTGCATTGCCACTGCGCTCAATGTCTACCGTGGTGACCTCGAGCTCGAGATCGTCAGCGCGAGAACTGCCGCTGTCGTCCGTCGCCGCGGCATACCCGGCGCGTGATCCTTGTCCTGATACCGCACGCGTATTTACGCTGTCACCGATGGTGGAGGCGGATTCGGCGCCTTGCGAAGTAGCCTCGTCAACTGGCGAACCTGAGTCGCGCGCGCTTCGGACCCGATCGCTGCGTGCACCGGGCGGACCCGCAGCGTCTTGTGTCGTCGCTGCTGCACGCTGTCCGGAGCCTGCAGGTTGCAGTGAGCTGCGCAGCTCGGCGATCCTTCGCGATGTAATCGCCGTGGCGTCCGATTTTTCTGCCCGCGAATCGGGCGGACCATAAGTTGTCGTGGCGGGACGTAACGCCAGCAATGCGAGACCGGCGACGAGCAATGCGAGCGGCAGTAGAAACGCGCGCGGCGACGGCAGGCGCAGTACTTCGCGAATTGCCGCACGCCACGCGGGTAGTTCGGCGCGTGCCCGCTGCATCGTAAATACTGCGGCGCGGCGGTCGTGTCGCCCCGGCTGGGCTTCCAGTTCCAGCGCGCTGACAAGCAACGAACCCGCGTGCAGTGCAGTGTCTGCAACAATCGGTGCGATGCGTTGAAGCAACTGCGCGTGCAGGGCGGTCAGGAATACGGCGGCAAACGCCAGCAGTCCGGCTACGGCGGGCAACATCGGCGGAATCGCAGGCCATACCAGGCGCAGGCAGGCCGCGGTGACCAGAACGACGGCGCCCAGTTTGAATGCGCTTAGCAGCGCGCGTGCAAGCGACTGCCACAGGGCCCGGCGGCGATAGGCGCGAACGAGATCGAGGAACTCGGTGGCGCGGTTGGCCATCAGGATATCCAACCGAGCCAGTCGCGGCTGCAGACGACTGCCGCCGCCGCTGTCAGGCCCAGCAAGATCCGGATCATTGGCCCGGCCACACGAGCCGGCAGTACTGCCTGTATCGACCTGGTCAGCAGCACGCAGCCCACTGCGAAACCGGCAAGCACTGCCTGGGTCGCAATCGCATACGTTGCATCGAGCGTGCCGGCGAGCCAGAACAGCGCGGCGAACGGCAGCCCCGTATAGATCGGGCAGGCGGCGGCAACCGCACAATCGGCCGCAGTACGGGTCCTTGTGCCGGCCGCAAACAGCGCAATGACGAATGCCTGTGCCGTTGCCAGCACAGCAAACGCGATGTCGGCGCTGGCGCTGAGGTCCACACCGCGAAGAATTGCAAGGCGCGCAGTCAACAGGAACCACGCAGCAACAGGGAGAAGCGCAGCCAGACTCCAGACCAGGGTGGTATTGTTCGGATAGCGGAGAATCATCCCGTCTCGTCCTGCGGTGCCCGCGGAGTGACCATTAACCAGCCCATGCTGCTCGCGCGTTCCGTAGCGAGCCGATCGATTCGTTCCAGTGGCAACAACAGCGAGCCGCGCGAGCCGGCGCGCAAGCGCAACAGGCTTCCGATCCTGTGATCGCGGGGTAATGGAGAATCCGTGTCGATATGCACGGTCTGTCCCGGTTGCATTGCCGGCACCGGGAAAATGTCACCGTCCAGGCTCAACATTCCCTGAGGTGTCGGCTGACCGCCACGATGAACCACGGCGGGAGAATGCTCCGGTCCGGCGAGCGCGAGGGAGGGATTGACTGGAAATGTACCCTCCAGCAGGAACAATGACCGCGACATCAGCGAGACGGGAATTTCGACGCTGTGTTGATTGGTTTGCCCCGCCATTGCGGTGAATGTGGCAACGACTCGATCGCTGACCGGGCGCGGCTGGCCGCCGCCTTGTGGCGCGATCAGCCGGCGCATCCCGCGACCGGTGCCGGTGACGCGTATCAGCCCCCTGTAGCGGGCAAACTGGGTACCCTGGTAGGTTTCCGACCATACCAGCAACTCCTCGCGAGCATCCGCCGTCCACACCAGCAACGCGATGACCGCTGCCAGCAACGGTGTCGCTGCCAGTACGGGGCGGGCGCGACCCGAAGCGGCAAGCAGCGCCATGACGATCACATAGCCGAGCAGGAAGATCGTGACGCGCCACCATAGCTGCATACGTTGGGCTTCCGGCTGCATCGCTGCCAGTCGCGCTGCGGACGGCAGCGTATCGTGCTCGGCTGCGAGCAACCGGTTTACGGCTGCATGCGTTCCGGGCGGTTTCGCTGACGCGACGAAGAGACCGCCGCATCCGGCCTGCGCCCGCAGCAGGCGAAACGTCGCATCTGGCATACCGATAGCGAGCAGACGGCCGCATGTGCCGAGAAAGGCGAGCAAAGTCGCGATTTGCGCCTCGGAAAGACGCTCGAAGCCGGAACGCGCAAGGACCAGCGCATCCAGCGTGGCAAATGCATCGGTACTGTCGGGAAGCAGGGCCGGATCCACTGCAACCACCGTGTGTTTTGCGTCTTGCGGGAGGCGCAGTTCTCCCATCGAGACATAGGCGACGATCGGCTGGCGCGCCACGCGCAGCGACAGCTGTTCGTGGTGGTCGGCAGCGCCGGGGGCTTGCACCAGCACCTCGAGCGAGCGCCCGGCGGAAGGAACGACTGTCAGCCACTGGCGATGCAGGGTTCCGGGTTCGAGGCGGGCAAGGCTGGTGTAGCGCTGTCCGCCGCTGGTAACCGTGATCTGCGCATCCCCGCCCGATGTTGGCTGCACCTCGACAAATACCCCGGTTGGCCGTCCGGGATGAACATTGCCGCCCCATGCCGCATGGGTCGAGACGGCAGCCGCGGCATCGTTGGCGACCAGCGCGAGCAACGCCGTTGCGGCGATACCCGCAAGTACATGCCCCTGCAGCCCCAAGGCGTTCTCCCTAGTCGCGCAAAATGGAGTTCAGCGCGATCACGCTCCAGGCCGTGACGAGGTCCTTGTTTCCCTCCCACCATCGCGGCGAATCGGGGTTGAACCATGAGCCGTCCTCTTGTTGCAGGCTGATCAGTTTCCCTGCCAGATCATTGCGCCAGTTATGTGCCACGCCGTTGCTGTCGACAATCTCGGTTTCGCCATAGACATACATGCACTTGGCGAACACGTTGTAGTAATAGTAAAGGCCCTGGTTGCCGGCACCCGGATTTTCCTCGAGCGTGTAGTTGGCGCGAATCCAGTCGTAGGCGGCTTTTACCCGCGGGTCGGATTTGTCGGCGCCCGCGAACAACAGGCTCAGCAGTCCGGCAGACGTCATGCCGCCATAGGAGTTCAGTCCTTCATGCGGGCTGTAACCCGGCATGTACACGAAGCCGCCGTCGTTGCCGGCCCATTCCTGGTCGTTGGTTTCACTGTAGTTTTGCGCGCGGCTGACAAACGTCAGTGCCTTGTCCCATACCGGGTCGTCTTCATCGGTGGCAGTTGCTTTCAGTGCCTCAAGCGCCATGTACTGGTTGGAGAGATCCGGGCGTTCGTCACCGCCGTAGCCAATGCCGCCGTAGTACTTGTGATCGGGCTCGTAGCCATCGGGCTGGTCGAGTTGCAGTCCCTTGAGAAATTTCTGTCCGTTGTTGATCGTCGTTGCGTAATCGCCATTGTTTATTGCCGCCAGGGCGGTCAGTGACACCGCGGTGTTGTAGTTTTTCTTTTGCGCGGTCTCGCTGATCGATCCATCGTCGCGGACATTCGCCATGATAAAATTGATCGGTCGCGTGATGAACGCCCCATCGCCTTCGTTGTAACCACGATGGCTCTCTAGAAACGCCCGAAGCGCGAGCGCGGTGACGCCGACAGACTCCGACCATGAGCCGTCTTCGGCCTGGTGTTGGCGCAGATAGTGCAGACCGGCATCCGCGGCGCGGCCGGCTTTTTCGCGCAGCGCGGGGTCCATCGTGGACTCGGCCCTGGCGCCGCAGCTCAGGAGTAGGGCCATCGCTAACCAGGCCGGAAAAATTCCCTGTCTCATGGAGTGCTCCTTCATGACGTTGATGTCGTGGATTCGGCGTTGTTGTTGATTGGTAAAAGCAGGAATGCCGCGAATGTCGCCGCGACCAGCAGGCTCAGGCCAGCGAACATGCTCAGTGGCCAGTATTCGTATCGCAGACTGCCGAAAGCCGTGTGCTGGTAGAGCCAGGTATCGAGCAGGTAGTCGTGCCCGGCAGCAACCGCCAGAAACGAGGCCGGGTTGAGATTGACGATCAGGCTCGCGACCCACGGTCTTGCTGCAGCAAGTTCGGCGGCAGGACCGAGCCATACACAGCTTGTAATGCTGATAGCGAATAACAGCACGAGTCCGGTTCGGGCCTCGCGCCAACCGCGCGTATCCGCCCACTGGATGGCCAGTGATGCGGCGATCAGAATCAGGATCGCGGCCCCACCCGGGTAGGCAATGCGCGACAAGGGGATGGTGGTGACGACGGTTGTTGCCGCGGCTATTGCAAGTGGCAGAGTGACGGACCAGGCAATGGTCGCGCTGATCCGCATAACCGCGCCAGCGACGAAAGCCGGGCACAACCAGATTCCGCTCAACAGCGCGATGGCGGCGACCAGCATGCCCTGCGCGGCAGCCGGGACATTGAATATGGTCAATACCAATACAGCGGCCGATGCGCCCAACAGTGTGCCGGACACATTTCCCTGTAACAGGACCGCTCGCGTTGCCCGGCCCTTATGCCCTCTGATCGGTACCATTGTGCCGACTCCCTTGAGGAGACTGTTATTGTTATTGGCTACAAGTACGATACGGCAGACGCACCTTTGCAGACGCGCCTGCCGCTCGTTTGTCACCCGACAGCACGCTGCCGATTGTTTCGGCCAGCCCGGCCACTGGGGCTATGTGACCGGGATGGCTGGCGAGCCCGGGCAATTGTGGGGGACCCGGACGCGCCGCGAAGTCCATGTAGATTCCGCACCCTTCACTCAAGCAACGATCATGCCAGTTCCTGGAAATCGTTTGGATAGGGTTTTTGCGTCGCGGAAACAAGCACTTGCGTGGCCGCACTAAAAAGCCACTGGCGCACTGCGGCTTGATTGTGAATGGATTTTTGGCAGTTAAGCCGCACGGGTGTGCAGAAATTGCTCAATCGTCGGTTTTGCGGATCTTGCTGCGGAGGGTCGTCCGGTTCAGCCCGAGAAAGCGTGACGCCGCCACCTGGTTGCCGCCGGTTCTGGCCAGCGCAGCTGCGACGATTTCTTCCTCGACGCAGCGAACGATGTCCTGGTAGCGATTCTCATTGTCGGGGATTTCCGCCCCGTCAATGAACGAGGCAAATGCGTGCTCCGCCCAGGCGCTGACCAGTGACCGCAGCTCAGCGCGGGAACCGGCGGTCGAAAATGATTCCTGGTGCAGCAACTCGTCGTCGATGTCATGGACGGTGATTGCGTTGCCGCGTGCGACCAGCGCGGCGCGTTTTATCGTGTGCTCGAGTTCGCGCACGTTGCCCGGCCACGGATATGCCTTCAGCAAAGCGAGCGCGTTATCGTCTATGCCGGAGATGTCTTTGCCCAGTTCCTCGTTGGCGACGCCGAGAAAGTGCCCTGCCAGAATCGCTACGTCGGTTGTCCGCTCGCGTAGTGGCGGAATCGTCAGCGTTGCAAGATTCAGCCGGTGGTAAAGGTCCTCGCGGAATCGTCCGGCCTTCATTTCTTCTTCGAGATTGCTGTTGCATGCAGCGATCAGGCGCGCACGAAACGGCCGCGATTCCCCGCTGCCGACTCTTTCGAAACTGCGCTCCTGCAGAACCCGCAGCAGTTTGCTCTGCAGATGCACTGGCAATTCGGATACTTCATCGAGGAACAGCGTGCCCTGACCCGCCGCCTCGAACCGGCCAACGCGTTTTTCATGGGCGCTCGTGAAAGCGCCTTTTTCGTGTCCGAATAGCTCGCTTTCGATCAGGCCCTCCGGGATCGCCGCGCAGTTCACGGCAACGAAAGGCTGGTCTGCGCGTGCGCTATTGTCGTGAATGCCGTGTGCGACCAGTTCCTTGCCAACACCGCTTTCGCCGGTTATCAGCACCGACAGATCGTTCGCGGTCAGCAGCCCCATCATTTTGTACACTTCCTGCATCGCGGGACTCTGGCCGACCAGCCGTGGCAGGCCATCGCCGGCCGGCAACGCGGCAACGCTGTCACTGCGGGTTTCGATCAGGCTGTAATGCAGCGCACGGGACAGCAACTCGCGTGCCTGTGCCAGTTCGACCGGTTTTCCGATGTAGTCGAACGCCTCCAGCCGCATCGCTTCCAGCGCGGTATCGAGCGTGCCGTGCGCCGTCATCACTATGACCGGAAGCTCCGGGTTCAGCGTCTTTATCTGCCGCAGCGCTTCGAGGTTTTCGTTGCCCGGCATGCGCACGTCGAGAAACATCGCATCGGGGCTCTCATCGGTTACCAGCGACACCGCTTCGGCCCCGGTCGATGCCGTCAGTGCCGTGTGCCCCTCATGGGTCAGGAACGCGCTGAACGCATCGCAGATCGATTGTTCGTCGTCGGCAACCAGAACTTTTGCCATGCCTGTCTACTCCGTTGCAGCGGTTTCGAGCCGCGGGAACCGGATGCGAAATTTTGCGCCTCCGAGCCGCTCGCTGTCCATGACGGTGAGTTGGCCGCCATGTCCTTCGACCACCTGGCGGGCGACAACGAGGCCAATTCCAAGACCGAATTTCTTGTCGCTGGCCGGGTTGTCGAATAATGCGTCGCGTTTGTCGGCGGCGATTCCGGGGCCGTCATCCTCAACGATCAGCACCGCGGCGCGCGCTTCGCACCGTGTTGTCACGCTGACCTCGCCACCCTTGACGAGTTCGTCGGCAGCATTGACCAACAGGTTCAATAATGCCTGTTTGACGCGATCTGCATCGAGCGGAAGCGGGGCTTCGCATCCCGGCTCGAAGCGCAACCGGATGTGCAGATGCTGGAACTGCGGTCGCAGCAATTCGATGACTGCGGCGACGATATTGTCCAGCACCGCAGGTTGCTTGCGAATCGCAAAGTCACCGCCGAGCGATAGGGTGTTTGCGGTGATCATCTCCAGACGCGCCGTTTCGTCCAGCACCCGCTGGAGCTTCCCGCGATCAGGTGCGTTGGCCGATTCCTGCATCAGTTGCAGCTGCATCTTGATCGCGGTCAGCGGATTTCTGATCTCATGGGCGATTCGCGCCGCCATCTCGCCAAGCGCCTTGTAGCGGTTCCGGCGCATCATTTCCGCCTCGGTGTCATCGATTCGCTGCGCCATACTGGCCATGATTTCACCGAGCTTCTGCAATTCCTTCGGTCCATCAAGGTGATTGTCGATATTTCGCTCGCCCGACGAGATGCGCTCGGCATAAGTGCCCAGTTCACTGATCGGGCGTGAAATGGCCTGGCTCACGCGCCGCCCGAGAAGGTAGAGCATCAGGCCGGCGCCGAGCAGGGTCAGCGCAAACCATGCAGCGGCCTTGCGCACCGACTGTCTTACATCGTCCAGCGAGGCGATCGCAACGAGACTGATGCCATCGGGCATGGCTCTGCCGGCAACGGCCTTTGCGGTGACCCGCTGACCAGCGATCGTTTTTGCTGCATGCGGCATGGCCGGGTTTGAGCGAATCAGGCGGAGAGCCTCCGGTTCGTGAACCAGGGTGTCGGCCGAATCCAGGCCAATCGTACTCGCTATCGTTCGCTCTTCTTTGTCGATGAGGGCGAAATTCAGCCCCGTCACCAGCCCGGCCCGGTTGAGCAGGTCCGGCGTAAGCGGCAGTGTACCGCTGGCCAGCACGGATACCGAGTATTCGAGACGGCGGTCGAGTGTATCGATCAGTGTATTGCGCAGGATGGTGACAGCGGCCAGCCAGGCCGATGTCATTGCGATAAAAAGTAACAGCATGAAAGGCCGCGAAATGCGTTCACGTAGTGTTGCGACGACTTTACTCATGGCCGAAAACCCATTTGTGTAAATAAATCCGACACTCAATTCCATCTGTGCCGCACTGGAAGATCCAGTTTGCCGAGCATACCGGCGCTTCAGCCTTAATTGTCAATCTGCGGACAAGTCGATGTTTTGTTTTGTGTTGTTGCAAAGCCGCAATCACTGCCATCTGGTTAATTTCTAGACGAGTTGGTGGTTGCTGTGGCGGAAAAATGTACAGGCCATGCCGAGAGGAATTGTAACTTATTGTTTTTATTGAAAACGTCATGATTGGTGTCAATTACCCTTACAGAAGAGCTTTCGGTTCCGGCATTAGAATATTTTGTAAAAAATATTGTAAAACAGATTGTTATTTGAGTTGGGCGTCGATTGGCATGTGTTTTGCATCATTTCTCAATAACCGTGCGCATGAGTTGTTAACGCATGGGGGGCAAACAAGAACGGTGCGGGTCTGAATCATTAAGAATAACCGGACTCGGCCTGGGTGAACCCCGGGAACGTTTCGCCGCAACGAGAGACCTGAGGAGCAGGACATGAATAAAAAGTGGGGACCGGGACGTCTTTTACTCCCTCTACTACTTGCGCTGGGTGTGGGTAGCGCTCAGGCGCAGGTGACAAATTTCAGCCAGGACGTCAATGCATCGATCGATCTCGGGCTGGACTGGCTCGATTCCAGTGGTGCGTTTAATAATCCGTCTTCCGCTGGCGATGCGACGGGCTTGACGACGCTTGCGTTGCTGGAGAAACGCGCAAGCGCGGATCAGGATGCCGATCCGCAGGGTTATAACAACGCGAGTGCGGCGGACCAGGCACGGATGCGCCGTTCGGTCGCGTACATGATTGGTTCAACTGCGAACACGAGTTTTTATGCGTATCGCGACGGCGGTTTCCTGATGGCGATGTCGGTTTACCTGCTTTCGGGCGGACCCGATCGTGGCGACCACCCGGACCTGCCGGCCGCATTGCCGAACGACGTGATCGGTACGATCAACGATCTGTTCGACCGTATCGCTGCAAACCAGGGAGACGCGGGCGAAGACCTCGGTTACTGGTGTTACACCAACGGTTTGTGCCCGGACTCTTCAACGACGCAGCTGGTCGTTGCCGGTCTGTCGGCCGTTCGCCGCGTGTACTCATCAGACGATTACGGTGATGCGGGGCGACTGGCGCAGCTGAATACGCTCGCCGAGATCTCGCGTGACGCCTATGAAGCAAATGCGACTGACGAATCCGACGTTTGCGATGGCATCGCCAACAACGACGCTGGTCACGGTTACCAGGGCGGCGATTCTTTCCCGTCTCCAGCGACACACCAGCAGACCGCTTCCGGCACCTGGATCCAGCTGGTCGGCGGCTCCAACCTGAACACTGACAGTGTCCAGGATTACCTGAACTGGGCGCGGAACCGTTACCGCTATACCGATATCGCCGGTAATGACTGGAGTACCAGTTCCTATTATTACTACCTCTGGTCGTCGTCGAAAGCCTACGAATTCATCGAAGCCTCGGGCATCGAACCGGCCGGCGGCAATATCGGCATCGAGGACATCGGCAGTCTCGCACCGGGCGCCAATCCGGCCTGCGACGCTCGCCAGGTTCATCTCGACCCGGCCAGTGTGCCGCGCGTGCCGTTGTTCGGTGGCCAGGGTGGCGGTTATTACGATGATCCCGCTGAACAACCACGTATTTATTTCGATTACGCCTATACGCTGCTCAACTATCAGTCTCCCGCGGGTGTTTACAACGCCAACGGCGCGCCGGGTCGCTGGAACAGTTTTGCGTCGCAGGCTTACTCGATCCTGGTGCTTTCCCGCTCAACGGGTGGCGGGTGTGTCGATTCCGACGGCGACGGCGTCTGCGATGCCGACGACAATTGTCCCACCGAGCCCAACGCAGATCAGTCCGACCGGGACGAGGATGGGGTCGGCGATGTTTGCGACAACTGCCCGGATGTGTTCAATCCAGATCAGGAGGATTCGAACGGCGATGGCGTTGGCGACGCCTGCTCGGGCGATGACCTGAAATGCGATATGGATGGCGACGAAGACATAGACCGGGCCGATCTTCGCCTGATCAGTGTGTTGCGCGGTGAGAGCGTGCCGCCTGCCGATCCGGCCGCCGACTTCGATAACGACGGAACCATAACCGTCAATGACGCCCGCTGGTGTGCGCAGCAGTGCACACGCAAGAACTGCGCGGAAGATGACGTGCAACAAGTCTTCCAGAAGGGCGGTGGGTAATACGTTCGAAACCGGGTGGCCGGTCGGGATTTTCGCGCCGGCCACCCGGAACCGAATCCGGTTTGGGAAAAATAAGAAACAGCTCCAGGAAATGAGGAGACAGACATGAAGCGCACGAGTTTACTGAGCACGGCCCTGCTGCTGGCAGCGTCGATGTGGGGTGGCAACGCACTGGCGGTGAACATATCGCTGGATCCTGCAGATACGGGGCCGATTACCTCCGGCGACGTTATCAGAGTCGATATCGTGGCATCGGATCTGGGAACCGAAGTCATTACCGCTTATGACATGGCGATTGCGTACGACGACGCGTTATTGACGCTGGACATGATTGACTACGGAGACGGGCTTGGGACGGCCTGCGAGAATACGGATGCAAGCGCAGACTGCGAGGCCTTCTATGACCCGTTCAACCAGGACGGCGCCGGGTTCGCGGATCCCAACCTGTTCTCGATTCTCGACCTGGCGACGCTGGCGGGTTTGCAGGGCGGTGGCGATTTCATTCTCGCGTCGCTGCTCTTCACGGCAAATGCCGATGCGGATTCGACGGGTTTCGATTTCAACTGGCGCGGTATCAATGACGTCAAGTGTAACGATACGCAGCGTCCGCAGGATCTCGACTATGTCTGCTCACCGCAAGATATGCCGATGCCGGAGCCGGGCACGGTGCTGTTGTTGAGTCTCGGTTTCCTGGCGCTGGGTTTTGCCAGGAGAAAGACGGCGCTGCGCTCGCTTGGGTAATGACCTGACACAATACTGAGCACGAAGGGCCGGTGTCAGGGCTCGCAGCGTGGTCGGGGTTGTTTTTGAATCGTGCGTATAGTCAAGACAGGCGGCGCGGCAGGGAATGCCGTGCCGCCTGTTTTTTTCCAGGACAGGTGATGATCGGAAGAATCTTGATTTGTCTGGCTGCGTTGGTCGTAGCGTCCCAGGTCGCAGCTGCGGCAAGTCTGGACGGCTACACGCTGACCGGTGTCATTCACGATCCGGACCGCGTCTCGGTTGCCATTCTCGAGCATACGGATGGCTCTTTTATCGTGGTTCGCTCGGGAGAGAGCACCGAACTCGGTCAAATTAACTCTATTGATCGTCATTCGGTCACCTTCGACCGCCCCGGCGAGCGGGTATTAATGTCGCTCGAATACGGCGTCCAGCGTTTTTCGCCGGATGGCTCAAGGTTGCTGGGTTCGCGCGAAACTGATGAGCCGGAGACGGCTGGCGCGCATGATGGAGATTTTCCCCAAGACGGAGAGTCCGCGGCAATTACCACGAGCTACAAGCCTGGGAATCATCTTGTCATGGTGCGGGGATCGGCTGAATCGCTTAGTGCGTTGATCGAGAGCGCGGCGTCCGGGCCCGGTTTCGCAGCATCAGGCGGCTCGGACGCGGGAAGCGGGGCCGCCGCTGGTTCGGCGTCCGCGCGTAACAGTTCCGCAAGCGGCGGTAACTCCGGCGGCTCGAAGAATAACAATGCGCCAAAGGAACTCGGCATAAGGCTGGCGGAGGTTTTTGATCTGCCGCAGACCATGGAAGTGGTCCGTGTAAATGCCGACCCGGTTGATTCTGTCAGCGATTCTTTCAATTACATCCAGTCGGAGATCGAAACCGGCAATACCGTGACTTTGTTTACCCATGGAATCCCTCCCTCCAACCGGATCTATGTCCAGCCGGATTCTCCTGGCAGCTAGCGGTACGGCACGAGGGACACGCCTCCTCGGTACCGCGATTCCCTGTTGTCGCTTGGTCGGCCGTTGGTAATCAGCCAGCCTATCGGGATTGCCGGTTATCGTTTTTGCTGCCGGCTGTTGCGAGCCGCGCTCGATGGCGCCACCACAACCACAGACCCGCCGCCGGCAACACCATTGGAACTACGAGAACCGGGCCGACCAGTCCGCCCGGGATCAGCGCGGCGCCATTGGCGGCAAGCAGAAAAGCAAAAACAAAATTTCCGACCAGGCAGGCGCCGGTAAAACCTGCAAATGACATGCGCGTGGCACCTGCCGTCAGCGTCAGTGCTTCCGCCAGGATCGGCAGCGATCGCGAGACCAGCACCGCGACAAGCGTCGGTGTCTCGGGAAGATGGGCGCGTGCACCAGAGAGTAACGTTCGGCCCACGCCATAGCCAATGATGTGTCCGATGCAGAGTCCGCTCCATGTCCAGAGAAACCCGCTGATAAAACCGAGACGGCCGGCCAGCAACGTGCCGACGATACTCGATGGAATAGGCAGCAGAACATCGGCAACGAGTAGACTGGCGCCGGTTGCGCCGAATGCGAAGGCGTCGTCGTCTGCACTGGACAGCCACTGCTCGCCGGGTAGCTCGCCGATTATGACATATGGCACGATAGGCACCAGCAGCGCGACTATAATGACAAAAGTGGTGCGTAACGGACCGGACATTGGCTTAGCTGGGTTTTCTATTTTTGTTGTTCACAGCCGGAAAGACTATAACACCAGTGTTTGAGAAATGTACGGCATTAGATAACAAGATCGTTTGCAGCAGACCGGGGCGGTGATCATGGAAAGACTCGATGCTTCGACGCGGCTCAAAGTCGACGTTATGTTCGAAGGCATTCGCTACAGCGAAGCGCTCGGTAACGCGGTAGGGCATGCGTTGCCCAATTACTATCCTTACAGATTCAAGCCGGACGAACCCAATCCAACGGGTGAGCCGCAGGTTGCGATTCCGTACCTGATTCGTACTCCGGACGGTACGATGATCAGGGTAAAGGGCAATGGCGAGTCGGATTGGGTCGTCGAGGGCGACAAGGCTGCCGGTTATCGCTTGCACAATGCGACGGCCGGCGACGATATCGAGATCCGTTTCGAGCCGATGCCCGAGTGGATGAGGGGCCAGACCAGCGATGGCTTCCCGATGGCGCAGGCCGGGGTCAGTCTGCACAGCGACATGATGGTGATCAATGTCGCACCTGGCTGCGAATATTTCCTGCACAAACACGATGGCGAATCGATGCGCTGCCGCTTTTGCTCATACGGAGCACCCGATGAGCGCACCGCGCACCTCGGCCAGGTGGCGGGGCAGTTGGCCATTCCCGCAATCACGCTCAGCCGCATGCAGGAGACGGTAACCGCGGCGCTTGGCGAAACCCCGATCAGGCACATCTACCTTGTGGGCGGTTCGCTGACCGACTGGCGCGAGGAGGGCGAGCGCTTTCTGCAGCTGGCGCGCGCGGTAAAGGAGATCAACCATAAAAACGTGCCCGTTACGCTGGGTTCCGGCGCGCTGCCGGACGACCTGCTGCGGCAGTTTCACGATGAGGCGCTGGTCGATAATGTCTGCTTCAATCTCGAAGTCTGGTCGGAGCCGCTATTCGCAAAAATCTGCCCGGGCAAGAATCGTTATGTCGGCTATGACAGGTGGATTGCCTCGCTGGAAACTGCCGTTTCCATGTGGGGCCGCGGCCGCGTCTACTGTGCAATGGTCGCCGGAATCGAGCTCGAGCCCGAACATGAGATGGATTGGATGCAGGCGGCGGATCTGTGTATTGCCGGTGCGGAGGACCTTTGCAGCCGCGGGATCATTCCGATTTACTCCCTTTACTGGCCGATCGGTGGCAAGAACCATCCCGAGTACATGAGCCGGCTCCGCAGTTTTTTCGAGCGTCTGAATATTGCGTATGCCGGTATCCGCGAGAAATACGGGCTGGCGATCTCGGACGAGTTCATGTGTCACCGTTGCGCTTACATGCAACTGGAATGCGACATCGATCGAAACCATGAGGATGCTGCCTGATGAGCAGGCCCGATGCCGATGCGATACCCGACCCCACCCCGATTGTCGAACTGACCACCGCGTACTGGGCGTCGCAGACGTTGTTTGCCGCCAATAGAATCGGGCTTTTCGAGGTCATTGCTGACGCTACCGTCAGCACGAACGAGATTGCCGCGAAACTGGGCATCGCTGCGCGCGCCACTGAATTATTACTTAATGCCTGCGCCTCGCTGGGTTTACTGGAAAAACAAGACGGTTTGTATCGCTGCAGCAAGGTAGGAGCCGCTTTCCTGGTTCCCGGAACACAGTCCTATATGGGCGACGCCATTCGTTACTGCGATGATCTCTATGCAACCTGGGGCAGGCTGGAGCATTCGGTGCGTGCGGGTGAGCCCGCGCTGACCGCATCGAGTTATCTTGGCGATGACGAGCAGCGCACGCGTAATTTCGTTTATGGCATGCACAATCGCGCGCTCGGCATCGGGCAGGCGCTGGTAGGTCTCGCCGATCTGGGCGAGTGTCGCAGCCTGCTGGATGTCGGTGGTGGTCCCGGGACCTACTCCGCGCTTTTCGCAGCGCGCTATCCTGGCCTCAGTGCCCAGGTGATGGAACTGCCCGGGGTCATTCCGATCGCCCGTGAGATTCTCGCAACGATGCCCGCCGGTGACCGCGTCACAATGGTCGAGGGCAATTACAAGAAGTCGGCATTCCCGGCACCGGTAGAAGCGGTACTGATGTCCGGGATGTTTCACCGCGAAACCGAGCAGCAATGTCGTGAATTGATCGCCAAGGGATTCGATGCGCTGACATCCGGCGGACGGATGGTCATCTGCGATATTTTTGCCGATGCGGGGGGTGCCAGCCCCGCATTCGCCGCGTTGTTCGGACTGACGATGCTGCTGACCGCGCCCGACGGTACGGTTCACGCCGACGCGGATGTCGCCGCATGGATGCGTGACCGCGGTATCGATGATGTCGAGGTCTTTCACTTTCCGCCGCCGATGCCGCATCGGATCGTGATCGGTGTAAAGCCATGACCCGGGTTGGGTTCGTGATCGGGGGTTGGTTGCTGGCGCTTTGCATTGCCTCAGCCGGCGCCCAGGTGGCGGAGTCCGAAGTGCCTATCAAGGAACTTGGCGACGGCCGGTACCAGGTCGGCAGAATCATCGTCGACAAGCCGGCGCGCAGCTTCAGCGTCGAGGCAAAGCTGATCCACACTGAAGATCCGCTCGAGTATCTCGCGGTCGCCCGGCGTGGCGCGAAGGATTACGAAAGTCTGCTCGAACTCAGGACGCGCGGGCTGCACTTCAATATCGCCTGTATCCTCATCGGGCTCGATGACACGGGTGTCGTTCATCCCAAATTCCAGTTCGACGAAACCGTGGTCGAGGGTCCCGAGGTTGCAATCAAGATACGCTGGGAGGGTGACGACGGGAGTGTCGAAATCGATGCGGCGGATGCGCTGCGAATTGTCGGTGCTCCGGACGGACCGCCGCGCGAGACCCGCTGGATTTACACCGGTTCGGCAATGTACCCGTCGGACCCGCCGACCTATCTGGCCGACTCGTCGGGTTCGTTGATCGGCTTCGTGCACGATCCCATGACCGTCATCGAGCACCAGCTTGGATTGGGTATCGGTGCTTACGGATCGGTGCTCGGTAATACCGACATCCTGCCGCCGATCGGAACGCGTATGACCCTGATCGTAACGGCGCTGCCGGACACGTCGGATAGCGGCGACAACGAGTCGGAGTGACGGGCGGGACTCAGCGTGGCGGGACTCAGCGTGGCGGTATGTCGCGGCACAAATTCTGTACAGATAAAGCAAGGTCTGGCAACGAAGCAAACAGGCGCTGAAAAATACCAAGAATGAACATTAGAAATAATAAATAACTAATTGTTTTACAATAAGAGAATGAGAAGACTTTAGACCGAATTCTGGCACGGAATTTGCTTGAAAAGGGGTAACATGTGGTGCTCGGCCGCGGTGGCACCGTTGGCCGAGACAAAAAAATAACAATGTCTGTCATGCGCGGGAGGACGCTCAATCATGGCAACACCACACAGGGAAGGAGCCCGGGCGGGCCGAGGCGCTGCGGCAGTCTTGGCGGAGAATTCGGGTCTACGCAAATGGTGAATCAAGCGGCAATTCGAATTGCCCCGTCAGTGCTTTTATTCGTTGCGGTTACCGCATCCGCTGCCGACTTCGGATCCGATGGGCCGCAGCAACTCGAGGAGATCATCGTTACGGCCACCCGATCCGAGCTTGCGCTCGGCGACGCGCCTT
Organism: uncultured Gammaproteobacteria bacterium; assembly: GCA_963783695.1. Taxonomy (GTDB): domain Bacteria; phylum Pseudomonadota; class Gammaproteobacteria; order Steroidobacterales; family BM003; genus BM003. Next base: position 108,524 of record CAWAOM010000001.1, read on the forward strand.
ACTCGGTAAGCATGCTGAGTGACGCGACGCTGCGCGATAAGCGCCAGGTCAGGACGATTCCCGAGTCCTTGCGGGAATTGCCGGGAATCATGGTGCAGAAAACGGCGCATGGTCAGGGGTCGCCGTTTATTCGCGGCTTCACCGGATTTCGCAACCTGTTGCTGATTGACGGGATCCGGCTCAACAACTCGGTGTTTCGCGACGGGCCCAACCAGTACTGGAACACGGTTGATCCGTTGAGCGTCAGCCGGCTGGAGATTGTTCGTGGGCCGTCGTCGGTGCTCTACGGCAGCGATGCGATAGGCGGAACCGTGCAGGTGCTGAGTCGCAGCTATGCGGATCTCGATGCGATCGACGGTATTGACGGTAATGCCTATTATCGCTATGCCGATGCGGAAAGTTCGAACGTCTACCGGCTCGAGGCGGGATTCGGCGCGGCTAACGGTTTTTCGGCGTATGCGGGCGGGTCATACAAGGATTTTGGCAATCTGGATGTGGCCGATCTCGGGGATCAGCACAACACCGGTTACGACGAGCATGACGTTGATACGCGGCTGGAGTACCAGTTTGCCGGTGGCAGCCGACTGGTGCTCGCCCATCAGTGGGTCGACCAGGATGACGCATGGCGTACCCATCGCACGATTTATGGAGAAAGCTGGCAGGGAACCGATGTCGGAAATGAATTGCGCCGCTCGCTGGACCAGGAGCGCAAGCTCACTTATCTGCAATGGCGTGAAGGAGAGTTGTTCGGTTTCCTCGAGGATGTGACCGCCAGCGTGTCCTATCACGACCAGGAGGAAGAGCGTGACCGGGTACGCTCGGACGGGCGTCGCGACGTCCAGGGCTTCGAGGTAGACACAACCGGCTTGTGGGTCCAGGCGGCGACGCCGAGCCGGCTCGGGCGCTTTACCTATGGCGCGGAGTGGTACCACGATGACGTCGACTCGTATCGCATTGATTACAACGCGGATGGTTCGTTGCGCGCTGACCGCCCGCAGGGCGCGGTTGCCGACGACTCGGAATACGACATGATAGCTGCGTTCGTGCAGGATCAGATCGACGTGGGCGATCGGTTGTCGCTGATCCTGGGTGGTCGCTACACGCGGGCGGAACTGGATGCCGGGACGGTGGTTGACCCGGAGACCGGCGGCACTTTTTCGTTCAATGAGGACTGGAACGAGTTGACCGGCAGCGCGCGCGCCACCTATCGCCTGACTGATGGCGGCGGCTACCGCCTGTTCGGTGGTGTGTCGCAGGGATTTCGCGCGCCGAATCTCTCGGACATGACCCGATTCGACTCTAACCGCTCAAACGAGATCGAAACGCCGGTAACCGACCTCGACCCCGAGGAGTTCGTGACATTCGAGATCGGGCTCAAGGCGGGGCAAGATCGGTGGTGGGGCGAATTGAGTTATTACTACACTGATATTCAGGACATGATCATCCGCACGCCGACCGGGCGCGTGGTCGATGGCGAGAACGAGGTCACGAAGAAGAATTCAGGTGACGGCGATGTGCAGGGTGTCGAGCTGCAGCTTGGGGTAAAACTGACCGACGCCGTTACCTGGTTCGGCACCGGTACATGGATGGACGGTGACGTCGATACCTTTCCGACTTCGGAGCCGGTAAAGGTCTCGGAGACAATTGATCGCGAAATGCCGCTGACGCTGCATACCGGTTTGCGCTGGGTCGGCGTCGATGGCCGGCTGTGGCTGGAAGGGCTGCTGTCGTATGCGGAAGAGCAGGACGATCTTTCCACCCGGGATGCGGCCGATACCCAGCGCATACCGCCGGGCGGGACGCCCGACTACACGGTGCTGACACTGCGCAGCCACTTCCAGGTCACGCGTCATCTCGGCATTGCGCTGGCGCTGGAAAACGTCACTGACGAGGATTACCGTATCCACGGCTCCGGAATCAATGAGCCCGGCCGCAATTTCGCCATGACTTTGATCTGGCGCCCGCATCGCTGAACCGATTGCCGCCAGTCGCCGCTGCGCCGCCTGGGATCCCGGGTGAGGGGCGCTGGTTCACTCCACTATGCCTGATAGTAATATCAATAAATATATATAAAACAATATATAAAAGTTTATATTTAATCTAATTTATATTATTTTTTTCAACCTGGTCGGAGGCCCGGTGACAAACGCCCGGGCTGCAGGTCTTCGATGTAATCCGATTCAATTGGTTCGCGAGCTCCTGGACGCAACTGAGGGCGATATCGATGTATGGCAGGCCTGGGCTCGTTGCCCTGACCTCATCGGGCTCAATTTGGCAAAGGGCAGCGCCAGTGCACAGACACTCATCAGCGCTGCGGCTGCTGCGGTAATCAACTGGTAGTCGAGTTTGAATTTCACATTGAATCCCGTGTCGGAGCTTGCGGCCTCGACCCCCGCTGAGTCGTGGATTCATGGCTCGTGGGGTGAGAACCCGATCGCCGTGGAGAGTGCTTGCGAGTTGGCGGCGGGCAGGAGTCGCCGCTTTAACGAGCGCGTAGCGGGTTTGAATCGGTCGCCACTGACAAACTTCGGTTTGCGCCATGGTCCGGGTGATTTTGGGTCGGTCGTCACGAGCGCCGCAGTGTGATGCCGCAGTTTGGCGAGGCGGCGCGGTGCATGCGGAGCCGCCGCCTGGGGCCGGCGCAGTGATTGGGTGGCAATGCTGGTGTAGAATCCGCGCCTCGCATTCCCCGCCCCGGTGTACCCCATGATTAACCAGCTTCGCAATATTGCGATCATTGCCCATGTCGACCACGGCAAAACCACGCTCGTGGATCAGTTGCTACGGCAATCCGGCACGCTTGACGCGCGCAAGGTCCTGCCGGATCGGGTAATGGACTCGGGCGATCTCGAGCGTGAGCGTGGAATTACGATTCTTTCAAAAAATACAGCGCTGAGCTGGGGTGACTACCGGATCAATATTGTCGATACACCCGGGCACGCCGATTTTGGCGGCGAGGTCGAGCGGGTGCTTTCGATGGTCGATTCGGTGCTGTTGCTGGTCGATGCCGTTGACGGGCCCATGCCACAAACCCGCTTTGTAACGCAGAAGGCTTTTTCTCATGGCCTGAAGCCAATCGTTGTCGTCAACAAAATCGATCGCGACGGGGCGCGGCCGCACTGGGTGCTGGATCAGACTTTCGAACTGTTCGACCGCCTCGGCGCGACCGACGAGCAACTCGACTTCGCGGTGGTTTATGCGTCCGCGCTTCAGGGTCATGCAAGTCTCGATCTCGATGTTCCTGGCAGCGACATGACGGCGCTGTTTCAGACGATCGTCGATCAGTGTCCGCCGCCAGCGGTGGATCCCGACGGGCCTTTGCAGTTGCAGTTGAGCTCGCTTGACTATTCCAGTTACCTCGGCGCGATTGGGATCGGCCGTATCGCCCGCGGCACGATGCGGCGCAATCAGGCAGTCAGCGTGGTCGATCTCGCCGGGCATCGGCGTGAGGAGCGAGTCAGCAAGTTGCTGGGCTTTCTCGGGCTTGAGCGGGTTGCGATAGAGGAGGCCAGCGCCGGCGATATCGTGGCGGTAGCCGGAATCAATCACCCGCAGATTTCGGACACTCTGTGCGATCCGCAAAAGGTCGAAGCGCTTCGGCCGCTGACGGTGGACGAGCCGACCATCAGCATGACATTCGAGACCAATACGTCACCGTTTGTCGGTCGCGACGGTAAGTTTGTTACCAGCCGCCAGGTGCAGGAACGGTTGTTTCGCGAGGCGATGCACAATGTCGCGCTGCGGGTAGAGGAAACATCGGACCCGGAGAAGTTCAATGTGTCCGGGCGCGGCGAATTGCATCTGGCCATTCTGCTCGAGACGATGCGGCGCGAGGGTTACGAGCTGGCCGTCTCGCGCCCGCGAGTGGTGCTGCGCGACACCGATGCCGGGCAGGAAGAGCCATACGAAGTCCTGACAGTTGACGTCGAGAGCGATCACCAGGGTGCCGTGATGGAGGGTTTGGGCAGCCGCGGAGGGCAACTGGAGAACATGATCCCGGACGGCAAGGGCCGGGTTCGGCTCGATTACCTGATTCCGGCCAGAGGGCTGATCGGCTTTCAGAGCCTGTTCCGCACGCTGACCTCGGGCAGCGGTCTGATGCATCACGTCTTCGACCACTATGGCCCGCTTACCAGCCCGCGCGCCGCGCGTCGGCAATCCGGCGTGTTGATTTCAAACGGCACTGGCAAAGCGCTTGCCTACGCCTTGTTCAATCTGCAGGAGCGAGGGCGACTGTTCATTGCGCCGGGCGATGATGTCTACGAGGGCCAGGTCATCGGCGAACACAGCCGTGACAATGATCTCACCGTCAATCCGCTGAAAGCGAAGCAGCTGACCAATATCCGCGCGGCGGGCAAAGACGACTCGATTCTGCTGACGCCGCCCGTCAGGTTCTCGCTCGAGCAGGCGATGGAGTTCATCAACGACGATGAGCTCGTCGAAGTTACGCCGGGAAATATCCGGCTGCGCAAGCGGTTTTTGAAAGAGAGCGATCGCAAGCGCGCATCTCGGCAAAAAGACTGAGACGCGGCGCGAGCGCGCCTGACCTGCGGTTTTTTCCGCTGACGCAAAATTGCGGTGGCTATGCGCTGGCGGCAGCGCCGCCGAGACGGAAGGTGGCGTCCGAATACGGCCGTTCAGTCAAGGCAAAAAGTTAGAATAATAGTCATAAAGACTTCGTAACATTCAGTATTTAATAATAAAAAATAATATACCGGGATAATTTTCCCAATTCCCCGTCAAAGCGAGAGGCTCGTCACATCGAACGCTTCACTGTCTGACTATCCTACGACTCTGGGAGAGCAGTGCGTCCGTTGTTCGCAAGTTCCGCGGCCGCAAAACAGGGCAATAACCCGGCAAACCGCATTGTTGGCGCGGGTTGTTAAGCGTATTGCTGAAACAAAAAGCGCTGGATCTGGACAGCAGCCGATGCACGACTTGCTGAAAAAACAGCTGGAACTTGCTGGCGGAAATGACGCCGGAGGGCTGGACGTGGCCGAGTTGTTGCGGCTTGTCAGTCGTTCCTATGCGAAGTTGTCCCAGCCGATGCCCGGGGCCGCACAGTCCGGAGTATTCCAGGCGCCAATCCGGGAATCTTCGCTGGCAAGTCTGGTTCTCGATCATGTCAAAGATGCAATTTTGACTGTCGACAGCTGGGGTCTGATTGAGTCCGTCAATCCGACCTGTGAACGTTTGTTTGGCTATCGCGGCGACGAAGTCGCAGGCCGCAGTCTGGACCTTCTGCTTCCCGGCTCAGGGCAGCGAAAGTGGGTGGACTACCTCGAGACTCTCGCGGCGCCGCTGGGCGATACCCATGCCGATCTCGCTGCCCATGAAGCGTTGGCGCGACATCGCAATGGCAGCGAATTTGCGGTTGAACTAGCGGTCAGCACTTCGCAATTTCGTGCTCGTGACATTTTTGTCGTTTGCGCTCGGGATGTGACCGAGCGCAAGCATGCTGAACTGGAATTGCGGGAAAGCGAGGCACGCAACAAGACGCTGGTCGATCACGCGCCTGAGGCGATTGTCGTATTCGATGTGGATTCCGGACGTTTTGCCGATGTCAACGAGAACGCGGTCGGCTTGTTCGGGATGTCGCGCGAGCAGTTGCTCGCCGCGGGTCCGCGGGAAATAAGCCCGCGCAAGCAGCCCGACGGAACGTTGTCCTTCGGAATGGCGCGCGGGTATATTGCCGCGGCGCTAAACGGGGAGTTTCCGGTTTTCGAGTGGCACCATATCGGCGCCGAGGGCCGCGAAATCCCCTGCGAGGTGCGTCTTGCCCGCTTGCCATCTTCCAACCGCCGGCTGGTGCGTGGCAGCGTTACCGACATCAGCGAGCGCAAACGCGGGGAACTGCTCACCCGGATCGACAAGGATATCCTCGAACTCATTGCCGAGAATGTCGCGCTGCCGCGTATTCTCGACCGTCTCATTCTCGGCTTCGAGGAGGCCTTTCCCGGAGCGCGTTGTTCCGTCTACCTGGCCGATGACGAGAAGCGCTGTTTGCGACTCGCGTCCGCTCCAAGTCTGCCGCAATCCCTGACGCAGTTTATTGACGGTTCGCAAATCGGCCCGGATGGCAGCCACTGTGGCCAGGCGGTTTTTCACGGTCACCAGATCATTGCAAGGAATATGAGGGACTCGGGCGGCTGGGGCGATCTCGGCGATTTGGCGGAACGGCACCGGCTTTACGCGTGTTGTTCGACTCCTGTGGTCGCCAGTTCACAGGCCGTTCTGGGTTCCTTCGCGGTATATCTGGGCGAACCGCGTGAGCCCACGAGAAGCGAACATGACCTGATCGAGCGCATGACTCGCCTGGCCGCGATAGCGATAGAGCGTAACCGCGCAGAAGAATGCATGCGCGAGAGCGAGGCTCGTTACCGCAACCTCTTTGCAACGGTGGTTGACGGTGTCTACCAGACCTGCGCCGATGGCCGGCTGATTTCCGCTAACCCCGCCCTGGTGGAAATGCTCGGCTACAGCTCGGAGGAGGATTTCGGCGCGGTGGTGAGTATGAGCAGCCTTTACGCGAATCCTGACGATCGACTTACATTGTTCGACCGGTTGCGCCGTGACGGCAGCGTGCGAAATTTCGAGTATCGACTGCGGCGCAAAGACGGTCGTGAAATTGTTGTCATTGAGAATGCGCGTGCCGTTTATGACGAAAACGGCAAAATCTGCAGCTACGAGGGAACGATCACCGACATCACCGAGCGCAAACGCGCCGAGATGGAGGTGTTCGAGCAAAAAGAGCGGGCGCAGGTCACGCTGCAATCCATCGGCGATGCGGTCATTGCCTGTGATTCTCAGGGGCGCGTGGACTACATGAACCCGGCCGCGCAGACTCTGCTCGATTGCGAGTTGAGGCGGGCGGCGGGGACTGCCGTCGAAACCGTATTCGAGATGCACAGCCGGCTGACGGGGCAGGTACTGGAGAATCCGGTCACGCGGTGCCTGCGTGAGGGCCGCACTCTGGGTCTGTGTGAAAATTCGGTCATCGTAAATCGTCGCGGACAGCAGTTGTCGGTGCATGAGAGCGTGTCGCCGATTCGTGATCGGGATGGGAGCGTCGTTGGTGCCGTGATGGTGTTTCGCGATATGTGCCAGGACGGGCGGCTGCGGCGCCAGCTCTCGTACCAGGCCAGTCATGACGAACTGACCGGTCTGATCAACCGGCGCCAGTTCGAGAACTTCATTGATGATGCACTGATCGACAGTCGTGGCGACAAGAAGTCACGCCATGTCCTGCTTTATCTCGATCTCGATCAGTTCAAGGTGGTCAATGATCTTTGCGGCCACGGGGCGGGCGATCGGCTGCTGAAGAGAATTACCGGGGTATTGCATGGGGGCGTTGAAAGTACAGATGCCGTAGCGCGACTCGGTGGAGACGAATTCGGCATCCTGCTCAAGCACTGCAAGCTGGAGAAGGGGATGCGGGTCGCCGAACAACTGTGTGAGGCGGTGCGGGCTCTGCGTTTCAACTGGCAGGAGCGGGCAATCAACGTCAGTGCCAGCATCGGGCTGGTCGCGATCGATTCGGCTTCGGAAACATCCTCCAGCGTACTGAGCGCCGCGGATGTAGCCTGTTATGCGGCGAAAGAAGCGGGCCGCAACCGGGTCCATGTCTACCAGAGCAGCGACAGCGATGCCCATCATCGCGAAATGCTGTGGGTGTCGCAAATTACCAGCGCTGTCGAACACGATCGCCTCGAACTCTACTTTCAGCCGATCGTTCCGGTGGATGCGGACGAAGGCTTCGGCGGTCACTACGAATTGCTTCTGCGAATGCGTGGCGAGAATGGCGAGCTGATCCAGCCATCGGTCTTTATACCTGCGGCCGAGCGCTACAATCTGATGCCAACACTGGACCGCTGGGTGATAGAGCAGGCGCTGACCCTGGCCGATCGCTCGCGCAATGCGACGGGGGAGGCCGGTTATACATTGGCGATCAACCTCTCCGGTAACTCGCTAAGCGATGCGTCGTTTCTCGAAGACGTTGCACGGCAAATTGCGGCTGAACATCTGCCGCCGCACGCACTGTGTTTCGAAATAACCGAGACGGCCGCCATCGCCAACCTCGGTAACGTTGCCCGCTTCATGCACGAGCTCAAGAGCATGGGTTGCCAGTTTGCTCTCGACGATTTTGGCAGCGGATTGTCTTCATTCGCCTATTTGAAAAACCTGCCGGTCGATTTCCTGAAGATCGACGGTCATTTTGTCGCCAATGTGCACAACGATATCGTCGATCGGCGAATGCTCGAGGCAATCGGCCAGGTGGCAGAAGCGCTGGGCATACGCACCGTGGCCGAGCGTGTGGAGACCCGCGCGATCCTAAATGAGTTGTCAGACATCGGGGTCGATTTTGCACAGGGCTTTTTCATCGCCCGGCCAGAGCCGGTAAGAGACTTCGACCGTTTTAGCCGCAGGCTGCGGCGAAATTCATTGCGACTGGCCTGAGTACCGGGCGGGCGCTGCAGCGTCCGCGCCACGGTGTCACTGCGGCAGCTATCCCGATCGGGTTGCGCTTGCAGCCGCTGCGGGGGCGGATTAAGCTCTGACGGGTCTCGTACCTGCCACTGGTCGCGTCTTGCAGAATAAGAACTCGAAATCGCGGACGGACGAACAAAGCGAACCGGTCGCAAATCGATCCGGGTCGGCGTTGCTTGGTCCCGCTGACCCGGCGCCGTTCGAGGTTGTCAATGCCGATGGCGCAGGTACTGCCTTACTTGTTTGCGATCATGCCAGCCGTGCGATTCCTGCCGCGCTGGACAATCTCGGCCTGCCTGAGGCCGCGCTGGATCGTCATATTGCCCGCGACATTGGAGCCGCCGAGCTGACGCGAAGCCTCGCTCGTCTGCTCGATGCATCGGCTGTGCTCGCCGGTTTCTCGCGCCTCGTCGTCGATTGTAATCGAGCCCTCGACGATCCCACCGCCTTTCTGGCAGTCAGCGACGGTGACATTGTGCCGGGTAACCGCGATCTGGATGGCGCCGCTAAAGCGCTGCGCGAACACGAAGTCTACTGGCCGTTTCACCAGGCTATCGAGGCGCAACTCGACGAACACCGGTTGTTCGGCCGGACGCCTGCCTTGATTGCGATCCATAGCTTCACACCGTTTTTTGACAGCCGCGCCAGGCCGTGGGAGATCGGTGTGTTGTGGGACAAGGATCCGCGCATACCGCTGCCGTTGATCGGCGGACTGCGCGACAGCGGCGTCGTGGTCGGCGACAATCAGCCGTACTCGGGAAAACATCCGGCGGACTTTACAATCGACCATCATGGCGAGGAGGCTGGATTGCCCTGCGTATCGATTGAGATTCGACAGGATCTGGTGCGCTCGCCGGAGGGCGTCGCACAGTGGAGCCGGCTACTTGGCAAAGTGCTAGCCGATATTCTCGCCAACGACGGCCTGTATCGTCCGCGAGAGAGGGAGAACCTGATATGAGCCTGAATGCGCCGTCGTTTACGCTGGGTGTAGAGGAAGAATATCTCCTCGTTGATCGTGAGACGCGCGACCTCGCGCCGGACCCGCCCGCCGAGATCTGGGATGAAGCGGGACGGCTCTGCGAAGATCGTGTGACCTCCGAGTATTTGCGGTCGCAGATAGAGGTCGGCACCAAAGTCTGCCGCAATGTGCAGGAGGTGCGGCATGACCTCAGCCGGTTGCGGCGGGTGATTGTCGAAGTTGCGGGCCGCCACGGTCTCGCGCCGATTGCCGCTTCGACCCATCCGTTTGGTCAGTGGCTGGATCAGAAGTATACGCCGAAGGAAAGATACGAAACGCTGTCGCGCGAAATGCAGGCGGCGGCGAGGAGATTGCTGATCTGCGGTATGCACGTACACGTCGGGATCGAAGATGACGAGTTGCGAATAGATCTGCTGAATCAAATGACTTATTTCCTGCCGCACCTGCTCGCATTGTCCTGCTCGTCGCCGTTCTGGCGCGGTGAGGACACCGGGCTGAAGTCGTATCGGCTTACCGTGTTCGGCGCATTGCCACGCACCGGACTCCCGGAGCGTTTTCACAGCTATGGCGAATACGAGCGTCATGTGAAGGTTCTGATCAATGCCGGTCTGATTGCGGATACGACCAAGCTTTGGTGGGATTTGCGCCCGAGTGCACGTTTCCCCACGCTCGAGACCCGGGTAATGGATGTGTGCACGCGTATCGATGATGCGATTGCATTGACGGCTCTGATCGTCTGCATCCTGCGCATGTTGTATCGGCTGCGTTCACACAACCAGAGGTGGCGTCATTACGCCGATATGCTGATCGAGGAAAATCGCTGGCGCGCGATGCGTTACAGCTTCGATGAGGGGATGATCGATCTGGCGCGGCAGCGTGTGTTGCCGGTTCGGGAGCTGATGAGCGAATTGCTCGAGATGATCAAGGAAGACGCGACGTCGCTGGGATGCAGCGAGGACGTTAACAACGCGTTGCAAATTCTCGATCGTGGCACCAGCGCGCATCGCCAGCTTGAGGTTTTTAACAAGCATATCGCGGACGGAGCCGATCGCCGCGAGGCCCTCAATGCGGTTGTTGACATGCTGATTGCCGAAACCGCGATGGGTTTGTAGACAGTCCCGCCGTTTGCGCCCGACCGGTTCGCGGGGTCTTGCTTATGCGATGGTCAACGGCGCGAACAAGACCGCGCAGAAACACGACGAATCGCGGTTTGCATGGTCAGTTTTGCGGACCGGCCTGCCGATACGGTTTGTTTTCGCGATACAAATCGCGTCGTTCGATTATTGCTCCTCGCAGCTCGTCTTCATTTGCCTGTAGTAACCCGAGCGCCGTTTCCGCCAATGCGGCGGCCTCGGTGTAAATTCCGTTTTCTGCCATTGCCGCGGCCAGGGTATCGCTAGCAAGCGGGTTTCCGGCGTTTTTCGAAAATGCGAATTCGGCAAGGCGGCGCGCTTCGACCGCATCTCTCAGTTCCGGGTCGGGAGCCGTGGCCAGTTCCCAGGCAAGCTGACGAGATGCGTCGACGTCGTCGGGATAGATTTCCAGGCCCCGTTGCAGCGCCGCTATGGCTGCGGCATATTGGCCGCCCGCGAGCAGCATACGGACCAGGTGTTGGCGCGCCGCGCGGTTGGCTGGCGCCTGCTCGACTACCCGTCCCCACGCGGTAACGGCGGTTTCGTAGTCCGTGATTTCGCTGGTACGGGCAAGACCCGCCCAGGCAGGGGTCAACGTCGCATCTATCGTGGTCGCCGCACGATAGGACTGTGCCGCAAGACCTGATTCTCCGTTTGCTTCCCGCGCCGATCCGAGCAGAAAATTGGCCGTGGCATCTCTGTCGTCGAGTTCAACGGCGTGTTGCAGGTTGCGGATGGCTTCCTGTAACTGATTGTTCGCGAGTTGGATAGCGCCCAGACCCATCAGCGCCGGTATCGATTCGGGATCGATGGCCAGGGCGTCTTCATAAGATTTCTGAGCATTTGCGCCACGCCCGCTCGCGGCGTAGGCATCGGCCAGCCAGCGATGGTGCTCGGAGGAGTCCGGACGCAGCGCGACAACCTCTTCAAACTCTGCGACTGCCTGCTCGGGATTGCCACTGAAAAGAGCATCTGCTCCGCGTACCAGCATCGTATTGGAATCAACCGCTTCCTGCCAAACCGCGGCTACGACCGGATCGTCCGGCTCCGTCGATACCTGGGTCGGGCGATCGCCTGAATTTAGTCTTCGCGCCTCCTTGTCGTTTCCCAATACGGAATAGGTCTGCGCGAGCGCACGTGAGACCTCCCAGTGACCGGGTTGCAGTTGCAGTGCCTGCTGTAACAGATCCAGCGCCTCCTCGGGACGGTTGTCCAGCAATGCGATCCTCGCCAGGCCCAGCCTTGCATGGCTCGATCGCGGATCGAGGTCGAGGCTGTGCCGGTATTCCGCTGCGGCTTCGTCGCTGCGATCCAGCCGTAACAACAGATCGGCCTTGCGCAAGTGCAATGCGGGATAGCTGCGGTTCAGGCGCTCGGCCGATTCAAATTTCGCCAGGGCGGCTTCCGGATCCCGGTCGCGAAGGGCATAACCACTGAGATATGGCCAGCGAAAATCACGTGGCGATAGCTGCATTGCCACGGCGAAACAATCGAGAGCCTCGCTGTCGAAGCCGCTCGCGAGGTACATCGAACCCAGTCTGCCCCAAACGTCGGGATTGTCGTTGTCAGCGCTGACTGCCTTGCCCAGCCGGGTCAGTTTTTCCGCGACACGGGGTTCGCCGCCGCTCAGGTCCGGTTGTGGTGGCGCTGGAATTCCGGGCCGCACGACCCACCACGCCATTGCCGCGGCCATAACCAGCAGCACTGCGATCACCAATGGGTTCGGGCGTTGTTCTTGAGACATAAAATTCGGCTCCATGGTCCGGAACATCGCGTTTCAGTTCGTTAGTTCAGCTGCGGTTTCACTAGCCCTGACTGGCCAGGTCAACGTATTCCACGATGGATCGGACACCAGCATCTTAACGCGTGTTGGCCGGCATGCAGCCGATGCGAGCGGATCGCCGCGAACTCCTGCCCGCCACTATACTCATCACTCATCGCACTTTTATCTCAGGTGATCTTGCCGATATCGGCACCATTTACGCTTAGCTGCAAAACTGGTCCGCGAGTGGAATCCCCCGCATTTGTCCTGTTGCATGGCGGCGGGGGCCGGAGCCGGTCACCGGATTGCACGCATGAGTATCGTTTCTCGCGCATTTGTTTGCGCCGATCGTAATACCCATCTCACGGGATCGACGCACCGGAGCCCTGCTGCACGGTCATTTGTCGATTGAGTCCGGGCACCTCGAATCGTTCGCGTTCGCCGTCGGGCCAGGTCACGGTCATGCCGGTGACCGCATACTGCGGCGGTACGCCGAAATGAACCCGTGCGTCGGCACTGCTCAGGTAGCTGCTGCTATGCCGCACGAGACGGATTTGGGTGCTCCGCGCACCGCTCAATTCGACGATTGCGCCGATTGCATCGTGCGAACCGGTGCGATCGAGTACGCGCACGGTCAGCCAGTCTCCGGCGCGCGGCGCATCGTTGCGGTAGATCCGCGCGCTACCGTTCGATCGGGTTATCAGCAGGTCCAGGTCGCCGTCGGAATCGATGTCAATCGCGAGAAGTCCGCGCGCTACGCTGGGTTTGTTGCAAAACGGGCCGGCGCCCGGGCAGCCCGCTTCGAATCGTCCGCTTCCATCGTTGACGAAAACCTGGTCGGGTTCACCATAACCGGTAATGAAATGGGCGAGCTTTGCAGTATCCTTCTGTTCGTCTGCAGTCGCCTTGTCGTGTTCGGGACTCAAGGTGACGCGCCCGTTGGCCACTGCAATATCGAGATCGCCGTCCAGTTCTACGTCGAACATCGCGGTACCGAAGCCAGTGTACGGCAAACTGGCGGCCCCGAGTCCCGAAGCCGCGGTCTTGTCGAGCATATTGCCACCGCCGCCACCGTAGAGAGTGTTCGTCTCGGTACTGAGGTGGGTGACGAACAGGTCCAGGCTGCCGTTGCCGTCGGTGTCGCCGAGCGCGACCCCCATGCTGGCCTCGGGTTTGCCGAACATGTTGTACGCAACACCGGCCCGCACCGCGTGATCCTCGAAAAAGCCTTCGCCTGAATTCAGCCAGAGATTATTGGCCTCGCCGTCATTAGCGACAAAGATATCAGGCCAGCCGTTGCCGTCGAAATCGTGCACCGCCAGCCCCAGTCCGCGGCCCTGGGTTTGAGTTAACCCGCTTTTTGTTGAAACGTCGGCAAACACGACACCGTCGTTGCGCAGCAGCCGGTCCGCCACGCCCGGATAGGCCGCCGGCGCGCAAAAGTCGGGTCGCCGACCCTGGGTCCGGCACTGTTGCGGCGGTTTTTCATCGATATAACCGGCGACATAAATATCGAGATCGCCATCACGATCGTAGTCGAACATGGCCGCCGAGGTAGACCAGGTTTTCGGATCGCGATCCAGCTTGTTGCTGATATCGGTGAAACGACCGGCCCCGTCGTTGCGGTAAAGTCGATCGGCGCCAACATTGCTCACAAATAAATCGATATCGCCGTCATTGTCGATATCGCCGATGGCAGCGCCCATTCCGTTGCCAGTGTCGCCGAGTCCTGATTCGTCTGTCCTGTCTTCGAACTGCCCTGGCGAGACCTGAATGAACAGCCGGTTTGGCAATGACTGGCCATTAACGAAAAATAAGTCGAGATCGGTGTCGTTGTCGGCGTCGAAAACGGCAAGCCCGGAACCCATGATCTGAGCAATTCGAAAGCTGCCGTCGAGGCCGGACCGATGTTCGAAATCGACACCCGACTGGGCGGTAATATCCGCGAAAAGCTGGCTGCTACTGGCCGATGGCGGCTGCGGCCGGCAGGCGCTGACGATTGCTGTGAGCATCACGGCAACAATGACACGGCCGAGTTGTCGTTGGCTCATCTAGTGGTCCGGCGGAAGTATCCTGACCCATGATAGAGGCCTGCGCACGATGCGCAACAGCGGGGATCGCGATTTTGCTAAAAGGCCCGTGGTTGCGAGCCTCCAGCGGCCGGGAACAAAAAAGGGCCGGAGCTCGCTCCGGCCCTCGCCAGGGTCGTGCCCGGTCTGCCGGGCACTACATCGATCGGACCTTATTTCAGCCCGTGCGCTATCGCGACATCGACGCTGCGCCCCGGACCATGGCACACGAGGCAGGCCTCCTGGCCGATCGGGATACCGCCATTGCCATCGGCGCCGATGATGTCGGACTTCAACTCATCGACCTGACCACCATTCGATGCAAAGTGGCCGACCGCCGCATTGCTGGTATGACAGAAGCCGCAGGTCGCCGACAATGAGGTCGTCGCAGTATCGTCGAGCCACAGGTTGGCCTCCGCCCCGCGCAGGCTGCTCACCGCGCGCGCGGTTTCACGCCCGTAAATACCGTCTTCGGTATGGCATGCATAGCAATCGCTGATCTCGCGCGGATAGGTGACATCCGACGTGATCCCCGCATGCAGACCATGACCGATTGCGCTCAATGCAACGCTGCGATTGTTGCTGCTCGATGCGAAGTCATTGTTATGACAGGTCAGGCAATACTCGACCGAGTTGTAGCCGCCGAAATGGCGAGTGAGATTTTCATGACAGCTATCGCAATTCTCGATCGCGACGACCTGCCGGCGCGCATCGCCCGGATAGAAGAACGTGCTCTGCGGCGACGCCGTTTCGAACGTGCCGTTCACATCGGCAACCGGGTTGCCACCGAGAGCCACCATGCCGTCACCGTCGTAGTCGGCAGGCAGGGTGACATCAGACACGTAGGTGAAGCTGCCATCGGCGTTTTTAATAGCCGCCGCGATGATCGTGTCGTGATCGTCTCCCGGCGCACGGCCACCGTTCACCAGGTTGCCGAGTTCGTCGCCATTGTAGAAATCGTCGGTCGTCCAGGCGAAATAGGTACGAATTCGCGCGCCGTTGGCCGAGTCGAATTCCGGATCGGCGAGGACGTCGTAGAGGTTGCCTTCGGCATCGGTGACCTGGTAGGTGACGACCGGTCTGCCACCGGGTATCAGGTTGTCGGCCGCAAGAATCGTGAACACGAAGTTCTCGCCGAGACTTGCCTCGAGCACCGCGCCCTTGTTGTGCACGTCGCGGTTGTCGATGAATGCTGTCGAATTGTCGGCGTCGCCGTGGCAATTGCCGCAGTTGCCGCTCGGGACTACCGCGCCGCCAAGGACCTCCGGCGGATGCTCGAATGAATAACTCGACAGACCCGAATCCGGATCCGGGTCGCCGGCCAGCAGACCGCTGACATGACACGCACCGCAGGCCTCGGCCGTGGCCGTTTCCTCCCAGGCTCCGCCGTCCGGGGTGTCCTCGTTCGATGCTGAATGGCAGGTTTCGCAGAAATTTACCGCCTGCGGGTAAGTCACATGCGAGTAG
Organism: uncultured Gammaproteobacteria bacterium; assembly: GCA_963783695.1. GTDB lineage: Bacteria > Pseudomonadota > Gammaproteobacteria > Steroidobacterales > BM003 > BM003. Next base: position 124,421 of record CAWAOM010000001.1, read on the forward strand.
TCGTCCGTTGCGGCATCGCCCGAGAAGCGCTCGCCGAAACCGAGCACTTTGTACGCGAACTCGCCTTCGTTGGTTTCCTGCGCGGTTCGGACTCCGGCAGCATGGATCGCGTGCGCCATGTGGCCGAGGTCGAGGAGCTCGGCGTAGTCCTGGTCGCGCGTGTAGGGGTTGTGGCAGGCCTGGCAATAGTCGGTGGTAAAGCGGCCGTCGCCATGGATTGCCAGCCGGCCATGACAGTCGTTACACGTCGCGGTATCGACGATTTTTTTGGTTGTTACCTGGCCGCCACCCGGAACGAATTCGAAAGAGGGGTTGTCCGGATTCAGGACCTCGGCCTCGTCATTGAAGCGCACCTCGCAGCCTGCGCGATGGGTCAGGCTTGGCTGGTAGATCACCTCGAACGGCTCGGTCACGTCGGTGACATCCGTCGTGTAAGTGAATTCATATTCTCCGGCGGTTCCGGATTCTTCGAGCGTGCCTCCCTCGGCCGCCGCCTGGCGTGCGCGGGCCAGCAGATTCGGTGAACCGCTTTCCGGGTATTCGTCATCGGTCTCGACGATGTTGATATAACTCTCCCACATGGTCGGAAAACCATCCGCGGCGGGCAGTAACCTGTCGAACGTGCATGACACAGAAGCGGCTGCACCAAGGTTGGTCAGCGGGTTGCCGTTGGCATCGGCAACGGTCAGAGTCAGTACCGGCGGACTCGCAACCGTGGCGCCGGTAATGGTTACGACTACCGGTTCGCCTTCTGCAATCAGGACTTCGAGCGCATCGGGGTTGCCGAGGTCACCGCTTCCGCCGGCGCCGTTACCGCGACAGTCGTTGACGTCGATGACGCCATCGCCATTGGTATCTTCGTCGGGAAAATCGGGAACGCCATTTTCGTTGAGATCCCAGCACGCCAGGCCGGGTGTACCAGCCGCGCCGTCGTTGCCGTCGCGCCCGTCGTCGCCGTCATCGCAACCGGCGAGTCCGAGTCCAAACAGGCCCAGTGTAAATACCAACGCACCAGTGCGGATGCGATCGCTCAAGAGCAACCTTGCTACCATCAATTCAACCCCTTGTTTTACTTCTGTATTTATCGGCAAAGACCATGGTTCGAAAATCCTTTTGAACCGCGTCCGAGCCGTTGCGGCGGCGCGACACCTCACTGCTGTGAGATGTATTGCCGAGCTAATTTAGAACAGGATCAGCCTCGAGTCACCCCTCGGGGCAATGAAAGTTGTATGACACTCCGCCAGCGCCGCAGCGTGTGGTGGACCCACTGCGGCTGCTTATTCATTCAGAATCCGGATTGGTTGCGCTGAAACACGGAGGCGGCCGCGGCAGTGGCCGCGCAGGCTGAAATGGCGAGTGGCCGAAATTTGCTGTTCGCCCGGACACCGGATTCGCCGTCCCGAGCGGGCGCGATTACCCGCTGCGAACCGCGCGCAACCGCAGGGTTTGCAGCGATACAGGCACGCAGAGGCCGGGCAAAAGCGGGGTTGCCAGTGGCTTGTGCGCGGCTACCCGCTGTCCCACCTTGTCACACCTGAGGCACATGGATAACATGTTTCGGTTTAGGTGAAGCTAGGGTCGAATCCATCGTGAATCGGAAGGTCAACGTGGTCATATCTGCGGTGCGGGAGGCCTCTATTGCGGGCTTCGTGCTGCGAATCGCGCCTCGATTCGAAACCCGCCGGGTATTCACGGGTTCGACCGGGGCGAGGACAGAGCAGGCCTTACCCCGGATCTGCGTCGATCCGATTGGCGCGACGAACTGAGCAGGCAGGGGATGGCAGTGCCACATTGGGGTCCCATAGCGGGGTTGGTTGTTCTCGGGCTGTTGCTGGGCGGATGCGGCGGCAACAAACCGTGCCGCTCGAGCACCGTGTATGAGGAGGGCGGCAACGTACCCGATATCCGGATTCCGGACGGTATGTCCGAACCGGACAAATCGGAGGCTCTGCCGATTCCTCCGTCCCGGGCGGGGGGGCCTGTTCCGGGCGAGGACGACTATTGCCTCGAAACGCCTCCCAAGTATTTCGAGCGGCCGGGTGCCGTGGCCGGTTCGCCCGAAGCGCTGATAGACCGCTGGGCTGAGGCCTGGAGCAACAAGGACGCGCAACTCCTGTTCAGCTTCTACTCGGATACTTTTCAGCCGACCGAGGGCACTCTCGAAGAATGGCGTTCGGCGCGTGTCCGCCAGCTTGCCGATCCGGAGCCGGTTCGGGTCAGTATCGAGTCACTGTCGATGTCGCCGGCGCCCGGCGGGCAGATGCAGGTGCAGTTCGTACAGAGATTCGAGAGTAGCAGCAACAGTTTCGCGATTCGCAGAGAGATGCTGTTGCTCCGGCTCGACAACACCTGGTTTATCGCTGAGGAACGCGTCACCGACGTGCTGTGAGGGACGAGATGCGACTGCAGCGGTTAGCGCTTCGATGGTTGTTAATGGTGCTGGATAGCCCGGCTGCTGCAACGGCAGGGGCCTGAGTCGTTGAGTAATACCGTGCGTCTCGTGGCCGATGTCGGTGGCACCAATTTTCGCATGGCGATGGCCCGCGGTGACCGTATCGATGAGTCAACGCTTGTCAGCAGGCCCTGCGCGCGATTTTCGGGCCTCGATGAAGCAATAGCGGCCTATCTCGACACTCAGGGCCGCAAATCACGACCCGACGAGGTTTGCGTTGCGGTAGCCGGACCTGTCACTGGCGAGCGGGTGCGGTTGACGAACCTGGACTGGGACATCTGTCGTCCACGACTGCAAGACTCGCTCGGCGTGCAACGTCTGCTTGTCATCAATGATTTTGTGGCGCTGTCGATGGCCGTGCCCGGGTTGCGATCCGACCAATACGTCGCCGTCGGTGCCGCTTCGGAGGGGATGGCACGGGCGCCGATTGCGCTATTGGGACCGGGCACAGGTCTTGGCGTCAGCGCCCTCATTCCTCACGGCGCGGACTGGATTCCGGTTGCGACGGAGGGCGGGCATGCCAGTATTGCGCCCGGGGATGATTACGAACGCGAATTGCTTGGAATATTGCTTCGCCAGATCGAACCGGTCCCGTTGGAGAGGGTGCTGAGCGGGCCCGGACTGTCGCTGCTGTACTCGGCAATGTCCGAGATGGAAGGTCAGGTACGCGGTGCCGCCGATGCCGCCACGATCGTAAGTAGTGCGCTCAGCGAGTCCTCGGGTTTTTGCCAGCAGGTGCTCGATCGCTTCTGTGCGATGCTGGGATCCGCGGCCGGTAACCTGGCGCTGACGCTGGGTGCCCGCGGCGGGGTATATCTTGGTGGTGGCATACTGCCACGGATGGCCGGATTTTTTGCCGCGAGTCCTTTTCGAGCCCGCTTCGAGGCCATGGGTGGGCAGGATTTCGACTATGTCGCGGCGATTCCCACCCGCCTGATCGTGGCGGAGCATCCGGGTCTGGAAGGTGCATTGGCGTATCTGTTGATGCGCTGATTATCCTCGGCGCGTCTGCTATTCTTGGTTCATCCGCGGATCCTCCACGGCGCTGTCCAAATCCGCCCCGCTGAGCGGGACACAACTCCAAAACGGAAACCTCGCATGCCTACAGTGGAACCCGAAACCGGCGCTGTGCCCGCGGAACAATCCGCCGCCGACTGGCTGCAACCGCCATCGCCAGCGATGGATCGGGACGGACTTGCCGATTCCCTGTCCGGTTGGCTCAATAATATTATCGGCAAGGATCAGGCCCACGCTTCGCAGCGTGACTGGTATAACGCCCTCACTCTGACGGTTCGCGAACGTCTCATGGCACGGTGGATCGAGACCCAGACGCGCTATCGGGCCGCCGATGCGAAACGGTTGTATTACCTCTCGCTCGAGTTCCTGTTAGGCCGCAGTCTGACCAATGCAGTGCTGAATCTCGATCTCGAAGAGCCCATGCGGTCGGTATTGAGAGATATAGGTATCGAACTGGAGACACTGACTGCCGAGGAGATCGATGCCGGTCTCGGCAACGGTGGGCTCGGCCGCCTCGCGGCCTGCTTTCTCGATTCGCTTGCGACCCTGGATATGCCCGGGTTTGGCTACGGCATCCGCTACGACTACGGCATGTTTACCCAGGGGATTGGCAAGGACGGCGAGCAGATCGAGCGACCGACGTTGTGGCTTCGTTATCGCAACTTCTGGGAAATCGTACGCGAAGACCGCGTCTATCCGGTGCGCTTCGGCGGTTTCATGAAGTCGGCGATCAATGAACAGGGTAATCCCGAATCGCGATGGGAAGGCGGGGCGACCGTTCTGGCGGTGGCGTACGATACGCTGATTCCCGGATCCGGCGGCCGCACGGTCAATCACCTCAGGCTGTGGTCGGGGCGCGCCGTCGACCCGTTCGATCTCGACGCCTTCAACGAAGGCAATTTCTCTGCCGCGGTCGATGATCAGATTGACGCCAAGAATCTGTCACGGGTGCTGTATCCCGACGATACGACCGAACTCGGCAAGGAGCTCCGGCTCAAACAGCAGTACTTTTTTGTCAGCGCGTCGTTGCAGGACATTGTTCGTGACTATCTCGAGGAGCACGGGACGCTGGATCAACTGCCGCAGCGGGTGGCGGTACAGTTAAACGACACCCATCCGGCACTGGCGATTCCCGAACTGATGCGGATTTTGCTGGATGAACACGATTTCGGCTGGGACAAGGCATGGGGAATAACCTCGAACGTCTTCTCCTACACCAACCACACCCTGTTGCCCGAAGCGCTCGAGACCTGGCCGGTGCGGATGTTCGAGAAACTGTTACCGCGTCATTTGCACCTGATCTACCGTATCAACCGCAAGCTGCTCGACGAGGTGGACGCGCGTTACCCGGGCGACTACGAGCGTCATCGCCGCATGTCGCTGATCAGCGAGGAGGACAACAAGCGCGTCCGCATGGCCAACCTGGGGGTGGTGGGAAGCCATAAAGTCAATGGTGTCGCCGCACTCCACACGCGCATCATGCGCGAGACCATATTCAGGGACTTTGACGAGTTTTATCCGGACAAGATCGTCAATGTGACCAATGGTGTTACGCCGCGGCGCTGGCTGATGGACTGCAACCTTGGTCTTATGCGCCTGATCCGCACCCGCATAGGGCGCGATTGGGAATGCGATCTTGCCCGGCTCGAGCAACTGGCTCCGTTCGCCGCGGACGCCGGGTTTCGCGATCAATTCGCGGCCGTGAAACGGGCGAACAAGGAACAGCTTGCCGCACTCATCCACGACAAGGTGGGCCTGACGGTGGACCCGACGTCATTATTCGACGTACAGATAAAACGCATTCACGAATACAAACGGCAGCTGCTCAACTTGCTCTACGTGATTACGCGCTACAACCGCATTCGTAAGAATCCGGAAGCCGTTGTCGTGCCGCGTACGGTTATCTTTTCCGGGAAGGCCGCTCCGGGCTATCTGATGGCGAAGGCCATTATCAAGCTGATCAACAAAGTCGCGGACCGAATCAACAACGATCCCCAGGTCGGCGACCGGCTGAAGCTGGTTTTTTTGCCTGACTACAGTGTATCCCTGGCCGAGAAGATCGTTCCTGCTGCGGATTTGTCGCAGCAGATTTCGACGGCGGGCATGGAAGCGTCCGGTACCGGCAACATGAAACTTGCAATGAATGGTGCGCTCACCATTGGTACGCTCGATGGCGCCAACGTCGAGATTCGCGATGCGGTTGGTGCGGAGAATATATTCATTTTCGGACTTGGCGCCGAACAGGTGATCGAACGCCGGCGCGAGGGCTACGTGCCGTCCGAAGTGATCCGGGACAATGCGGAGTTGATCGAGACGCTGGCAATGATCAACGATGGCTATTTTTCGCCAGGCAACCTGCACGAGTTCGGCCACATCGTCGATATGCTGCTTAACATGGGTGAGCACTATCTCGTGCTCGAGGATTTCGCGGACTACTCGGCAGCTCAGGAGCGCGTCGATGCGTTGTACGCGGACCGCGAGGCGTGGTTCACCAAGGCCATTCTCAATACCGCCCGGGTAGGGCGTTTCTCCAGCGATCGCTCCATTGCCGAGTACGCCCGCAATATCTGGGGCATAAAACCGGTGTCGCCGGAGACCGGCTAGACTATGAACCGCTACGGCAGGTTGCTTGACGAGTTATCGGGTGCCCGTCTTGCCGTGCCGTACGAGCTGCTTGGATTAAGGCCCGGCGAGAACGGGCGCGGTTTGACCCTGGTAGTCTGGCAGCCTGACGTAGACGCCATCGACGTTATCGACGCGCGTGATCGGAAAAACCTGGGAACCATGTCACGGCTGCCGGATAGCGATCTGTTCGAGCTGACGATGCCCCGACGCCGCAAGCTCTTTCCCTACATCCTGAGGTTGCGGCGCGGTCGGGAGCAACAGGAAATCTGGGATCCCTACGAATTTTCGACGCTGCTCGAACAGCACTCGATAGCGGATCGCAATCGCCTGCATCACTACCTGGGTTCGCGGATTCAGTCTTGCAGGATCCCCCGCGCCGGCGCGGTGAGCGGTGTCTTTTTTGCCGTCTATGCACCGTCGGCTCGCAGCGTCAGCGTGGTGGGCGATTTCAACGCCTGGGATGGCCGCCGTCACCCGATGCAAAGCGGCAGCGACGGGATATGGCGCCTGTTTTTGCCGGGAGTCGGAGCGGGGGCGCTGTACAAGTACGAGGTGCGGGCGCCGGACGGAGAGCTGCTGCCACGCAAAGCGGATCCCTACGCGCGTTTCTTTGAGCAATCCCCGGGGAATGCCAGTATTGTCTGCGCGCCCGACAATTATCAATGGCAGGATGATGCGTGGCAGGGCAGGGATGTGGGCGATCCGTTGCAGCGACCTCTGGCCGCGTACGAGGTGCACCTCGGTTCCTGGCGTCACCGCGACGGCCGCGCGTGCAGCTATCGCGAACTTGCCGATTCGCTGGTTTCGTATGTTAGCGATCTCGGCTACACCCATATCGAATTGCTTCCCGTCACCGAGCATCCGTTCAGCGGTTCATGGGGATACCAGCCGACCGGGCTCTTCGCGCCAACCAGCCGTTTCGGACCGCCCGACGATTTCAGGTATTTCGTCGATCGTTGCCACCAGGCCGGGCTCGGCGTCATCCTCGACTGGGTGCCGGCGCATTTTCCGAGCGACGACATGGGGCTGGGGCGGTTTGACGGAACGCCACTATACGAGCATCCGGATCCGCGCCGCGGCTGGCACCCGGACTGGGATACCCACGTCTATGATTTTGGCCGTGAATATGTGCAGGACTTTCTCGTTTCCAGCGCGTTGTGCTGGCTCGAGGACTATCACATAGACGGCATAAGGGTCGACGCAGTGGCGTCGATGCTCTACCTCGATTATTCGCGCGGACCCGGTGAATGGGTGCCCAATCAGTTTGGCGGCAACGAAAACCTCGAAGCCATCCAGTTCCTCCGCCGTTTGAACGAAACGGTCTACCGCGAGTGTCCGAAATCGATGACGATTGCCGAGGAGTCCACTGCCTGGCCCAAGGTATCGCGGCCCACTTACGAAGGCGGGCTGGGGTTCGGCTTCAAATGGAACATGGGCTGGATGCACGACACATTGCATTACATGTCACTCGATCCGGTCTACCGCAAGCACCACCACAACGACATTACCTTCAGCCTGATTTACGCCTATAACGAGAATTTCCTGTTGCCGCTGTCGCATGACGAGGTGGTCCATGGCAAGGGTTCTTTGCTGGGCAAGATGCCGGGAGATCTCTGGCAGCAGTTTGCCAACCTGCGTTTGTATTACGCGTTCATGTATGCGCATCCGGGCAAAAAGATGTTGTTCATGGGCGGCGAGATCGCGCAGCGAAAGGAATGGAATCACGATGCGGAACTGGAATGGGGCGTGCTGGATGACCCGTTGCATAGAGGCGTGCAGCAGCTCGTGCGGGATCTCAACAGCATCTACGTGGACGAGCCTGCCTTGTTCGAGCTCGACCAATGGCCGGAAGGATTCGAGTGGATCGATCTGAGCGATACCGAGGCGAGCATCGTCAGTTTCGCCCGTTATGCGAAGAGACCGCCGCCGCCATATCGTGGTCGTTTGCAATATGACCCCGGTAGTACGGGATGAATACCGCGTCGGCGTGCCGGCGGCAGGACTGTATCGCGAGATACTCAACACCGACGCGGGTTTGTATGGCGGGGGCAACGTTGGCAATCTTGGGGGAGTCCGGACTGAGGAAGTAGCCTGCCACAACCGGGCGCAGTCCCTGATAATTCGATTACCTCCCCTGGCAGCGGTCTGGTTCGCTTTTGAAACAGCAGCTTAGGATATCTGACACCGACTGTGGCGGCCGGCACCCAGCCGGCAGCCAGTGCGGATGCGTGGGCCGCGCCGTTATTTCGCGGTGGCCGATGTGGAGCCGGCCGGAGGCTAAGTATCGGGCCGATTCCGGCGGATTGCGCTGCTTGCTTTGTTGCATTGCTTCATGCCAGCATTTTGCATCGGGGACTGCAGCCGCCTCTGTCTGCAATGTCGGGTCATTCCGACTACACTCTGCGGGTATAGCGAGGTTCGCGGATTGATGGCGGCTGGCAGACGGGAGTACATAAAGAATCAACAGCCCTCTGTGGATACATTAAGAATCAGCCCGGGAAGGATGGTGGCACGGGTCGCGACGGATTTCCGAGCAGGCGCGAAAGAGGCTGTTCCGGATTCGGAGCTGTTTTGCGGGCACAAGAGCGATTTTGGGAAAAATACAAATTAGACCTCACTGAATACGGTCCCACAGCCTGTTGGGCGGCTACGTTGTTTACCGGCGGTAGTCAGCGGCGGGTACGGAGTTGGAGTTCATGATGCATCTCAGGTTATCGCGTTCTCGTACGTGGCTTGCTCTTCTGACCGCGTCGGTACTTTTTGCTGCGGGCTGCGACGGAGACTCCGATCCGTCGAACGGGCCACCGATCATCGAGGCACCGCTCGAAACCATTACCGCGACCTTCGACTCGGAAGAAGTCGATCCGTTTCAGAAGGGAACATCGCCGCTGAGCGCGGTTTTCGAGGGCGGAAGCGCCGCCGGTGACGGAGCCTGGATTATCGCGGAGGAGGAGACGGGTGAGATTTCGCTGACCACCCGGACTCGTTCGCTCGAACTCGAGTTCGAAAACAATTATCTGCCTGTCATGCCTCGCGCCAGCAAGACCGGGGGGAACGCCGTTTTCGAAGAGGTCACGGTCGAGTGCGGAGTTGGTAACCAGGGCAACGACAATACCGAAGCTTACAACGCATTGATGTACGTGCGCGGCTTCACCCAGGTCGAAGACCCCGGTACCGCGGCAAATTCATCGACCCGTTTTGTAGTCGGTCCGGAAAATTTGCTGGTTAATTTTGGCAACAACATCTACAAGACCGAAATGATCATTTCGCCGGAGAATATTGTCGGTGGCCGTTTCGACTACAAGATCGCCGACGGCGGCTGGTCCGACGACAAGACCTGGACCGAGGACACCAACCCACTGCAGCTGGATACGCCGCTGACGCTCGTACCTGGCGGTAGTGGCGCACCGAATGGCAGTTTTACGGTGGCCTCGGAGGAATGCTACGCGTTCGAACTGGATACGACGGATGTCAACGCACCGGTATTGACCGCGGCGATCAAGAAGGACGACGGCGGCGGCGGGCCCGGGCCCGAGCCGGATCCCGACACCGGGGCGGAAGTGCGGGTTTACGACACCAGCGACGCTCTTATTGCGACTTTTGATGCCTCGCCAGTCAGCTTGAGCCGTACCGGTGGCGAAACCGCGATCGCCCGGATCGAGGTTGAGAATCGCGGCGGTGACGGCGATGTCGGCGTCACGCTGGTCGAGTGGACCGCGACGATGGACGATGCGCCGCCGACCCGCACCCTATCGATGGAGTACCATCGCGCAGACGCCAACTATGACGGCGTGGAGATTGAATTCGACAGCGGTATGGGCACGCAAACCGCTGCCTGTATCGCCAACCCGCCAACCGGTTACGGCTGGTGTGCGGCTGAAATCAGCGTCTATCCGACAACCGTGCTGACCTACCGGGTACTTGTCAATGGCGAAGAGGATCCCGCCGGCAGGCTGGTGCTGAATGTCGATGACGTCAACGGGAACAACCAGGTTTTGACGTTCTCCGGTAGCGCCGCGTGGGGGAACAACCCGACTAACCCGGCGACCGGTGAACCGCTGGCGGTTGGGCCGAACGAATTTCTGTTTTTCTTCGACTGCGCGCTGGGTGCGGCGTGCGAGGATCTCGGTGTACACATTGAAACCACCGACGGCACCGAGTGGACTCTCGAAGGCCAGGATCATCCGCCCGAGTATGTAGACGAGGATACCTATGTCTTCCGTATCACCCGGCCGCAGGATCTGCCGAAGAATGGCGTTCCGACCTACAGCGCGAATCCGGATCCGGTAGATACGCTGCCACCGCTCGTCGTCGAGGCAAGGTCGGGAGGGGTCGATCCTGATCCGTTATCTGCTCCGGACCCAATTGATATCGCAGTCGATGGCAACTTGATTTTTGCGACAGCCGGAGTCGACGATATTTCGTCTTCCCCGTTCTACTCGGTTGCCAAAGTCGTCGGACCGGCGGCTTGCCACTGGGTGTATGCGAACGATACCGATGGCAACGTCATTGCCTGTTCGCCGGGGCTGGTTGAGTCGGATGCGACGTTCGAGCTGCTGTATTCAGCCAACGCCACGATCAAGGCCGGTCTTAGCCGGTTTACCGGCGCTGACGGCGCGCTGGTGTTGACACCCGGCGGAGAACTCTCCGCGCCGGATAATCAACTCAATCTTTCCGGCTGGCCGACCTTCACGTTGCCTGGCAGCGTGGACGCGGCACAGGCGAAGGAACTGCTCAAATACCAGCTGGTGCTGGTGCAGACCTATTTCGCCGATGGCTCCGATGTTGCGGAAGGCACCAAGCTGCAGACGCCGGGGGCGCTCGACAATCTATACGCCGCGGCTGCGGCAGCCACGGTATTCGGACCCGACTACGGCACTGGTGCGCCCACGCCGAGCGTCTGGGCGCCGACTGCGATGTCGGTCGCGCTAAATATTTATGACTCGAGCGCGGCGGCCGATCCATCGGCGGTGGTGTTGATGGATGAGAACCTCGACAGCGGCGTGTGGAGCACGCCGGGCGATGCAGGTTGGGACCGCAAGTTCTATACCTACACCGTCACGGTGTACCGCCAGGACGTTGGTGACAACGTCAATACGCTCGGCGAGATCGTTACTGTCGAAGTGACCGATCCGTATTCGGTGAGCCTTGCGACGGACAGCGCTCGCAGCCAGTTCGTCAATCTCGACGATGCCGATCTCAAACCGGCGGGCTGGGATGGCCTGGTCAAGCCGGCTCTCGCCGCACCCGAGGACATCACGCTCTACGAGTTGCACGTCCGCGATTTCAGTGTTGCCGACGAATCTGTCAGCGAAGCGAACCGTGGCAGGTTTATGGCATTTACCGAACTCGGAAGCGATGGCATGACACATCTCTCTGAACTGCAGAGTGCGGGTCTGAGCCACGTCCACCTGTTGCCGTCCTTCGATATCGCGACCGTGCTCGAGAACCGTGCGGAGCGGATCGAGACGGACGACCTGGTTGACGATCTGTGTGCCGCGGTGGCTGAGGCTGCCGATGCGCTGTGCCCGACTTACAGCGGCCAGACCATTCGCCAGGTGCTGGAATCCACGGACGGCTTCTCGACGCTGCAGCAACAAATCGTGACCTGGATGGGCGATCTCGACGGTTTCAACTGGGGCTATGATCCGTGGCACTACAATGTGCCGGAAGGCAGTTATGCGACGGATCCGGACGGACCGCAGAGAATACTCGAGTTCCGCGAGATGGTTGCAGCGCTCAACTCGGTCGGTCTTCGTACCATTATCGACGTGGTCTACAACCACACCAACGCATCCGGTCTCAACACCAAGTCGGTGCTCGATAAGGTCGTGCCGTGGTACTACCACCGCCGTAACGAGATCACGGGCGATGTGTTGCGCGACTCCTGTTGCGATGACACTGCTCCGGAATACGCGATGATGGGCAAGCTTGTGGTTGACTCGACGACCCAGTGGGTCGAGCAGTACAAGGTCAGCGGCTTCCGATTCGACCTGATGGGGTTCCATCCGAAAACCAACATCCAGGCTGTGCAGAGCGCTACCCAGGCGGTTGACGATACAACGTATATTTATGGCGAAGGCTGGAATTTCGGTGATGTCGGCAATGATCGCCGTTTCGTCCAGGCCACCCAGGCCAATATGGCGGGGACCGGGGTCGGCACTTTCAATGATCGTATCCGTGACGGCCTTCGCGGCGGTGGTCCATTCGACAGCGGGGAGGCGCATGTCCGCAATCAAGGCTGGATCAACGGCGGTGGCGGCGGCAACCTCAATAACCTGAACCAGTCTGAAGGCAATGCCGAGGCGGTCGCAGATGCAAACTGCAGCGGCCTCGACTGGATTATGGTGTCGATGGCGGGCAACCTTGCAGGATTCCGGCTATACAGCTGTACCTCCGAAGCCTTTGTGAATGGGTCCGATGTAGACTACAACGGCCAGAATGCCGGCTACACGGAAGACCCGCAGGAGATCATCAACTACGCGTTCAAGCACGATAACGAGACCCTCTGGGATATCAGCCAGTACAAGAATCCGGAAGGCACTGCGGTTGCCGATCGGGTTCGTGTCCAGAATCTCGGTGTGGCCGCCATAACCCTCGGCCAGGGCATACCGTTCTTCCAGGCCGGTGGCGAACTGCTGCGATCGAAGTCGATGGATCGCGACAGCTTCAATTCCGGTGACTGGTTCAACGAGCTCGATTTCAGCCGCCAGAGCAACAAGTGGCGGGTTGGATTGCCGGTAGCGGACAAGAACGAAAGCGGCTGGCCATTGATGTCGAACCTGTTCGAGGATTCGACCATCGATGCGAGCGCGCCCGATATCCAGCACGCCGTAGACAACTTCAAGGAGATGCTGGCGATCCGCAAGAGTACGAACCTGTTGCGGCTCCGAGACAAGGACCAGATCAACCAGCGTGTCAGCTACTACAACCCGCGTCCCGATACAGCCGGTGTACGCCGCGGCATTCTCGTTCAGGGTATTGATGGCTGTGTCGACCCCAACCTTACGCCGGACGACGGCGGGCTCGTGCTGATCCAGAACGTCACGTTGCAGGAACAGGTCATCGAATTGTTCCTCGACGACGCTTATGAGTTGCACCCGATCCAGCAGGCTTCGATGGATCCCATCGTACAGGCGGCGAGTTACTCGGCGCAGACCGGGTTTACGGTCCCCGCGTTAACGACGGCGGTATTCCGCAAGGATCAGTCGGGCGAGCTGTGCGATATCTTTGGCGCGACGACGAGCTATGTGCGTGGTGGCTTCAACGACTGGGGCATCGCTAACCCGCTGACAGAAGTCGGTGAGACCGGCGTCCTGCAGACTACAGCGAGTGTCGACACCACCAATGGTTCATCGTTCGAGTACAAGATTGCATCCGAGGACTGGGCGACCATCAACTGCGGTGGGCCGGAAGGCGATCCGACCGACGTGCCGCTGGATGACGGCGAAGACCCGCAGGAAAGCACTTTCCTGACCTGCGGGGCCAACCCGGGCAACCTGCGAAGCGATTTCCCGGCCACCGGCAACTACAAGTTCTCACTGGATACCAGCGACCAGGCCAACCCCGAGCTGACGGTGTTGCCGCAACTCGGCGATGGTTTTGGCACCACGACGACGTTCGTGCGCGGCGGCTTCAACGACTGGGGTACGGACAATCCGATGATCCAGGTCGGGGACAGCCAGGTCGTCGAAACGACCATCGGTGTGGACGCCGCCGGCTACGAGTTCAAGATTGCAGCGGAAGACTGGGCGGCGATTAACTGTGGCGGGCCGGATTACTCCTCGCCGATGCCGGTTTCGGCCGGTTCGCCGACCACACTGAGTTGCAGCCGGAATCCTTCCAACCTGTCGGCGGCATTCTCCAATGCCGGGCAGGTGAAGTTCAGTCTCGATACTTCTGATTCCTCGAATCCGCGGCTGACAGTGAGTGACCAGGAAGGCAATGCCTGGGGTTCGGTAGTGGCGTTTGTCCGCGGCGGATTCAATGACTGGGGCACCGGCAATCCGTTGGAGAATAACGCGGGAGCGATTTACCAGGGAGTTGTGACGAGCGGTGCCGGCGGTTTCGAGTTCAAGGTGGCCGCGGAGGATTGGGCGACAATCAACTGCGGTGGCGCCGATGGCATGGGGCCGGTACAGGTCGGAACACCGACTATCCTGAGTTGCGGTGCCAATCCGTCCAACCTCTCGATTACGCTTCCCGATGCCGGGGATTACAGTTTCGACGTCGATGTAAGCAATCCCAACAACCCGACGTTGACGATCACACCGCAATAGGCATAAGAGGCCGGCCGCTGCGGCGGCCGGCCTTTCTTTCAGGCCGGTGCCCGGGAACGTGTGCCGGTTTTTGTTTGCCCGGAACGCGCGAGTTTGGTGGAAGATCGCAACCGAGATGAGCCGATGAGTCAGCCGATCGATAGTGCGGCCATAGCGTCACGGTCGACCGGTCGCCGGCTACTGTTCACACTTGTCGCGGCTAGTATCCCGCTGCTGATTGTTGCGGGCCTGGAACTGGGCTTGCGCCTCGCCGGTCTCGGCAACGAGCGCGAGCCGCTGTTCGTTGCAAGTCCCGATCAGGAAGGTTTCCTTCTTGCAAATCCGATGGTGATCCGGCGGTTTTTCGCAGTGCCGGACCAGGCGCCGCCGGTCAGTATCGAGACGCGGTTTTTCGCTGCGCGGAAATCTCCGGATACCTTTCGCATTATCGTTCAGGGAGGATCTTCCGCGGCTGGGTTTCCCTATGGCCTCGGCGCTTCGCCCGCCGGCATGCTGGAGCAACGGCTACGGCGAACCTTTCCGGATCGGAACATCGAGGTCGTCACGACAGCACTGGCAGCGGTGAACTCCTACGCATTGCTTGATTTTGCCGATGAGATCATTGCGCAGGAGCCGGATCTGATCCTGGTGTACGCGGGCCACAACGAATACCTCGGGGTGCTGGGCGTAGGCTCGGCGCTATCGCCCGGCACTTCTCGTTGGCTGACATTACTTTACCTCAGACTCAGCCAATTGCGGCTGGTGCAACTGTTGGCCGAAGCCTATGCCGACCTGCTCGGTATAGGCGGAGCTGCAGACGATGCGCCAGCAGACATTACGCTGATGGCCCGCGTCACAGGTCAGAAAGAGATCCCATACGGTTCGCGTCTGTATCGATCAGGCATCGACCAGCTCCGGGGCAATATGGACGCATTGCTCGAAAAGTACGCAAAAGCAGGGGTTCCGGTCATGCTGGGTACACTGGTCAGCAACGATGCCGACCAGGCTCCGTTCGCAAGTCTGAGCTGTGTGGGCACGGACCGCATCGGCTACTTGAATTTTCTGGATACGGGTCGGACGGCGTTGCAGGCGGGCGATCGCGATGTCGCCCTCGACAGCCTCGAGCAGGCGGTGGCGATGGACGAATGCGAGGCTGAGGCGCGCTTCCTGCTGGGACGGTTGCGTCTGGACTCGGGCAATGGCGCAGCGGCGCGCGAGGCATTTATCGCCGCGCGCGACCGGGACCAGCTGAGGTTTCGGGCGCCGTCTGAGTTCAATCGGGTGCTTGCATCGCTTGCTCGTGAGAATGAAGTGAGGCTGGTAGATGTACAGGCGCGGTTCGATGAGGTCGCGGAGAACGGCATTATTGGCGCCGACCTGATGCTCGAGCATGTGCATCCGAATCTGGACGGATACTTCCTGCTTGCCGATGCGTTTTACGATGCGATGCGCGAGGACGGGCTGATCGGTGAGTGGAGCAACGCAGTGCCCGATATTGTTGCGCGCGCCGATGTGCCGGTGAGCGAGGTCGATCGGCTATTCGGCGAATACAAGATCCTGCGCATCACCGCCGGTTGGCCGTTCGCGGATCCGCCGGTGACGCCAGCGATTCCCGCGCCGCGTAACGAGGTCGAAAGGCTCGCTCGGCGGCTCTACGATCAGCAGGTCAACTGGACCCAGGCCAACGACCAGGCGCGCAAGCTCTATCGCATCGCGGGTAATCAGCACGAGTACACGCGCGTCACGCTGATCCTCGCGGATGCGTTTCCCTTCATCGCCCAGGCGCAATACGAGGCGGGCACCGCGCTGATCAGGGCGCAACGCGCGCCGGAGGCGGCCGCTTATCTCAGGCGAGCCGTCGAGCAGGCGCCGGGCGTGACCAATCACTGGCTGGCGTTTGCGCATGCGCTGGTGCTCACGGGACGTTACGATAACGCTCGGGAGAGTCTGCGACGTGCGCTGGCGCTGGACCCTGGCAATGCGACTGCGACAAAAGCGCTTGCCGATCTCGATAAGCTGGGAATTGGGGCGGAAGGGGGCGAAGTGAAAAAGGACGAGCAATGAAAGTCGTCAAAGAAACCGATCTCTACATTATCCTCGACGACGTGTTCACCGAGTCGGATTTTGCATTGTTACGTGAGTACACCGAGTCGAGCGAATATGCGCGCAATCCGAAATGGGTCAAGCCATGGGACCTGGCGGACCAGATGCCGTGGCAGACCGGCGAAACGGTCTTTACCCGCGGCAAGCAGATGCGTCAGGACGATCCGCGCCGGGCTTACCCGACCGGTTTGGCTATCGATCTGTTGTTCGACCGGATCGTCAGCACCAAGTACTATCGAAAACATCTTCCGAACACTTATGTCACCGCCCGGACTTATCTCCATCCTCCGGGCTCGGGTCTGGACTGGCACGATGATGGCGGACGTTTCCAGGGCGCGTATACGTTTTATGCGCACCCGCGCTGGCATGCATCCTGGGGCGGAGAGTTGCTGATAGTCGAGAATGATCTGGGAAGGCGTTTGCTGCCAGAAAAAAAACGCATGCAAGACGGTAAGACGGGAACGGTGAAAGAGAGCTGGAGCGTGCTCTACAAGGACGATCTGTCGCAGATGCTGCTCGACAACGTGACGAGCACCGAGTTCGTGTTTCCAAAGCCGAACCGGCTGGTATTTCTGAAAGGCGGGCTGTGGCACAAGGTCTCTCTGGTAAAGCCCGCCGCCCCGTTTGCCAGATGCGCTGTCGCCGGTTTTTTCCTGACCGATGACGATCCGGTGAATTTCTGGCGTCAGGGGTCCTGAGGATTGCGACCCGGCGATGGGTCCGGTTCGGATTGCAGCTGTTTGATGAGAGCCTCGGTACGGGAATTGCCGGGCTCTATCTCGGCGAGGCGCTGCAGCGTATCGATCGACTTCTGGCGGTATCCGGCCTGGTAAAAGGCCTGCGCCAGCGCAAGCAAGTGCCGTGGCTCTCTTGGTTTCAGACTCGCAGCTTCATGCAGGTAGCGCAGCGCGAAACGGGGCTGGCCCTGGCGCAGCAAAAGCTGGCCGGCCGCATACTGGGCCTCGTCGAGAAAAACGAACGCGTCCGCGAGGTTAATGGCAACACGCACGGCCTCGTCGATTTCGCCGTTGCGCTGGTAGTAAGCAAGCGCCTGGTTCATTGCGTCCAGCCAGGTTATCCGTTTCAGATACCAGTTCTGCGCGATGACCTCGACCTCGCCGTCCGGCGCGGGCAGCGACCATTCCTGTTTGGTCTGCTGGAATGGCCAGTCACTTTTCAACTGCATTACGCGGTATTCGCCACCGAGGCGGTCAATATCGGTGACGCTACGCGTCTCCCACGCAGCAGCATCGTCCACCGACTCGTCCCAGGTACCGATCCAGCCTCGTTCGCGCATCGCATCATAGAATGCGTCTGAAAGGACAAAATAGCCGCGCACATTCGGATGAAGGTGCTCGATCATCATATCGGCGCCGACGATTCCATTGCGGCTCTCGGCCTGCAGATGTGCCTTGGCATCGACCAGGTGTGCGCCATATTCGGCAGCCAGTTCGCGGATGACTACATTGATCGCCTCGGGCGCCCTGAAGCGAAGCATGTCGCGGTCCTTGGCTGCGGTGAAGTGGGATCGCGCAGCGTCGATATCGCCGCTTTTCTCCAGGGCCCGGGCGTAGAGGAACTGCGCCGCTGCAGAGTCGTCGTCCATCTCAACCAGGAGTTTGGCGATCGCCGCGGCCTCGGCATAGCTGCCGCGGTCAAACTGTGCTTGCGCTTTTTCGCGCATTGCGCGCCAGCGCTGTTGGTCGATGCTCTCCGCGCGACCGGATGAGAACGGCGCCTGATCGTGAATGTTACTCGCTATCGTCGCAATCATCACCGGTACCCCGGCGACTTGATAGGTCTGGAGAAGTTCAGACATATTGTGGCGGAATTGCGTGATGCCGGCGTCGAACGCGAGCGATCCGTACGCGATCGCGCGTTCGGCAGCGATCCTTGCCATCAGCGTTCCGGGCGGTTGTTCGTCTCCCTCGGGCAAGGCCCCGGAGAGACTCAGGAACAACCTTTGCATGAGCCGGAACAAGCGCCATTGCTGCAGCCAAAGGACAAGGCGGGTCAGCGCCGGCGAGCGCGCAGAGCCGAATGCGGAACCGACCCCTAGCACGCCGAGGTATTCGTTGTGACCGGCATAGATCAGCACGGCATCAGGTTCAATCGCGACGATCTCATTCGCGAAATCGCTCAGCGTATACGAGTTGACCGCTGACATCGCCGTGCTGATGAACTCGATATCCCGCCCCGGAAAAGTCCGCAGCAGGCGTTGTTTCAGCATGCCGGCAGGGGAGGCCCATTTTCCAAACGGAAACCCGGCCGCAGTGGACCCCCCCTGCAGCACGATTCGAAAGGTGCCGGCGCGCTTCTCGGCGGGGAAAAATGTCGTGTCGATTGCTGTACGGGGTGCCAGCCTGGGATCGGCGAAATAGCGCTGAATGACCTTTTCGTTGGGTTGAAGATATTGCCCGGGAGCATTCTCGACCGGAACGAAAAGCGGCTCGGGAGGCGCGAAGCCAGCAACCCGCAGTAATCCCTCGAGCAGGAGTAGCATGAGCAGCGGCAGCAAAAGCGCGATGGCAAGAAACAGCTTGCGACGGTCCTTGTTACTTTTTCCGTTCGCGGAGGAGCCGCTATCAGTCACAATGGTCGCCAAATCGTAAAACCGATGGCAGATTATACGCGGCCGTCCGGGGCGCGTGCCGGCGATGGGGAGTGAGCGATACAGATGACCGCAATCCTGGGATTGTCGGCGTATTACCATGACAGCGCCGCGGCGCTGGTCGTCGACGGCGAGATACGCGCCGCGGCCCAGGAGGAACGATTCAGCCGGCTTCGTCACGATGCGGCTTTCCCCGCAAGCGCGGTACGGTTTTGTCTTGACCGCGGCGGTTTTTCGCTCGATCAACTCGACGCCGTAGTCTTCTACGACAAGCCTTGGATCAAATTCGAGCGACTGCTCGAGAGCTATCTCGGCAAGGCGCCGTACGGCTTCTCGTCGTTCGTCGCGGCGATGCCGGTATGGCTGAAGCAGAAACTGTTTCTGAAATCGCTATTGCGGGAGGAACTGAAAAAGGTATCCGGAGCGGCTACGGTCCCGCAGCTGTTGTTCACGGAGCACCACCAGTCACATGCGGCGTCCGCATTCTATCCATCGCCGTTCGCGTCGGCGGCGGTGTTATGCATGGATGGAGTTGGCGAGTGGGCGACCACCTCGGCCTGGCTCGGCAATGGCGAATCGCTGCGGGGTCTCTGGGAAATTCACTGGCCGCATTCACTGGGCCTGTTGTACTCGGCTTTCACCTACTACGCGGGTTTCCGCGTCAATTCGGGTGAGTACAAGTTGATGGGTCTGGCCCCGTACGGTGAACCACGCTTTGCGCAGCTTATTCGCGATGAGCTGATCGACATCAAACCCGATGGCAGCTTTCGGCTCAATCTCGAATACTTTGACTATGTGACGGGACTGCGCATGACCAATGAGCGATTCGATCAGCTGTTCGGGGCGCCGCCGCGTCGTCCCGAGACGCCGATGACGCAGCATTACATGGATATGGCTGCCTCCGTTCAGCGGGTTACCGAGGAAATCGTGTTGCTGCTGGCGACGACGCTGCGCAGGGAGACCGGTGAAACTGCGCTGTGTCTTGCGGGCGGAGTGGCGCTCAATTGCGTAGCCAACGGCAGGCTCGCACGCGAGAAGGTTTTCGATTCGCTTTGGATCCAGCCCGCGGCGGGCGATGCCGGCGGCGCGTTGGGTGCCGCGCTGGCAGCCTGGCATCTGTATTTCGCCGGAGCGCGCACGATACGCCTCCCCGATGCGATGGGTGGCGCGCTGCTAGGCCCCGCATTCGACGCCGACACGATCGAGACCAGTCTGCGCGCCGAGGGCGCATGCTTCGAGCGGCTCGAAGAAACGGTATTGATCGAACGGGTAGCGGCTCTGCTGGCATCAGGGGCTGTAGTGGGGTGGTTTCACGGGGCAATGGAGTTCGGCCCGCGAGCGTTGGGTGCGCGATCGATTCTGGGTGACCCGCGCGATCCCGACATGCAGTCGCGGATCAATCTGAAAATAAAATACCGTGAGTCTTTCCGGCCATTTGCGCCAGTTGTACTGGAGAAGAGAGCGGCGCAATACTTTGCGCTGGAGGGCACCAGCCCGTACATGCTTGTCGTGGCGCAGGTCGACGATGCAATACGAATCGAGACCCCCGTCATCGGCAACGGGCTCGAACGGTTGCGGGCGCCGCGTTCGTCGTTACCGGCGGTGACGCATGTCGATTATTCGGCCCGCGTACAGACGGTGGGCGCGAATGCAGAGCCGCGTATCAGGGCATTGCTTGCCGCATTCGAACGGCAGACCGGTACTGCGGTGCTTGTAAATACCTCTTTCAACGTGCGCGGCGAGCCGATTGTCTGCACCCCCCATGATGCGTATCAGTGCTTCTTGAGGACCGAAATGGATTATCTTGCGATAGGTAATTTTCTGCTGGATCGCCGCGATCAACCTGCAGATGCGATCGCAGCCGCACGTACAGCGTCTTTCGCTGAGGACTGATGCCACGATGCAACGCCCCGAAGACCTGTCGATTCGCGAGCTCCGTCACTTTGGCGTGGGTCTCGCGGTTCTCGTCATTCTGCTGTTTGTCGTGTTGTTGCCATGGCTGCGAGACGCTGCGCGACCGCTCTGGCCATGGTTTGTCGGCGCCGCGCTGTGGCTTGCTGCGGGACTTGCGCCAGCCGGGCTGAGGCCGGTTTATCGCGGCTTTTTCCCGATCGCACTGGCGCTGGCCTGGTTCAATACCCGGTTCTTGCTGGGTATCGTGTTTTTTGCTCTGATTACGCCACTCGGCGCGGTGCTCAGGGCGCTCGGGAAATTACAATACACTGAGCGCTGGGACGAACAGTCCGGTAGTTACCGGGCGAACGTGAGCCACCAGGCGCGGGCAGAGGATCTCGAGAGGCCGTATTGATGGGAGAGTTTTTCAAGGATCTGTGGGGATTTCTGCGTGCCCGCAAAAAAATCTGGCTTGCGCCGGTAATAATTGTCCTGCTGCTTCTCGGCGGCCTCGTCGTGGTAAGCCAGCAGTCGGTGCTGGCGTCGTTTATCTATACGATTTTCTGAACTGTTTGCCGCCCGTCAGGCGTTTTTTCGCGGCGTCGCACTCAGCTTGATTTGCTGCAATGCACCGTGCCAAGCTGGGCACCGGTGCGGAATTTCGTAACGCTGGCGCGATCAGGCGCGTCATACCAGAGCGGGACGAGACGACACCGTAGGTCCACCCAATCGTTTACCTCACAGCGGTGGCCAGCGGGATGCGATAAGAATGCAGAACAATACGCGCATGGAGCGAGCGCTCGACGCGCGATCCGGGCGAGACAAATTTGCAGGCCTAAGGGTGCTGCCGGCGTTGCTCGGTCTGGTACTTGCGGCGTGTACCGGTTCGACTGGGCAAAATGGAAGAGACGTTGACTTTGCTGCCGGGCCGGTAGTGGTAACGCCACAGCGCGACTGGTCGGATTCCATTATCTATTTCGTCATCCTCGATCGCTTTGCCGACGGCGATGCCGGCAACAATAGCAACGTCCAGCGCAAGAACCCGGGTGGTTACCACGGCGGCGACCTGGATGGATTGACCCTACAGCTCGACGAAATTGCTGACCTCGGCGCGACGGCGATCTGGATCACCCCTGTCCCGCTGCAGGTTGATTTTGCGCCGATCGTGCCTGGCATGCCCGAGACCAACGGGCAATTCTTCGAGCATTGGGGATTCCATGGATACTGGGCCGAGGACTTCACCCGGATGGAGCCGCACTTCGGTACCGAGGCCGACCTTGCGGCGCTTGTCGACGCGGCGCACGAGCGCGGGATAAAGGTGCTGCTCGACGTGGTTTATAACCATGCCGGGTATGGCGCGCAGTACGAAACGGATCCGCGTTTTTCCGGATGGATCCGGAAGAAGCCGGTCGATTGCGCCGCCGATCCGCTCACCTGCCAGGTGGGGGGGCTGCCTGACTTCGATACCGGTCGCGACGACGTCCGCAAGTACCTTCTCGATGCCAATATCGGGCTCGCCGAACGCACGGGTCTGGACGGATTCCGTCTTGATACGGTCAAGCATGTAGAGCACGATTTCTGGCAACTCCACCGCGATCAGACCCGGGTCCGGGTCAGCGAGGACTTTTTCCTGCTTGGCGAAGTGTGGGGCGGCGATGCCCGGGTACTCGACGAGTGGTTTGAGAACGACGAAATGGACTCGGGTTTCGACTTTTCTTTCAGCGGAAGCTGTCAGAGCTGGGTCAAGGGGCGCGGCCGCACAATTGCGTATGCGTCCTATCTGAAGAAACGGCACAAAGTGCGCGACGGCTATCACCTGGCACATTATCTGTCGAGCCACGACGAGACCATGGCGCTGCATTTGCTCGAAAACGACGTCGACCGGTTTCGGTTGTGCGTGGCGCTGCAAATGACGACGCTGGGGATACCTGTCATTTACTACGGCGAAGAGGTCGCGCGCGGGGGTGGTGCATGGCCAACCAATCGCAAGGACATGCCGTGGGGCAGCCGCAAGATCAAGCCCGGCGCCGGCGTTGCGAGGGACGAGTCGCTGCGCAGCTATTACAAAAACCTGATTGGATTGCGGCGCGCTCATCCGGCGCTAAGCGGCGGCGACTACGAAGCCCTGTCCAGCGACGGTGACCTTCTCGTATTCAGGCGAACTGACCGGCAGACTGGCGGTACCGTAATAGTCGCGGTCAATCGCGGTTCCGAGGCGGCGACTGCGACGGTGGATCTACCCGCCGACTGGCAGGAGGGAGTCGCTATTTCAGAGGCGATTAGCGGTGAACAGACTGTCGCTGGCGCTAACCGGATGGAAATATCGGTGCCGCCTGTTGAGGTCCGGATATTCGTCGCGGCTAAACGCTGAGAGCGAGGAAGCCAATGGCGCAGATTATTTTTGCTGGTGTGGACAAGTCGTTTGGCGATGTCCGCGTGCTGAAAAATATCAGCATGCAGATTCGCGACGAAGAGTTCATGGTATTTGTCGGGCCCTCGGGCTGCGGAAAATCCACCGCGCTGCGAATGATTGCCGGTCTCGAGACCATCACTCATGGCGATCTGAGCATCGGCGATCGGGTCGTCAACACGCTGCCGCCGAAAGATCGCGATGTGGCTATGGTTTTCCAGAGCTATGCTCTGTATCCGCATATGTCGGTGCGTGAGAATATCGCGTTCGGTCTGCGTCTGCGCAAGATGCCGAAGGACGAGATTGACAGCCTGGTGGCGAATGCTGCCGATATCCTCGGTTTACAGGAACTCCTGGAGCGCAAGCCAAAGGCATTGTCTGGCGGCCAGCGCCAACGCGTCGCACTTGGCCGCGCCATCGTTCGCCAGCCATCGGTATTTCTTTTTGACGAACCGTTATCCAATCTCGACGCGGAACTCAGGGTGCACATGCGTGCCGAGCTCAGCAAGCTGCAACGGCGGCTGAAAACGACTACGGTTTACGTGACTCACGACCAGGTGGAAGCCATGACCATGGGGCACCGGATAGCCGTGCTCGCGCCGTTGGCGAAGGCGATGGATAGCAATCTGATGCAGGTCGGGACTCCGCTGGAGTTATACGACACCCCGCACAATCTGTTCGTTGCGAGGTTTATCGGCACACCCAATATGAATATCGTCGAGGCGACCGTGAGTGACGACGGCTCACAATTGCAAGCGCCCGGCTTCACGGTTCCGGTCCCCGAGCATTTCAGCGCAGCGGCGCGCGAATATCGCGGCCGCAAGTTAGCGCTCGGGGTTCGTCCCGAGCATGTCGGTTCGCCGGAAGAGGCCGACTGGCCGCTGCGCATAGAACTCAAGGGTGAAGTAGAGATTATCGAAACCATCGGCCACGAGGTCGTGCTGCATGTGCGCAGCGGCGGCGAACCGATGATTGCCAAGATGGCAAGCCACAAACACATGCCGGGGTTTGGCGATACCGTGGATCTGGTGCTGAAGAGCGATGAGATCCATCTGTTCGATCTGGACACCGAACAA
The DNA here is from genome assembly GCA_963783695.1 of uncultured Gammaproteobacteria bacterium. Taxonomy (GTDB): domain Bacteria; phylum Pseudomonadota; class Gammaproteobacteria; order Steroidobacterales; family BM003; genus BM003. Next base: position 148,866 of record CAWAOM010000001.1, read on the forward strand.
CGTCTCGGTCTGCCCGCCGCGGAGCCGGTTGCTGCGGCGACCGGTACGACTGGTTGAGGAATGGGAGAAGTCATGCAGAATCTAAAGTCGTTCGCCGATCGCGTTTTTAGTGCGATCGCGGTTGCCGTGTTGTTACTGGGTGCGACGACACAGTCGTTGTTTGCCGCAGAGTTGATCGTATGGCACGCCTATCGGGGCGGCGAAAAGGCCGCTTTCGAAAAAACGGTGGGCATGTTCAATCAGCAGGTAGCGGCCGGCGGTGTTACGGTCAGGACGCTGGCCGTCCCCTATGATGCTTACGCCGATAAAATTACTGCTGCCGTTCCGCGCGGTAAGGGGCCGGACATTTTCATTTATGCCCAGGATCGTCTCGGCGGCTGGATCGAGGGTGGTAAGACGATTGAATCGATCGACTTCTATCTCGAGGACGAAACCGTCGATGCCATCCTGCCGGGGATGCTTGATGCGATGACCTACAGGGATACTGTTTACGGTCTGCCGCTCAATTATAAAAGTATCGCGATGATCTATAACAAGGCTCTCGTCAAGTCGCCGCCGAAGACCTCGGCGGAACTGGTCAGCATCGCCAAGAAACTGACCAATCCCGGGTCTGGCAAGTTCGGGTTGGTCTATGCGTATTCGGATTATTACTATCACGCGGCACTGATGAACGCCTTCGGCGGGCGGGTTTTCGATCCCGGTCCGACTCCGGTTATCGATGCTCCGGAGAACATACAGGCCATCAAGCAGATGCTGAAATGGTACAAGGAGGACGGAATCCTGCCGGCCGATCCGTCTACCGCTCTGATCACCGCACTGTTCAATGAGGGCAATGCCGGGATTGTGTTTTCAGGGCCGTGGTTTCTCGGTGAAATTGCGGACAGTGTCGACTATGGTCTTGCCGTACTGCCGACTCTGGACGAAGCCAATGGGGAGCCGATGCGGCCGTGGCTCACCATTGAAGGCATCTATATTTCCCAGGGCTCGAAAAACAAGGATGCAGCATACGAGTTCGCCAAGTTCATGGTCTCCGAGGAGGCCGGCCTTGTTTTGGCGCTGGAAGGCGGACAATTGCACACGAATCGCGCGGTGTACGAAAATGACAAAGTCGCGAGCGATCCGGTTCTGAGCGCGTTCCGCGCCCAGTACGAAACCGCTGTGCCAATGCCCAATTACGCTGAAATGACCCTGATGTGGTCACCGGTGACGACGGCGATGAACAAGATTGTCAAAGGCGCATCGACGCCGGAAGCGGCGATGAGCGAAGCACAGAAGACCATTATGGAGGGCCTTGCGGCGCTCAGGAAGGGACGTTGACCGACAGGACCCTTAGTGATTCTGATGACGTAGGCGCGCCTGCAGTCGCGTCGCGGCGGGTATGGCCCGACAGGGTCGTCCGCGGTGTACTGCTCGGATCCATCCTGGCGGTGATCCTGAGCGTCTGGTTTTTCGGCCAGGCCGAGCGTGAAATATCTCAGGACTATTACGAGCGCCAGGTCGTCACATCGGCGATGGGCCTGGCTGAGATTGTCGCTGATGCCGAACGCCGGAAATTGCCCGCCGAGAGTCTTGCTGAAATAGCCAGCGCCTGGACCGCCATCGAGCCCGGCGCGGAGGGCGTCCGGATACTCCGCCTTAGCGGCGCCAGCCTGCGGGCTTCGACGGAGGAGGGCGATGCCGCCGAAAAGTCCCTGCCGCGTCGTCTCGCCCGTGACGAGAAGTGGTTTTACGATCTGGCCCAGGAAATTCGTACGGCGGTAGAAACGAACCGCGATGAGGATGTATTCCGCAAGGCCCATGTCGATGTTGAACGTCTTGGTGCGACCGGGTACCGGGTTACGCTACCGTATTTCGTCGACGAATCCGTGTCGGGCGTGGTCCAGGTACGGCGCAATGTCACCACTGTGCCCCGTGGGAGCATGGCCATTGCTGCGACTCTCGCGATTGTGTTGCCTACGCTGGCTATGCTGGGACTGGGCTGGCTGGTTCCGGCATTGCGTACGCCAGGTGGCAGCCGCTGGGGCCAGGCGCTCGCGGCCATCGCGGTTTTCAGCCTGGGTTTTTACTTTTTCGGCCAGTACGGACTGGACCGTGCCGGGACGCTGGAACTAGAGCTGAACCAGTCGCTGGCAGCCGAGTACCAGTCCTTGCGTGACAGCGCGCGGGTGCTGGCGTCAGACGCCGGTGTCAACCTCATTGAGAATGGTGACAACCTGTGGGACGTCGACGACTATCAACGTCCGCTTGCGCTGGTACGCGGCAGTGGCGAACTCGATAGCGAAGCCGCGGACCGCCAGGTAGAAGCCCGGCGCGGCTTCCTCGGCAACGCGTTGCGTGGCAACTGGGTCAGCGGGCTCGTGTTGTTGCTGTTCATAGGGCTTGGCTACGGGCAGCGGGTATGGCGAACACTGGTCGAGCATCGCGATGCCTACCTGTACGTGACGCCGGCGATGCTGGGGATGCTGCTGCTGGTGATGTTCCCGTTCGCTTATGGCGTGGCGCTGTCATTCACCGACATGACACTGTTCAACGAGAATCTGCCGCTGCGCGATCTTTGGGTCGGTCTCAAAAACTATGTCGACATACTCGGTGATTTCAACGTCGCCAAGAGAACCGAAGAAGGCTGGATTTTTAACTACAAGAATTTCTACTGGACGCTGTACATCACCATCTGCTGGACGGTTTTCAACGTGCTGATCGGCGTCAGTATCGGGCTTGTGCTGGCCCTGGCATTGAACACCAAGGGCCTGCGTGGCAAGTCGATCTATCGGATTCTTCTGATCCTGCCCTGGGCAGTGCCGAACTACATAACCGCGCTGACCTGGCGCGGCATGTTTCATCAGCAGTTTGGTGTCATAAACCAGGCCATCCAGATGTTCGGGGGGCAACCGGTTGCATGGTTCGATGGCGTGTTTCCGTCTTTTATCACGGGTCTCGCCACCAATGGGTGGCTGAGTTTCCCGTTCATGATGGTCGTCATTCTCGGTGGCCTGCAGTCAATTTCGGCTGATATGTACGAGGCCGCGAGGGTGGAGGGCGCAACCCGCTGGCAACAATTTCGTCATATCACGCTGCCTTTGTTGAAGCCAACTCTCATCCCGGCGATCATTATCTCGGTTGTCTGGACATTCAATATGTTCAATATCATCTTCCTTGTTTCGGGGGGTGAGCCGGGCGGCGCGAACGAGATACTGATCACCCAGGCTTACAAGCTGGCGTTTGAGCAGTATCGATATGCGTATGCGGCGGCATATTCGGTCGTAATATTCCTTATCCTGCTTACCTATGGCGTATTCCAGAACAAAATGTCCAAGGCAACGGAGAACGTCGCATGAGCGATGTCGGCGAAAACCGCTCTGGTCATTTCTGGATCCACGTCGGGCTCATCGCGTTCACGCTGCTTGCGATATACCCGATTCTTTGGGTATTCACGATAGCGTTCTCCGGTGGGCAAAATCTGTTCTTTGTTAATTTGCCAGCAGACCCGACCTTTCTCGACCGGCTTCGCTACATTCATCCATGGCCACAGACTTTTTCGGTGCAGAATTTCGTCGATGTAATGACGGAGCAGCCGTTTGCCCGCTGGATGTTTAACGGTGCAATCGTGGCCGGCGCGACGACAGTGCTGGGGGTGTTTCTCGCCTGCACCGCCGGTTACGCGTTTTCCAGGTTCCGCTTCCCCGGGCGCCGTGCCGGTCTGATGTCATTTCTCGTATCGCAAATGTTTCCGGGAACGCTGATGATGGTGCCGCTGTTCATCATCATCGTTAAGTGGCTGAATCTGGGAAATTCGTATCTCGGACTGGTGATGGTGTACGCCACGACGGCAATCCCGTTCTGCGTCTGGATGCTCAAGGCGTACTTCGACACCATTCCCTACGAAATAGAGGAATCCGCGATTATGGATGGTGCAACGCGGCAACAAATTTTCTTCAAGATTATTTTGCCGCTGGCCAAACCTGCAGTCGCGGTTACCGCGCTTTTTTCTTTCATGACAGGGTGGAATGAATTCATTTTGGCGTCTATCTTCATGGAAGAGGAAATCATGTACACTGCGCCAGTGGGTTTGCGCTTTTTTGTGGGGGGATTCTCGCAGCAGTGGGGTTATTTTGCGGCCGGTTCAATAATAGTATCGATACCCGTTGTTGCGTTGTTCTATTATTTGCAGAATTATCTGGTCTCGGGTCTGACCGCCGGCGGCGTCAAGGGATGAAGATAAGACCGCAAGTCTTGTGCCCTGCAACAACGTGACCGGGAAAAAGACAACAAGCACAAACGAGAGGTTTACCATGCAATCACGCCTCAGAATTTGCATCGCTGCATCCAGTCTTTGTTTGCTTTCGAGTGGCGCCTTCGCCGACGAATATGTGTTCATGGATCCAGCCGGCGACGATAACGGTCCCGGTAACTACGTTTATCCAACGGATGCGGTATACACCCCCGGATCATTCGATCTGATCGAGTTCAAGGCCGAACACAAGGGTAGCAACGTTACATTCGAAGCCAGCGTCAATCAGAAACTGGAAGACCCGTGGGGTATGGGTGGCGGTTTCGCCGTGCAGATGATTTTCATATTCATCGATAAGGACGGAGTGGCCGGCAGCGGCCATACCGAGGGCATGCCGGGTCTGAATATCCAGTTTGCTCCCGACTCGGCGTGGGAAAAAGTTGTGATCCTCTCGCCGCAACCGCAGTCGCGTGTAACGGCCGAGGTTAAGACCAAGGCCGCGGCGCTTGGCGGAGATACTGTTGTGCCGCGGCGCACAACGGGGCGCGGCAAGACGATCAGCGGCAAGGTCAAGCTCGACCAGCTTGGTGGCGGTGATCCGTCAACCTGGCGCTATCAGGTCGTCGTTCAGTCGAATGAGGGCTTCCCGGAGAAGACCGATCTGCTCAGTCGAAAAGTAAATGAGTTCGAAGGCCAGCACCGGTTTGGCGGCGGCAACGACTATAATTGCGATCCGCATGTCATGGATATTCTTGCACCGCCCGCGCAGGGTAGTGCCGCCGAGGTGGCGGCGCAGCATGCGATGCTTTCGTACGAATGCGATGCCGAGGGTGATGCCGTAAAAATGGCGACTCTCGAGATGGTAGGGAAATAGCAATTCCAATGCGCAGTAACGCGTTAATCGCAGAGCGAAGATAACAAGAACCCCACAGCCCGGAGCTGGGAGGGAAACAATGAAGTGCAACAAGCTTGTCCTTACCGTGGCGGTAGCTGCGGCGTTGGGAGCCCAGATGCCCGAGGCAAATGCTCAGCAGGGTCCTGGTGAAATCAAGTGGTTTGGCAGCGTGTACGCCAAGTTTCTCGATGGCGATCGCCGCTTCGAGAATGCGCTCTACAACAATGCCGAGACGACGCCGGGCGAGGCGGGTGGCGATCAGGGACAGGGTATCGAATTTGAATTGATGTTCAATTCCCAGGTCTCGAGTCAGGTCGAGATCGGTGGCCGGCTCAAAGCGCGCTTCAATCAGAATTTCTGGACTAATTTCGGCGGCTTTGGCGAGCAGGAAGAGGATGAGCGGAGCGCCCAGTATGTGAAAATGCGTGGTGTGTGGGCGCGTATCACTCCCGGTTACGACTGGATCGACTCCGCAACAATTGGTTCGAACGACTGGGGTATGTTCGATCCCTGGACGATGGGTAAATTCCGCTATATCGATCGCGATAATTCGTCTGGTCTGCTTTTCCAGGGTGCGGCCGCGGACGGCGTGTTGCGCTGGGACCTGGCACGCGTCTCGCTGCCCAAGTTGTTTGCCGGCCCGCAGTTTCGCACTACCGATTGCGATCCCAATCGCGGTAATGACTGTCTCGAACACAATGACGCCGCCTGGGTTGCGCAGTTACGTTGGGCCGCGACATCCAATCTGAATCTCACCGGTATCGTGTCCTATATTAATGATCAGGAAATAAAGCCGGATGAACTCAATACGGCTGACGGCCTCCTGCCCGCCGACGATCCCGACCGCGACGGTGAGGATAATCGCGACGGCAGCGATACCGAAGATCGGTATACCAACCTGGTGGTGTCGTTGAAAGGGCAGTATTCCGGCTTCGACTGGATGGATATCAGTGCCGGGGCCTGGTATTCGGATTTCGACCTTCGCGACGAGACTTGCGGGGCCGGTACCTATAACACCGATTGCCGCTTCAGCCCGACCCTGACTGAAGATGCTGACGGCCTTTCCGGTACGCTCAATCTCGATTTCAACGATTTGTTCATCGACGGCTTTGGTGTGGCAGTGCAGGCGTTTTACATCGACGAGGATTATCAGTCGGTGCTAGCGGCACGGCGCGAGTCCGATGTGCTGATTACCGAAGGCCCGGTAGATGGGACATGGCTGTGGGGCCGTCCTGATTACAACTTCGGTGATCGTAACGGTGCCGGTGCATCCGGGGTCGGATGGGGTGGCTGGAACGGTGAGGTTCAGCAGGTTGTGTCCGGCATGGCCGACAACGACTTCACCGACTTCGATGAGCCGGTGGCGGTCGCTGCCCTTGGCTGGAAAGGTGTGACGCTCAAGCCCTCCTATATCTGGAATGACTGGGAGTTTACCGGCGAATACACCTACCTCGATTACACAACGAACTGGCAGGCTTGTGGCGGTCAGTCGAAGGACGAATGTATCTATCCAAGGATGGAAGGCACGCATAGCTGGGGGGTCGGCGAGAACTACCGCTCCCCTTATGCGCCTTACCAGGATCGCGAGACCCAGATCTACGCATTCAAAGTCAACTACATGCTGGATTTCGGCAACGGCGTCGATCTGATGGCCCGATTCAAGTACACCGACGACAAGGATGACCGGGTAACTCGTTCCGATCTGCTGGTCGATGCGTATGACGGCTACGACGCGGGCTCGGTCAATCCTGATTGGGATCGCGAGGCTTCGATCGGTTTGTTCGGCTGTACCAGCTGTGATGATCGCGAGGTGGACTACTACAGCTACGGTTTCTCGGCCGGCTACCAGTTGCATCCTGATCTGTATGCAAAATTGTGGCTCGAGCGCTGGACGGTTGATCTGTTCGATGGCATTACCGACGTCGCGCCGGTGGGATGCGGATTCGAATGCGCCCCGTCAAGCTACGCAGAGTACATGACCGGAGAGCACACCAAGAACAGGGTCGGATTGCAGCTCAGTTACTTCCTGTCAGGAGTGGAATTTGGCGGTACGGTCGATTACTTCTGGGGTGACTATGATCCCGATTTCTATACGGTCAACGATCTGGGTCAGATTGTGAAATTCATCCCGGCGGGAGACACGGTTGCCACGCCGATGGGTAACATTTCGCAGCAGAGTGTCGACTTTAATCAATATCGCCTCAAGGCGTTCATGAAGGTCAGCTTCTGACAATCTGTAGAGTGTGAAGAGGGCAGCCACGGTGACGCGGCTGCCCTTTTTTCATTGTGGAAGCCGATCCGGGACAAGCCGCTTGATTCGTTTATGTCACAAAATTGCCCTTGTCTTTTTCTTGCTCGCAATAATGCCGGGCTCGGCGGCGCGGGCGTTCCAGCTCGATGACGTTGTCGGTGACGATAATGGCGCCGGCTTCCTGTTTTACCCGAACCGTGATGACATGCGTCCGGGCGACCTCGACATCGTGTGGATGAGGGTGGAGAACAACGACGACGGCACCTGGTTTACCGTGCGCTTCAAAAACCCGATTCAAAGTCCGCGGGGTCGCGTCACGATGCTGGGGCAGACGCCACTGGAGCAGATCGTCCGCCACGATTTTTTTACCTTCAACCTTGATCTCTACATCGACATCGACCGAGTCGAAAATTCCGGGATTCTCGACACCGCTCCTTCCCGCGAGGTGCGTGTCGATCCGGATTCGGCATGGGAGCGCGCAGTAATTCTCACGCCGCGGCCGGACGTCGGACAGTCGTTGTTGGATATCTTTGTGAAAAGAATCTTTGGCGCGGAGGAGCAGGCCGAGCTTGGGCGGCTGTCGCGGGAAGACTGGGCCCGAATCCGCGCGCGGGCGCGGGAGCGGGTCGAGGAACTGGTTTCGTTCCCGCGAACGGTTCGGGTGAGCGGCCGGCAGCTCAAGTTTTTCGTGCCGAGGGAGTTTCTCGGTGCGCCCGCGAGCGAAGACTGGGCGTATACAGTGATTGTGACCGGCGCCGACATTGAGCAGCTGATGCGGACGGTGAGGCCCGGGCAGGCGATTCCAATGATGGTGATGCCGATCAGCATGGGCCGGAGTTTTGAAGCATTCGGGCTGCCGCTCGATCATGACATGAGCCAGTCCCCGGTCGTCGACTATCTGTCATCCGACCCGGCAATCCAGGCAGCGCGATTGAATGACTATGATCTCAACACGGGGCGTCTCGCGAGCCTTCCCGGCGTGGTTCCAAGTGGCGCGCTCGCGCGCCCGGGCAGTACCGATTCCACACTGGCTTTTTCGAGTAGTCCCGAGGTTGCACCGACACCTGCGCCTGCAACGGCACCGAGCTCCGCGGGCGGCCAGAGTCCCGGCGAGACTGACCCGGCATGGTCCGGGCAGGGCCGCGAGCCCGCGCCGGTTGTGCCGACGCCGGCCACTGGAGGTGTATCTGCGGCGGGAGCCGGGCCCGGTATTTCGCAGGAGCAACGCAGGACGATAGCAGCGCGGCTCAAGACCCTGCAGACCCTGCGCCAGGGTGGCCTCATCACGGAGCAGGAATACCAGGAGATCCGGCGTAAGATACTCTCCCAGATCTGACATGGAATAAGACGGACCTGCCATGGAAATTTCACGCTGCATTAACCGCCTGGCCGCTTGCCTCGGCATCGAGGACCATTGGTACGATTTCAGGGGTGAACGGCATGAGACAAGCCCGGAGACCACGGCGGCGCTGGTGCGGGCGATGGGATTTGCCACGGACGATCCGGACCTCGGCGAACAACAGCTAAAGGAGCTGGAATTGTCCGCCTGGTACAAGGTACTTCCGGTCGTGGCGGTAATTCGGGAGCAGCGCGACCGCGGCATACCGTTAGCAGTGCGCGCCGAGCATGCAGGTTTTCTTATCGACTGGCGCATTCACGCCGAGGACGGAACCATGCTGTCCGGCAGCGTGCGGCCACAAGATTGTGATTTGCTGGAAGAAAAGATCATTGAAGGTGCCCTGCACAAACGCTTCAATTTTTGGCCGTCTGCCACTCTGCCTCTTGGTTATCACCGCCTCGAACTTGTCAGCAGGAGCGACAACACGGTGTTTGCCCGGTGCCACCTGATTGTCGTGCCGGAACGCTGTTATCAGCCTGAAGCGCTGGCAGAGGGCCAGCGAATGTGGGGAGTTGCGGTCCAGCTCTATACGCTGCGCTCGGAGAGCAACTGGGGAATCGGTGACTTCGCCGATCTGCGCGAACTCGCGCTGCAGGCTGCCGAGCTCGGTGCCGATTACGTCGCGCTGAATCCGTTGCATGCCTTGTTTCCGGCGAATCCGGCGCATTCGAGCCCGTACAGCCCCTCGTCCCGGGCATTTCTCAACACTTTGTATATTGATGTGCCGGGAGTCGAGGACTTTAGCGAATGCGCCCCGGCCCAGGCGCTCGCCGATCAGGCACGGTTTTGCCGTCGCCTCGATGACCTGCGCAACGAGCCGTATGTCGACTACATCGGGGTCGCGGAACTCAAGCAGAGTGCGCTTGAGATGCTGTATCAAAGCTTTTGCGAGCGTCATCTGGCGGCCGGCAGTTCCAGGGCGTTGGCTTTTCATGAGTTTTGCGAACGCGGCGGCGAGGCGCTGCGACGGCAGGCCGTATTCGATGCGCTGTCCGAGGTCATGTCGCGCGAGCACGGGCAAGCCGGCTGGCGCAACTGGCCGCCGCAGTTTCATCAGCCCGAAAGTGCGGCTGTCGTCGCGTTTGCCGCGGAAAACGGCGACCGTGTGCGTTATTACCAGTACCTGCAGTGGGTTGCCGCGGGCCAGCTCGACAACGCCGCACAGGCAGCCCGGCGAGCGGGAATGCGGATCGGTCTCTATCTCGATCTCGCGGTTGGCGTCGATCCTTCTGGCGCTGAAGCCTGGTCCGACCAGGATGTGCTCAGCGATGCGGCGAGTGTTGGCGCTCCGCCGGATCCTCTGGCGCTTACGGGGCAGGACTGGGGGGTGCCGCCGCTCAGGCCGCGCGAGCTGATGCAGCAGGGTTACAAGGCGTTTGCCACGCTGATGCGAAGTAACATGAAAGATGCCGGTGCACTGCGTATCGATCATGTCATGGCGCTGTGCCGGCTATGGTGGGTTCCGCGGGGGATGCCATCCAGCGCTGGCGCCTACGTTCACTACCGCATGGATGATCTTTTTGGAATCGTCGCGCTCGAGAGTCAGCGTAACCGTTGTGTCGTCATTGGCGAAGATCTCGGCACAGTACCGGATGCGGTGCGACGGGCTATGCCTGATTTCGGCTTGTTATCTTACAGGGTGCTTTATTTCGAGAAAGACAGTTCAGGGGCCTGTATCAGTCCCGAGGCCTACCCGCGCGAGGCACTGGTTACTGTGTCCACCCATGATCTGCCGCCGTTCAGAAGTTTCTGGACGGGTTCCGATCTTTCGCTACGGGAACGGCTGGGCCTGTTTCCCAGCGATGAGATTCGCGATGCTGTCTACGGTGAACGGATGGCAGACAGACGAGCCTTGTTGGCAGCGCTTGTAAAAGCGGGGGAGTGGCCAGCGCCGAAAGAAAAAGATCCCCCGCCATACTCGGCGCCGTTGGCCGAGGCCGTCGAGCGTTATGTCGCCGCCAGTCGGGCCGCGCTGATGAGCGTGCAGCTGGAGGACTGGCTGGGTATGGAGGACCCGGTGAACGTGCCCGGTACCAGCGACGAACACCGCAACTGGCAACGAAAACTCGAGATGTCCCATGAAGACCTGTTTTCCGATCCGCGGGCCTGGGATCATGCGGTAAATCTGAATAGCCGCAGAAGCGCGCAGGGCGCGGTTCAAGCATCTGTACCCAGAACTGTTTTACAAAAATAAAAATAGATAAAACATGAGATTACTTCTAATACTTATATTAGTTTCGGGGATTTTTCTGTATCGATCCGTTGCGGCTGAGCAGGCCGTGCGCAGCGCGGGCGACTGGCGCCAGGATTGCGATGCGTTTATCTCGGCCCTCAGCGGCGGCGAGCCAGGCGATGATCTCGACATCACGTATTGCGTCGGGCAGACGGAGGGCATCGTTGCCGGGCTATCGACGGGCAGCCGGATTGGTGCGGTGGGCATGGCATCGAAACTGACGCTGGCGTACGGTCTCGACCGCCAGCAGGTGTACGAGTTGTTCGAGAAAACGAGCAGTCAGGATTTGCTGGGGATCTGTTTGCCGGACGACCTGCGCACCGGCGCCCAGGTGCTCGCCGTGGCGGAGTTTCTCGAGGCAAATCCCGATACCCGTGAGTTGCCGGTGACCGCGGTGTTCTTTCAGGCGCTGCAGGCTCGGTTTCCGTGTGCGGAGCCGACGGAGGAGCAATCGCCCTGATCTGCCACGCGCTGGCTTCGACTCCTGGTGCGAGAGTGCTTTCCCATCCGTCTGTCTCCGGCCGACATGTCTGGACCGGAGTGGTACAGGGCGACTTCATGCCGGTTCGCTGCGGGACACTCGGGTCGTCGGGGAACTGCTTACCTAGTCGTCGTTGAGTTCGGTGGCGTCACCTTCGTGGCGCGGAGCGTCCTGGCAGGTCCAGTACCGTTTCGCCGGATTCCAGACACTGTCGTTGTAGGGATCGGCAAGTCCCAGGACGATCAGGTATTCACCAAGGTCGACCTGTTCGATTCCATGTGCTTTGTTATTGAAGACGACGCGTCCAACCCGTTCCCGGCTGTCGCGGCCGCCGCGGAAATCGCGCACCCAGATTTGCTGCGGCTTGAGCAGTTCGCGTACCAGGGCGACTACTTCGAGACCCGCTTTCTCCTCGCATTTGCGATCGGAGAACGGGGAGGGAGTGTTGGCATTGGAAAGGCGCAGGCGCTGCTGGCCGCGAATTATCGGGCCATACTCGAAATCGATTTCAAAATGATCTCCCTCGAGTACCCGTGTAATACGTGCCGGAAAGGGGCCCTCGAGCGCCGGTTCGCGGTGGCGCGGTCGATCCTCCTGTGCCAACGCGGGCTGCAGAGTCATACACATCCACAGCAGCAAGCTACCAGCAGAAATTATCCCAAACGCGTGTCTGTTGTGAGTCGCGGGGACGCACGTGCAGACTGGCATGCCGGCTGTTTCGTCCACTGAGGCTCTCCTTTGGATGTGACACGCCCATGCTAGCCGAAATGGTCGGCCGTGCCATGCTGATCGCGGGGACCCCGGGCTCGAAGAATTCCGCACTCGACTACAATCTGTCTCTGTGGCTCGAACCGTTGTGAACGGAAAGTCAATGCTGCAGATCGCAGAGGGTTACCAGGGGAACCGGACCGACACAGTCATGTGCCTGCATGCGGAGCGCACCGCGAGTCGCGGCGACCGCGGCCCGACGCAAAGACGCCGCGGTCGATCCTGGTAGTCATCCTCGCGCGCCCGGCACGGCGGCGATCCGCGTCCGCAAGACACAGGAGCAAGGTAGTGGCAGGCGAGCGATTTCAAAACCTATCCTCTGCGGTCGACGATTTTCGACGAGCGCGCCGGCGCGCCGGCCTGCGAGCTTTACTGGCGCGGATTCGCGGAGAATCCAATGAGTTGTTCTCTTATGAGGAGGTGCTGCGGCAATTGCGTGGCAAGATCTTTGCGACGCCCACGCTCGAGGAGATCCCGTTACGGCTGATTCGCGGGAGTGTTGGTCGCTATCGCGAGTTCACCCGTGAATTCCTGCCCCGCAGCGATCAGCAGGAAGAGCGCTGGGCACGGGTAAAGAGTGCCGTGACCGGGCTTAGCGGCGTACCGCCGATTGAGGTCTACCAGATTGGCGAGGTGTATTTCGTCCAGGATGGCAATCATCGCGTATCGGTGGCACGCGAAATGGGCCTCGAGACGATTGAGGCCTATGTTACCCGGGTGGAAACGCCGGTACCGCTGCGCGCAAGCGATCAACCCGACGACCTGATCATCAAGGCAGAGTATGCGGACTTTGTCGCCGCGACACGTCTTGATCGGTTACGCCCGGACGCCAACCTGGTCGTCACGGTTCCCGGGCGTTACGCCGATTTGCTCGAGCACATCGAAGTTCACCGTTACTACATGGGGCAAAACCAGCAACGCGAAGTCAGCTGGGAGGAGGCGGTGGCGCATTGGTATGACTCGGTATATCTGCCAGTGGCGAAGACGATAAGGGCGCGGGGATTGCTGCGCGGTTTTCCTCGTCGCACGGAGGCCGATCTTTACCTCTGGATTACACGTTATCGCAGCGAACTCGAACAGGCTCTCGGCTGGGATATCAGTACGGATGCAGCGGCGCTGGAGTTGACCCGCAACCTCAATCGCACGCCGCCCGACGGCGATGGAATTCGCGGACTGAGGCGGCGTGTGCTGGAGTGCGAGCCTGGCGACGGGCAACCCGTTCTGCAACAGCCGGATGTGCCGGTAAATCGCGAATTTCAGGATCTTCTGGTCTCCCTGTCTCCGGGTGGAATGGACTGGGCGGCTGTCGATCTCGCCGTGATGGTTGCAGCGCTGGAGGAAGCCCGGCTGGATGGGCTGTGTCTGATACAGCCGCGGACCGCGCAGAGCTTCGCCTTGATTGACGATTTGAACAACGAATTTCTGCGCCGCTGTGAGGGTGCGGGAGTGACGGGGAAAATGGCAATTGAGGCGGGACCGGCGGCTGAACGTCTTACCGCCCGCGCCGGGCTGGCCGACCTGGTTGTCGTGCCCTACGGACGCCGCGACCGGTCGATGCTGACGCGGCTACTGCGTGACTCGCCGCGCCCGATTCTGATCGCAAACGGACTGGTTCCCGACGCGCTTACCGACATCCTCGTCGTTCTCGACAGCAGCGAGCAGTCGCAGCAGGCACTTTATCTTGCGACTTACGCCGCGCTGCGCTGGTCGTCCCGGATCAGCCTGCTTGGAGCCGTCGACCTCGGTCGCCGATCCGGCGAAATTCTGCAGCGTGCGCACGATTATCTTGCGTCGCGCGAGGTGGACTCCATTGCGGTATCGGCGAACGCCTGGGGTCAGCCGGCGGCAGAGACAATCGGAAAATACGATCTGGCACTGACCGGAACCGTCGTTCGCAATGCCAACGCCCAGTTGGGGAATAACGGCAACCTCGGACGCTTACTCGCCGGAAACGGGTGCCCAGTACTGATATGCACCTGACCCGGAGCGGATCCAGATCGGGAAAACGGCTGCGCCGGACTGGGGGGTTCCCGTGGCGGATTCTCGCTATCGGCGATGTCCATTCGCCCGCCGACTTCGTATTGCCGCTGCAGCCGCGCGACGAACTCGATCTTATCGTTACGCTCGGCGATATACCTCCCGGCGTCATGGAGCAAATTCTCTGGTGGGGGCGCGGAATTCCGGTCGTCGGCGTACCGGGGAATCACGACAAAAAGGACATTCCCGGTATCGTCAATGTCCATGGCCGCGTAGTCGAGGTCGCGGATCTGCGCATCGCCGGATTCGGCGGGGCTCGCCAGTATCGTGCCGGTCCGAATCAGTTCATGGACTGGCAGGTCGCACGCCAGCTTTTTCTGCTGGGCCCGTCGGACCTCTTTCTGTCGCATGCGCCGCCGCTATGCACCAGCGCTGGAGAAGGATGGGTCCACCGTGGATTCGCGGCCTTTGATCGTTACATCGAACGCCGCCGCCCCAGCCTTTGGTTGCACGGGCACCTGGCACACGGGTATACGAGGATGGTGGGCTCAACCGCGATCCACGGTGTGGTCGGAAAGCGGCTGTTGACCCTGTCGCTTTGAGCATCGGCGCTGCCGCAAGGCGCGCGCATGTGTCAGTTGTCGCCGCCTTCCGTCGTTGTGCTGTCGCCGAGATCTACCAGCTGGGTGGAGAACGGCGGCAGATTCCAGCTCAGGCCTCCTTCTCCGCTGTTTTGCGGCACGCCACCGTCGGTCAGGGTTTGTGCCGTTGTGATATCGCGCCCGGGTAATGCGAAGTGGAGGGTGCGTGCACTATCGCTCATATTGACGCCGACCAGCACGTCACCCTGCGGATGTGTTTTTAGCAAAGCCAGCGCAGTGTCATCTGACACCAAGGGAACAGACTTACCTTGGCTCAGGGCCGGGTGCCTGCTACGCAGACCCAGAAGGTCGCTCGTCTTCTGAATCAGTTCCTCATTCATGTTCGACCACGGCATCGCCACGCGGCTGTTGTCGATAAAGCCTCTTTGCGGGCTGCCGCCGGCGAGTCCCGTCTCAGTGCCGTAGAAAAGCACATTGGCCCCCGACAGCGCATTCATAAATGTCAGCGCCGCCAACAAACGCCTGTCCGCCGGGGTCTCGGCCCAGGACATGAAGCGCGCCAGGTCGTGATTGTCGACAAAGTACAGCGGCGTGCCGAGACCGCCATAAAGCGATTCGGTTCGTTCGATCCATGTTTGCAGTTGCTCGACCGGGCCGCCACGGGCGAACACGTCGATCATGGTGATCTGTAGCGGGAAATCCAGCAGGCCATCGAACTGTCTGCGCCCGTCGACGGGTTCGTAGTACTCGGCAATATCGCGAGCGTTGGGCTCCTGCATGGCCGCGTCCTGCCATGCTTCACCGAAAAGGAATGCATCGGGCTTCGCGGATTTTACCGCCGCATACAATTCCGCCCAGAACTCATGGGGCACCCCGCGGATATAGTCCATACGCAGGCCGTCGACGTTTTCCTCGACCAGCCAGTACAACGCCACTTCCTTGAGGAATTCACGCGTGTCCTCGTCCTCGAAATTCCAGTACGCGTAATTCGTTCCCCAACCCTCCCAGGTTTTCTCGGCATCCTGTTTGGCCTTGGTATAGCGCGGCTTGCGCTTGTTCGGATCGCCATTGCGCTTATCGTAGCTACGGCTGCCGTGATTCAGGGGCAGGTCGAGAATAACCCGAATGCCGCGCTCGTGGAGTGCGGCAACCAGTTCACGGAAGAGCGCCAACGAGGCTTCGGGATCTCGCGGCACAGCCACTGCGTCGCCGATCCGATAATAGTTTGTGACGTCATATCCATGCGAGGTCTCGGCCATGAAGATCGGACTGAGCCAGACGGCATTGATGCCGAGTTCCTGCAGATAGTCGACCTGTTGCAGGATGCCCTGCAGGTCGCCACCGGCATAATTGCGATGCATCCACCTGCGCAATCCGAAGCCGTCATTGGCACGGTTGCCGTTGCGAAAGTAGCCGACCATGATGTGGTAGATGATCCAGTCGTTGTAGCTGTGTGCCGTGCCAGATTCTGTCGCGGCGCCAGTTGTCGCGGATTGAGCAGGGGCCGTGCCGTTTAACGCCACCGACATCAGCAGCGCGGCTATGACACCCCAGCCGCGTAAATGGGATTTGCGCTTCGTTGTTTTTCTTCTGATTTGCAACTGCACCAAATGGTCCTCCCGGATAACGGACGCCTGACTATGTTGAGCATAGCCCAGACAACCGTCTCTGGCATTCGTATGGCGGTCGCTGACGCGTGATCCCTGCAAGAAAAGCAGGTGTACGGTAGCCACGGCGTTTTCGCACTACATAAAAATTTCTGCATGTCGCGAAAGCAGTGGCGCATCTGGCGACGGTAAAACACGCGGCATGATGCGATTCATAATTGATCGTACCCCTTGAAGTGAGCCGGCCTCACAAGGCTCTAAATCATCGAACGCCCGGGGAATACGCGGCCGAAATAGCCAATGCAGGCCGGAAATTCTCAGGCTGACTGGCTCGGCATCGGGGTGACGCCGCGGACACTCGAGATATGCGGGCGGCCGTCTCCTTCTGGCCGACTCCGGTAGCCCAGGCCTCCTGAGGTAAACTGTCAGCCTCTTACACCAAGCAGTCTTTAAACTCGACCAGGAGATAGGCAGTTGGGTCCGACCAAGCTGAATGACTGGATGCAAATAATCGGCATCTTCGCCCTCGTTGCATCTATTGTATTCGTTGGCTTGCAGCTTAAGCAGTCTCAGGAAATCGCAATGTCTCAGGCGTTTTAGTCCAGGGCTGACACGACATTGTCGATGTTTATGGCGTCTGCAGAGAATCCGATGTTTGTATCAGCTATGGCCAAGTTTTATTCCGGTCAATCTGAGACCATGACACCAGAAGAGAATGTCGTCATGGCACAGTACGCGCGAATGCTCTTGAGCTCTTCAGAAAATCCACACTACCAGTACATTAGTGGCTTTATACCGGAAGATAGAATGCGATCGGGTCGTGGGCAACTGAAACCACTACTCTCGGGCGAAGTTGTGCCATTTCCCGTCCGCCGGATATTCCTGGAGACAAAGAGTTCATATCTGCCAGATTTTCAGGAGTACATGGATGAGTTACTCAGTGAAATCGATGCCGAGCGATTCCCAGACCAGTAGCGGACAGTTCGTCTAGATTTGGCCGTCCTGAGCCGCTCGCCTGGTTTGCGGTACATGATTTCTGCTTGGACTCAAAGCGGACGGTCACGGGCAGGCTATTTTTCTTGCGAAACAGGCCAATAAAAAGGATAGCCATGGCCAAGTCGGCCATGAAAGGTGCGTTCATGATTGAGTCTGCTGCGGACCCCGAGGCCGCCGCCGGGAGTTCAAGTGATTGACGTCTAAGAGCAGGAAAAGGCGTTGGCTCCTGGTCGTAGGCGTGCTGATCCCGTTGCTGGCGGCTGTGTACACGTTCAAGTCGTTCACCATGCCGATCTTTGCGCAGGAGTCGATCGCCGAACTGTTTGAACTCGATGTCAACGGCGACGCCCAATATCTCCTTGTCAGAGGTGCCGACCGCAAGCAGCCGGTAATGCTCTTCGTTCACGGCGGTCCCGGGATGCCGGCGATGTTCCTCGCCCACGATTTCCAACGGGGCCTCGAAAAGGAGTTCGTCGTCGTTCACTGGGACCAGCGGGCATCCGGGAAGTCATTCAAGGGCACCACAGATCAGGCTCAACTCAGCATCAGTCTGCTTCTGAGCGACATGGACGTTGTCGTCGACTATCTGCGCGGAAGTCTGGGCGCAAGCAAGTTGTGGATCGTCGGACACTCCCACGGTTCGTATTTGGGGGCGTTGTACGCTCGCCGGCATCCCGAAAAGGTATGCGCTTTCGTTGGCACCGGCCAAGTGGCTGACGAGAGCGGCGCCGGACGAACACGGGCTGTTCAAGAGGAGTTTCTCCGGGGTCGGCTGGAGGATCTTGACCGCGCCCCGGATGCACTCATTGACGACTCAAACCTCGAGGAACTCCTATTCCTAACCGGCAGCGAACTGTACGGTGAAACGTCTTTCAGCCCACTTCTTATATCCGGGCTGATGGCTCCCGAGTACAGCTTGTTCGACGCGCTGAACATCGCCAGGGGCTCGTCTTTTTCGTCACGGTCGATGATCTACGACATGCCACGCGATCTGCCGGCGAGTGAATGGCAGTTTGACGTTCCTGTTGCGGTGATCATGGGCCGCCACGACATGGTGACTCCAACACAGCTATCGAGGGAATATTACGATCTTATCGAGGCACCGAAGAAGGCCTGGTACGTATTCGAGGAGACATCGCACTTTCCGCATTTCGAACAGCCACGCAAGTTCACAAAGACGCTGACGGAGCTCAAGAGCAGATGGCGCGACTGTCCTGAC
Source organism: uncultured Gammaproteobacteria bacterium (assembly GCA_963783695.1). GTDB lineage: Bacteria > Pseudomonadota > Gammaproteobacteria > Steroidobacterales > BM003 > BM003. Next base: position 167,522 of record CAWAOM010000001.1, read on the forward strand.
CAGCCTAGAAGCTCGGGTGTTCGCGATTGAGTGCGGACAATGTCGCGCAATGGTTTTCGGCGGCGAGGGGAGCGGCCACTAATGGCTGTGAGTTCAGCCGGTCGACGCAACACACTGCGGACGCTATTGTTCGTCGCGGAGAAAGGCCAGAATGTCGGTGGCGGCTGTTCTCAATTCGCGTTGGTTATTGAGAACGAAACCGTGAAGAGCAAGCATGTGATTTAGCAGGGTGCTTAATTCCCGTCTCTCGCTGCTCGACCACGCCCGATCGGCACTCGCTTGCGCGATCACCGGCAATAATTCGCGATGTTGAAAATCAACCGCCTGCAGATTTAAGCGGCGATTCTTCACCAGCAGTCCCGACCATCGCGTCAGCAGCTGTCGCAGTTGGCGATCGCTTATAGCCCCGACATTGCCGCTTTCAACGAACGCCTGGACGCTTCCCATCTCCGGATCGAAGCCAGCCCATTGTAGGTAGGGCACGAGGGGCTCGGATAGCTCGTTGTCGGAAAGTGCAATTAACGCGTCATCGGTGAGGCCCTCCAGCATCCCGAGTTGCTTGCGCGCCTGCTCATTTTCCTCAATATCGAAATCGAGGATACGAATATTTGACTCGAATTCAACAACCATGTCTTCACGAATCTCACGTTCGTACTGCCGTTCTTCGCGCTCTGCCCACCATGACTCTGCTGCTAAAGCAACGAACACACCAATGACGATGACCGCAAACTCTATGGCCAGTCTTCGATCAAGTATGCGTTGTTTCATATTCGTTAATGGCGCCCTGCCGCTGGTGTGCCCGCTGGTCGCCTAAGCTACCATGCGCGAACATGCTTGCTCAATTTGTTGAGATTGCAAACGGCCGCTATTGGCCGGAAGTGCCCCAGAGCTGATATCCGTGAACGCTCATTTGTGACGTCGGGCTAATTGGGTCGCTCCATTTTCGCAAGTAAAAACAGTAAAGGGATTGTCGAATTTCCAGGTTCGAATACCTCTTCGTGTTGATCTCCATTGTTGCCGGCTTGGCATTGACTCAGCTGCTATCGGGTTTAGCCGGGTCTCTCCGGCATTCCGGGCGAGAAGTCGACTATGCGCACGTCTTATTCTCGTTGGGAACTATCGCGCTAATTTACGGCATCTGGTGGAACTCGTTCCGTTGGGAAGAGCACCAGCCCTGGACGTTTTCGGACTACTCTTTCTCTACATCGCGATTATCTTCTTCCATTGGTTTGAACCTTTGGTCATATATGTTCGCGATGGCTTCTTGTCGTGGGATTATCTGCCGCTAGTCATTCACATCAGTGCGCTAGCGGCGATTGGCCTTTTTCTCCGCAACCGCAGATTCGATCAGATCTTTGCCGGCTGGTATCTACTCGTAAACATTGCCTGGCAGTTCGCCGCTCGATTTGTTGGCTGACGATTGGCTCCTACTGGCTGCGGATTCAATCGGTGGATGCAACACCGAGACTCTAGCGAGTTAGAGAAGGATGTTGCAGATGAATCAGAGAAAGCGGCGGTACTATACGCAAGCTGAGAAGACCCAGATGTGGGCTGGCGTAAAGGCGAGTCCATGAACGAGATTGGTCGGTGTTTTGGCATTCAGGGGCACTCGTCGATCCAGAAGATATTCTCGGCGACGGGTTCTGATTGTGGCCATAAACTCTCCGGGACTGATCGGGTCACGGTGGGGCACGGAGCGCGATTTCGGTGCGACAAAGTGCGACTTTGCGCAAATTGACGAACCAAAAGGGTGGCAATGGGCCCAAGACCGGCACAAAATAGTCAACAATAAATTATTGATTTAAAAAAGGAATATGACCGAAAAGCCTGAGGTGCAAATCTGTTCGCCAATTGCCGTCGCTCCAATGATGGATTGGACGGAGGAATCCAGATTAGCGGTTTAAGATCAACTGCTTGCGATTTCAGTCTATCGGCAGGTCGCACCTGATTTTCCAGCCGTTTTGTCTCGAAATCGGAGTTGCAATGATTGCTCGCTGTCTGTCGCCGGCAAGTTTCCACTTCGCTGAAATGCATCAGTTTTGAGACGCAGCCGGGAGTCAGGGCTGCAATATTTGTGACGGGGAGCCGCCGAGTCGGCAGTGTGCTAGAAGTGCCGCGTAACGTCCATGCGGTAATGCAATACGCGCACGATCAGGACCTGGGCGCCGGTCACCTGGTAGAAGATCAAGTGCGAACGGTGTTCGTAGCGGCGGAGTCCTGTGCTCAGCTGCTCGGCGCGTCGTCCGAGTCGGGGATTGTCGGCAAGCTGGGCAAAGCAGGTGCGTAGTTCGTTGCGATAACGTCGCGCCTGTTCTATGCCGAATCGCTCGATCGTGTATTCGGCGATCGCCTCGAGGTCCGTTGCCGCGCGGCGCGAGAAGCGATACTTAGCCATTCGACGCGCGGTATCGAGCCTCCGCATCAGCCCAGATATCGTCCAGACTGCGATCGCTCGGGCCGCTGGCGAGACCTTCGTCGATGGCTGCTTTGAGCGCGGCGGCCTTTTCCTGCTCCCGCCGGATCAAGTCCCGGAGATACTCGCTGTCATTGGTGTAATCGCCACTGGCAACCTGCGCCTTGATCCAGTCGTCCTGGGCGTCCGTCAGTGTGATCGTCTTGCGTACTGTAGCCATGCGGGGCGCGTGTCGCGTAGTCATACGATTGGTGCAATATAGCATATATGCTTCGGCACAACCACGTCGGCGGTGGCGGCCCTGAGGTGTTTGAGCAAGCCTTATTTTGAGGGTTCAGGATATCGTCAGATCGGGATCTGCTTTGCTTCAAAATACTGGGAAATTCGACATTCCGCGTGGCTCGAATTGCGGGGGTACGGTCAGTAGAGCGCGCCCCCGTAGCCGCGAGCATTGCGCTTAGGATTTCTGACGATGTAGTCAAGGTAGCCCATGCGTTGGCGCGCGAAATAAAACGTCAGTGCAAAGCCGAGATGCCGGTTCTTGTGTCCCTCGGCGACCAGCAGGATCACCTCGAAATCCTGTTCGCCCGCAAAATTCAGGAGATCGGCTATCCGGGTGCAGTAGCCTTTGTCGTCAGGAAAGGCCTCCTTGTAAATCTGCAGCACAGCCGCGAGCGCCAGTTGATTCTGAATACCGGCCGCGTCTCGCACCCGTCGTTTACGGAGCATCTGATTTCACCCGGTTGCCACGTCGCCCATATTAGTTAATGCGGCCTTGCTCCGGTGGATGAAGCGGCGGACGCAGCCCCGCGGCTTTGCGATTATTGAATGGTGCGCTGATCATCTCAATCCCGTAATCAGAGCGACGACGATACCGACCAGGACCGCCAATGTCAGCGCCACCGGCCATCGAGTCAGCAACGTCTCGACACCACCCGTGCCGCGGATCAGGGACCAGGCGCGCGCGCGGCCTGTTGCGGCTGCCCGCTGCATTCGATCACGCAGCGGCTGCGCGCTGTGAGCCACGGATACGACGGCATGCCGCACGCGGCGCGTCAACCACTCGAGCGGCAGGAGCACATCGCCCGCCGGGATTTCCGGCACGGTGGGGCGACCGGCCCGGCGCCAGCTGCGGATAGCGATGAGCGCAATCGCGAAGGCAAGGGCGAGGGGCCAGAGACCTCCGACAATCATCGGGGGAGTCAACGCAACCTGTGTCGCCGGTACGAGCGACCATGGGAGCACCAGCGCGAGTACAAGGGACACCCACCAGGCCAACCACGTCTCGCGGGTGGCTCGCGGCTGCTTGGCAATTGGGCCTCGGCTGACCAGGACGAGGAAGCGCGCCATGAGCAGGGTGGTGGCAACCGACGTCAGCGGCAGGAGGTGCTCGATCGCCGCTGCCCATGGCTCTGACAATGCGGCTTCGCCAGCGGCAAGCGCGGATTTCGCGACCATGCCGCTCGTGAATGGCGCACCGGCAAGGGCGAGCGACGGCAGGGCGAGGCCGGCGGCCAGCCAGCGTCGCCGCGGCTCGCTCATGCCCGCGAGGGCGAGACCGGTGCCAAGGAACAGTGCGCTCTTGGCGAGGCCGTGATGCAGGGCGAAGAACGCGATCGCGATGTGCAGGGACTCCGCGAGCGCAGGCTCGCGCAGCAGCATGCCAACGCCGACTGTCATGATGCCCATCTGGCTGATGCTCGAATAGGCAAGCACCACTTTCGGGTTACGCTGATCGATGCCGACGAACGCGCCGTAAAAGGCCGCGGCGAGCCCGAGGACGATGCATGCGCCACCCCAGCCGGGCAAAGCCCATTCTCCCACGGGCAGGAAACGCAGCCAGCCGACAAGACCTATCACGATAACCGTTCCCGAGAGCACGGCGCTGGCTGGCGCGGGCGCGACCGGGTGAGCGAGCGGCAGCCACACGTGCAGTAGCAGTAAGCCGGCCTTGATGCCGAAGCCGAGGAAAGCGAGTGCGATGATGAGTTGGCCGAGCGGTGCTGCCTCGAGTCCGGCGCGAACCGAGACGAAATCGCTGGCGCCGACGGCGCCGGCTGCGAGCATCAGCGCGGCGGCCAGCGCCGCTTCGCCGATCACGACGAGCACGATGTAGACGTTCGCAGCGTGTTTGGCCTCGCTCGTAAGTTTATGTGCGACCAGGCCGTAGGTCGCAAAGCTCATCAGCGCAAAGCAGGCGTAGAAACTCGGCATATCCTGGGCGACGAGAGCGCCGAGGTTGCCCGACATCGTCAGCAGGAAAATCGCAAAGAACCGTTCGCGCCGCTCGCAAACCCAGGTACGAGCGAACAGGCCTGCCAGCAGCCAGACGACGGCCGTGAACAAGAGGATGATGGTATCGGCCTCGCCGAGTCCGAAGCGCATGCCGAGCAGCAACCAGGCATACGACGCTTCGTCCGGAAACGGGGCCATGAGGCTCACGGCGAGCGCTGGCAGCGCACCGCAGACCGCCAGCACCCCGCCGACGCGGTAGCGGCGCAGGACCAGGGCGAGGGTGGCCAGCAACAATGGCCAAAGCGGAACCGTCAGTAACAATATACCGGTCGTCATGGCCCGTATTGCCTCGTCGCGACGAGCCGTGCCCACTCGAGCGGGCTGAAGGGCGCCGATGCGAACAGGCCGACGGCCAGCGCCACAGCTGCGGTGAACAGTGTCGGCAGCAGCAGGACGAGCGAGGTCTCGGCGCGCGGGAAGATACGCTCGGCGGGCCAGCTGTCGGGAGGCGCCTCGAACCAGGCGCTGTAAAGTATCGGCAAGAAGTAGAGCGCGTTCAGCACGCTCGACGCGACGAGCAGCCAGATCGCCCAGGTGGCGCCGGCATCCATCGCGCCGAGGCCGATCGTCCACTTGGTGATGAAGCCGGCCGTGGGCGGCACCCCGATCATGCCGAAGGCGCACAGCGTAAACGCGGCCATCGTCCACGGCATGCGCCGGCCCACGCCGCGCATATCGCGGATCTCGTGGATCCCGAGCGTTTCGGCAAGGTTGCCGGCGGCAAAGAACAGCGTGATCTTCATCATCCCCTGGTGCACGAGGTGGACGATGCCGCCGACCGCGGCCAAGGGGCTGCCCAGCGTAATGCCGAGTGCGATGAAGGACAGCTGGCTCACGGTCGAGTAGGCGAGCAGGCGTTTCAGGTTGGACTGGGCAAGCGCCCGCACCGATCCATAGAGAATGGTAAATGCGGCAACCGCGGCGAGTCCCTGCGCGAGACCGAGGGTGGTGGCGACGTCGATACCGTAGATACTGAAAACGATGCGCATCAGACCGAACGCGCCGATCTTGACGACGGCGACTGCATGCAGGAGCGCCGACACCGGTACCGGGGCGATCATCGCTCTCGGCAACCAGCCGTGCAACGGTACGAGCGCCGCCTTGACGCCCATGCCCGCAACCAGGACGACGAAGATAGCACCCAGGGTCCGCGCTTCGGCATCGACGAATGGTGCCACGATGCCGCCGTGTGCAAACTCCAGCGTGCCCGTAACGGTGTACAGCCAGACGGCCCCGATCGTGACAAGTGTGCCGCCGGCGAGCGTGTAGGCGAGATACACCCGGCCCGCGCGCCGTGCCTCGTCGGTCTCCCGGTGCACGATGAGCGGATAGGTCGAGAGTGTAAGCATCTCGTAGAAGATGAGGAAGGTGAGGAGGTTGCCGGCGAGCGCCGCACCGACCGTGGCGGTAACGCAAATGCTGAAGAAGCCGAAGAAGCGGCTGCGGTGCGGCGAGTCCTCGAGGTAGCCGACGGCGTAGATGGTCGTGACCAGCCAGAGCAGGGCCGACAGGCCTACAAAGAACAGCGCTAGCGGGCCGCTGCGCAGCATGAAATCCATGCCCGGGAGCAGCGCGACCCTGAATTCGAAGTACTCGCCGCCCGCTGCTTTCCAGATCATCCAGGTCACGAGAACGAGCTTAAAAACTGCGCCGCCGATGTTGAGCGCGGAACGCAGCATGCGGCTGCGGTCCGGCAGCCCGAAGATGACCAGTCCCGGCACCAGCGAGCTGCCGAGCACGAGCAGCGGAAGCATCGCCGACAAGGTCATGGCGCCTTCCCCATCACGAGGCTCGCCCCGTCGATCGCCCCCAACAGCGGGGCCGCGAACAGGCCCAGCGACAGCGCGAACAGCGCGACCACGAAAGGCACCCACGACATCCAGACCGGCACGGCCGCACCGCGCTCGAGTCCGTGCTCGGGTGTGAATGCGTGCCCGAGCACGCGGAATACGTACGCGGCTGCCAACAAGCTACCGGCGATGATGACGACGGCCCAGCCCCAGGCACCGCTGTCGAGCGCGGCTTCGATGAGCAGCCACTTGGCCACGAAATTGCCGCTCGGCGGCAGGCCGATGATGCAGACGCCGGCAATCCCGAAAGCGGCCAGAGAGAGAGGCAGGCGTTCGGCCACCCGGTCCAGCGCCGGGATGCAGTCATGACCGACACAGGCGATAATGTTGCCTGCAGCGAGGAACATCGCGGCCTTGGCGAGCGCGTGGCCGACAATGAAAACCGTTACGGCGCTGAGCGTTCCCGCCGATAGGGCGAGCGGCAAGAAGAGGAACAGGTAGCCGATCTGGGCAACCGTGGAATAGGCGATGAGCAGTTTGAGGCGCTCCTGCCGCAATGCCTGAATCGAACCCCAGAGTATCGCAGCCGCCCCGAGCAGGCCGAGCAGCGTCCCCGCCGCCTGCGGGGCGTCGGCGAAGGGGCCGAGCCAGAGGCGCAGCAGCACGACGAACGGCGCCTTTACGACCAGCCCGGACAAAAGCGCGCTGACAGGGGATGGCGCTTCCGAATGCGCCCGGGGCAACCAGAAGTGCACGGGAAAGAGCGCACCCTTGATCGCGAGACCGGCAACCATCAGCCCGAGGGCTGCGGCGGGCGCCGGATCCTCTCGGCCAGCGGCTGCCAGTGTGACCAGATCGAGTGCCCCCTGGGCGTGATAGAGAAAGGCGATGCCCAGCAGGTAGGCCAGCGAGGCGACGAGGCTCGCAAGCAGGTAACGCAACGCGGCGTCAAGCGCCGGCGGCTTGTCGGCGACGGCGATCAGCCCGACGGCGGACAGACTAAGCAATTCGAGCGCGACGTAGAGATTGAACACATCGGCAGAGAGGTAGACACCGTTGAGTGCCGCGTGCAGGAACAGCAACAGCGGCCAGAACGATGGGCGGAGCCCCGTGCTTGCGAGGTACGCCGGCGTATAGACCGCGATCGACAGTATGATGATCGAGGTCGCGACCAGCAGGAAGCCCGTCATCGAATCGGCATACAGGTCGATACCGAGCGGGGCGCCCCAGCCACCGATTGCGTAACGCAGCGGGCCGTCGGTCGTGGCGCGCAGCAGGACGAACGCGGCTCCCGTGGCGAGCACGGCATTGACGATGGCGACGCCGGCCGCGATGCGCCGCGCTAGCAGGGCGAGCGTGGCCGCCGCGAGCGGCAAGACGATCAGCAGGATCGTCAGGACCTGGCCTGAGCCCGCGGTCATCATCGCGCGTCCCTGTCAGCGCGCAAACGGTTGACCAGGACGATGGCGAGTGCCGTTGCCGAGACGGCGACCACGATGCCCGTGATGACCATGGCATGCGGTACCGGGTCGGGCGCGGGACCCGGTGCCCGGCGGGCGAGCGCCACTAGGACGAGAAAGACGCCGCTGCACATGACGTTGACGGCGATGATCCTGCGCAACGCATGCTCGCTGGCGATAACGGCATAGAGCGCCATGCAGAACAGCGCAACGCCCACGAGTGCATACAGCACGGGTGCCGTCATCGCTGTTCCTCGCCGCTGCGGCGCATCACGCTGACGAACATGTCGACTAGCGCGAGCGCGACGGACACCGAGACGCCGAGTTCCAGCATCGGCAAGATGATGCCGGCGTACGGACCGGGGTAGTCGAGGAACGCGTCCGTGACGAGCATGCAGGCGATACCCGTGGTCACGAAAGCGGCGACGCCGAGCGCGAGTCCGATGCGCAGTGGCAGGCCATCCCCGCGCAGCGGTATCCTGCGGCCGGACAGCACCAGCAGTACACCGGCAGCGGCGAGCGTGGCGCCGGCCTGGAATGCGCCGCCCGGTGCATCGAGTCCGGCCATCAACAGGTAGCCCGCGATCAAAATCATGACCGGCACCAGGACGTGGCCGAGGAACGCGAGAATCTCGTCGTCGGCCCGCATCGGTTTTGCCGTGCCACGGCGTATCGAGCGAACCGCGGTTGCGGCGAGCAACAGGACCGCGATCTCGAGCAGCGTGTCGTAGCTGCGAAAATCGAGGAGCGTCGCGGTGACGGGATTCGGAATGCCGCTGTCGGCGAGCGCCGCGTTGACAGCGTTCGAGAGTCCTTCTGCGCCGGGTGGCAGCGAAAGCACGGTTGCGGCGAGGCCGGCAAACACGATCACGATGCCCGCAGCCAGGGCGGCTCGTAACCTGCGCAGCCCCGCTCGGTCAGTCTTCATCGTCTTTTCCATCGCGGCCGATGAATCCGGCCGCGACAAGGAACAGGGCACCGGTCAGCCCGGCACCCACGGCGATCTCGGCCAGCGCGACATCGGGTGCGTCCAGCCGGGCCCATGCGAGGCCCATCGACAGGCCGAAGGCGACGTAAAGGACAATGCCGCGGAACAGGGATTTGCTCGCCAGCGCACCCCAGCCGAGCCACAGGATTAGGCCCGCGAGCAGCAGGTCGAAGATGAAGCCGGCGGCCATCATCGGCGTGTCCACGGGCGGATGCCGTTGCGCAGGGCCGCTCTTGCGACCAGGTGACCGGTCGTCGAGGAGGCCAGCAGTATCAGCAGCCAGATCAGGATGAGCTTGAGCGCCACCCAGGCGCTTGAAGCCTGCAATGCGAGCGCCAGTACGATCAGTCCCAGGCCGACGTTGTCCGCCTTGGTCAGCGCATGGATTCGGGTATAGATGTCGGGAAAGCGCAGCAGGCCTACGGTGCCGGCGAGGAAGAACAGGGCCCCGGCCAGCAGAAGCACGACAGAGATGATGTTGGTCAGCCCGCTAATCATGGTCATCCGCCTTCCACGTGTGTTGCACGAAGGCGATGATCGCGATCGCTGCCAACAGGGCGAGCACGAGCGCTACGTCAATGAGTGCCGGATCGTTTGTGGCTTTACCAACAAGGATCAGTACGGCGACTGCCCCGGTACCGAGCAGCTGCATTACCAGCATGCGGTCTCCGGGCGTCGGGCCGCGGAGCGCCTGGTAGGCGCCGCCGCCGAGTGAGATCAGTATCGCGATCGCCACGATGAGGTACACCATCGTCATCGCGTTCGCGCCTTGAGTTGCTGCCCGAACACATCAGCAACCCGCCGCTCGAGCTTGCCGAGCATGTCCGTTAGGTCAGCCGACGCGTTGAGGACATGCACTTCGAGGGTGTCGTCGTGCAGCCGGGCGCTCAGTGTACCCGGCAGCAGGGTCACGGTGTTCGCCATCAGGACCCGCGCCGGCGTTGCGTCGAGTCGTAATGCGTAGCGCACAATCGCAGGGTCGATGGGCAGGCGCGGGTGCACGGCTCGAGCCGCGACGTCAACGCCACCGCGTAGCGAGTTCCAGAGAAAATAGGGGATGAATCTCGCGAGTCCGGAAACGGACCAGCGGGCCGCAGGAAGCACGGACGATGTCGATGCTACGGCGACGATAATGACGGGCACACCGATAGCCCAACCTTCGCCACCGCCGAGAATGGCCCATAGTGCGGCGAAAGCAAAAGCGCGCGCAATCAATCGGGCGGCACTGACGCGACGTGTCTGCCCGACAGGGTTGCGGGAAGAAACAGGCATGGCCGACCCTCCCTACCTTCGCAGATTACTGACAGCATACCGCGGTATGGCTGCCGCCGTCCCGATGATCTGGCCTGTCCGGATCGTCGACGGGAGGGGTTGGTCTCGCACACGCGTTTCTCATGTGCAGCCGAAAGTGTGTGAATCCAGATGTGCCGATAAGGCGCTATATAGTTGCACGAATTAATCTCCTGCCGTGCAGGTCCCACAATGTTATTGGAGGAGGTATGCAGCCTTCATCCGAGCACAAATAGCCAAATCCACCAGATACATTTTCGAACCGATATATGCGTACGGCAACCCTATAAAGGCGAGCTAGCTCGCAGGCAATTAATTTCGCCTCGGCAAAAGAGTCGACGTCATATTGCAATCTTTGAGAGCTGCTCATTCGGCCGTACTGTGAGCGTAGGCGGGGGCAAAAGAAACGCTATTTATGATGAAAATCGTTGACCAATTCGCTCTGCGAAATCAATACGTAGGCTCACCCGCCTCTACCTCGAAGCACTGCTTGTGGACGAGGAGTCCGCTGACGCGGTCTGGGAGCAGTGGGAATTGGGCGAGATTACGACTATGTTGCGAAGCGCAAGGAATTGAGTCTGATCAGAGAAAGGGTAGGCTCATGCGATGGGGCATAAGGCGAACAGCGAAAGAGTTATTGTTCGGCTTTGGTATGGTGCTCGCCTTAGTTGTTGGGTTTGTCTCGAAAATGGCAGAAGCCATCGGTCTTTCAACTTTTCAATTAAACCGCCCCGAGTATACAGGGGACTCACGCGTTTGAGTCAGGCCGCCATCAACCGGGAGTACCACGCCGCTTATAGAAAACCTGTGGGCTTCATCAAATGTTCAAGTCTAACTTGAGGATGTCAGCAAGTTTCGGAGCCGGCCGCGGCGCCCACACCGGCTAACGTACATGTAGATAAAAGGAGACCTCGGAATGGCCAGAGAGCGCCGCATTAAGACTTGGCAAAGCTGCGTAGGTGGCAAGGTAGGTCAGACGACCTGCCCTGGACGGGTTTTGTATTGAGAGTACTCAAGAGCTAAGGGCCTTTGCTATGGGCGCTGCAGTGCCGTCTGTGAAGGGTCTAATTTCGACCGCCTCCGGGCGTAAGTGTGTGTAGCGGCTCAACGCGCCCCAACTGTCATGGAGAGTAAACTGCTGCACCTCGACGATTGAGTAGCCGGATTTAAAAAGCCGGCTTGTCGCCTCATGGCGAAGATCATGAAATCGCAGGTCCTCAATCTCCAGAACGCGGCAGGCTCGCGTGAAAGCGGCGCCGATTGATTTTGGGTTAAAGGGGAAGATCTGCGAGCTTGATTCCGATTGTCGAGAAATTATGTCCCACGCTTCCGGCGTGTACTTAAACTGGCGGAAGTATTCACATTCGGTCGGGTGCTTGAGATTTCTGACGATGCCAGTTTGCGTATTCTTGTCGTTGTCAGCCCATAGTAAATTGGTGATCTCGCTTTGCCGACGAGCAGAATTGATGGCGAACCATAGAATGTCGTTCATAGGTATTTTGGAGCGCCGATCCCGCTGTTTGAAATAGTCGGTTAGGGCCGTCAATTCCTCGCTGGTCGGCCGACGGGTAGGCACGCGAGATTTTGAAACGAGCTTTTCGGCTCGAAGTACGGAATAGGCATCGTCGATGATCGACAGGTCGAATGGCACTTCCCAGGCCGCACGGGCATAGCGGAGAATTACGCGCAGCCAGATAATTCGTTATTCACCGTGGAGGCGCCCGCACCGGCTTTTCGGCGCTAGCGCACGTGGGCGATCAGGTCCGAGGTCTTGATATCCCTCACGTCGAAACTGGCGAGTTCGGAGTTCTCCAGAAACTTGATGTGAGCAGTTTTACTGCGGCCCATCGGACGCACCTCTGAGACCTCTTTGCGGTACTTGGCTAAGATTCGGCGCAGTGAGTCGACTAATGCTTGATGTTGACGGTGCGGGACGCCATTAGGCTTGTTGAGATCCTTTTCGAGCCTGGCCGCCCATTCCGTTGCCGCGCGTCGCTTGTCAAAGGTCTTGGATTCGCGGTGGAACAGTCGCCCGTCTTTCTTGATTCGGACTTCGGCGAGGTAGGCTAGGGACCCGTTTTGACGGCGGCGAGTACGAATAGTGGCCATTTTTACGGTCCAGCTGGAAAAAGAAAGTGCGACATTAGCGGTGCGACATGGTGCGACATTGGCCATTTTTGGTACGACATGGCTCAGAGTGGTTCGCAATGAGTCCAAAAAGATTCACTTTATCTAATTAATTAGTAAAGGAAAAATGGATAAAAAGAAAGATGCGAGGCGGTCGCCAGTAGTGTCCTGTGCGCCCATGATGGACTGGACCGACCGCCATTGCCGGGTTTTTCATCGGCTGTTAGCGCCGCATGCCTGTCTGTTTACGGAGATGGTCGTGGCGCAGGCGGTGATACACGGTGACCGCCAGCGTTTGCTTGGTTTCGATGGGTCGGAACACCCGCTCGCGCTGCAACTCGGCGGCAGCGATCCGGTCTTGCTGGCCACTGCTGCGCGCATCGCCGAAGATTTTGCTTATGATCAGGTCAACCTGAACGTCGGCTGCCCGAGCAGTCGCGTCCAATCCGGCCGTTTCGGCGCCTGCCTGATGGCGGAGCCCGTTCTGGTGGCGGAGTGTTACTGCGCGATGGCTGAGGCGATAGCTATTCCCGTCACGATAAAGACCCGGATCGGCATCGACGATCATGATGACTATGAATTCCTGCGCGAATTCGTCTCGACGTTGGCCGATGCGGGCTGCCAAACGTTATATGTCCATGCGCGCAAGGCGATTCTGCAAGGTCTTTCGCCCAAGCAGAATCGCGATGTGCCGCCGCTGCGCTACGACATCGCGCTGCGGCTCAAACATGAATTCCCCGAATTGGAGATCGTGTTGAACGGCGGCCTGCGAACGGTAGCGGATGTGCGCCGTCATCTCGCTGATTTCGATGGCGTCATGATCGGTCGTGAGGCCTACAATAATCCGTACGTGCTCGCCCTGATCGAGAACGATCTATTCGATACTCCACTGCCGGCGCGCGACGATGTGGTGGCAAGTTATTTGCCTTACGTGAAACGGCAACTGCGCGACGGTGTGCGGTTACATTCGATGACCCGGCATATTCAGGGTTTGTATGCGGGTGAACCCGGCGCGCGCTTCTGGCGCAGGACGTTGAGCGAGGGCGGCGCGGACCGGTCAGCGGGAGTCGAGATCATCGAGCGGGCGCACGCGGCGCGTCTCGCGGCCGCGGCCTGACCGCCTCGGGCGCCGCGACCGGCGCTCAGAAGTCCATCGATTCTGCGAACCAGTTACCGGCGCGGAGTCGCCATGGTTGCCGCCGACGGTCCGGTTATTCCGAATCCGGGGGCGGCAACCTGCCGAAGTCCTGCTCAATCGCGGCCGCAATGTAGGTCAGCACGGCATAAGTTGCCACGTTCTGGTCGAGACCCTCGCGGCTTATCTTGTCCAGCGTGTCGTTGACGGTGTGGTGCACCTCGAAGTAGAGGCTTGCGTCCTGGCGTGGTCCAAGTACCGGCATCCCCAGGTCGCGCATCGCAACCAGGTCGGCACCGCCATAGGCCTCGTTATTGCCTCGTGCAATTCCGAGCGGCTCGATCAGTTTGTGCATTTCCTCAACCAGCGGAAGGGCCTTTGCTGCGACCCGAACATCGAACCGCCAGACTTTACCCGGGCCAAGGTCTGCCTCTAGCCCAATGACATGTTGCGCCACCTGATCGGAGTATTTTTCGGCGTACGCTTTGCCGCCACTGACGCCGAATTCCTCGTTGGCGTAGAGCACGACCCGGATTGTTCTGCGTGGCCGCAATCCCGCTTCGCGAATCTGGCGTACCGCTTCGATGGCGATGGCCACGCCGGAGCCGTCGTCCACTGCGCCCTGGCCAAGATCCCATGAGTCCAGATGGGCACCGATCAACACTATTTCGTCAGCGGCATCGGTGCCACGCAGCTCGCCGATTACATTTGCCGAACGGCGCGGCTCCAGGTGGCGGCTGGTCATACTGAGCGACAGCGTGACCACATCTGCCAATTTGAATCTGGCGCTCCAGCAGATTGGCATCCGGATTGGATATCGCCGCAGCCGGGATACGTGGCGCATCGTCGGCGTAGCGCAGTGAGCCGGTATGCGCGATACGATCACTGGATGTGCCGGCCGAGCGTGTAATGGCGGCGACCGCCCCAAGTCGGGCCGCGGCCGACGGGCCATAGGCACGATTGCGGACCACGCGCGAGTAGGACGACGCATCCCTGGTCGGTTCCATCCGGTCATTGAAAAACACAATAGTGCCTTCGACCCGACTGCGTGGCAGTTCCTCGAGTTCAGCGATATTGGTCACCATCAGTACCGGCGCCTCGATACCGTCTTCCGCAGTCCCGAAGCTACCTCCCAGCGCGGTTGCGACAAGGCGATGCGGGAAGGGCGCCGTGACTTCTACTCGTGTTTCGCCGCGTTCCCAATGCGGCACCTCGACGTCCTCCGCGCGGACATTGTCGAATCCGAGTTCTTCGAGTTTCAGCAAGGCCCAGGCGACTGCCGCTTCGTCGCCTTTGGATCCCGCCAATCGGGGGCCGGCTTCAAGGACGAGTGACTCGACGATCGCATAGGCATCGGATTCGGTCAGCGCGCGCTCGCGCAATTGTATTGCATCGTCGCGTATTGAAGCCGGAATGCCGGCGGCCAGCGTCAGCCCGGGGACAAAGAGCACTGCCAGGGCTGTGCTCAGGCGATTCATGGATGTGCGCAACATGGTCGGAATCCGGATGGCGGGATATGATCGCGCGGATTGTAAGACCTCGCAGACCGGTTTGCACCTATGCGATCCGGATCGGCATCGCAGCGATGTTCGAGAATCTGCTGGCCAAAGCAACGCAGGCCGTTACAATATCGCTCCCCATTACCCATGCCGGAAGCAGCGATGACCAGGAAAAAGAAAAAAACCAAGGCTCTTACGATGGCACAGCGCGCAGACCGGCACGTGCTTTATGAGCGCTCGGTACAGGCAGTCGACTTCGAGGTTGAATTCCTCGAGAAAACCTACAGGGAGATTCGCGGCCGCCGTCCGAAGAGTCTGCGCGAGGACTTCTGCGGGACCGCTGCGGCTGCATGCGAATGGGTGAAGACGCATCGCGACAATCGCGCGGTAGCGGTGGATATCGATCCCGATGTTTTGCAGTGGGGCAGGGAAAATCATGTCGCGAAACTCAAGCCCGCGGCGCGCAAACGCATGCAGTTGAAGAATGCGAATGTACTCGATGTGCGAACTGCGGCTGTCGATATGCTGGTTGCATTCAATTTCAGCTATTGGATATTCGAAAAGAGGGCGCTGCTGAAACGCTATTTTGAAACCGCTCGTTCGGCATTGAAAAAGAACGGTTTGTTTTTTATCGATGCCTATGGCGGTTACGAGGCATTTGAGGAGCAAGAGGAAGAGACCGAGTACGACGACTTTACATATGTCTGGGACCAGGCGCTCTATGATCCTATTACCGGTCATGCCGAATGTCACATCCACTTCAGGTTTCCGGATGGCTCAGAACTTGACCGGGCGTTCTCCTACCAGTGGCGGCTGTGGACGGTGCCGGAGTTGCTCGAATTGCTGGTCGAGGCGGGATTTCGAAATCCCGTTGTTTACTGGCAGGGAGCCGATAAAGACGGCGAACCCAACGGCGACTTTTTCCCGGCGAAGCACGGCGAAGCCGATGCTGCCTGGATCGTTTATATCGTCGCCGAGCGCTAAGGGACATTATTCAGACCCTGGATTGGCTTGATCCCGTAGGCCGTTGTCTTTATGCGAGGTTTTTTGACTATAATGCCGGGGACGGTAGAAATGCCGGGTCGGCGTCGAAACACGGGTCGTTCGCGCCGCCAAACCGGGTGAAAGCCCTTCTGCAGGGAATATGGGCAAGGATATCGAGTTAGCGATTCTGTTTGCCGACGTGGTCGGGAGCACGCAGCTCTACGAGGTGTTGGGAGACACCCGGGCGCGTGAGACTGTGGCGAGTTGCATCGAGATCATGCAGCTGGCGACAGAACAGAATAATGGCACCGTGATCAAGACGATGGGCGACGAGATCATGGCGACGTTTCCAACCGGTGACTCTGCTTTGAACGCGGCTGCCCAGATGCAGAAACTGATAAGCGATGCCAAGGATCTCGATATTGAAGGCGGTGCCCATGTCGCAATTCGAATCGGCTGTCATTTCGGGCCGGTCGTCCTCGAGAATCGCGATATTTTCGGATCCGCAGTGCACACCGCCAATCGTATGACCAGCCAGGCCAAAGCCTCCCAGGTCATCGTCACCGAAGAAGTCGTAAGGCAGCTTTCGCCGGAGTGGGTACAGGCGGTTCGTCAGATCGATGTCGCACCGATCCGCGGCAAGAGCGACGAACTCGGTCTGTATGAGGTTTTGTGGCAGACCGAAGACGTCACAAGCATGGTTCCCACGCTCAATGTGACGGAGGGGCGGACGGATACGCCAGGTAAGCTCGTCGTCGTTTGCCAGGGCACGGAGGTCGTTCTCGACGAGTCCAAGTCGAGCCTGACGATGGGACGATCGGACGACAACGATATTGTGGTTAAGGGCAACCTTATCTCGCGTATTCATGCCCGAATCGAGCAGGACCGCAACAAGTACCTTCTTATTGACCAGAGCACCAATGGCACGTTCGTGCACCAGACCGAAGGTGAGGATCTTTTCGTTCGTCGCGACTCGATGCAACTGACCGGAAACGGTATTCTGGGCCTCGGCCGCGCGACGGAGCACGATTCACCACTTGCCATTCACTTCCGCTCGGAAAAATAATAAGGCGGTTGTTCGTGCGCGGTATCTTCGACCCCGCGCTGCTTGCCGTGGCGTCCCTGCCCCGCGCAAAGGCGGTGGCACGCGGTGTGTTTAGGCTGCGCGGTCGGTCAGGTCCTTCTCGATCTTGCGCCGCATTTCCAGCAGCCGCGGCGGCAGGCGATCGCCAAATTCCTTGAAGAACCCGGCAATCTCATCAAGTTCGATGCGCCATTCGATGTGATTGACTGACAACAGCTGCTCAAGTGTTCCGGCGTCGATATCAAGACCGCTGACGTCGAGATCGGCGGCGTGCGGGATGTGTCCGATTGGCGTATGGCGGGCATCGACTTTGCCTTCGCAGCGATCGATGATCCAGCGCAGCACGCGCAGATTCTCACCGAATCCGGGCCACAAGAACTTGCCGTCGTCGTCTTTACGGAACCAGTTGACGTGGAAGATCTCGGGGAGCTTGTCAGACTTGCTTTCAAACGACAGCCAGTGGTTCCAGTAGTCGGCAAAGTTGTAACCGCAGAACGGTTTCATGGCCATCGGGTCGCGTCGTACGACCCCGGTTTTGCCGGTCGCAGCGGCTGTTGTCTCGGACGCCGCGCCAGCGCCGACCAGCACGCCATGCGCCCAGCCGCGCGACTGCAGCACCAGCGGGGCGAGGTGCGCGCGGCGCCCACCGAAAACGATAGCCGAAATCGGTACGCCGTTTTTTGCCTCCGACTCCGGGGAGTAGCAGGGGTTCTGACTGGCCGCCGCCGTGAAACGCGAGTTGGGATGGGCAGCGGGACCGCTGTGATCGTTATACGGCCGGCCCTGCCAGTCCCACGTGGGATGCTGGCCGTCGTCTTTGTTTTCCCACCACGGCTGCTCGTCGAGCGTCGTCGCGGTATTGGTAAATATCGTGTCATGCGTAATCATCTCGTACGCATTGCGATTGGTCTCGGCGTTGGTCCCGGGTACCACGCCGAAATAACCGGCTTCAGGGTTGATTGCCCACAGCCGGCCGTCTTCGCGCAAGTGCATCCAGGCGATGTCGTCGCCGACGGTCCAGATTTTCCAGCCTTTCTGCGATTCGGGCGGGATCAGCATCGCCAGGTTGGTCTTGCCACAGGCAGACGGGAAGGCGGCCGCAATATAGTGAGTCTCGCCTTGCGGGCTTTGCACGCCAACGATCAGCATGTGTTCGGCCAGCCAGCCTTCCTGGCGAGCCTGGTAACTGGCAATGCGCAGGGCATGACACTTCTTTCCGAGCAGGGCATTGCCGCCGTAGCCCGAGCCATAGCTCTTGATCGAAAGTTGTTCCGGGAAGTGCATGATGTAGCGGCGGTCGGGATCGAGTTCGCCAACGGAATGCAAACCGCGCACGAATGTGCCTTCCTGCTCGATTCGCTGCAGCGCGGATTTGCCCATCCGGGTCATTATTTTCATGTTGGCAACGACGTAGGGGCTGTCGGTGATCTCGACTCCGCAGCGCGCATACGGTGAGTCGATGGGACCCATGCAATAGGGAATGACATACATTGTCCGTCCCCGCATACAGCCTTCAAAAAGGCCGTCAATCAAAGTGTTGGCCTCGGCCGGCTCCATCCAGTGATTGTTTGGCCCCGCATCTTCCGGGTTGTCGGTACACACGAACGTCAGGTGTTCGACCCGGGCCACATCGCTCGGGTCCGAGCGATGCAGGTAGCAGTTGGGATGAGTTTTCTGATTCAGTTCCCTCAGGTCGCCAGACTCCAGCATCAGGTCGATCAACTCCCGGTATTCCTCGTCTGAACCGTCACACCATCGAATCTGATCGGGACGGGTAAGTGCTGCGACTTCCTCGACCCAGCGGCCGAGAACTTTGTTGTTGGTCATCTGAATAGTCTCTTTCTCAAAGGGTGCGCCGCACCAGTCGTGACCGGTGAGACTGCGATTAGAGGGTCCGTACTGAATTTTGCCCACATTATAACGGGAGGAGGTGGTGGATTGGCACCCGGATGTCACATTCGCGGGCGATTCACGTCACGGTTTTTTGCCGTGGCCGGGGCAAAAAAAAGGCCCTCTCGATTGAGAGGGCCAAACTCTGGGAGGGAGTAAAACTTAAATCAGATCACGCTGCGCGTTTCGCCGCGGCTTTTTTGCTGGTACGGCGCTTGGCAACGGCTTTCTTCGCAGCCGGCTTTTTCGCGGCGGTCTTTTTGACAACGCGAGCCTTCGCTTTCTTGCGCGCGGGCGCCTTGCGTGCGGCCGGTTTTGCGGCAACCCGGGCTTTCGGCCGGATCGCTGCGCCGAAATCCTCGCGCGCATCCGTTACGATTTCTCCGGTTTCGCGCAGTCCTTTGGCCAGGCGCTCGACAGCTTCCCTGTTCAGGGTGAACTGGGCCTGCCACAGTTCGGCGAGACTGTTGGACTTGGCAACGGCGCGCAGGCGCTTGCTGCTTTCCTCGATCGCCGCGTCGATCAGCACGAACTGCTGACGAATGGCGCGCGCCAGGTAATGATGGGCCACTTCGTTTACCGCGAGACCGCGCTTCTCGAGTGATTCCACCGGTCCCTTCGCACGTTCGACCTGCTTGGCAAAACCGAGGGTCATATCTTTGCCCTGCTTGAGGGCGCCTTCGAACTGACGAGTCATAGTATTGAGCATGGCTGTATCTCCGTAAAACCGAATCAACGGTATGGTGCGGTGCAATATGTTGCGATGCAGCATATTACTGCGGCCGAGGGTTGTCAAGCATTCGCAAAGCTTCTGGCGGGCTCCGCCCGATATTCGCAGTGTAGACCGCTTGCAATTGTGAGAAACTGGCTGTAAGTGGCTATTAAATATACATTTCAAGAAATCTCTCGCGGATCATCGAAAAGCACCATCCGGGTCGCCCCCGGGCTATGGTCTGGGCTGCCGTTTGTGGTTTGCGCAATCCTCGTGGCATCCGGTTTGCGGGCCGCGGAGGAGCCGAACCTGTTCCAGCTCTTGCGCGCGGAGAAACAGATCGAGGTGCCCGGCGAGGATGGCTGGAATGAGCCTTATCTGCTGCCCGTCCGGGAAATTGCGGTGGGCGAAGAGGTGATTTACACCGTTGAATTCGGCAACGACGGCGGGACAGAGGTCGAGCAACCCGTGATCATTTGCCCGTTACCCGATTTCATGGTCTACGTACCTGGTACCGCCATTGGGCCGGGGGCTCGAATTACTTATTCGGTTGACGGTGGTAACAGTTTTGCCGCGGCCAGGGAGCTCCAGGTTGCGGTTGACGGCGAACTCGAATCGGCTCCCGTGGAGCGCTACACCCATATTCGCTGGGTCCTGGATCGTCCGCTCGCGCCCGGCGCGCGGGGGTTCACCCGTTTTCGCGCCCGCCGCGCGCCGCTCCATGCCGAGCCGGTTTCCTGATTCCACAGGTCTGAATCGATTTTCGGGGCGGCCCGTTGCCGACGGGTCTGTCACAATGCGGCCATGAGTGATATTGACAGCTTGTTTGCAGACGATGGCCCGCTTGCGCGTACGGTCCGCGGTTATGCGCCGAGGCCCGCGCAACAGCAAATGGCGGCGCGTGTGGACGCAGCGATCGCTGCCAGAGAAACCTGCGTCGTCGAAGCCGGAACCGGTACCGGAAAGACCTTTGCTTATCTGCTTCCTGCGCTGCTCTCCGGGCGCAAGATCATCGTCTCTACAGCTACCAAGACTCTGCAGGAGCAACTCTTCCGGCGTGACCTCCCGACCGTAGCCGGCGCGCTCGGTATGCCCGTCGCAGTCGCGTTGCTGAAGGGGCGTGCCAATTACCTGTGCTGGCATCGGTTCGAGCTGGCGCAGGAGTCGGCCCGGTTCAGCGCGGCTGGAGCGGATTCGAGACTTATGGAAATCGGCGAGTGGGCGCGGCTGACCCGCACCGGTGAGATTAGTGAGATTGGCACCGTAGGCGAAAGCTCGCCGTTATGGCCGCGGATTACGTCGACCGCGGACAACTGTCTTGGCCAGCGTTGCGATCACTACCAGCGCTGTTTTGTTGCGGAGGCGCGGCGCGAGGCGATGGAGGCGGACATCGTTATTGTCAATCACCATTTGCTGCTGGCGGATATGGCGTTGCGGGAGGAAGGCTTTGCCTCTCTGCTGCCCGGCGCCGACGCGGTCATTGTCGACGAGGCGCATCAGTTTCCAGACATTGCAGTGGAGTTTTTTGGCATCGCGGCCGGTAGTCGCCAGCTCCTGCGACTGGCCGAAGACGCAACCGCGGAAGGTCTGAAGTTGCCTGGCGGTAGTGGCCGGCTGGAGGAAGATCTTGCTGCGTTGGAGAAAGCGGTCCGGGATGCAAGACTGGCATTGAATAGCTGGGCCGGCCGCCGCGACTGGCGGGAGATTTCGCAAGCGGCTCCGGCGATCGGCGAGGTTGGTGACAGGCTGGATTCTGTCGCGTTGACCCTGGACGGTCTGGCCGAGAGTGGTGTCGGCATTGCCGCGTGCGCGCGCCGTGCGGCGACCATTGCGGCGCGCTGGCGCAACATCGGAGAAGATGACGCGGTTGATGGGCTGCGCTGGGTGGACATAAGCCGAAACGGGTTTACGTTGAATCTGACGCCGCTAGATATTGCGGGTAATTTGCAGGAGTTTTTTGCTGCCCGTCCCTGCGCATGGATTTTTACGTCGGCGACTCTCGCCGTGGGCGATGACTTCGCCTATTACAAGCAGCGTATCGGTATTGATGGAGCCGATGAGTTGCGGCTCGACAGTCCTTTCGACTTCGAGCGGCACTCTTTGTTGTACCTGCCCACGGGGATGCCGGAACCTGCAAGCCGCGATTACACGCGCTCGGTGGTGGAACAATCGCTGCCTCTGCTGGTGGCGGCAAATGGCGGGGCGTTTCTGTTGTTTACCAGCCACCGGGCGCTGCGCGAGGCCGCGGAATTGCTGCGCGCTTCCGTGGACGAAATCAACGGCTGGCCGGTTCTGGTTCAGGGAGAGGAGCCACGCGAGCGATTGCTGAATCGTTTCCGCGAACATGGCAATGCGGTACTGCTAGGCACGTCGAGTTTCTGGCAGGGCGTCGATGTGCGCGGCGCTGCGTTGCGCCTCGTCGTAATCGACAAGCTGCCTTTCTCGCCACCGGACGAGCCGGTTACCCGTGCCCGTATTGAGGCGCTGCGGCGCGGCGGCGGCAACCCGTTCCGCGATCATCAGCTGCCCGAGGCCGCCCTGAATCTGAAGCAAGGTGTCGGTCGCCTGATACGCGATGTTACCGATACGGGTGTGGCAATGCTCTGCGATCCGCGCCTGACCAGTCGCTCGTACGGCAGGCTATTTCTTTCCAGTTTGCCGCCAATGCCGCGAACCGCGGATTGCGAGGAAGCCGCCGGATTTTTGTCTTCCCGCCAGCAGTGTGTGGAGGCAATATTGTGAGTTGCCGAATTCTCGCGCTCGAGACGGCGACTGAAGCCTGCTCCGCGGCGGTGCTGGCGGACGCTGCTTTCTACCAACGCTTTGAAATCCGCCCGCGTGCCCACCTGCGTTTGTTGCTGCCAATGGTCGAGAGCGTGCTGGCCGAGGCAAAGCTCGCTCTGCCGGACCTGGACGCTATTGCGTTCGGCCGCGGGCCGGGTGGATTTACCGGACTGCGTATCGCTGCGGGCGTTGCCCAGGGGCTTGCCCTCGGCACCCGGCTTCCGGTCATACCGGTCTCCAACCTGGCCGTACTGGCGACAGCGGTATTCAGGGATACGTCGGCACAGCGGGCGCTGATTTGCCAGGACGCGCGAATGGGTGAGGTCTATTGGGCCACATTCGAACGTGGCGAAGACGGATTGCCGGTCGCGTTGGGGCCGGAGCGGGTCGGGCCGCCCGAGGACGTTGTGGTCGAGGGCGCCGGCTGGCTCGGCGCAGGAAGCGGCTGGCCGCAATTTCCCCGGCTGCGGGTGGGTTTTCAGGGCGTCATCGACTCTGTCGATCGCTGGCCCAACGCGGCGGACGTTGCTGCTATCGCTGCGAAAGAGCTGCGGGCGGGTCGGGCTCTTGCTCCCGAGCACGCGGCGCCGACCTATGTCAGGGACAGCGTCACGTACTAGAATTCCTTAGTCCGGGTGTAGTGGTTCTGCAATACTATTTCCATTCGGGTAACAATTTTGTAATGAGCTGCTGATTACACTTCCGCAACTTCAGGATTTGGGCGGTCTTTTTTTGCTGCCACCGTTGCGTTCCCGGATTCGCTTGTGCCCGTGCATGCGAATCCGCGACGATCATCGGGCGCGCGAATTTTCGACAGGGATATATCATGAGTGCGAAACGGATTTTAATCGTCGAAGATGAAAAACCGATCAGGGACATGATCGCTTTCGGGTTACGCCGTGCGGGTTTCGATGTGGATGAGGCGGAAGACTGCTATGCCGCCCGGGCCTCGATCGCCGACCATATGCCCGATCTTTTGCTGGTCGACTGGATGTTGCCCGACATGAGCGGTTTGGAGCTGACACGCTCGCTCAAGCGTGACGACAATACCCGTGAAGTTCCGATCATCATGCTGACTGCGCGAGCAGATGAAAACGACAAAGTCTCGGGTCTCGAGAGCGGCGCCGACGACTATGTCACCAAACCGTTCTCTCCGCGCGAACTGCTGGCACGGATTCAGGCAGTGCTGCGACGGGTTGGCCCGGCCGGTGATGACGAGGTCGTCCGCGCCGAAGAACTGCGACTCGACGCCGCAAGCCATCGTGTGACAGCCGGACAAGAAAATATCGCACTCGGACCGACCGAGTTTCGTCTACTGTCTTTTTTCATGACTCACCCGGAGCGGGTTTACAGTCGCGGTCAGCTGTTGGATCGGGTCTGGGGCGGCAACGTCTACGTCGAGGAGCGCACCGTTGACGTTCATATTCGCAGGCTGCGCAAGGCACTCGAGCCGCATGCCTACGACCGGTTTATCCAGACGGTCCGCGGAGCAGGCTATCGTTTTTCAACGCGCGCCGATTGAGCCGGAATGACAGTGGCTTTAGCTCAGACGCGGCGGTTACGCTGCGAGCGTGAGTCGGGCGTCGTGACCGTGCGGGAAACGCCGCCATGTTAGCCAGCCGCTGGGGGCGCCTGCTTGGCGCAGTCCTGCTGGTGTTGTTGCTCGCCGCGGTTGCGGGATGGTTTGCCGGAGGGCTGCCGTGGTGGCTGCTGGGCGGGGTCCTGGGCCTGCTCGCTTGGCATCTGTTTTCGCTGTATCGGCTCGATCGCTGGCTGCATGGAAACATGCAACCGCCGGCGCCCGGATTGGCGGGGGTGTTGGGCCATGTCGAGTCGCTGGTGGTTGATGTACGCCGGCGCCTGCGCCTGCGCAAGGCCCAGTTTCGCAACGTCAGCGAGCAGTTCCGCCGATCTGCAAGCGCTTTACCCGATGGCGTACTGATTCTCGATTCGGAACATGCGATCCGGGGCTTCAATGAGCGCGCTTCGCAAATGCTGGATCTGGTGCGCAGAGACCGTGGCCGACGCATAGAAAACTTCATCCGCAATCCCGAATTTGTCGATTACCTCAGGGTCGGTGATTTCTCGCAACCGGTGCTCACGCGGTCGCGCAGCGAGCCCGATACTCATCTGTCGTGCCTGCTGGTGCCGTACGGAGAGCAGCAATATTTGATGCTGGTGCGCGATGTTACGGTCCAGACTCGTATGGAGCGGGTGCGGCGCGACTTTGTTGCCAATGCATCGCATGAATTGCGCTCTCCGCTGACGGTGCTAAACGGCTATCTGGATAACATGGCCGACGACCCGGAAATTCAGAATGACTGGGCCGGGCCGATCGACGAAATGCGACGGCAAGCCAGCCGCATGACCGCGATCATTTCAGACCTGCTGGAGTTGTCGCGCCTCGAGGCAGAGTCGTCGCGGGCGGGCCAGGCCCGGGTTGATGTCCCGGGGTTGTTGGCGATTATTCGCAAGGACGCGCTCGCGCGCGAAAATCGCCCGGATGTCGTGGAATTTGTCCTCGAATCCAGTCAGGGGCTGTTGGGCGAGGAACGCGAGTTGCACTCGATATTCAATAACCTGGTCGACAATGCGCTCAAGTACACCGGCAAGGAAGGCCGCATAAGCGTTCGCTGGTCCGCGGACGGTGCGGGTGGTCATTTCTCGGTCGTCGACACCGGGGTCGGGATCGACCCCGATGAGATTCCGCGGCTAACCGAGCGCTTCTATCGGGTCGATCGTGGGCGTTCCCGCTACAAGGGCGGCACGGGTCTGGGTTTGTCGATTGTCAAGTATGCTTTACAGCGGCATCAGGGCCGGCTGGAAGTGTCGAGTGTGCCCGGCGAGGGCAGCCGCTTTACCTGTCACTTTCCGCTCGCCCGGCTGTGTAATCCGGGGTCGTAATATCGGCCGCCCGGATGCTCGGGAGCCACTACTTGTTGTGAAAACACAACACTCTCTTTGTCGTAACTTCTTGTAAAAACACCGCGTTGTTGCGGGCAAGCCATGCCATTGGAAACGACATGGCAGTGTCATATTTTTGAAATATTCGCTGCCTAGACTGCCGCGCAAATGGTGGCCCTTCCGGGCCCTGACGTTTTTTCCATAGTATGGAGCGAATCATGACTCTCAAGAAGCTGGCAGCACTTAGTAGCGCTGCTCTGATCGCAACTGTTGCCGCCTGGCCGGCCCAGGCAGAGATGACCGTCAATGTCGGGGGGCGCATCCAGGTCGATGCCGCTGTTTACGACGAGGACGAGACCGACCTCGGCGACGGCACCGAGTTCCGCCGGGCGCGGATTTTCGCGGATGGCAATATCGACGACAGCTGGAAATACAAGCTGCAAATCGATTTTGCCGACAACGACCTGTCGATGAAGGACGCTTTTGTCCAGCATTCCAGCGGCCTGAAAATCGGTCAGTTCAAGGCGCCGTTCAGCCTGGAAGTGCTGACGAGTAGCAAGTACACGACGTTCATGGAGCGCGCAATGGTCGCCGATACCTTTGCGCCCAGTCGCAAAATTGGTGTCGGCTGGGGCACCAAGGGTGATGCGTGGACATTCGATGTTATGGGTCACGGCCAGGATGCCGACAACCAGGAAGCACCGGCCGACGAAGGCTGGGGCGCTGCTGGCCGCTTTACCTGGGCCGCTCTGAACAACGATGAGATGGTGCTCCATTTTGGTGGCGCGGTATCGTGGGAACAGGCGGCGAATGGAGACTCCGAATCATTCCGTTACCGCGCGCGGCCGGAATCTCATGTGACGAATCAGCGCCTGGTCGATACGGGCACCATTGATGGACTCGACTACCAGCTGCGCACCGGCCTCGAGGCCGCGTGGGTGTGGAACTCGCTGTCGATCCAGGGCGAGTACATTATGACCACCGTCGAGTGTGACGACGCCTGCTTCGATGCCGGCTCGGACTCCAACGGCGACGGCACCGATGACCGCCTCAAAGACGATAGCTATGACCTTTCAGGCTGGTATGCCTATGTGTCCTGGCTGACCGGTGGCAACAAGCGCGCCTACAAAGATGGCAAATTCGGTCGCACCAAGGCCAAGAACGCCTGGGAATTTGCCGCCCGTTGGAGCAACATCGACCTCAGCGACGGCACAGGCGGTTATGATCCCGTCACCGACCGGGTGCAGGGCCTTGATGGTGGTGAGCAGGACAACATCACGTTGGCGGTTAACTACTACGTGAATCCGTACCTGCGCTTCATGTTCAACTACATCATCGTTGACGACATCAGTGACGGCCCGAAGGACGGCGAAGACCCGTCGGTCTTCCAGGTTCGCGCCGCGATGGACTTCAAGTAAGTCCGGAGATAGCGGTCTGTACCAGGACGGGCCCGGAGATTTTCTCCGGGCCCGTTCGTGTTTGTGGCGGCCTCCGCATTGGGCATATCATCAAGCTGTAATAACCATTCACTATTTTCACAAGGACAGGCATTCGCGGCCGGCTATCGCTGCAAATACGCCAGATCCGAATCAGAGAGTGAAGATGCCATGGATACGACGGAATTCTCAGGACATATTTCGCGCGGGTTCAACGATGAGCTGGAAGCGCTGCGGTCGAAGGTCCTGGAGATGGGCGGTCTGGTCGAGAAGCAGATCGAAGGTGCCATCGACGCGGTCGTCAAGGGCGACAGCGATCTTGGGCTCGAGATCGCAGACAAGGACGAGCGTGTCAACAAGCTGGAAGTCGAAATCGACTCAGAGTGCGCGCGAATTCTCGCGCTGCGGTCACCGACCGCGGTCGACCTTCGTCTTATCCTCGCGGTGATCAAGATCATCACCGATCTCGAAAGGATGGGTGATGAGGCCAAGCGCGTCGGCATAATCGGTTCGCATCTGGCCTCGACAGAGCGTCCCGCCAACAGTTATCGCGAGGTGAAGAATCTCGGTGCGCTGGTCAAGATAATGGTGCGCGATGCGCTGGATGCATTCGCGCGGGGCGACGAACAGGCGGCAGCCAGCGTCAAGAAGCAGGATCGCGCGATCGACGAGGAATATGACGCAGTTTCTCGTCAATCCGTCACGTTCATGCTGGAGGATCCGCGAACCATCAGCCGTGTCCTTGACGTCATGTGGGTGATCCGGGCGTTGGAACGTATCGGTGATCATGCAAAAAACGTTTGTGAACACGTGGTGTACATGTCTGCCGGCCAGATTGTCGCGCATGGTGATATCGATGCGATCGCGGCAACCGTGTCCCGGCCCAAGTGATTTCCCGAGAGGCGGTTTGACTCTGAACTGCCACGCCGGTTCTTTCGGCCATAGCCATCTGTTGTACTATCCCCGCTTTTGCAGCGAGAGCCGCACCTGAGTCGTTTGCGGGGGAACCATGGCAGTAACGAGAAAAATGGCGAATGGCACAGGTGTTTTGGCCTGCGCCGCCTGCATGACATACGCCTTGTTCGCGCAATATGTGTTGGGTCTCGATCCATGCCCCTTATGTATCTTGCAGAGAGTCGCGATGATCGCGCTCGGGTTCGTGTTTCTGGTGGCGTTCCTGCATGACCCGGGGCGGACCGGCGCGAGGATTTACGGTGTCTTGATCTTTCTCGCCGCGGCAGCAGGCGGCTCAATCTCGGCGCGCCACGTCTGGCTGCAGAATCTGCCGCCGAGCGAGGTTCCGGACTGTGGCCCGGGCCTTGAATACATGCTCAGTTCGTTTCCGCTGGCAGAGACCCTCAACATGGTCCTGTCGGGGTCAGGAGAATGTGCCGACACGGTCTGGTCCTTTCTCGGATTCAGTATGCCAGCATGGGTTTTCGCCAGTTTTGTGTTTCTCGGTGTCGCCGGGTTTTTGTCCAATTTGCACCTTGACCGGCCTGCCACGGACTGATTGCCCGGCCCCGTCTTTAAAGCCGCGCCGAACTCAGGCTTTGCCACCGAGCAGCTGGTCGAGTAATTCACGATAAATCAGCGCGAGCGCCTCGATGTCTGCGACCGCCGCGCACTCATCGGCCCGGTGAATCGTCTCGTTGCGCAGACCCAGCTCCACAACCTGCGCTCCGGTTGGAGCGACGAAACGCCCATCGGAGGTACCGCCACCGGTGGATTTCTCCGCGACCTGTCCGGTTATCTCCCGCACGGCGGCGCAGGTTGCCGCGATGAGAACCCCGTCTTCGGTGAGAAACGGCTCACCCGAGAGCGTCCAGTCGAGGGCGAAAGCGACTCCCAGGGTAACGAGCTCCTGTTCGACCCTTCGTCTTAGCTCCGCAGCCGTGACCGCGGTCGAATAACGAAAGCCGAATTCGATCTCGAGTTCTCCGGGGATCACATTCAGCGCACCAGTGCCGCCGCGGATATTGGAAATCTGACACGATGTTGGCGGAAAATAATCGTCGCCGTCGTCCCATGATGTGTGACTGAGCATGTGGATCACTGTGCTCGCTGCGTGGATGGGATTGCTGGCTTTTTCGGGGTAAGCGACGTGGCCCTGTTTGCCTTGCAGGCGGAGATGACCATACAGCGAGCCGCGCCGCCCGACCCGTATTGCGTCGCCAACCTGCTGGTCGCTGGACGGCTCGCCCACGATGCACCAGTCTATGGTTTCATCGCGTGCGGCAAGTGTCTGAATTACCCTGCGTGTGCCGTCAATGGCAGGGCCTTCTTCGTCACTGGTCAGAAGCAAGGCGATCGAGCCGGCGGGCGCCGGGGTCGCTTCCAGGAATCGCTCGATGGCGATCAGCATGGCCGCGATTGCACCTTTCATGTCGGCGCTGCCACGACCATACAAAATTCCGTCACGGATCTCCGGCTCGAATGGACTTGAGGACCACGAATCTTCCGGCCCGGCCGGGACGACGTCGGTGTGACCGAGAAAACACAGCAGCGGACCTTTGTCGCCGCGCCGCGCCCACAAATTGCTCACGTCGCCGAAGGGCATTGCTTCGCAGGAAAACCCAAGCGGTTCGAGACGGGCGGCAATGAGGTCGAGGCAACCCGCGTCTGCCGGTGTCACTGATGGCCGCGCGATCAGATCCTGTGCGAGCCGGACAAGCGGGTCATGGCTATTCACCGAAGACCTCCGCGTAGCGGTCGGGTGCGAAGCCGACAACGACGGTGGAGTCGGCGACCAGCACCGGACGCTTGATCAATGTCGGGTTGGCGGCGGCCAGTTCAACGGCGCTGGTTGCGTCGCAGGAGGTCCTGGTTTGCGCGTCCAGATTGCGCCATGTGGTGCTGCGACGATTGAGGAAAGTCTGCCATCCGACCGCGTTGCACCACGCGCTGAGCGTCGCCGTGTCCGGAGTATCAGTGCGGATGTCCACGAATGCATGATCGATCGACCGGGCGCGGAGCCAGCGCCGCGCCTTGCGGCAACTGTCACAGGACGTCAGCCCATACAGGCGGATTTCGCTTCTCATTTTTTGCAGGTTCTTTGTTTAGCCAGATACGCTAATTAACTAATTACTTTAACAAAAACGACTGCGGCCGCTCGATTTCAATGTGCCGGAAGACACATATATAACGCGCCACCGCAATATTTCCTTAACAATCGTTCACTACCTTCTGCGGGACGAAACAGGGGCGGATTCTCGTTCCGCCTACAACACATGCGGCGAACCCGGCTGGGGCGTTGCAAATCGCAAATATTTGGAGGTTCCTCGTGATCAAGAAAACTCTGGCCGCGGCCGCCCTTGCGACTCTGGCCGTCGGCAGCATCGCGTATGCCCAGACCGCTCGCGACTACATCTTTGTCGTCGGTTCGTCCACAGTGTATCCGTTCGCTACCGTCGTCGCCGAGAATTTCGGCAAGAAGACCAGCTTCAAAACACCGAAAATCGAATCTACCGGTTCTGGCGGCGGTCTGAAGCTGTTCTGCGCGGGCGTCGGTGTGGAGCACCCCGATATCACCAACTCCTCGCGCCGGATCAAGCAGTCTGAAGTCGATCAGTGCGCTGACAATGGCGTGACCAATATCGTCGAGGTGAAGATCGGTTACGACGGCATCGTACTGGCCAACTCGAAGAAGGGTAAAGAGTTCAGCGTATCGCTGAAAGATATTTTCCTTGCGCTGGCCAAGGATATTCCGTCGGGGGCGGACGGCAACATGATTCCCAACCCAAACAAGACCTGGAAAGACGTAAATCCGGCACTGCCGGATTTGGCGATCGAGGTGCTTGGCCCGCCGCCGACCTCCGGCACCCGTGATGCGTTTGCCGAACTTGCGCTTGAGGGAGGATGCAAGTCGTTTGCCTGGATCAAGGAGATGAAGAAGGCCGACAAGAACAAATACAAGACGATTTGCCACACGGTCCGTGAGGACGGCGCCTATGTCGAAGCCGGCGAGAACGACAACCTGATTGTGCAGAAACTGGTGGCCAATCCGTCTGCCCTGGGCGTATTCGGGTTCAGTTTTCTCGACCAGAATACCGATAAATTACATGGATCCAGGATTGACGGCGTCGCGCCTGAGTTCGACTCCATTGCGGATGGCAGTTACCCGGTCTCGCGGCCGCTGTACTTTTATGTGAAGAAAGCGCACGTTGGCGTGATCCCCGGCATCGCCGAATTTCTCGATGAGTTTACTGCGGAAGACACCTGGGGCCCCGATGGTTACCTGTCGGATCGCGGCTTGATTCCGCTGCCGGACCCGGAGCGCAAGGCCGTCGCCAAGAGCGTCAAGAGCCTTGATAACCTGCAACTGGCAGCAAACTGACAGAGACGCCCTGATGTCGGTTCACTATGGACCGATGCGTAACACTTTGCGGGCGGCGACCGATTCAGCGGTCGCTGCCCGCATTATTGATTTAACGATTCCAAAGGCTGGTGTCGGTCAATGCAGGCTACCTCACTGATTCTCGTTCTGCTGCTGCTCAGTGCTGCCGCGTACTATTTCGGCAAGCGCAGATCGCTGCTGGTCGCGGATAGCCACGGTGGCGTTAAAAATCTGCATTCGCTTCCCGGCTACTATGGAGCGTGGGTCGCGTTCTGGGCAGTGGTTCCTGCATTGCTAATGTTGTTGGCGTGGAAGACCATCGAGCCAGGCGCTTTGGATGCGATGTTGATTGGCGATCTGCCCGCGGAGATGCGTGAGCAGGCACCCGGACGAGTCGGCCTGCTCGTCAACGACATCAAGAATCTGGCCAGCGGCAACGTGACTTCGGGAGAGGTCACCGCGGAAATTCAGGCCGCGGCGGACCGCTACAAGGATCTGCGCAGTTCGAGCAGCATCGCGATGACGCTGCTTGCCCTTGCGATGCTGGGTATCGGTGGAATCTGGACCTATCGCAGGATACACCCGGACGTGCGGGCGCGAAACGAGGTCGAACGCTACGTGAGAATCACGCTTATCGTTTGCTCCAGCATCGCAATACTCACTACACTCGGCATTGTTCTGTCGGTACTGTTTGAGGCCATACGATTTTTCCAGAAGGTGCCGTGGACCGAATTCCTGTTCGGAACGCAGTGGAGTCCGCAGACGGCGATTCGGGCCGACCAGGTGGGCTCGTCAGGTGCCTTCGGTTCGGTACCGCTGTTTACCGGTACGATGCTGATCGCAACGATCGCGATGATTGTTGCGGCCCCGATCGGGTTGATGTCTGCAATCTACCTGGTTGAGTATGCAAATCGTAATGTGCGGGCAGTTGCGAAACCGCTGCTCGAAATACTCGCGGGAATCCCAACGGTGGTATATGGGTTTTTTGCGGCGCTGACGGTCGCACCGCTGGTGCGTACTCTCGGCACGTCCGTGGGTCTCGATGTGGCATCGGAGAGCGCACTCGCTGCCGGTCTGGTGATGGGCATCATGATTATCCCGTTTGTCTCCTCGCTTTCCGACGATGTGATCAATGCAGTGCCGCAGGCAATGCGAGATGGCGCCTATGCTTTGGGTGCCACCAAGTCGGAGACGGTCCGCCAGGTCGTGATCCCTGCAGCATTGCCCGGTATCGTCGGCGGCCTGCTGCTGGCGATTTCGCGCGCTATCGGCGAGACGATGATCGTTGTCATGGCGGCAGGGCTTGCCGCCAACCTGACCGCCAATCCGTTGAGCGCGGTGACTACCGTGACGGTGCAAATTGTTACGCTGCTGACCGGTGATCAGGAATTCGACAGCGCCAAGACGCTGGCCGCTTTCGCTCTCGGGCTGGTCCTCTTCATCCTGACGCTCGGGCTGAACGTCGTTGCCCTGCATGTCGTCCGCAAATATCGTGAGCAATATGAGTAACAGCAACAAACTGACAGCTGCCGATCGCCCGGCGATCGCCGATAAGGTGCGGGAGTCGCTTGGCAAACGTTATCGCGCGGAGCAGAGATTCAAGCTATACGGGATCATTGCCATTACGATGGCGATCTTGTTTCTTGGTTTCCTGTTTACGTCGATCATCACACGTGGAATCAGCGCGTTTCAGGCTACCTATGTCAACCTCGAAATCAACTTCGACGAATCCGTAATCGATGCGGATGGCGGGCGCGACCCCGAGGATCTCTACAAGGTCAGTTATCGCGGTATTCTGCGGCAGAGTCTTCAGGACCTGTTCCCCGGGGCGAGTGGCAGGAAAGAGCGTCGCGCACTTCTGGCGCTGATTAGTAACGGTGCAGAGTTTCAACTGCGTGACCTGGTGGTGGCAAACCCGGATCTTATCGGTACCCGGCAGAACGTCTGGTTGCTCGCGGCCGCCGAGGTAGATGCGATCGTCAAGGGCCAGGTCAATCTCGATCTGGATCAGTCGCAACGGCGGTTGTCGGATCAGCAAGTTGGCTGGATCGAGCGATTGCAAGCGGACGACCGGGTGGAAAGCCGCTTCAACACTACGCTTTTCACCAACGGCGATTCCCGTGACCCTGAGCAGGCGGGTCTGCGGGTGGCGCTGCTGGGGTCGTTTTACACCCTGATCGTGACGCTTGCGTTGTCATTTCCCATCGGTGTCGCCGCGGCCGTCTATCTTGAGGAGTTTGCTCCGAAAAACAAATGGACCGATCTGATCGAGGTCAACATCAACAATCTCGCTGCGGTGCCGTCGATTGTTTTCGGGCTGCTCGGTCTGGCAGTGTTCATCAATTTATTCGGACTGCCGCGTTCGGCGCCGCTTGTGGGCGGGCTGGTTCTGACTCTGATGACATTGCCGACCATCATCATCGCCAGCCGCGCGGCTCTGAAGTCCGTGCCGCCCTCGATACGGGAGGCTGCGCTGGGTGTGGGAGCATCGCAAACACAAGCCATCACCCACCATGTTTTGCCGCTGGCGATGCCGGGTATGCTCACCGGGACGATTATCGGCATGGCGCAGGCGCTGGGCGAGACGGCGCCGTTGCTGATGATCGGGATGATCGCGTTTATCGTCGATCCGCCATCCGGCATTACCGACCCTGCAACCGTGCTGCCTGTGCAGATCTATCTTTGGGCCGATAGCCCGGAGCGGGGTTTCGTTGCAAAAACCTCCGCGGCCATCATGGTGCTGCTGGGGTTCCTGATTTTGATGAACGCGATTGCGGTATTCCTTCGCAGGCGTTTCGAACGGCGTTGGTAGAGCATTGATGTTATTCTCAATATGCGATCTGGAGTTGCGATAATGAGCGAGGCGACGACCTTGACCGATCCGGTTGTTTCGGCACAGACACGTGTGCCCGAGATGTCGATTGCGGATATCGAGTTACCGAAAGAGACGGTTGGCGATATCACCGCGAAGAGTCCGGCTATGACCGCACGCAATGTCGATGTCTTCTATGCCGACAAGCATGCCATTATCGACGTCAGTCTTGATATCGGCCTCAATGAGGTTGTGGCGATGATTGGCCCCTCCGGCTGTGGCAAGTCGACCTTTCTGCGCTGTCTCAATCGGATGAATGACACCATCGATATTTGTCGGGTCAGCGGCGATATCAAACTCGAAGGCGATGATATCTACGACAAGTCGATGGATGTGGTTCTGCTGCGGGCGCGGGTCGGCATGGTTTTCCAGAAACCCAACCCTTTTCCCAAATCGATTTTCGAAAATGTCGCATACGGCCCGCGCATACACGGACTCGCCAGCGACAAGACGGAACTCGAGGAAATCGTGCATAACAGCCTGGAGCGGGCCGGGTTGCTGAAAGAAGTGAAAGACCGGCTCGATCAACCAGGGACGGGATTGTCGGGTGGTCAGCAACAGCGTCTGTGTATCGCCCGTACGATCGCGGTAAACCCCGATGTGATCCTGATGGACGAGCCATGCTCGGCGCTCGACCCGATCGCAACGGCACGTATTGAAGACCTGATTGACGAGTTAAAGCAGAATTATTCGATTGCAATCGTGACCCACTCGATGCAGCAGGCCGCCCGCGTTTCTCAGAGAACGGCCTATTTTCACCTCGGTCACCTCGTCGAAGTCGGCGCGACAGATCAGATTTTTACCAATCCGCAGACCAAGCTGACCGAAGACTACATCACCGGTCGTTTCGGCTGAGTGGCGATCGCGTCGTCCGCGACATTACCGCGGTGAGTCTGCAACCATAGTGTTCGGGCCCCGGGGGGCGATACCTTCGACGCCGCCCGTCTGCGAATACACTTCCATGAAACCGCGCCGCCGCAGTTCTATGGCCAGACTGCGACTACGGTTGCCGCTGGCGCAGCACAAAAGGTACTGCTGATCCGGTTGTATCGGCGGATCATCAAGTGAGAACGTCGACATCGCAATGTGGCGATGAGGCAGGGCAGTCAGCGGACGGGCCGACACTTCGTGCTGCTCACGGATGTCAATGACGATATAGTCATCACGCAAGCCGGGGTCGACGTCCGCCAGATCCATGTCAAGCGCAATCTCGAGCTCGCCAGGTCGTGGCAATTCGATCTGATCCGGGGCGCGGCTGCAAACCTCGCAATCGGCCAGGCGGCTGGCGCTGATCTTTGTGCTGCGAAAGCTCAGCAAGTCGAGCATCAACAACTCTCCGTTCAGCTGTCCGGGAAGCGAGAGCAGTTGCTTCAGGGCTTCCATGGCCTGGAGACTGCCGAAGACACCGGGAACGGGGCCAAGCACGCCGGCGTCGTTGCAGGTTGGAGCGACGCTGGGTTCACGTGGCCAAACGCAGCGCAGGCACGGCGAACCGGTGCGTGGGTCGAACACATGCAACTGTCCCTCGTACTGGTACACGCTGGCAAACACCACCGGGGTCGAAGTTCGCAAGGCCGCGGCATTGAGCAGGAACTTGAGCTTCAGGTTGTCGCTGCAGTCGAGCACCAGGTCATGCTGATTGAAAAGACTCTCGGCATTGTCGGCATCGAGACTGACGTCAATGACAGTGATGTCCGTATCCGGATTCAGCTCGCGCAGTTGCTGGGCGGCGATGTGTGCCTTCGACTGACCGATGTGGGAGCGGCGATAGAGGACCTGACGATGGAGATTGCTGGCCTCGAGCGTGTCGCCTTCGCAGATGCCGATATGCCCGACACCGGCGGCCGCAAGATACATCAGTGCCGGGCTGCCTAGCCCGCCGGCGCCGACCACGAGAACGCGCGCCTCGGCGAGCAGGCGCTGACCGTTTTCGCCCACTTCGCCAAGCGCGATCTGTCTGGCGTAAAGCTCCTTCGCGGTGGCCGTCAAATTGTGCTGCGGCGATTCCGGTCCGGAAACGCGCTCGCAATTGACCCAGCCGGTGACGCCATCCGAGTAATGTTCCTTCTTCCAGATCGGTACCCGCGCTTTGATCTGGTCGATGATATAGCGGCACGCGACGAAGGCCTCGCCACGGTGTTCCGCGCTGACCCCGACCCACACTGCGAGGTCGCCGATTCGCAGATCGCCGACACGGTGGACGCAATGCGCCGCTGTCACGCCGAATCGTTCGATCGCCTCGGTAACGATTCGTGTTCCTTCCTTTTCTGCGACCGCGGCATATGCTTCATATTCGAGACGCCCGACATCCCGCCCCTCATTGTGGTTGCGCACCCAGCCCTCAAAAGAGGCGAAGCCGCCGGCGCGCGAGTGACGCAGAGCGTTCTTGAGTCGCGCTGTATCGAGGGGCTCGGAGCTGAGATCGAAGCGGTTCATCCGCCTGCCACGGGGGGGATAAAAACGACCCGGTCGCCATCATTTATCGGCGTGTCCCAATCGGTGAACTCTTCGTTGACGACAGCACGGAGTGCCTCTGCCGGCAGGCTGAATTGATGGCGGTCGGCCAGTTCCGCGTAGAGGTCCCCCGCGGTCGTCGCGGCCGTCTCGACCTTTTCGTCGCTGGCGCCGGCTTGTTCGCGGAAAATCGCGTAGTACTGGACATTGACCCGGATCATTGGCCGCTGCCGCCGGTGGCCGCATAGTCGCTCTTGCCGCCGCGTTTTTCCAGCAGACGGGTTTCGAGAATGACGATATCGTGGGACAGCGCCTTACACATATCGTAGACCGTCAGTGCAGCGACACTGGCGCCGGTCAGCGCTTCCATTTCAACGCCGGTTTTGTGCTGTACGGACACGGTGCACTCGATAACGGCTCGTTCGCCGTCGTCCGCCGTAATCCGAATCTTGCAATTCTCGAGTCCGAGCGGATGACAAAACGGGATGAGCTCATGGGTACGTTTGGCCGCCATCACACCGGCAATAATTGCTGTCTGGAACACCGGGCCCTTCGGCGAATCGATGTCCCCACCCGACAGGGCCTGCCTGACCGGTTCAGGAAGATAGACAATGGACTGCGCTCGCGCCGTCCGCTTGCTGACGGTCTTGGCGCTGACATCCACCATGCTGGGCTGGTTGCCGTCATCAATATGGGTGAGCATTCAGCCTCCGATGTGGTACATCTCCACCTTGCGCCGGCGCGAGATCTTGGCGGAGACGCGTTGCTCGCTGTAGCGATCATCGCGCCGCTCCCACCTGGTCGTCAGTATCGCGGCGAGTTCATCGTCGCTGGCGCCGTCGCGCAGTGGTGTGCGCAGGTCGAGACCATCTGTTGCAAACAGACAGGTATAGAGTTTGCCTTCAGCCGACAGCCTGGCGCGGCCACAGCTGCCGCAGAACGGGTCTGTGACTGAAGTTATGAAACCGATTTCACCGCCGCCGTCTTCGAATTCGTAGCGTTTGGCGACCTCGCCGCGATAGTTTTCTTCCAGCGCTCGCAATGGCCATTCGCGGTTAATCCTGTCTACCAGTTCCCGCGCCGGAACCACGTGGGCCATTTCCCAGCCATTGAGCGTGCCGACATCCATGAATTCGATAAATCGAACTATGGTTCCGCTGCCGCGAAATGCCCGCAGTAGCGGGACGAGGGTATGGTCGTTGACGCCGCGCTGGACGACGACATTGAGTTTGACTGTCATTCCGGCGCTCTGCGCAGCGCGGATTCCGGCCATCACAACGGAGCGGGAATTGCGTCCACCGCTCATTACCCGGAATACGTCGTCGTCAAGGCTGTCGATGCTGACGTTGACGCGGTGCAGTCCGGCGTCGCTGAGCGCGGAGATTTGTTTCTCCAGCAGCACGCCGTTGGTGGTGAGGGCGAGATCGTCGATGCCCTCGATTTGCGCAAGTTGTTTTACCAATTCGGCCAGGTTCGGGCGCAACAGCGGCTCGCCGCCGGTTAGCCGGACCTTGTTGGCGCCATTACCAACGAACAACCGCGTCAGGCGCTCGATTTCTTCGAACGTGAGCCACGCCGAGCGCGGCAGGAACGCAAAATGCTCCGGAAATTTGTCGGCGGGCATGCAATACGGACAGCGGAAATTACAGCGATCGATGACGGATATCCGCAGATCCCGTATCGGCCGGTTAAATTTGTCACGCACTGTATCGTTTGGGTCACTCATCGACTGGATTATATCTGCTGCCGCCTGCACCTTGCACAATAGCGCTGTTCGCGCCGCATTATTCCGATTCGGCCCTTCTCAGTAACTCGTTGAGCCCGACCTTTGCCCGCGTTTTTGCATCGACCCGTTTAACGATGATCGCGCAGTTGAGGCTGTATCGACCGTTGTCAGCCGGTAGCGACCCTGCCACTACCACTGCGCCCGCCGGCACTCTGCCGTAGCTGATCTCGTCACGCTCGCGATCGTAAATCCGGGTGCTCTGTCCGATAAAGACACCCATCGATATGACCGCCCCCTGTTCGACGACCACGCCTTCCACGACCTCTGACCGCGCGCCAATGAAACAATCGTCCTCGATGATCGTCGGACTTGCCTGGATCGGCTCGAGAACACCGCCGATACCGGCGCCGCCAGACAGGTGGACATTGCGCCCGATCTGGGCACAGGAGCCGACCGTAGCCCAGGTGTCAATCAGCGTGCCGCTGTCGACGTAGGCGCCGATATTGACATAACTCGGCATCAGCACCACGTCCGGGGCAACGTAAGCGCCCTTGCGGACCACGGCCGGCGGCACCACACGAACGCCTTCGGCAGCGAACTCTCGGTTGCCATGGTGCGCATATTTCAGTGCAACTTTGTCATAAAAATTGGTAAATCCGCCTTCACTGGCGCGGTTGCCGTGGACCCGGAAGTACAACAAAACGGCCTTTTTCAGCCATTCGTTGACCACCCACTCGCCATTGCGGTGTTCGCTGACCCGCGCCTCGCCGCTATCGAGCAGGTCTACCGCGCGAGCGATTGCATCGAGTTCCCCGGGTTTCGCCTGGTGCGGGCTCAGTTGCTCGCGACGATCCCACATGTCGTCGATAAGGCCGGAGATTTTATTCATGGCGATCACTCAGTGCGTTGTCAGGGATGCAGTCGGGGTGACACAGCCTACGAGTGCCGGGGCCACGGTTCAAGTCCGCAACAAAGGCGATTCTGCGACCGGCCTGTTGTGGCGGGCAGGCCTCCCTGATCGGAACCGGACCGGCAATTGGCGCTCACACGGAAACCGCTGTCGCAGATCGAGCGAAAGTCGTTCTGCATCTGGATCTCGCCGGACCGGTTCCGGGCACCTCAGACTGCTCTCTCCGAGTTGTCGCCAAGGGCTTTCAGAAGGCGTTCCCTGAGACGCTCGCAGTGGCGTTCGGTTAGCGGTCCTCCGCTGCGGTCGGTGACAAAAAAAACGTCTTCCGCCCGCTCGCCGACCGTTACGATCTTGGCCGTTCGCAGATCGATTTCGGATTCCACGAATGCCTTGCCGATCTCACAAAGCAGCCCCGGCTGGTCGCCGCTGGTCAGTTCGATGACAGTCCGTTTGCGCGACGGGTCGACGCTGAACTCGATGCGGGTCGGTGTACTGAACATTCGCACCTGGCGCGGTGCTGCGCGGTTCACGCTCGGCGGCCGATCCGCCGGTCGCGCCAGCGCCCGTTTTACGGTCGCCTCGATCTCACCGATCCGGACGGGATCA
The DNA here is from genome assembly GCA_963783695.1 of uncultured Gammaproteobacteria bacterium. Classification (GTDB taxonomy): domain Bacteria; phylum Pseudomonadota; class Gammaproteobacteria; order Steroidobacterales; family BM003; genus BM003. The sequence continues at coordinate 207,217 of CAWAOM010000001.1, forward strand.
TCGATGGCGGCCCCACTGCTTTCGAGGACCAGGTAGGTGTCGAGCGTGTGCGCCTTGCCGGCCGGCGCAATACGCGCATCGAGAACCGACAGGTGCAATTCGTCAAGCGCGGCGGTAATGCGGGCAAACGTGTACCAGTGCTCGGGCGCATAGACCATCACCGCGGTACCGCCGCTACGTTCGAGCTTGCGCACGGCAACCACTGCCTCGGTGTCGGCAGGGCCAAACTGCACCAGGCGCTGCGTGTGCCAGGCGACTTCCTCTGCGCTGTGGGTAAGAAAATAGTCGTCGGAGAACTCGCTCCATACGTTTTCCAGCGTCTGCTGGTCGACACCTTGTTCGAGAAGGATGCGTTCGGCCGCGTCGCGTGTCGCCTGCACCAGTTCCTCTTTGTCGATCGGATTCTCGAGACCGCGCCTCAGTGCCTGCCGCGTGCGCAAATAAAAATCGCGGAACAACGTCGATTTCCATGAGTTCCACAACTTCGGATTCGTGCCGCGAACGTCCGCAACTGTTAGCACATACAGATAGTCCAGGTGGGTCTGGTCGCCGACGGTTAACGCGAAATCGCTGATGACCTGTGGGTCACTGATGTCCTTTTTCTGCGCCGTGACCGATAGAAACAGGTGGTGGCGGACCAGCCATGCCACCAGGCGCGCGTCATACCGCGACAAGCCTTGTTCTATACAGAATGCCTCGGCGATGACGGCGCCCAGTTCGGAGTGATCGCCGCCGCGGCCCTTGCCAATGTCGTGGAACAGCCCGGCCAGATAGGCAAGTTCCATTTTCGGCAATGCCTGCATGATTTCGCTGCAGAACGGGAATTCATGGTCGAAACGGGGCAAGGCGAACCGCCGCAGGTTGCTGACGACGAATAACGTGTGCGCATCGACGGTGTAGGCGTGAAACAAATCATATTGCATGCGTCCGACTATTCTTTCGAAAGCCGGAATGTAGCGCCCCAGCACCCCGTAGCGATTCATCCGGCGCAACTCGTGGGTCACGCCCTTGGGAGCACGCAGAATTTCGAGAAACAGCCGGTGGTGGGTCGGGCGCTGGCGGAATTCTTCATCGACCAGGTCAAGGTTGTTGCGCAACAGGCGGATCGTGCCGGCACTGACTCCCTTGAGTTCGGACTTCTGCTGTAGCAACAGAAAGATCTTCAGCAGTGTCGAAGGCTCGCGATTGAAAACGTTGTTGCGGGTCACCTCGAGATAACCATTGCGTACCTGGAAGTGCTCATCGATCCGTTGCGGCGCGGCTTCCGGATCCAGCAGTATTGCCTCCTCGAACGACTGCAACAGCATTTCGTTTAGCCGCGACAAATCCATGACGGTGCGGTAATAGCGTTGCATGAATTGCTCGACGGCCAGCGATGTCGCCGCATCCTCATAGCCGAGCAGGCCGGCGATGTTGATCTGGTGATCGAAAAGCAGGCGATCTTCGCGTCGTCCCGTAAGAATATGGAGGGCGAAACGCACTCGCCAGAGAAACGCCTGACCCTCGAGAAGACGGATCAGTTCCTGTTCGGTCAGGAAGCCGTGATCGACCAGCCCGTTGAGGGTCTCGCCGCCGAAATGGCGCTTGGCAACCCACCCGATCATCTGGATATCGCGGAGGCCGCCCGGACTGCCCTTCACGTTTGGTTCGAGGTTGTAGGCGGTATCGTGGTAGCGATGGTGGCGCGCGATCTGCTCATCGCGCTTGGCGGAAAAAAACTGGTCGGGCGGCCAGATACTGGCCGGCCCGGTGGCAAAGCACATTGCCTCGTAAAGCGTCTCGGGGCCTTCAAGCAGACGCGATTCCATCAGCGTGGTGGCAACGGTGACATCGGCTTCGGATTCGCGGACACACTCGGCGACCGAGCGGACGCTGTGTCCAACTTCGAGCCCTATATCCCAGAGAAAAGTGAAAAAATCGGAGACCACTTCCTGCCAGTCCGACACTTCGCTGGGCGGCAGCAACACCATGACATCGATATCCGATGCCGGATGAAGTTCGCCGCGGCCGTAGCCACCGACGGCGACGAGGCACATCTGCCGGCGCAGGGCCGGATCGAGGCGGTTCCAGGCAGCGAGTACGATTGCGTCGACGGTGCTTGCGCGTTCGCCCACGAGGTCTTCGATTGCCGCTCCGTCGCGAAACCGCGCCTCCAGTTGGCGCGCACCTATCGTGAGCGTTTCACGAAATGCGCTGATCGGATCCGGGGCTGTCGCCAGGCGCCGCTGCAGGTCCGCGACGACCGGGTTATTGTTGTCTGAGGGCGCAGTAAAGAGGGCCTCGTCGGCCGCGGGCCCCACCTACACGCTCTCCTGGTCGCCCAGCGTCAGGATTTCGTGGCCGTCGGCCGTGACGAGGATGGTGTGTTCCCACTGCGCCGACAGCGAGTGGTCCTTTGTCACGACGGTCCAGCCGTCGGGGAGCAGCTTTACCTGGCGCTTGCCGGCGTTGACCATTGGCTCGACAGTGAAGGTCATACCTTCCACGAGCGCCATGCCGGTTCCGGCGCGACCGTAGTGGAGTATCTGCGGGTCTTCGTGAAATACCCTGCCGATGCCGTGACCACAGTACTCGCGAACGACCGAAAACCGGTTTTTCTCTACATGGGCCTGAACCGCGGCGCCGATGTCGCCCAGCGTAGCGCCCGGTCTGACTATTGCGATGCCGGCGAGCATTGCCTCTCTTGTAACCCGGGCGAGGCGTTCTGCCAGCACCGTCGGCTTGCCGACAAAGAACATGCGGCTCGTGTCACCGTGGAAACCGTCCTTGATGACCGTAATGTCGATGTTGACAATGTCGCCGTTTTTAAGCTTTTTCGGCCCGGGAATGCCGTGGCAGACAACGTGATTGACCGACGTGCAGATCGACTTCGGAAAGCCCTTGTAATTGAGAGGGGCCGGAATGGCATCCTGACGCTCCACGATAAAGTCGTGGCAGATGACATTGAGTTCGTCGGTGGTGATGCCGGCCTTAACGTGTTCGCCGATCATATCCAGTACGGTCGCGGCCAGCTTGCCGGCCACGCGCATCTTTTCCTGTTCTTCAGGCGTCTTGATCCCGATACGCGAAGGCGGCGGCGGGGCGGGACGCGTGGTCTTCTTTTCAAAAAGCTTCATGTTGGCCGGATTGTTGCAAATAGCCGTTTATGGTATAAAGCGCGCGCCGTAAAGGCAATTTCAAATCCACACACGTGTTTACAAGCGCAGCCGGGTGCCCAAGAAATCTCCCGATTTCAAGGGGTTGCTGCGTGGTTCACGTGGAGGCCTAACCCGAAGGAGAAAACAGGATGACGAGCGTTTCCATGCGTCAGATGCTGGAAGCTGGTGTGCATTTTGGCCACCAGACCAGGTACTGGAACCCGAAGATGGCCCCATACATCTTTGGTGAGCGTAACAAGATCCACATTATCAATCTCGAGAAGTCACTCCCGATGTTCGGGGAGGCTCTCACTTTCGTTAAAAACATTATCGCCGATGGCGGCACAGTGCTGTTTGTCGGCACGAAACGCTCCGCTCGCGATGCGATGCGTGAAGAGGCGATTCGCTGTGGCATGCCCTATGTCTGTCAGCGCTGGCTTGGCGGCACGCTGACCAATTTCCGCACGATCCGGCAGTCGATTAAACGTCTGATGCGGCTGGAAGCGCAGTCCGAGGACGGCACTTTCGAGCAGCTGACCAAGAAAGAGGCACTCGGGCTTCGCCGTGAGATGGAAAAGCTCGAGAAGAGCCTGGGCGGAATCAAGGAGATGGGCTCGCTGCCCGACGTGATGTTCCTGGTCGATGTCGAGCAGGAGGATATTGCGCTGAAGGAAGCCAAAAAGCTCGGTATCCCGGTCGTTGCAATCGTCGATACGAACAGTTCGCCGGAAAAAGTCGATTTTGTGGTTCCCGGCAATGACGACGCAATGCGCGCGATTCGGCTTTATGCCGGGGGCATGGCCGATGCCGTGCTCGAGGGCAAGGCCTCCGTTCCGCAGGTGACTTTGGGCGAGGACGAATTCGTCGAGCTCGACGAGGACGGCAAGCCGCGCAAGAAATCGGCGCCGAAAAAGAAGGCCGCAGGCAAGAAAACTGCCGCCAAGAAGAAGACACCGCGCAAGGTGGCGGTCGCTCCGCAGGCAGCTGAAAAGGCGCAGCCGGCAGAAGCGGACGCCAGCGCCGCGCCGGCCCAGGCCGAAAAACCCGTTGCCGCTGAGGCGGCGGCGCAGTCGGACGAGGCCGAGCCTGCGAAAGCCGACGGTGCCGAACCTGTGAAAGCGGACGATGCCGAGGGCGCGGGCGCGACCGATGCGCAAGAGGAAAAGGTGGAGAAATCTCCGACGGAGTGACCGGGCGCGACGCGTCCGGTAGCCACGCAAGTCAATACTGAGGATCAAATCTAATGACTGTTACCGCGAGTATGGTCAAAGAGCTCCGGGAGCGCACCGGTGCTGGCATGATGGAATGCAAGAAGGCGCTGGTTGCCGCGGACGGCGATCTTGATGCGGCTGCAGAAAACATGCGCAAGGCCGGGCTGGCCAAGGCCGACAAGAAGGCCGGACGGGTCGCAGCCGAGGGTGCTGTCGTCGTGGCTATTGCCGACGATGCAAAGCGCGCGGCAATCCTCGAGGTCAACTCCGAGACCGATTTCGTGGCCGGCAGCGCGGATTTTCGTGATTTTGCCGAACAGGTAGCGACGGTGGCGCTAAATGCCGCGCCGGGCGACCTGGCCGGATTGCTGGCGGCGGACCTGGGCGAGAGCAGCGTCGAGGAAGCCAGGCGCGCGCTGGTCGCCAAAGTCGGTGAGAACATCAGCGTGCGCCGCTTCGCGCTCGTCTCCTCGGATGATCGCATCGGTAGCTATATCCACGGTTCGCGGATAGGTGTGCTGGTGGCGCTGCGCGGCGGCGATGCCGACCTCGCGCGGGATGTCGCGATGCACGTTGCGGCGAGCAAACCGCAGCATGTCAGCGGCGATGATGTCCCGGCAGAGTTGCTTGCCAAGGAGAAGGAGATCCTCTCCGAACAGGCGAAGGCCGAGGGCAAGCCTGAGAACATCGTTGAGAAAATGGTTGCCGGCCGGCTGCAGAAATTTATCTCCGAGATTACCCTTCTTGGCCAGCCGTTTGTCAAGGATCCGGATATTTCGGTTGAGCGGCTGCTGAAAAACGGCTCCGCGGACGTTGTCTCTTTTACCCGCTTCGAAGTAGGCGAGGGGATCGAGAAAAAGGCCGACGATTTCGTCGCCGAAGTGATGGCCCAGGTCCGTGGCGAAGCCTGATGCGGATAGGCAAAATGATGTAACATTCAGTGACGTTAGGACCCCGCCTTAGCGGGGTTCTTTTTGTCACGAAATTTCGCTGATTTTCAGCCGGGGAGTAGCGGAGCATGGGCGCCACCGGGCAAGACACCCGACGTATTCTGCTAAAGCTGAGCGGTGAAGCCCTGATGGGCGACCTCGATTACGGAATCGACCCCAAGGTAATCGCGCGAATTGCGGACGAAGTAAAGGCGGTTCGCGATCTCGGTATCGAGATTGCAATCGTTATCGGTGGCGGCAATATTTTCCGTGGCGAGGGACTGGCCCGGGCCGGCATGGACCGGGTGACCGGCGATCACATGGGGATGCTCGCGACAGTGATCAATGCACTGGCGTTGCAGGACGCGCTGGAACGCAACGGCGCCTATGCGCGGGTGATGTCTGCGTTGAAGGTAAACGAAGTTTGCGAGGACTACATTCGTCGTCGTGCGGTTCGCCATCTCGAAAAGGGGCGAATCTGCATTCTCGCAGCCGGCACGGGTAACCCGTTCTTTACCACCGATACCGCGGCCAGCCTCAGGGCGATCGAGGTGGGGGCGGATGTCTTGCTGAAAGCGACCAAGGTTGATGGTGTGTTCTCCGCCGACCCCAAACTGGACAGCGAGGCCCGACGCTACAGCAGGGTCAGCTTCGATACTGTGCTGGAAAGCAAGCTGCGCGTGATGGATGCCACGGCGATTGTCATGTGCCGTGACCATGACCTTCCGGTCAGGGTTTTCAACATTTTCAATGGTGGTGATCTGATGCGAATCGTGCGCGGTGAGGACGTTGGAACGCTCGTGACTAACGAACCCGCGACAGTGGAGTAATTCGATGATCGAAGATGTAATGAAAGACGCGCGGGAGCGCATGGGCAAGAGCCTCTCGGCCTTCCAGGACGAACTCAAGAAACTCCGCACAGGACGCGCGCATACGAGTCTGCTCGATCACATCACGGTCGAGTATTACGGCAATCATGTCCCGCTCAACCAGGTTGCCAGTGTCGTGGTCGAGGATTCACGTACCCTCAGCGTGACACCGTGGGAGAAGCCGATGGTCGCGGTTGTGGAGAAAGCCATCATGACATCCGACCTTGGCCTGAATCCGGCCACATCGGGCACGAACATCCGCGTTCCGCTGCCGGCGCTGACCGAGGAACGCCGCCGCGACATGATCCGGATAGTGCGTGGCGAGGCGGAGAACGGAAGAGTCGCCGTGCGCAATATCCGTCGCGATGCGCTGCATCACATCAAGGATCTGCTCAAGGACAAGGAGATCACGGAAGACCAGGATCACAGGGCGCATGATGAGATGCAGAAGCTGACGGATGAGTTCGTCGCGAAGATCGATGCGTCCCTTGCCGAGAAAGAAAAAGAGCTACTCGAGGTCTGAGCGAGCGCGACCCTGCCTGTTGTTATCGAGTCAAAAATGAGCGCAACTGCCCCATCCGAAAGCATCGGTCACTCGCCCCGCCATATTGCCATCATCATGGACGGCAACGGCCGTTGGGCAAAACGGCGCGGCATGCCGCGCAGTGCGGGGCACCGGGCCGGTGTCCGCGCTGCCCGTGGCGCTGTCGAGTGGTGTGGCGGCAACGGGATCGATGCGCTCAGCCTGTTTGCCTTCAGTAGTGAAAACTGGAAACGCCCACGCCGCGAAGTCAGCCTGCTGATGAGTTTGTTTGTCGAGGCGCTGGAAAAGGAGATCGACGGCCTGAATCGCAATAATGTGCGATTGCGATTTATCGGCGATCGTGGCCGTCTCGGCGCGGGCTTGCGCGAAAGCCTCGAGGCAGGCGAGCGGGTGACCGCTGCCAACACCGGCCTCGCGCTCAACATCGCCATGGCATACGGCGGAAGATGGGATCTTGCCGGTGCTGCTCGAATGCTGGCGCAGAAAGTGGCCGACGGCCGGCTGCAAGCGGATGCGATTGACGAGCGGATGCTGGGGGATGCGCTTTGTCTCGCGGATTTGCCGGAGCCGGATTTGCTGATCAGAACCGGTGGCGAGCATCGGCTCAGTAATTTTCTGATCTGGCAACTGGCTTACTCTGAACTCTATTTCTCCGATGTGTTCTGGCCGGACTTTGACGCAGTGCAAATGCAAAGCGCGGTGGCCGAGTTCGGTGAGCGCCAGCGCCGTTATGGCATGACCGGCGAACAGGTTGGTGTCGTCTAGTGCTCCGGCAGAGAGTCATCACCGCTCTGGTACTGATACCGCTGTTGCTGGGAGCACTGTTCCTGTTGCCGCGCGGTGGCGGCGCGCTGGCCATCGGTCTGCTGTTCTTCGGCGGAGCCACGGAGTGGGCCGGCTTCTTTGGCAGCCGCAGTTATGGGCCGCGCGTGGCTTATGCCGTCGCAGTGCTCGCGGTGGCCGCGGCCTTGTTTGCGACTGCCGCGGATCATTCGATTTTGCGCCTTTTGACCGGGCTGGCCACGTTCATGTGGCTGGCCGCGCTGGTCCTGGTCACTCGTTACCCGGTCACCATTGCGCGGCCGGCGATAGCGCTGACCGGTGTTGCGGTCATTGCGCTTGCGGCGATCGCGCTGATGCGTCTGCATCTCGACTGGCAACGCGGCCCGGAGCTGTTGCTGTTCCTGTTCGTGCTGGTTTGGGCGGCCGATATCGGAGCGTTTTTTACCGGCCGCGCGATCGGCAAGAAAAAGCTGGCGCCCGCGGTCAGCCCGGGAAAGACGTGGGAGGGCGTAGGTGGCGGATTGATACTGGCCGCACTGGCCGCGGTGGGCGGCAGTGCCTGGTTCGAATTTTCCGCGGGCTGGTTTCTGCCGCTGTGCATTCTGGTTGCGGCAATATCGGTCGTGGGCGATCTTACCGTCAGCATTTTCAAACGCAATGCGGGCCTCAAGGACAGCGGCCGAATTTTCCCCGGTCACGGCGGCATACTCGACCGGGTAGACAGCATTACCGCAGCCGGGCCGGTCTTCGTTTTTGGTTTACTGGTGGCCGGCGCATGAGCAGGCGCGGCATTACCGTGCTCGGCGCCACCGGTTCCGTGGGCGTCAATACACTGGATGTCCTCGGGCGTCACCGGGACAAATACCGCGTGGTCGCGCTGACCGCAAATCGCGATTACGAGCGTCTCCTAGCGCAATGTCTGGAACATCGACCGGAATTTGCTGTCCTTGTGGATAAGGATGCCGCAGATAAATTTGCTGCGGCGCAACAACAAGTGAGTCTGGAAACCCGCTTACTGAGCGGGACGGATGCGCTTGCCGAGGTTGCCTGCCTGCCGCAAACGGAATCGGTGATGGCGGCGATTGTTGGTGCGGCCGGGTTGGTGCCGACGCTTTCGGCTGTACAGGCGGGAAAGCGGGTGTTGCTGGCGAACAAAGAGTCCATGGTCGTGGCAGGGCGACTGTTTACGGCAGCGATTGAACACAGCGGTGCGGAGATTATCCCGATCGACAGCGAGCACAATGCTATTTTCCAATGTCTCCCGGACGACGCGGACAAGCCGCCGGCAGGCGTGCGGAGGATTTTGTTGACGGCATCTGGCGGTCCGTTTCTGCATACCCCCCGCGAACGGCTTGCAGATGTCACCCCGGAGGCCGCCTGTGCCCACCCGAACTGGGTCATGGGGCGGAAGATATCGGTTGATTCGGCAACGATGATGAACAAGGGTCTGGAGATCATTGAAGCAAGCTGGCTTTTCGGTCTGGAAGAGGACCGGATCGATGTGGTCGTGCACCCGCAGAGCGTGATTCACTCGCTCGTCGACTATGTCGACGGTTCGGTCCTGGCACAGCTTGGTAATCCCGATATGCGTACGCCGATCGCCCATGCGCTCGCGTGGCCGCAGCGATTCGATTCGGGAGTCGATCCGCTGGATCTGATCGCTTCGGGCCGGCTCGAATTTCTGCAGCCAGACGAAGATCGCTTTCCGTGTTTGCGGATCGCGCGGGAGGCAGCGCGCGCCGGGGGAACAGCGCCGGCCGTACTGAACGCAGTCAACGAGGTCGCGGTCGATGCGTTTCTCAATGGCAAGCTCAGATTCACGGCAATTTCGGACGTAATCGAAGCGGTGCTGGAACAGGCCGATATCGTTGATCACTACGATCTGGAAGGGGTGATCGAGGCGGATCGGGTCGCTCGCCTGGCGGCGTATTCAGCCGTGGATCGTCACCTGGTGCACACGGCATGAGTTCGGTTATCACATCGATCCTCGCGTTTTCGGTCGCGATCACAGTGCTGGTCGCGGTTCATGAATTTGGTCACTACTGGGTGGCCCGACGGGCTGGAATCAAAGTACTGAGATTCTCGATTGGTTTTGGTAAACCGCTATGGCGGCGGCATTTTGGTAGTGACAACACCGAGTTTGTCTTTTCGGCGATCCCGCTCGGTGGCTACGTCAAGATGCTCGATGAGCGCGAGGCGCCGGTTGCCGAGAGCGAGAGAGCCAGGAGTTTCAACCAGGCGTCGGTGCCGTGGCGTATGGCGGTTCTGGTGGCCGGTCCGCTTGCCAACTTCATTTTTGCCATAGCTGCCTATTGGGTCATGTTCATGGCTGGCGTGCCGGGCGTAAAGCCGGTTGTCGGCGCGGTCGAACCGGGTTCGATTGCCGCCGAGTCGGGCTTGCAGGACGGTGATCGCATCATGGCGGTCGGTGGCCGCCAGACGCCAACGTGGGAAGCGGCGATGCTGGTCATCCTCGACGATATGCTTGACGATGGAGTCGTCGGCCTGACGGTAGCGTCCGAGACAGGTGGCAGCGGCCGCAGGGTCGATCTGCGTGTCGGTGGCCGGGAAGAGGAGTTGACCCGCCCCGGCGAGTTGTTCACCGGTCTTGGGTTTGCGCCTTGGCGGCCGCACTGGCCGGCCGTGCTCGAGGTGGTAACTGCGGGCGGGCCGGCGGAGCGCGGTGGGTTGCGTTCAGGGGATCAGATTGTCAGTGGTGACGGAGAAGCCCTCGCGGACTGGCCCGGTCTGGTCAACTTCCTGCGAACCCGGCCGGGTCAGGAGGTCACTCTCGGTGTCCTGCGCAAGGGCGAGAGTTTTGATGTCACCGTTGCCGTGGAAACCGTTACCGAAGGCGACCAGGTATTTGGCCGGGTCGGTATCCAGGGAGCGCCGCCGCCGGAGTATCCCGAAGCGATGCGGGCGCTGCAGCGCTACGGACCCATCGCGGCGATTGGGGCTGCCACCGCCAAGACATGGGAAATGTCGGCCCTGACCCTGCGAATGTTGTGGAAAATGCTGCAGGGGGTCGTGTCGCCAAGGAATATCAGCGGGCCGATAAACATCGCCCAGTATGCCGGTTTTTCTGCCAGTATCGGCTTGTCCGCGTTTGTCAGTTTTCTGGCGATAGTCAGTATTTCTCTCGGGTTGATAAATCTGATGCCGGTGCCAATGCTCGACGGTGGTCAACTGGTCTATCAGGCCGTGGAACTGGTCAAGGGAAAACCGGTGTCGGAGAGAACCCAGATCGTCGGCCAGCAAATTGGTATTTTTCTGCTGATCCTGTTGATGACATTTGCCTTTTACAATGATATTGCGCGACTGCTGGAATAAGAGGAATCTGCAATAGTGCTGCTTCTGCAACGATTCATCGCTGGCCTGGTCATGGCCATTCTGTTGACGCTTTGCGCACCGGATGTCGAGGCGCAGGACAGTTTTGTCGTGCGCAACGTCCGCGTAGAGGGTTTGCAGCGAATCTCCGAAGGCACGCTCTATAACTACCTTCCGCTAAACATCGGTGACCAGCTGGATCGACGCCGGGTTCAGGAGTCGGTCAAGGCACTCTACGACACGGGGTTTTTCCGCGACATTGAGTTTCGGCGTGACGGCGATACGTTGGTAATCGCGGTAATCGAGCGGCCGTTTATCGAAAATTTCACGATCAGCGGCAACAAGGATATCGAGACTGACCAGTTGATGGAGAGTCTGCGCGGTGTCGGTCTGGCGCCGGGTCGCACGTTCGATCGCTCGACGCTTGACGAAGTACAGCAGTTTCTGACCGATACTTATTATGGCCGCGGCAAATACGGTGTCGTGATCGACGCCGAGGTTACCGAACTGGACGGTAACAAGGTCGACATTTCGATCGATATTGTCGAGGGCAAGCGCGCACGTATACGGCAGATCAATATTGTCGGTAATGAGCGCTACCCCGACGACGAAATCATTGCAGAATTCATGCTGCGGACTCCGAACTGGCTGTCGTTCTACAAACAGGACGACCGCTACGATCGCGAGGCGTTGGTAGGAGACATTGAACGGCTCGGATCGTTCTACATGGATCGCGGTTACGCCAATTTCCAGGTCGAGTCGACGCAGGTAACAATCTCTCCTGACAAAAAAGACATCTTCATCACAATCAACGTCGAAGAAGGCGAGCTGTATACGATCTCCGACATCAAGCTCGCCGGCGAAATGCCCATCGAAGAGCGTTACCTGCGTGCTTTGGTCCTGGCGAAACCCGGACAGACTTTCTCCCGCAAAGTGCTCGAAAGCAGCAAGGAGCTGATGAGCTACCGGCTCGGCCAGGATGGCTACGCTTTTGCGCGGATTGATCCCGTGCCGCAGATCAATCCGGAGGAGAAAACGGTTGCAGTGACGTTTTTTGTCGATCCCGGTAACCGCGTTTATGTCCGCAATGTCAATTTTGCTACCGATGGTCCGACCAAGGACGAAGTATTCCGCCGCGAAATGCGCCAACTCGAGGGCGGGTGGTTGTCCAATGGCGCCGTCGATCGATCCAAGATCCGAATTCAGCGGTTACCGTTTGTCGACTCTGTGGAACTGGAGCAGGAACAGGTCCCCGGGTCGCCCGATCTGGTGGATCTGAATGTCTCTGTCAAGGAAGGCATGCCGGGCCAGTTCGGCGGTGGCGTCGGCTATTCCGAGGCGCAAAAACTGTTGCTGAACGGCAACTTCACCCATGTCAATTTTCTCGGTACCGGTAATCGAATCTCGGCGCAGCTCAATTCGGGCAAGTACACGAAGCTCTATACGTTGTCGTTTACCGATCCCTATACGACGATTGACGGCGTTGCACGCACGATTTCAGGATCGTATCGGGATTCGACCCGGCTCGTTTCGGATGGCTCGGAGTTCGATACCACCTCCTACACGATAGGCCTGAATTACGGTTATCCGATTTCCGAGTGGCAACGCATTTCATTTGGCGTAGATCTTCAGGATGTGGAACTGTTTGCTGACTCGGGTAGTTCGTTTCAGATCCAGAACTGGATCGCCAACAACGGTAATCCCGAGGTCGAAGAGGTGGGTCAGGGTATCTTTCTTACCAAGACCGATTACCGTACCTACGAACTGAAGTTGGGATGGACCTTCGACACCCGCAACCGGGCGATATTCGCTACCCGTGGCACCCGCCACAACGCGACCTTCAGCGTTACCGGACCCGGCAGCGAAGTGGATTTTTATACCGCGCGCTATGAGTTCCTGCGCTACTGGCCGTTATACGGACCCTTCGTGTTCATCAGCCGCGCCGAGGTGGCGTGGGCCGATACCTTTGGCGGCGACACGACCGATGTGCCGATTTTTCGTAATTTTTTTGCCGGTGGGCCAAACTCCGTCAGGCAGTACCGCGAGGCAAGCCTCGGACCGCTCGATACGCGCGGTAATCCCTATGGCGGCAACCTCAAGACGGTCGGGCAATTCGAAATCCTGCTGCCCATGGTGGAGAAATTTGCCAATCAGGCGCGGCTGAGTTTGTTCTACGATGTCGGTAATGTATTCTCCGAAGGTAACGTGCCATTCTTCGACCTGCAGGGGAACCAGGTTGACTACAATTTCGATGCTTCTGAGCTGCGCATGTCGACGGGGCTGGCAGTGCAGTGGATGGCGCCCCTGGGCATGTTCAGATTCAGTATCGGCATCCCGATCAACGACTTTGGCGGCGATGACAGCCTGCCCGAGGACGATACCGAGTTCTTCCAATTTTCCATTGGTTCGGCATTTTGAGGTTTGAGTCTCACATGAGCGCAAAGACAAACAGTTTCAGGATTCTCGCAGGGCTCGCCTGCTTTCTGATGTTCAGCACCAGCGCCCTGGCGCAGTCGAGAATCGGTGTGGTCAATATTGGACGGCTGCTCGAGGAGTCGCCGCAGGCGCAAACCGCGATGCAGGCGCTGCAGGACGAATTTGCTCCGCGGCAGCGCCAGATTGTGGCTCGCCAGACCGACATCCAGTCCAAGGAAGAGGTTCTGCGGCGCGACGGCGCGGTGATGAGCGAGGAGGAGCGCCGCAATGCCGATCGCGAATTGCGCGAAATGCAGCGTGATCTGCAGCGCAACCAGCAGGAGTACCTGGAAGATCTCAACCTGCGTCGCAACGAGGAACTCGGCCGTTTACAAAGATCCTTGTTGCAGGAAGTCCAGACTTATGCGCGTGGCTCCAATTATGACCTGATTGTCGGCGAGGGTGTGCTCTACGCCAGCGATTCGCTGGACATTACCGACGAGGTGCTGGCTGCATTGTCGTCACGACTCTCCGGCGGCAACTGACCGCGCAGTGTGTCGATGTCCGTCAGCCTGGCCGAACTCGCGGTTCGCTACGGTTGCGAGCTGCGCGGGAATCCCGATCAGCAGGTAGACCATGTCGCGACGCTGGCCGGCGCCGGGCCCTCGGCTGTCTCATTTCTCAGCAATCGCCGCTACTTGCGGTATCTTGGCTCCACCGCTGCTGCTGCTGTCGTACTGAAGGCGGCGGACGCCGATGCGTGCCCGACCGCGGCTTTGATCACCGCTTACCCGTATGTCACATACGCCCGCATCGCGGCGCAATTGCATCCGCCCCGCGCCGCTGCAGCGGGCGTGCATCCGTCCGCGGTCGTCGGTAGTCGGGCGGTACTGGCCGACGGCGTGTCGATCGGGCCACTTGCCTATGTGGCGGACGATGCCCGACTCGGCGCAGGGGTTGTAGTCGGTCCAGGCTGCGTGGTCGAGAGCGGCGCCGTAATCGGTGCCGACACCCATCTCAGGTCGCGCTCCTGCGTGGCCGAGCAGGTCGTAATCGGTCAGCGTTGCATTCTCCATCAGGGCGCCATAGTCGGTGCCGACGGTTTCGGCATCGCGCGGGCGCCGGACGGGTGGGTGAAAGTGCCGCAACTCGGCAGCGTACATATCGGCGATGACGTCGAAGTCGGCGCGAATACGACGATTGATCGTGGTGCGATTGACGCCACGGTCATCGGTGACGATGTCAGGCTCGATAACCTGATTCAGGTTGGACACAACGTGGTTATCGGTGCGCATACTGCCATTGCTGCGGGTGTCGCTATCGCCGGGAGCAGTCGGATCGGCGAGAATTGCCTGATCGCCGGGCACGTCGGTATCGTCGGCCACATCGAGATCTGCGACAACGTGACAATCAACGCCAAGGCCCTGGTCACCCGCTCCATCGCGGAGCCGGGAACATATTCTGGCAAGTTTCCGGCGCAGAAAGCACGGCAGTGGGGCAGAAACGTGGCTCGTTTCAGGCAATCTGCCAGGCGTCCACGTAACAGCGATGAATGAAGCGGGCAAAACGGTGCCCAAAGGAGCGATAAATGAGTGAATTTCTGCTAGACATCGATCAGATTCGCGCCCTGCTGCCGCACCGTTACCCTTTTCTGTTGGTGGACAGGGTGATCGAATGCGTGCCCGGTGAGCATCTTACAGCCATCAAGAATGTCACCATAAACGAACCGTTTTTCCAGGGGCATTTCCCTAGCAAGCCGGTAATGCCCGGTGTATTGATAGTCGAGGCGCTGGCGCAGGCGAGTGGAATTCTGGCGTTTCTCACCGTGGGTGATAAACGCGACGAAAGCGTGTTGTTCTTTTTTGTCGGTATCGACGGCGCAAGGTTCAAGCGGCCGGTTCTTCCGGGTGACCGGGTCGAATTGAAAACCCGGCTTCTGCGGCGCCGTCGCGATGTCTGGAAATTCGCTACTGAGGCAATTGTTGACGGGCATCGGGCGGCACAGGCGCAACTGATGGTCGCGCCGGGACGTTAGCCGTGATTCACCCTACCGCCATGATCGATCCTGCCGCGCAACTTGGCGCCGGTGTCGAGGTTGGGGCGTATTCGATTGTCGATGCCGGTGTCGAAATCGGCGACGGCACCCGGATTGGGCCTCACGTCGTCGTGCGCGGGTCGACACGGATCGGCAGTGATAACCGGGTTTTTCAGTTCTGCTCGATCGGGGACGATCCACAGGATAAAAAATACGCCGGGGAGCCAACCCGGCTTGAAATCGGTGATCGCAACACAATCCGCGAGGGTTGCACGATAAATCGCGGGACGGTGCAGGATCTTGGCTATACCCGTGTTGGCAACGACAACTGGATAATGGCTTACTGCCACATCGCGCACGACTGCGTACTGGGCGATCACCTGGTGCTGGCAAACAATGCGACACTCGGTGGCCATGTCCGCATTGATGACTACGCCATTCTCGGCGGCTTTGCCGGCGTGCATCAGTTCTGTTCGATTGGCAAACATGCTTTTCTGGGAATGTTCAGCGCGGTCAATCGCGATATCCCGCCATTTGTTACGGTGTCGGGAAATCCTGCGCGGCCGCGCGGGGTCAACGCCGAGGGCATGAAGCGAAACGGTTTCAGCGCGGATCAGATTGGCCTTGCCCGACGTGCCTACCGCGTTCTTTTCCGCTCGGGGCTGAAACTCGCCGAAGCGCGCGCCGAACTCGAGGCGCTCCTGGACGGTGAGCCGGAGTTGCTGCCACTGGCCGCCTTTCTTGCCGATGCCCGCCGCGGCGTTACGCGTTGAAACCTCCCTTGCGGCGATACGCGCGTCGTTGCGTTTGCGCCGACTAGCGATATGCGAATCGGTCTCGTAGCAGCTGAGGCTTCCGGCGACGCGTTGGGTGCGGCCCTGATCGAAGCGCTTCGACGGCGGGTGCCGGATGCGAGCTTCGAGGGCGTTTGTGGCCCCCGGATGCAACGATCCGGGTGTGAGCGCTGGCATGGTATCGAATCACTCTCGGTGATGGGCCTGACCGAAGTGCTCGCCCATCTTCCACGGCTATGGCGTTTGCGAAGACAGCTTGGAAGCCGTTGGAGCGGCCGTCCGCCCGACGTATTTGTCGGTATAGACGCGCCGGACTTCAATCTCGCCCTGGAGCGGCGCTTGCGTCGCGCCGGTGTGCCCACCATTCATTTTGTCAGTCCGTCGGTCTGGGCCTGGCGCCAGGGACGCACGCGTGTCGTTGACGCAGCCTGCGATCGGGTTCTGTGCCTGTTTCCGTTCGAGAAGCGCTATTACGATGACGCCGGAGTCGAAGCCCGCTACGTCGGACATCCGCTCGCCGACCAGATGCCTCTGGTGCCGGACCGGGCAGGGGCGCGGCGGGCGTTGGGATTCTCGGATACCGATCAGGTTGTCGCCTTGCTGCCCGGCAGCCGGAGCGGCGAAATCGCGCGGCTGGGCGCCGATTTCGCCGCCGCTGCCGAAAATATGCGCCGCGTCAGACCGCGATTGAAATTTGTTGCGCCGATGGTCAGCGCGGCGCTCGCGGAGCGGTTTGCGGCGCAAGCGATGGCGCATCCCGGTCTCGGAATCCGCCTCGTAACGGATGCTCGCCAGTGTCTGACGGCCAGCGATGTCGCTCTGACCGCGTCGGGGACGGCCACCCTGGAGGCGGCACTCGCCAGAACACCGATCGTGGTGGCGTACCGAGTCAGTCGAATCAGTCGCTGGCTCGCTGTCAATATTGGTGGCTTGAAGCTGAAGCGCTATGCTTTGCCAAACCTGATCGCCGATCGGGAACTGGTGCCTGAATTGATGATGGAAGCGGCGACGCCGTCTGCCCTTGCCGAGGCCACCCTTGGCTTGCTCGACGACCGCGTGCGGCGGCAGGAAATCGTCGACCAATACGCGAAGATTCATCAGGTTTTGCGCTGTGATGCGGGTGACCGGGCCGCCACGGCAGTACTCGAACTTTGCCACGACCAGTGTGGGTAAACGTTAGCCGATGCAACAGTTCACTATGAAGTTAGGCGGTCACGGCCTGGTTGCCGGTGTGGACGAGGCCGGGCGCGGTCCGCTGGCCGGGCCGGTTTTTGCGGCAGCGGTGATATTGGCGCCGCAGCGGCATCCCCGTGGCCTGCAGGATTCGAAGACTCTCACCGAAGCTACCAGAGACCGGCTTGCGCCTGAGATTCGCCAGCAGGCGCTGTGCTGGTCGGTGGCCTGGGCGGATCGCGAAGAAATCGATGTGTTGAATATCCTGGGCGCGACGATGCTCGCTATGCGGCGTGCGGTGACCGGGCTTGCGGTCCGCCCTGACCATATCCTCGTCGATGGCAACCGCTGTCCCGATTTGCGCGGCTGTGGCCTGCGCAGCACGATCGAGGCGATCGTAAGTGGCGATGCTTCCCATGCGGAAATCAGTGCCGCCTCGATCCTGGCCAAGACAGGGCGCGACGCCGTCATGCGCAGACTGGACAGAATTTATCCGGCCTACGGTTTCGCCGGGCACAAGGGATACGCTACGGCAGCTCATCGCGAGGCCCTCGGACTCAGGGGACCATGCCCGTTGCATCGGCGCAGTTTTGCACCGGTCCGGGCATGCCTGGAGGGACAGCCGTGAGCATGTCCGGGACCGGATTTGTGCACCTCTCGGTGCACACCGAGTTTTCATTGGTTGACAGCACGCTGCGAATTCCCGCGCTGGTCGAACGGGTTGCCCGCGACAACATGCCGGCGGTAGCGCTGACGGATCAGTGCAATCTTTTTGCGATGGTCAAGTTTTATCGCGCGGCATTGCGCTGCGGAGTCAAGCCGCTGATCGGTGTCGACGCCTGGATCGCCGACCCGGAGCAACCGGCGAAGCCCTCGCGGCTGTTGCTGTTGTGTCAGAACGAGACCGGTTACCGCAATCTGACCCGCCTGGTCACGCGCAGCTACATAGACGGGCAGCGTGGTGGGAGATCGGTCATTGACAAGAACTGGCTCGAGGGGGCCAGCGAAGGCCTGATCGCTCTGTCGGGGGGGCGTGACGGCGATGTCGGGCGCAGTCTGCTGGCGCGGCGCCGCGCCGAGGCGCAGACCAGGCTGGAATTCTGGAAGGCGCTTTTTCCTGACCGGTTTTATCTCGAAATCAGCCGCACCGGACGCGACGGCGAGGAGACCTGTCTGCATGCGGCGGCCGACCTCGCCGGGCAAACCGCCACCCCGCTGGTAGCCACCAACGATGTGCGATTTCTTGGCCCCGATGATTTCGAAGCGCACGAGGCAAGGGTCTGTATCCAGCAGGGACATACACTGACCGATCCCGGCCGGCCGCGCGGTTACAGCCAGCAACAGTACCTCAAGAGCCCACAGGAAATGGCCGAGCTTTTCGCGGATATTCCCGAGGCGCTGGAAAATACGATCGAGATCGCGCGGCGCTGTTCGCTCGTTCTGGAGCTCGGGGAGAGCGTGTTGCCGGAGTTTCCGGTGCCCGAGAGCATGACGGTGGAGTCCTTTCTCGCACAACGCGCGGCCGAGGGCCTCGTGGCGAGGGTCGGCGGCAAAGGCGGCCAGGTGTACCGCGAACGTCTGCAAACCGAACTGGAAGTCATCAACGGGATGGGTTTCCCGGGCTATTTCCTGATCGTCGCAGATTTCATCAGGTGGGCCAGGGAGAATGACGTTCCGGTCGGGCCCGGCCGTGGTTCCGGTGCCGGGTCGCTCGTTGCCTACACTCTCGGCATTACCGACCTCGATCCAATCGAGCATGAACTATTGTTCGAACGCTTTTTGAACCCCGAACGTGTTTCGATGCCTGACTTCGATATTGATTTCTGCATGGAGGGTCGCGACCGGGTCATCGACTATGTCGCTGAGCGTTATGGCCGCGACCAGGTCTCGCAGATCATCACCTACGGCACGATGGCAGCGAAAGCCGTTGTGCGCGATGTGGGCAGGGTGCTGGGTCACGCCTACGGCTTTGTCGATCGGATTGCGAAACTGATCCCGTTCGAAATCGGCA
This sequence comes from uncultured Gammaproteobacteria bacterium, assembly GCA_963783695.1. GTDB lineage: Bacteria > Pseudomonadota > Gammaproteobacteria > Steroidobacterales > BM003 > BM003. The sequence goes on from CAWAOM010000001.1 coordinate 226,448, forward strand.
TTACGCTCGAAAAAGCCCTTGCGCAGGAGCCCGACCTAAAGGAGTTGTATCAGCGCGAAGAGGAGGTACGCGCGCTGATCGACCTCGCAAGGCCGCTCGAGGGCCTCGTCCGTAACGCCGGCAAACACGCTGGCGGAGTGGTAATCGCGCCGAGCGCGCTGACCGATTTCGTCCCGCTCTATTGCGAAAGTTCGGGCGCCTCGCCGGTAACCCAGTTCGACAAGGACGACGTCGAGTCGATCGGGCTGGTCAAGTTCGATTTTCTCGGTCTGCGCACGCTGACGATCATCGACTGGGCGACTCGGACTATTAACAGCCTGCGCAGGAAGGAAGGCGAAGACCCGCTCGCGATAGATGCAATCGCGATGGATGATGAGCAGACCTTCGCGTTGCTCAAGCGCTGTGAGACCACCGCGGTCTTTCAGCTTGAATCGCGCGGCATGAAGGAACTGATAAAGCGCCTGCAGCCAGACAACTTCGATGAAATCGTCGCATTGGTGGCGTTGTTCCGGCCCGGCCCGCTGCAGTCGGGCATGGTCGACGATTTCATCAATCGCAAACACGATCGCGGCAGTTCGCCGATTGATTATCTCCACCCCGATTTGCAGCCGATCCTCGAACCGACCTACGGCGTGATCCTTTATCAGGAACAGGTGATGCAGATCGCCCAGGTGCTGGCTGGATATACACTGGGCGAGGCTGATTTGCTGCGCCGGGCGATGGGCAAGAAGAAGCCCGAGGAAATGGCAAAGCAGCGTACGGTGTTTCTTGACGGTGCATCGGGCCGCGGCGTTGATCAGGCGCTCGCCAGCCACATTTTCGATCTGATGGAGAAGTTTGCCGGCTACGGTTTTAACAAGTCGCATTCGGCCGCTTACGCGGTGCTGTCCTACCAGACGGCATGGCTAAAAGCCCGTTACCCGGCGGCTTTTATGGCCGCCGTGCTTTCGTCGGATATGGATCACACCGACAAAATCGTAACCCTGATCGATGAGTGTGCGCGGATGGGGCTGGACGTGGCGCCGCCGGATGTCAACACTTCGGAGTATGCGTTCAGTGTCTCCGGCAGCAAATCGATTCGTTACGGACTGGGCGCGATCAAGGGTGTGGGCCGTAACGCGATCGAGAGTCTTATTGCGGAGCGCGGCCGCGGTGGCGGGTTTGCCGATCTTGCTGACCTGTGCCGAAGAGCGGACCTGCAAAAACTCAATCGGCGGGTGTGCGAGGCGCTCATCAGGTCAGGCGCGCTCGATGCGCTTGGTGCCAATCGCGCGACATTGCTGGCGGCGCTCGATGACAGTCTGCGCGCGGCCGAGCAAGGTGCGCGCGCGGCGGCGGCGGGGCAAAACGATCTGTTTGGGCTGGAGACTACGGCGGTAGCTGCCGGCACGGAAATTCAGATTCGTCCCGAGTGGAGCGAGCAGATCCGGCTGGCCGGCGAAAAAGACACGCTCGGCCTGTATCTCACCGGGCATCCGATCAATGAATACGAGACCGAGCTGAAGCAATTCACCAACGGCAGAATCGCGGACGTCTGCGGCGGCCGTCCGTCCGGTTCCGGAGATCGCGGATATGCCGGCTCCCGGCGCACCGTCACAGTGGCCGGTCTGGCCATGGAGGTGCGCAAACGCGGCACCAGGCTGACCATGATGCTCGATGATCGCAGTGCGCGTCTCGAGATCACTTTGTTCGAAGATGTGTTGCAGAAATGCCGCCACCTGCTCGGTAATGATCGGGTCCTGATCGTGGCCGGAACGCTGCGTTTCGACGAGTACATCGACGACTGGCGTCTTACCGCGACCTCGGTCATGGATATGGACGAGGCGCGTGAGCAATACGCTCGCAAGCTCGTCATCCGCTGGTCGCGACGTCCCGCTGCGGCGGATTTTGTCGGTCGCCTGGAGGCGATACTCGAGCCCTATCGCAATGGTGAATGCAATGTTTTTGTCCATTATCAGGGCGCCGAAGCGCAGGCTCGTCTGACCCTCGGAGAGCGCTGGTGCGTGCGGCCTGCGCGCGAACTGATCGACCAGTTGTCCGAGCTGGTAGGCAATGACTGTGTGCGTCTTGTATACCCGCCGCGGCTGGCCTCCTGACAGCGCTTGTCTTGTCAGAACGGTTCGCCCGGTTTAGGGTTGCCACACTATTCGCGAGATCTTGGCCATGGACCTGAAATTTCTGGATTTTGAACAACCGATCGCCGAATTGGAGGCGAAGATCGACGAATTGCGTTTCGTCGGTGATGATTCCGAGGTAAATCTCTCCGAGGAAATCGGCCGCCTGCAGGGCAAGAGCCGGACACTGACCGAGAGTATTTTCAAAAATCTGACTGCCTGGCAGATCGCTCAACTCGCGCGTCACCCGCAACGGCCCTACACGCTGGACTATGTCGACAGCGTATTTTCGGATTTCCAGGAGTTGCATGGCGACCGGATGTTCCGCGACGATCCGGCAATGGTCGGGGGCCTTGCGCGGCTCGAAGGCAAGACCGTAATGGTGATTGGCCATCAGAAAGGGCGTGACACGAAAGAGCGCGTCTACAGAAATTACGGGATGCCGCGGCCGGAGGGCTATCGCAAGGCCTTGCGGCTGATGCATCTTGCCGAACGGTTTGCCATTCCCATTGTGACGCTGATCGACACGCCCGGAGCGTATCCGGGTGTCGGCGCTGAGGAGCGCGGGCAAAGCGAGGCGATTGCGCGCAACCTCTACTGTATGGCCGGGCTGCGGACGCCAATTGTCAGCGTGGTCATTGGCGAAGGCGGCTCCGGCGGGGCGCTGGCGGTCGGAGTATGCGATCGCCTGATAATGCTTCAGTACAGTATTTATTCGGTCATTTCTCCCGAGGGGTGTGCCTCTATTCTGTGGAAGAGCGCTGACAAGGCGGAGACCGCGGCCGAGGCAATGGGCGTGACGGCGGAACGCCTTTTCGAGCTGGGGCTGGTCGATGAGGTGCTGACAGAGCCTCTCGGCGGGGCGCATCGGCAGCCGGAGGCAACGGGCGAGGTGCTGAAGAATGCATTGGTGACCGCGCTTGCCGCGCTTGAGGACACGCCGATAGACATGGTGCTCGAAAAACGCTCCGAGCGTCTGCGCAAAATCGGCAGCTTCAAGGAAGGCTGAGCCGGGCGTTGGCGTGGAATTCGATTCCGCTGCGTTGTACAGGTCATTGGCTGCCGCTGTTGCGGATGTCGGGCAGCGCGATCTGTGCGTAGCATTCTCCGGCGGACTGGATTCCAGCGTGCTGCTGCACGCGGCCCGAAATCTGCCGCACTGGCAGCGCCGCCTGCGTGCGCTGCACGTTCACCACGGACTCCTGGCAGACGCTGACGAATGGTCGCGACGGGCCATGTCCGTCTGTACCGAACTCGGGGTTCAATGCGCTGTGGTTCCGGTGGAGGTGTCGCTCGAGAGCGGCACAAGCGTAGAGGAGCAGGCGCGCATGGCTCGCTACGCTGCCCTCGCCGGGCGTCTGGAAGCCGGCGAACTGTTGCTGACGGCACAGCACTGTGACGATCAACTGGAAACCGTGTTGCTGCAACTTTTCCGCGGCGCCGGCGTTGCCGGGCTCGCCGCCATGCCTGTTGTCCGTCGCCTGGGGGCGGGTCTGCATGTTAGGCCGTTGCTCGGTTTTGGTCGCTCGGATCTTGTGCTTTATGCCACCGAGAACCACCTGCGCTGGGGCGAAGACCCATCGAACGAAGACCAGCGCTTCGACAGAAACTTCCTCCGTAAGACTATTGTCCCGCTGCTCCGCCAGCGTTGGCCTGCGGTCGCGCCGGCAACTGCGCGCAGCGCGTCTAATTGCGCCGAGGCACTGCGCCTGACGGAGGAACTCGCCGACCTCGATGCGACAGACGCCGGCCGCGACGGTGAACTGTCGGTTGCTGCGCTGCGCAGCTTATCGCGGCGGCGGCAACGCAACCTGTTGCGCCGCTGGATCGGCAATCATGCATTCCGAATGCCTTCGGCGGCGCGGCTCAACAGCATCATTGACGATGTGATCGGCGCCAACCGCGGTGTGGCTGCGCTGGTCCGCTGGGATCGGGCCGAGGTGCGCAGATTCGGCGATCGGCTGTTGTTGATGCCGTGCCTGGCACCCCTCGAATCGAGTAGCAGGCAGCCGTGGCCCGACCCGGCGGCGGGCATCGATCTCGGTGCGGCTCAGGGGCGACTGCTGTGCGGGGCAGTGGATGACGGCGGCCTCGATCCACAGCGGCTTTGCTGCGGCCGGGTGGAGATTGGATATCGCGCGGGCGGAGAGCGCATTCGAATCAGCGGCAAGCCGCATTCGAGCGGTTTGTCGCGGTTGTTTCAGGAAGCCGGGGTATTCCCATGGATGCGCGACAGGGTGCCGCTCGTATTCATCGACGGGCAACTCGCTGCGGTCGCCGATCTGTGGGTCGCCGAGGATTTTGCGGCCTCTCCCGGTAGCCGCGCGATGGCGCTGCAGTGGCTCGAGCATCCGCCGATACGGTAATGCCCGGCGCGCCGCCGCATTGTCGCTAAGAGGCGCTTCTGGTAGTCTACGATCCCGTCCTGCGCCACGTTCCGAGGCGCGTGAATCGAGCTGCGGAAAACCCTATGACCCGTTTCGTATTTGTCACAGGCGGTGTTGTTTCCTCATTGGGGAAAGGCATCGCTTCTGCGTCCCTTGGTGCATTGCTCGAGGCCCGCGGCCTCAAGATAGCAATGATGAAACTCGATCCCTATATCAATGTGGACCCGGGAACGATGAGTCCGTTCCAGCATGGCGAGGTATTCGTTACCACCGACGGGGCGGAGACTGATCTCGATCTCGGTCATTACGAGCGTTTCGTCCGCACCACGACCGGTCGGAACAGCAACTTCACGACGGGGCGGATCTACCAGAGCGTTATCGCCAAGGAGCGCCGTGGCGACTACCTGGGGGCTACCGTCCAGGTCATTCCGCACATTACAGATGAAATCAAATCCAGTGTGATTCTCGGCGCCGGCGATGCCGATGTCTGTATCGTCGAGATCGGCGGCACGGTGGGTGATATCGAGTCGTTGCCGTTTCTCGAGGCAATTCGGCAGATGGGCGTCGAGTTGGGGCGTGACAAAGTCGTTTTCATGCACCTGACACTGGTTCCGTATATCGCGGTATCTGCCGAGATCAAGACGAAACCGACTCAGCATTCGGTGAAGGAGTTGCGCTCGATCGGCATTCAGCCCGATATCCTCGTGTGCCGCTCCGAACAACCGCTGCCCGATGAGCAGCGACGCAAAATTGCGTTGTTTACCAACGTCGAGGAACGCGCCGTGATCTCCGCGGTCGATGCCGACGATCTCTACAAGATTCCCTTGTTGCTGAACGAACAGGGCCTCGATGACATCGTCATCAACAAGTTCGGCCTCGATGCGCCGACTGCCGACCTTTCCGAATGGGAGCGGGTCGTCGACGCCAAGTCCAATCCGGATTCCGAAGTTAACGTCGCGATGGTCGGCAAATATATGGATCTCAAGGATTCCTATATTTCTCTTACGGAAGCGCTGATTCACGGAGGGATACAGACCGGTACCCGGGTCAACATTCATTATCTCGAGGCGCAGCAGATCGAGCAGGGCGGCACCGGTTGTCTGCAGTCGATGGATGCCATCCTGGTTCCGGGTGGATTTGGCGATCGTGGCATCGAGGGCAAGGTCGAAGCGGTGCGTTTTGCGCGTGAGCGCAATGTGCCTTATCTCGGTATCTGTCTCGGCATGCAGGTTGCCGTGATTGAATTTGCCCGCAACGTTGCCAACCTCGGCGACGCCCAGAGCACGGAGTTCGACCCGGCGACTTCGAACCCGGTGGTAGCGCTGATTACGGAATGGCAGGATCGCAGCGGCAGTGTGGAGGAGCGCGACGACAGCTCTGACCTCGGAGGCTCGATGCGCCTGGGTGCGCAGACCTGTGTTCTGAAGGAAGGGACCATGGCGCACGCGATTTACGCCGCGGACGACATTATGGAGCGCCATCGCCATCGCTATGAATTCAATAACAATTACATGGAGCAATTGGCGGACGCCGGCCTTTGTTTCTCGGGCATGTCGGTCGATAATCTGGTCGAAATCGTCGAACTGCCCGACCATCCGTGGTTTCTCGCCTGTCAGTTTCATCCCGAGTTCACTTCGACACCGCGTTACGGACACCCGTTGTTCTCCGGTTTTATCAGTGCGGCGCGGGATTTTCGCGCCGACCGTGCTCCGAAGGTGGCGCAGGCATGAATCTTTGTGGGTTTGAAGTCGGGCTGGACAAACCGCTGTTCCTGATCGCCGGACCATGTGTGATCGAGAGCCAGCAGATGGCGTTCGATACGGCCGGTCGCCTGAAGGAGATCTGTGCCGATCTTGGCGTGCCGTTTATTTACAAATCCTCTTATGACAAGGCAAATCGCTCGTCGCGTTCGAGTTATCGCGGCCCCGGCGTGGAGGAAGGCCTGCGCATACTCGGTGAAGTACGGACCCAACTCGGCGTTCCGGTGCTGACCGATGTGCACGAGGACACTCCGCTCGATGAAGTGGCGGATGTCGTCGATGTAATGCAGACACCTGCGTTTCTGTGTCGCCAGACCAATTTCATCGTCAACGTGGCCGCGGCCGGCAAACCGGTGAACATCAAAAAAGGTCAGTTTCTGTCGCCGTGGGAAATGGGCAATGTCGTGGACAAGGCAAAATCCACCGGTAACCAGCAGATCATGGTTTGCGAGCGCGGATTTACTTTCGGATACAACAACCTGATTTCCGATATGCGCTCGCTTGCGGTAATGCGTTCTACCGCCAGTCCTGTGGTATTCGATGCCACCCATTCGGTGCAGTTACCCGGGGGCAAGGGCAGCGCATCAGGCGGGCAGCGCGAATTCATCCCCGTACTGGCGCGCGCTGCGGTCGCGGCGGGCATCTCGGGCTTGTTCATGGAGACTCATCCGAATCCCGAACAGGCGCTCAGTGATGGTCCGAATGCCTGGCCACTACAAAAAATGGCGTCGTTGCTGGAGGTTTTGCGCGACCTGGACGCAACGGTCAAGTCGAACGAATTGCACGAATCTGAATTAGGTCTCTGATGTTGCGTGAGAACCGCGCCGTCAAGAATTTTCCTGGCCGCTATCGGCACAAGACCGGAGTAGCAGAACAATGAGCGTGATAACGGATGTCCTTGGCCGCGAGATTATCGACTCGCGTGGCAACCCGACTGTCGAGGCGGACGTCACCCTCGCCAGCGGTGCGGTTGGCCGTGCCGCGGTGCCATCCGGGGCATCCACCGGAACCCGCGAGGCGGTCGAATTACGCGATGGTGATGCTTCCCGCTACGGCGGCAAGGGCGTCCTTGGCGCCGTGGCCAACGTCAACGGCGAAATCCGTGACGCGCTGACAGGCCTCGACGGCACCGACCAGGGCGGACTTGACGAAAAACTGATAGCGCTGGATGGTACGGATAACAAAGCACGTCTTGGCGCAAACGCGATCCTGGCGGTTTCCCTGGCGACCGCACATGCCGCCGCGGCCGAGCGCAAACAGCCTCTGTTCCGTTATCTTGGTGCCGAGGATCCGGTCATTTTGCCGGTGCCCATGATGAACATCATCAACGGCGGTGCGCATGCCGATAACAGCGTCGATATCCAGGAGTTCATGATCCTGCCGGTCGGCGCCGAGTCGTTGGCAGAGGCACTGCGCTGCGGAGCCGAGATTTTCCATGCGTTGAAGGCGGTCTTGCATGGGCGGGGTTTATCGACCGCAGTCGGCGACGAAGGTGGCTTCGCGCCGGATTTGCCGTCGAACGAGGCGGCCCTTGGCACGATACTCCAGGCTATCGAGGCCGCCGGTTATCGTGCCGGCGAAGATGTTTTTCTCGGGCTCGACGTTGCGAGTTCCGAGTTTTACGACAATGGCGTCTATCATCTCGAGTCGGAGGGGCGACGCTTCGACGCCGCCGAATTTACCGACTATCTCGACGATCTCGTAAAACGTTACCCGATCGTATCGATAGAAGATGGCATGGCCGAGGATGACTGGGATGGCTGGTCATTGCTGACCGCAAGGATGGGCTCGCACGTGCAGCTGGTCGGGGACGATATTTTCGTCACCAATACCCGCATTCTGCGCCGCGGTATCGATGCCAGGGTCGCCAACGCGATTCTGATCAAGCCGAATCAGATAGGGACGCTGAGCGAGACGATCGCTGCAATCGATATGGCCACAGCGGTCGGGTATGGCGCGGTCGTTTCGCACCGTTCGGGCGAGACCGAAGACAGTACGATCGCTGATATCGCCGCTGCGACCAGTGCGACCCAGATCAAGACCGGATCGATGTCGCGCTCGGATCGGCTGGCAAAATACAACCAGTTGTTGCGTATTGAGCAATCGCTGGGTGACCAGGTTCGATACTCGGGCAGGGACGCGTTTCCGGTAACCGTCACGGGGTAAACGTGGGGTTTGCGATGCGCCTGATAATTGCGCTGCTTTTTCTGGCTTTTGCGGGTCTGCAATTCCAGTTGTGGGGCTCGGATCATGGCGTCCGCGGTGTCTGGCGTATGAGCAAAGTAACCGCCGAACAGCACGCGGAGAACAGCGCATTGACTGAACGCAACGAGGCATTGCGGGCCGAAGTACTCGACCTCAAACACGGCAGTGAGGCGGTCGAGGAGCGAGCGCGCAGTGATATCGGCATGGTCAGACCGGGCGAAACGTTGTTTCAGGTCGTAGAGGCGCCTGAAGAAAACGGACAGGATTCGCAGTAACCGTGACCGCTAATCGGGATCGGCAGGATGTTCGCTTCTGGGCGGTCGTTCCGGCGGCGGGGCGCGGCAGCCGCATGGCAGAGGTCATGCCGAAGCAATACCTTCCACTGGCAGGGGTCAGCGTTCTCCATCGTGCTCTGGCACCGCTCGAGGCGGAGCCGCGGATCGCATGTATTGTGCTGGTGGTCGCGCCGGATGACCCTTTTGGCAACGACTATCGGCCGCTCACGGCAAAACCACTGACCGTCGTTCATGGCGGTGCGCAGCGCTGCGACTCGGTGGCCAACGGTTTGCGCGCGCTTGACGGCAAAGCGGAGGAGCGGGACTGGGTCATCGTTCATGATGCGGCCCGTCCCTGCCTGCACCGCGACGACCTTACCCGGCTGCTTGACACGTTGTCTTCGCATCCATGCGGTGGTCTCCTGGCGGCGCCGATTCACGATACGCTGAAAAGGGCAGCGCCTGACGGCGGGGTACTCGAAACGGTTGACCGCGGCGGGCTGTGGCGCGCCCTTACCCCGCAGATGTTTCGCTTCGGCTTGCTACGCGATGCACTGGCGGCAGCGGCCGCAACCGGATCAAAGGTCACCGACGAGGCCGCTGCGATGGAACTTGCCGGGCATGCCGTGCAGCTTGTCGAAGGCCGACCCGACAACATCAAGGTGACGCGCAGTGCAGACATGGAACAGGCGGAAAAGATCATAGCGGTGCAGCAACATTGAGTATTCGAGTCGGTCACGGGTTCGATGTGCACCGTTTCGGTCCGGGCGATGCTGTCGTCATCGGCGGTGTGCGCATCGATCACGATGCCGGAGTCGTGGCGCACTCGGATGGCGACGTGGCGATTCATGCGTTGTGCGATGCATTGCTCGGTGCCGCCGCGCTCGGCGATATCGGCGGCCATTTTCCCGATAGCGATCCCACCTACGCGGATGCGCCGGGCGCGACATTGCTGGCGCATGTCAGGAAGCTCCTCGACAGTAATGGTTACCGGGTCTGCAATGCCGATATCACGATAATTGCCGAAGCGCCGCGGCTGGCGCCGCATTACGCTGCCATGCGCGCGAACATCGCGGATGTGCTTGGCATAAGTGCTTCTGCGGTAAGCGTTAAAGCCACTACGACCGAGGGGCTCGGCCTGGCCGGCCGGCGCGAAGGCCTGGCCGCGCATGCGGTCGCTCTGATCGAACGCAGTGACTGAGGAGCTTCTGCGCAGTGCGCACGCCGCGACCGGGCGTTTCAGTGCATTCGGCCCACCGCAAGCCAGTGGTGTCATCCGGCAACGCCCGGAAGATTTCCGGGTGGTCGAAAAACTCGGGTTCGAGGCTGACGGCGATGGTGAACATCTTCTGCTGGAAGTCGAGAAGACCGGCTGCAACACCGATTGGGTGGCCAGACAAATGGCGCAGTCGTTGCAGATCAACCGGTCGGCAGTGAGTTATGCGGGCATGAAGGATCGCCGGGCAATAACCCGCCAGTTCTTCAGTATCCATGTACCGGGTAAGACAATGCCGACTCCGGAGCAATTGCGCGGCGACGGCTACGAGGTTGTCAGGATTGCGCGGCATCGGCGCAAGTTGCGCCGCGGCACCCTCGCCGAAAACGAATTTGAGATACGAATCCGCGATCTTGACGGCAATCGCCAGGATTTGCAGAACCGGCTTCAGCAGCTAAGGGATTGCGGCTGCCCGAATTTTTTCGGTCCGCAACGTTTTGGCCGTGACGGCAACAACCTGGGTCTGGCGTGGCGTTGCCTCGCCGGTGGTCAGCGTTTTGGTGGTCGTGAACGACGCGGCCTGGTTTTTTCCAGTGCGCGCGCGGCGCTGTTCGACCTGGTCCTGGCGCATCGTATTGAGCTCGGCAACTGGAACTGCTTTATCGATGGCGACCTCGCAATGCTGGAGCATAGCCGCAGTATTTTTGCCGCGGACGGCGACGCGGACCTGCAGCAGCGACTTGATACCCTGGAAATCCATCCGACCGGGCCGATGCCGGGTCGGGAGGGTAAGACGGTTCGGGACAGCGAACGCGTTCATCTCGAGTCCGCGGTAATCGAGCCGTTTGCCGCAATGGTCGATGGCCTGGTTCGCGCCGGCGTCGACGCGCAACGAAGGAGTATGCGTCTGGTGCCGCGAGACCTCGACTGGGACTTCGACGCCGACGGACTGGTGCTGCGGTTCCGCCTTCGCCCGGGTGGATTCGCGACAACTGTCCTGCGCGAACTCGTTGCGCTAAGGGATATTTCCGGATAGTTAGCCGCGCAGCAGGACGTACAGCGCGCCGCTGCCGCCGTCGACCCGCCGCGCCGGAGTAAAAGCCAGCACGTTGTCGAGACGGCGCAACCAGCGATTAACGCTTTGCTTCAGCACTGGACCGCGATGGCCGGAGCGAAGCCCCTTACCATGGATTACCCTTACGCAACGCGATCCGTGGTGCGATTCTTCGGCGATGAATTCCAGTAGCGTGGCACGAGCCTCGGCGCGTGTAAGTCCGTGCAAATCGATTTCCTGATCAACCCGAAAACGGCCTCGGCGCAAGCGCCGCAGTGTAACCGGCGAGACGGTACCGCGACGAAATGTCATTTCGTCGTCACTCTCGAGTTCGCTGCGTTCGGGATGATCCTGCAGGCTCTCGTCGAGAACGGTCGCCTCGTCGCGCCGGCGCAACAGCGCGCGTGCTTCCGGTTTGATATTTATCGGCTCCGTCCCGGTCTGCTTGATTGGGCGCACATCGGACATTGCCCGCCGGAACAGGTCCTCGTCTTTGTCTGCCATGGTAGACGCAGTTTACCGCAACAGGATGAAAATCGTTTTTCCGAAAACGCGAGCTAACGCGGGTCAGCGAGGCGCGATTCCGATATAGTTAGCGCCGAATCGACGGGCAGTTATGGAAGGGGCGGGTGCGAATACTGATAAGCAACGACGACGGCTACCGCTCAAGTGGGATCGAGGCGCTGGCAGCTGCGCTGGCGCCACTCGGAGATACCGTTATCGTCGCGCCCGAGCGCAATCGCAGTGGCGCCAGCAACTCCCTGACTCTGGACGCTCCGCTGCGGGTTTTCGAGGCGGCGCCGGACGTATTTTTTGTGAATGGGACGCCGACGGACTGCGTCCATCTCGCTATCACCGGTCTGCTGGACTCCGACCCGGACATGGTGGTTTCCGGGGTCAACGATGGCGCCAATCTCGGCGATGACGTTCTCTACTCCGGAACAGTTGCCGCTGCGATGGAGGGGCGCTGTCTTGGCTTGCCGGCCATGGCGGTATCGCTTGTGGGACAGAGACCGCGCCACTTCGACTGTGCAGCCCGGGTTGCTCACATGCTGGTCGAGCGGATGGCCAGCGATCCTCTGCCCTCCGCGACCATCCTCAACGTCAATGTGCCGGATGTGGAGTTTGATCAGCTGCGCGGTTTTTGCTCGACCCGTCTTGGCAACCGCCATCGGGCGGAGCCGGTCGTACGGACAGAGGATCCCAAGGGCAGACCGATTTTCTGGGTCGGACCGGCCGGACCAGAACAGGATGCCGGACCGGGCACGGATTTTCATGCGGTAGGCAACGGCTTCGTGTCGGTGACACCGCTGCAGGTTGACCTGACGCGGCATGCTGATGTCGGTCCGCTCGGCGAATGGCTGCCGACATGAGGAAACCACGCCACGATCTGCATGGCATCGGGATGACTTCGGCGCGCACCCGCGAAAGGCTGGTGCAGCGGCTGCGCGAACAGGGCGTCGGTAACGAGCAGGTGCTGGAGCGGATACGCAGTGTGCCGCGCCACCTGTTCGTGGACGAGGCGCTCGCCAGTCGCGCCTACGAAGACACGGCATTGCCAATCGGTTTTGGCCAGACGATTTCGCAACCCTATGTAGTAGCGCGGATGACCGACTTGCTCATCGAGGCAGGGCGGCCAGAGAAGGTGCTCGAGGTGGGTACCGGTTGTGGCTACCAGACGGCGGTGCTGGCGCCGCTGGTCGGTCGCCTGTTCAGCATCGAACGTATCGATGCGCTGCTACGCCGCGCTCGCGAGAGGATGAGGATGCTCGATCTGTACCAGGTACGGTTGCGTCTCGGTGATGGCTGGAAGGGCTGGCCGTCGGAGGCGCCCTTCGATGGCATCCTCGTCGCGGCTGCCGCACCGAACCTGCCGGAGGCCTTGTTGCAGCAGTTGGCTGACGGCGGTCGCCTGATCATGCCGGTTGGCGGAGGCGGTGGTCAGCGCTTGTTGCGGGTAACGCGGCGGGGAGACGTTTTCGAACAGGAAGCGCTCGATGGGGTCAGCTTCGTCCCGCTGATCGAAGGAGTACGACGGTGAAGATTTTTGGTCCTCTGTACGACAGGGTCCTGGTGTGGTCGCAGCACCGCCATGCGCCGCGATATCTTGCCGGCCTGAGTTTTGCGGAGTCGTCCTTTTTTCCGATACCTCCCGATGTATTGCTTGCACCAATGGTCCTGGCACAGCGAGACAAGGCTTTTCGCTATGCATTGATCACCACTCTGGCATCGGTGGCCGGTGGCCTGTTCGGCTATGCGCTCGGTTATTTTGCGCTGGACTCGATCAGTGGATGGATGCAGCAACTCGGGTACTGGGACGGCTACCTGCGAGTGCAGGAGTGGTTCGACAAGTGGGGGTTCTGGGCGGTTTTTGCTGCGGGTTTTTCGCCGGTACCGTACAAGTTGTTCACGATATCGGCCGGTGCGGCCGCAATGTCGTTGCCGGGGTTTGCCCTGGCGTCGCTGGTTGGCCGCGGCGCGCGTTTTTTTCTGGTCGCGGGACTCGTCCACTGGGGTGGCGCCCGGGTTGAGCCTGCGCTGCGCAAGTACATCGACGTGGTCGGCTGGTTGCTGGTTGTAATACTGGTGGTGGCCGCGCTGGTGCTCTGATGTCATGGCGCCTGACGCTGGCCACCGCGATGATGGTGATCATCGTCGGATGCGGCGGACGCGCACTGCAATGGGAGCCGGATACCTATGTCGTGCGCGAGGGAGACACACTTTACTCGATCGCTTTCCGCCATGGCCTCGATCATCGTGAAATTGCGCGCTGGAATGATCTCGGTCAGGGCCGTCTGATATACCCCGGCCAGGTTATCAGCCTCGTGCCTCCCCAGGGCGGTGATCAGTCGCGTGTTGCGACGCAAAAATCGCCGCCGAAGCCACAGACGAGTGCCCGCGGCGGAAGCTCTGCAGCGCCCGCTGCGCCGCGCAATGCTGCACTGCAGCCAGTGCCGCGCTGGCGTTGGCCGACGGCGGGACCTTTGCTCGTGGGCTACGGAGAAAGCGGCGGTCTCGGCGAGGGAATCAGTATCGGTGGAAAACGAGGCGATGGGATCGTGGCGGCGGCCGAAGGGCGCGTAGTTTATTCGGGCAGTGGACTAATCGGCTACGGTAAGCTTATTATCGTTAAACATAACGATGCCTTTCTTAGTGCTTACGGGCACAACGATGCGCTCTTTGTCGAAGAGGGTGACCTGGTTAAATCGGGTCAACGCATTGCCGCAATGGGGGAGGGGCCGGGCAGGCGGCCGGTGTTGCACTTCGAAATCCGTCTAAACGGCGAGCCCGTCAATCCTCTTAGTTATCTTCCGCAGAGGTAAGGCTGACCGTTTTTGATTTGGAAGTGTAGCGACGGCGCACCCGTCAAAAAAAACAAAGAGGGTGCAAATGGCTTCAAAGGATTCGAGTGCCAATGGGAGTTGCCGGGAGGGCAGAACCATAGTCCCGTCAAAACGGGCTGGCAGCAAAGCAAATGCCGTTCGCAAGAACGGCCGCTCAGGCGTCGCGGCCGCAAAGTCCGCTGCGGGTGATCAACACGATCCGACGCGGTTGTATCTCAATGAGATTGGTATATCTCCGCTGCTGACCGCGCAGGAGGAAGTGCATTACGGGCGCCTCGCCCGTAGCGGCGATCACAGCGCGCGCCAGCGCATGATCGAGAGCAACCTCAGACTGGTCGTCAAGATAGCGCGGCGTTACATGAACCGCGGTCTGCCACTGCTCGATCTGATCGAGGAGGGCAACCTGGGCCTGATTCATGCCGTCAAGAAGTTCGACCCGGAACGGGGATTCCGATTTTCCACGTATGCCACGTGGTGGATTCGCCAAACCATCGAACGCGCGATCATGAACCAGACCCGCACGATTCGTTTACCAATCCACGTGGTGAAGGAAATCAATGCCTACCTTCGCACTGATCGCGATCTGAGCCAGGAACTCGACCGGCGCCCGACCGCTGAGGAGGTCGCCGAACGTATGCAGTGTCATGTTAACGACATTGAGCGCATGAAAGGCCTGAACGAGCGGGTTTGTTCCGCCCATGCTCCGGTGGGCCAGGATGGTGAGCGCAGCCTGCTGGATACCATTCCCGATGACGACAATCACGAACCCTCGGCGCAGTTGCAGGGTGAGGATCTGAACTCGGCGGTAGAGAAGTGGCTCGATTGCCTGAGCGAGAAACAACGTGCGGTCGTCGAAAGGCGCTTTGGCATTCATGGTTACGAACGTGCGACGCTGGAACAGGTTGGCGCCGAGATCGGTGTCACCCGCGAACGGGTGCGGCAGATTCAGATGGATGCGCTGGCACGATTGCGCAGCGTGATGGAGAGCCACGGTCTGTCCGAAGAAACCCTGTTCGACTAGCGTGCAGTCACAATCAGGGCGGCGGCAACCTTGCGCCCCTCGGTTGCGAGGATGTTGTAGGTTCGGCAGGCAGCGGCAGTGTCCATTACCTCGATCCCGATACCGCGCTCCGCACCGAGCGTGAGCACACGCGGCGACGGGAACTCGATCGAGCGTCCCGTTCCCAGCAACACCAGTTCGGGCGCAAGCGCCCAGACCACGTCCAGATCGGACGCCGTCAGCGTTGCGATGGCGGGGGGTGACCAGTCGGTAATGATCGTGTCGGGCGTTACCACGAACGCATCGGAGTACCACAGTTCGCCGACCTGGATCCGATCGTCAGCGATCGAGCGAATCAGGTTGGTTCCGGCTGCGTGTTCACGATGAAACTGCATGGCCCAATGCTACCTGCATTGAGCCGTAATCGGGAGCGTGTGCGCTTGTTGCGCCGGTTGGCCTGAGGCACCATCTGGTTTCCGATCCCCGCTCGCACCAGGTCCTTAGCTTACCCGTGCCAACCGTTGTCACCCTTGTCGAGCCGCAGATTGCGGCTCTGAGCGCAATCGCGGCCAGCCGTGGTCGCCGCCGCCACGGCGCTTTTCTGAATACGATGCTGGCACGGGCCTCGCTCGCGACAGGACCGGCCACGACGTGCGCGGCCGGGCTGCATGCCCTTGCGGGTGGCGACCCGGCCAAACCGGTTGCGGTGGCAGCGGTGACCTGGCTGCACGATTGCGCTACTCCTCCTGCCGTCGACTGCTGGCGCGCCGACCCCATGCACATCGAATTGGGCAGCACCAATGCCGCCAGTGTGGTTTTCGGCGCTGAACTGGGACTCACTGCGGACGAGGCGCGTGTGCTCGCCGCCGATATCGCCGTGGCGCTGGGATGGCGGGCGGACAAACTTGTCGCCCCGGTGGCAGAGCGGTGGTATGTCCGTGACATGGCGTGGCCGATCTTCGATTCTGCAACGCCTCTCGAGGTATGCGAATCCGGCTTGTCAGGGGCGTTGCCGCGGGGGCAAGCGGCAGCTCCGTTGCGCCGCTTGATGAGTGAAATTCAGATCGTGCTGAGCGATCATCCGTTGAACCGGGCACGCGCGCTACGTGGGCTGCCGGCAGTCAACAGCCTCTGGTTCTGGGGCGGTGGACGGGCTATTAAGCCCGGTGCCGGAGTTGCGACGCCACAGCTGTTCGGCGAGGATTCTTTCCTCGGGGGACTTGCACGAATAATGGAGAAACCAATGCGACCATTGCCGTCGCCGGACGATCCGGCGTTCTGGCGCGATAATGGCAATGAAGCGCTGCTCATGCTGAGTCCGCATTGCGTCATGGAGAAATCTGGTAAAAGCGACGTCGCACTGGAGCGAATTTGTCGCTGGCTGTTCGCGGCGCGCCGCCAGTTGCTTGCGGGCCGGCTGCAGGAGCTCAGGCTGGCTGACGGACTCGGCCGCCGGTTTATCTGGCGCCGCTTCGATCCGCTGCGGATCTGGCGCCGCGCTACGCGGCTGCCAGGGGATTATCGATGAGCCGCCGGATAGAGCGGCGCGAGATCTCGATCGAGGATCGTTTGCCGCGTGAGATGCCTGATGTTCTGCGCCGAGTTCTTCTCACCAGGGGCATTGCGAGTCCTGAACAGCTCGAGCATCGGCTCGGGGGCCTCATTGGAGTCGGAAAACTCACCTCGCTGCCGGCGGCGGTTGATGTGCTTCACCGGCATCTCGAGGCGGGTAGCCGAATTGTAGTGGTGGGCGATTTCGATGCCGATGGCGCGACCAGCACTGCGCTGGTCTTGCGGGTATTGCGTCAGCTCGGTGCGGATGCCGGGTACCTCGTTCCGAACCGTTTCGAATTTGGCTATGGGTTGACCCCGGCGATCGTGGATCTCGCATCGGCGGATGCACCGCAATTGCTGGTTACCGTGGACAACGGAATTTCCAGTATTGACGGAGTTGAGCGCGCCAGAGCGCTTGGTATCGAGGTGCTTATAACCGATCACCACCTTCCCGGTGCGGTCCTTCCGCCGGCTGCGGCTATCGTCAATCCAAACCTCGCGGAAGACGATTTCCCGAGTAAGTCTCTGGCTGGCGTCGGTGTCGCCTTTTATCTTGTCGCAGCGCTTGCACGCCGCGTTGGCATGGACTCCGCCAACGTCACCCGGCTGCTGGACCTGGTGGCGCTCGGTACGGTTGCCGATGTCGTTCCGCTCGACCGCAACAACCGTATCCTTGTAGCTGAGGGATTGCGGCGGATCCGCGCGGGACGCAGTGTCCCGGGCATTGTCGCTTTGATGAACGAGGCCGGGCGCGACTGGCGGCGGATAGTCGCGACCGATCTGGGATTCGCCGTGGCGCCTCGGCTGAATGCAGCCGGGCGGCTGGAGGATATGAGTCTCGGTATCGAGTGCCTGCTGACCGACGAACCGGCGGCAGCGGCGGAGATGGCCGCGCAATTGTCGGCGCTAAACTCCCAGCGCCGGGAAATCGAGAGCCAGATGCAGACGGAAGCGATGAGTATCGTCGAGAATCTTCGCATCGATGCGCAGTTACCGTCGTGCCTGTGCCTGTTTGACCCGAGCTGGCACCAGGGTGTCGTCGGCCTCGTTGCCGCACGCATCAAGGAGCAGATCCATCGCCCGGTGTTCGCCTTTGCGCGCGGCGATGCCGGCATGCTGAAAGGGTCGGCGCGTTCGGTGAGCGGTCTGCATATCCGCGACGCGCTCGACAACGTGGCGGTTCGGCACCGCGGTCTCGTGGAAAAGTTCGGTGGTCATGCCATGGCGGCGGGGCTGAGCCTGGAGGAATCGAAACTCGCGGATTTTGCCGCGGCGATCGATGCCGAGGTTGCGCAGTGGGCGCCGCATATGGACCTGCACGGTACGCTTGTGACCGATGGCGAACTCAGCGGCGCCGAGCATACCCTCGAGACCGCACAATTGTTGCGCGAGTGTCTGCCATGGGGGCAGCAGTTTCCGCCGCCGTTGTTCGATGGTGAGTTCAACGTCGAAGACGCTCGAATCGTCGGCGCCCGTCATCTGAAACTCAAAGTCCGTTCCGCGGGCGCGGCGGGGCCGCTGCTCGACGCGATTGCATTCAATCAGGCAGACCTGATTTCGGCGGTTGGCGCCGCTTCCGTGCGACTGGTTTACCGTCTCGAGGTCAATGAATACCGTGGCCGCAGTTCGCCGCAGCTCATCGTGGAGCATGTCGGCCTGAATTGACCGGCGCTGCCGGCGAGCTTTCGCGCGGCGCCAATTTTACCTACTATGTCGCGCTTCTTCTTCAGGGGTCTGAGCAATGGAAATCGGCCAGATACGCAGTAGAATCCAGGATCTCCGGGAGCGCAGCGATGCGCTGAGGGGGTATCTTTGACTACGAAAACAAGCGCGAACGACTGCAGGAAGTAGAACGCGAGCTCGAAGACCCCGATGTCTGGAGCGATCAGGAGCGCGCTCAAGGTCTGGGTCGGGAGCGTGCACAACTGGAACATGTGACGGGTACCCTGGAGCAAATAAGCGGCGGTATTGCCGATGCCGCCGAACTGCTTGAAATGGCGTTCGAGGAACAGGACGAGGCAACCGTCGGCGAGATTGTCACTGATCTCGACCGTTTCGAGGAGCAGACCGCGCAGTTGGAGTTCCGGCGTATGTTTGCCGGAGAACTCGACGGTGCCAATGCCTTTTTGGATATCCAGGCCGGTTCGGGTGGCACCGAGGCACAGGACTGGGCCGAAATGTTGCTGCGTATGTATCTGCGCTGGGGCGAGGCGCGTGGTTTCGCTACCGAAATCATAGAGGCCTCAGCCGGGGAAGTCGCGGGCATTAAAAGCGCGACAGTGCGGTTTGGTGGCGACTATGCCTACGGCTGGCTGCGCACCGAGACCGGGGTGCACCGGCTGGTACGTAAATCGCCTTTCGATGCGGGCAGCCGCAGGCATACGTCGTTTGCTGCGGTTTTCGTTTCGCCCGAGATCGACGACCAGATCGAGGTCGATATCAACCCTTCCGACCTGCGCATAGATGTGTACCGTGCAAGCGGCGCCGGAGGCCAGCACGTCAACCGCACGGAGTCGGCGGTGCGTATCACGCACGAACCGAGCGGAATTGTCGTGCAGTGTCAGAATGACCGCTCGCAGCACAAGAACAAGGCGACCGCCATGAAGCAGCTTAAGGCAAAGCTGTACGAACTGGAAATGCAAAAACGGCGAGCCCAGGCCGACCAGGTGGAGGCAGGCAAGGCGGATATCGGCTGGGGCAGCCAGATTCGTTCCTATGTTCTGGACCAGTCGCGTATAAAGGACCTGCGGACCGGTCATGAGGTCGGCAATACTCAGGCTGTGCTTGACGGCGATCTCGATGGTTTCCTCGAGGAAAGCCTGAAACAGGGCCTTTGAGCCATGTGTACGGTTTGCTTGTTACGGACAGAGTAAAAATGAGCCACGACGAAGAAAATGCATTGATCGCGGAGCGCCGGCGGAAATTGCAGGCACTGCGCGAAAGCGGAGTCGCCTATCCCAACGATTTTCGTCGCGACGCGCTGGCCGAGGAACTGCACGAGACCCATGGCGCCAAGGACAACGATGCGCTGGAGGCCGAGACCATCCAGGTAGCCGTCGCCGGACGCATGATGGCCAAACGGGTGATGGGCAAGGCGAGCTTTGCCAAGCTGCAGGACCGCAGTGGCCAGATTCAGTTGTTTTTGCAGCGCAATACTCTCGGCGAGGACATCTACGAGGCGTTTCGGCACTGGGATGTCGGCGACATCGTCGCCGCAGAAGGTCGCTTGTTCAGGACCAGAACCGGCGAGCTTTCAGTCTGGGTCGATTCGCTGCGCCTGATGACCAAATCGCTGCGACCGCTGCCGGAAAAATTCCATGGTCTGAGCGACCAGGAGCAGCGTTATCGGCAGCGCTACGTCGACCTGATCATGAACGAGGAGTCGCGCGAGGTTTTCCGTCTGCGCAGCCGGATCGTCAAGTACATCCGCGATTTTCTCGATACGCTCGGATTCCAGGAAGTCGAGACCCCGATGATGCATGCGATCCCGGGCGGCGCCCTGGCGCGGCCCTTTGTCACACATCACAACGCGCTGGATATGAAACTGTACCTGCGAATTGCTCCCGAGCTGTATCTGAAGCGGCTTGTAGTGGGAGGATTTGAACGGGTTTACGAGATCAACCGAAGTTTCCGCAACGAGGGTGTGTCCACCCAGCACAACCCCGAATTCACAATGCTCGAAGTGTATATGGCCTACGCCGATTTCAACGACCAGATGGAACTCGTCGAGAGTATGATCCACGGACTCGCAGGCGGACTGATGCGGGGCGGTGTCTGCAGCTACCAGGGGCGTGATGTCGATCTGGGGTCACCGTTCAGACGCCAGAGTCTCGAGGCGGCGGTACTGCAGGCGAATCCGGAAATGGATGCCGAACGCTGCCGCGACGTCAGCTATCTGCGCGAGATATGTGACGGCCTTGGTATCCATGTTGACGACACCTGGGGCGGCGGCAAACTGCTGACCGAGGTGTTCGAGAAAACCGTCGAACCCGGGCTTTGGCAGCCGACATTCATTACCGGCTTTCCGACCGAAGTATCGCCGCTCGCCCGCAGCAACGATGCCGATCCCTTCATTACGGACCGGTTTGAGTTGTTCCTGACGGGGCGCGAAATCGCCAACGGGTTTTCGGAGCTCAATGACCCGGAGGAACAAGCGCGCCGGTTCAGCGAGCAGGTGGCCAGCAAGGACGCGGGAGATCTCGAGGCGATGTATTTCGATCACGATTACATTCGCGCGCTCGAGTACGGCTTGCCGCCCACGGCGGGTCTCGGGGTTGGAATCGATCGACTGGCGATGTTGCTCAGCGACTCGGCTTCGATTCGCGATGTGCTGTTGTTTCCGCACATGCGCGCGGAGCAGTAGGGGACGGATTCAGGCGTCGGCCACCGCGTAGGGCAGGCTTAGCGGCTCGAGTGCGACCATGATGCCGCCGAGTTCGACAGAAATCCCGTCAGCCAGCGCGTCGGTTCGAACGACTCCCAGACATTCGCTGCCGGCTGAACGCACGACGTTTCCGACTTTCCGGCCAGCAGCCATCAACGCGGCACCCGGATCCGGTATGTCGCCGCCCGGTATCGCAAAACGGAACATACGGCGTTTGATTTTTCCGCGATGCTGGGTTCGCGCAATGACTTCCTGACCGGTGTAGCAGCCCTTCTCGAAACTGACGCCGCCGAGAATGTCGAGGTTGGTCATTTGCGCCACGAACAGCCCGCGGGTGGCGGTAAAAACCGTCGGATCGCCGGCACGGATACGTTGCAGCTCCCATCTTTCGCCACTGTCCGTGGCGATTGGATGGTCGCCGGGAGTCTGGCACAGCAGATACTGCGGCTCCGCTCCTGGCAGGCGGACCAGCCGTGCGCCCGCCGCGGCCGTGACCGCCAGCGACCCCGGCCCCGGCTGTGGCACATCGCGGTCAGCCAGCCACGCTGCAGCCGCTGCAGCCGGGACGGTTGCGAGTTCGGTGGCATCGCTCACGTCGGTAATTTCCACGCGGGCCCTGAGGACGTAGCGTCCCAGTATTGCGGCGACCGGCTGCAGCAGTTCCCGCGGCAGAATCAGCTCTATAGTGTCCGGTTGCGGCGACAGCGCATAGGCGATCGCCTGCAGCCGTCCCCTGGCGTCACTGAGCCCGGTCAGCTGGGCATGGGTCCGATCGAGGCGCCGCACATCATTGCAGAGCTGGCCCTGCAGAAAAGATACGGCATCTTCGCCGCGGATCCCGAGTACCCCGAAATGGGGTATGGCCCAGGCTTTTGCGGTTTCTTCTGGCGCTGTTGTGGTCAGATTGCTCGGGTCATTCATAGTTGCCGCATTCTTGGCCCTGGAAAGGCCTAATGCAAGGTGAAATACCGACGTTGATCTGGCAGACTAGGCCGGATGCAAAAACGCCGCGAAAAAAACAATTTGCCCGATGCTGATGCGGCTGAATCCGGTCTGGCACCGGAGCAGCCAGCCGAGCCGGGGCAGGCGCAGGAGATCGGCGGCCGCGACGGGCCCGATCCGACACGTTACGGCGATTGGGAAAAGGCGGGACGCTGTATCGATTTTTAGGTGAGTGGCGCCGTCCTCGATTGCAGTATCGGGTACGGGGCCTGCTCTGATTGACCATTCAGGCTAGTAAAAGGTGTAACTAACGATGGCGAGTGACAATCGTCCGCTTTCACCACATCTGCAGGTCTACAGGCCGCAAATCACATCGGTGCTTTCAATCCTCCATCGCATTACCGGCGTGGTGATGTCGTTCGGGGCGTTGCTGCTGGCGTACTGGCTGCTTGCGCTGGCATCGGGTCCGGTCGCATATGCAAGTGCCCTGGAGGTGCTCGGTTCCGTTCCGGCAATGCTGCTTATGTTCGCTGTCAGCTACTGCTTTTTCTATCATTTTTGTAACGGTCTGCGCCATTTGGCGTGGGATGCCGGGTGGGGATTCGAGTTGCCGCAGGTGTACGCGTCCGGGTGGACTGTCGTCATTGCGTCAATCGTGTTGACGCTGCTTTTCTGGGTAATGCTGCTTGCGGGAGGTTCGGCATGAGTCTCCGCACACCGCTTGGTAAGGCACTCGGGCTGGGCTCGGCTAAAGACGGCACCGGGCACTGGTGGTCGCAGCGGGTGACCGCAGCAGCACTGGCAATACTCGGCGTCTGGTTCGTTTTTGCGCTGGTCGGCCTTGACGGCTTCGACTACCAGACGGTCAGGCAGTGGCTTGGTGCGCCGCTGAACGCAATCCTGTTGATGATCCTGGTGGCGACGCTCTTCTACCACTCCAGTCTGGGCGTCCAGGTGGTGATCGAGGATTATGTTCACGAAGACGGCAGCAAGGTTGTCGCCCTGGTGCTGGCCAAATTCATTCACCTGTTTGCCGCGGTGGTCGGGATATTTGCCGTATTGCGGATCAGTTTCGGAGCCTGAGCATGAGCCGAACGTACGAATTTATTGACCACACCTACGACGTGATCGTCGTCGGTGCCGGCGGAGCCGGTCTTCGCGCGACTTTCGGACTTGCCGAACAGGGACTCAGGACTGCGTGCATTTCCAAAGTGTTCCCGACCCGCAGTCACACCGTCGCGGCACAAGGTGGCATCAGTGCTGCGCTGGGGAATATGGGCGAGGACGATTGGCGCTGGCATATGTACGACACCATCAAGGGTTCCGACTGGCTCGGCGACCAGGATGCGATCGAGTACATGTGCAAGGAAGCGCCGGATGCGGTGATTGAGCTCGAGCACTACGGTGTTCCGTTCTCGCGCACCGAGGAAGGCAAAATATACCAGCGGCCTTTCGGCGGTATGACGACGCATTTTGGCGAGGGCACCGCCCAGCGCACCTGTGCCGCGGCCGACCGCACTGGTCATGCCATGCTGCATACGCTGTACCAGCAGTCGCTCAAACACGACGCCGAGTTCTTTATCGAGTATTTCGCGGTTGACCTGATCATGGAGGGCGGGCAATGCCGTGGCGTTGTGGCCTACCGGATGGACGATGGAACGCTGCATCGGTTCCGCGCGCACATGACCATACTGGCGACCGGCGGATATGGCCGCGCTTATTTCTCCTGTACCTCGGCGCATACCTGTACCGGCGACGGCAACGGCATGGTCTTGCGCGCCGGCCTGCCGCTACAGGACATGGAATTCGTACAGTTCCATCCCACCGGCATTTACGGTGCCGGTTGTCTCATTACCGAAGGAGTGCGGGGCGAAGGCGGTTATCTCACCAATTCCGATGGTGAGCGTTTCATGGAGCGTTATGCGCCGAACGCGAAAGACCTTGCTTCGCGCGATGTCGTAAGCCGGTCGATGACAATTGAAATCCGCGAAGGCCGCGGCGTCGGGCCGGAGAAGGATCACATCCACCTGCATCTCGAACATCTCGGCCCTGACGTTATCAACGAGCGGCTGCCGGGTATTGCCGAAACGGCCAAGATCTTCGCGGGCACGGACGTAACCAGAGAGCCAATTCCGGTGTTGCCGACCGTGCACTACAACATGGGCGGAATTCCCGCCAATTATCACGGCGAGGTGGTGACACTTAAAGACGGCGACCCGGAACATGTGGTTCCCGGTCTGATGGCAATTGGTGAAGCCGCCTGCGTTTCGGTTCACGGTGCTAACCGGCTGGGTTCGAACTCACTGCTCGATCTTGTTGTGTTTGGCCGCGCGGCAGCGCACCACTGCGGCAGCATCGTCGCGCCGGGCCAGCGCCACAAACCATTCGCCAGTGATGCCGGACAAACCGCAGTGGATCGTTTCGACCGGCTGCGCCATGCAGATGGCAGCGTGACCACTGCTGAATTGCGTTTGAAAATGCAAAAGATCATGCAAAACCATGCGGCTGTGTTTCGCACCGGCGACGTGCTTGGCGAGGGTATCGATCTGCTGACGGCAGCATGTGCGGAGTTTTCCGACATCAAGGTGGCGGACCGCTCGATGGTGTGGAACACCGACCTTGTCGAAACTATGGAACTCGAGAACCTGCTGGGGCAGGCACTGGTCACGATTTGCTCGGCAGAGAATCGCAAGGAAAGCCGCGGTGCGCATGCCCGCGAGGACTTCTCCGATCGGGACGATGCGGGCTGGATGAAACATACGCTGGCGTGGCTGCCGAACCCGACCGAAGTTCGTATCGATTATCGTCCGGTACACGAGGAGACTCTGACAGACGAAGTCGAAGCCGTTCCACCCAAGGCTCGCGTGTACTGACTGCAACCGCCCAAGGAGACTTCGCCACATGGCTCAGTTCCGACTCCCCGCGAATTCGCGTATTGGTAAGGGAAAACACTTCAAGGCCGCAGACGGCGCCACGAATGTGCGCCGTTTCCTCGTCTATCGTTACGATCCTGACAGCGGGGAGACGCCACGCGTGGACACGTACGAGGTCGATATGGACAGCTGCGGGCCGATGGTTCTCGACGCCCTGATCAAGATCAAGAACGAGATCGACCCCACGCTTACCTTCAGGCGTTCGTGTCGCGAGGGAATCTGCGGTTCTTGCGCGATGAACATCGATGGTGGTAACACCCTCGCCTGCATCCAGGCCAGCGACGAGATCAAGGGAGACGTCAAGATCTATCCGCTTCCTCATCTCCCGGTTGTCAAGGATCTGGTGCCAGACCTGACCAATTTTTACGCTCAGTATGCCTCGATCAAACCGTGGCTCCAGACGCGCACACCGCCGCCGCCGGACGGTGAACGGCTGCAGTCGAAACAGGAGCAGGAGCTGATCAACGATCCATCCGCCTGCATACTGTGCGCATGCTGCTCCACGAGCTGTCCCAGTTACTGGTGGAACAGCGACCGATATCTTGGCCCGGCCATACTGCTGCAGGCGTATCGCTGGATTGTCGACAGCCGCGATGAGGCTACCGGCGAGAGGCTCGATGAGCTCGAAGATCCGTTCCGGCTGTATCGTTGTCATACCATCATGAATTGCACGAGAACCTGCCCCAAAGGCCTCAATCCGGCGCGTTATATCGGTGAAATCAAGAAGGCCCTTGTCGAGCGGCGTCACTAGCGGTCGCGTGCGCCGCGCGCCATGAGTGAGCTATCCCGTCTTCGCTGGCACTGCCGTCGCGGGATGAAAGAACTTGACCAGCTGCTCGAGAGATATCTCGACCGCTGTTACCAGGGGGCAAGTGCTGAACACCAGGCCGCCTTCCGTGCGTTGCTCGATCTGCAGGATCCAGAGTTATATGGCTACCTGCTCGGTCGTTCGGCGCCGGAAGATGAGTCAATGAAAGCCATTGTCGATCGGGTCCGCGGTGAACCAGGTTATTGAGCCGCGGACCGGAATTACGGTCGCCGTCTTTGTTATGTTGACTCACGCTATCGCGCTGGCCGGTATCGCCCTCACTGCGGTTTCCGGCCTGATTGCAACCTTGATGGGCCTCTGTGTCTTTTGCAGCGCCGCATTGTTGCTGCGTTCGGAACTGTGCATGCCGGCGTCGGTCCGGCGTTGCGGCTACAGCGAGAAGAGCGGATGGTGGCTGCAGGCGCGAGACGGCGCTCAGGTGGCCGTAATCCTCGTTGAGTCGGTTTGCGTCGGCTATAGTCTGATTATGATGGTCTGGCGAGACCACAAAGGGAAAAGATATCGCGTCTGCCTGACCCCTGAGACGGTCCCGGCAGCACAGCGCCGGCGTCTGGCGGTATTTTTGAGGTGGGGGTTTCTTGCGGAAAATACCGATCAATTTGATAAGAACTTTCCGCCTGACACAGGGTCTATGACTGTGGCAATCCGACGTACTCACAAGGTGGGGGGCGTCGATGCCGGGAAAGACAACTGATCGCGAGCTGGTCGGGCGTGTCAAAAAAGGGGACAAAGGGGCCTTCGATCTGCTGGTTCTGAAGTATCAGCACAAGATCGTGAAGCTGGTGATGCGCTATGTGAAGGATCCTTCTGAGGCTATGGACGTGGCTCAGGAGGCTTTTCTCAAAGCCTACCGTGCGATGGCGACTTTCCGCGGGGACAGCGCTTTTTACACCTGGCTCTACAGGATCGCGATTAACACGGCTAAAAACCACCTGGTAGCGGCAAAACGACGGCCGGTGGATTTTGAGCTCGATCTGCAGGATCCGGATCAATATGAACTGAGCAATCGCCTTAAGGACATCGATACCCCGGAGGGATTGTTGCTCAGCAATGAGATCAGGGAGGCGGTCGAAGATGCAATAAGTGGCTTGCCCGAGGATTTGCGCACCGCCATTTTGCTGCGCGAGATCGAGGGGATGAGTTACGAGGAAATCGCTCAGGCGATGACCTGTCCGGTGGGAACGGTGCGGTCACGGATTTTTCGCGCCCGCGAGGCGATAGACAAGCGTTTGCAGCCATTGGTGAACTAAGGAGCCGACATGGCGAGTAATGTAGATTTTCAGATTTCGGCGTTGATTGACGACGAACTCGACAGTGCCGAATTCGAACTGCTCGCGCAGCGTTTGGCGCGCGATGTGCCATTGCGTGCGCGGTATTCCCGGTTCGCCGTTATCGGTGAGGCGCTGCGCGGCGCGCCGCTGTTGCTCGACTCCGGGTTTGCCGAGCGCGTGCGCACCCGGATTGCCTCGGAGCCGTCCGGGCCGCTGCCGACACTCGGCGGTATGCAGTCCTATCTGCGTCCCGTTCTCGGCATGGCTGTCGCTGCCTCGGTTGCGCTCGTTGCCCTGTTCAGCCTGATGCCGGGGTCGCAGATGCCGATTAGCGGCGAGGT
The DNA here is from genome assembly GCA_963783695.1 of uncultured Gammaproteobacteria bacterium. Classification (GTDB taxonomy): domain Bacteria; phylum Pseudomonadota; class Gammaproteobacteria; order Steroidobacterales; family BM003; genus BM003. Next base: position 254,057 of record CAWAOM010000001.1, read on the forward strand.
GCCTGGTATGGCAATGGAGCAGGGCGGGCCCACCTATACGGTTCCGCAGACCTCCACGGCCAGTTCGAGCGAACCTGAACGTCTGGAGTATTACTTCCTGCGCCATGGTGAGTATGCACCGATGGCGCGCAAGAGCACTTACAGCCGGGTAATCGCGGAGCCACGGCAAGCGCGGGCTGCCGGTTTTGCGGAGGGTCGAGAGGATCCTGACGCCGCTGTGCCCGGCAGTAATTCAGAGGGCGAGACCGGGCAATGAGATCTTTCTCGCGCAGTCTTGCCGGACTCGCTTTGTTGTCTCTGTGTACCGTGGTGATCGCCGAGCCGGATCCCAGTAGTTTGCTGCGGGAAATGGCGTGGGCGCTGGACCGGACAAATTACGAGGGGGTGTTTATCCACACTCATCTCGGCCGTTCGGAAACGATGAAGGTGGTGCATCGGGTCGACGCGGAGGGCAGTATCACCGAGCGCCTCGTTTCGATTGACGGTTCCGGACGCGAGATTATTCGCAGCGACGATGAAGTGCGCTGTATTCTGCCCGATCGGCGGTCAGTTTTCGTCGAAAAGCGCAATAATCAAAATCCGTTGTTTGCCAACCTGCCGCAGTATTCCGACAAGCTTGGTCTGTATTACGATTTCGTGGCTCTCGGCGATGAGAAGCTATTGCGCCTGGACACCCGGGTACTGGTCATCGAACCGCGTGACGAATACCGCTACGGCTACAAATTATGGCTCGAACAATCGACGTCGCTGCCGCTCAAAACCCAGTTGCTTGGAGAAGACGGCGGTGTCATCGAGCAGATTCTTTTCCACAGCATCACGCTAAGCGATGAAATACCCGCGTCGGCGGTAAAAGCTGGCGTCGATGCCAGTGATTTTACCTGGTATTACGAGCGCGACGATGCTCCGGACAGTCAGCAGGCGCCGACCGATATTTGGCAGGCCGCGGATCTGCCGCCGGGGTTTCGGCTGGAGGCGACCAACAGGGAGTACCTGCCGGACTCCGACTCGCCGACCCAGCACATTGTTTATTCCGACGGGCTGGCGACCGTATCGGTTTTCGTTGAACCCAGCGGCCGCGGCGACGGTGGCCTGCCAGTGGGTACCGCACATCGCGGCGCGGCGTTCGCGCACACGGCGCGCGCCGATGAGCACATGGTGACGGCGGTGGGTGAGGTACCGGAAGTCACCGTGAAAATGATCGCAACCTCGATGCGCAAGACCACCCGGGATGCGCGACGGTGATCGTTTGCGATGCACAGGTAGAACGGGTCGTGGACGACGCTGCCTGGGTCAGATGTCAAAGCAAACCGGATTGCCGTCAATGCCGCGCCGGCCGCGGCTGCGCAGCGTACCTGTTTTCGCGCGAAAACCGGCCCGGTGAGACACTGATCGCGGTGGAGACGGGCGGTCATGAGCTTGCTCCTGGTGACCGGGTCAGTGTTGGAATCCCTGCCACTGAGCTGCAAAGCGCCGCTCTGCTGTTGTATTTCGTGCCCCTTGCCGGGTTGTTGTGTGGTGCCGCGCTCGGTGCCGCGACGGGTGGTGATTTGTTTACCCTGGCCGGAGCGGCAGCCGGTTTGCTGCTCGGTTTTGTCCCGGCGCGGCGCATGGACGCGCGAATTCGCGCATCACGGGGATGGCGTCCTCGCGTCGTCCGGTGTCTCACGACGGGTGACTCGCGTTGACAGATGCCCGGCCTTTTCTGACCCTGTACAGCCGCGAACACTGCCATCTCTGCGAAGTGATGGTGGCGGAACTGCAGCCTTTGCTGGCCAGATACCCGGTCTCTTTGCGGGTGCTTGACGTCGATGCGGATGCGCAGTCCAGTGCACGATTCGGCAGCCAGGTTCCGGTGCTCTTGCTGGGCACGGAAGTGCTCTGCCGATTCCGACTGGATCCCGGGCGGGTCGAGACCGCGCTGCAAACAATCGGGACATAGGTCTATTCGTTACTAAGCCCGTATAATGACGAGCTTTATCCGGCGCCAACACGCGCCGCCTCGCGACCCCGGTTCTCGATGCAGAATATCCGAAATTTTTCGATCATTGCCCATATCGATCATGGCAAGTCCACGCTGGCTGACCGATTTATTCAGCTGTGCGGTGGTCTGGCCGAGCGCGAGATGGCCGAGCAGGTGCTCGATTCCATGGATCTCGAGCGTGAGCGGGGCATCACGATCAAAGCCCAGTGCGTCTCACTCGAATATGTGAGTGCGGACGGATCGTCATACCGCCTGAATTTCATCGATACTCCGGGTCATGTCGATTTCTCCTATGAGGTGTCGCGTTCGCTGGCTGCGTGCGAGGGTGCGTTGCTCGTCGTTGATGCAGCCCAGGGCGTCGAGGCGCAGAGCGTCGCCAACTGTTATACCGCGCTGGACATGGGGCTCGAGGTGTTGCCGGTCATCAACAAGATCGATCTCCCTTCGGCCAGCCCCGAAACGGTGATGCAGGAGATCGAGGAAATAATCGGGATCGAGGCCCATGATGCCTTGCTGACCAGTGCCAAGACCGGCCTCGGTGTGCCGGAACTGCTGGAATCGCTGGTGCAGAGAATCCCGCCCCCAAGCGGAAATTCCGACGCGCCGTTACAGGCGCTGATCATTGACTCGTGGTTCGACAACTATGTCGGTGTGGTGTCGCTGATCAGGGTCGTCAACGGCACCCTGCGACGGCGCGACAAAATCCAGGTGATGTCCACGGGGCGTACCCATCTGGTTGATCGTATCGGCCGGTTTACCCCGAAGATGACCGACTTTGACACGCTCGGCACCGGTGAGGTCGGGTTCCTGATCGCCGGAATTAAAGACATCGATGGCGCACCGGTCGGGGATACGCTGACCGATGCAAAAAACCCCTGTGATGCCCAGCTACCCGGTTTCAAACAGGTGCAGCCACGGGTCTTCGCCGGTCTGTTCCCGATCAGTTCGGATGATTATGAGGGGTTTCGCGAGGCGCTGCAGAAATTACGCCTGAACGATGCCGCACTGCATTTCGAACCCGAGTCGTCGCAGGCGCTGGGATTCGGGTTCCGCTGCGGTTTCCTCGGCATGCTGCACATGGAGATCGTGCAGGAGCGGCTGGAACGCGAGTATTCCCTCGAGTTGATTACTACCGCCCCCACGGTGATTTACCAGGTGCTTAATACGGCGGGCGAAGTCCTCGGTATCGACAACCCTTCCAATCTTCCCGCGATCAATCAGATCGATGAAATTCGCGAGCCGATAATCAAGGCGAGCATCCTGGTGCCGCAAGAACACGTTGGCGCCGTGATCAAGCTTTGTATCGAGAAGCGCGGGGTTCAGACCCGGCTGCACTACACCGGGAGCCAGGTGCAGATCGAGTATGAGTTGCCGCTGGCTGAGGTCGTGCTGGATTTCTTCGATCGGCTCAAGTCCGCGAGTCGCGGCTACGCCTCATTCGATTATGAATTCGCGCGTTTTCAGGCGGCCCCGCTGGTCAAGCTGGATGTCCTTATCAATGCGGAACGGGTCGATGCGCTATCGATGATCGTGCACAAGGACGCCGCCTATTCGCGTGGCCGCGAACTCGTGGAAAAGATGCGCGAGCTGATTCCGCGGCAGATGTTCGAAGTTGCGATCCAGGCTGCCATCGGCGCCCATGTCATCGCCCGCAGTACCGTCAAGGCAATGCGAAAAAACGTAACGGCCAAGTGTTATGGCGGCGACGTGAGCCGCAAAAGGAAGCTGCTGGAAAAGCAGAAGGCGGGAAAACGAAGAATGAAACAGCTCGGTTCGGTGGAAATCCCGCAGGAGGCATTTCTAGCTGTATTGCAGGTGGAGAAAAAATGACCAATACTGCGCACGCTCTCGGAAACAGGCAAAGCTATGCAGATTGATTTCGCACTATTGCTGGTGGTCGCTGCGTTGGTCACTGGCGTCATCTGGGCGATCGATGCGTGGAAATTCAAGCCACGCCGGGTGGCTGGCGGTGACGGCTCGGCGCAAGAGCCGTTGTTGGTCGAATACGCGCGCTCGTTTTTCCCGATTATCGTCGTTGTGCTGGTGGTTCGGTCGTTTTTGTACGAGCCGTTCCGCATTCCTTCGAGTTCGATGATGCCTACTCTTTTGGTGGGCGACTTCATTTTCGTGAACAAGTTCGCATACGGATTACGCCTACCCGTGCTGAATACCAAGGTAGTACCAATTGGCGAACCGCAGCGTGGAGACGTGGTCGTGTTCAGACTACCGAGCGATCCGAGCACCAATTACATAAAACGGCTGGTCGGATTGCCGGGAGACCGGATTGAGTACCGTGGCAAGCGTCTGATCATCAACGGTGAAAGAGTCTCGGTCGAGCGTTCCGGCGCGGCGGACGACGTGTCACAGCCGTTGTCAGAGTTGTATCGTGAGAAGCTTGGTAAGGCGGAACACGACATACTGATGATCCGGGGCAAGAACAGCCCGCAGGGAGAATACGTGGTGCCGGCAGGACATTATTTCGTCATGGGCGATAATCGCGATAATAGCCGTGACAGCCGGTTTGCAGCCGTTGGCTTTATCCCCGAGGACTTGCTCGTGGGTAAAGCGGTTCGCATCTGGATGAATTGGGACTGGGGCAACGGTTCGCCAAAGTGGAACCGTGTCGGTGACGCAATACGTTAGACTGAGGAGAGAATGATGCGCCAGCAACAGAAGGGTATGACCCTTATCGGATTCCTGCTCACGGCAATAATTGCCGGTGCAATCGTTTTCGCCGGATTGCGTCTCGTGCCGGTTTATCTTGAGTACATGAAAGTCGAATCCGTACTCAATGGTGCGCGCGACGAATTTAACGGTCAGACGCCATCCGCTCCTGTCGTTCGTGCTTCGATCGAAAAACGCCTGGATATCGAGGGCGTGACCGTTGTTGGCATCAAGGACTTCAAAATTCGCAAGTCCGAAGGTGGATACGATGTTTCGATCGAGTACGCGCACTCGGTGCCGTATATTGCCAATGTTTCCTTCAAGGTGGATTTCGGCAAAAGCGTTCATGTCGGCAGGTGAGCAAGGCAGAGCGATGGTCCGAGCACCTGCTCGGCTACCAATTCAATGATCCCTCGTTTTTGCGTGCGGCGCTGACCCACCGCAGCGCCGGTCCTGGTCACAATGAGCGCCTTGAGTTTCTTGGCGATGCGTTCCTCAACTACGTTGTTGGTGCCGAGTTGTTCCGGCGCCTGCCGCACGCGGTGGAAGGCGACCTGAGTCGATTGCGGGCGAAGCTGGTGCGGGCCGAGACGCTCACTGAAATGGCGACCGAACTCGGTCTTGGCGAGCACCTCAATCTCGGTCGCGGAGAGCTCAAGGCCGGTGGTTTTCGCCGCGCATCGATTCTGGCGGATGCGTTCGAAGCGCTGATCGGGGCGGTGCTGCTGGATGGTGGTCACGATATCTGCCGCGACTGGTTGCTGGGCCTGTTTTCGCGTCGGCTGCGGTCCCTGCCGCCGGCGGCGGCACTAAAAGATCCCAAGACCCGTTTGCAGGAGTATTTGCAGGCGCGACAATTACCCCTGCCGGACTATCGGCTAGAAGCTGCAACAGGGGAGGCGCACAAGCGCGAGTTTGAGATTAGCTGCCATGTTCCGGCGCTGGGGCTGTCAACGCCGGGGCACGGCCGAAGTCGTCGCGCGGCTGAACAGGCTGCGGCAAAACTTATGATCGAGATGCTGGAGGCACGAGCATGAGCGACGATTCGATGCGCAGTGGCTATGTGGTCATCGCCGGTCGCCCAAACGTTGGCAAATCGACGTTGATGAATGGCCTGCTCGGAGAAAAGCTGTCGATCGTCAGCCACAAGCCGCAAACGACCCGGCACCGGATACTGGGAGTTGTCACAGACTCCGTTTCGCAGGTTGTTTTCGTTGATACACCGGGTCTCCATCGCGATGCCGGGCGGGCGTTAAACCGGAGCCTGAACCGGGCTGCAAAAACCGCAGTGGCGGATGCGGATCTCGCGGTGTTTGTTATCGAAGCGTTGCGCTGGACAGAGGAAGACGACGACACGCTGCAGCGTCTCAAGCAACATGAAATTCCGACTTTCCTGGTCATCAACAAGATCGACCGGGTGACGGATAAGACCGAGCTATTGCCGTTTATTGACGATATGCGTAAACGCACCGGGTGTGAGGAGATTTTCCCGCTATCTGCGCTCAAAGATGACGGTGTTGCGCCGTTGCTGGATGCGATCCGCGAGCGATTGCCGGTTGCGCCGGCTTTGTTTCCGCCCGATCAGCTCACCGATCGCAGTGAGCGCTTCATTGCCTCCGAGATTATTCGCGAGAAGCTGACTCGCGCGCTGCACCAGGAGCTGCCGTACGGTATTAATGTCGAAATCGAAGCCTACAGCGAAGACGCAAAGGGTGTACGGATCAATGCGGTAATCTGGGTCGAGCGCCCGGGCCAGAAGGCCATTGCGATCGGGCACAAAGGCGAGACCATGAAGGCGGTCGGGAGGGCTGCGCGGCTGGAATTGAAAAGCCGGCTCGGGCGCCCGGTTCACCTCGAGCTGTGGGTTAAGGTCCTCTCGAACTGGGCGGACAACGAGCGCCATCTGCGACGTTTCGGCTACGATGTCTGACGCGCCTGCCCGGATTCGCCTGCAGCCTGTTTTTCTGCTCCACCAACGCCCTTATCGCGACAGCAGTGAACTTCTCGAGATATTGACTGCAGAGTACGGCCGCCTTGGGGTAATCAGCCGTGGCAGCCGCGGCCGTCGTTCCCGCGTACGCGGCGTGTTGCGTCCGTTTGCGCCGTTGCTGATGTCGCTGAGTCTGCGCGGCGACCTTGCAACGATGACGGCCGCGGAGCCAGCCGCCGGAGCCACAGCGCTGGTCGGCGAGGCGCTGTTTGCCGCCTACTACCTCAACGAATTGATACTTCGTCTGACCGAGCGTAGTGACCCGTGCCCGGCGGTTTACACGGCCTACAGCGCAGCTTTGGCCCAGCTCTCTGCCGCCGATGCCACGCTTGAGCCGGCCCTTCGTCGATTCGAAAAGCGCCTGTTGGAAGCGCTCGGATACGGGTTGTTGCTCGAACATGAGGCCGTGACCGGGCTCGCCATCGACCCCGGGCTTTGCTATGACTATCGCCCCGAACACGGACCGGTCATGTTGCAAGCCGGGCAGCCGGGCAAACTGCCGGTGCACGGGGCGACGCTGCTTGCGCTCGCCGCCGACTGTCTGGAGCAGGAGCCGGGCCTGACTGAGGCACGTCGCATCCTCAAGGCTTCGCTCGATCTTCAGCTTGGTGACCGGCCACTGAAAACCCGCCAGGTACTGCTCGCAATGAAACGCCGCTGATCGCCTGATAGACTGTTGCGCCCCGGCCCGGACAGGTGAGGATTCGCGGTGAACTACGTTGGCATTTCCCTTGGCGTCAATATTGATCATGTGGCCACGCTGCGGCAGGCGCGCGGCACGCGCTACCCCGATCCGGTCTATGCGGCACTGATGGCTGAGCAGGCCGGCGCCGACAGTATTACGCTGCATCTGCGTGAGGATCGCCGTCATATTCAGGATCGCGATTTGCGTGCGATGAAAGACCTGTTGCAGACGCGGATGAATCTCGAGATGGCAGTGACCGACGAGATGCTGGCCATTGCGTCGGATATTCGTCCTGCCGATTGCTGCCTCGTGCCCGAGCGCCGCGAGGAATTGACTACGGAGGGCGGCCTCGATGTCGTTGGCCAGCTTGGCAAAATCAGCGCCGCCTGCAAACACCTCGCGGAGCAGGGTATTCGGGTGTCATTGTTCGTTGACCCCGATACCGCGCAGCTCGATGCGGCGCGCGAAACCGGCGCCCCGGTCGTCGAGATCCATACCGGAGCGTATGCAGACGCAGTCGATGAGCATCAAAGAGCACGCGAGCTGCAGCGCGTTCGCGATGCGGCCAATCACGCCGACAATTCCGGTCTGGTGGTTCATGCCGGGCATGGACTGCATTATCACAACGTCAGCGCCATCGCGGTCATTGCGCCGATAGTCGAGCTCAACATCGGTCATGCGATCATCGCAAGGGCGGTGTTCGACGGTCTGGGTACCGCTGTGACCGAGATGAAACACCTGATCAGTGAAGCGCGTCACGGATGATTTTCGGTATTGGCACCGACATCGTCCAGGTCGATCGTATCGGGCGCAGTATCGAGCGGTTCGGCGAGCGCTTCGCCCGTCGTATCCTGATGCCCCAGGAGCTTCAACACTACGCGACACAGAAGCGCAGGGTTCGCTTCCTGGCCATGCGCTTCGCGGCCAAGGAAGCAGTGGTAAAGGCAATGGGAACCGGGTTCGCCAATGGCATGTGGGTACGAGATGTCGGGGTGCTTCCGGATCCCCGCGGTAAGCCGCAGATCGTCTATTCGGCGCGCGGCGAGAATTTGTGCGCCGCGATGGGCATCGGTGACGGTTTCCTGAGCCTCAGCGATGAAGCCGGGCTGGTCGTCGCGGTTGCGGTATTGTTACGGAGTGGGAATTGATTTATGCATTGCTTCGCATTTGACATCGAGACTGTACCGGACACCGAGCTGGGACGCAGGCTGTTTGACCTCGACGGGCTCGACGATGAAGACGTGGCCAAGGCGATGTTTGCCCTGCGCCAGCAGCAGACCGGCGATGAGTTTCTCGCGTTGCATTGCCACCGGATCGTTGCGATTTCGGTTGCGCTGCGCAGCGGCGATCAGTTTCGGGTCTGGTCGCTGGGGGAACTCGAGGCTAATGAAGCCGAATTGATCCGGCGTTTCTATGATGGCCTAGAGAGATATACACCGGACCTGGTCTCGTGGAACGGTTCCGGTTTCGATTTGCCGGTTCTTCACTACCGGGCACTTCGCCATGGCATCGCCGCGCCGCGCTACTGGGAAATGGGTGATGACGATCAGAGTTTCAGATGGAACAACTACCTTAACCGTTTTCACTGGCGTCACACGGACCTGATGGATGTTCTGTCCGGTTTCCAGGGGCGGGGGCGGGCGCCGTTGGATCAGATTGCAGTAATGCTTGGTTTTCCCGGAAAACTCGGGATGAGTGGAGCGCATGTCTGGGATGCTTATTGCGAGGGCCGGTTACAGTCCATTCGCGATTACTGCGAGACCGACGCCCTCAATACCTATCTCGTTTACCTGCGTTTCGAGTTGATGCGTGGGCGTCTCACGCAGGATAGTTATGAGGCGGAATGCGATAGGGTTCGTGAGTTTCTGAACGCGGCCGACAAGTCTCACTTTACCCAGTTTCTGCAGGCCTGGAATCACGTATGAATGCCGATGCCAGAGACGCACCCGTTCTGACCCGGATCGATGAGTTGAGTCATGACGGTCGCGGCGTAGCGAGCGTTGATGGCAAAACGGTTTTTATTGACGGAGCGTTGCCGGGAGAAGAGGTTTTTTATCGAACCCGCCGCCGCCGCCGTGATTTCAATGAAGGCGAGTTGTTGGAAATCGTCACGCCGTCACCGCAACGAGTTGATCCGCTGTGTGAGTTTTTCGGCCGCTGCGGTGGCTGCCGTCTGCAGCATTTGTCGGCTGCCGGGCAGGTCGCCGCGAAACAGAAAACGCTGCTTGATAATCTCAGCCGGATCGGGTCGGTAACACCCGCCGAGATTCTCGAGCCGCTGACGGGGCCTGTTTGGGGTTATCGCAGGCGGGCCCGGGTAGGGGCCAAATATGTGGCGAAGAAAGGACGCGTACTGGTGGGTTTCCGTGAACGTGCGAAACCGTTTTTGTGCGATATGAACCGTTGTGAGGTGCTCCACCCGGCAGTCGGACACCGCCTTGACGCGCTGTCCGAGTTGTTTTTTGACCTGACTATCCGTCAGCAGATTCCGCAGATCGAAGTTGCCGTGGCGGATAATGCGGTGGCCATGGTGCTGCGGGTCCTCAGTGCGCCGAGTGCACGTGACCTCGAACTGTTAGCTGAATTTGCCGCGACTCATGGGTTAGTCTTTTACCTGCAACCGGGCGGGGTCAACACGATCGTCCCGCTGACTCCGCCAGCGCCGCAGCTCTACTACTCACTTGCCGAACATGACATCCGGATTTATTTTGAACCAACGGACTTTATCCAGGTGAATGCGGAGTTGAATCGGGCGATGGTGGGAGAGGCCTTGCGGTTCCTGTCTCCCCAGCCCGGCGAATCGGTCCTCGATCTGTTTTCCGGGCTTGGAAATTTCACATTGCCGCTGGCCCGCAGTGGCGCCGATGTGACCGCGGTGGAGGGCGATCGACCGCTGGTGACGCGGGCGCGGGAAAATGCCGAACGCAATGGTATAGCGGGTGTCAATATTGAGTATGCGGATCTTTTCTCCGAAGCGCAGACCGATGCGTGGTGGTCACGCCAGTACGATTCAGTGCTGCTCGATCCGCCGCGGGCCGGGGCGGCGGCGATCGTCGATCACATGGCGCGGTTCGCGCCGCGCCGGATTGTCTACATATCCTGCAATCCCGGCACCCTTGCGCGGGATATCGGTGTGCTCGTGAATACCCACAACTATCACCTGGATGCCGCAGGCGTCATGGATATGTTCCCGCACACGGCCCATGTCGAGTCGATCGCTGTATTGTCGCGGTGAGCTGATGGCTGAGGAAATCGAAAGAAAGTTCCTGATTTCGGACGACACGTGGCGCGACAAGGTCGGGCGCGAGATGCGGATTCGACAGGGCTATGTTGCCTCCGGCCGCAGGTGTTCAATGCGAGTACGGTCAAACGGCCAGCGCGCATGGATCAATCTCAAGAGCCGTGAATCGGGGATGCGGCGGCTGGAGTTCGAATACGAAATCCCGATTGGCGATGCCGAGGTCATGCTCAAGAAACTCTGCGACGGTGCCTTTATCGACAAGACCCGATACTGGGTCGAAGATCGCGGCCACACCTGGGAGGTGGATGTCTTTCACGGCCAAAACTCGGGGCTCGTAATCGCTGAGGTCGAGTTGAACAGTATTACCGAGACGGTGGACCTGCCGGACTGGATTGGTCAGGAGGTAACCGACGACGAGCGGTATTACAATATCAGCCTGGTCGAAAACCCCTTTTCGCGCTGGAGGCGTAAACCCTGAGACCGCTGCATCAGCAGGCCCTGGACGACTATCGCGAAGGTGCTGCCGGGCGAAGCATCGAGATCGATCTGTCGCGCCAGGAGTTGACGGTTTTCGTTGCAAATAAAGCGGTTTCGCGCTACCCGGTATCGACTGCGCGTAACGGCCCTGGCGAACAGGCAGACAGCGAATGTACGCCGCGAGGGCGTCATGTAATCAGGGCGCGGATCGGCTCCGGCCTCGCCCGTGGCGCGGTTTTGGTCGGGCGTCGCCCGACCGGAGAGGTCTATTCTCCCGAACTGGCCAAACGCTACCCGGACCGCGACTGGATACTGACCAGAATTCTCTGGCTTAGCGGTTGTGAGCCCGGCCGCAATCGGCTCGGTGCGGTAGACAGCATGCGCCGTTATATCTATATCCATGGTACGCCGGACGACCAGCCGATGGGTGTGCCCCGTTCGCATGGGTGCATCCGCATGCGCAACGGCGATATCGTCGAGTTATTCGATGCTGTGGCGGCCGGGACGATTGTCGAGATACGGGAGGGTCAGGCGTGACACTGGGTCCATTGATGGTCGGGTTGTCGGGAACCGAATTGAGCAGGGACGAACGCGAGCTGCTGCTGCATCCCCAGATCGGCGGGGTCATTCTTTTTACCCGCAATTTCGTTGCGCCCGAACCGTTGCGTGCGCTGGTTGACGAAATCCATGCCCTGCGCTCGCCGCCGCTGCTCGTGGCGGTCGACCAGGAAGGTGGCCGGGTGCAGCGCTTTCAGGACGGTTTTACCCGGATTCCGCCGATGCATCTTCTTGGTCGCCAGTTTGACCTCGATCCGGAGCGTGCGATTCAGACGGCCGAATCCTGCGGCTGGATACTGGCCGCAGAGCTTCGCGCCTGTGGCGTCGACTTTAGTTTCGCGCCGGTGGTGGATCTGGACTGGGGATTCTCGGAAGTGATCGGGGATCGCGCTTTTCACCGCGACCCGGCTACCGTAGTCACGCTCTCGAGAGCGCTTATTCGAGGCATGAAAATGGCCGGTATGGCCGCAGTCGCCAAACATTTCCCGGGGCATGGCGCGGTTGCGGCCGATTCCCATCTCGTGTTGCCGGTCGACCGCCGCGATTTTGCCGATATCGAAGATGACATAGCGCCGTTTCGGCGGCTCGTCGAGAGCGGGCTGCCCGGAATCATGGCAGCGCATGTGGTTTATCCCGAAGTAGACGATTTGCCCGCCAGTTTTTCGCGGCGCTGGCTGGTCGATGTGCTGCGAGGCGACCTCGATTTTCGCGGTGCTGTTTTCTCCGACGATCTATCGATGGGGGGTGCGGAAGGCATCGGTGACATCCCGACGCGCGCCCGCGTCGCGGTGGCGGCGGGATGCGACATGGTGTTGATTTGTAATGATTTCGCGGCGGTTAGCGATGCCCTCTGTGCGCTTGAGGATTTTGTCGACCCGCCCGGGCAGTTGCGTCTGACTCGCCTGCATGGGCAGGGCGAGTTATCCCTCGCCGGTCTGCAGCGCGATGGGCGTTGGCTCGAGGGACGCGATATCGTTGCGCGCTGCCTGGAATCACCGAGTCTTCAGCTCGATGCCTGAGTTGTGCGTTCACAAGAGCCGTACGTTGCCGCCATCTCGTCCTGCCGGTGTCGCGGCAGTGCTGCGATGACTGCGGCTCCGGACCCGGCCGTCGCGCTGGAAAGCGCCGAACTGATAGTGAGTGCGGCTGCCGTCACGGCTGCCCTGGAGAAGATGGCAGCGGCGATCAACGACACCTATCGCGGTAGTTCACCGATGCTGTACGGAGTGATGCTCGGGGGCCTGGTGCCATTGGTCCGGCTAATGCGCCGGTTCGTATTTCCGCACACTGTCGACTATCTCCATGCGACCCGTTATCGCGGTGGCACCACCGGCGGCGAGTTGCAGTGGCGGGTGCCGCCGCCGCTGGACCTGCACGGGCGCGACGTGCTCATCATCGATGACATTCTCGACGAGGGTATTACCCTGGCGGCTATTGTGGAGGAGCTGGCGCCGAAAAACCCCGGCTCTTTGCGGACGGCGGTGCTGGTGCAAAAACGACTATCGGGCGATGCCCCGGCTGCGTTGGCCGCTGATTTTGTCGGGCTCGAGGTGCCGGATCGTTATGTGTTCGGCTGTGGCATGGACTACCGTGGTTTTTATCGTAACCTCGATGCCATTTATGCGTTGGCGGAATCATGAAGCGCCGCGGCATCATCGGTGGAACCGGCCTGACCGTGCTGGACGGTCTGGAAACCGGAGCAGCTGCCGGATCTGCGACGCCATACGGTCACCCATCGGCGCCTTTGCGTTGCGCGACCTTGCACGGCAGCGAGGTGGTGTTTTTGCCGCGGCATGGCCGCAATCACGATATCCCGCCGCATCGGGTCAACTATCGCGCCAATATTCAGGCGTTGTACGATTCCGGGGTCGACGAGATTATCGCGGTTAACGCGGTGGGCGGAATCAGCGCGGAGATGCGGCCGGGTCGGATTGTCATTCCGCACCAGCTCGTTGACTACACCTATGGCCGCGACCACACCTTTTTCGACCAGGATGTCGAGCATGTGGTTCATGTGGAATTCGATCCACCCTACGATGGCGCGTTGCGCACTGCCATCATCGATGCTGCGGCCACGGCGCAAATGGACATTGCCGCCGCGGCGGTTTATGGCGTGACCCAGGGGCCGCGCCTGGAGACGGCCGCGGAGATCGAGCGGATGGCCCGTGACGGTTGCGATATTGTCGGTATGACCGCCATGCCGGAAGCCGCTCTCGCCCGTGAGATCGGATTGCCATATGCCAGCATCTGCGTCGTAGTCAATTGGGCTGCGGGGCGGGCGGGGGGCGATATCCATGGGCAGATGGCTCGCTACCTGGACGAAGGCATGCGTTGGGTTGATACATTGCTGCAAAGATTTCTCGCCGATTAGTGAAGCAGGCTTATGTTCAATAGCCCGGGGCATGCGAAGGTTCAGTATGGTTGCGTCCCGCGGGCGTAGTAAACTGGAAGCAGAATCGATCTGAATTGCAAGGACTTAGCGATGAGCACACCAATCAGCGAAGACACTGAGGCCGGGACGGCAGAGAGCAGCGGCACATTTGCGGCAGTACCCACTGAGCGGCCGACAACTCCGCCAACCGCCGGCGAGGCAGGTGAATTGGGTGAGCCCGGAGCCGATGGCTATGATCTCGATAATCCCGCGCTGTATCTGAATCGCGAACTTACCTGGCTCAATTTCAACTGGCGGGTGCTACACGAGGCTGAGGACGAGCGCACGCCGCTGCTTGAACGGCTCAAATTCGTTGCGATCGTCGGGGCGAATCTCGACGAATTCCTGATGAAGCGGATTGGAGGTCTGAAGCAACAGGTCGGTGCGCGGGTTACCGAGCTGACGGTAGACGGCCGCACGCCGGAGCAACAGATCAACGAGTGCATGGCTGTCGTCCACGATATCAGACAGCGTCAGCGGCACCTGCTGCTGCAATTGCGTGAACAACTGCGCGAGCATGGCATCCATGCGGCGACTTACGATCAACTTAGCGAGCCCCAGAGAAATTGGCTACGAGAGCATTTTCGCAGCGAGATTTTCCCCCTCGTAACGCCGCAGGCGTCGGATCCGGCCCATCCGTTTCCGTTTGTCTCCAACCTCTCGATAAACCTTTTCGTAACGGTCAGAAACAGCCGCGATCAGGAACAGCTGGTCAGGGTCAAGGCGCCGATCGGCCCGGACATTCCGGGTATCATCCAGATTGCGGATAGCACGACCTACGTGATGCTGGAAGAGATTATCGCCAACAATCTCGACCTGCTGTTTCCGGGGATGGAAGTCTTGTCCTGTGAGTTCTTTCGGGTTATCCGCAATGCCAATACCGAGACCGATGAGGAAAGCGCGGACGATCTGCTGGGAATGATCGAGTCGGAGTTGCGCGACCGTCAGTTTGCTCCGGTCGTCAGCATGGATGTCGTAGAAGGAATTTCGCCGGTGCACGAGGGCATGCTCGCGGCGGAGATGGGTCTCAACGAAGCCACGGATGTGACTGAGGTGGATCCGCCGCTGGATCGCAAAGACTTCATGGATCTGGCAATGTCGATTGACCGTCCGGATCTGCGCGACCCGCCGCACCATCCGATCGATCACCCTGAACTTACCGCTGACCGCAACATTTTCCATGTGATTCGTGACAAGGGTTCGGTATTGCTGCATCACCCGTATGAGTCCTTCTCCACGTCGGTGGAGAGATTTCTGAAAACGGCAGCGCGTGATCCGAAAGTGAGGGCGATCAAGATGGCTCTCTATCGCACTGCGCGCCGCTCGCGGGTAATCAAACATCTGGTGGAAGCGGCGGCGAACGGCAAGCAGGTCGCAGTTGTGGTCGAACTGAAGGCACGCTTTGACGAACGCGCCAATATCGAATGGGCGCGTCACCTCGAGCAGGCCGGTATTCACGTCACATTCGGTGTGGTCGGTCTGAAGACCCACTGCAAGGTCATACTAGTGATTCGCCGTGACTACAGTGGCCTGCGTCGCTACGCGCATATCGGAACCGGAAACTATCATTCCGGTACTGCCCGTTTGTATGGCGACCTCGGGCTGCTGACCTGCGATCCGGAATTGACCGCCGATATTGGTGAGCTGTTCAACTTCCTTACTACCGGTTTTATGGCCAAGCGCCATTACAACAAGCTGCTGACATCGCCGCGGCGTAGCAAGGCTGCACTGCTGTACAAGATCAAGCGCGAGATAGCGCTGCACTCTGACGACACTCCGGGGCGGATCCAGTTCAAGATGAATGCACTGGAGGATGTGGATATCACGCGTGCGCTCTACCAGGCTTCCATGGCCGGTGTGAAGATCGATCTCATTGTTCGCGACACGTGTCGGTTGCGGCCGGGTATTCCCGGCCTTTCAGAAAACGTGCGTGTCGTGAGCGTTGTCGGCCGGTTCCTCGAGCACACCCGCATTTATCACTTTGGCGGCGGCGACGCGCCAGAGTATTTCATTGGCTCCGCCGATTGCATGAAGCGCAACCTGGAGAGCCGGGTCGAAACACTCGCGCCGGTAGAGGACCCGCGATTGCAGGCGCAGCTGCAACATATCCTGGATATTCAACTTGCCGACCAGCGCAGCGCCTGGGAGATGCGATCTGACGGTAGCTATGTGCAACGGATGCCGCGAAACGAAAGCGAAACGCTCGGTTCGCAGCAGCAGCTGATGAAACTCGCGAGCGAGCGGAGTGCCGCGCAAAAAGCTGGCAAGAACAAGGCGCTTTTGCAGCGTACAAGATCTCATCGGACGCGTACTGACTGATTCGCAGCCATCAGCCGTCGATTATGCGGGCGCAGAAGGTCTGGAAAAATCCCGGGTCGCGCCGTAAAGTTGCAGCATCGCCAACGGCAGTCGGGCGTGATCGGGCGGAGAAGTCATCCGCGAGACGCTTCCATGAAGAACAGTTGGAGCAAAAGAGTGCCGGGTATGCCAGGAGGGGCTGGCGTACCGGGACACGCGGTAACGCTTCTTGTGCGTGAATGGCGGCCCGACCGGAAGGATCTACGCGGGGGAAGCGATTAAATGGCGGGAACTAACAGAGGCATTGGTGCCTGGCTGTTGCCCTTGGGAGCGGCAGTCGCGGCGCCGGCAATCGGCGGGCTGCTGTTTTCTTATGCTGGCCGGGAATCGGCGTTGCTGGCTGCGCTTGGATTTTCCGCGGCGTTCAGTTTCCTCCTCGGCAGAGGGCTGGTGCGGGCACGACGCAATGCTGCAGGGCGTGAGGGCGCATTGTTCGCTATCAATACCGAGCTTGAATCGGCCAATGAGCGTATCCGCGAACTGGCTCGAACCGATCAGCTCACCCAGCTTGCCAATCGGCGCAGCCTCGATGAAGTGCTCGCGCGGGAGTGGTCGCGGGCCGAGCGCAGCGGTTGCCCGCTGGCGGTGATCATTGCCGATATCGATTTTTTCAAGGCTTACAACGACAAGCATGGACACCGTATGGGCGATGAGGCGTTGCGCCGCGTCGCCGCTGCCATGCGTGATGTGGTGCAGCGCCCGGGCGATCTTGTTGCCAGGTACGGCGGTGAAGAGTTCGCAATCGTTTTACCCGATACTGATCTCGAAGGGGCAGGGGTCATTGCCGAGCGCGTGCGCGGCGCCGTGGAGGCGGAACGCATTCCCCATGGCGTGTCGGATGTGAGCCCCTACGTCACGATCAGCGCAGGTGTGGCAATTCGTGTCGCGCGCGGCCAGCGCGTCGAGGCCGAACTCCTGGAACAGTCCGACCAGGTGATGTATCGCGCGAAACAGAATGGTCGTAACCGGGTCGAGGTGGTTACAGGCAGCTAGTCGTGGCGTTTTCCCGCGAGCCGATGCAGCGCAGCCAGTTCGTTGCTGCGACCATGCGGGTCTTTTGCGGGCACCGAAAACTGCTGCTTTACCTGCTGGTATAGCCGGCTACCGTCCCAGCCCTCGCCTGGTGTCGCATAGATATTTCGATCGAGGTCATTCAGTTCCTTTCTCAGTGACGCATTGGCGTGGCGGCGCAAGGCGGCGAGACCTGTCTGGTCGGGCCAGCGAGAACGGCTCCAGCTGACCAACGCGCTGCGCGCGGCAGCTGGATCTGCCGCGCTGCAGGCCTGTTGCAGATGGTGCAGGGAAGCCGCGGCCGGGTTTGCTTCCATGGCAGGTTTTGCGGCTGCGGTCAGCGGCGCCGCGCCTGCCGCACGACGGCGCCACAGCAGCAGTGTCGCGAGCCACCCCAATCCGAGAAACAGGCTGATATTGCGCCATAGCGGCGACGTTTCCGCGATCGCGTCAACTGCTGCGGTTTCGCTGTCGATTGCGGTTGCGGCCGACGCGGCGCCGGGTAGGGCCAACACAGAGAGAGTGCGGGCTGGCAGTGCCGCATATTCCAGTTGGTCGGTAGTCGTGTTCCACCATGGTATACGCAGGGCCGGGATTTCGAATGTGCCAGCCTCCGCGGCGATCAGGGCCATGCTCAGACGCCGCACGGACCGGGTCCCCTGGATGTCGCTTACCTCGTCACTGGTAGGGGCCTCGGGATAGATCCGCAGGCCCGCCGGCCAGGCGATTGCCGGGTCCGGCAACTGGCTGGCATTGAGTCCCTCGGCCCGTATCTCCAGATTGACACTGATCGGCTCGCCTGCATGCAAAGGCGTTGGTGCATCCACGCGTTGGTCGAGCTCGAGCGCGCGAGCCGGCAGCCACACCGTACCCGGAAAAGCCGGGGGAATCGGTTTTACTTCGATGGTTACCGGGGCGCTTTGCACCCGGTGCATGGTTCCGGTCCGGGCGAGAAAACTGCGTTGCCTGTCAAGGATTCGGGCCTGCAGGCTAAACGGTGCCAGGTCCAGGTCACCACTGGCCTGCGGATAAATGCCATACCTGCGCTCGATCACCTCATAGCGTCGTTGCGAGCGCGTTGCAAAATAACTGCGGTCGTCACCGAGACGTTTTATCACTGCATCGATGCCCTGCATCTCGGGCTCGCTGAGACGACGCTCGCTGCTTGCAATATCGAAGTACATGCGCAGCGTGCAAATGACCTCGCCCTGGACATAGGGAGTGAGATCGGAGACCTCGAGTTCGAGAAAAAGGGGGCCATCGCTGTTGCTGTCAGGTTGCTTTTGGTTGACTGTGATGGTCACCGATGGTGCCGCGTCGTTGCCAAAAACCACGGGCGGTAACTCGATGCTGCCGGCCTCGCGCGCTATCAGTTCGAGTTCCCAGGCGGTGGATCCGGTCATCCGGCCGTTGACCAGGCTGTAATTGCTGCGGCGACGACTGGACAGGATTTCGAATGCACCTTCCAGGACGCTGAAGTCGGGATCCGCCGCGCGATTCGAATCGGTCTCGTAAACCACCGTGAAGGACTCGTCGACGGACACCTCGGTCCGGTTGAGCCGGACATCGACTGCGGCTGCCGCTTTGCCCCACACCAGGATCAGCATGCATGCCAGCAGCACCCATCGGGCCATCGTGCCTACCATGTCTTCTCGCCATCCATATTGCGTTTTTCACGCTGCCGCGACTGATAGTAGAACTTTCGCCGCAGCAATCCACCCGGATCATCCGGAATACTCCGCAACCACTGCTCGCTGGCCTGAGCTTCCTCGTCAATTTCCTCGTTTTCCTGTTCTGCCTGTTGTTGCTGAGGCTGCTGCTGGGCTTCCTCCTCGCTCTCGCGCGGATCCTGATCCGGGGAGTCTTGCGCCTGCTCCTCCGAATCGGATGGCTCAGGTTGATTCGCCTGCGATTCATCGTTTTGTTGCTGTGACTGATCGTCTTGCTGCTGTGATTCCTCGCCCTGATCCTGCTCTTGCTGCTGCTGTTCCTGCTGTTCCATCAGTAATTCACGGTTGAACCGCGCATCTTCATGTTCTGGTTGCTGGGCGAGCACTGCGTCGTAGGCGGCAATCGCTTCCTCGAAGCGGCCCAGACGAGCCAGCGAATTTCCCTTGTTATACAGGCTGCCAGGGTCATCAAGTTCCTCAAGGTCAGCTATCGCCGACTCATAGTCACCAATTTCGTGAGCCGCTGCCGCACGCCAGCGCGGATCCTGAAACAGGCGTGCCGCGGCTTCCTTCTCGCCCTCGTTGTACAACGCCTCGGCGCGTTGGTCCGGACTTTGCCAGAGAGACTTCAGGCTCGCTGCGTGCGATTCGGCGAGCGGGGCAATCGTCAGGACCAGCAGCAACAGGTAGCCACGTCGGAACAGCAGTGCGGCCAAAGGCAGCAGCGCCAGGATCAGCCACGGGCCTTCCTCCCGCCACGCGTCAGTTTCGCGTTCCATGGCCGCAGCATCCTGAGGGTTGCCGCTACCCCGCAATTGCTCGCCCAGACTGCGCAGATCGAAATCCTCGGCAGACATGGCGGCAAAGATGCCATCGCCACGATCGGCAAGCCGGCGCATCCCTGCGAGGTCCATTCGGGGCACGACGACGCGCCCGTTACCATCGCGCACGAATCCGGAGCCGTCCGGCAGCGGTATCGGTGCACCGCTCGCAGTGCCGACGGCCAATACGCTGAGGCGGTGGCCATTGGCGCGCAGCGTCTGTGCCGCGTCGATATCGCGCTGATCGCCGGCATCGTCGCTGACGAGCAACAGATTGCCGGGAGCGTTACTGGAATCGAGCAACTCGAGGGCCTGCAAAATGGCAAGATCGGGTCGGCTGCCCGGCACCGGCATCAGGTCCGGAGCCAGCGCGGGCAGCATCGCCAGTATGGTATCGGTATCGTCTGTTAGCGGCGTAACGGTGAATGCGTCGCCGGCAAACACCACGAGACCCGTGACGCCGGCGCGGCCGGCATCGCGATCCTTGAGCAAGTCCGCGAGTCCAAAGCGCACTCGCGATATCCGGTCGGGACTGAGATCGTCCGTGTACATCGAGGCCGACAGATCGAGCGCAATGACTAACGGGCTCTCATCGCGAAAGGTGGGTTGCGGTGCGCGCTGCCATGCCGGACCGGCCAGGGCAATAATGGCGACGGTCCCGCCCAGCGCAATCAGCGCTGCAAACAGCCGCCGGTTGCCGCGATGCACGGTTTCCAGAATATGGGGCAGCAGAGCAGGGTCGACTACCCGTGACCAGTTGCCCGGTGAAACTTGCCGCAGCAGGCATACATAGCAGAGACCGAGCCACGGAATCAGCGCCACTAACCACAACGGCCGGATGAAATGAAAGGCATCCACTGTCAGATATTGCCTCTGCGGTATCCGGCCAGGAGCAGGCTCGCGATCAGCACCGCCAGCGCCAGGGGCCAGTAGAAGAGACTGAGACGAGGCTGGAACGCCTGCTGTTCCTGCTCGGTCGGTTCCAGGCCGTCGAGAATCCGGTAGATCTGCGCCAGCTCAACGGTATCGCGAGCACGAAAAAACCGACCGTTTGTCAGCTTTGCAATTTCGGTCAACGTAGTTTCATCAAGCTGAGCGGAAGGATTGACAACGCGCTGCCCAAAAAAATCCTGCACGTTCATCGCATCTGCGCCAATACCGATTGTATAGATCGTCACGCCGTCGCGCGCCGCCAGTTCCGCCGCTTTGAGGGGGGAAACCGCACCCGCGGTATTGGCACCGTCAGTCAGTAAAATCACGATGCGGTCGCGTTCCTCCTGCTCCCGCAGACGTTTGACCGCCAGACCGATTGCGTCGCCGATCGCGGTGTATTGCCCGGCAAGCCCGATCACGGACTCCAGCAGCAGCGTATTGACAGTAGCGCGATCGAAGGTCAGGGGCGATTGCAGATAAGCACGATCGCCGAACAGAATGAGTCCAATACGATCGCCTTTGCGTCGTTCGATAAACTCGCCAGCGACCGCTTTGGTTGCGGTCAGGCGGTCGACCTGCCTGCCGGCGAGCAGAAAATCCTCGACTTTCATGCTTCCGGAAATATCGACCGCGAGCATCAGATCGCGCCCCGTGACTGAAAGCTCACGCGGCGGGCCCAGCCACTCCGGACGCGCCGCGGCACCCACCAGGGCAAACCAGCCTAAAATGGCTAGCCACATCTTCCAGCGACTGCCGCCCACTGTACCGGCCGGCGCATCAAGGCCGGAGAAAACAGCCAGGCTGGGCACCCGCAGCGCCGTCTCGCTTTGCTGTGTTGCGGGCGCAAGCATGCGCCGCAGCAGCCACGGCAAAGGCAGCACAAGCCATATCCACGGCCAGGAGAAAACAATCACCTATTCCGACTCCAGCTTGACGTCGAGTCGGCTGGCGACACGCGCCAGCAAATCGAGATACCTGTCGGCGTCGACAGCGATGCCGCGGCGGTACGGCGCCTCCACCAACAGTTGACCGTATTCGCTGGCTGCAGCGTCCTGCCCGAGCAACTTGCCAATGAATCGAGTCCAGCCGCTGCCACTGAGGCCTGCCACCTGGTCACGCGGAAAAGCGCTCAGGCAGGCGCGGCGCAACAACACCGAACCGCGCTGAATCAGGCGTTCCGTATCGTGGTCGCGGGCGTAGTCCGCGCGCAGTCGCAACAGTTCGCGCCGGAACCGGTAGGCAACCGTACGGCGCTGCCGCCACTGCCTGATTAGCAAAACCGCGGACAGCAGCAGAATTGCCGCAAGAATCCACCATCCGGGTGCCGGCGGCCACCAACCGACCGGGTCGGGCAGGTGAATGTCACGTAATGGCAATTCTGCAGGATCCATATTATTTCCAGAATCGCGGAAGGTCCTGTTGCAATCGCGCTATGGCATCTTCATCCGTTGCGATTTCCACCAGCGGCATTCTTAGACGCCGGCCAAGCGTCTTGAGTTCCTCTGCGTGCTGACTCACCCGGGCCGAGAATCGTTCGACCACCGCGGTGTCACCGCTGTCGATGGTCAGGAGACGGCCCGAGCGCGTAACGACATACCGCCCGGGCGGCGGAAGTTCTCGTTCGAGGCGGTCGAAAACCGAGATTGCGAACAGGCTGCAATGGCGCGCCATCAGCGACAGTTCCTCGGCGGCGGATTCGTCGAGATCGTGGAGATCGCCGACCAGTATGATCAGGCAACCCGGTCGGGCCATACGGCGCAACCGCCGCAGCCCCGCCTTGATATCGCCGGCCCCGGCGCCGGGTGTGCCGGACCAGTCCTGTGCATCGATCATTGCACCGAGCCAGCGCAACACCGCGCGATGGCCCTGCGCCGGACGTTGTTCGCGATGCTGGCCCTGACCAAATAACATACCGCCGACCCGGTCGCCGTGGGCGGCGGCGCGCCACGCCAGCAACGCGGCGGCACGAATGGCCTGAACCGACTTGAATCGTCCGCGGGTGGCGAAAAACATCCCGGGGCGCAGATCCAGCCAGAACAGCACTGGTCTTTCGCGCTCGTCGCGAAAGAGCTTGGTATGCGGTTTACCGCTGCGGGCGGTGACTTTCCAGTCGAGATGGCGCACGTCGTCGCCCGGCTGATACGGACGGGACTCTTCGAATTCCATGCCGCGGCCGCGAAACGTCGACAGGCGCTGGCCACCACTGCTGATTCGCCTGGCGTTGCCCGGCAATACCTCGCGCCTTGAATGCGCGCGCAAAGCAAGAAGTTCCTGTAACCCGGCTCGCGTCGGTGAATTCGCCGGCATGGTCTCAGCCGGTTGCGGATCGCCTGTACGGGTGCCGAGCAGATCGGCTAATTTCACGGCACGGCCACCCGTTGCAGCAAGTTGTCGATCACCGTATCAGTATCGACGCCGAGCGCTTCCGCTTCATAGTCGAGGATCAGGCGGTGACGCAGAACGTCCGGGGCGACGTTCTGGATGTCCTCCGGACTGACGAAATCGCGCCCGTCGAGCCACGCGTGTGCACGTGCGCAGCGATCGAGCGCGATCGTGGCACGGGGGCTTGCGCCATATTGCAACCAGCGCGCCAGATCTTCGCCATAGGCGTCCGGTTGGCGCGTCGCAAGTACGAGCTGGATCAGGTATTCCTCGAGGGCGGGGGCCAGGTGCAGCGCCAGAACCTCCTTGCGTGCAGCGAATATGGTTTCCTGATCGATGCTGGCTTCGACAGCGGGTTTGTCCTCGTGCTCGGTCGTGGCCTCGCGTCGTGCCAGTTGCAGAATCTCGCGTTCGCTGTCGCCGTCAGGATAGTCGATCCGAACATGCATCAGGAATCGATCGAGCTGTGCCTCGGGTAGCGGGTAGGTACCCTCCTGCTCGATCGGGTTTTGTGTGGCCATGACCAGAAATAAGCCCGGCAGGCTGTAGGTCTGGCTGCCGATCGTGACCTGTCTTTCGGCCATTGCCTCGAGTAGCGCCGACTGAACCTTGGCCGGGGCTCGGTTGACCTCGTCGGCGAGTATCAGGTTGTGGAACAACGGTCCCCGCTGGAAATGGAAACTTCCCTGTTGCGGACGGAATATTTCGGTTCCGGTGAGGTCAGCCGGGAGGAGATCCGGGGTGAACTGAATGCGATGGAAATCGCCGTCGATTCCGTCGCCAAGAACCTTGATGGCGCGCGTTTTCGCCAGTCCCGGCGCGCCTTCGACCAGCAGGTGCCCATTTGCGAGCAGGGCAACCAGCAATCGATTGACCAGGGTCTGCTGGCCAATGATATGGTCGCCGATGTGGTTCTGCAGCCGCGCTATTGCTTCTTGTGTGCTCGACATCTTGCCTCTGCCGTTTGCATGCCATCACCGCCAGTCGCGGCCGAAAACATGGAACTTGAAATAGGAACCGGCAATTGTGCCGGCCGCGGGATTGCCGCCGTCAGCCTGTGCACGATTCTGCCGGAATGCTTGCCCGGATTAAAAATCGAGTGAATTATAACGTTAGCGACTGGTAATACATTGCTGATTGCGGTTCAATCGTCTCACCCGACGATGAGGACTCGCGTGACGAAGTCGACGGCACTCCTGACACAGCATATTCTCAGTCAGATCGTGGATCTGATCGAGTTGCCGATTTTGTTGCTCGACATGCAAAAGGAGTCTTTGCCGCTGGTCCTCGCCAACCCCCGCTGTCAGACGCTGCTGCAGCAGTGGTGCGGGCGGGCCGACAATCTCGATCTCGCGGAATTACTCGACGACCAGACACCGTCTCCCGGACCTGACCATATCGTCGCGGAGCTGACCTCCGGCGCGCATGTAACGCTGCGTTTGCGTCCGGGTCACGACGAGGGGATGGGTGCGCTGACACTGCGTCTGCTGCCGCTGCATGATAAATCCGGTGCCGCCACTCACGCCCTGGGCCTGGTGGCTGATACTGCGAGCGCGCCGCAACCGCAGCCGAAAAAAGATTCAATCGATTCGAGTGGCCCGGCGGAGTCGGCCGTTGATCGCGTCACCGGTCTTCTGCTGCAGCCGGCATTCGAGAGCAGGATGGCGGCGACCTGGAGCGAAGCAGCCAACAACAAACACTCCGTGGGCGTCATGGTGTTTCGCATTGACGATTTTGACAAATACATAGAAACGTTCGGTAAACAGGCCGCCAATTCGGCGCGCAGACTGGTTGGTCACGCGATCGGCGGATCGCTGCGCCGCGCCGACGACCTCGCTGCCCGTTTCGATGGCGACGAGTTTGTCGGCAGCATCAGTGGAGCCGAAGCCGGCAACGTCACGGCACTGGCTGAGCGGATCGTTTCCCGGGTCGTCGCGTTATGTATTCATCACCCGCGCTCGGAGGTCACCCGCTATCTGAGCGTTAGCGCGGGCGTGGCTTTGGCGGCCGCCTCTGATCACGGGTTCGGGGACGCCCTTGCGCAGGCGCGCCGGCGCATGGACGCAGCGCGCGATGCCGGCGGAAACCGGGTTAGCGCAGAGGATTAACAGGCGCCTCGTCGAGCGGGCGGATCACGGCCAGCGCGCCGAGCCGCGGATGATCGAAATAGTGAATCTCGTTACTCCGCATCCTGCGCCTTTGCGCCAGTTCGAAACGCGGCAACTCCGTTTCCAGGATGTAGGGGGTGGCGGTTGCGGCGGAGGGCAGATCCTGGTCAGGCTGCAGAATCAGGTCGAGTCGCAGGTGAAGAAATCGTGATCTGTACATCGATACTTCTCCGTCCAGCCCAGGTCCGGCGCTTCCGAACACATCGACCGGCAGAACCGGTGCGGCGTCCGCTGCGTATCCGGGTTGCGCCCATGCCAGGTACAGCAATGGCTGATAGGCGCCGCGTCGGCGCAGGGTTTCGTAATAAGCAGTCAGGCTGCGTGCGCTGTCTTCGACCGGGAAAAACCGCCGCTCCTGCTCCTCTTCCGGCATCGGCGCATCTGCGTCGTTGGTGGCCGATGAGGCATCCGCGGAGGTCCGTCCGGCAGTTGTCGGCGGCTTCTGGCTGTCTTCGGCCGGAATCGTTGCGCTATCCGGGCTGATAATGACGCCGCTGTCCTCGCCGGGGAAGACACCGCCGAGGTAGACCCAATCACTGGGCACCGGAGAGAAATTCTCGCCGGTGGGGGCCGCGCCA
Source organism: uncultured Gammaproteobacteria bacterium (assembly GCA_963783695.1). Classification (GTDB taxonomy): domain Bacteria; phylum Pseudomonadota; class Gammaproteobacteria; order Steroidobacterales; family BM003; genus BM003. The sequence goes on from CAWAOM010000001.1 coordinate 280,005, forward strand.
CTGCCCTGGGCAAACACGATCAACTCCACCTGGTACCAGTTGACCGCGCTCGATTCGGGCTCCGGTTCGTTCTGTGACGCCACCATTTGCGGTGTAAACGCCAGCACCGTCAGCACCAGCATGACGGGTAGTGTGAATCGCATTTCCGGCACCGTGCGCCTCCGTGAGAATTGCGTGCGTGGTCAGTGTAGCGGGGCGCGTGGCTGCTACCAAGCCTTGTGACCGAATAACGTGACGACCTCGATTGGCGGGACCTAGGAGGACGGTCGCAGCTGTGTCAAAACGCGCTCGATTACGGCCAGCCGCTCCGCGTCGCTGGTCGACGTAATGCGAAAGCGGAGTTTGTCGGGGCCATCGAGACTGAACTGGCGGGGGTCGCTTTGCACCAGTTTTACCAGCGTGAAAGGGTCGACGGAGGTGTTATCGCTAAAGGCAATTCGGCCGCCGGCACTATTGGCATCAATTTTGCGAATACCGATTGGGACTGCGCTGACCCGCAGTTCCGCAATGCGGAACAGCGTCTTGGCGGGATCCGGCAGCAGGCCAAAACGATCGATCATTTCCACCTGCAACTCCCGCAGCGCCTCGCTGTCCTCGGCGCTGGCGATCCGCTTGTACTGAATCAGGCGCATGTGCACATCGGGCATGTAGTCTTCGGGAAGCAGCGCCGGCACCCCCAGCTCGATGACCGGACCATGATCAAGCGGTGCCTCCAGGTCGGTCTCCTTGCCGGACTTCAGTGCTTCAACTGCCCGTTCAAGGAGCTCCATGTAGAGCGCAAACCCGATCTCGTGGATCTGTCCGCTTTGCTCGTCGCCGAGAAGTTCTCCAGCGCCACGAATCTCGAGATCGTGAGTGGCGAGGGTGAAACCGGCGCCAAGGTCTTCCAGCGATTCGATTGCCTGCAGGCGTTTCTCCGCATCGGCGGTCAACGCTGCCTGCGGCGGCGTCAGCAGGTAGGCGTAGGCGCGGTGATGCGATCGTCCGACGCGCCCGCGTAACTGGTGCAGTTGCGCGAGACCGAGGCGATCGGCGCGATCGATGATGATGGTATTGGCGGTGGGGACGTCAATACCGCTTTCGATGATCGTCGTACACAGCAGGACGTTGAATCGGCGGTGGTAGAAATCGAGCATCACTTGTTCCAGATCGCGCTCGCGCATCTGCCCATGACCAATACGTACGCTCGCCTCGGGTACCAGCTGGCGCAACCGGGTGGCCACTTTTTCGATGCTCTGGACCGCGTTGTGCACGAAATAGACTTGACCGCCGCGTTTGATTTCGCGCAGACAGGCCTCACGAATCAACGCGTCACTCCACTCGCTGACGAAAGTCTTGATCGCCAGCCGCGCCTGCGGCGGCGTCGTGATCAGGGACAGGTCGCGAATTCCGCCAAGCGCCATGTTGAGCGTTCTCGGAATCGGCGTCGCGGTCAGAGTCAGGACATCGACCTCCGCCCGCAGCGACTTCAGACGCTCCTTGTGGCGAACGCCGAAGCGGTGTTCCTCGTCGATCACGACGAGACCGAGATTTTTAAATCTCACATCGGCACCCAGCAGTTTGTGGGTGCCGATGACAATATCGACGGTGCCGTTTTGCAAGCCTTCCATGATTAACTTCGATTGCTGGCCGCCGCGAAACCGCGACAGGACTTCGACATTGACCGGCCAGTCGGCAAAACGGTCGCAAAAGGTCTGATGGTGCTGCTGTGCCAGCAACGTCGTCGGCACCAGCACCGCAACCTGGCGACCATCATGCACAGCACCAAACGCGGCCCTGAGGGCGACTTCAGTCTTGCCAAAACCGACATCGCCGCAAACCACGCGATCCATCGGTTTTGTCGAGCGCAGATCATCGAGGACCTGCTCGATCGCCTGTCTTTGGTCGCTGGTTTCCTCAAACGGAAACGCCGCCTCAAATGCGGTCATTTCGCGTTGTTGCAGGCGAAAACTATGGCCCTTGCGCGCGGCACGCTGGGCATACAGGTCGAGCAATTCGGCGGCGACGTCACGGATGCGTTTGGCGGCACGACGGCGGGCCTTGACCCATTGCTCTCCACCGAGACGATGCAGGGGGGCCTGTTCGGGCGATGTCCCGGTGTAACGGCTTATCTTGTTGAGCGCATGGACAGGAACGTAAAGCTTGTCGCCGCCGGCATACGAGATGGTAAGAAATTCGCCATCGAGTCCGCCCGCGGTGAGAAATTCGAGGCCGACATAGCGGCCGACGCCATAGTCCTCGTGGACGACGGGTGAACCGGCATGCAGATCGGTCAGGTTGCGGATGATCGCATCGGGGTCGCGCTCGGTTTTGCGCCGGCGGCTCTTTTGTCGCACCCGATCGCCGTAGAGTTGTTCTTCCGCGACCACGCTTATTCCGGCGCGTGGCAGCAGCATGCCCGATTGCAGCGGGGCTACGGTAATCGCAAGGCGGTATTCTGCCGCTGCGAACTGGTGCCAGTCCTCGACGACCGGTGCCGCCAGGTCGTGACCACGCAACAACGGCAATAGGGTCTCGCGCCTGCCCGCGGACTCGGCGGCGATCAATACGCGGCCGTCGAAGCGGTCTACAAAATCGAGCAACGCGCGGGCCGGTTCCTCGGCGCGCGAGTCGAGCAGCAGCCTGGGTGGAGCCGCGCTGCCAATGTTGCTGCAGGCCGCAGTCATCTCGGACTCTGGAATCTCGAAGCTACCCAGGGTCACCTGTGGGTGGGGCTCGCATAGGCGGGCAACGGCCAGTGGATCGAGAAAGATATCCGCGGGGGGCAAAATTGGCCGTTCGATGTCATGGCGACGCGATTCGTAGCGCTGTTGCGCGTCCAGCCAGGTCTCTTCCATTGCCAGTTCGGCGCCGTCGAAAACCGCCAGGGTTGAGGAGGCTGGCAAAAAATCGAAAAATGATGCGAGTTCGTCGAAAAACAGCGGCAGGTAATACTCGATGCCGTTAGACGCGATACCGTCGGAGATCTCGCGGTACGGAATCGCCCGATTTGGCTCGCCCTCGAAGCGGGCGCGGAACGCCCCCCGGAAACGCTTTATCGCCTCCTCCGTGAGAGGAAACTCGCGAGCCGGCAAAATGCGGACCGACGCGGTTTTCTCGAGCGTGCGCTGGTCATTCACGTCGAAATTGCGAATTGAGTCGATGTCGTCGTCGAGCAGGTCTATCCGGTATGGCCGGGTGCTGCCCATCGGAAACAGATCGAGCAACGAGCCGCGGACTGCAAACTCGCCGTGTTCCATTACCTGCGGCACGCTGACATATCCGGCGGTTTCCAACTGGCGGCGGAAGACGTCGATTGGCAATCGCTCACCGACCGCCAGCATCAGCGACCCGGACTCCACGTAGCTGGCCGGAGGCAGCCGCTGCATCAGTGTGGCCGCCGCAACGACCACGACGCCGCGGGTCAGGCGCGGCAGCCGATACAAAACCTCGAGACGCTGCGAGATGATGTCCTGATGTGGCGAAAAAGCGTCATAGGCGAGTGTCTCCCAATCCGGAAAGTGCAGTACCGGTAAGGAGTTATCGGCAAAAAACCCGATTTCCTGCTCGATTCGATCGGCCTCGAGGGCACTCCGGGCGAGCACCACGACCGGTCCCGCGGCCGTGGCTGCAGCCTCGGCCAGCGCGAGTCCGGCCGCCGCACCATAGAGTTGGCCCCAGCGCCGGCGCTTATGCGGCGCCGGCAGATCGGCCGGCTGGATAAGAAAAATGTCGGGAGAGTCTGGCACGCAGCTTCGTGTCGGCGAAAAAACCGACATTATGGCATGTCAGCCCTCGATGACGGCGCTTGCGCGACCGCGCTGCGATCAGGAACTGGCGGAGTGTTTGTCCACCGCGTGAATCACGGTCTGATTCTCGAAATAAACGATAAACGTCTGGTATTCCCAGCGCGTGATGGGCGGATCGCCGACCGGGGAGAATTTATCCACCGGCTGCCCATAACGCTCTTCGACACCCGCCATACTCATGCCGCGCGTGGGCCGCAGCCCGGCGTGCTCGCTCTGTGCGGTGACCTGGCCGAGTTGCACGACCTCTGCCCGGGCGTCGGCCGACCAGATCCCTCCGGCAATCAATGCGATTGCGAGTAAGCGTACAAACATTTGACACCCCTCCAGTAAACGGCCTCTGAATATAGCATTCGACCTCTGGGCAAAAAACCGACCCGGACATGGAAATCGATTGCGATTTGTGTCAGCGGTGGGGCCGCGGCAGGTTGTCACCGCCGCGGCTATCGGCATGGCGCGGGCCCGGTTGCAGCGCTGGTACGGTCTGTGCGATTCGCAGTTATCGAGAGTTCGGGTTGTTTGGGCGGAATGTGCTTTAATTCGCGCCCATGTTTCGGCCATTAGAGATTTTCGTCGGACTGCGCTATATCCGCGCGCGGCGCAGCAGTCGTTTCGTTTCTTTTATCAGCATCGCCTCGACCGCCGGTGTCGCGATCGGCGTGGCTGCGCTGATCGTGGTGATATCCGTAATGAACGGGTTCGAGAATGAGCTGCGCGGGCGCCTTCTTAGTCTCTCTGCGCATGCGACTGTCAAGGCGACGGACGGGCCGTTGCAGGGCTGGCGCGATCTTCGCGCCGCCGCGGACGAGGCGCCCGGTGTTGCGGCGGCCGCCCCATTTATCCAGTTCGACGCGATGCTCGGTTTTGGCGCGAATCTCAGTGGCGCACGTCTTACCGGCGTGCTGCCGCAAGCAGAGGCGCAGGTGTCGACGGTCGCGGCGCAGATGCGCGAGGGGAGTTTTGACGACCTCGTGCCCGGTGCCGACAGGATTATCCTGGGGCGCATTCTTGCGGTGGTTCTCGGTGTACGGGTGGGCGACGGCGTCACTGCACTGATACCGCGTGGCGGGAGCGCCGGCGGCGGGTTGGCGCCGCGCCTCAAGCGTTTCGTTGTCAGTGGGATTTTCGAGGTCGGTCTGCAGGATCATGACGGTGTACTCGCGTATCTCCATCTGGAAGATGCCGCGGCGCTGTCCGGCCTCGGCAATGGTGTCGACGGATTGCGTCTGCGCTACGACGATGTATTTGCCGCGCCGCGGGGCGTTCGCGAATTTGTCGCCGGATTCGATGGCGGCCTCGAGAGCAGTGACTGGACACGCGAAAACGCGAGTTATTTCCGTGCGATCCGTATCGAGAAGACGATGATGTCATTGATGCTTTTTCTGGTCGTCGCCGTTGCCGCATTCAATATCGTTTCGACGCTGGTGATGGTGGTCACCGAAAAGAAGACCGATATCGCGATATTGCGCACACTCGGTCTTGCTCCGTCGAGCGTAGTGCGGATCTTCCTGGTCCAGGGTACGTTGCTCGGCTGGATCGGTGCGTTGCTGGGAGTGGCGCTCGGTGTGTACATCGCGGTCAACGTCGGCGAAATTCTGCCGGCTATCGAGGGATTCTTCGGATTCGAACTCTTTCCGGCCAGCGTGTACTACATCAGCGATTTGCCGTCCGATTTGCATGGATCCGATGTCGTCTGGATTGCACTGGCCTCCCTGGTGCTCACTGCTCTGGCAACCGTGTACCCGGCATGGCAGGCCGCGCGGGTTCAGCCCGCCGAGGCGCTGCGCTATGAGTAGATCGAGCGCGCCCGGCATCGCCGCGAGGCGGATTCGCTGATGGACTATGAAACCGGCATCGGCCTGCGTTACGTGCGCTCCCACGGGGACAATCGTTTCGTCTCATTTATTTCCCTGGTCTCGATGGTGGGGATCGGTCTGGGCGTCGCCGTTTTAATCACCGTTTTGTCGGTGGTCAATGGCTTCGAGCGCGAGTTGCGCGAGCGGATCCTCGATATGACCGCGCATGCCAGTATCGAGCCGATGCAGGGCGGACTCGGCAATTGGGCCGAACTCGTGGCCAGCGCCGAGCGCCACCCGGATGTGATTGCTGCTGCTCCGTATATCTCCAGCGAGGCAATGCTCGCGAGCGACACCGAAGTGAGCGGTGGCGGACTGCGGGGAATTTTGCCTGGGACCGAAAGCAAGGTTTCAGGCGTTGCCGACGTTATGTTGGACGGTACCCTCGACAGCCTCGAGGCGGGCGGGTATCGCATCGTTCTGGGTTCCGAACTCGCCAACTTTCTCGGCGTAACCGTGGGCGATCGCGTGATCGTCGCGATAGCCGAGGGAACGGTAACGCCCGCCGGGCTGATGCCGCGCATGCGGCGCTTCGAAGTCTCCGGGATATTCGAAGTCGGGATGTTTGAGTATGATCGCAACCTGGCATTCGTGCACCTTGCCGACGCCGCGCGCCTGTATAGACTCGGCGAGGACGTCAACGGCATCCGCCTGCGGCTTGGTGACCTCTACCGGGCGCCGGATGTGGTTCGCGAGGTTGCGCAGCAGGCGGGTGGTGGCCTCTACGTTTCCGACTGGACGCGCCAGCACCGCAATTTTTTCCGTTCGATCCAGATTACCAAACGAATGTTGTTTGTGATTCTGCTGTTGATCATCGCGGTTGCCGCTTTCAACATTGTTTCCACCCTGGTCATGGTGGTAAGGGAAAAACAGGGTGATATTGCGATATTGCGCACGCTCGGCACGACACCGGGCAGCATTATGAGAATTTTCGTTACCCAGGGCGCGGTAATCGGGGTCGTCGGCACGCTGGGCGGGCTGCTTTTCGGCGTTCTTCTCGCGACCCAGCTGGAGACGATAATCAGTGGAATCGAACGACTGTTCGGTACCGACCTCCTTGCGACTGACGTATATTTTATTTCCGATTTGCCGGCGCAGCTCAATGCTGCCGACCTTCTGACTGTTTGTGTTACGGCGTTGCTGCTAGCGCTCCTGTCAACTCTGTATCCGGCCTGGCGTGCGGCGCGAACCGAGCCGGCCGAGGCATTGCGTTATGAATAGGTATGTGGACGAGGCTGCGGGGGAAGTACTGGCCTGTGCCGATCTGCGAAAATATTTTCGCGAGGGAGCGAATCGTGTCGATGTTTTGTGTGGCGTCGACTTCGTGGTCGAAGCCGGCCAACTTGTAGCGATTATTGGTGCATCAGGATCCGGCAAAACCACTTTACTGCAGTTGCTCGGCGGGCTGGATATTCCGTCAGCCGGCGAGGTCCGTGTGGCCGGGCGCGAGATGTCCGGGCTCGATGACCGTGAACGCGGTCGCCTGCGCAACAGTGAGTTGGGTTTTGTCTACCAGTTTCATCATCTGCTGCCCGAATTCACTGCGCTGGAAAACGTCGCGATGCCGCTGCTCATCCGCCGCGACAGCGTTGCCTCGGCAACTGAACGGGCCGCGCAGCTGCTGCAAAAAGTCGGCCTCGGCGATCGCCTCGATCACAAGCCGGCGCAGCTGTCCGGGGGGGAACGGCAACGCGCCGCCGTTGCCCGTGCTCTGATCACCAGACCGGCGGTGGTGCTGGCCGACGAACCGACCGGAAACCTCGACGGGCCGACCGGGGAGCGCGTATTCGACCTGATGCTCGAGCTTAACCGCGAGGAGAAAACTGCGCTGGTCGTGGTCACTCACGACCTTGCGATCGCCTCCAGGATGGAGCGCGTTCTCCGTCTCGAAGACGGTGTGTTGCGCACCGCCAGCCTCGCCAGCTGATTATCCGCGTTGTTCGCGTCGCCGCCGCGCCCGGCGGGTGTGAAACTGGTACGTGAGATAGATGCGCCAGGCCAGGTTGAGAATCGTGTAGACGATTGTGGCGACGGCGAGCCCCAGGGCAACACTGCCTACCCACAGCGGCTTGAGCGTCTGTGAAATGCCGTTGATCAGCCACTCCCAGGACAACTCGATGGTAAATGGCAGCTCTTCCATGCCAGTCAGCACTATTCCGTTTTTGTAACCGGCGTAGAAGATAGGAGCCATCGTCAACGGGTTGCTGAGCCAGGTTGCGGCGATTGCGATCGGCAGATTGACGCGCCACCACACTGCAATCAAAGCCGCCGCGATCATATGCCCGGGCATCGGTAAAAAGGCAATGAACACACCGAGTGCGAAACCCCGCGTGACACCGCGCCGGTTGAATGACCACAACGCCGGATCATGCAGCAATGCACGAAACGGCCGGAGGAACCAGTTGTCATGGAGTTCCGCCGGGCTCGGAAGCAGTCGTTTCAATGTGCGTCGGGGCATATCAATGCCGATCCTCGAGAAACAGGACTTCTACACGATGCGATTGGCGGCGAAGCTGGAGAAGTCAGAGCAAGAAATCATTCTCCGTCACCGCCAATTTCAGCATGCGCCGTTTCGCTATTGCTTTCGTTCTCGGCGCGTTCGTCGCGCTGCGACTGCCCGCCGTGCCGCCATTCTCGCATTTGTTCACGGTTTCCGCCGTATTGGTTGCGATCGGTTTGCGCTGGCGTTCTTTGGGCATTCTCGCGTTCGTCCTCGGTGCGCTGTGGATCCTGCTGGCCGCGACCGGGCGCCTCTCGGAGCGGCTTAGTCCGGTCTTGCAGGGACAGGACGTTTGGGTCACCGGTGTGGTGGTTTTGGTAGACCGCAGCGCTGCGGATTTTGCCCGATTCACTTTTTCGCCGCATGACAGGGCGTTGCCGCGCCGGCTGCGTCTGAGCTGGTACGACACGCCGCGCGGGCTGCAGCCCGGCACCCACTGGCGTCTCAAAGTAAGGACCTGGCGCCCACGCGGGATGCACAACCCGGGTGGCGCGGATTACGAGGGGCAACTATTTCGAGCGGGAATCGGTGCCGTAGGTTACGTCCGCGATGATGACGGGAACCGCTTTTTGCGGCGTTCTCCGTGGCGCGGCTGGCTATGGCGGATTCGCCGCGGTGTGGACAGCCGGGTCGCAGCGGCACTCGGCGGGCATGCCGCCGCGCCCATTGTTCGCGCGTTGATTACTGGCTTTCGCGACGACATCCCGGATTCCCTGTGGCGGACGATGCGTGCGACCGGGACAGTTCATCTTATGGCGATATCCGGTTTGCACATCGGTATCGTGGCGGCGCTCGGTTACATGGTCGTCGCGAGACTGGCCCGTTTTGGCCCGGCGCGATCGAACTGCAACACGGTGATCCTGGGCACGATGGCCGGCTGGCTGCTGGCGGCGGTCTATGCGGCATTGGCCGGTTTTAGTCTGCCCACGGTGCGGGCATTGACGATGCTGGGCGTGGTCGCGATGGCGGTGAGCCGGCGCCGCGAAGCCGCGATGCTCGGCGGGCTCTGTTTGGCGATCTGTATCGTGCTTTCTTACGATCCGCTGGCAATGCTTGGGAGCGGATTCTGGCTATCTTTCGCCGCGGTCGCTGCAATTCTGTGGGGCCTTGTCGCGCCACAACGCAGGCGTAGCAGACTGCGCGGATTCATGCATGCCCAGGTTGCATTGACGCTGGTTCTTGCACCCGTGCTGCTACAGTGGCAGGGCGAGCTGCCGATCACCACGGTCATCGCCAATTTGCTGGCGGTGCCGTTCTTCTCGATGTTCGCCGTGCCAGGTGCTCTGGCGGGCGCCGCGGTCTCGTATGCGGCACCGGTTGCCGGGGCGTGGACATTGCAGCGGGTTGCGGACGGGCTGCAGTGGATGATCCTGCTGCTGCAGAAGCTTGCGCTGGCGCCGCTCGTGGTCGCGCCGCCGGGCCCGGTACTGACGCTCGTGATGCTTGTCGGCGGGCTGCTTGCAACCGCACCTGCAGCGCTGCCGGGACGCTGGCTTGGGGCGTTAATGCTCGGTTTGCCGCTTTTCGGGCTTGCTCCGCGCCTCCCGCATGGCACCATGGCAGTGACGGCGCTCGATGTGGGGCAGGGGCTGTCTGTCGTAGTGGCAACCCGGCGCCATGCGCTGATTTTCGATACTGGGCCGTCGTTTCGCTCCGGAGCTGATACTGCCGCCATGGTCGTGCTGCCGGCATTGTCCAGTCTCGGCGTGGTCCGTCCGGACCTGTTGATCCTCAGCCATGGCGATCGCGACCACGTCGGCGGCGCAGCCACAATCGTGCAACGTTTCCCGGACGTTCGCATTATCGGCGCACAGTTACTGCCCGGATTCAGCACAATGCAAAAATGCGCTCGCGGGCAGCGCTGGGTCTGGGACGGCGTCACTTTCGAGGTTTTGCACCCGCCATCATCGATGGTCTTCGATCGAGACAACGACGCTTCCTGTGTCATTCGGATCGAAACCTCGTCTGGGGCGGTGTTGCTGACCGGTGACATTGAAAGAGCGGCCGAGCGGATTTTGCTCGGTTTCGCGGCCGACCTCGAGTCCGATGTAGTGGTCGCGCCGCACCATGGCAGCAGGACTTCGTCATCGCAGGCGCTGATTGCGGCGACCCGGCCGTCATGGGTGGTTTTTGCCGCTGCCACCGATAACCGCTGGGGTTTCCCGGCTCCGGACGTGGTTGCGCGCTGGCGTCGTGGCGGGGCAACGGCTCTGTACACCGGCAGGGACGGTGCGATCGGTTTCTCCTTTGGCGCCGGCCACGCCTCCCCGCCGCGCAAACAGCGGGAGCTGGAAAGACGAATCTGGCACGAACGGTAATAGTCGGTTTCGGTGCAGCCGCCGAGTGCAGTATTATCGCGGTGTCCAGGTCATTGAAATCTTCGTTGGTACCCGATGTTTGAAATCATAAAAGCGGGCGGCTGGTTGATGCTGCCACTGCTTGCCTGCTCAGTAGTAGCAGCGGCAATTATCATTGAGCGGTTGTGGACGCTGCAGCAGAAGCGTGTTCTGCCGCAGAATCTGACCTCCCGGGTGTGGGAGTGGGTGCAGAAAAACCAGCTGAACGACGAGCACTTGCTCACCTTGCGTCGCAGTTCGCCGTTGGGTGAGGTGCTGGCTGCGGGGCTGGTGAACCGTAACCGTGAGCCACACGAAATCCGCGAGAGTATCGAAGACACCGGGCGCCATGTGGTGCACGAAATGGAACGGTTTCTGAATTCGCTGGGGACGATCGCGGCGATATCGCCATTGCTGGGGCTTCTCGGAACCGTTATCGGCATGGTCAAGGTTTTCGCGGCAATTACCGCTCATGGTGTGGGCAACCCCTCTGTGCTCGCGGGCGGTATTTCCGAGGCGCTGATTACGACTGCCGCGGGGTTGTCTGTCGCCATTCCGGCGTTGATCGGCTACCGCTATCTGCGCGGTCGGGTCGAATCGCTCGTCGTGCAGATGGAAAAAGAATCGATCAAGCTCGTCGACCAGATCCGCGACGGCAGGATGAGCGGGGATCCGCAGCCGTGAACCTGCAGGGACGCCCGCGCGAGGAGCCCGAAGTGAACCTGACGTCGCTGATCGACGTGGTTTTGCTGTTGCTGGTCTTTTTTATGGTGTCGACAAGTTTTGTACGTGAGGCCGACCTGACGGTGAAGCTGCCGCAGGCCTCCACCGAGGCCGAGTTGGTTGTAGAGGAGACTGACCGGCTGGTTCTTGTGGTGACAGCCAGTGGTGAATACAGGGTCAACGACCGTGACCTGGTCAATACCCGTGCCGAGACGTTGCGCGAGGCGATACGCAAGACGGTGGGCGAAGAGCGCAGCCTTCCTGTGGTGCTGCGGGCGGACGGTCGGGCAAGCCACCAGTCGGTCGTGACGGCGATGGATGTGCTGGGGCGGATGGGTTTCGACAGAATATCGATTGCCACCGTCAACGAGCAGGATGGCTCCTAGGCAAATCCCGGGTTCGTCGGTTTACCTGCGGCTTCTCGCCTACGCGCGACCCTATCTCGGCGTGTTCGCGCTGGCCGTGCTGGCGATGGCGCTCGAGGCGCTGAGTCAGGCTGCGCTTGCCTATCTGATCCGGCCGATGCTCGATGACGGGTTCGTCGGCCGCGACCCGGCCACGCTAAAAGCCCTGCCGCTGGCAATCCTCGTCATCTTCCTGCTGCGCGGTCTGGGCGGATTTGGATCCGCTTACGGCCTGGTATGGATTGGCAGACGGGTGGTCAAGGCGCTGCGGCGGGATCTGTTTGATCAGTACTTGTATCTGCCTGCGGCGTTTTATGATCGCAGCAGCGCCGGACACCTGCTGGCCAAGCTGACCTACAACGTGGAACAGGTCGCAGAGGCCTGCACCCAGGTGATCACGATTATTGTCCGCGATGGCCTGACCGTGCTGTTCATGGTGGCGCTGATGTTCTCGATCAACTGGCAGCTGACCTGTTTCATGTTGCTGGTCGTGCCGGTGATAGCGGCGCTTGTGACCTTTCTCGGTAAGGTGTTCCGGCGTTACAGCGGACACATACAAACGAACGTCGGCGAGGTTACACGGGTCGCAGAGGAAGCTATCGCCGGGCAGCGGGTGGTAAAAATTTTCAATGGCCAGGATACCGAGACCCGGGTTTTCGAAAGTGTGAACGAACGCAATCGCCGCCTTCACATGAAGCTCGCCCGCGTTCAGGCTGGCAGCGTGCCGGTTTCGCAAATGGTGATGGCAGTGGGGATGGCAGGAATCGTCTACGTCGCCACGCTGGAAACGCTGCAGGTCAGTGTGGGAGAGTTCGGATCATTTCTGAGCGCCGTTTTGTTGATGATGGCACCGGTGAAGCGTCTTACGACTGTCAACGTCAATCTGCAACGCGGAATCGCGGGCGCCGAGAGCATTTTCACCGTACTCGACGACGCGCGCGAACCGGACGCTGGCAGGCACCGGCTGGAACGGGCACGTGGCGATATCGAGTTCCGCAACCTGGTGTTTGGATACAGCGCAGAGAAGGGTAATGTTCTGCGCTGCGTCAATCTCCGGGTCGATGCCGGCGAGACGATCGCGATAGTTGGCGCATCCGGCAGTGGCAAGACGACCCTGGTCAGTATGCTGGCGCGATTTTATGAGCCGCAACAGGGCGCGGTGCTACTCGACGGTGTCGATGTGCGTGACTATAGGCTGGCGGACCTGCGCCGACAGGTGAGTCTTGTCAGCCAGGATGTCGTTTTGTTCAACACGACTATTGCCGCCAACATTGCTTATGCCGAAAGCGGCGATGTCGGGCCGCGGGAGATCGCTGCCGCGGCTGCCAACGCCAATCTCGATGAGTTTATCGCGACTCTGCCCGCTGGCCTGGATACGCAGATCGGTGACCGTGGAGTTTTGCTCTCCGGTGGCCAGCGTCAGAGGGTCGCTATAGCGAGGGCATTGTTAAAGGATGCGCCGGTGCTGATACTCGACGAGGCGACGTCGGCGCTGGATAGCCACACCGAGGCGTTGATCCAGGATGCGCTCGACCGCCTCTTGCGCAATCGCACGACGCTGGTGGTTGCCCATCGTCTGTCGACCGTTGAACGTGCCGATCGCATTGTCGTGCTCGAGCAGGGCAGAGTGATCGAAACGGGCACGCATCGGGAGCTGCTGGCCAAAGCGGGCCGCTACGCCCAGCTCTATCATTTGCAGTTTCGCGACCATCCGCATTCATGACGGCCTCGGGAGCGGCACGGATGTCGAGGCGGCAGCGCCTGCGCGCGAGGCTCGAGGCGGCTTTGAGTGGTCTCTGGTACGGTTCGGCGCCGCCGCCGCTCTGGGCCAGACTCGGGGAGCGGCTGTATGCGCGGCTCGCTGCCGCGCGCCGCTTGCGACTCACGAAGGTGGCAGACGCAAGCGTTCGGGTATCGGTGCCGGTGATCATTGTCGGCAACCTGACGGCCGGTGGCACTGGTAAGACCCCGCTGGTCGTTTGGCTCTGCGATTGGTTGCAGGCGCACGGCTGGCGCCCCGGCATCCTTAGCGGCGGGTATCGCGGAAAATCCAGGCAATGGCCACGGCAGGTCGGGCCGGACAGCGATCCTGTCGAGGTTGGGGACGAGGCGGTACTGCTGGCCCGTCGCAGTGGCGTGCCGGTAATGTCCGACCGACGCAGGGCGCGCGCGGCGGTCGAACTCGAGCGCGCTGGCGTTGACGTGATCGTTAGTGATGACGGGCTGCAGCACTACCGGCTGGCGCGTGACGTCGAGTTCGTGGTGATCGATGGCGAGCGCGGATTTGGCAACGGCCACTGCCTGCCTGCGGGACCGCTGCGCGAGCCTCCGGAGCGGCTTGTGGAAGCCGACTTCGTCATTGTCAATGGCAAAAGCAGACTCACCCTTCCGCGCGGCATGCCTATGCGTGTCGTAGCGGTCGACCTGTGCAACGTGGCACGGCCGCAATGCCGCAAGTCGCTCGATGCGTTGTCAGGCTGGCGTGCGCACGCGGTTGCCGGGATCGGAAATCCGCAACGTTTCTTCGATACGCTGACGGAGCTTGGTGTCGATTACATCCCGCACGTTCTGCCTGATCATGCCGACCTCCAGCGGGCGAGCCTCGATTTTGGCGACGACCTTGCAGTGATCATGACCGAGAAAGATGCCGTAAAATGCGAGTCCTGGGCCGAGCCGAATTTCTGGTTCGTCAGGGTGGCCACCAGGTTCGAGCCGCGTATTGTGGACAACCTCACCGCGCAGTTGTCGGTGCTTTTGCAAAACTAACGATGGAAACGAGGCTTTTAGATGGATACCAGGTTACTCGATATTCTGGCTTGCCCGCTGTGCAAGGGTCCGCTCGATTACGACAAGGCAGCTGCGGAGTTGATTTGCAAGCATGATCGGCTGGCGTTTCCGGTGCGCGACGGGATTCCCGTCATGCTAGAGGATGAAGCGCGCAAATTGGCCACGGCCGATAACAGCGAATGAAAGTTCATGTCGTGATTCCCGCGCGCTACGCTTCGTCGCGGTTGCCTGGGAAGCCGCTGAAGATGATCGCGGGCAGACCGATGATCCAGCATGTATGCGAGAGGGCGCACGCGAGCGATGCGGACACAGTCGTGGTAGCTACCGACGATGCACGAATAGAGGCAGCATGCCGCGACTTCGGCGCAACGGTCATGATGACCGATAGTGCGCATGTCTCGGGCACAGACCGGATTGCCGAAGTTGCCGGGCGATCGGGATGGGACGGACAGGATGTCGTCGTCAACGTACAGGGGGATGAGCCGCTCATTCCGCCGTCAGCAATAGCCCAGGTGGGCGGGCTCCTGGTTAACGAGCCGCGCGCGCAGATGGCAACGTTGGGCACGCCCATCCGCGACCTTGCCGATTTCCTCAATCCGAATGTTGTAAAAGCCGTTATGGCCGAGTCGGGCAGAGCGCTTTATTTTTCGCGTGCCCCGATCCCGTGGAATCGGGAGGGCGCGGCCGCCGGGATTGCCAGCCAGACCAGTTTTGTAGGTGCACTGCGCCATATAGGATTGTATGCGTACCGGGTAGCTGCGTTGCAGACACTGGCGCGCACTGCGCCGTGCCTGTTGGAGCAGTACGAGCAACTCGAGCAACTTCGCGCCCTGTGGTGCGGGATGTGGATTCAAATGGACGTCGCGACCGAGACGCCCCCGGTCGGAGTAGACACGGATGACGATTTGCAGCGTGTCCGGGTGTTGCTCGAGGGGGAATCGCGATCGCAGCAGACGGGTGAGGTTGAAGAATGAAAGTACTTTTTGTATGCATGGGCAATATCTGTCGCTCGCCGACCGCAGAAGGCGTATTCGCCAAGTTGCTGGCGGAAATCGCACCGGATCTCGATGTCGAGATTGACTCCGCTGGTACCCATGCCTACCACGTTGGGCACGAACCGGACCGGCGCGCGCAGGCGGCCGCATTGCAGCGCGGTATCGATCTGAGTGGTTTGCGCGCGCGCAAGGTGGCATCGCGCGATTTTGAGTATTTCAGCCATATCCTCGCGATGGACGAGGACAACCTGCGATTACTCCAGGAATGGTGTCCGCCCGAATTTCGTGACCGGGTACGTCTGTTTCTCGAATATTCGCGGACCGCCGAAGTACGAAACGTGCCGGATCCGTATTACGGCAGTTCCAACGGATTCGAATACGTGCTGGATCTTGTAGAGGAAGCCAGTCGCGGCCTGATCGAAGAGCTTGGACGGCAGACTCACAGCGAGTGAGCCTGCCGTCCTCATTGATCTAGGATTTGCTGCCCGTTTCGCGGGCTACCGCGTCCTTGTCTTTCGCCTGAGCCTCGGTTGAGGGAATCGGCAGCGGCTTCTGTTCTTGCAGGGCAGGACTGTTGCGCCTTTCGCCAGAGGCCTTCTGCGCCGGTTCAGGCGCGGGTTTGGCCGATTCGGTGGCATTCTCCTTTGCCTTGGTCGTAGCCGGCGCTTGCGGCGATGCCGCAGTCTCGGGCAATGCCTCGGTCTTGGGCGATCCCTCAGTCTTGGGAGATGCCCCGGTCTTGGGAGATGCCCCGGTCTTGGGAGATGCCCCGGTCTTGGGAGATGCCCCGGTCTTGGGAGATGCCCCGGTCTTGGGAGATGCCCCGGTCTTGGGAGATGCCCCGGTCTTGGGAGATGCCTCGGTCTTGGGAGATGCCTCGGTCTTGGGAGATGCCCCGGTCTTGGGAGATGCCCCGGTCTTGGGAGATGCCCCGGTCTTGGGAGATGCCTCAGTCTTGGGAGATGCCTCAGTCTTGGGAGATGCCTCAGTCTTGGGCGATGCCCGGGTGGACGATTTTTGCACAGGAGCGGTATTTGCCGGAGGCACCGGTGCGGCCGCAGTCTCTCCGCTGGGCGTCCGCACGCGCGTTTCGACGCGCGTGGCAACGGGCTCTGCCACGGTTTTCGAAGCCGCCGTCGGGCGTGCCGGCTGGTTTTCCCGCGACGGTTGAACCGGCCCAGGTTTCGCAGCGGTTTTGGCGCCGTCACCTCGCTCGGCGGGTGCCGGATCCTCTGGCTTCGGCATCGGCGCGGGTTGCATCGAAGCGGCAGACGAATGTGCCGGTGCCGTTTGTACGGGACCGCTGTTGTTTTCCGCAGGCGCCGTTTGTTTTGCCTCTGCCGGTGTTTGCCTTGCGTCGTCGCTGCGGGAGGTTTCCTTTGCGGATGCCTGGATTGCTGGCTTTGCTGCTGGCTTTGCGCTTTCCGGCGCGGTGTCGGGGCGAGAAGCGGGTTGTGGTTTGGCCTGCGCGTTGACGGCGTCGTTGTCGGACTTGGAGCGGTCAGCTGTCTGCGCCGAAACCGACTTGTCGCTCGTTTTTGGGGCCGTGGTTTTTTCGCCTACATTGCCGGTACCCGTTGCAGCTGGGATGGCAGCGCTGTCCGTGGCGGTCGCTGTTGTGGCCTGATCGGCGGGTTTGCGTCTTCCGCCACGTGAGCGGCGCGATCGGCGCGGTCCGCTGCGACGCTCCGTTTGCGCAGATGAGTCGTTGGCCGCTTCCGGGGTCTTTTTTTGCCCGTTGCTCTGTGCGCTTTTGTCCGGCTGCCCCTGCGCAACAGCGTTGTCGGCGCGCTGCTTGCTGCCGCCACGTTTGCCACGGCGGCTGCGGCGGGCCCGCGTCGGCTTCGACTCGCCGCTGCCATTTTCCTTTTGTTCCTCACCTGCAGGCCGGTTGGCTGTCTGCCTCACGTCCTTTTTGTTCTCGCTGCCAGTGCCGGCTTTTCGCGCCGGTTTCTTGCGCCGCGAATCCGAACGAGTGGTTCGTTGGTTCTTGCCGCGACCCGAGGGCCGGGTTGTGTTTTGCTCGCTGCCCTTGTGCCTTCCGCGCGTGGCTGGTTTATTTTTTTCCTGTTCCGCTTTTTGCCCACCGGAGCCGGTCAATGATTGCCATATCTTGCGCAACCACGCACCAAATCCGCCGCTCTCCGCTGGAGTCTCCGCTTTGGGCGATGGCGATGGCGGTGGCGGCGCCGGTGTCGGTGCCGGGCGGTCCGGAACCAGACTGGCGACCGCCGGTTTTTCGGCGACGGGTTTCGCTGCAGGCAGACCTGAAGCGTCTTCGTTTTCCTCGCTTTCGCTGGGAAGCTGGTAACTGACTGCGGTGAACTCCGGCAGCTCCGCCTCGTCGTCACGGACCCGGCGAATCGAATAATTCGGGGTTTCGAGCTGGGGATTTGCGACCAGGCGAAGACTGACGCTGCTGGCAACCTCGATGTTGTTTACCCACTCACGTTTTTCATTGAGCAGATAGGTTGCTACCTCAACCGGGAGCTGTGCGACGACCATCGCGGTGCGCTCCTTGCGGGCCTCCTCGCCGAGCAGGCGCAATACGGCGAGAGATAATGACTCGACGTCGCGGATTACACCAAAGCCGCTGCAGCGCGGACACACGATGTGACTGGATTCACCGAGAGACGGGCGCAGCCGCTGGCGGGACATTTCGAGAAGCCCAAAGCGGGAGATGCGTCCAATCTGTACCCGTGCACGGTCCATGCGCACCGACTCTCGCAGGCGGTTTTCAACCTCGCGCTGATTCCGTTGCGGGCCCATGTCGATAAAGTCGATGACAATGAGTCCACCGATATCGCGAATGCGCAATTGCCGGGCAATTTCTTCGGCTGCCTCGAGATTCGTGTTGAACGCAGTCGCTTCGATATCGTCGCCTTTCGTTGCGCGTGCGGAGTTGATGTCGATTGAGACCAGCGCTTCGGTGTGATCGATTACGATGCTGCCGCCGGAAGGCAGGCTGACGCTGTGACTGAAGGCCGACTGAATCTGGCTCTCGATCTGGTAGCGGGTAAAGAGAGGGACCTCTTCCGCGTAGCGTTTGATCTTGCGTTCGTTATGCGGCATTACCCGCTCAACGAATTCCCGTGCCTGGTTGTACACCGACTCGTCGTCGATGAGGATTTCGCCGACATCGGCGCTCAGGTAGTCGCGCAGGGCCCGTATGATCGCGTTGCTTTCCTGGTAGATCAGTGAGGGTGACGGACCCTGAACCGCGGCGACTTTAACGGCTTCCCAGACTTTGAGCAGATAATCCAGATCCCACTGCAGCTCTTCCGGGCTCCGACCGACGCCGGCAGTGCGCACTATGACTCCCATGCCATCGGGGAGTTCGAGTGCCGCGAGGGAATCGCGCACGAGGTCCCGGTCAGGCCCGGTGATGCGTCGGGACACGCCACCAGCGCGCGGATTGTTCGGCATCAGCACCAGGAATCGTCCCGCGAGACTGATAAAAGTCGTCAGCGCAGCGCCCTTGGTGCCGCGTTCTTCCTTTTCGACCTGGATGACGATGTCCTGACCTTCTTTCAGTACATCGCGAATATTGACTTTGCCACCGGACCCGGGGCGATTTACGAAATATTCCGGCGAAATTTCCTTGAGCGGCAGGAAACCGTGGCGTTCTGATCCGAATTCGACAAAAGCAGCCTCGAGGCTGGGTTCCAGCCGGGTTATCTTGCCCTTGTAAATATTGGCCTTTTTCTGCTCTCGGCCTGGCGCTTCGATATCCAGATCATAGAGTTTCTGACCATCGACGATTGCAACCCGCAGTTCTTCCTGCTGGGTTGCGTTTACCAACATTCTCTTCATCGGCCCCTTCTCGCATGGCGATGCGCGGGGCTACATACCTTGGTGCCGAACCGGACCCGAGTGCATCCCGGAACCACGAAAATGTGTCCGGACACGGGTCATAAGCAGGTACCGGATGCACAAATGCATCTGGTACCGCTGACAGATTGCCAACGAAATCACGTGGCATGCCGTTCGCCTCAACAGGGCGTTGGCGCTGTTCCACATGCGCTTTTGGCGCTTGCGGTTTCCAAGACTGCAGCCAACCGCAGCCCGAAATTCGGGCTGGTGACAAACATTGCGGTCCCGCCCTGCAAAGGGGGAACCGCCCCAAAAATTTGCTGGCGACGTCGGTCGGCAGTTTGTTGAATTCTCGCGTTGCGCCCGACGCCGCTGCGGTACTATAGCAACAGCCGCGTGAGCCAGCAACGAAAATGACCGCTAAGCCTTTGAAAAATCGTAAAGACTCGCCCAAGGTCAGTTATCACTGCATCGGCGCGGAGGAAGCGGGCCAGCGCCTCGATAACTTTCTGCTGCGAGTGTTGAAAGGCGTCCCCAAAACGCGGATTTACAGGGCCATCCGCCGCGGAGAGGTGCGGGTCGACGGCGGCAGGGCGGCGGCATCGCGCAAACTCAAGGCCGGAGAATCGATAAGATTGCCGCCGCTACGCAGAGCCGAAGGTGAGACGCCGCGTTCGCCCGATGCGGCCCGAAAGGCCATTCTGGGGCAGATTGTCTTCGAGGATGAACGACTACTCGCCATCAATAAACCGGCGGGACTGGCCGCGCATGGCGGCAGCGGCGTGAGTTTTGGCGCAATCGAGCTGATGCGCCAGGCTCGGCCCGATCTGGCGTATCTCGAGCTTGTCCATCGGCTGGACCGCGATACCAGTGGGTGCCTGTTGTTTGCCAAGCGTCGCAGCGCGTTACGCGCCATGCACGAGCAGCTGAGGGAAAACGCAGTTGACAAACGGTACCTTGCCTTGCTGGTCGGCCGGCTCGGACCCGGGCACAGCCGGGTAGATGCCGCTCTGGCGACCAACCTGCGGCGTGGCGGCGAGCGCATGGTCATCGTCGAGCCCGATACCGGCAAGCGCTCCGTGTCGACTTTCAAAACGGTCAGGACGTTTCCCGAGGCAACCCTTGCCGAGGTCCGGATCGAAACCGGCCGGACCCATCAGATCCGGGTCCATGCGGCGCATCTGGGGCATCCTGTCGCCGGTGATGAGAAGTACGGCGACCGTGATGCCAATCGTGTCTTGCGCCGGCTGGGACTAAGGCGGATGTTTCTGCATGCGCAGTCGCTTTCGTTCGAGCAACCGGGTAGCGCCGAGACGGTGTGTATTACCGCCCCGTTACAGGCGGAGCTGCGCGAGTTGCTGGATCGTCTCGAGGCGATCGGTGGCGGCCCGTCAGGGTAGACGGAAACCACTGTCGCGCAACGCCTGCGCCAGCCATATCAGCGGTAGTCCTATCAGTCCGGTCGGGTCGCGGCTGGTGACCTCATCGAACAGGGATATGCCAAGCGCCTCGGCCTTGAAGCCACCGGCACAATCCAGCGCCGGCTCGCGCACGACATAGCGGGCGATTTCATTGGCGCTGAGTTGGCGAAAATGCACGTCCGTGTTGTCAACATGCTGTTGTTCCGCGAGCGGCGCCGGATTCCTGACGCATACCGCGGTGTAAAACCGGACCTTGCTTCCGCCGCAAAGTTGCAGTTGGCGCGCCGCGGCCTCCGGCGTCCGCGGTTTTCCGAGAACCGCATCACCGACGCTGGCGACCTGGTCTGATCCGATAATCGTGGCAGCGGGAAACTGTTCCGCCAGCTTTGCGGCCTTTTGTCGGGCCAGCCGCGACGCAAGTTCGCGCGGCGTCTCGCCATCAAGCGCAGCCTCGTCAATGTCGGCGGACGCCTGGATGAATTCCAGCCCAAGGCGCTGCAACAGACCTGCCCGATAGCGGGATTTCGATGCCAGCACAAGTGGTCGTGGCGGGTTGGCCGCGGATGGGGTCACTCGATGTCCCTGCAGTGAATTCGGTCGCGCAATTGTACGCATGTGGGGCAAGGCATGGGCGGTCCTGATTATCCACTTAACAATCAATGGGTTGGTTAACGATGTCGCCTTTGACCCCTTTCTGGCAAAAAGATATAATTGACCGCTTATGTCGGGAACTCTCACCGAGCCTGTCAGGATTTTCGAACTTGCCGCCAGGGGCTTTGCCGGTGACGACACTCTCGATTTCAGGGAGTTACCGAGGCTTGCGGCTGTTCTTTTGCCGGAGTTTGTCGAGAGCGGCTGTGTGAGAGTCGAATTGACGCTCTCCGGGGAGGCGCAATCGGTGGCGGTCCGGGGTCGGATCGAGGCGCAGCTTGGTTTGCAGTGTCAGCGCTGTTTGCGTCCGCTGACGTACCCGATCGAGCACGACTTTGCATGGTTGCTGGGCGAGGCGACTGCGCAGCCGGTCACGGTAGCGGATGAATTCGAGCCAATTCGGCTCGAGGATTGCCGCGCCGAAGGTATTGCAAGAGGAGAGGGCAAGGACACGACGCTGAAGCTGGCGCCCTTGCTCGAAGATGAATTGATGCTTCAACTGCCCTTCGCGCCAATGCACGAAGACGCGGATTGTAAGGCAACGACCAGTAGCTCTGTGGCCGCTTCCGCCGACAGCGAGACGGTGCATCCGTTTGCTGCGCTGGCTGAGTTAAAGAAGAAGCGCGACTGATTTTTTACCGATTTCGATCTTTGGATACTTTTTGGAGTACAGCACGATGGCCGTTCAAAAAAACAGGAAATCTTCGTCGAAGCGGGATATGCGCCGTGCGCATGACAGCCTCGGCAAACCGGCGCTCTCGATTGAGCCGACCAGTGGTGAGACACACCGCCGTCACCACATCAGTCCCGATGGGTACTATCGTGGCCGCCAGGTCATCAAACCCGCTATCGAAGAAGAAATCGAATAACTCTGCTGGCCGGCGTTACACCGTCGCTGCTTCATCCTGACCGACAATCGCGAGCCGGGGGCGAGATGCTGACCACGATCGCTGTAGATGCGATGAGTGGCGACCATGGTGCAGATATTTGTGTGCCCGCCTGTCTCCGTTTCCTGCGTGAGCACGGCGATGCGCACCTGTTGCTGGTGGGCGACGAGCCGATACTGCAAGGACTGGCATTTTCACGCGGCGCGGAAGCTTCGCGTTTGGACATCGTTCATGCGTCTCAGGTCGTGACCATGGATGATAGTGCGCGGGATGCGGTTCGGCGTAAAAAAGACTCATCCATGCGCGTCGCAATCGACCTGGTGAAGCAGGGCGCTGCGGCTGCTTGTGTCAGCGCCGGAAATACCGGTGCGTTGATGGCCACCGCGCGGTTTGTACTGAAGACATTGCCGCGAATAGACCGGCCCGCGATCATTTCTGCGATACCTGCCGTCAATGGCCACACCCATATGCTGGACCTTGGTGCAAATGCCCGCTGTACGGCCGAGCAGCTGTTTCAGTTTGCCTTGATGGGATCCATAACCGCTCAGGAAGTGCATCGGCTCGAACGCCCGCGCGTCGGTCTCCTAAATATTGGCGAGGAGGAGATCAAGGGACACGAAATTGTACAGCAGGCTGCGGCATTGTTGCTCGCGAGCGATCTCAACTATGTCGGCTTTGTCGAGGGTGACGATATATTTCACGGCGCCGTGGATGTCGTGGTAACCGACGGTTTTACCGGCAATGTTGCGCTCAAGACAATGGAAGGCGTGGCCAAGATGATTGCCCAACTGACCCGCGAGGAGTTCACCCGTTCCGCCTTCGCCCGCCTGCAGGGCCTGGCGGCAATGCCTGCGCTGAAGGCGTTGAAAGCGCGGCTCGATCCGCGGCGTTACAATGGCGCGAGCCTGGTCGGTCTGCCGGGCGTGGTGGTCAAGAGCCATGGCGGAGCCGATGAAGTCGCATTTTGTAACGCGCTTGAAATGGCGCGCCTGGAAGCGCACACGGATTTGCCGGCGCGCATCAGCAAACTTCTGCAAGAGCAACCCTAAGTGATCTATTCAAAAATCAGCGGTACCGGACGATGCCTGCCCGATAATCTGGTTACCAATGCAGACCTGGAAAAGACGGTCGATACGACCGATGAGTGGATCCGGAGTCGTACCGGTATCGAGCGCCGGCATATCGCGGCCGATGGTGAGACTACCTCTGACCTTTGCGTCGGTGCCGCCCGGCAGGCGATAGAGGCGGCCGGAATCAATCCCCATGATATTGATTTCATCGCGGTCGGGACGACGACGCCGGACCAGGTTTTCCCCAATGTCGGATGCCTGGTTCAGGACAAACTCGGCATCGGAGGATGCCCGGCTTTCAGTCTGGAAACTGCCTGTAGCGGCTTCATTTATGCACTGGGTATCGCTGATAAATTCGTTCAAACGGGATCTGCGAAATGCGCCCTCGTAATCGGCGCGGAAACCTTGTCACGGATGGTTGACTGGTCGGACCGCGGCACCTGTGTGTTATTTGGTGATGGTGCAGGTGCGGTGATCATAGAGCCGTCCGGGGAACCTGGAATTGTCTCCACTCACCTCCATGCAGATGGCCAGTACAAGGATCTGCTGTTTTTCCCAAGCGGTGTATCGCGCGGGTTCGGCGCGTGGAAGGAAGGCGGTGATTTTATCCAGATGCGTGGCAACGAAGTGTTCAAGGTTGCGGTGACCAAGCTGGGGGAAATTGTCGAGGAAACCCTGGCAGCCAACGGACTGGAGAAATCCGATATCGATTGGCTGATACCGCATCAGGCCAATATCCGGATTATCAAGGCCACCGCGAGGAAACTCGATATGCCAATGGAGCGGGTCATCCTCACGGTTCAGGATCACGGCAATACCTCGGCTGCATCGGTGCCGATGGCGCTGGATGTGGCTGTTCGGGACGGGCGAATCAAGCGCGGAGACACGCTCCTGCTCGAAGCTTTCGGGGGTGGGTTTACAT
Organism: uncultured Gammaproteobacteria bacterium; assembly: GCA_963783695.1. GTDB lineage: Bacteria > Pseudomonadota > Gammaproteobacteria > Steroidobacterales > BM003 > BM003. The sequence goes on from CAWAOM010000001.1 coordinate 304,155, forward strand.
GGGGGTCCGCTCTGATCAGGTATTAGCCCGGACGGATTCCGGGCCGCGTCCTGGTCAATTGCAGGTCAGGCGCGCGACTTTGACCGGTTCAGGTGCCGCCGCGCGCGGTATGAATACGGGAGCGCCAGATTTCAAATGCATCCCAGGCCTGGACGGAACCTGTAACGCTCACATCCTGCCGCTTTGCCGGTAATCCACCGTGCGCATCGGTCGATCTGTACAGACTTCTTGCCTGGGATCCGGATTGGGTAGACACGTCGCTCAGCCCTGCTTCCGTTCCTGGGATTATTTTTGCTTCCATTGCTTCTCCTCCGTGGAACATTAACTTATAGCTTTTTATGCGAGCTAATTCAAGGAAAAACGATGGCGCTCGTCGCAGGATTTTGCCGCCGCAACGCATCGACGCGATCGCGGAGGCGACGATTTCCCCATGACAGCGATCAGAAAAGGCGTTTTTCGCCCGACCGGTCATTATCGATACGCCGGTACATCCGCTGGTAAAGTTGCGAGCGGCGTTGTTTGAGGCGGCGTGCCCGGGTTTCGAGATCGCGGCCGACCTTGTGGCGCTTGAAGTAAGTGTCGCGGTAACTGCAGAAATCGGCATAGGCTTCGCGCTGGTGGCGCAGATCGCGCAGCACTAACTCGACCATTATGGCGTCATCGAGGTAGCCAAGCCCCGGGACGTCGTCGGGGATCAGGTCGTTGGGGTCTGACAGATAGGCGAGAACCGCAAGGACATCCTCTCGTTCCAGTCGCGGCAGCGACCAGTCGTCGTCCAGCGTCATTGCGATGAGAGTTTCCAGCTGGGCCGCACGGCTGGAAACAAACTCTGGCACGTTTTTCCCGCCCAGTGCCTGCAGCGCCAAGCGCGCGCCGGCAATGACCTCATCGACATCCATGCGCTTGACGGTCTTCCTGATTGCCCGTATTTCCCTGCGCAGATTCGCAATGTCCTTCTCGCCGATTTCTATTGATATCTTCATGATGTCAGGAGTCCGTTGCCTGAGGCCGATACAATTTGTGGTGCGGTGCACGGCTGTGCTATTCGTCTGCTGCATCTTGATCGCCGCAGTGTCAGCCACTGCATCATAATAGACCAGAGTCGTGAGGTCCGATATCCAAAACTCATTGCCAGGCTCGCCCGCGACCCGGTTTGCCGCCTTGCTGGCCGGACCGCTGGTTGCGCTAGTCGTCTACCAGTTGCTGCCGCAGCACTTTGTCGACAGCAACGGGATCAGCACCGTTTTTAGCGCGGAGGGCCGGGCAACCGCGGCGATCGGTGTGTGGATGGCCATTTGGTGGATGACCGAGGCAATACCTGTCTATGCGACGGCACTGATTCCGCTCGCGGTATTTCCGCTGGTTGGTGCTGCGCCAATACGCGCCGCCGCCGCGCCCTACGGGCATGAGCTGATCTTCCTGTTCATGGGCGGATTTATCATCGCGCTGGCAATGGAGCGATGGGGGCTGCATCGGAGGATTGCCTTTACCGCATTGCGGTTCGTCGGGACCGGGCAGGCACGCGTTGTCGCGGGTTTCATGTTTGTCACTGCCGCGATGAGCATGTGGGTAACCAATACCGCGACCACCCTGTTGATGTTGCCGATCGCGATTTCCATCATCACGCTGGGCGAAGGCGAAGAATCATCCGAACCCACAGCCGCTCAGCATCGCTTCTCCCTGTGTTTGTTGCTTGGCATTGCTTATGCGGCATCGATAGGCGGAATCGGTACGCTGATCGGTACGGTTCCGAACGCTTTCCTCGCGGCGTTCGCGTCCAGTGATCTTGGCGTCGAGATAAGTTTTGTCGGCTGGATGGCCGTCGGGGTACCCGTGGTATGCATACTTTTGCCCGTCGTGTGGTGGTTGCTGACACGAATACTCTTCCCGCTGGGCCAACAGCGGATAGATGCCGGTCCCGGTGCCATCGACCGGGCCTATAGCGGGCTGGGACCGATGAATAGCGGGGAGCGGGTGACGCTGGTGGTCTTTCTCCTTACAGCCGGCTCGTGGCTGACGCGGCCGTTGCTCAATCAGCTCGAAATCGGCGGGGCGATGCCACTGGCCGGTCTCAGCGATGCCGGTATCGCAATAATCGGGGCGCTACTGTTATTTGTCTGCCCGGTTTCTTTGCGCCGCCCGGTATTTGCCATGGATTGGGAAACCGCGGTGCGGCTGCCGTGGGGCTTGCTGGTGCTGTTCGGCGGCGGCCTGAGCCTTGCCGCGGCGATCCGGATCAACGGGGTTGGTGAGTTTCTCGTGGCCAGCACGGCGGGACTGACGTCCATGCCGGGGTGGGTGATTATTCTGGCGGTCGTGGCGCTGATCGTCTTTCTCACCGAGCTGACCAGCAATACTGCCACCACGGCGACGCTAATACCGATCCTGGCCGCGGTTGCGCCGGCGCTCGGGCTGGAGCCGCTTGCCCTTGCAGTGCCCGCGGCAATTGCTGCGAGCTGCGCTTTCATGTTGCCCGTCGCGACGCCGCCAAATGCGATCGTATTCGGATCGGGCCGGGTCCGTATTCTCGAGATGAGTCGGGCAGGATTATGGCTCAACCTGATCGCTATTGTCGTCGTTACCGCCGCAGGTTATGCGCTGGTGTTACCCGCGCTCGGCTGAGTTCTTCGACTTGCCGATCGTCTTCTGCCGTGGGAGGATAGCGATCGAAATCCGTCTTTTCCACCCGGTTTTGCGCAGGATCAGTTCAGGGATGAAACTCATACTTGCTTGTTTTAGTCTTGCCGTGGCCGCGCTAGCGGCGTTGCTCGTGCCGGGAACGGTGACAGCGGCGAGCTTCGTGTTACCCCCGCCCGATATTGACGTCGTCGGCACGACCGGCACGGTAAGAGCGAGGGAGGAGGATACTCTTCTCGATATTGCGCGCGAGCACGGGCTGGGATACGAGGACATCGTTCGCGCCAACCCGGATACCGATCCCTGGTTGCCGGGAGAAGGGACCGAGGTGTTGCTCCCGACCCGGTTCATTCTGCCGCCGGGGCCACGCAAGGGTATCGTGCTAAACCTGCCCGAATTGCGTCTGTATTATTATCGCCCGGCCAAATCGGGCGAAGTGCCGATGGTCGAGACTCACCCGGTCAGCATCGGGCGCATGGACTGGGCGACGCCGTTGGGGCAGACCAAAATTGTAACCAAGGTCCGCAACCCTGCCTGGTATCCGCCAGAGTCGATCCGCAAGGAACATGCCGAGGATGGCGACATTCTGCCCAGAGTAGTTCCGCCTGGTCCGGATAACCCGTTGGGTGGTTTTGCGATGCGCCTCTCGATCCCCGGATACCTGATCCACAGCACCAACAGACCTTCTGGCGTCGGCATGCGGGTGACGCACGGGTGTATCCGGATGTACCCGGAAAATATCGAGGCATTGTTCGAAATTGTTCCTGTGGGTACCCCGGTGCGGATCATCAATGAGCCCTACAAGGTGGGCTGGGGTGTCGATTCGCTGTACCTTGAGGCGCATCCGCCGCTGGATGAGGATGCGGAACGTATCGGGCGTGATCTGACCGTAGTGACCGAACTGATCGTCAAGGCCACCAGCGAGCGCAATATTTCGGTTGACTGGGATCGTATCGGCACAATATTTGAGGCAGCCAGCGGTGTGCCGGACTCGATGGCTGCCAGCGATGCCGCGCCAATTCGGGTGAGCAACGACGATGGCCAGGGGGTTGAGCGAGAGCAGAACTCGCTTTAGGCATCACTCATACCGTTGCAGGCAGGCAAAAAAAAACGCCGCGGCAAAACCGCGGCGTTTTTTTGGCCGAAGATGACAGCTTACTTGCGCTGTGCCCTCTCAAACATGCGATCAATTTTCTCGCTGTTACGGTTGCAGCAAGCCTGCGAGGCCTGTGCCGCACGTCCAGCCTGATCAGCCGCACTCTGTGCCGCAGCAGACATCTGCTTGGCATCGTTGGCGGCACGTCCGGCAGCATCTGCGGCAGATTTCGCTGACTGTGCTTCGCTCAGAGCCCGGTCGGCAATGGCTTTGACTTCGTCAAGCCTTGTGTTGGTGGCACATCCTGATGCGATTACAAGTGCGACAGCAACAGCACTAGCCTTCATGGCAATTCCGATCTTCTTATTCATAACTCGTCCCCTAGCAATCAAACAAACGATGAGAATTCTAATCAAATTCAACAGATTCGAGTGGCCAGATATCTTTACGATAGAGGTCCTGACCTATTCGCCCAGAGAACATACTTCATAACGGGTCGGGCAATCAAGCGTCGCGCGCCTGCGACACCGCGCGGGCGGTGCCGTCAGCGCCCTCTGTCACCCAGAATTTCGCGTGCGGCGTTGTGCCCGGGCAAGCCGGTCACTCCGCCACCGGGATGAGTTCCGGAGCCACACATGTAGAGATTTCTGATCGGCGTCCGGTAGTTGCCATACCCCAGCAAGGGTCGGGCACTGTACAACTGTTCCATGCTGAGCCGGCCATGAAAAATGTCGCCGCCGACAAGCCCGAACCTGGCCTCGAGATCGGCAGGCGACAGCATCATCTTGCCGACGATACTCGAGCGGAAATTAGGAGCGTATTCGGTGACCGTGTCGATTATGGTCTCGGCCGCGTCGTCACGGACCTCGTCCCAGTGTCTGCCGTCTGGCAGGTTTGGACTGAAATGCTGGCAAAACAGGCTGGCAACGTGTTGCCCCGGCGGTGCGAGGCTGTCATCGATCGTGCTGGGAATCAGCATTTCGACCACCGGCCGCTTCGAAAAGCCGTTCTTCCGCGCATCCTCATAAGCGTCGTGCATGTATTCGAGCGACGGACCCATGATTATGCCGCCGCCATGATGGCGGCCCTGCTGGGTGCCGGGCAGGCATGAAAAGTCGGGTAGCTGTGACAGCGCCACGTTCATTCTGAAGGTGCCTGAACCGCAGCGGAAACCGCGGATCGATTCGATGAACTCCGGCGCCAATGCGGTATCCGGCACCAGATCCAGAAACAGCAGTTTCGGGTTTACGTTTGCTGCGACCCGGCGCGCCCGAAATACTTCACCGTCTCCGCTGCGGACACCGCACGCCTGCGAGTCCTCAACCAGTATTTGCGCAACCGGAGTCGAGGTGCGCAGTTCAACGCCGAGTTCGCGCGCTTCCGCGGCCATCGCCTGAGTAATCGCGCCCATGCCGCCAATGGCATGTCCCCATGCGCCCTGCTTGCCATTGACCTCGCCAAAGACGTGGTGGAGGAGGACGTAACCGGTGCCGGGGTGAAACGGGCTCGCGAAATTCCCGACGATTGCATCGAATCCGAACAGGGCTTGCAACGCCGGTGTTTCAAACCAGTCACCGAGAATCTCGCCGGCACTGCGCGACATCAATTCAAGAACCGATCGCTGTTGCGCGACGGTCAGGTTAAGCCAGCGCCGCCCGCTCTTGAGCGCACGCCAGGCGTCGATCAGTCCGCCACCCGCATTCGGTGGAGTTTCAAGCAAGGTCGCGCGCAGCAGCCCGACTACGCCGTCAAGCATCTCGTAGTAGCGCGGCAGCTGCGCGGCGTCCTTCCTCGAGAAATTCGCGACCTGCTCGATATCCGCGGCGGCGTCGGCGCCAAAGCTGAGGTGCCTGCCGTCCGGCAATGGCATGAAATTGGCCAGGGGACGTTCGACGATTCGCAGGCCATGCCTGGCGAGATGTAAATCGGCGATGACCTTCGGATGCAGCAGGCTAACCGTATAGCTCGCGACAGAGTTGCGAAAACCGGGATGAAATTCTTCGGTGACCGCTGCGCCACCCAGTATTTCCCGGCGTTCCAGTACCAGGACCCGACGCCCGGCCCGGGCGAGATAGCAGGCGCAAACGAGGCCGTTATGGCCACCACCGACGATGATGACATCGTAAGGGCTGTTGTCTGACATGGCGCGGATTCCGCTCTAGAAAAGCAGTTATTGTGACGCTCGGATGCGCGCCGTGCCAGTAGCGCTAGCGGGCAGCTGCAACTTCTTTGGCGATTTGCACTGTCTGCCCGGGCCGCAGACGCTCGCCACCACGGATCACTACCTGGTCGCCGTCGCTGATATTCCCGCGCACCTCGATCATTGTTCCGTTGCCAACCCCGGTCTGAACCGGGATCTGCTCGACCTTGTTGTCTTCGACCAGCTTGAACAAATAGATATTGTCCTGGCGCAGGATCAGAGCGTCTCGTGGCACCGCAACGACTTCCGTGGCTTCGCTGCGCGGCAATTCGACCCGCACGGCGGACCCGATTACCCAGCTGTTCGGATCGAGCGCGACCCTTACCTCGATCATGCGCGACCGCTCGTCACCAACGGGGATGACGGAACGGATCGTGTTTTCCGTGAAGTGACGCTGATCGCGCACCGTCACAGCCATATCCGCAAACAGATACGGCGCGACCGTCATGGGCGCGCGCGCCCGGACCTCGATATTGGTTGTGTCCACGAGACGAGCGATAGCACCACCGACGGAAATAAATTCGCCTGCCTGGGCCAGACGCTCGACAATCTGACCTGAAAACGGCGCTCTGACCTGGGCCCGCTGCAGGCTGTAGAGAGTCTGCTCACGCGACACCCGGGCCTGTACCAGATCCTGCTCGGCCATCGCTTTTTGCGCGGTAGATTCGTCCAGTTGATTGCGCGCCGCGTTGTTTTGCCGTGCCAGTTGCTGCAGCCGGTCGAGCTGCTGGCTAAGGTAGACCAGATTGGCTTCGAGACGTTTGATGGTTGCATCGTCCTCCTGCAGTTGCAGCGAGAGCGCGCGATCATCGATACGGGCGATGACATCGCCGCTTTCTATCAGGTCACCCGGTTCCGCGACCCAGCTCAGCCGTCCGGAGATTTCGGCCGCAATCCGCGCATCGTTGCGGCTGACTACGGTTCCCGGGGCCTGTATGACTGAGGCCATGGACTGGCGCTGTGCCGCGTCGACGCGGACGGTCGGAGGCGGAGGCCCGTCCTGGGCAAACGCAGCCTGGCCGACCGCTACGGCGGCAACAACTAAACATGCCGCAAAGCGATAGAAATGTGTATTCATACGAGCAATTCCCAATACCTTCGATCAGGTTTCCAGTGCCTTGCCAACTTCGCCTGCCGGGCCCGCCGGCATGATCTGTTTGGTTGCGGCGCCCTCTCCGAGCCGGAGCAGCGTCGGCAACAGCAGCAGGGTGAAAATCGTGCTGACTGACATACCGCCGACGATGACGACGGCGAGGCCACGATAGATCACGCTGCCGGCACCCGGCATCAGTACCAGCGGCAGCATCCCGAAGATGCTCGTCAGTGTACTCATGAATATCGGGCGCAGTCGAACTTGCAACGCATGCGAGACCGCATCACGCCGGGTCATGCCGCCGCGCTCGGCCATACGTGTCTGATGGACCAGCAGGATCGCATTGTTGACCACGAGGCCCATCAGGATGATGAAACCGATCATCGTCAACAAATCCATTGGCTGAAAGCTGAACGTGTTCAGTATGCGCAGTGCCGCGACGCCGCCGACCGTGGCGAGAGGCAGCGCCAGGAGTACCAGAAGACTGTCGCGCATCGAGCGGAACAGGGCGCTCATCAGCAGAAACAACACCATTATCGCGAGCAGGAAGTTCTCCGACATATTCGCGATTGCAGACTTCAGCGCGCTTGCACTGCCACCGTACTGGATCGTGCCATCCGCCGGCAGCAGCGGTTTCAGCTCGGGTTCAACTTCTTTCTGCAGGATCTCGATCGCCTCTTCCAGCGACAGATCCTCCGGCGGCGTAACGTTCAGCACGACGCTGCGACGGCGGTCGATCCGCAGAATCTGGCTCGGTCCAACCGTGCGCTGGATATCCACCAGTTCTCCGAGTGGCAGGACACCACCCAGCGGGGTGGCCAAAGGCACCGCTTCAAGTTCGTCCGGATCGGCCCACGGTTCCGCGCGGAGGATGATGTCCATGCGTTTCTCGCCGTCGAAGTACTCGCCGACCCAGACACCGTCGCCTAGACTGCGCACGACGCTGGACAAGGTCTCGCGTGTCCAGCCTGCCTCGTTGATACGCTGATCGTCCGGAGTCAGGCGTAGTTCGGGTTCGGCGAGTTCCGTGCCGGGCCGTGGCTGGACCCGTGACCCGGGCAGTTTTTGCTGCACGATGCCCATGCCCTGGCGGGCCGCGTCTAGCAGGGCGCCGGTGTCGGTGGCCTGCATCACCATGGAAATATTGCGGCCGCCGCCAAAGCCGCCAAACAGATTACCCTGCATCACGAAGGCAAACGTATCAGGGAGACCGGCCACCACCTCGTCACGGATGATCGCCTCGAGTTCCTTGACCCGGGTCTGGTCCTTTGCGCGGACCCCGATAGTGCCGCCGTTTGGCCAGACTATGATGTAGTAGTTCTTCAGCGCCGGTTCTTTCTCGCCGCTCATGTACGGCTGCAGCCGGTCGACCATGACCTTTACGATTTCGTCTTCGATCAGATCCGTATTGGCGCCGGGCGGAAACTGGAAGAACCCGTCGACCGCATCACGCTTGACCGGAGGCAGATAGTCCATCCGCGGGACCAGGGTCAGCGTCACCAGAACGGGTGTCCCCATCAGGACGAGGATCGTCAGCCAGCGCCGGGGCGGTGTGTCGGTCAGGCGTAAAATTGCCGCCGCCATTCGCTGCCAGGCGTTTTCATGGCGATCCTTGAGGTGTTCGGAGTCGAGCCACTTCGATGCCGCCGTCGGCAGTACCGTCACCGCGACCAGCAGGGAAATGCTGACGGCAATTGCGATGGTCAGGGCGAGATCGGCAAATAATTGTCCCTCGACATCTTTAAGGAAAATCACCGGCAGGAAGATCGCGACGGTCGTGGCGGTCGATGCCACCAGCGCGCCGAGAACCTGGGCCGTGCCCTCGGCTGCCGCGTCGAGCGCGCCGCGGCCCTGTCCGCGAAGGCGGACGATGTTCTCGAGGACGACGATCGCCGCATCGAGCACCATGCCGACCGCGAACGCGAGTCCGGCCAGCGAGATGATATTCAGCGTGCGCCCGGTCAAATAAAGGACCACGAAGGTGGACAGCAGCGAAATCGGTATCGCGGTGGCCACGAGCAGGGTTGCCCGCCATTGCCGCAGGAACCACCACAGCACCCCGACCGCCAGCAGAACGCCTATCACCAGATTGCTGGTGACGAGTCCGACCGCACGCTTGATGAATACCGATGCATCGAATGACTGCTGGATGGAAAGACCGAGTTGCTGCAATTGTTGTTCGCGGACTTCCTCCACGGCCGCCTTGACCGCTGTCAGGGCTTGTAAGGCATTCGCGCCGGATTCCTTAAAGATCTCAACGCCCATGGCCGGGTTGCCATTCTGGATCGAGAAATTGGCACGGTCGCCGCGGCTGACGCTGATGTCGGCAATGTCGCCGAGCCGCACTGGTCTACCGTCACGCCACTCGAGGATCAGTTCGGACAATTGATCGGGTGTATAGCGACCGGCAAAACGCAGCGTGTACTGGCGTCTTCCGACCTCGACGAATCCGCCGGACACGTCGTTGGCCCGGCCGGCTATCGATGCGACGGTAGGAATCTGGATACCGAGCTCGGCGGCGCGGTAGGGATCGAACACGATTTGCAGCTGCTCGTCCTGGCCGGCACGGATTTCGACGCCGGCTACGCCGGGAATACTCTCGAGCCTGGGCTTGAGAATGTCTTCGATGACGCGCTGGTAACTCTCGATCGGACCAGCCGTGCCAGGTAGCAACTGGACGAAGAACCAGGTCAGCGTTTCATTGGTGCCGCCACCCCAGCCGGCCCCAAGGCGTACTGACGGCGGTGTGGCGTCGCGCGGCAATGGCTGCAGGCGATTGATCCGGCTGATGACATCGATAAGCGTTTTCTGCATATCGGTGTCGAGTCCGAAACGCATATTGATCCAGGAAAAGCCCTTGTTCGCGCCGGCGCTCATTTCCTTCATACCGGGCAGGCCCTGCAGGACCTCTTCGATCGGCTCGACCAGTTCCGATTCGACTTCGCGCGGCGAGGCGGCGCGCCAGCCGGTCTGGACCGACATTTCCGGTTCGTCGATATTTGGAAACAGCTGCACCGGGAGCTTGTTGAGGCTGTAAAGCCCGAAGAACACGATGATTGCGACAACGACGGCTATCCCGGCCGGGTTGCGTAGGGAATTGATCGTGAGACTCATTGCAGGCCATCCCTCTGGTGACTGTCGGTCTTGGACAGCCGTATAACTTTATATTGTTTTAGTTAGCGTGTTGTGCGCCGGCCTGTTTCAGGCCTTCCTGTGCAGACTTGGTTGAATACGAAAAGTTCAAGCGATGTTCTGTGCTTAGATGCGACAGGCGGCAAATTGGTTGCAGTCGGGCAAGAGCTTGCCCCGAAACTTTTCCTGTATATAATGACAACTGTTTTTATATACAGGTGTATTCTTATGCAGGAACTGACACCCCGCCAGTCGCAGGTACTGGCTTTCATCCGTGATTTTATCGTCGAGCAGGGAATGCCGCCGACCCGCGCGGAGATTGCACGTGCGCTGGGTTTCAAGTCGGTCAATGCCGCTGAAGAGCATCTTCGTGCGCTGCAACGCAAGGGTGCGATCGAACTGATTTCCGGCACTTCCCGTGGCATTCAGCTCAAAGACGCGTTGCGCGAGCAAATAGGGTTACCCCTGGTGGGCCGGGTGGCGGCCGGTCATCCCATCCTGGCGGAGCAACATATTGAGGCGCGTTATCAGCTCGACCCGCATCTGTTCAGCCCCAAACCGCATTATCTGCTGCAGGTAAAAGGCATGAGCATGCGCGACGCCGGCATCCTGGATGGTGACCTGGTGGCGGTGCACCGGACTCCCGACATCCGCAATAGCCAGATCGTGGTTGCGCGTCTGGACGATGAAGTAACCGTCAAGCGCTATCGCCAGGAAGGCAAGCTGGTCTGGCTGTTACCGGAGAACCCGGATTTCGCACCGATGCGGCTGGATCTGGCGGAGCAGCCTCTGATTATCGAAGGGGTTGTCGTTGGGGTTGTGCGGCGGGGTGCCGGACTGCAGTGAAACCGCTTCCCCAGGCACTTCTCGATCAGGCCGGTTTGTGGCGTGCCCGTAATGGCGCTCAGCGGGTAGCCACGATTGCCACCGGCTACCCCGAACTGGATGTGCAATTGCCCGGCGGTGGCTGGCCTCTGGGCGCGCTGACCGAGTTGATTGTCGGGCATTACGGGATTGGTGAGCTGAGATTGTTTTTGCCGGCACTATCCGCATTGAGCCGTCAGTGTGACCGCAGGCTGATGTGGGTTGCGCCACCGCATGAGCCTTATGCGCCGGCACTTGCTGCGGCGGGTCTGGATCTCTCCCGGCACCTGGTGGTGCGGCCGGAGCAGCCGCGCGACGTTCTGTGGGCTGCCGAACAGGGCCTGCGCTCCGGGTGTTGCGCGGCGGTACTGTTATGGACAGAACGCCTGAGTGGCAGGGAAGCACGCCGTTTGCAGCTGGCCGCCGAGTCGGGTGCGGCCTGGGGGCTGGTCTTTCGTCCACCCGCAGCGGCGCGGGAGCATTCGCCAGCCGCCCTGAGGCTGGAGATAAGTGTCAGCAGTGGTGAGCGCTGCCTGCGTATCCTGAAAGCCCGCGGTGGGCGGCCTGCGGTGTTGGGTGGCCTGCAATGGCTGGCCCATTGATCCGGCCCGGCACAGGGAAGTCGCCAGGTCATGAGTCGCTTACAGGAAAAGTCCCTCCCGCTTTTTTCTCTTGCCGATGAACCGCCGCTAAAACCGGTCCACGATGCAGTGCCGGCTTCACCGTTCGCGCGCCCCGCGCCGAGACCGGTATTGTGGCTGGCGGTGAACCTGCCGCGTCTCGGCCTTGAGGTGTTCGGTCACAACGACGAACCGCTGATTGTCATAACCGGGCAAGGTGCTGCGCGCCGGGTGTGGATACCTAACGCTGCCTGCATGGCTGCCGGCATACGTCCCGGCATGAGTCTCAATGCCGCGTTTGCATTGTTGCCGGATTTGCGGGCGGCGGAACGTAGCCCTTTACGTGAACAACAGGCGCTGGAGCAAATTGCCATCCGGCTTGGGCGGTTCAGTCCTCGTGTCAGTTGTGACGCTGCCGATATGGTGTTGCTGGAAGTGCAGGGGAGTCTGCGATTGTTCGGCGGGGTGGAGCGACTGTGTAGCGATGTACGGGCAGTTCCTGGCGAGTTTGGATATACGACGCGGCTGGCACTCGCGCCCACGCCGCTTGCAGCGGCATGGCTGGCCCGCGCCGGCGAAGGCAAACCGGTTCTGGAAACCGCGCAATTACCGGGACGGCTCGGTCGAGTGCCTTTGTCATGTCTCGACTGGCCAGAACCTTTGCTCGACACGCTGGCAGGCATGGGGGTTTACACGCTGTCCGATTGCCTGCGTTTACCGCGCGATGGTTTTGCCCGTCGTTTTGGCCAGCAGCGTCTCGACATGCTTGATCGGGCGCTGGGCCGGCAGGCCGATCCGCGCCAGGCTTTCATGCCGCCGGCCTGTTTTGCGGATACGCTCGAGTTCGATTTCGAGGTGCATACCGCATCTGCGCTGGCACCCTGGATCGGTTGTTTGCTGAGCCGGCTGCAGAGGTTTCTTCTGCCGCGGCAGTTGGCGGTGGAACGTGTCATCTTCGAGGTAGTACATACCGGTCATCCGCCAACACGCCTGCCGCTGGGGCTGGCGAGTCCAAGTTGCGATGGCGCCTATATTGGCGGGCTCATGGCGGTAATCCTGGAGCGTCTTGTATTACCGGCACCGGCCACTGCATTGCGTTTGCGCAGCGGAACGCCACTACCGTTGCGCCAGGACAGCGCCGGTCTTTTCGATGCCGATCCCGATCAGCCGGCAGACCGGCACGGATTACGCGAACTGGTCGGGCGGTTACGGGTCCGCCTCGGTGAGGCCGCGGTATACGGTACGCACCTGGTCGCCGAGCATCGTCCCGAGGTGGCGTGGCGGCGGGGCGGGAGCAGCAGCGCTGCTGTGGTTCCTGTCTCCGCTATGCGTCCTACGTGGATGCTCGATGTGCCGAGAGCGCTTGAGATCGTGCGGGAACAGCCCTGGTATCGTGGCCGCCTGCAGATCGAGAGTGGTCCCGAGCGTATCGAAACGGGCTGGTGGGATGCTGCACCGGTAAGTCGGGATTACTACATAGCCGCCAATCCCTATGGCGCCCGGTTGTGGATTTATCGCGAACGCCGTAAAACGCCGCGCTGGTTCCTGCACGGGGTTTTCGGCTGATGCAGCCCGATTATGCGGAGTTGCATGCGCTCAGTAATTTCACGTTCCTGCGTGGTGCCTCGCATCCGGAGGAACTCGTTACCACCGCCGCGGCACTCGGTTATCGTGCGCTGGCGCTGACCGATGAATGCTCGATGGCCGGAATCGTGCGTGCACACGGCGCAGCGCGCTCACTCGATTTGCAGTTGATCGCCGGCAGCGAAATGCGACTGACCGATGCGACCAGGCTGGTGGTGCTGGCAACGAACCGGCAGGGATACGCTGAACTTTGTCGCCTGATTACACTGGGACGCCGCGCTGCGGAGAAAGGCGAATACACGCTGTGTCGTGATGACTTCGCCACGGGTTTACCGCATTGCCTGGTATTGTGGTTGCCGGGCATGCAGCCGGAAATGCAGACCGGCGCCTGGGTGGCGGAGCAGTTCCCGGGGCGCAGCTGGCTTGCCGTCGAGCTCCTCGCCGGCGGGCGCGATTGCAGTGACTGCCGGGTGCTCGACAGTCTCGGCCGGCGTCTCGGTCTGCCGCGTGTTGCCGCGGGCGATGTTCACATGCATCGGCGTTCTCGCCGCGCTTTGCAGGACACCCTGACCGCGATACGTCTGAAAACGACTCTGGATGGTGCCGGTTTCGCGCTATATCCAAATGGTGAGCGCCATCTGCGCGCGCGCCGCAGGCTCGCGCAGCTGTATCCGCGGGAGATGCTCTCTGAGACGCTGCATATCGCCGAACGCTGCAACTTTTCCCTCGATGAGTTGCGCTATGAATATCCGTGCGAGCTGGTTCCCGAAGGGCAGACACCCGCAACTCATCTGCGTCTTCTGACCGAGGAGGGCATGCGCAGGCGCTGGCCGGACGGGGTCACCGATAAGGTAAAGCGCATGATCCGGCACGAACTCGGATTGATCAGCGAACTCGCCTATGAACCGTATTTTCTAACGGTCTACGATCTGGTCCGGTTTGCCCGCAAGCATCGCATTCTTTGCCAGGGACGGGGTTCGGCCGCCAACTCGGCTGTCTGTTTCTGCCTCGGTATCACCGAGGTTGACCCTGCCCGTATGGCGACCCTTTTCGAACGATTTATCTCGCGCGAACGTAACGAACCACCCGATATCGATGTCGATTTCGAGCATGAAAGACGCGAAGAGGTTATCCAGTACATCTACCAAAAATACGGCCGCGAGCGGGTCGCGCTGACGGCGACCGTGACAACATACCGTGCCAAGAGCGCGGTGCGTGATGTCGGTAAGGCACTTGGTCTCGATCCGATACAGGTCGACAGACTGGCGCGGGCGATGCGCTGGATTTCCGATACCGATGTCGACGAACAGCGTATCCGCGAAGCGGGTTTCAGTCCTGACACAGCGGTTATCGCGCGCCTGCTCAGGCTGGTCCGTGAACTTATGGGTTTCCCGCGTCATTTGTCCCAGCATGTCGGTGGCTTCGTATTTTCGGCGGGGCCGCTGTATGAGCTGGTGCCGATAGAAAATGCCGCGATGCCCGAGCGTACCGTTATCCAGTGGGACAAGGACGATCTGGATGAGCTGGGTCTGCTGAAGGTCGACGTGCTGGGTCTCGGCATGTTGTCGGCGATTCGCCGCAGTTTTGATCTGATAGCAGCGCATCGCGGGAAACGCTGGAGTCTGGCCACGGTACCGGCCGAGGATTCTGCGGTTTACGACATGATCGGTCGTGCCGATACCGTTGGCGTTTTTCAGATTGAGTCGCGCGCGCAGATGGCGATGCTGCCGCGTCTGAAGCCTCGTTGCTATTACGACCTGGTCATCGAGGTGGCAATCATTCGGCCCGGGCCGATACAGGGCGATATGGTCCATCCCTATTTGCAACGCCGCAATGGTGAAGAACCGGTGACTTATCCGAGCCCGGAAGTCGAAGATGTACTGGCACGCACGCTGGGTGTGCCGATCTTCCAGGAGCAGGTCATGCAGCTTGCCATTGTGGCGGCCGGGTTCAGTGCCGGTGAGGCGGATCAGTTGCGCCGAGCGATGGCCGCATGGCGCCGCCGCGGCAGTCTCGGCCCGTTCGAAGACAGGCTGATCAGTGGCATGGCGGAACGCGGTTATAGCGAAAGTTTCGCGCGACAGATATTCAACCAGATACAGGGTTTTGGCGAATACGGATTTCCGGAATCGCACTCGGCAAGTTTTGCGCTGCTCGTTTATGTGTCGTCATGGCTCAAATGCCATGAGCCCGCCGCATTTACCTGTGCGTTGATAAACAGCCAGCCGATGGGTTTCTATGCACCGTCACAACTGGTGCAGGACGCGCGTCGGCACGGCGTCGAAGTGCGCCCCGCGGATGTCTGCGACAGTGACTACGACTGTACACTCAAGCCGTCCCTGCAGACGCAGCCGGCGATACGCCTGGGTTTGCGCCTGGTCAAGGGATTATCGGCGGACAGTGCCCGGCGCATTGCAACGGCACGTCAGTGCCGGGCGTTTGCCAGTACCCAGGACCTGGTGGAACGGGCCGGGCTTGGGCGTCGTGATCTGAACGCGCTGGCCGCGGCCGATGCCTTGCGTGAACTGGCGGGACATCGGCATCGCGCAAGGTGGGAAGTGCTGGGTGTGGAACCGCCCACACCTTTGTTACCGCGGCCACGTATTGCCGAGGCGGAGCCGATGTTGCGAGCGGCAACTGAAGGTGAGGATATCGCCGCTGATTACAATCGTCTTGGCTTGTCCCTGCGCCGGCACCCACTGGCCTTGCTGCGGACGTTGCTGCGGCAGAGAGGGATGTCGACAGCGCAGGAACTGGCCGTGCTGGCAGACGGCGAGTCGGTCATTACTGCCGGGGTGGTCATCACCAAGCAACGCCCGGGCAGCGCCAAGGGAGTGACCTTCGTTACGCTCGAGGACGAAACTGGCCATGTGAATGTCATTGTCTGGCGCAAGCTTGCCGAGCGGCAACGAAAAACGCTGTTGGGTGCACGGTTGATGGGGGTGCGCGGCAAATTGCAACGTCAGGGGGAGGTACTGCACCTGGTCGCGCAACGCCTGGAAGATCATACAAATTTGCTGGGAAGCCTGGTTACCCGTTCACGCGATTTTCATTGAATTGCCGCGTTGCCGGCGCCAACGCAAAATGACAGGGCTGATCTGCCACGACGGCCAACCCGCGCTCAGTCGAGTCGATACTCGCTGTAATGATCGCTGTCATCCATGTCCTCGAAGTCATCGAAAACATCACGGATATCCTGCTGCGAACGTTTGTTTTCCATGTAGGCTTCGAGCCGCCGTCGCGCGGTCATGCTGCCATTGCCGGACGAAGCGCTTGCGACAACCGGTTCCACCTCTGTTGCATCATCGTCTTCGACATCCACGCTGTCATCGTCGCAAAGATCGATGTCATCATCGTCAAAGCTGCCTGCCGTTGGTTCCTCGCTCATTTCCCTTCACCATGCGCACGAGAATTCAGACTCCTTCAGTGCGTATATAAGGCGAAATCGTTGCGGGCGCAAGCATCATAAAACTGCAACATCCCAGGCTGCGAGAATCGGGGAGACTTGATCGGCCGCAGGATCGGCCCGTGACTCGGGGTGCGCTAACCCACCAGCTGATTAAGTTCGAACAGCGGCAGTAACATCGACACGACGATGGCCAGTACCACCAGCCCCATTATTACGATGAGTGCCGGCTCCAGTATGGCGAGCAATGCTGAGATGATGCCGTCGAGTTCGCGTTCCTGATTGGTCGCCGCTCGATTCAACATTGTCTCGAGCTGGCCACTGGTCTCACCGCTAGAGATCAGGTGCAGCGTCATAGGAGGGAAAAGGCCGCTTTTTGACAGCGATTTGCCGATTGCGCCACCTTCGCGTACCCGCGAAGCCGCTTCGCTAACGGCCTCCCGCATCGGAATATTACTGACCACCGCGCCTGAAATGCGGAAGCTCTCGAGGACCGGTACCCCGCTGCCAGCGAGGATGCTGAGCGTCCTGGTGAATCGTGCGGTATTGACGCCCTGTACGAGGCGACCTATCACCGGTATCCGGAGCAGAAATCTGTGATATTTGCGGCGCGCGTCTTCGCGTCGCAGCAATGCTCGAATAGCGAAAATCAGCGCAATGATGATTGCCAGCAGCAACCACCAGTAATCGCGCATGAAATCACTGGCGGAAATCAGAATCCGCGTCGGCGTGGGCAGCAGATTGCCGGTGTTCTCGAACACGCTAACGACCTTCGGTACGACAAAAGCGAGCAGAAAAGAGACGATCGTAATTGCCAGGGTGGTGAGGACGATCGGATAGATCATCGCGCTGGAAACCTTTTGCCGCAGCACCTGGCGGCCCTCGGTGTAATCCGCAAGACGTTCCAGCACCGCATCGAGATGCCCCGACTGTTCGCCGGCCGCGACGGTTGCCTGATAGATTTCCGGGAACGCCTGCGGAAATTCGGCGAGACCGTCAGCCAGGGTATGTCCTTCCATGACCTTGGCCCGTACCCCTAGAATAATACTCTGCAGGCGCGGCTTTTCGTGCTGTTCGGATATTGCCAGCAACGCTTCCTCCAACGGCAACCCCGACTGCACCAGCGTCGCAAGCTGGCGGGTCAGCAGGGCCAGGTCGGCGGCACTGAGGCCACGGCGTAAACCGAGCTGGGCGCTGCGCCGTGCTTCGGTCCTGACGACTTCGCTGACCTCTATCGGCAGCAGTTTTTTTTCCCGCAGCAGTTGTCGAACCTGCTTTGCGGTATCGCCCTCAAGAACACCTTTGCGTTCGCGTCCCCGGTCGTCGACGGCCGTGTACTCGAATGCACCCATTAGTCGGCACGGGAAACGCGCAAGACTTCTTCGACCGTCGTAACTCCCTCGAGAACCTTACGGCAGCCATCTTCACGCAAGCTCGGGCTGCAGGTGCGCGCATGGCGGTCCATCTCGTGTTCGCTGGCGCCGTCATGGATCATCGTGCGCAGTGTGTCGTCGATGGTGACCAGTTCGTAAATGCCGCTGCGGCCGCGGTAGCCACCGCCAGTGCTCGCAACCTCGCGGCGCGGCCGATACAGGGTCGGCGGGTCGGAGGGGTCGCGTTTGAGTAGCTGACACTCGTATTCGCTTGCGGTGTAGGCCTCTTTGTCATCCGGAGCAAGCATCCTGACCAGGCGTTGCGACAAAACACCGATGACGCTCGATGACAACAGGAACGGCTCGACACCCATATCGCGCAGTCGGTTCACCGCGCCCACCGCGGTATTGGTGTGAAGAGTCGACAACACAAGATGTCCGGTAAGGCTGGCCTGTATCGCAATTTCTGCTGTCTCGAGGTCGCGAATCTCGCCGACCATGACGACGTCAGGATCCTGACGCAGTATGGCGCGCAGCCCGCGAGCAAATGTCATGTCGACCTTGGTGTTGACCTGAGTCTGGCCAATTCCGTCAATGTGATACTCGATCGGGTCCTCAACAGTCATGATGTTGCGGCTGTTGTCGTTTATGCGCCCGAGCGCGGCGTACAGTGTCGTGGTTTTGCCCGACCCGGTAGGGCCGGTCACCAGGATGATGCCGTGGGGGCGATGGATCAGGTCGTCAATGGTGTTCCGGGCTGGCTCCGACATTCCGAGATGTTCGAGTTCGAGGCGCCCCGCCTGCTTGTCCAGGAGACGCAGCACCACGCGTTCGCCATATCCTGACGGAATGGTGGAGACGCGCACGTCGACCGCACGACCGGCAATACGCAACGAAATTCGACCGTCCTGAGGCAGGCGCTTTTCGGCGATATCCATGCGCGACATCACTTTTACCCGCGATACGACCAACGGTGCGACGGCGCGCCGGGTCTGCAAGACTTCGCGTAAAATGCCATCGACGCGAAACCTGACTACGAGGCGGTTCTCGTAGGGTTCGATATGGATGTCCGATGCATTCTCCTTGACCGCCTGGGTCAGCACCGCATTGATCAGCCGGATAATCGGCGCGTCATCGTCGCTTTCCAGCAAATCGGATGGTTCGGGCAGGGATTGCGCGACACTAAACAGGTCAGTATCACCCTCGAGACCTTCCATCGCCTGCATAGTCTCGTTCGAGCCGGCCTCATAGTTCAGTTGCAGGGCAGCATCGAATTCGTCCTGGCTGACTCGCTGCAATTTCAGTGGCACACCGGCAAACCGGCGAACTTCTGCAAGAATCAGCAGATCGAGATCCGGCCGGCAAATCGCGATGGCTTCCGATTCGCTGCGATCCTGCAGCAAAATGCCGTGCCGTTTGGCAAACGTAAACGGCAGGCGGCGCGCAGGTTGCGCGTCATCGCCGGCGGGAGCGGCCACCGCTTCGACAAGCGAATCAGTTGTTTCCGTCAGTGCCATCGCTGCTCGTCTCGCGTCCTTGGCCGCTGGTCGGGTCCGGGACCAGTCCCGGCGTCAACGGCTCACTGTAGATTTCGGAGAAATCGACCTCGGGCAGTTCGAGCGCCTCGTAGCCTTTCATGCGTCCGACTTCCTTGAGTTTGCTCTTGTCCTGAGCATTGCGAATGTAGTTGTATTTCGCCTCGGTGGCACGGGCGTAGTCCTGCCCGCTGCGGATAATAGTCGGGTGAATAAAAATCATCAGATTCTGACGAGTACGGTCTGTCGAGCGCGAGCGGAACAACTCACCGATGATCGGCACGTCGCCGGCAATCGGAACGCGTTCATAACCTTCGGAAATATTGTCCTGAATCAGCCCGCCGAGTACCACGATACCGCCGTCCTCGACCATCACCGTGGTTTTGATCGTACGCTTGTTGGTAATGAGGTCCGAGGCGCCGCTCACTTGCGCGCTACGCGAGAGATCCGAGGCTTCCTGGTCGATCTTGAGCATGATCGAGCTGCCTTCATTGATCTGCGGAGTGATTTTGAGCACCAGGCCGACATCTTTGCGTTGAATCGTGGTGAACGGGTTGACCACGCCCGCGGCGCCGCCCGCGCTGGTGAATTCGCCGGTCCGGAACGGTACTTCCTGGGCAACAGTTATTTCCGCCTCCTCGTTGTCCAGTGTGACGATCGACGGTGTTGAGATAATGTTCGTGTCCGAATCCGATGCCAGCGCGTTGAGGATCAGCGCGAAACTGGTTCCGTCATTCTGGATCGTGCCGCCGCCGGCGGTTATGCCGCTGCCGGGAATCGCGCCGGCGGCGCCTTCCGGACTGTTGCCAAGCAGGTTGAAAATCAGATTCGGCAAATCGACGCCGGAATTGGTGAATCGGGTAAAGCCGGCGCCGTAGCTGGGATTGGCGACGGCCCAGCTCACACCGAGATTGGCCGCTTTCTCCGCCTGCATCGCCACCAGAATAGTCTCGACCGCGACCTGTTCACGGCGAATGTCTAGTTTGTCGACGATTGCCATCAGGCTGCGCATCGTTTTCGGCGGCGCGGTCACGATCAGGGCATTGGTCTGCTCCTCCGCCCACAGCACGATATTGTCGTCGCGGCGTTGTTGCGGCGTTTGCCCCTGTTGTCCGGGCGCGGCCGCGACGATGCCGGTGATCTGCTCGTTGAGTTTTGCCGCCAGATCCACCGCGCTGGCATAGCGCAGATAGCGTACCCGGGTATCGCCGCCTTCCTGCAAAGGCGTGTCCAGATGCGTAATCAGGGCGCGTAGCCGAAGTCGCGTGCCCTGATCGCCGCTGACCAGTACGCTGTTCGTTCGCTCGTCGGCTACCAGTCCCACGCCGGCGACCTGTTGATCGCCGCCGCGATTACCCTGGTACAGCGACGAGATGATTCGCACAACCTCGGCTGCCGCAGCATGTTGTAGCGGGATGATGTCGACATCGGCATCGCCGCCGGCGCTGTCGATCCGGCGGATAATGCTCGCCATTCGCGCCACGTTGGCGGACCGGTCGGAAATTATCAGCATATTCGAATCGGGGTGTGCCGCCAGGTGGCCATACTGGGGAATCAACGGCCGCAATATCGGCACCAGCTGCGCGGCGTTTACGTTTTGAACCTGCACTACCTGGGTGACAATCTCATCGCCGGCGGAGGGCAGGGAACCCGGCAGATCGACGGCCGGCATCTGCCGGGCATTGGCATCGGGCATGATCTTGATGATGTCGCCCGAGGAGACCGCAACGAATCCGTATACCTGCAGAATAGAAAGGAACGCCTCATAAAACGCGTCAGCCGACAGTGGTGTCGAAGAAATCATCGTGACCTGCGCCTTGACCCGTGGATCGACAATGAAATTCTTGCCGGTCAATGCGCTGACGGCCTCGATGACCTGACCGATGTCTGCATTCTTGTAATTCGGTGTGATTGCCGCGTTTTGCGCGGACGCGACCGTCGCAAGTACAAACAAAGGCAATACCACCAAAAAAAGCCGGAATTTTGTAATTATTGTTTTCGCAGTGCTGCCTGTCGGCATGCTCTGAACTCCTCAGTTACGACGCAGGACGTCTCTTCGTCACGGCGTTCTCAAATACCTACTCGTCCCCGAGTTCCGACGTATCCAGCACCAGAACTTCGGGTTGACCATTGCGCTCGACGGTCACCGACACGGACGTCGCCTCACCCAGCGAGCGGAAAATCTCCATTCCCTTGGTCGGATCGTCCAGCGCAACGCCGTTGATCTCAGTGATCAGATCGCCCGGCCGCAGACCGAGTTGCGAGAATGCCTGGCGTTGCCGGCCAGGGTAAACGCGGTAGCCGCGCTGTTTGCCGTCGGCAAAAACCGGTTGCGGCCGAATCACCTCCGTCAGCGACGCGGCATTCTGATCGATAAGCTGCCTCACCGACGTGCCGGTTCGTGCTCGTGCGGAACTCCGGGCCCGTGGCTGGATTGCCCGCGCCTGCCCTTCGCCGAGTTCCTTGGGTAGGCGCAGGGCTTCGATTTTGCCACCGCGATCGAGCAGAACGCGATCCGGGTAAACCGAATGCAATTTGGTGCCGGTGCGTATTACGTCGCCAACGGCAAAGACCTTGGTCGCGGCACCGCGTTCACTGATGATGGCGAGCGACTCATTGGCATCCAGAGCACTCAGGGTGCCGCTCAGAGTCAGGTTGAGGTTGGTATCCGGAGCATCGACCGGGTCGGGCGGCGGCGGCGGCGCCTCACGGGTCGCCTCGCCAAAGAGGTGCGCATCGACCGCCTCGCGCAATTCCGCACGCAGATCGCCCCCGGCCGCTGCGGTATTTACCGTGGCCGCCGGCGGAATTGTCGTATCCGGTTCCGGCTGCGGCACGAATGACCAGGTCAGGCGGGCAAGCTGCCATGCAATGAGTATGACCAGCAAAACACTGACCCAGAACGGCAGTGAGCGATTGGTTCCAGCCGCAAATTGCTCCGGTGTCAGGTTTTTCAGTTCACCAAATCGGGCGGACAGACTCATCGGCGGGTGCTCAGGGACATAGGGGTTCTGGGAGCTGACATAACTTCGATTGGGTTAATGATACGGGTAGCCGGCCAAGGCTCTCAAGCTATCTTGACACTTTATAGTGCACAATGGTTGCCGATTTTTCATAAACTTACGCCGGCAGTTTCACAATAACTCGCAGGGCGAGCCCCGTGTCCAGGAATCGATTTTGCAACCACGCCTGATTATTCGAGCGCTCATCAGTCTGTTGGTTCTGCTGCCGCTGATTATGCATGTGCGGGGAGACCTGCATCAGGGCTGGCTCGAGCGGCTCGAACTGGCGAGCTACGATGTCCGCACCTGGCTCACGATGCCGCGCACCATGGACGACCGTATCGTGATCGTCGATGTCGATGAGCGCAGCCTGCTGCGCCAGGGGCAATGGCCATGGTCTCGTGACACGCTGGCGCAGCTGGTGGACCGGCTTTTCGAGCAGTATCAGGTATCCCTGCTCGGTTTCGACATGGTTTTCGCCGAACCCGATGCCAGCACGGGTCTGGGCACGCTTCGCGACTGGGCGGAGGGGCCGCTTGCCGGAGATGCGCTGTTTCTGGAAACGCTGGAGCAGTCTCGGCCGCTGCTCGACCATGATGGTATTTTCGCCGGCTCACTGGCCGGCCGGCCGGTCGTCTTGGGCTATATTTTCCGCCGCGAGGGTGACCCGGGTGCGCAAATCAAGGTGGGTGCGCTGCCGCCGCCGATCATCCCCGCAGATCGCAATGACACGACCATTCCGTTTTACAAGGCGCAGGGTTATACCGCGAATCTGCCGCAGCTTCAGCGCAATGCGCCGGCCGCCGGGTTTTTTGAGAATCCGACCGTCGATCCCGACGGGGTGTACCGGCGCCTGCCGATGTTGCAGGCGCACCGCGGCGGCCTGTATCCGTCGCTCGGGCTGGCGGTATCGCAAATGGCCCTGGCCAACCCTGCGCTTGATTTTGAGTTTTTCGCCGGCGCCGAAGGGCCGCGTGACGGCCTGGATCTGGAGGGGCTGCGGCTGGGGTCGTTGCGAATTCCTGTGGCGGCGCGAGCCGAAATGTTCGTTCCATACCGTGGCGCACAAGGCAGCTTCCCGTACGTATCGGCTACCGATGTTCTCGACGGTACGGCGCCCAACTACCCGTTGCAGAATGCGATCGTATTGCTTGGTACCAGCGCGCCGGGACTCAACGATCTGCGCAGCACGCCTGTCGGTGAGCGCTTCAATGGGGTCGAGATTCACGCCAATATAATATCGGCGATCCTCGATGGCCGGCTCAAGGCCCAGCCGCATTACTTTCGCGGCCTGGAGCTCATACTCCTCGTCGTGCTGGCGATTGGTCTGACCCTTTTGCTTAGTCTGGCCCCCGTTGGTCTCGGCATGTTCGGCTGCCTGGTCGTTCTTGTGGCGATCTTCGTGGCCAATGTGTGGGCGTTTGCGCGCGGCTGGGTCGTGCCGCTGGCGGCGTCCGAGGTGCTGATAGCGGGACTGTTCGTTACTCACACCGCCTATGGATATTTTGTGGAGTCGCGCGGCCGGCGGGCGTTGTCGGCGCTTTTCGGTCAGTACGTGCCGCCTGAGCTGGTGCGCGAAATGGCATCCAATCCGCGCCGCTTTGGCATGCAGACAGTGAGTCGCGACATGACGGTGCTGTTTGCCGACGTCCGCGGCTTCACCGGTATCGCCGAGGATCTCGAGCCGCCCGAGCTAAGCTTGCTGATGAACGAGTTCCTGACGGTGATGACGCGCGTGATTCATCGCCACCGCGGTACGATAGACAAATACATGGGCGATGCGGTCATGGCTTTCTGGGGTGCGCCAGTGCCGGATCCGGAGCATGCACGCAATGCGCTGCGTGCGGCGTTTGAAATGAACGGCGCCATGCAGTCGCTGTTGCCGCGGTTCAGAAAGCAGGGCTGGCCGGAACTCGGCGTGGGTATCGGCCTCAACTCAGGGCAGATGCGGGTTGGCAACATGGGCTCGGAGTTCCGGATCGCGTATACGGTGCTTGGCGATGCGGTAAACCTCGGCGCACGGATCGAGAGCCTGACTCGTGAATACGGAGTAACCGTGGCAGTAGGGCAGCAGACCCGCGAGGCGCTGCCTGATATTGGTTTCCTGGAGCTGGATATCGTCCGGGTCCGCGGCAAGGATCGCCCAGTGGCAATCTACGAACCATTGGGGCCGCAGGCGGAGCTTGACAATGAGACTCTCGCGATGGGCAAGCGGCATGAGCGGGCGCTGCAGCTGTATCGAACAAAGGAATGGGATGACGCGGAACGAGAATTTTACCTGTTGCACCAGAGTTACCCCGATCGGCGGATTTTCCGGGTCTATCTGGACCGAATCGCGCATTGCCGCAATGAGCCACCCGGTGCCGACTGGGACGGCGTGTTTACCCAGCGTGTCAAGTAAAATCTCAACCTTGTCAAACCGGGTGCCAGCCCTTATATATTACCGCACGGGTAGAAGCGGCCGGCGCTGCGAACGATGCGCCGCAATATGGCCGCGGCTACCCCTTTTCTGTTAATGATATGTTGACGGGCAGGCGCAAGTAGTCATAACCGATGACCGAAGAGCAGCACAAAGCCAACCACGATCTGGCAGTCGAGGAGGCGCGCCCGAAGCTCAAGCGTCCGCCGTTGTACCAGGTCGTGCTACTGAACGACGACTTCACGCCAATGGAATTTGTGGTGGAGGTGCTGGAAAAGGTGTTTGGCATGGATCGCACGAGAGCAACCCGTATCATGCTTGAAGTGCATACCCGTGGTAAGGGTGTGTGCGGCATCTACACGTACGAGATTGCCGAAACGAAAGTGGCGCAGGTCAACAGTTACTCGCGTCAGCATCAGCACCCGCTGCTTTGCACGATGGAGGAGTCATGAGCATGCTCAGCCCGGAACTGGAATTCTGTCTCAACGATGCGTTCCAGGGCGCTCGCGACCAACGTCATGAGTTTATTACCGTGGAGCATCTTTTGCTGGCGCTGACAGATGTGCCGAAGGTGATCGAGATTTTGCGCTCCTGCGGCTGCGACCTCGAGCGCCTGCGCCGCGATCTTGCCAAGTTTATCGATGAGCAGACTCCGCGTTTGGACGAAGAGTCCGAGCAGGAGGTACAACCTACGCTGGGTTTTCAGCGGGTCCTGCAGCGAGCGGTTTTTCACGTCCAGTCCAGTGGCAAGAAAGAAGTCACGGCAGCCAACGTCCTGGTTGCAATTTTCAGCGAAAAACAATCGCATGCGCTGTATCTTTTGAGCTCGCAGGATGTGGTGCGGCTGGATATCGTTAATTTTATTTCGCACGGGCTGTCGAAGATCGGTGAAAGCGCCACCACCACCAACGAATCCCAGGAAACGGGTGGCGAAAGCGAAGGCAGTCCGCTGCAGCAGTTTGCGACAAATCTCAACAAGCTTGCGACCGAGGGGCGCATCGATCCTTTGATTGGCCGTGCGACCGAGGTCGAGAGAACGATCGAGATTCTGTGCCGCCGGCGCAAGAACAATCCCCTCTACGTTGGCGACGCGGGTGTCGGCAAGACCGCGCTGGCCGAGGGGCTGGCGCGCAAGATTGTCGAAGGCGAGGTGCCGGCGCTGCTGTCCGACTGCACGATCTATGCGCTGGATATGGGCACGCTGCTGGCAGGGACAAAATACCGCGGTGATTTCGAGAAACGCCTGAAGGGAGTGCTGGGCGAAATTCGTAACGATCCCGGTTCGGTATTGTTCATTGACGAGATTCACACGGTGATCGGTGCGGGAGCCGCCTCCGGCGGCGTGATGGATGCATCGAATCTGATCAAACCGGCGCTGGCCAGCGGCGAGTTGCGCTGTATTGGCTCGACGACTTATGAGGAATACCGCGGCATTTTCGAGAAGGATCATGCGTTGGCGCGCCGTTTCCAGAAAATCGAAGTCGCTGAGCCGTCGGTGCCGGAGACCGTCGATATTCTCAAAGGGCTGCGCTCGCGCTTCGAGGAGCACCACGGCATCGAATACAGCGACGAAGCGCTGGCGGCGGCTGCGGATCTCGCATCGAAGCACATCAATGACCGGCGTTTGCCTGACAAGGCCATCGATGTGATCGACGAGGCCGGCGCCAACCTGCGGCTAAGCGGGGAGGGTACGGTGGTGGATGTGCCGCATGTCGAGGCCATCGTTGCGAAAATGGCGCGTATCCCGCCGAAAAGCGTCTCGGTGTCCGATCGAGATGTGCTGCGCACGCTTGAACGCGATATGAAGCTTGTCATTTTTGGTCAGGATCGCGCCATTCGCGAACTGGCCTCGGCGATCAAGATGTCACGCTCGGGGCTTGGCGAGGATGAACGTCCGGTCGGCTGTTTCCTGTTTGCCGGGCCCACCGGCGTCGGTAAGACCGAGGTGACACGCCAGCTTGCCCATGCGCTCGGTATCGAGCTCGTTCGGTTTGATATGTCGGAATACATGGAGCGTCATACGGTGTCTCGCCTGATCGGCGCGCCACCGGGCTACGTGGGCTACGACCAGGGCGGGCTCCTGACCGAGGCGATCAACAAGAACCCGCATTCGGTTCTACTGCTGGATGAGATCGAAAAGGCGCATCCGGAGGTTTTCAACCTGCTGTTACAGGTAATGGACCACGGCACGCTGACCGACAATAATGGGCGCAAAACCGACTTCCGAAACGTGGTTCTGGTAATGACTACCAATGCGGGCGCGCAGGAGATGAGCCGTCCGTCCATTGGGTTTACCGATCAGAATCATGCCAGCGACGGGATGGAAGCGATCCGCAAGATGTTCGCGCCGGAGTTTCGAAATCGCCTCGATGCAATTATCCAGTTTGATTCGCTCGAGATGGAGACGATTGTGCGGGTCGTGGACAAGCTGGTCGTGGAGCTCGAGGCGCAGCTGGAGGAGAAAAACGTCACCATCGCGCTCAACGACGATGCGCGGCAGTGGATCGCCGAGCGCGGCTACGATCCAAAAATGGGGGCGCGACCCATGGCGCGGGTTATCCGCGAACACATCAGGCGGCCGCTCGCCGAGGAACTGCTATTCGGCAACCTCACAGGCGGCGGGCATGTGACCGTGCGCGTGAACAACGACGACAATCTTGAGCTTGTCGCTCAGTCGCTGATCGAATCGGAGACGGTCGACTAGAAAGGAGGGCGCGCGCTGGCTGACTGCAATCAGCGGCCGCGGTAGACGATTCGGCCCTTGGTGAGGTCGTACGGGGTCAGCTCTACCTTGACACTGTCACCGGTCAGGATACGGATATAGTGCTTGCGCATCTTGCCGGAAATATGGGCGGTGACGATATGCCCGTTCTCCAGTTCGACCCGGAAAGTCGTATTGGGGAGGGTTTCGACAACCGTCCCTTCCATCGTTATCGCTTCTTCTTTGGCCATTGAGCCTGTCTTAACTCCATACGCGAACGCGGGCGCATTGTGCATAGAGTCAGCGCGCAATGCAATGCCCGGCCATCTGTCGACTCTCAGCGGTGGCCGCAATCCGCCACTAAATCGCTGTTTCTTATATGCCACTGACGCCAGTTTCCGGGTTCCGGAGCAAGCGCGGTTGCAACCTCCAGAACCTCCACGAATTCGCTCCGCGGCATGTACGAGCAACCCAGGGTTTCGAGATGCGGCGATCCTACCTGGCAGTCGATCAACGCAAAATCGCGGCTCTCGAGCGCGAGCGTCAGTGCGGCCAGCGCGAATTTTGAGGCATCGGTAACAAGACTGAACATGGATTCAGCGAAAAAAGCGGCGCCGATGGCCAGCCCGTAGACGCCGCCCACCAGTTTGCCGCCGTGCCAGATTTCGACGCTGTGACCATGCCCGAGTTCGTGCAGGTCCATGTACGCCCGGGCCATCTCTGCGGTAATCCAGGTGCCGCTGCCGCTGCGTCGCGGGCCGGCGCAATGCTGCAAGACTTCGCTGAAGCAGCGGTCGAAACTGATTCCAGGGTCCAGTTGCCGCAGCCGTCGCCGCGCCCGGCGGCTGAGGTGAAAGTTACCCGGGAGCAGCACTGCGCGCGGGTCGGGCGACCACCAGAGTATAGGTTGTCCGGCCTCATACCATGGAAAAATGCCCTGCCTGTACGCGGCCAGCAGCCGTGCACTCGACAGGTCGCCGCCGACCGCCAGCAGTCCGTCCGGTTCGCGCAGAGCGGTTTCAACCGGCGGAAACAGCGATGGATCGGTGCCAAGCCAGGGAATCATTGCGACTGCTTCGGTCCGCCAGACGGGGCGCTCTTGAATGGCAATGCGGCGCGTGCAGCCTCGATGTAACGGTCGACATGCAGCTCCTCCTGCCTGAGCAGCCCGGACAGCGCGTGATGAAAGCGAGGATCGCCAAGGCTGTGCATCGACCAGGTAGCACTCGGTTCGAAACCGCGGCTGATCTTGTGTTCGCCCTGGGTACCCGGCTCGAACAGATCGTAGCCGTTCTCTATACAGATCTCGATGCCCTGGTAGTAGCAGGTTTCGAAATGCAGCGCATCGTAGTAATCGGTGCAACCCCAGTAGCGTCCGAAGAGTTGCCGGGTGCCGGCGAAAAAGATCGCCGCGGCCACCATTTCGCTGCCATTGCGGGCCATCACCGCCAGCACGGCATCGGCCATGGTACGGCCTACCTCCTCGAAGAATTCGAGCGTGAGATACGGCTGCCGGCCGCGGCGCAGAAAGCTGAGCGCGTGGAGTTCGTACAGGCGCTTCCAGTCCTGGGCCGTGATGTCGCTGCCCCAGCGCCGCTCGAGCGTGATGCCTGCCTCCTCTACCTTGCGCCGTTCACGCCGGGTGTTTTTGCGTTTCTTGCTCGAGAAACTTGCGAGGAAATCGTCGAAATCGGAATAGCCGCGGTTGCGCCAGTGGAACTGGCAATCCTTGCGGCGCAGCATTCCGACGCTTTCGAATGTCGCCAGCTCGCCGGATGGCGGGAAGAGAATGTGCAGCGACGAGTAGCCGTGCTCACGCGCGAGGGCAATCGCAGCGTTGCCGAGTTCGGCGCGGACGGAATCGTGTTCCGGCCGTGCCAGGATGCGTGGGCCGGTCACCGGCGAAAATGGGACCGCGCAAACCAGCTTCGGGTAGTAGTCGAGGCCGGCCTGCTGGTAGGCGCGCGCCCAGGACCAGTCGAACACGAACTCGCCCCACGAATCGTCCTTCTCGTACAAGGGCATTGCCGCGACGATATGGCCATCGTGTTTCGCAATCAGGTGACACGGACGCCAGCCGGTGCCGGGGCCAACACAGGCGTTGTGCTCCAGTGCAGCGAGGAACTCGTGGCGCACGAACGGGTTGTCGCCGCCCGCGACAGCGTTCCACTCCGCCGCGGTTACCTGTTCTACCCGCTCCAGGGTTTGGATTTCCATGCGCCGGTCAACAGACCCTAGGCGCGTGCGGGCTAACCTTCACCCGCCTGCATTTCGAAAAAGCGATCGGCGTCGAGCGCTGCCATGCAGCCCGTGCCAGCGGAGGTAATCGCCTGCCGGTAGACATGATCGGCCACATCGCCGGCGGCGAACACACCGGGCACGCTGGTGGCGGTGGCGTTGCCATCGTTGCCGGCACTCACCCTAATATACCCACCGCGGAGATCGAGCTGGTCCGCAAATAATGCTGTATTGGGAATGTGTCCGATGGCAATGAACACGCCGCTCAGGTCGATATTCGTTGCCGTCTTTTCGCCCTTGGTGCTGGTTACGCGCATTCCCGTCACACCCTGCTCATCGCCAGTAACCTCGGCCAGTACGTGATCCCATAAAATGGTGACTTTCCCGGCCTCGACTTTCTCGAACAGGCGCTTCTGGAGAATTTTTTCGGCACGCAGTTTGTCCCGGCGATGGACCAGCGTCACATGCTCGGCAATATTGCTGAGGTACAGCGCTTCCTCCACCGCGGTATTGCCGCCACCAATTACCGCCACGCGTTGGCCGCGGTAGAAGAATCCGTCGCAGGTCGCACAGGCAGACACGCCACGGCCCTTGAAGCGCTCCTCCGATTCGAGGCCGAGGTACTGAGCGCTCGAGCCGGTAGCGATAATCAGGGCATCGCAGGTGTAGGCGCCCTGGTCGCCGACGAGCCTGAAGGGGCGTTGGCCGAGATCCGCCTCGTGGATGTGATCGATCAGGATCTCGGTGCCGAAACGCTCGGCGTGGCGCCGCATCCGATCCATCAGGTCCGGCCCCATCAGTCCTTCGACGTCTCCCGGCCAGTTGTCGACCTCGGTCGTCGTCATAAGCTGTCCGCCCTGTTCGACGCCGGTGATCACCACCGGGTCGAGGTTCGCTCGCGCAGCGTACACCGCCGCGCTGTATCCCGCCGGCCCCGATCCTAGGATCAGCAGGCGGCAATGCCTGGGTTCGCTCATTTTGTCTCCGTCCAGTATGCTCGCTCGTCAGAGTGCTCCGCACCGAATCGCGGTCGCGAAACGGGCTAAAATCCGGCTGCACAGTCTGCCTGAAACAAAGAGAAGTTGGCCAATTTTTGCCGGGGACACCGGAAGCGAGCTCGCCACGGTTGAGTCGAGTGCGCCGGGCAATTGCGGGGAGTAGTCGAAAAATGTGTAGACTTGTAGTGTTTTATTTTAATATGTTCAGATAGTTATGAATTTTTTCTTAGATACAGGATTATATTTTGGCTGCATCGACTGAATCAGGACCCGCGCTGCTCGGCGTATCGGTCAGGCGCGCGCTGCGAGAGGCCGCGCTGTGGGTGTTCGGGGGGCTTGCCCTGATGCTGCTCGCGGCATTGTTGTCCTACAGCGCCGACGATGGCGGGTTTGTCTCGACTGGCGGTGACGGCGATATCCGCAATCTGATCGGACCGGTCGGAGCATGGCTCGCGGATTTTCTGCTTGCCCTGTTTGGCCGCCCCGCTTACCTGTTTCCGCTGATGCTCGCCTATGCCGGCTGGCTGATGTTTCGGCCTCGCGCCGACGGTGAGATGCTGACCGGCAGCATGCTGGCATTTCGCGCAACCGGATTCGTGATCACGCTTGCAACGAGTTGCGGTCTGGCGACTCTGCATTTCGCGGCGGCCGGGTTGCCGGAGACGGCGGGCGGTGTGCTGGGCCAACTGGTGGGTAACGGACTGGCCAGCGTGCTCAGCTTCCTCGGCGCAACGTTGCTGTTGCTGGCATTGTGGCTGGCGGGGGTTTCGCTGTTTATCGGTATGTCCTGGCTCGCCGTGATGGATTACATCGGCAAGGGGACGCTGTGGCTGGTCGAGCGCGGCATGGACGCGCTGCGCCAGGCTCGCGAGGCGGTGATCTCGCGACGGGCGAAAAAGGCGCGCGCAGAAGTCGTACAGAAAGAGAAGAAACGCACGGCCAAGCGGAGCCGCCCCAGGATCGAACCGGTCATAGCGTCTATCCAGACCAGCGAACGGGTTGAGAAAGAACGCCAGGTGCCGTTGTTCGAGGCGCCCGAGAAGTCGGAACTGCCACCGCTCAATATCCTCGACGATCCGCCGGAGAAGAAGGGCGGCTATTCCGAAGAGGCGCTGGAAGCAATGTCGCGCCTGGTGGAATTGAAGCTCAAGGATTTCAATGTCGATGTCGAGGTTGTGTCGGTGCATCCGGGTCCCGTTGTCACCCGGTTCGAGCTGCAGCCGGCCGCCGGGGTCAAGGTCAGCCAGATAAGCAATTTGTCGAAAGACATTGCGCGGTCACTGTCGGCGATAAGCGTCAGGGTCGTTGAGGTAATCCCGGGCAGGTCCGTCGTCGGCCTGGAAATCCCG
This sequence comes from uncultured Gammaproteobacteria bacterium, assembly GCA_963783695.1. GTDB lineage: Bacteria > Pseudomonadota > Gammaproteobacteria > Steroidobacterales > BM003 > BM003. Next base: position 336,402 of record CAWAOM010000001.1, read on the forward strand.
AACGAGGTCAGGGAACTGGTGACGCTCGGGGAGATTCTGCGCTCCCGCGAGTACGACAAGATGGCGTCGCCACTGGCATTGGCGCTGGGCAAGGATATCGGCGGACTGTCAGTCGTCGCGGACCTGGCACGCATGCCACATCTTCTGATCGCCGGCACAACCGGTTCCGGTAAGTCTGTCGCTATCAATGCGATGGTTCTCAGCCTGCTCTACAAGGCCACGCCGGAACACGTGCGGTTGATTATGATCGATCCGAAAATGCTCGAGTTGTCAGTCTACGAGGGTATTCCGCACCTGCTGGCGCCGGTCGTCACCGATATGAATGAGGCCGCCAATGCACTGCGCTGGTGCGTGGCGGAGATGGAGCGGCGCTATCGCCTGATGGCCGCGCTCGGTGTGCGAAACATCGGCGGTTACAACCGCAAAGTGCGCGATGCGAATGACAAGGGCGAACCGATTCCCGATCCGCTATTCGTGCCGCCGGAAGTGCTCGATCCGGATACCGTGATAGAGCCGCCAGTTCTTCAGCCGCTGCCGTTCGTCGTTGTAATCATCGATGAACTGGCCGACATGATGATGATCGTCGGCAAGAAGGTCGAGGAGCTGATCGCGCGCCTGGCGCAGAAAGCGCGCGCCTCTGGCATCCATATGATCGTAGCGACCCAGCGGCCTTCGGTGGACGTCATCACCGGTCTGATCAAGGCGAACATACCAACCCGAATCGCGTTCCAGGTTTCGGCCAAGGTCGACTCGCGGACCATCCTGGATCAGATTGGTGCGGAGCATCTGCTGGGCCACGGCGACATGCTGTACCTGCCACCGGGCACATCGTTGCCGGAACGGGTGCACGGTGCGTTTGTCTCCGATCAGGAGGTGCACCGGGTCGTTAAGCAACTGTTAAAGAACGGTCGGCCAGAATATATCGACCAGGTACTGGAAGGCCCGGGCGTGCCGCTGCCGGGCCTGTCGCCGGCAGCATCCGGGGAGTCGGCCAGCGTGGACGCCGAGCAGGATCCGCTGTATGACGAGGCGGTGCGGATCGTGACAGAAACACGCAAGGCATCGATATCGGGAGTCCAGCGCCGGCTGAAGATTGGTTACAACCGTGCTGCGCGCATGGTCGAGACGATGGAAGAGGCGGGTATTGTCGGATCGCTGCAGTCGAACGGTTCGCGTGAAGTGCTCGCACCGCCACCGCCAGAGGATTGACGAACGGTAAGTGTATGCATTCGATAGTGAAAAAAATGTCGTTGCTTGTGGCTTTGCTCACGATGCTGCCGGGCATGGCTGCGGCGCAGGATCTCGACCCGGAGCCGGGTTTTGCGCGGGTACGAGCGCTGACATCCGGGCTCGGGTCGATGACTGCACAGTTCCATCAGCAATTGCTGGATGCGGACGGGCAGTTGATCCAGGAAGGGCGCGGCACGTTGAGCATCCAGCGACCGGATCGCTTCCGCTGGCAGTACGCCGAACCCTACGAACAACTCGTGCTCGGCGATGGCGAGCGGCTGTGGTCCTACGATGCCGACCTGGAGCAGGCGGTGGTGCGCGGCTACGACGATGTTCTCGAAGCGTCGCCGGCGATGTTGCTGAGCGGCGCGCGCGATGTTGCTGAACTTTACGAAGTTGCCGCGTTACGCAATGAGCAGGGCCTCGAGTGGGTCGTGCTGGCGCCGCGTGCGCGCGAAACCGACTTCAAGTTTCTCGGCCTGGGGTTCGCTGGAGACGAATTGCGGCGGATGGACCTGATAGACAGCCTTGATCAGCTGACCCGAATCGAATTGTCAGAGGTCAAAAGAAACCCGCCGCTGGACAGCTCGGTATTTGAATTCGATCCGCCCGCCGGTGTTGACGTGATTGAGCCGACGGATCCCTGACGTGCTGCCATTACGCTGGGGCAGGTGGTGGCTGATAGCCGGCTGGATCCTGATCCTGTCGGTTATCGTACTCAGTGTGATGCCGGGCGCCGCGGATCTGCGTATGAGCCTTTCGGACAAGACCGGTCACGTGCTGGCGTACCTCGTTTTGACGGTGTGGTTTGCCGGTGTGTATCGCAGGTCCCGATATCCGTGGATCGCAGCAGGCCTGATTGTTCTCGGCGGCGGACTCGAAATGGTGCAAAGTCAGTTGCTTCATCGCAGCGCTGAATTCGCTGATCTGCTGGCGAATTGTACTGGCATCGCGGTGGGGATTTTGCTCTCCCTGGTTTTTCTCGGTGGCTGGTGTGTGCACGTGGAGCGGCTGGTCGGAGCTGATCGCAGATAGGCAGATACGACTATGACTGACAGCCGCGCACAGGGACATCTGGATATCGGTTCCGATAGTTCCGCTGGGGAGATAGCCGTTGCTTTCAGGCCGTTGGCGGACCGAATGCGCCCGCGCAGCATCGACGAATTTTTTGGTCAGTCACATCTGCTGGGCGATGGCAAACCGCTGCGGCGAATGGTGGAGGAGGGCAAGCTCCACTCGGCAATTCTGTGGGGACCGCCCGGGACCGGCAAGACGACTCTCGCGCGCCTGATCGCGGCAGCGGCGGATGCCCATATTATTTCGCTTTCTGCGGTAATGGCCGGCGTCAAGGACGTCCGGGCAGCGGTCGCCGAGGCCAACGATGTGCGCGAGCAATGCGGCAAGGCGACGCTGTTGTTTCTCGATGAGGTGCATCGGTTCAACAAGTCGCAGCAGGACGCGTTCCTGCCGTATGTCGAGGATGGCACGCTGACGTTTATCGGCGCGACGACCGAGAACCCGTCATTCGAACTGAACAATGCGCTGTTATCGCGTGCGCGAGTCTATGTGCTGCGCTCGCTGACGCCGGATGCGCTGCGCGAGATTCTCTCTGCTGCGCTGCACAGCGTTGACCGTGGTCTTGGCGGCGAGGCGCAGATTTCTGAAGACCTGATCGATCGCCTCGCGCAGGCAGCCGATGGTGACGCCCGGCGCTCGTTGAATCTGCTCGAACTCGCCGCCGACCTCGCAGAGGATCGGAATGGCTCGCGCGTAATTTCCGCGGCAGTGGTTACGGAGATAGTGAGCGGGGGTTACCGTCGTTTCGACAAGCAGGGCGACGATTTTTATGACCAGATATCGGCGTTGCACAAGGCGGTCCGGGGAACCGATCCCGATGCCGCTTTGTACTGGCTGTGCCGCATGCTCGATGGTGGTTGTGACCCTCGTTACGTGGTGCGCCGCGTCGTAAGAATGGCCAGCGAAGACATCGGTAATGCGGATCCGCGCGCGCTGCGCATCAGTCTCGACGCCGCCGAAGTCTACGAACGCCTTGGCAGTCCCGAGGGTGAGCTTGCGATAGCGCAGGCAGTCGTGTTCCTGGCCTGCGCGGCCAAGAGTAACGCGGTGTACAAAGCCTACGGCGCGGCGCAATCGGACGTTGCCGAATATGGCTCGCTGGGAGTGCCAATGCATTTGCGCAACGCACCAACCCGGCTGATGAAAGAACTTGGCCACGGCAAGGGTTACCGCTACGCGCACGACGAACCCGACGGCGTCGTCCATGGAGAGAAATACTTCCCGGACGAGATGGGTCCGCGTTCGTATTATCGCCCCGTCGCGCGCGGACTCGAGATGAAAATTAGCGAAAAACTCGATGCCTTGCGTCGCGAAGTCAGGAAACGGGGTTCCGGCGAGGACCCGGACAACCGATAATCCCAACCTGCCGACCAATCAACCAGGGGTGACCCATGCTCGATCCCAAGCTATTGCGATCCGATATCGACCGGGTCGCGGCGAATCTCGCTCGCCGCGGCATGCGCCTGGATGTCGGGGAGTTCAATGCGCTGGAGGCGCAGCGCAAGGCCGTACAGGTCAACGTGGAGACGTTGCGGCAAGAGCGCAATACGCGGTCGAAGAATATCGGCAAGGCCAAGGCGAGCGGTGAAGACATTGCGCCGTTGCTTGCCGAGGTCGCGGATCTCGGGGAGCAACTGAAATCCGCGGAGCAGGAGCTGATGGATAACCAGGCCATGCTGCAGGCGCTGCAGAGCGGCTTGCCCAATCTGCTCGATGAGGGCGTGCCGGACGGTGCGGATGAAGAGGCCAATGTCGAGGTGCGGCGCTGGGGCGACCCGGCCGACCGCGATTTCGAACCGCTCGATCATGTCGATCTTGGTACGCGCCTGGGTCTGCTCGATTTTGAGGCGGCGGCGAAACTGTCGGGCAGCCGTTTCGCGGTAATGCGTGGCGCAGTCGCGCGTCTGCATCGTGCGCTGATCCAGTTCATGCTCGACACGCACACCACGGAGCACGGCTACCAGGAGATCTACGCGCCATATCTGGTCAACCGCGAGACGCTGACCGGAACCGGCCAGTTGCCGAAATTTGCCGCCGACCTGTTTGCTCTCGAAGGCGAGCGCGAGCTCTTTCTGATTCCGACTGCCGAGGTGCCGGTGACCAACCTGGTACGCGGCGAGATCCTTGACGCCGCGATTCTGCCGCTGCGTATGACAGCCCACACGCCGTGTTTCAGATCCGAGGCCGGCTCGCACGGCAAAGACACCCGCGGCATGATTCGCCAGCACCAGTTTGAAAAGGTCGAACTGGTCCAGATCGTCACGCCGGAGGATTCTTTTGCCGCGCTCGAGGAGCTCACCGGACATGCGGAAACGATTCTGCAGCGCCTCGGGTTGCCGTACCGCGTCATTGTTTTGTGTTCCGGCGATACGGGCTTTGGTGCCGCCAAGACCTACGACATCGAGGTATGGATTCCGTCGCAACAGCGTTACCGCGAGATTTCGTCATGCAGCAATTGCACCGATTTCCAGGCGCGGCGGATGCAGGCGCGTTGGCGCAATCCCGATACCGGCAAACCGGAACTGGTGCATACGTTGAACGGATCGGGCGTTGCCGCCGGCAGGGCGTTGATTGCGGTGCTCGAAAACTACCAGAATGCCGATGGCAGCATCCGTGTACCTCAGGTATTGCGCCCCTACATGGGTGGGCTTGAAACGATCGAAGCTTGAACCGCCCCGGCCACTACTCGCAGCCCTGGTCGGCCCGGTTCGCCGTGCGAATCGCAGCGAAAAAAAAGCCCCGCTCAAGCGGGGCTTTTCTCGTTTTGGGGTTTGCGGCTACTCGTCGCCCATTACGCCCAGTATGTGTAGCAGACTGGTGAACAGGTTGTATATCGACACAAACAACGTCACGGTCGCCATGATGTAGTTGGTCTCTCCGCCACGGACGATCTCGCTGGTCTGGAACAGGATCAATCCTCCCATTGCCAGCACAAACATGCCGGAGACGGCCAGCGACAGGGCCGGCATGTTGAAAAAGATCGCGATAAGCCCGAGCAGGAACGCACCGAGGATACCGATAGTCAGGAAGCCGCCCATGAAGCTGAAATCGCGGCCGCTTTTAATAGCGTAGGCGCTAAGCCCCACAAAGGTGGCTCCGGTAATACCAAAAGCCGTCATCACCACCTGACCACCATTTGGCAGGAATTTCAGATAGGCGCTGATGATCGGGCCAAGCGTGAATCCCATGAACCCGGTCAGTGCGAAAATCGAAACGATACCCATGGTGCTGTTGCGGAATTTCGAGGTCAGGAACAGCAGCCCGAAATAGCCGACCAGGGTAATGACAAGACCGGGATGGGGCAGATTGAGCGCCATGGAAGCACCGGCCGTCAGCGCCGAAAATATCAATGTCGCCGCGAGCAACATATAGGTGTTGCGCAGGACTTTGTTTGTGCTGAGCGCAGACTCCGTAGCGGCGGTCGTGGTTGCCGTTGCGTAACGGGTGCGAACTGGTTCCATCGAATCGTTCCTCCAGGGAATCAACGGGCCGGCATTAGCGCCGGCCCTGCATACAGACTAAATATACGGGCCGTGGTTCCAAATTCAAGGCGGCCTTGCGTCCAACGCGCAGGGCAGTCAGAATCGCCGCCCGAGTGTACACGGTTAACAGTCAGGGACTGCAGATATTAAACAAAAATATTAAATACAATTCCTAACTAATTGAAATAAAAGGAGAGGTGGCAGAGCGGTCGAATGCACCGGTCTTGAAAACCGGCATCGGGTAACTCCCGATCGAGGGTTCGAATCCCTCCCTCTCCGCCATACTAAAGAACCCGCGAAAGCGGGTTTTTTTGTATGGCGGAGAGGGAAGGCCTGGTGAGAACCCTGAGGTTCGACAAGCCGGGGCGCAGCGCCGGCGCAGGACGCCGCAGCGAAGCGGAGGCGCCCCGCAGGGGTGAGGCTGCAAGGCAGACGAATCTATCCCTCCTGCCAACCGACGAGTTAAAGAACCCGCGAAAGCGGGTTTTTTTGTATGGCGGAGAGGGAAGGCCTGGTGAGAACCCTGAGGTTCGACAAGCCGGGGCGCAGCGCCGGCGCAGGACGCCGCAGCGAAGCGGAGGCGCCCCGCAGGGGTGAGGCTGCAAGGCAGACGAATCTATCCCTCCTGCCAACCGACGAGTTAAAGAACCCGCGAAAGCGGGTTTTTTTGTATGGCGGAGAGGGAAGGCCTGGTGAGAACCCTGAGGTTCGACAAGCCGGGGCGCAGCGCCGGCGCAGGACGCCGCAGCGAAGCGGAGGCGCCCCGCAGGGGTGAGGCTGCAAGGCAGACGAATCTATCCCTCCTGCCAACCGACGAGTTAAAGAACCCGCGAAAGCGGGTTTTTTAGTATGGCGGAGAGGGAAAGCCCGGTGAGAGGTCCGAGAGACCCCTTGCGGCCCTAACCGCAACTACAACAATAAAAACCCGGCTCATGGCCGGGTTTTCTGCACAACCTGCAGAGGGCGCGCGAGCGCCGCCTGTCTACAGAGCTTTTAGTACCGCGTCGAGGCTGTCCTTGGCATCGCCAAACAACATCCGCGTGTTGTCCTTATAGAAGAGCGGATTCTCGACGCCGGCGTAACCGGTTGCCATGCTGCGTTTCAGCACGATGGTCGTGCCACCCTTCCAGACCTCCAGCACCGGCATGCCGGCGATCGGACTGTCGGGTTCTTCCTGCGCGGAGGGGTTGACGATGTCGTTTGCGCCGATGACCATCGAGACATCGACGTCCGGGAAGTCCTCGTTGATCTCGTCCATTTCATAGACGATGTCGTAGGGCACCTTGGCCTCGGCCAGCAACACGTTCATATGGCCGGGCATGCGGCCCGCGACCGGATGAATACCGAAGCGCACGTTGACGTCCTTCGCGCGCAGCGCTTTCGTGATTTCGAAAACCGTATGCTGTGCCTGCGCCACCGCCATGCCGTATCCCGGCACGATCATGACTTCCTTCGCGTTCGTCAGCAGCTCGGCCGTTTCCTCGGCCTGGACAGGCACGATCTCGCCTTCGATTTCGCCACCACTTGCCGCCGTGCCGCCGCCGGTGCCGAAACCGCCGGCAATGACCGCGAAGAACTTTCGGTTCATCGCGCGGCACATGATGTAGCTCAGGATCGCGCCGCTCGAGCCGACCAGGGCGCCGGTCACGATCAGCAGGTCGTTGCTCAGCATAAAGCCGGTCGCCGACGCCGCCCAGCCCGAGTAGCTGTTCAGCATCGACACGACGACGGGCATGTCGGCACCGCCGATGGCCATGACCATGTGAACGCCGAAGGCAAGCGCAATCAGCGTCATCAACACGAGCGGCCAGGTGCCACCGCCCAGCGCTGACTGCTGGACGAACTCGCGGCACAGCCAGATGGCCCCGATCAGCAGGATGAGATTCAGTACGTGCCTTGCTGGCAGCAGCAGCGGCTTGCCGCCGATCCGCCCGGAGAGCTTGCCGAAGGCGATGATGGAGCCGGAGAACGTGACCGCGCCGATCAGGATGCCGAGATAGGTCTCGATGTCGTGGATCGTCGCTTCCGCGCCGGTCAGCACGAATGAGTGATCCATGAAGTTCGCGTAGCCAACCAGTACGGCGGCCAGCCCGACCAGGCTATGCAGGATCGCGACGAGTTCGGGCATCTGTGTCATCTGCACGCGTCGAGCGAGCACAAGGCCGATGCTGCCACCGATCAAAAGCATAATGATCAGCAGCGTGTAATGCTGCGTGACCACCCCGAGGATGGTCGCCACCAGCGCGAGGGTCATGCCGATAATGCCGTACCAGTTGCCGCGGCGAGCGGTCTCCTGGTTCGACAGGCCGCCAAGCGCGAGGATGAACAGGATGGTCGCGGCGATATAGGAAGCGGTTACGAGTCCGGCGCTATTCATGTTGACCTCACTTCCTGAACATTTCGAGCATACGTCGCGTGACGGCAAACCCGCCGGCGATGTTGATGCTCGTAATCAAAATCGTGAAAGCGGCGATCAGCATGATCAGGATGCTGTCGGAACTGATCTGCAGCAGGGCCCCGATCACGATGATGCTGGAGATCGCATTCGTTACGCTCATCAGCGGCGTGTGCAATGCGGGCGTCACGTTCCAGATGACCATGTAGCCGACGAAACAGGCCAGCACGAAGACCGTGAAATGCGCCATAAACGACGCCGGCGCGACGGCCCCTACGCCGAACAACGCAAGGCCGCCAATCGCCATCGCGATAAGCGGTCCGGCGACCGACTTCTTCTGATCTTCCGCTGGGGTGGCGGGAGCCGGGGGCGGCTTGGCTACTTTCGGCGCTGCCGAGAGTTTCGGCGCCGGGGGCGGCCACGTGGTCTCCCCGCCGATGCAGATCGTTGCGCCGCGGATCGCCTCGTCCTCCATGTCGACGACCAGTTCGCCGTTTTTCTCGGGGGTCATGTCGGTCAAAAGGTGACGCAGATTGGTGCCGTAGAGCTGGCTCGACTGCGCGGCCAGCCGGCTTGGCAGGTCGGTGTAGCCGATCAGCGTTACCCCGTGTTTCACGACGACCTGACCGGGTTCGGTCAGTTCGCAGTTGCCGCCCTGCTCGGCGGCGAGGTCGACGATTACGCTGCCGTCCTTCATCGACTCGACCATTTCGGCAGTGATCAGGCGCGGCGCCGGTTTGCCCGGAATCAGCGCAGTCGTGATGATGATATCGACATCCCTGGCCTGTTCGGCGAACAGGGCCATTTCGGCCTCGATGAACTCTTTGCTCATGACCTTGGCATAACCGCCTTCGCCCGAACCGTCCTCGTCCGCGAAGTCGAGCATCAGGAACTCGGCGTCCATGCTTTCGACCTGTTCCTTCACTTCGGGGCGCGTATCGAAAGACCGGACGACGGCGCCCATGCTCTTGGCCGCGCCGATCGCTGCAAGCCCCGCCACGCCGGCGCCGATGACCAGGACCTTGGCCGGCGGAATCTTGCCCGCGGCGGTAATCTGGCCGGTGAAGAAGCGGCCAAAGTGCTGGGCGGCCTCGACAACGGCGCGGTAGCCGGCGATGTTCCCCATGGAGCTCAGCGCATCCATTTTCTGCGCCCGCGAAATGCGCGGTACGCTGTCCATGGCCAGCGCCGTAACGCCGCGCTCGGTCAGCGTCTGCAGGAGATCGGGATTCTGGGCGGGCCAGACGAAGCTGATCAGTGTTTGCCCCGGGCGCAGCATGCCGAGTTCATCGCCTTCTGGCGCCCGCACCTTGAGCACGATATCGCAGAGATCATAAATCTCGCGCGCGGAGGCGGCGATGTCGCAGCCCGCGGACCGATAGGCGTCATCAGAGAAGCTGGCATGGGTTCCCGCACCGCCCTGAACCACCACACCGTAGCCGAGTTTGATGAGCTGGGTCGCGACTTCGGGGGTCGTCGCAACTCGTCGTTCGCCCGGATGAGATTCGAGTGGAACACCGATCTTCATGGACTATCCTCCGCTAGACTAGGCGCGATTATCCTCAACGCGGCGCGCGATAGCCAGCGGATTGGCTATCAAACGTTTTTATCCTCGAGGCAGCGCTTGCTTTTCTACGTTCCGGCTTGCGATGGCAACCCGGTCTGATTCGCAGGATCGATGGGATACAGGACGGATCGGTGTGACTTGCCGGACTCGGGCGCGGGCAGGCGATCCGCACGGCCCGATCGCCGTGCCGTGCTCCTTGGCCCCTGCCACCGTCCGCCATGCCACTGTGGCCCTGTGGCAACACCGGCGCGGGCTGATGGCGCCTTTTTCTGTTCCCCGCTTCACTCCCGCGCGGCGCTGTGCGCATGTCAGCGTGTGGTTTTTGCTTCGGTCGGGGTTGGGGAGGATGTGCGTGCTTCGGGCTCGAGAAGTTTGCAGTGGCGCGGCCTCCCGGGGCAGATCAACGGGTTGCCGGGGCGCGCAGTCGTCGTTTCTGGCTATAGTTAGGTTTGAGCAAAATCAGAATAAACCAGGCCTGCAGTCAAACAGGAGGAGCTGCCGATGGCGCTACCACGAAAGCACCGCTTGATCGCTTTGATGCTCGGCTGCCTGCTCTCGCTCACCTCGCTGGCACGGGAGCCAGTGCGGGTCGTCATTGAATCGAGGATTCTCGAACCTGACCCGCAAGCGGGAGTGAAAGTACGGCATTTGCTCGAGGTCGATTTTGATCGGCAGAACATTGAGGATTTCTATGAAACCGGGACAACGGATTTTTTTGGTGTCGATCTGGATAGTGTTCGTGACAATTTCACGGTCCTGAAGATCCACTTTAGCGGCGATGTCGCCTGGTTTGAGGTCAGGGGCGAAACTGCATCCGGTGTCGCGGTTTTGCCGAATGTAAATTACCGGTTAAATTTCGAGGTTGCCCGGTCGGGCGAAGCGAAAATATCGGGGTGCCATGACGGATATCCGGCCTATCGGATTGTTGTCGACGGCGTGGAGCAATATGCTTACCAACACCAGCCTCTGGACCTGCTGTCGTTGTTTGGTGAATGCGATATCGTAATGCAGGACTAGTTTTCTGCCGGCTTGCAGCGGCGGCCGGCAAGTGGGCCGGCAAGTGGGCCGGCATTGCGGATATCGGATATTTCGATTTGCAATTCGATCTAACGTTCGGCTTCGAGGACTCGAAAGGCGCGGCACCGCACGATGCCCCGGATCGCAGGAAGCATCCAATGGTTGCGGCTGCGCGAGCATTGACGCAGCCACGCCGTAACCTGCCATGGCTGTATGGAGGCTCGGCAGGGTCAGGTTCAGGCGCCGGTTGACGGCAGAGCCAGTGTCCAGCCGTAAATAAGACATTCCGCTTAGCCACAAGCATGGAGAGAGTCATCGATGACAAAACTGAATATTAATGGCAAGCCCGTCGATATCGAGATAGACGCCGCGACACCGTTGCTGTGGGTCCTGCGCGAGCAAATGAGTCTTACCGGCAGCAAGTATGGTTGCGGTATTGGGATTTGCGGGGCGTGCACGGTTCATATCGATGGCAATGCGGTCCGCTCCTGTCTCGTTCCCGCGGCGTCACTCAACGCTTCGCAAAAGGTAGTGACGATCGAAGGTTTGTCTGCCGACGGCAGTCACCCGGTCCAGCAGGCGTGGGCGGAACTCGATGTGCCGCAATGCGGTTACTGCCAGCCGGGCATGATCATGGCAACTGCGGCGCTACTTAACACCAATGCCAATCCCAGCGATGCCGATATCGATGCGGGTGTCACCAATATCTGCCGCTGCGGCACGTTCAACCGGGTGCGGCGCGGGATTCATCGTGCCGCCGAACTCGGCAAGCGCGAGAGCACGTGATGGCAACACAACGCGTTTCGGTATCGCGCCGCGAGTTCCTTATCGGTACGGCTTCCGCCGGTGCCGGCTTGTCGCTCGGTCTTTATTTGCCACTCGGCATCAATCGGGCGGTTGCTGCCGACACCCCGCAGGGGGCGCCCGAGGTCAATGCGTGGGTGGTTATCGAACCCGATGACACGGTGGTCATTCGTATCGCTCGTTCTGAGATGGGCCAGGGCACGTTGACCGGCCTTGCGCAGCTGGTTGCCGAGGAGCTCGAATGCGACTGGTCAAAGGTGACGACCGAGTACCCCACGCCGGGCGAGAGCCTTGCCCGCGATCGCATCTGGGGCAGTTTTTCCACCGGCGGCAGCCAGGGCATTCGCGGCAGCCATCGCTACATGCGCGAGGGCGGTGCGCTGGCGCGGGTCATGCTGATCGCGGCTGCCGCTGACGGGTGGGGTGTTGCGGCGCAGGAATGCAGCGCATCAAACAGTGTCATTACACATGGTCCGACCGGTCGCACGACCACCTTCGGCAAGGTGGCGACTGCCGCGTCCGGACTGGTACCGCCGGCCGAGGTGGAGCTAAAAGATCCGGCACAATGGAAGCTTGCCGGCAAGCCGGTAAAACGTCTGGATACGCTCGAGAAACTGACCGGTAAACAGGTCTACGGAACCGATCTCCAGCTACCGGGGATGGTGAATGCAGCGATCAAGGCATGTCCGGTATTCGGCGGCACGCTGGCCAAATACGATGATGCCGATGTGCGTAACATGCCGGGCGTGCGCGCCGTCGTGCGCGTCGGCGATGACGCGGTTGCGGTCGTGGCAGATACCTGGTGGCAGGCCAATACCGCGCTCGATGCATTGCCCGTGACCTGGGATGAAGGCGAGAACGCGAGTCTCAGCAGTGCGGCGATTGCAGCGATGCTGGAAGAGGGGCTCACAGCAAATGATGCCTATGTCGGCAACGAGGCAGGCGAGGTGCACACGGCGATAGCCGATGCAGCACAGACCATCGAGGCCACCTACAGCTATCCGTATCAGAACCACGCGACGATGGAGCCGATGAACGCCACCGCGCTTTGGACAGCCGAGCGCTGCGAGGTCTGGTGCCCGACGCAGAATGGTGAGGCGGCGCTAGCGGCCGCGGCTGCAGCGGCGGGCTTGGCGCCAGCGCAATGCGAGGTTTACAAGATCCACCTCGGCGGAGGCTTTGGCAGGCGCGGGGCATTTCATGATTTCGTGACCCAGGCGGTCACGATTGCGAAACAGCTGCCGGGAACCCCGGTGAAGCTGCTGTGGACCCGCGAAGAGGATATGTTGCACGGCTTCTATCACCCGATCACTCAGGCGAGACTGACAGGCGGGCTCGATGAACAGGGGAATCTTGTCGGCCTGCATTTGCGGATTTCCGGGCAATCGATTATGGCCGCAGTCAGGCCTCAATCGCTGACCAATGGCGCGGACATGCTGGTCTTTCAGGGACTGCTGCCGGAGGGTCCGCACGGCATCAGCTATACCATTCCGAACCTGCTGGTTGACCATGCGATGCGAAACCCGCCAATACCTCCGGGCTTCTGGCGCGGTGTGAATATTAATCAGAATGCGATTTACATCGAGTGTTTCATCGACGAACTTGCCCATGCGGCCGGCAAGGATCCACTCGAATTCAGGCGTCAGTTGATGGCGAATCATCCGCACAGTCTCGCTGTGTTGAACGCGGTCGCGGAGAAGGTCGAATGGGACAAGCCCGCGGCTGCAGGCCGGCATCGCGGACTTGCGGTGTGCAAGGCCTTCGACAGTTACGTCGCCGCGTGCGCGGAGGTGTCGGTCGACGGTGGCAGCGGGAAGCTGAAAGTGCATCGCATCGTGGCTGCAACGGACCCGGGTCATGCGGTCAACCCGCAGCAAATCGAAGCCCAGGTCGAAGGGTCGTTCGTCTATGGCCTGTCCGCGCTGCTGTATGGTGAGTGCACGATCGACGGTGGTCGCGTGGAGCAGGACAATTTTGATTCCTACCGTTCCATGCGCATGGCCGAGATGCCCGCGGTCGAGACCATCGTTATGCCATCCGGCGGCTTCTGGGGAGGTGTTGGCGAGCCGACCATCGCGGTCGCTGCGCCGGCGGTGTTGAACGCGATATTTGCGGCGACCGGCAAGCGTGTTCGCCAGGTTCCATTGAAAGATGTCGACCTCAGGGATGTCTGAGTCAGGCTGAGATGCAGCGAACGGCCGATTTGGAGTCCGGCACTGGCACGCCGGTTGGGCTGGTGTCGCGAGAATTGGGCAGTCGGTGTGCCGGGCTGAACCACGTGCGTGCGGGTTGTCGGCGACAACGCGCATTGCGCGATCTGGCAGCGACGCGCGAGGTCGTCTACATTTGCATCGGGCAGACCTGAACCGCGGGTCATCGGGAGAGTATGTCTTGAGCACTGGACTGATTGCGCTTCTCGACGACGTCGTGGGTATTGCCAAGGTGGCCGCCGCGTCTCTGGATGATGTGGCCGGGCAGGCGGCCAAGGCCGGGGCCAAATCAGCCGGAGTCGTGATCGATGATGCCGCGGTGACGCCGCGATATGTGGTTGGGTTTGCGGCGGCCCGCGAGCTGCCCATCATTGCCAAAATTGCGAAAGGTTCGCTAAAAAACAAATTGCTGTTTTTGCTGCCCGCAGCATTGATCCTCAGCGCTTTTGCGCCATGGGCCATTACGCCTTTTCTGATGATGGGAGCGTTGTTTCTGTGTTACGAGGGTGCGGAAAAGGTCTACGAGGCGTTGTTCCCGCACAAGGCGCATGCGCATGAGGCTGCCGTCACGAATGCTCCGGTCGATCCCAAGACGCTGGAGGATCAGAAAGTCGCGAGCGCAATCAAGACAGACTTCATTCTCTCTGCCGAAATCATGACCATTGCACTGGCGGCGGTGCCCGGTACTACACTTTTCACCCAGGCCGCCGTGCTGGCGATAGTCGGCATCGGCATTACATTGGTGGTCTATGGGGCTGTCGCGCTGATAGTGAAAGCCGACGACGTTGGTGTCGCGCTTGCGGCCAATGGCATGGAATCTCCGTTCGGCGCGGCGATTCGTGGTTTTGGACGCGGACTGGTCAGGTTCATGCCGGTTTTTTTAAAGACGCTTGCCATTGTCGGCACGGCCGCGATGGTCTGGGTGGGCGGCGGAATCCTGGTCCATTCGTTGGCAGGTTATGGCCTGACCGGGATCGAGCACCTGATACACGATATTGCGGTAGCGGCGAGTTCGGCGGTGCCATCCACGATCGCAGCAGCGACCGAGTGGATCGTGACCGCCGCGGGTTCGGGCGTCGTCGGGCTGGCGGTCGGTGCGGTCGTGATTCCGATCGTCGGAGTGGTCATTGCGCCTGCCTGGAACGGGCTGAAGGCGCTCCGCAATTAACCGGTATTTTTTTCGCCGGCGGCGCTGGCAAACTTGCATTGCCGTCCAGGCTGGACAGCAATGGACTGTCTCGCTTACTGATTCGCCGCCACAGCGGCGGCTCAATTTCGCATGGAGGGCACTGCGGGTTGTCCGGTGATCGTTGTCCGGAACAGGTAAACTGCAGCAGCACGCGATCCAGTCACAAGCAAAAGTCAACGTCATGCGCCTGATAATTGGAATGTCCGGAGCGAGCGGCCTGATCTACGGAATCCGGCTGCTGGAAGTATTGCGGGAGCTACCCGGGATGGAGACCCATCTCGTGCTGTCCGAAGCGGCACGCCTGAATATTACTGTCGAAACATCTCGCACTGTCAATGACGTAAAGGCGATGGCCAGCGAGGTCCACAGTATCCGCAATATCGGCGCGAGCATCGCCAGCGGATCGTTCAAGCACGACGGTATGATCATCGCACCATGTTCGATGAAGACACTTTCGGCGGTTGCCAATTCGTACGCCGATAATCTCCTGGTGCGTGCGGCCGATGTCACGTTGAAGGAACGTCGGCGACTCGTGATTATGCCGCGCGAGACCCCGCTCCATGCCGGGCACTGCAAGCTGATGTACGAGGCATCGCTGATCGGCGCGATCCTGTTTCCGCCGATACCGTCCTTTTACGACCGGCCGCAATCAATCGACGACATCGTTACGGCATCCGTGGCGCGCGTGCTGGACCTGTTTGACGTCGACCCCGGTTTGCTGAAACGCTGGACCGGTCAGGTCGGGAAACGCGCGGACACCTGACGGCTCGGCGCTAGTCCTCCCAGATGGCATCGGTTTCCTCGCCGGCGCGGTATTGCTTCAGGATCTTTTCAATGTCCTCGCACAGGTCGCGACCACCGGCGGCGCGGTCCATAAGCCCTTTCCCGACCACGGACAGGCCCATAGTAAAGAACGCAGCAGCGCCGCTGACCACGCCGCCGGCGACATCCGCGCCGACGCGCGGATTCGCCAGCGTGCCGCGTACGCGAAGAAACGGGCTGGCAATCGACGCAACACTGACGCCAACCCCTTTGCGTGGCTTGGCGCCGAAGTCGATATCGAGTTCCTCGTTCGCCATCTTGAGCTTGCCCCGGCCGCGGATCGTAATGGTGTCGGTCTGCAGCAGGAATGGCTGTAATAATGCCTCGCCATCGTTAAATTTGATGTAGTAAATTCCGCAGCCGAGCTGATTGAAAGGCTGCTTCTTGGCCGTCGGTATCAGCTTGTAATAAACCTCGGTCAGGACATCATTGGTCATCAGGCCGAAACTGCCTTGCGGGCGGCGCCCTGACTCGGAAACGATTTTGATCCAACCGTCGGCCGCGACGGCCATCTCATGGAACGAATTGCCGCTGGCCTTGATGCGCGTTGCCAGCGTGTTAGGTGGCAACAGCGGCATTTCCTCGGGCGTCACGTCTTGAGATCTTGCGTAACGCATGTTGTCACCGTTCAACTCGATCTGGAACGACGGCTCGGCGCCACCGCGATCCAGCCGCGCGCGGCCGCTAAGCGGGCCGCCATTGACGCTGCCCTCGAAGGGTTCGATATGCAGGTCGCCATCCCGTACCACGATGTCCAGCGACACGTCCTGCATATCCGTGTGGGTAGCCTCGACGCGTTCGATCCCGAGTTTCGCATGCAGGTTGAGGGCATCGAGGCCGGAGAAATTGAATGGGTTTTTGTTAAAGACGCGTTCGCTTTTCTCCTGTCGAGCGTCCGGAAGCCGGCGATCCGTGAGGTACTTTCCAAGCAAGACTGTCTTGGACTTCAAACTTGCTTCGACATCCGGTTTCTTGCCTGGCGAGATCACCACGCGGCCGGAAAAATCGCTCTCGCCGAGACGCACGGAGACCGGGTCCATTACGATCTTGCCGTCGCTGCCGGCAAAGTCGGCGCTGAACTCGTAGTCGTATGTGATTCGCCACTGGCGACCGAGAAGCGCCATCGTCTCGGCGACATTGGGCCCTTTCGAGCGGACTTTTAGCGTTATGTTTTCCGCCTTGACCGGTAACCCCAGACCGCCGTCGAGGTTGACGACGTTGTCATCGAACGTGGCCTCGAAACCGGAAAAGCCGATATTGCCCGGGCTCCAGCTGACGCCGCCTTTCGCGTTGAGAGGACCGCTTTTCTCCAGCGGCAGGTCGAAATACTCTGTCAGCGGCGCGACGTCTGGCACCTCCAGCGTACCGTTGGCTTCGATCGACAGAGCGCCGGTCCAGTTCCGCACCGAACCAGATGCAGTCAGCGTACCCGCCTGTCCCTTAAAAGTACCGTCGAATGCGATAGCGCCGTCGCTCTCTTTGAGCGTGGTGGATAATTCGAAGGGGTTTTTATCCAATGGTTTGAGGCCGAGCAGTGACGTCGCGGACTCGAGGCTGTCTCCTTTTGCCTCGACAGTGCCATCCAGCCCTTTGAGACCATCGAGTCGATCAATCGTCAGCTGGCTCGAGAGTTTGAGATCGCCGTAGACGATCTTGAGGTCGTGGTCGCCCGTGCCGTGAATCATCCTCGACAGCCGCGGAATCGTTCCGGATGCGCGCACCGGTTTGCCGTCCAGTGTTGCATCGACGTTGATGTCATTGGTTCGCATGTCTCGCGCGGCGACGTTGAGTTCGCGGATATCGGCACGGACCGATTTGTCACGGCCGGCTGACAGATAAGTTACTTTCAAGTTTCTGATATCGATTTTTCTTAGTGCAATGAAGCTATGCTCGGCGCGTTCGTCGCCCGCCGAATCGGCAGCTTCGGGTTCCTCGAACGACCAGTTGACCTGACCGTCCGCACCGCGCTGGAGGAACAACTCGGCGTTGTTGATCTCGAGTCGGGTTATCCGTAGGGGTCCGGAAACGAGCGACCAAAGCTTTATCTGGAAGTAAATCTCTTCGATTCGGGCCATCTCGTCTGAATCCGCCCACGCCGCGTTGGCGAAATGCACGTTGGTAGCGCGGATGGCGGGAGTCAACGATATGACCGGCTCAAAGTCGCCATCGATGCGCAGGCTCCGCCCGGTCTCGGCCGCGACAAAGTTTTGCAGCGGAACCCGATACTGACTCAGGTCCGAATTCTTCAGCACCAACAGGAAGCCGCCTGCCAGCAACGCGAGGAACATGGCGGTTATTAAAAGAAATCTAAGTATTCGCATCGCGATGCGGTCCCTCACGTCGGAAGAGGCGACGAGCGTGGCGATGGGGTCGCATGCGCGTCGAGAGCTGGCCATGATTTGTCGGCGAGGGACGAGGTTAGCACGAGTCAGTTCGCAATCGGGACCGCTATGTAAGGCCACGGACCAGGCAGGGGGAAAGTATGACAAATTTGCGTGACACGATAACGCCTTTAGTGCCATCGCGGGCCAGCGATTGCCCGTATGCGGTCGACGTCAGCGCCGGCAAAACTTATTGGTGGTGTGCGTGTGGCAAGAGCCGGTCGCAGCCCTTTTGCGACGGCTCCCATCGCGGTACCGGGTTTGAGCCGGTGCGTTTCGACGCCGTCCGCGGCGAAAAAATCTGGTTCTGCGGCTGCAAGGCGACCACATCCGCGCCGACATGTGACGGCAGCCACAATGCAGGTCAGCGCGGAAGCGGTCGAACCACCTCGCTGTAATAGGGTGTTGCTACGAACCGGCGACTCTGTCCAGCGCTTGCGAAAGATCGGCCAGAATGTCGTCGACATGCTCGATCCCGATCGACAGGCGCACGTAGCCATCGGATACGCCGCTCGCTAACTGCTCCTCGGCACTCAACTGTGAGTGCGTCGTTGTGGCCGGATGGATGGCGAGCGAACGGGCGTCGCCGATATTGGCGACGTGGTAGAACAGCTCGAGAGCGTCTATAAACGCCCGCCCGGCAGCTTTGCCTCCCTTTAGCTCGAACCCGACGAGCCCGCCATAGCCACCGTCCAGGTAGGTGTCGGCGCGGCGCCGCTGTTCCGGGTCGGTGTGACTACCCGCATGGATCACCCGCTGTACTTCGGGCCGGTCATGCAGAAAGGCGGCCACCGCAGAGGCATTGCGGCAGTGCGCGCCAATTCTGAGCGGCAGTGTCTCGAGTCCCTGCAGAAACTGGAAGGCATTAAACGGGCTCATTGCCGGTCCGAGGTCGCGCAACAGGGTAACTCGCGCTTTGATGATATATGCGACCGGCCCGATTGGTTTCACAGCCTCGGTCCACACCGCGCCGTGATAGCTCGGGTCGGGTTCGTTCAGCATCGGGAACCGTTTGGCGTTGGCTTCCCAGTCGAAATTTCCACCATCGACAATCAACCCGCCGATCGACGTGCCATGACCACCGATGTACTTCGTGGTCGAATAGACGACGATGTTGGCGCCATGCGCGAATGGCTTACAAAGTAGCGGGGCCGCCGTGTTGTCTACGATCAGCGGCACTCCCAGTTCGGAACCGATGGCGGCCACCTCGGCGATTGGGAATACCGTGAGTTTTGGATTCGGCAATGTCTCCGCATACCAGGCCCGGGTGCGATCGTTGGTCGCGCGGCGAAAATTGTCCGGGTCGGCCGGGTCGACGAAGCGGACTTCGATGCCCATCGTCTTGAATGTGTTGGCAAACAGATTCCAGGTACCGCCGTAAAGATCGGTCGAGCTGACGATATTGTCTCCGGCCTGGGCGATGTTCTGGATCGCAAGAGCCGAGGCAGCCTGCCCGGAACTGACGGCGAGCGCCGCCGCACCGCCCTCGAGCGCGCTGATGCGCTGTTCCAGAACGTCGCAGGTGGGATTCATGATGCGGGTGTAGATGTTGCCGAACTCCTCGAGAGCGAACAGGCTCGCGGCATGCTCGGTATCGCGAAACTGGTAAGAGGTCGTTTGATAGATCGGTACTGCCACGGCGCCGGTGGCCGGGTCGGCTCGATAGCCGGCATGCAGGGCCAGGGTCTCAGGCTGATAATCTCGTCCGCTCATGTCTGTTCTCCGGCGTTTGTGGAATCGAAAGAAATGTCCTGGTAGACGCAAAGGTTGAGCCAGTTGCTGTAGAAAAGCTGGCCATGTGCACGCCAGCATACTTTGGGTACCCGGCTCGGATCGTCATCGGGGAAATAGTTTTGCGGAGGTTGCCGCGAAATTCCGGCTGCGGCATCGCGCTGATATTCCTGGGCGAGACTGCCGCTGTCGTACTCCGGATGATTAAAGCTGAAGACCTGATGATGATCGGTATCGTAAATGACGGAGACACCGGTTCGATCCGACTCCGATTCGATACGCAGCGCAGGGTGTTTATCGATGTCGCCGCGGCGGGTTTCGGTTTCGCGCGAGACCGGAACCCAGAATTCGTCGTCGAACGCCCGTTGCAACGGTGATCTCGTCGCTTTGACCCGCTGGCGGAATACGCCATGGCATTTTTCCTCGAGCCGATATTTCGGAATCCCGTAGTAGTGGAACAGGGCCGCCTGCGCCCCCCAGCAGATAAAAAGCGATGAGTGAACATGTTCGCGCTGCCAGTCCAATATCTGCGTCAGCTCGTCCCAGTAGGCCACCTCGGTCCAGTCGAGCAACTCCACCGGTGCGCCGGTTACGATGAATCCGTCAAATTGCCGTTCGCGGATGTCTTCCCAGGTCACGTAGAAATTGGTCAGGTGCGCTTCGGATACATTCTGCGGCTGGTAGCTCGCCGTTGTGACCAGCGTCAGGTTCACCTGCAGCGGCGTGTTCGACAATACCCGGGCAATCTGTGCCTCTGTTACCAGTTTGTTCGGCATCAGATTCAACAGGCCAATTTCCAGCGGCCTGATGTCCTGGCGCTCCGCACGCTCAACCGGCAGCGCGAAAATCTGCGCTCCATCGAGCAGTTGCGCCGCCGGCAGTCCCGCCGGCAAGTTGATGGGCATGATCCGTCTCTCCGTCCCGCAAATGGCAGATGAGGCCGCCACAGGCAATAAAAAACCCACCTCAGCTTGCGCCTCAGCAGGTTCGCGGACCGCCTCGGTTTAGCAGTATTTGTTGAGCGCCCGCAAGCTGAGTCAAATCGGCGCTGACGAAATAATTGCTGACAACTCCTCTGTCGTCAAGTTTGGTTTCGGGGTGGATAATATGAACCCGAACACTTTGGGTGGGGTCGAAGTGAACTGACAGGACCGATGCCGCGGGGGTGGGCAATGCACGCGAATTCAACACAGGGCGTGAGCGTTTTGTCGCTGCTGTTACTGCTGGGACTGGTTGCGACGGGGCAGGCGACAGCGCAGGAGGACACCAGGGCCGCGGATGCCTACGCTGCGGAGAACTGGGTAGGCGCCGCCGAAGGTTACGAAAGACTGCTGGCAGAGGATGGCGATAACGGTCGTTATTGGTACCGGCTGGCGGTTTCGCTGCGGCATCTTGAGCGATTCCGGAGTGCAGGGGATGCATTGGCAGCCGCGGCCGGATTCGGTGTACCGTCGAGCTATATCGATGTGGAACGCGCTCGCCTGCAACTTGCGCAAGGCGAAACGCGGCTTGCGTTGGCAAGTATCGAAGACGCGGTTGGCGCCGGGTACAGCGCCGACGCACTGGCCAATGACGCTGATCTGGCCGCGCTTCGGTTACATACCAGATGGGATGCTCTGATTGCCGAGGCGCGGCGCAAGGCAGAGCCCTGCAACCACGATCCGCGATTTCGTGAATTCGATTTTTGGGTGGGCGAATGGGAGGTGACCACCGCCGCTGGCGCTGTTGCCGGCACAAACCGCATCAGTCGCGAGGAACTGGGATGTACGTTGATCGAACGCTGGTCCGGTGCCACGGGTGGCACAGGCACTAGTCTCAATTATTTTGATCCGGTCTCTGGCAACTGGGTGCAGCACTGGGTCGGCGTGGGCGTCATAATCGATATTGGCGGTGGACTGCGCGGCGAGTCGATGGTTCTTGAAGGCCATGTTCATTACATTGGCAGCGGAGAAACCAGACCTTTTCGTGGCACCTGGACTCCGCTGGACGACGGCAGGGTCAGACAGTTGTTCGAAGAGTCACAGGATGAGGATAAATCCTGGCGGCCATGGTTCGAGGGCTTTTACACCAGGACGGGTGCGCCATAACAGCTCGCAGTTTGCGATTTTTTCGCAGACAGACGACTGGCAGTAAGTGTCACCGCGTATACTTTTCAGTGAACCCGTAGCGCCGGAACAGCGCACGCCGTAAAATTCTGCGTCGGTCCGCATGAAGAAACAATTCAGAAAAATGCGCCGCAAGCCCTTCTACCTGCCGCTTGCGCTGCCGATTACCGCAACGCTTGCAGTGTTGGCTGTGGCGCTCTGGTGGAGCAGCCAATGGCACGCGATGACTTTGGTGATCGTGCGTCATGCCGAGAAAATAGCGGTGGCGGATGATCCGGGCCTGACCCCTGCCGGCAAGGCGCGCGCCGCGAGACTGGCGCGTATGCTGGCGCCGGTCGCTGCCGATGAACAACCGCTGGCGGTTTACTCGACCGACTATCGGCGCACCAGGGAGACGGCAGAGCCTGCAGCAGAAACGTGGCGGGTCGATTTGCGTTTGTACAAACCCGGCGATGCGCAGGTGTTCGCGCGCGCGATTCGGCGGCGGCATCGCGGGGCGACTGTACTCATTGTCGGTCACAGCAATACGGTGCCGGATCTCGTTGCGGCTTTCGGCGGTCCGTCAGGTATCGAGATCACAGATGGCGAATACGACAACCTATTTGTGCTAACGGTGCCGAGGTTTGGCGCGGCGACCACGCTGCGAATATCGTTCGGCGACGAACTGCCTTAACTGGTGGCGAGGCCCGCCGGGTCGGCTTCTTCCTCTTTGCCGGTGCGACGGCGCCAGCGCTCGGCAACGTTCTGCTGAATCTTTAACAGGCTCGGCGTCAGAATGAGCGTCAGGACCGTTGCGAATGCGAGACCGCCGGCAACGGCCGAAGCCAGTTGCCGCCACAACTGCGCCGACGGGCCACCGATGCTCACGTCTCGGTGTATGAAGTCGATATTCATCTCCAGCACCATTGGCATCAAACCGAGAATCGTGGTGACCGTGGTAAGCATGACCGGGCGCAACCGCTGAGCACATGTCCGCAATATGGCGTCGGTCCCGCGCAGTCCTTCCGCGAGCAAATGATTGTAGGTGTCGATCAACACGATATTGTTGTTGACCACTACCCCCGCCAGCGCGATCACACCGACACCACTCATTACGACGCCGAATGCCATATCGGCAAACAGCAGGCCGAGCAGTACGCCGCCGGTTGAAAAAAGAACAGCGGTGAGAATCAGCATCGCCTGATAAATGCTGTTGAACTGGGTCACCAGGATAATGGCAATGATTGCGAGTGCCGCGATAAATGCCTTCTTCAGAAAGTCCATCGCCTCGCGCAGATCACGATCTTCGCCCTTGAACTGGGCTTTCACAATCGGATCGATCGCGAGCTGCGGCAGTAATTCGCCGATCTCGGCAATTTTATTCGCAGCCAGCACGCCGGGTTCGATATCGGCTTCGACCTTCATCGTGCGGCGCAGGTCCGTTCGCTGCAGCGTGGAGACCTTCGGCGCCGGTTCGCGAAGGACGAAATTGCTGATCGGGATGCTGCCCTGGCTGGTTGAGACCCGCAGTGCGCCGATCTGGTCGAGACTGCGGTCCGGCATCGGGTAGCGAACCCGGATATCGATCTCGTCGTCGGTATCATCCGGGCGGTACTCGCCTATTTTCACCCCGTTGGTGACCAGCTGGACCGTGTTGCCGACGATCGTGAGGTCGGCGCCAAACCTGGCTGCCTGTTCTCGGTCGACATCGATGCGCCATTCGATGCCGGGCAGCGGCCGGGTATCGGTAATGTCGCGCAAACCATCGATAGACTCGAACGCCTTGCGTACTTTCACCGTAGCCAGTTCCAGCGCGGCCGGGTCGATCGAAGCGAGTTCGAGAGAAATGGCCTTGTCACGTGGCGGGCCTACCCGGGGCTTGAAAGATTCGATGACGATTCCGACCAGGTCCAGGGTACCCGCCCGCACCTCGGCAATGATCTCATCAGCGCGCGGCCGTGACCGCCAGTCATCGAGTTCGAGCTTGATTGAGCCGATCACATCCTCGGCTTCGCGCGAGCCTTTGCCGCTGCGAGCATAGACGCTCTTGACCCCGTCCAGGCCGATAATTCGGCCTTCCACTTCCTGCACGAGGTCGTCCTGCTCATCAATCGACAGGTCGCCGCGCGCCTTGATCGTAAAAGTGATGAATTCCGGTTCCGTCTCGGGGAAAAATTCGACGCCGCGGCCAAACTTGCCGTACGCCGCAAAAATACACATCAGCGCGAAAGTAACCAGCGCGACCGCCAACAGCGGATGACGCAGCGTTCTCGCCAGCAACCGCAGATAACGCCCGGTCCAACCCGATATGTCTTCAAGTTTGCCGCCCTCGGCGAGCGACAGCTGTCGCGCTGCCTCGGGGTTGATGGCTCCCTGTTTGCCAAAGAACGCTCCGAGTGTCGGAACGAAAATGAGTGCCATCAGCAGCGATGCGCTCAATGTCGCGATAATCGTAATCGGCATATAGCGCATGAACTGTCCTGCAATGCCGGGCCAGAACAGCAGCGGGAAAAACGCGGCGAGCGTTGTCACGGTCGAGGCGATAATCGGCCACGCCATGCGATTCGACGCCAGCGCGTAGGCCCGTTTCCTGTGATGGCCTTCAGCCATTTTGCGATCGGCCAGCTCGGTGACGACGATTGCGCCGTCGACCAGCATGCCCACCGCCATGATCAGGGCGAACAGAACCACCATGTTGATTGTGACCCCGGCCAGTCCGAGCGCCAGAATCGCCATCAGGAACGAGCCGGGAATAGCGATGCCTACGAGCATGGCGCTGCGGAAGCCGAGGAAGCCGATGATGACCAGAAAGACCAGCAGGACTGCGGAGAGCACGTTGTTTTGCAGGTCCGTCAGGCGTGCCCGCACCTCGTCCGATTTGTCGCGGGAAATTGTGACTCCGACCCCGCGGGGCCAGGTCTTCTCCCGCTCCGCGATGATTGTCTTGATCTGATCGACCGTGGCAATGATGTTTGCTCCGGCGCGTTTGGCCACTTCCAGTCCAATCGCGGTATGGCCGTTGATCCGGGCGTAGCTCTCTGGGTCCTTGAAAGTGCGGCGGGCACTGGCGATATCGCGAAACCGCACCACCCGGGTGCCATCCACCTTGACCGGGAGATTTAGCACATCCTCCGGGTCTTCGAAAACGCCCGGTACCTTGACCGCGAACCGGCCTTTCCCGGCATCCAGCGAGCCTGCCGCGACCAGCCGGTTGTTGCGCGCGACCAGGTTATAGAGATCCTCCTGTTTTAGCCCATAGCTTTCCATCGCCAGAGGATCCACTATGACCTCGAGAACCTCCTCGCGATCGCCGCGCATATCGACCTCGAGAACCCCGGCAATGCTCTCGATATCATCTTTCAGGTCGCGCGCCAGGCGTATCAGCGTCCGCTCCTGAATCTCGCCCGCAATGTTAATAACGAGCATCGGGTCCATTTTAGAAAACTTGACCTCGTTTACCCGCGGCTCTTCAGTGTCATCGGGTAATTCCGCCTTGGCCAGATCGACTTTCTCGCGCACATCCTGCATCGCCTGTTCCGTATCGATCCCCGCATAGAACTCGACGGTGACCGATGCGCCGCCTTCGTAGGCCTCGCCCGACAATTCCTTGATCCCCTCGAGGCTGCGCAACTCCTGTTCCATGGGTCGAACCAGCAGTCGTTCGGCGTCCTCGGGGGAGATCCCCTCATGATGCATGCGGACATAGATTACCGGTATTTCTATATCCGGCTGCGCCTCCTTCGGGATGGAACCGTAGATAGACGCGCCGGCCACAAGAACTAACGCGAGACTTAGCAGGATCGTCCGTGTCTTGCCGAGCGCCGCATCGATGAGTCTCATTCCGGTTTCTCCGATGCGACGGCAGTCGAGCCGGGCTCCTCCGGCGTTGCAACAACGCGTTCACCATCCGCGACGAAGCCGTGCCCGACGGTGACGAAGGTCGTGACCGGGGGCAGGCCGGCCAGCCAGATTCCATCCGCGGTCGATGCCGCTATATCGGCGTTGACGAAAACGACGCGGCCCTCTGCATCGAGAATTTTGACGCCGACTTTGCCGTCATCGTCCAGTGACAGCAGCGCCGGCGAGACGAGATGCGCATTGACCGTGCCGACCGGCAGGCGCAGTTCGGCGGTGACCCCGGAAGGCAGACGCCGCTCGCGGTTGTCAATGGCGACTTCGACCTTGAACGTACGGGTCGCGGCGTCGGCGACCGGGGCGAGATAGCGGATTTTGCCGCTGGCGGTGGCGCCGGTGACGAGTCTGACTTCGCCGGTCTCATTGCCAACCAGGCGGTCTCGCTCCATCTCGGAAACCGAACCACTGACAAGCAGTGTTTCGTTGTCGACGAATTCCGCGACTGGATCG
Source organism: uncultured Gammaproteobacteria bacterium (assembly GCA_963783695.1). GTDB lineage: Bacteria > Pseudomonadota > Gammaproteobacteria > Steroidobacterales > BM003 > BM003. Next base: position 362,756 of record CAWAOM010000001.1, read on the forward strand.
CCGACCTGGAGATAGTCGCCAATTTCGACCGCCAGATCCTGAACGTTGCCGTCAAACGGTGCCCGAATGGTCATTCGCTCGAGATCGAGTTCGGCCCGCTTGACCTCGGCCCGTGCGCGTTCCAGCAGCGCCTCGCCTTCGGCAAGCTGGGTCTCGGAGACATAGCCCTCCTGCTTGAGCTTTTGCCGCGCGGCATACTCGAGTTCGCGTTGTTTGAGTACGGCACGCGCTTCGCTAAGGCGCGCCTCGCGATCTCTTTCGTCCAGTCTGAGGATAGCTTTGCCGCTGCGCGCGGATTCGCCGCGCGGAATCAGAATTGCAACGACGCGGCCATCAGTCTGGGCGTCGAGGGCGACGGTGCGCGAGGGTTCGGTGCGGCCGTTGATCGTCACGTAACGCACGACAGGCTCTGCGGCCACCTGGCGCACCCGCACCTCGGTCAGGCTCGAGTCGGCAGGATCGGCTGCGCTGGTACTGACAGGATCCTCGCTGTGTTTACCGATTTCACCGGAAAGCATCCAGAAGGTCACCGCAAGCGCAATGATCACGGCCAGAATCCATGGCTTGCGGGCAAAGATGTTGGGGTTGCTCATGCTGGCATTCCTGTTGCTGATATCCGTATCGGCGTTAAGTGGCGGCCGTGCGAATCGCCTCGACCGCTGGACCGGGTTCTGCGTGTCCGGCGCAGAGTTCAGCGCGATTGGCTTCGATGTATTCGAGCGCGGCGCGCAGTATCGTTTCGCCGAACCCGCGCACGAAACGTGGACCCGGACCCTGGTCGGCGCCACTGTCGTGTTTCAGTTCATCGAGAAGGCCAAGAACGTCACGCATTTCACCGACTCTGTGGTTGATGATGCGGTCCAGCTGCTCGGGCTTTAGCAGCTCGGCGAAATAGAGCATGGCGAGGAATTCCGAGCGGATTTTGTGGGTTGGCGTGGTCGATTCAAGAGTGTTGACCAGTGCGCGGCGTCCGCTGGCGGTGATCCGGTAGAGCTTTTTCGCCGGTTTGCCTTCCTCGAGCACCTCGCAACAGGACACCAGGTCGGTGTCGGCCAATTGGGCGAGTGCCGGATAGATGGAGCCATAGCCAGCCTGGAAGAAATGTCCGAAGGTGCTCTCGAAACGTTTCTTCAGGTCATAGCCGCTGGCGTCTCCCAGGCTCAGGATGCCGAGACAGACTGTTTTTACATCGATGCTCATACGCGACCTATCAAAGTGATATATATCGAGCCGATAGTGTATCGCTCCGATAGCCCAATGTGAACAGGTTTTCGTCGTTGTGGCAGAACCGGATTTAGTCGCGCAGCGGATTGGTCAGCATGTTGCCGTCGTCGTCGAGCCCGGGGTAGGGCCGGCCGCGGCTGCGGCAGCGTCTGGCTATATCCGGGTGGGCCCACTCGAACAGCAGGCGCTCGTATTCGTTCTGTTCCAGCCGGCAACGGTCATAGAGGCCGGCGCTGCGGCGCTGACGCTGCGCTTCGTACAGGATCAGCGCCGCAGCGACAGACACGTTCAGCGACGCCACCATCCCTTCCATCGGGATGGTCAGATGCGCGTCGGCGAGTTGCGCTGCCTCGTCGCTTACGCCGCGAAGTTCCGAGCCAAGCAGGATCGCGCAGGGCGGGGTGTAGTCCCAGGTGCGGAAATCCACGGCCCGGGCGCTGAAATGCGCGGCTACGATGGCCATGCCCGATTGCTTCAGCTTGCGACAGGCTCCGACGACCGAGTCATGCATGCGGACCGGTACCCAGGTTTGGGTCCCGGCGGCGCTCATGTGATGGCGCAGGACCTCGCCACCGGGCGATACGGCGTGCATTGTCTGTACGCCGACCGCATCGCAACTGCGGCGTATGGCGGCGATGTTATGGCTCTTGTGGACGTCTTCGGCGAGGATGGTCAGATCGGGTTGACGCTGCTGCAGAACACGCTTGAGTTTGGCGAATCGTTCCGGTGTCATCGCAATCCGATAAGCTTGGGCCTTTACTCGCAGGGAAGTACTAGCCGCATGATACAACGGCATATCGAAGTGGCCACCCGCGGCCGTGGAACGCTCGACATTACCGACAGGGTCAACAGTGTCGTTGCCGAATCGGGTGTCGCCGCAGGGCTCGCCCATCTGTTTTTGCAGCATACCAGCGCCTCGTTGATTCTGTGCGAGAATGCCGATCCGGCGGTGCGGCGCGATCTCGAGACATTCATGTCGCGCTGCGTGCCCGATGGCGATCCGGATTTCGAGCATTCGGCTGAGGGGCCAGACGATATGCCAGCCCATATCCGTACCATTCTCACTCACAGCGCTTTTAGCGTACCGATTGCGGCCGGCAGGCTTGCTCTGGGAACCTGGCAGGGCGTCTATTTGTGGGAACACCGCAGCGCCCCGCACAGACGTCGTATCCTCGTCACTGTACAGGGTGGCGAAAGAGCTTGAAGCCGACGCAAATGGACCCATGTAGATGACTGATAAACGATAGGCCAGGCCAATGAAATTCAGGGACTATTACAAGGTGATGGGCGTCGATGAGACGGCATCGGCCGATGAGGTCAAGAAAGCCTATCGGGTGCTTGCGCGCAAATTTCATCCGGATGTCAGCAAGGAGCAAGACGCCGAGGAGAAATTCAAGGAGCTTGGCGAGGCCTATGAAGTGCTGAAGGACCCGGAGAAGCGCCAGGAATACGACAACCTGCGCAAGTATGGGTACAACGACGGCGGCGATTTTCAGCCGCCCCCGGGATGGGGTGGCGGCACCTTCCGCGATACCGGTTTCGGCGGGGCGGGCGGCGGCGATTTCAGCGATTTCTTCGAAGCGATGTTCGGCAGAGGAGGGCCTGGCTCGGCACGCGGTTATCGTGACATTCGCACCCGCGGCCGTGATCTTCATTACCGTCTTGGCGTGGATCTCGGGGAGGCGTTTGCCGGCAGTACTCGAAATATTCACCTGCAGGCAGCGGGCGGCGGCCAGCGCAGCCTGAACGTAAAGGTCCCGGCGGGGGTTACGGAGGGTCAGAATATCCGGCTACGCGGTCAGGGCGAGCCGGGGCTCGGCGGTGGTCCGGCCGGTGACCTGTATCTCGAAATCGAAATTAAACCGCATCGCCATTTTCGCCTGGACGGAAAAAACATCCATCTCGCCGTACCGGTGGCGCCGTGGGAGGCCGGTCTTGGCGCGGAAATCACCGTCCCGACACTCGGCGGCAGCGTCAAGCTCAAGATCCCGGCCGGTGCGCGCAGCGGTCAGAAGTTGCGGCTGAAGGGCAAGGGTATTCCGGGGCCCGGCGCGGGTGACCAGATCGTCGAGATCCAGGTCGTAATGCCACCCGTGCGTGGCGATGAAGACGAAGAACTGTTGCGGCGCATGGCCGAGACAATGGATTTCGACCCGCGCGCGGAACTCAACGGGTAGCAGCCCATGAACGACAAGCCAACAACAACAGTGACCGGCGAGTTTGTCGATGCGACCGAGCGGTACAGTCTGCGCGAGTTGATCGACCTTTGCGACGTTGACGATGCCCGCTTGCTGGAATTCGTGCAGTATGGGATTGTTGAACCGGCGGGCGAGGCACCGGAATCCTGGCGTTTTTCTACGCTCCATGTTTACCGTGTTCATCGTGCGGCCCGGCTGCAGTCCGACCTCGGGCTGAACGTGGCCGGCGCCGCGCTGTGCCTTGATCTCCTGGATGAGATTGCGCGTCTGCGGATCCAACTCCGATCGCAGCGCTGAACAGCACTCTCTAGGTGCTCCTGGTGCTTCCGGCCTGACGTAATTCGATCGCTTTTTTGACGAACGCCTTGTGGCGGCCGATAGCGAGGTCAGCCAGGACGGCGTCCTGGATCATGCGGTCCTGCGATAATAAATAGGTAGCCCGGCGAACGCCGAAGCCGAGCGGGCCGTTGACATCGTACATATTAATGACCGTTTTTTCGCCGTCCGAAAGCAACACGAAGGGCAGGCTGTATTTGTCGCGAAAGCGCGAATGACTTTGCGGGCTCTGCGGGCTTATGCCAACCACCTGCAAGCCCACGCTGGATATGTCGCGCTGCAGATCGCGCAGTTCGCAGGCTTCTTTCGTGCATCCGGGCGTGAAATCGGCGGGATAGAAATACAGTATCAACGGACCGCGGTGCAGAAAATCGGTCAGGTCGCGGTCCACGCCGGTGTGGTCCGGCAGCGTGAACTCCGGCGCCCGCTGTCCCACCTTCAACATCCCGTACCTCCTTACTCAGAATTCCGTTTCCATCAGGGCATATCGCGTCAGCATCATACCGAGTTTTGTATAGACACCGCGCGCATGAATATTGTCGCGTTCGACGTAAAGGCGGAGGCCGCAACAGCCGGTCTCCTTTCGGGCGAGCCGTTCAACATGGCGGTAGAGCCTTGAAAATACCTTGTTGCCGCGGTTCTCGGGACGCACATAAACGCTTTGAATCCACCAAAAGTTGCCATTGCGCCAGTCGCTCCACTCGAGGGTAATCATCATCTGACCGACCGTTCGTTGCTCGCTCGTGGCCAGATGATAGGCGCCTTTGGCGGGATCGCTTAGTACTGCCAGCACGCCATGGCGGATGGTCGCGGGGCTCAGGGACTTTCCCTCAGTCTCCATTGCCATCTTCTGGTTGAAGTCGATGATCGTATCGAGATCCGCCATAGCGGCGGGTCGTATCCTGAATGTCATCGGTGTTGCCTCGATAATGTATTGGCTGTTCACGCAGCGAGCCGGGTTCGGCCCGGGATGGGTGACTCGCGCCGGTACCGAGTATAGAATACGCGACCTCGTGGGGCCGTAGCTCAGTTGGGAGAGCGCGACAATCGCACTGTCGAGGTCAGGGGTTCGATTCCCCTCGGCTCCACCATTTTCTCCCCCTCGAGGCCGGTTCTTACAGGTAATGCACGTCAGCACTGCCCGGTTTGAATCTGTGGTGAGTTCGAACGACACTTGCATCCCAAGCCCCGGTAGCTCAGCAGGGTGAGTGGCGGTCGGCGCAAGGCGCCGGCGCCGAGCACGGCTCGGCGAGCCAGGAACGCCGCCCGCGGCAAGCGGGTGGCAGGGCCGGAGGCGCAAGCCGGAGGGAGCGTCCAGCAGCGCGGCAGCGCTGCCCGGTTTGAATCTGTGGTGAGTTCGAACGACACTTGCATCCCAAGCCCCGGTAGCTCAGCAGGGTGAGTGGCGGTCGGCGCAAGGCGCCGGCGCCGAGCACGGCTCGGCGAGCCAGGAACGCCGCCCGCGGCAAGCGGGTGGCAGGGCCGGAGGCGCAAGCCGGAGGGAGCGTCCAGCAGCGCGGCAGCGCTGCCCGGTTTGAATCTGTGGTGAGTTCGAACGACACTTGCATCCCAAGCCCCGGTAGCTCAGCAGGGTGAGTGGCGGTCGGCGCAAGGCGCCGGCGCCGAGCACGGCTCGGCGAGCCAGGAACGCCGCCCGCGGCAAGCGGGTGGCAGGGCCGGAGGCGCAAGCCGGAGGGAGCGTCCAGCAGCGCGGCAGCGCTGCCCGGTTTGAATCTGTGGTGAGTTCGAACGACACTTGCATCCCAAGCCCCGGTAGCTCAGCAGGATAGAGCGTCCGCCTCCTAAGCGGAAGGTCACAGGTTCGACTCCTGTCCGGGGCGCCACACAACACGGTGGCGGGCGCGTGCGCGCGAGGCGAAAAACAGGTGTAATGCCCGTGCCGGCGCCGGGCAGCCGTATCGGTAGGGGTTGAGAGGAGTGCAATGAGCGGAAAAATCAGCAGACGGGTATTGCTGGTGACCCTGGCTCTGGCGGTTCTAAACAGCCCGCTGGCGCGCGCAGACGCCAATGACGGTGAGTTGTTCGGTTACCGCCTCGGTGACCGCTACATTGTCGGACCCGACACAGCCGCTTTCATGATCGGGCTTGGCGGTCATGACGCGATGCGGGTTGTTGCGGACCAGGCCATCATGCCCGACGACTTTTCCGAGGTGCAGATTTTATGCACGGTCGGTTCATGCCAGATCGGGGCGATTTCGGGCATCATCAAGCCAGCCTCGCAACAGGAAGCGATCGAGACCGCCGACAGGTACCTGCGGCTGCTGCGCAGGTTGTACAGCGACTGGCCGGCCAGCAACGATCCGAACGGCCAGATTGTCACGTTGAGAAAGCAACCCTACGTGATCCAGGTGATGCGTTTTCAGATGCCGCTGGAGGTCCGGGTGAATCTCAAGTTCGATCGTGACGCTGCCGAGAACAAGGCGTGGACAGCAGTGCTGAAGCGCGAGTCAGAGCGCTATCAGGTCGAGGCGCGCAGGCGCCTGGTTGAGGATGCGGCCAGCAAGGGCCTGAAATAGCGAGAGCGCCTGACCGCGAAGTCAGACCATCCCCTCAAGCACATCTTCGATTCGCCCGAACACGTCCTCTATCACAGCACGGTTCGGCAGCGTGGTTACCCGGAAATGGTTCGAACGCGGGAAATTGAAGCTGGACCCCGGTGCAACCAGCACATGTTTCTTCTCTAGCAGCTCGAGGGCGAATTCACGGTCATCGAAACCGGACAGCCGTTCGGTATCCACGCCCGGAAAAGCATACATCGCGCCATCGGGGGAAATCAGGTCGAGATAGCGGCTCGCGGCGCAGGCGTCGATGACCGCCTGGCGGGATTCGTAAAGGCGGCCATCTCCGCGGATCAGTTCCTTGATGCTCTGGTAGCCGCCGAGCGCGGTCTGCACCGCCCACTGGCCGGGAACATTGCTGCACAATCGCAGCGAGGCGAGCAGCTCGACGGCGTGGATGTAGTCGGCCGCGCGCTCCTTGTCGCCGCTGAACGAAACCCAGCCGACGCGGTAGCCACAGGCCCGATACACCTTCGACAGGCCGCCAAATGTCGCGCACAATGTGTCCTTGATGATGGTTGCCATCGGGATGTGCCTGGCGTCGTCATAGACCATCGAGTCGTAAATCTCGTCGCTGAACACAACCAGCTGGTGGGCCTCGGCGATGGCGCCAATAGCACGCAAGAGTTCCTCGGAGTAGACGGCGCCGGTCGGATTATTCGGGTTGATCAGGACGATGGCCCGGGTGCGCGGACCGATCAGGCTGGCAATTTCCTCCGGGTCCGGCTGAAACCCGTGTTCCGGCTTGCAATGGTAGTAACGCGCCTTGCCACGATTGAGCGCCACCGACGCCGACCACAACGGGTAGTCGGGGCTGGGCACCAGCACTTCCTCGTCGGTATTCAACAGCGCACGCAGGCTGAGGTCGATGAGTTCGCTGACGCCATTGCCTATGAAAACTTCCTCGGCGGTGACATTCATAACGCCACGGTTCTGTTGCTGCATGACGATCGCTTCACGCGCCGGAAAAATGCCTTTCTGATGGCAATAGGGCTCGCTGTCGCCAAGATTCTCAATCATCGCCAGACGCATCGTCTCCGGCGTGCGGAAACCGAACAGGCCGGGATTGCCAATGTTCAGGGATACGATTTCATAGCCGAGCTTTTCCAGTTCATGGGCGCGGTTTGCCAGCGTGCCTCGTATCTCATAGCTGACATTTCGCAGCGTGCTGTTGGGTCTGACTGGCGGGTGCTGAGTCATTGTGGCGGTACCGGTTAAGCGTTGATTACGAGCAAAGAATAATGGAGTTACGGGGGTAATGGCGATACGTCTAAACCGCAGACCTGGCGACGGTCCCGCTACAGAAGTTCATCGAGGTAGAGCGGCAACATGGCGCGCCACGCCGGCCAGTCATGGTCGTACTCGCTGCCCCACGCGACAACCCGGTTGGGAACATGTTTGCTGCCGAGCGCGCCCGCCATACGCCAGGTCTCATGCGGATCCTCCCAGCGCCCCCCGACATAGGTCAACAGCGCATAACGCTGGCGCAGTCGCTGCAACTGTTCGCCATCGCCGAGACCCGGAAGGTAATGCAGCGGCGAACTGTAGAAAAGATCCATCGTAAAACCATCATGGCAAAAGCGGCTGTAGTCGTAGGTTCCGCTCATACCGATGGCGGCGGCAAAAACGTCCGGATGACGGCACATACTCGCGATCGCATTGAACGCGCCGAGGGAAGCCCCGGCGCTGACTATCTCGACTGTATCGCTTCGGCAATCCCTGCGAATATGCGGCACGACCTCGCGATAAATACACTCGTCGAAGCGGTTCTGCAGCAGGCAGAGATACTCGGTGCTGTGCCCGCTTTCGACCCAGGCGCGACCGGCCACGCTATCGACGGAGTAGAGCTTTAGCCGTCCGGCTTCGATCAGCGGCCATACTGCAGCCACCATACCCATGCGTTCAACTTCGTCGGCATCGCCGCCTGCGGTCGGGAACAACAGTACCGGCGTGCCCCAGTGGCCCCAGCGGCTGACGCGCAGATCGCGCTCGAGACGCCCGGAATGCCACACGATCGAATCCTTCATCGCCTAGCTCACCAGGAAACTGTCAATATTGTCACTCCGGCCTTCCGCTTCGCGCCAGTCCTGGATGCGGTTCCAGAACAGGTCGACGAAAGTGTCGACTTCATGCTCGGGATAAAGCGATACGACTTTTTGCCGGATCGCATCGCGGGCCATGTCGCTGCCGAAAAATTCCCAGGTGACCGCGTCCAGATCAGCCAGGAAAGTCGCGCAGAATTCGGCGAAACGTTCGCTGTCGAAATCGCCCCGGGCGAGCGCGGCGAACCGGGTGAGTTTCTCGCGCGCGGGGAGATCGGTGTCGGCAATGTCATAGAAAGGCTGCCAGTGCAGGTTGCGCCGCATCGGCCGGTCGGTTGCGGCACAGAAAAGTGCCCAGCGCAGCTTCGCCTTGATCAGCCACGGAAAGTGGTAGTGCAACGAACTCACCTGGCTGTCCGGGCAGGCGTTGGCGAAATCGATCGGATACCAGGTGCCGTTGCGTTTCAACGACTCGCAGGAATTAAAATCCCAGCCGAAAAAACTGTTGATTGTCAGTGTCGTGTCGACAATCTCGGCAACGTCTGCGTCATCCAGAAAACCGCGGGCCATGCCATAACGATCGTGCAGAGGTGCCTCCGGCTGATATTTTACGAGCCGTACCTGTGGGCCGACGCCGACGGCGCGAACGAAATGCTCGAACGGCCATACACCTTTTTGCAGGATCATCACCTGTTTTCCGCTCGACTCGTAGGCTTCGCGCAGTTCCTGTTCGTTGTCGATCTTACTTACCCCGGCCCAGGCGCCGCCGTTGTAAGGCTTCATGAACAACGGGTAGCCGATCTTGTCGCCGACCGCCGCCAGATCGAAGAGTTTCGCGTATCGCTGCAGAGTCGGTTCGAGGTCATCAGCCGGTTCGTATTCTTTCGGCGGCAGCAGCCAGGTGTCGGGGATCGGCAGCCCGAGCCGCATCATGGCACTGTAAGAAGTCTGCTTCTCCATCGACTGCAGCGACCACGGGTTATTGAACACGTAAAGCCCATCCAGCAGTATCGATTTTTTCAGCCACTCCCGGGTCGGGTAGTACCAGTGGCTGAGACGGTCGATGACGACATCGTAGCGGCAGGGCTGGCGCAGATTGAACGGTTCAATCGTCACGCGCTCGCAGGAAATACTCATGCGGTTGCCATCGACGCGGATGTCCGGTCGCAGGCGCTGCAGAATCGACTCGAAACAAATCGGCCAGCAGGCGTCGGCTCCCAGTGACAATCCGATCCGGCGTGTTTCCTCGCTCATGGCTTTGTTGCCCTCGGGGGTCAGTGTCCTACTCGTAAACCATCCACAACGGTCCGGGAAACAGCCAGCTCAGTCCCGCCCGCAGCCGGTCTCTCCAGTTCTCCCAATTATGGCCGTCACGCGCCTCTTCAAACCGCACTTCCGGGCCGGCCGATTGCAACAATGGCACCAGCGAACGATTTTCGTAGATCAGAGATTCGTAAATTCCGCAGCTCATGAAGATCTTGCTGGCGGGACAACCAGGCCGCTGCCGCAGCCGGTTGACGAAGTCTACCACCGGATCGAACATTGGGCCGTGATCGTGCTGCCCGATATCGGTAAAAGCAAAGGACCCGGATTGCAACAGCAGCCGATCGAAAAAGCCGGGATACCGCCAGGCCGTATGCAGCGCCGCGACGGCACCGAAACTGGCGCCCAGCAAAGCGCGGCTGGCGGGTTCTTCCCGCAGCGGAAAAGCACCGCTGAGAGCAGGGTAGAGTTCGCTGACGATGTACTGCGCATGTTGCTCGTTCGCGGCATATTCGACGAGGCGTTCGCCGGGGTCGGACAGCGCGACAATCAGCGGTGGAATTTCCAGCCGGTGAATCAGGTTGTCAAGAACCTGCTGCAACCCGGAGAAGCGCAGATAGTCGCTGCCGTCGTGCGCAATCAGCAGCGCGTATCGACGGCGGCGGCGGAAACGCGCGGGTATGTAGACCTGGACATCTTTGCGTCCACCGAGCGCCTCACTGTGGAGCGATATCTGTTCGATTGATCCGCGGCGCGCAGTGGGATTTTCCAGTGTCCATTGCGGGCGCGCATAGCCGTACGCGCAGCAAACCGAGTTTGCACCAAACGGATCCTCGGCCGTGCTGTCGTTGAGCGGGTCGACAATCCAGTGGCTGGTGGCGCCGCAGACAACTTCAAACTTGTACTCGATTCTCGAGCCGTGCGGCAGCTCGAGTCGGAAAAACCACAAATCGTGCGTTCCAAGCGCCTGCAGTGACTCGGCTGTTGGTAAGCCATAGATCCAGTGGCGCAGCCTTACGGTGTCCGCCGCGCCGCGGTAGACAAAGGTCACGCCTTCATCGTCCACCAGTGGAAATGCGGTAGTGGCAATCACGGCGTCAATCTCGGTGGCGGACATGGCGCCTGCTCGTAACAGGAACGGATGCAGTTCGCTCATATCACGCGCGCTTCGGCGAGGATGCCACGGGCAGTCATTCGTGCCGTGCCCTGTGCCATGACCGGTCCGGCCGCGGAAATCCGGATCAGCGACCCGGCATCGAGGGTTACCGGTTGCAATGGATGAAAACGTCCGGCCATCAGCGCGATCCTGCGCGGGTCGTGCAACCGCAATCGTTCGCGGGCGTGCGGCAGCGGCAGCAACCGTGGCAACAGCCCGAGTCCGGAATCCAGAATCTCGGCGTGTCCGGGTCCCTGTGGCGGGCTGTCGTGAAACAGCACGACGCGCTCGGCGAGCGCCATGGCTCCGGCCGACCACGCAATCAACGTTTGCGAGCGCAAATCCGCTTCGAGCCCGAACAGGCGCAGCCGGCTGAGCAGCGCCGCAACATGCCCACCGGCTATCAGCACCGCCGCCGCCGCGCCCAGGCGGCGGCGGATGGCATCGCGCTGCTCTGCCATGGCCGGACGCTGAACAGGTCGCCAGCGAGCATTGAACGCGGCGTGAATGGCGCCGAACTGACGCAAATGGTGGCGGTCCAGGGTACGAATGGCATTGAGCGCGGCTCGCTTCTCTGCGATCAGTGCGGCACTGGCTTCCGTCTCGGCGGCCAGTTCCAGATAGGCTTCCATTGCATGATGGAGGCGACGTCGATACCAGCGCTGACGCTGCTGCAGCTTCGCCTGGCGCTCCCTGTGCGCATCGGCCAGCTCCCGATCCAGCGCAAGGGCATGATCGCACCGCCGATAAAGCTGCAGGTCCTCGACTTCGCGGCCGAGGTGTTCCTGCAATTCCTGCACTTCGCCCTCGCGTTGCTGCCACCCGGCGGTAATCGTGCACAATGCGCCGGCGGCGTCGATCTGACGTATTGCATCCGTCAGGTTCGGTCGTTCGTTTTGCGGGCCGAGAACAAAGATTTCCGTCATGGTGGGATTTTGGCAGAAGCCGGGCGGCGAGGGTGAGCGCAACGGCCGTTTAAGTCGCGAAATGTTTGCCGGCAAACCTCCGCATCGGCGTCGGGTTCCTTTACAGGAAGTTGCCGCAGCTTGTAGCCACAATCCATAAGAAACTGAAAAATATAGATATTTTTGACCGGCCCGAATCTTGCAGCAACCCTTGAAAATCATCGCCGTAGCGGCGCATGAGTTCGAGCAGCAGGAGAGTATCAATGCAACGATCGGCCCGAGACGCGAGTGCAAGTCCGGCTTCTGCCGTGGCAATAGCCTGCCAGCGAACCGGGGAGGACCGGCGCAAGCGCGTGATCTGGAGCATGATTTACGGCAGCGTTCAGCGGCGCCGGCGCAGCGCGAGGCGTTCCGAGGATAGCGCGACTTTTATCGCCGACTGGCATGCGCCGTCGCTGATGTACGTGGTCGTGGCCATTCTGTTGCTGAGCGCCACCGACGCGATTCTGACGCTACAGCTGCTGCAGATTGGCGCGCATGAAGCCAATATTTTCATGGTCGGTCTGATTCATGGCGACCTGCAGACTTTTGCGGCGACCAAAATGGCGCTGACCGGCCTCGGTGTAACCTATCTCGTCATTCGCAACCAGGCGCTTCTGTTTGGTCGCCTGCAAGTGCGTTACGTTCTCCATTTCGTGCTCGTTTGTTACATCGCCCTGATTGGTTACGAGCTGACCCTGCTGTCATCTCTGAAACAGATGATGTGATGATTTATCCAGTCCGGGGCTGGATAAATATCCAGTTCCGGAGGCGGGCATCGAAGCACTAATCGGCGGGGCGGGGCGTCAATCGGGGAAAAACCGGCATTTTTCCGTTTTTTTCGGGGGCTTGCGCGTGATCTGAGCGCACAGCTTGGGCTAGAATACGGCGCCTTGTCCTAACGGTTTCTCCACACTCGGAAAATTGTCGCCGCATGAGCCATTCGCTGAAGGACCGATTTGCGTCGAGCTATCTCTCGGGCGGCAACGCTGCGTATGTTGAGGAACAGTACGAATTGTTCCTGCGTGACCCGGACCTCGTCTCTGCCGACTGGCGTGAGTACTTTGCCGGCCTCACCCCGGACCGATCGGGAGAAGTTGCGCGCGGTCCGATTGAAGAGGCGATTGCGGCACGAGTCCGCGATATGCGCCCGGGTCGGGCCGCTGCGTCGGGTGCCGCCGACGAGAAACAGGCCGCCGTAGCGAGACTTATCCAGGTATACCGCCAACGCGGTCACCAGATCGCCGATCTTGATCCGCTCGGATTGTGGGAGCGCCCGGTTCCGTCCGTTCTCAAACTGGATTATTTCGGCCTCTCCGAAGCAGACATGGATTCCAGCTTCGCCACCGCCGGCTTTGCGGGGTCGTCGCGGTTGCGTCTGAGCGAGTTGCTGCAATTACTGCAACGGACCTACACCGGAAAGATCGGCGCCGATTTCGCCCATGTATCGCGTGCTCGCGAACGGCACTGGTTGCAGGAGAGATTCGAGGACCTCGATCGTTTGTATGCGCTGGCCGCGACGGAAAAGCTGGATTTGTTGCGCAGCCTTACCGCGGCCGAGGGCATCGAACGCTACCTCCACACCCGCTACGTTGGGCAGAAACGCTTTTCGCTGGAAGGTGGCGATGCGCTGATTCCGTTGCTCGAGGATCTCATTCAACGCGGCGGTCGCGCCGATCTCGAGGAAGTCGTAATCGGAATGGCCCACCGCGGCCGCATAAACGTGCTGGTCAATGTGGTTGGCAAGGCGCCGTCGGAGTTGTTTTCCGAATTCGAAGGCAACTATGACCCGGAGTCGCTGACCGGTTCCGGAGACGTGAAATATCACCTCGGATTCTCTACCGACATCAAGACCGATGGTAGCAACGTGCATGTCGCCCTTGCCTTTAACCCGTCGCATCTCGAGATCGTCAACCCCGTAGTGGAAGGATCGGTGCGGGCGCGCCAGGAGCGACGCGGCGATGCCCTCGGTGCAAGCGTGCTGCCGGTGCTGGTGCACGGCGATGCCGCGTTCGCCGGTCAGGGCGTTGTTATGGAGACGCTGCAGTTGTCCCTTGCGCGCGGTTTCAGTACCGGTGGAACCGTTCATGTCATCTGTAATAACCAGATAGGGTTTACGACCAGCGACCCGCGCGACGCCCGCTCGACCCCGTACAGCAGCGATGTCGCGAAGATGATCGAGGCACCGGTGCTGCACGTCAACGCGGACGACCCCGAGGCAGTGATCAAAGCCACGCGACTGGCGCTGGACTATCGTACCGAGTACCGCAAAGACATCGTGATCGACCTGGTCTGCTACCGCCGTCATGGGCACAACGAGGCTGATGAACCCGCCGCTACACAGCCGGAAATGTACAAGGTCATTCGCAAGCACAAAACCGTCAGGCAAATCTATGCCGAGAGGCTGGTGGGCGAAGGCTTGCTTGACGCGGCGCGTGGCGACGGCCTGGTTGAGGAATATCGCAGCCACGTTGATTCCGGAGAGCGCGTATCACCGGTATCGCTCGGTCTGATCGGTAACCAATTCACGGTCGACTGGAGTCGTTATCTTGACGGCCACCTTGATCAGGATGTCGACACGGCGCTCGACAGCGCCGTAGTCGCTGAGCTCTCGGCCGCATTGACTACATTGCCGGAAGAACTGCAGCTGCATCCGCGGGTCGAGCGCATCATTGGCGATCGCCGCAAAATGGCGAGTGGTGATCTTCCGATCGACTGGGGGTTTGCGGAATCGCTGGCATACGCAAGTCTTCTGCGCGACGGCTATGCGATAAGACTGACCGGTCAGGACAGCGGACGCGGCACATTTTTCCATCGCCATGCGGTGCTCCACGACCAGCAAAGCGGTCTCCACCACGTACCGTTGCAGCATGTGGCTGACGAACCCAATCGTTTCCGCGTTACCGATTCGCTGCTTTCCGAGGAAGCCGTCCTCGGCTTCGAATACGGGTACAGCACCACTGATCCGGAAACACTGGTGATATGGGAAGGTCAGTTTGGCGATTTCGTCAATGGCGCCCAGGTGGTAATCGATCAGTTCATCAGCTCGGGCGAGGCAAAATGGGGCCGCTTGTGTGGCCTCGCGCTGTTGCTGCCGCACGGCTATGAAGGCCAGGGCCCGGAGCATTCATCTGCCCGGCTCGAGCGGTTTTTACAATTGTGTGCCGAGCACAACATGCAGGTTTGTGTACCGTCCAACCCCGCCCAGATGTTTCATATGCTGCGCCGGCAGATGCTGCGCGACGCGCGCAAGCCGCTGATCGTGATGACGCCGAAGAGCCTGTTGCGTCACCGTTTGTCGGTGTCGGAACTCGAGGATCTCTCCGCGGGGCAGTTCCTGACAGTGATTCCCGAAAGCGAGACGCTCACTGCGGACAAAGTACGCCGGATCGTTTTTTGCAGCGGCAAGGTTTTCTACGATCTGCTCGAGTCTCGTTCGACTCATTCCATCGACGATGTGGCTATTATCCGTATCGAGCAACTGTACCCGTTTCCGAGCGACGAGTACGCCGCGGAGATCGGGCGCTACGGCAATGCCACAGAGATCGTCTGGTGCCAGGAAGAGCCGGAAAATCAAGGCGCCTGGTACCAGATCAGGCACCGCTTGCAGGAGGCATTGCAGCCCGGGCATGAGCTCATGTATGCGGGGCGGGCCGGGGCGGCGGCACCGGCATCCGGAATTTACCGAATGCACGTTCAACAACAACAGGCGCTGGTCAAGGAGGCGCTCGGTATCGCCGCGGAAGTTGAAGCTGGCGGTGATACCGATGCGAGCAGCAGCGTCAGTATTAGGAAGAAAGCATGACAATTGAAGTCAAAGTACCGCAATTGCCGGAATCGGTGGCCGACGCCACCCTTGTTGCGTGGCATAAAGCCGCGGGTGATACCGTCAGCCGTGACGAGAACCTCGTCGATCTCGAGACCGACAAAGTCGTTCTCGAGGTGCCGGCGCCGGCCAACGGCGTGCTCAAGGAAATCCGTATTGCGGATGGCACGACGGTAACGAGCGGTGAAATCCTTGCCATCCTCGAGGAAGGCGAGGCCGCCGCCGCACCGGCTGCGCAACCGAGCGCGGAGGAGCCCGCCGCGGAGGAAACGAAACCGGGTGCAGCGGAAGGCGAAGCCGCAGCCGAAAGCCCGGCCAGGGGGGGCGCCAAGCTGAGCCCGTCGGTTCGGCGCCTGGTCGAAGAACACGGACTGGATGCGGAAGCGATCCCCGGGTCCGCGCGTGACGGCCGCCTGACCAAGGCCGATGTCAATAAGTACCTTGCGGAGCGCGGCGGCGCGGAGCAAAGCGTTGCCCTGGCGGAGGGTGGACGTGGGGAAAAGCGGGTACCGATGACTCGCCTGCGGGCGCGGATTGCAGAGCGGCTGGTGGAGGTGCAGCAGTCGGCGGCAATGTTGACGACATTCAACGAAGTCGATCTCACCGAGGTAATGGCGTTGCGCAAACGCTATCGCGACCAGTTCGAAAAGAAACATGGTGTGCGCCTCGGTTTTATGTCGTTTTTCGTTAAAGCTGCGGTCCAGGCGCTCGGCAGATTCCCCGCCGTGAACGCCTATGTTGACGGCAACGAGATCGTGTATCACGACTTCTTCGATATCGGCATCGCCGTCTCGACGGAGCGCGGCCTGGTGGTGCCGGTACTGCGTGACGCAGACTCGCTGGGATTTGCCGATATCGAGCAGGGTATCGGCGATTTTGCCGGACGCGCCCGCGACGGTGCGCTGACGATCGAAGAGATGACTGGCGGCACATTCACGATTACCAATGGCGGTGTTTTTGGCTCACTGCTGTCGACGCCAATTATCAATCCACCGCAGAGCGCGATTCTTGGCATGCACAAAATCCAGGAGCGGCCGATGGTGGTCGATGGCGAGATACTGGTGCGGCCGATGATGTACCTGGCGTTGACCTATGATCATCGCATCATTGATGGTCGCGAGTCCGTGCAGTTCCTGGTTACGATCAAAGAGGCGTTGGAGGACCCGGCGCGTCTGCTACTCCAAATCTGATTCGATACGCAATTGCAGTCGTGCCGTTGGCCGATATGGGCCTGTCGCAGCGTATTGCGGTCATCGCAAGGAAGGACTTTCATGAGCGAAAAATTCGATGTAATCGTTATTGGCGCCGGGCCGGCTGGCTATGTCGCGGCGATCCGCGCAGCCCAGAACGGTCTCAAGGCCGCGTGTATCGACGAATGGAAAAACTATGACGGAAGTCTGTCCTATGGCGGCACCTGCCTGAACGCGGGCTGCATACCCTCCAAGGCGATGCTCGAGTCGTCCGAGCTCGTCCATCGTGCACACGATGAGTTCGCAAAGCATGGAATCACGATGGGCGGAGTCGAGGTAGATATCGCGACGATGCAAAAACGCAAGGCGGGTATCGTCAAGCAGCTGACCGGCGGCATCGAGGCGTTGTTCAAAGCCAACAAGGTCACTGCCTTGCAGGGTCACGGCAAGTTGCTTGCGCCGGGGAAGGTGGAATTCACGCCGCACGACGGTGCGCCGCAAACGCTCGAGGCCGATCACGTCGTGCTGGCGGCCGGCTCCGTTCCGGTTGAACTCGGCATTGCTCCATTCGACGGCGATCGTATCGTTGATTCGTGGGGCGCACTCGAATTTGCCGAGGTTCCTGCCCGGCTTGGAGTAATCGGTGCCGGTGTCATCGGGCTGGAGCTCGGCAGCGTCTGGAAGCGTCTTGGCGCAGATGTCGTCGTTATCGAGGCGATGCCGGATTTTCTGTTTATGGCCGACAAGCAGATTGCAAAGGAAGCGCAGAGACACTTTAAGAAACAGGGTCTGGACATTCGGCTTGGCGCCCGTCTGACCTCGGCCGAAGCCGGGGACGATGGCGTAACCGTGCGCTATGAAGACGGCAAGGGCGAGCAGGAACTGGTGGTGGATAAGCTTATCGTCGCCGTCGGACGCAAGCCCTATAGCGAGAATCTGATAGCGGCGGAAATGCAGCTCGAACTCGACGAACGTGGCTTCGTGGTCGTGGATGAGGAGTGCCGCACTGCGGTTGACGGAGTCTGGGCGGTGGGCGACCTGGTCCGCGGGCCGATGCTTGCACACAAGG
Organism: uncultured Gammaproteobacteria bacterium; assembly: GCA_963783695.1. Lineage (GTDB taxonomy): Bacteria > Pseudomonadota > Gammaproteobacteria > Steroidobacterales > BM003 > BM003. The sequence goes on from CAWAOM010000001.1 coordinate 380,583, forward strand.
CATCCGAGGAAGGGGTGATGGTTGCCGACCTTATCGCCGGCAAGGTCGCCGAAATGAACTACAACACGATTCCCTCGATCATCTATACCGCGCCGGAGATTGCCTGGGTCGGCAAGACCGAAGAGCAGGTCAAGGACAGTGGCCGCGCCTATAAGGTGGGTACTTTCTCGTTTGCCGCGAACGGCAGGGCAAAGGCGCTGGAGCAGGCCGCCGGTCTGGTCAAGGTCATTGCGGCCGAGGACGACGACGAAATACTGGGTGTGCACATCTGCGGCCCAATGGCCGGTGAGTTGCTCGCCGAGGCGGTACTGGCGATGGAGTTTTCCGCCAGCGCCGAGGATCTCCAGCGCACGATCCACGGCCATCCAACATTGTCGGAGGCGCTCCATGAGGCGGCGCTTGCGGTGGACAAGCGGGCCATCCACGCGATCAATCGCTAGAGGTTGTGCGCGCTCCGGTCGCCGCCTAGAGTTTGCGTTCGGCGCTAATGACGTTGGGTAACGTGGTCAGCCGATTCAGGATTCGGCTCAGTTCGTCGAGCCCGCGGACGTTGATAGTCAGGTGAATATCCGCCGTGTTGTGCGCGGCAAACGTCTCCACTTTCATCTCCTGAATGGATATCCGGGCATCGGCAAAAACCGCCGTCACGTCGCGGGTCAGGCCCTGCCTGTCATACGCCTCAACCCGGATTTCGACCTGGTGACCGGTATCGTCACCAGCGTCGTTCCAATCCACCTGCAGTACCCGCTCGCGGTGATTTTCGCGCAGGCGCAGCAGGTTGCGGCATTGCTTCCGGTGGATCGTGACGCCGCGTCCCTGGGTAATGTACCCGGCAATCGGTTCCGGCGGGACGGGATGGCAGCAACGGGCGAAATTCGACATCAGGTCACCGATCCCGTCGACCGAAACCGCGCTGCGATTGCGCGGGGACGGTTTGGCTCCGCGCCCAACGGAGCGGCGCGAGCGCTCGCCGCTGTCGGGTTGTTGCTGGGCGGCCGCCTGGGTCACCGCGGCAAGACTGATGTCACCGCAGCCGAGGCCGACGTGGAGTTCGTCGAGGTTGCCGACCTTCAGTGCCTTCAACAAGACGGGTATTTTCAGATCGCGCAGACCCAGTCTCCCGAGTTCGCGGTCCAGCGTGATGCGGCCATGGCGGCGGTTCTGGTCCTGATCCTCACGGCGGAACCATGCCCGCACCTTGGCCCGGCTGCGCGGTGATGCGAGATAGCCGCGCTGCGGAATCAGCCAGTCGCGGCTCGGATGCCCGTTCTTCGCGGTAATGATCTCGACCTGTTCCCCGGTTTGCAGTACGTAGGTCAGCGGCACCATCCGGCCATTGACCTTGGCGCCGCGGCAATGATGCCCGACCTCGGTGTGGACGTGATAAGCGAAATCGAGCGGAGTGGCGCCCTGCGGCAGGTCGACCACATCACCACGCGGACTGATGACATAGACACGGTCCTCGAATATTTCCGCACGCACCCGGTCGATGAAGTCCTCGGCCGTATCTTCCTGTGAATCCGGTACCAGCAATTGCCGTAGCCAGTTGATCTTTTCGTCGAAGGCACGGTGCCCGCGGCCGCCCTCCTTATAACGCCAGTGGGCTGCCACTCCCAGTTCGGCATGTTCGTGCATTTCGCGACTGCGAATCTGCACCTCTAGGGCCTGGCCTCCAGGCCCGATGACCGCAGTATGGATTGAGCGGTAGCCGTTTTCCTTGGGCGTCGCTACATAGTCATCGAATTCCCCGGGGATGTAATGCCAGAGGCTATGAACGACACCGAGGGCGGCGTAGCAGTCGGCCACCGAATCGACCAGTATGCGAACCGCCCTGATATCGAAGAGTTCGTCGAAATCCACCTGTTTGCGCTGCATTTTGCGCCAGATGCTGAAGATGTGCTTCGGCCGGCCGCTGATTTCGGCGTCGATGCCCTCGGCGGCGAGCTTGTCCGATAGTGTGTGCTTGATGGCGAGGATGAACCGCTCGCGGTCACTGCGCCGTTGCTGTAAAGCGCCAGCGATACGCCGGTAGGTGGACGGATCGAGGTATCGAAATGCGAGGTCTTCGAGCTCCCATTTCAGTTGCCAGATACCGAGGCGGTTGGCCAGCGGCGCAAATACCTCCTGAGTCTCGCGGGCCGCGGCGCGTTTGTCCGCGGCGCGGGCGTTTTTGAGTCGCCGCATCCGGTCAAGCTGCTCAGCCAGCCGCACCAGCACCAGGCGCACGTCGCTCGCAATAGCGAGGAGCATTTGGCGCATGCTCTCGGCCTGGTCGCGCGATAGCGTCGAATCAGGATTCCAGTTCACCGGAAGGTGAAAATTGCCGAGCGAGACGAGCCCGACGACGAGCGCGGTCATTTCGGCACCGAATTGACCGGTTATTTGCTCGCTCTCCAGCCCGCCGGCGTGGACCAGCGGAAACAGCAGGGTGGCGCCCACCAGGTCGTGATCGCCATGCAAACTGCGAACCAGTTCCGCGATGGATTCGCCGCGGTCGCGAGCCGCCACGCTGCGCTCGTCCGGGTCGGCGCCGATCGTATCGTCGAGCCATTCCCGGACCTGTTCAGGCGACGGGCCGGGCCGGGGCGATGTTGCGCTGTGCTCTGTATCGACTGCTGTTGCCAAGAGATAGCCTGAAGGATGTGCTGGCCACCGATAGCCGTTATCATACGCCGATTCAGGGGGCCATGGGTCTGGTCTGCTGCACGGTTCTTCGAGGAGCAATAAATGTTTCGGATCTGCAGTGTTTTGACACTGTTGCTGGTGTCGTTCGCGCGCCCGGTCGGCGCGGAAAGCCCGGCGTTGGACGTCAGTTTCAACGCGGATGTATTTAAAGTCGCGTTCGGTTTCCCTATTTTCGACCGGGCTGCGCTGGAGACCAGCTGGTTGCATAGTGACGAAGATGGCGAACTGCTCGGTCTCGGTCTTTTCCGCACGGGTATTGCTTCGCCCGGCACTAATCCGGTGAAGGCCGGTCTCGGTGCCAAACTGGTATACGGCGATCCGGACAAGGGCGGCAGCAGCGGCGGCTCGATCGCGCTGGGCGGCTATTTCCGCTGGGTATTCCCGCAATACGACCGGATCGGGATTGGCGGCGAATTGTATTACGCACCGGGCGTGCTTTCTTTTAGCGACACCGATACCTACGACGAGGAGAGCCTGTACATCAGTTACGACATCATGCAGGACGCCTGGGTATACCTCGGGCTCCGGCATGTGAAAATGAAATTCGAAGATGACCCCGATGTGACTTTCGATACCGGTGTGCATCTGGGTGTGCGGCTGAGTTTTTAATTTCAATAGCAAACGACCAGGAAATACGGACTGAACGCATGGCAGGTCATAGCAAATGGGCCAATATCCAGCACCGCAAGGGTGCGCAGGACAAAAAACGCGGCAAGCTGTTTACCAAACTGGCGCGCGAGATAACCGTCGCGGCGCGGATGGGCGGGGGCGACCCGGGTTTTAATCCGCGGTTACGCCTGGCGGTAGACAAGGCCAAGGCGCAGAGCATGCCCAAGGACAATATCGAACGCGCGATCAAGCGCGGCACCGGCGAACTCGAGGGTGCCGAATACATTGAAATTCGCTACGAGGGATATGGTCCGGGCGGCGCGGCGGTGATGGTCGACTGCGTCACCGACAATCGCAACCGTACGGTGGCGGAAGTCCGTCATGCATTCTCCAAGTTTGGTGGCAACCTCGGCGCCGATGGCTCTGTCGGTTACCTGTTCAGTCACGTCGGATTGCTCAGTTTCGATGCGGGTGTCAATGAGGAGTCGTTGATGGAGGCCGCGCTTGAAGCCGGCGCGGAAGATATCGTTACCGCCGCGGACGGCTCGGTCGAGGTAATTACCGATCCTCAGGAGTTCGAGGAGGTTCGTGACAAAATGCATGCCGCTGGCTGGAGCACAGAGGTTGAGGAAGTTACGCAACGGTCGTCAACTTCCGCCGTTCTCGCTGAAGGCGAAGCGCAATCAATGATCAAGCTGCTCGAAATGCTCGAGGATCTGGATGATGTGCAAAATGTCTACTCCAATGCCGATATTCCAGACGAAATTCTGGCAGCGCTTTGAATTGTCCCGCTCGCTGTTTTTGGTCGAGCGAAGCGCTGCGGTCAGCTAATGGCTGCTAGCGTCAGAATCCTCGGCATCGATCCGGGTTCGCGAATTACCGGTTGGGGAGTCATAGATGTCGCTGGGCAAAAAATTGCCCATGTCGGCAGCGGCCAGATCCGCACGGTTGGATCGGATTTCCCGCTCCGTCTGGCGCAGATTTTTGACCGGACGCGGGAAATCATGGACGAATTTCAGCCGGGGGAAGTGGCCATCGAGCGGGTTTTCATGCATCGCAATGCCGACAGCGCGCTAAAGCTGGGGCAGGCACGCGCGGCGGCATTGTGCGCAACGTTTGCACGCCGCGCAGGCATTCATGAGTATGCCGCGCGTGAGGTCAAACTGGCGGTCGTCGGCACCGGTGCGGCGGAAAAAACACAGGTACAGCACATGGTGGGCGCATTGTTGTCGATACGAGGCGCAATCCAGGCCGACAGTGCCGACGCGCTGGCCGTCGCTATCTGTCATGCGAACCAGCGCCGCACGCGGGCCCTTGTCGCGCAGAGCGTCGGCCGATGATTGGTTTTGTAAAAGGCCTGCTCGCAAGCAAGCAACCGCCTTTTCTGGTCGTGGATGTCAACGGTATCGGCTATGAAATCGAGGCGCCGATGTCGACTTTTTACGTGCTGCCGGCAGTAGGCGGAGAGATCACGCTGGTCACGCATCTGCTGGTGCGCGAGGATGCTCAAATTCTGTTTGGGTTCTCAACCGAGGCAGAACGGCGCCTGTTTCGTGACCTGATACGTATCTCGGGAGTTGGCGCAAAAATGGCGCTGGCGATCCTGTCGGGGATCAGCGTGGAGGGTTTCGTGCGCTGCGTGCAAAGCGAGGACACGGCCTCGTTGATCAAGGTGCCGGGTGTCGGCAAGAAAACTGCCGAGCGGCTGATCGTCGAAATGCGTGATCGTTTAGACAAGGGTGCGGTTTCGATGCCGTCGGCTGTCGCGGCCGCGGGGGACAGCGGCCCCGCTCCGGCGACAGAGGCGCAGAACGCACTGGTTGCACTTGGCTATCGTCCGGCGGAGGCGCTGAGGCTGCTGGCCGCCGTCGATACCCGGGAACTCGAGACCGAGGAAATCATTCGCCGGGCGTTGCAGAATATTGCGCCAAAATGACCGTCGCGACAATGCAGAATCCGGCAGCCGGCAGCAGTTCTTGGCGGCTGTCCAATCACATCTTTTTGTCGTTGACTGAGCGCGGCGGGGAGCGGTAACCAGATGGCTGATGAGGATCGAATCATTTCCGCTGCCGAATCCGGGGAAGAGGCCGATTTCGATCGCGCCATCCGGCCCCGCGCCCTTGCCGAATATATCGGTCAGGCTTCAGTCAAGGAGCAGCTTGAAATATTTATTCAGGCCGCGCGGCAACGCGGAGATTCGCTCGATCATGTGCTCATTTTCGGGCCGCCCGGATTGGGCAAGACAACGTTGGCTCATATCATTGCCAATGAAATGGGGGTCAATCTCCGCCATACCTCCGGACCGGTACTGGAAAGGGCCGGCGACCTGGCCGCGCTGCTGACCAATCTGGAACCGCACGACGTGCTTTTCGTCGACGAGATTCATCGACTCAGCCCGGTGGTGGAGGAGGTGCTGTATCCGGCGATGGAGGACTACCAGCTCGACATCATGATCGGCGAGGGTCCGTCGGCGAGGTCGATAAAGCTCGACCTGCCGCCATTCACGCTGGTTGGAGCCACCACGCGCGCGGGCTTGCTGACATCGCCACTACGCGATCGCTTTGGCATCGTACAGCGGCTGGAGTTTTACAGCGACCAGGAACTTGGCGGTATCGTGCGCCGCTCCGCGGGTATTCTCGCGCTTGAGGTGGAGAACGACGGCGCCGCGCAGATCGCGGCGCGCTCGCGCGGCACGCCGCGGATCGCCAATCGTCTGTTGCGACGCGTTCGCGACTACGCCCAGGTCAGGGCGGCGGGCAAGGTCACCGCGGCCGTTGCGCAAAAAGCGCTCGATATGCTCGACGTCGATGCCCAGGGGTTCGATGTCCTCGACCGTAAGCTCCTCCTTACCATCATCGAAAAATTCGACGGCGGACCGGTAGGCGTCGATAGTCTTGCCGCGGCGATCGGAGAGGAGCGCGATACCATCGAGGATGTCATCGAGCCATTTCTGATTCAGCAGGGATTCCTGATGCGAACCGCACGCGGCCGGGTCGCGACACGCAATGCGTTTTTGCACTTCGGACTGCCTGCTCCGCGCAGCGACAACCGGGCAGGTTCGCTTGAGATGTTCGAGCCGGGCGATGAATCCTGAGCGGAGACAGGCGGATGGTTCGCGCGGTTTGCGATGGCGTTATCCGGCGGCAGGTTGCGGCGTCGATACGGCATCGCTGCAATGGCCGGACAAACGGGGTATTTGAATGAACGATTTGTTCCGTCTGTCGGTCAGAGTTTACTGGGAGGATACAGACGGCGGCGGCGTCGTCTACTACGCCAACTATCTCAAGTATCTGGAGCGAGCGCGCAGCGAATTTCTGCGCAGTTGCGGGTTCGAACAATCTGCACTTCAGCGTGAGCAGGATCTGCTGTTTGCAGTCGTGTCGGTACAAATCGATTATCTGCAACCGGCGCGGCTTGACGACGAATTGACGATTACGGCGCGGGTCCGCGATGCCAGTCGGGCCAGTCTCGTTTTTACCCAGGCAATTTGCCGGGCGGACCCGGACGCAACCCGGTTATGCCGGGCGGAAGTGAGGATTGCCTGCCTGGATGCAAGTACTTTCAGGCCGCGCCGTATTCCGGCGGCCATCCTCGGGGAGCTGTGCTAGATGCAAGGTGATATTTCAATTCTGGGTCTGATTCTGCAAGCCGGCGTGGTTGTGCAGTTCGTGATGTTTCTGTTGCTGCTGGCCTCGATTGCGTCGTGGGCGATTATCTTCCGCAAGCGCTCGTTGATCGGCAAAGCGCGATCAACAGCCAACGAATTCGAGCGTGGTTTCTGGTCCGGCGGCGATCTGGGCGAGATGTATCAGCGCGTGGCTTCGGCGCCGGGCGAGGCGCAGGGCATGGCGGGGATTTTCGAGGCCGGATTTCGCGAGTTTGGCCGCCTGCGCCAGCAAGGCGGCTTGCCCTCCGACCAGGTGCTCGAGGGTTCGCGCCGGGCGATGATGGTATCGCAACGGCGCGAGATGGACAGGCTCGAAGACAACCTGGCCTGGCTGGCGACAATCGGTTCCACCAGTCCTTATGTTGGTTTGTTCGGTACCGTTTGGGGGATCATGAACTCTTTCACCGCGCTGGGAAATGTCCAGTACGCCACGTTGTCGCAGGTTGCCCCGGGCATTGCCGAGGCCCTGATTGCGACTGCGATGGGGCTTTTTGCGGCTATTCCCGCGGTGATCGCGTACAACCGCTATGCCGATCAGGTGGGCCGTCTCGAGAGCCGTTATGACACGTTCATGGAGGAATTCTCCAGCATACTGCAACGCTATGCGCCGGCCGGCGCCGGGGACTGAGCGACTATGGCCACGCCCTACAACAAAAGACGATTGATGGGTGAAATCAACGTCGTACCGTACATCGACGTTATGCTGGTGCTGTTGATCATTTTCATGGTGACCGCGCCGCTGCTGACCCAGGGGATCGATGTCGATTTGCCAAAAGTCGGCGCCGATCCGCTCGACACTTCCGATGGACGCGAGCCGCTGGTGCTGACCGTCGATGCCGCCGGTCTGCTGTATCTGAGCGTAGGCAGTGACGAGGACGAGCCGGTCGATGCGGCCACGGTGGTGGCGCGGACGGCCGCGGTATTGCAACGGGCCAGCGACACGCCGGTACTGGTAAAGGCGGATCAGGCGGTCGCGCACGGTGTGGTCGTCGGCGCGATGCGACTGCTGCAACAGGCCGGGGCGCCCTCTGTCGGCATCATGACCGACCCGGAACAACAAACCGAGGTCGTACGCGAGTAGCCGCGCCGTGATCGAATACCTGCGTAGCAATGCCGTACCCCTGGGGCTGTCCGTCGCGCTGCACGGTGTCCTGATCGTGCTGCTGATTTCCGGCATCGGTCTGCCGCATATCGAGCCGGCTGTCGCACCGCCGGTGGTCCAGGCGACCGTGGTGGATCAGGAGCGGGTCGAACAAGAGCTGCGCCAGATCGAAGAGGCAGAACAACGCGAACGCGACCGTCGTGATGAGGAGCTGCGTCTGCAGCAGAAGCAGGCGGATGACGCGAAACGCAAGCGCGAGCAGGAAGAACAGCAACTCGCGGCGGCAAAGCAGGAGCGTGAGAAGGCGGAGAAGGAGCTGGCGCTGAAACGCGAGGCTGACGCCACTGCCGAACGGAAACGGATTGCCGATCTTGAAGCGAAACGTGAAGCCGACGAGCGCGCCGAGCGCGAGCGCCAGGCTGAGCTGAAAGCGCGTAGCGAAGCGCAGGAGCAGGAGCGCAAGCGCAAGGAAGAAGCCGAGCGCCAGCGTCTCGCGGAGCTGGAGAAAAAACGCAAGGCAGAAGAGGAACGGCTGGCCAGGATCGAACAGCAACGCAAAGAGGAAGATGCGCGGAGGGAGCGTGAACTGCAGGCGCAGCGGCAACGAGAGAGTGAGAGCTTGCTGGCCCAGCAACTCGCCGAAGAGGAGAAGCGGGTGGCAGCGCAGCGCTCCGGTTTACTCGGGCAGTACATGGCGAGGATCCGGCAGAAGGTGGAACGCTCATGGATCAAGCCGCCGTCGGCACGGCCCGGTCTCAAATGCACGGTACAGGTTAACCAGATACCGGGTGGTGAAGTGGTATCGGTGCGGGTAGCACGCTGCAACGGCGACGATGCGGTAGTACGGTCGGTCGAGGCGGCCGTCTGGGCGGCTTCGCCGTTACCGTTGCCGACCGACCCGTCGTTGTTCGAACGCAGTCTGTCGCTAGAGTTCGCGCCGACGGAATGAGGGATGAGATGTGAGTACAGAGGGGCATTGCCTGATATGAGGAACAGACGGATAACCCCGGTCGCGATGCTTGCCGTGTTCGGGTTGGCGTTGCTGGCGGCCGGCCCGGCCACGGCCGAATTGCGCATTGAAATAACCAAGGGTGTCAGCGGCGCGGTGCCGATCGCAGTGGTGCCATTCGGCTGGCGTGTCGAGGGAGTCACTCCGGGCGAAGATGTGGCGGAAATCGTGGCTACGGATCTGGCTCGCAGCGGCCGATTCGAGCCGATGCCGCGTTCACAGATGCTGGAAACGCCCACTAGCGGAGCGGAGGTCGATTTTCAGGATTGGCGCCTGTTGAATTCACAAATACTGGTGATCGGGCAGATTACGCCGTCGGGCCCGGATTCGGTGTCGATCCAGTTTCAGGTTTTCGACATCTTCCGCGGTGATCAGATTCTCGGATACCGCATGAATGCGCCGCTCGACCGTCTGCGGGGTGCTTCGCATCGTATCGCCGACATGATTTTCGAGAAACTGACAGGCGTAGCGGGGGCATTCGCGACCCGGGTTGCCTACATCACCGTCGACCGCGAGGGCGACGGCCAGCGCTACAGGCTGATCGTCGCCGACTCCGATGGTGAACAGCCGAAGGTCATTGCCGATTCCGCCGACCCGATCATGTCCCCCGCGTGGTCGCCCGACGGCCGCAAGCTTGCCTATGTCTCGTTCGAAGGCGGTCGCTCGCAGGTCTACGTTCAGGTGTTGCGCACGGGGTTTCGCGAAAGCGTTTCGAATCGTATGGGTGTCAACGGCGCGCCTGCGTGGCACCCATCCGGGAGGTCGCTCGCCCTGACGCTGTCGGAAAGTGATGGCAATCTCGATATTTACACATTGGATCTCGGCAGCGGCCGTGTGCAGCGGGTAACCCGGCATTCGGCGATTGACACCGAACCCGAATGGACGCCCGATGGCGAGAGCATTTTATTCACTTCGGATCGGGCCGGCGGGCCGCAGATCTATCGCGTGCCGGCCAGCGGCGGAGATATCGAGAGAATCACGTTTGAAGGCAACTACAATGCGCGGGCACGAATTTCCCCGGACGGTAAGCGGGTTGCGGTGGTGCACAATGATCGCGGCAACTATCGTATCGCCGTCGTGGATTTCGACCGCCGCAGCACCCAGGTTTTGTCCGAGGGACGTCTCGACGAAGCACCGAGTTTTGCGCCGAATGGCGCCGCCCTGATCTATGCCAGTCGCCGCGATGGCAGCGGGTTGCTCGAGACGGTTTCGGTCGACGGCCTGGTGCGTGGCCGGATCAGTTCCCCTGGGACGGATGTACGCGAGCCTGTCTGGTCGCCGTATCCGCCCAACTAGCCGCTGCGATAGAATTAGCGCCAGAGTTCGCTGTTTTTTTTTCGCTTTATCTTCTGAGAGAAACTTATTCATGAAAATTCGATTGATGTTTATCCTTGCGGCCTGTGCATGGCTGGCAGCCGGCTGTCAGACCACGCCGATCGACGAACCAACCGCCGGTTCCGGTACGGCCTCGTCGGGATCGGCTACCGATGACGGCGCCCAGACCAGCGGCGTTGGCGATGATGGCGGCTTCTCGGGTATGGATCTCGACGGCGGCCAGGCTGGCGCGATCGGAATGCAGGGTGACCCCCTGCTCGAGACCAGGGTTATTCTCTTCGACTATGACAGCAGCGAGGTAAGCGCGGACTTCAACGATGTCCTGGCTGCGCACGCGGCCTATCTTGCGGCCAACCCCAGTGTTTCGGTGCGTCTGGAAGGACATGCGGATGAGCGCGGTTCGCGCGAATACAACATCGGCCTCGGCGAAAGCCGTGCCCAGGCAGTGCGCCGCATTCTGGTGTTACAGGCTGTCGATGGATCGCAGATCAGGACAGTCAGTTTTGGTGAGGAGCGGCCGGCTATGTTTGGCACCAGCGAACAGGCGTGGGAGCGAAACCGTCGTGTCGAGATCGTTTACCCATGAGCCGCAGCCAACGAAAGCTCTCCACAGTCGCGGTGGCCATGGTTGCCGGGTTCGTTGTATCCGGATGTACCACCATGTCGAGCACCCAGCCCGACCCGACCGAGGTGAAGGTGGCGGATCTCGAGCAACGCGTCGATCTCGTCGAGCGCAGGGTGGACAACGAGTCGCTGGTGCAGATGAACAGCGAGATCGCGAGCCTCGAAGAACAGGTGCGCGGGTTGCGTGGCCTGGTCGAGCAATTGCAGTTTGAACTCGACTCGACGCGGAAGCAGCAACGCGATCTCTATATGGATCTCGACGGCCGGATTCAGTCGCTGCAGGGCGGTTCGGGATCCGCCGCGGCTTTGCCGGCGGCCGCTGTCGCTGCCTCACCGGCGGCCGCTATCGCGGTGGCGGCCACGGCTTCTGAGCAGGATGCATACCAGGCCGCGTTCGAATTGCTCAAACAGGGGCGGTACGATGAGGCAGCAGTCGGTTTCCGGCGCTTTCTCGAGGACTATCCGCAGAGCAACCTCGCCGACAATGCACAGTACTGGTATGCCGAATCGTTTTATGTGACACGCAAGTTCGCCGAGGCCAGGGATGCTTTCCAGGTAGTCGTCGGCAAATTTCCGATGTCGCGGAAAATGGCCGATGCCCTGTTGAAAATCGGCTTCTGTAATTACGAATTGCAACAGTGGCAGGATGCGCGTAGCGCGTTGAATCGCGTCGTTTCAGAGTACCCTGACAGTACCGCCGCGCGGCTGGCGAATCAGCGGCTGCAACGCATGAACAGCGAGGGTCATTGATCCGCGCGATCGGCCGGGCGGCGCGAACGCAGGTTTCGGTGCGACCACCTCCATGAATGTGACCGCCAAGAGTCAGTTGCCAGCCGGCGAACGGCTGAAGATCAGCGAGATTTTTTACTCGTTGCAGGGCGAGGCCGCCAGCAGCGGCAAGCCAACGGTGTTCGTGCGGCTGACGGGTTGTCCGTTACGTTGCACTTACTGCGATACCGAGTATGCGTTTTTTGGTGGCGAATGGATGGGCTTCGATGCCATCGTAGAACGCATCCGGCAGCACGGAATCAAGCGGGTCTGCGTCACGGGCGGCGAGCCGCTTGCGCAGAACAACTGCATCGGGTTTTTGCGCAGTTTGTGCGACAGCGGTTTCGAGGTCTCGCTCGAGACCGCCGGCGCGCATGACGTCTCCGCGGTCGATCGCAGAGTTGTGCGTGTCGTGGATATCAAGACTCCGGGCTCCGGTGAGGAACACCGCAATCGCGGCGAGATCATCGCGCAGCTGTGCGATCGGGACTTGCTCAAGTTTGTCATTTGCGATCGACGCGACTATGAATGGGCGCGTCGGCAGGTCATCGACAGACAACTCGATCTGGTTTGTGAGGTTTTGTTCTCGCCGTCATTCGGTCAGCAGGACCCGGCATCGCTTGCCGAGTGGATCCTGGAGGACCGGTTGCCGGTGCGGCTGCAGTTGCAGTTGCACAAGCAGCTCTGGGGTGAGGAAAAGGGCCGATGAGCGATTTGCCAAAGCCGAGCGCCGTAGTGCTGCTGTCTGGCGGGCTTGATTCGGCGACGATCCTGGCGCTCGCCATGGAGCAGGGGTACGAGTGTTTCGCGCTGAGCTGCTTCTACGGTCAGAAGCATCAGTCGGAATTGCGTGCTGCGGCGAGAATTGCGCGCGCACTGGGCGCAAGCGAGCACAGAGTCATGGGTATCGATCTCTCCGCGATTGGCGGTTCCGCGCTGACCGACCCCGCGATTGCGGTGCCGGAGACTCCCGGCAGCGGGATTCCGGCCACCTATGTACCGGCGCGCAATACGATCTTTCTTTCCCTCGCTCTGAGTTGGGCCGAAGTGCTCGGTGCCGTCGATATCTTTATCGGTGTCAACGCCGTGGACTACTCCGGTTACCCGGATTGCCGGCCGGCCTTTATCGACGCGTTCCAGAGGCTGGCAGCGTTGGCGACCCGGGCCGGCGTAGAGGGAGACGGGGCAACGATTCATGCGCCGCTTATTGAGCTTAGCAAGGCTGAGATAATTGCTCTTGGACTGAGACTCGGGGTCGACTATGGGCTGACCGTGTCCTGCTACAGCGCTGACGACGAAGGGCGCGCATGCGGCAAATGCGACTCCTGCAGAATTCGGCGCGATGGTTTTGCTGCGGCGCGGATCACAGACCCGACCCGATACCGCTAGCTCAGGACAGCAGGCCGTTGTGCTGGTCTTGCGACCAGAATCGCCAGGTAACCGCGGCCAGCAACGCGCCAACCGGCCCCAGAAGGATGCCAAAGTGGAGCAGGCCCAGGAGCAGGTCGGCGCGGTCAAACAACAGGAAGATCAGCGCGACCAGCAGAAATTGCAGTGCCCAGCCGGCCGCGGCGCTGCGCAGGGTCACCCGGCTCGGGCCCGCGAGTGTGCTGATAATTGCGCCGATCAGCCCCCAGCATAAGGCAATCACCAGCCCCGCGACGCTGGTGGCCGCAGGCTCATACGGCGAAAGGCCTGCAATTGCGGCATAGGCATAGGTAGTTGCATGAGTTGCCACGAACCCGGCCGTTGCCGAGGCTGCCGCAATTTTTAGCGCGACCGGCAACAAATGGCGAACCGGTGCCACCCAGTCTTCCGCATCCTCGTTTTCTTCTGCTGTTCGGGCGGGTTCATCCACCACGGCGGGGGGCTCTGGCTCGTCCTCGATAACCATAGCGGGAGGGGTGTGCGCAAGCAGTTGGTCGCGGCGCTGATCGAGTTCCCGCGCGAGCCGCGCGCGATTGATTTCTTTCAGTTGCACTTCGATTCCGCGGACGAGTTGCTCCGTGTCGGGGCCGAAGCCGGCATGGCTGATTCGAGCGCCATGGCGTCTCGCCAGCGCCTGCAAGTCATCCGGCAATTGCTCGCCCCGTGGCGCAGTTGCTCCTTCCACGAAAACCGGAATTATCGGAATGTCGCGTTTAAGTGCCGCCAGAATCTCCAGCCTCACATAATCTTTCGGGTCGTCGAGCCGGCGTTTGCCTGCGCCGTCTTTTGCCGTCAGCCAGTCCGGGCCGATTACAACCAGCATCAGATCGCAGGCACTGACCGACTCCTCGATTTTTTCGACAAAGTCGGTGCCGAGGGGAATCGCGTCGATGTCGAAGAAGATGTCGTGTTCGTTGAATCTGTCGCACAGGCGATCGTAGATGCGGCCCGTTGCATGCGACGCATCCGCGCGCCGGTAACTAAGAAAAATACGCCCACTCATGGTTGCGTCCTGCGCCGGTCGGGTTGCCTCGCGGGGGTGACGAGTGCGCCGGGCCAGCGCGCCCGGGTCGCAGCCGCTCGATGACCATTCGGTCTTGTCCCTTGATCCTGATTACGCATGGAATTCCGTATTCCGGTGTGGCACACAGCTACCCGCTGGTTTAAAAATAAGCCCCAGGTGTATGTTTGGTAAAGCCCCATACGTTGGTGTTGCCTAGTTGGGCCATCGGCACACATGTATCCCGATGCCTTTGCAATAGCAAAAATGACCTGCGCGAACGGGTTTTCCCGAACCGCGGCGAAGGCGTCGAGCGAGGGCATTGTCGTTTGCGGCGCGTAAGCGAGTCGCTGGAAACATAATGCCGGCGGCTGCAATCGTTGTGCCGGCGGGAGCACTTATTCGCAGGCATAGCGTAACGCCGGACAATTCCGTAAAATGCCGCCCTCGTCCTTGAGGCAGGCACGAAAAGCGCGCGGTAACGCGTTGGAACATGACTCGGAGAGATGCCGTCTTTCGGGTGCTCAGGGACTCCCCATGGGGGCCGTTAGCTCAGTTGGTAGAGCAGCTGGCTTTTAACCAGTTGGTCGTAGGTTCGAATCCTACACGGCCCACCATTACTTCAATATAAACAACAAGTTATTAAAACTTATTGAAGTAATTTAGAAAATATTGTGATGCCCCGGGCAGGTCGTCGGCCGCGCTTTTGTGCGGGGCTGCGCGTGGCCTGCAGCGGCATAATTATCGGCCACAGCCGCCGGCACGGCGCGGGCGCTTGCAGGCCCGGCGGCCCATTTTGTCTTGTGTTCCTGCAGCCACTGCGTTGCCGTCGCGGGTATTCGGGCGGGCCGGGGGACGATGCTCTTCGCCATGGGTTGGCGCTGAAAAACGACGCGTGTGAAGAGGGAAGCAGCTACCAGGCGTTCGCGCGAACCGTCCGCCCTCGATGTCTTTCGCGGTAGGCGCTGCATACGGCAGTGACCGCTGTGACCAAACCGGGCGGGCTGGCAACCGATGCGGCCGGTGACTCCCAAGGCAATGGCAAATGCGCAATCATCCGCTGTACCGAAGGTGTATTCAGCGCGCGAGCGACATCCCGAAAAGCATGGGACGCTCGCCTTCGAAATCCACGTAGGAGCGCAATTCCATACCGAGTTTTGTTGCGACCCTGACCGACGCGTCATTGCCGTCGAGGATCAGGGCGATGACATCGTCGAGTCCAAGCGTATCGCGCGCATGGGCGAGGGCGGCGGCGCCGGCCTCAGTAGCGTAGCCGTTGCCCCAATGGCGGGTCTTGTAGCGATAGCCGAGTTCGTCCATGTGAAGTTGGGGCAGATATTTAATGCCGCAAAATCCGATCAGCTCGCTGCTGCTTTTTAAAACTACGGCGAGACGGCCATAGCCGTACTTCTGGTAATCGGTCAATGGCGCCTGCCGCATGCAGAGGCGTGCCTCGTCGAGATCGCGAAACGGTTGCGGTTGTGCAAAGCGGATAACATCCGGGTCGCTGCCGAGTTCGTAAAAGTCCGCGACGTCGTCGAGACTGAAACGACGCAGTAGAAGACGTTCGGTTTCAATCTCGATCGCAGTCATTTCCTTTACCCATTATTGCGATTGGACAGTGCAGGTAGCGGGTTCGCTGTGTCGGGCGCCATGCCGGGTAGCGCCCGGACGCCGCTGACGGACAGCTGCGACGGTGTCGAAAAGCCGCCCTCAGCCGCAAAACTGTTCGTAGTCGGTGTAACCGGGAAACTCACCTTGCCCAGAGCAATACTCGCAGTTCGGATCGGGTCGGATACGATGAGTGGTAAACCGCGCCTGGAGGGCATCGTAGTGGAGCAATCTCGATGTCAGCAAGTCGCCAATCCCCAGCAACAGCTTTAGCGTTTCCGTTGCCTGCAGCAGGCCGATGACTCCGGGTAGGACTCCCAGCACACCTGCCTCGCCACAACTCGGGGCGAGCTCCGGCGGCGGCGGTTGTGGATACAGACAGCGATAGCAGGGTGTCGGTTCGCCCGGTTGCGCAGGCCAGAACACCGAAGCCTGGCCTTCGAACCGGAATACCGATCCGTATACGTTCGCCAGCCCGAGGCGAACGCAGGCGTCGTTGATCAGATATCGGGTCGGGAAATTGTCGCTGCCATCCACGATCACATCGTGGTCGGCAAAGAGTTCTTCGACATTTTCACGATCGAGTTTCTGGCTGACCGCATTGATTCGGACATCCGGGTTGAGTGCCCTGAGACGCGTCCGCGCCGCTTCGGTTTTTGGCTCCCCGGTGTTTGAGTCCGCATAAAGGACCTGGCGCTGCAGATTGCTGCGATCCACCACATCGTGGTCGACCAGTGTTAACGTGCCGACCCCGGCGGCGGCCAGGTAAAGCGCCACGGGCGATCCCAGTCCGCCGGCACCGACAATCAGCACGCGGCTTCGCAATAGCCTGTCTTGTCCCTCGAGGCCGATCTCAGGCAACAACAGGTGTCGTGCGTACCGCTGTCGCGCGTGTGCGCCCAGGCTTATCGGGACATCGACGGGAAGTTGTTCGGATTTCCAGCGTACAAAACCGCCCGCAACGGAACGAACGTCGCGGTAACCAACATGAACCAGATTGTCCGCCGCCAGCAGGGAACGTACCCCGCTGTTACACAGCAACAGCACGGTCGTAGTGGGATCCGGCGCATGATCCTCTATATTGAGTTCGAGACGGTCGCGGTTCAGCAGTGCGGCCCCGGCCGGGATACCAAGAGCAGTTTCCTCCGGCGTGCGGATATCGATGAGCACCGCCCCGCTCGCGTGCAATGCTCGCGCCACGGACGGCGACACCTCGACTATTTTGTCGCGCAGGCGCGCCAGCGTCATGTCCTTGAGGCTCATAGCCGGCCTCCTGCCACTGCTGGAATAATCGTGACGATATCACCGTCCGCCAGCCTGGTCGCCAGTCCTTCCGAGTCACGTATGTTCGTCTCGCCGACGAAGAGATTGACATAGGTCCTGACAGCGCCGTTTTGGTCGACGATACGTTGCCCGAGAAGCGGATACCGTTGCGCCAGTAACTCGAGTACCGCGCCGACGCTTGCGGCTTGCACTTCGTACTCGTTCACTCCATCGGTGAATTCGCGCAGTGCCGCAGGAATTCGAACTGTGACATTTGTCATTGGCTCAATTGGTCCTCGATCATCTCGTCAGCCACGAAGCGCCAGGCGCCAAAGCGCAACTCGCCATCGCCCGCATACCCGGCGATCAGATAGCACCAGTCGGGCCATGCAAGTTCACGGTCGCTTGCGGACGGTAGTATCGGGCCATGCGGATGCGAATGCCAGACACCGATAACCTCCTGATCGCGCATTCGCGCCTCGTTCTCGACGTGCAGAAAATCGACCGGGTCGATCTGATAATAGCTGCGCGGGTCGTGGCGAGTGCAATTGTCAACGGCGACTACCGCATCAACCGCAGCGCTCCCGCGGTAACGTCTGCCGAGCAACAGCCCGCATGCTTCGTGTGGCTGTGAAGCGGCTACCACGCAACCGATTTCACGGCGGAGGGAGTTGCACAGGGCAACGACTATTGGTTGGTTCCCGGATGTCTGTGTCTGCATGCAGCGCTTCTCTTCAACGGCTAACTACCGCGACGATCGCAGCTTCACTGCGCCGCATGCTGGCGAGGACGACGCGGTCGAAACGTGTAGTCTGATCGAGTGCGATTTCGGCAACCTGTCGCGCCAGTTTCTCGGTCGCGTCGTCGTCGACCATGTTTATCAGCGGGACAACGGTCATGTCGCCGCAACCCTTTAATAATCCGTCCGGGCTGGAAAGAAGGCGGGCCACATGGATCGGCGCGATGGGCTGGCCGGCCTCGAGGCCTGTGACCATGGCCGCCTGGTCAGTTCGATGGACGACCGTTTCATCGAAGCCGCGTCCGATTGCGGCCGCCGATACGACGGTAACAAGCGTGGTGGTGGAGGGCGGCAGTACGGGTTCGTGCGCAGCGGGGGCTTTTAGCAGTCGCATCCGCGCACCATCGGCCTTAACCAGAGTCAGGTCGAAGGTGCCGGCATCGTGCAGGCGCTCGATCATCGCGACCGGTACACCGGCATGGCGTCCGGGGCGGGTGCTCGGCGTCGCATAGCCGATCTTCCTTGCCTCTGTTGCAGCAATCGCCGCAGCAAGCCCGGATGTCTCTGCAATGATCTCCTCCAGGCCGAGAGTTGCCGGGAAAAACGTCGTGTGCGCACTTGCCGTCAGCGCGACTCGTCCCGGGTGCTGTTCCAGCAGCCGATAGAGCGTGCTTTTCTTACCGCCTGCGCCAACTGCGCAGACGATGCCGCGGCGCGCCATTAGCGCGTCGAGGAGATTTTCTTTCAAAGCTTATCCCCCGCGTTCGCATCCAGCGCTTTTACACTCAGTATTCTCGGCAGGTAGCTGGCGGCCAGCTGCCACTGGTCGCCGCCGTCCCGGCTCGCAAAAACATGCCCGCTGGAGGTGCCGAAATAAACCCCGAGAGGGTCGTTGCCGTCGCTGTCGAGTGCCTCGCGGAGTACCGTCACATAGGCGTGACTCTGCGGCAGTCCGTGCTCAAGTGCCTGCCATTGCCTGCCGCCGTCGCGACTGCGATAGACACGCAGCCTGCCGTCGACAGTCGCTCGCATGTGGGAACTCGATTCGGGAATCTGGAAAACAGTGTCCGGGTCTCGTCGCGATACGCAGATCGCATAGCCAAAGTCACTCGGCAGTCCGGCACTGATTTCAGTCCAGCTGCGGCCGCCATCGTCGCTGCGGTAGGTGCCGTTATAGCATTGCCGGTACAGCCTGTCCGTGTTGACCGGATGCATGACCAGGCGATGGATGTTGTGTCCTGAGTCAGGATATCGCTGCGGCAGATTCTCGGCTCTCACTCCTGAATTGCAGGGCTCCCAGGTCACCCCATTGTCGTCGCTGCGGTAAGCGCCGCCCGCCGAAACGGCGGCATAAATTCTGCCGGGATTGTTAGCGGCAATATAGACCGAGTGAACCGAAAACCCGCCGCGCGCCGGCTCCCACGTGCTGCGGCCGGGGTGGTCGTTGAGGCCGCTGCAAGCGTCCCACGTCAGCCCCTGATCGATACTTCGGAAGAGTCCGGGCGGGTCGATGCCGGCCCAAAGCCCGCCATCCCGACAATGCGCAAGAAACCAGATTCGATTTAGCGGCGTGTCGTATCTGCCTCCGGCATGGTGCGGCGCCGCGGTCAGCGGCGACCAGGTCACGCCACGGTCGCTGCTGCGGTAGACATGTGCGCCCCAGATGGTATGACTGGCGGCGGCATAGAGAGTATCGGGGTCGTTGGCATCCACGCACGTGTGAAGAATTTCGTAGCCCGCGATGTGCGGACCGTCGATGCTCCATTCGGTACCCGTACCGGGAGAGTACAACCGGAACAGGCCTTTTCGCGTACCGACCAGCAGCATTACCCTGGCGGAACAAGTGGCAGGTGTTACCACGACGCGTTCGATCGTTTCATGTTGAGCCGCTTCCCGCTCAGGATTCGAGCAGCCGTGGCATCAGTTCCACGAGGTTGCAGGGACGCGTTCGATAGTCGAGCTGGGCGCTGATGATTTCGTCCCACGCGGTCGCGCAGGCGCCTGCCGAACCGGGCACGCAGAAGACATAGGTGCCGTTGGCGACGCCGGCGAGGGCGCGCGACTGAATGGTTGATGTGCGGATCTGTTGCAACGAAACCGCGCGGAATACTTCGCCAAAACCATCGATGATTTTGTCGAGCAGCGGAGCAACGGCTTCCGGTGTGCCGTCCCGCCCGGTGACGCCGGTGCCGCCGGTCGTGATTACCGCCTGTATCGCGGGAGTGGCGATCCACTGCGACAATGCCGCGCGGACCTGGTAGATATCGTCGGGGACGATTCTTTTTTCCGCGCATTCGTGCCCGGCGGCAACGAGTCGTTCGATCAGCAGCTTGCCGGATTTGTCGGTGTCCTCGTTGCGCGAGTCCGACACCGTCAGGACGGCGATCTTCAGTGGAATGAATTCTCTGTTCATGAGCTACCGGTAGGCTGGTTTGTTGACAGGACCGGGCAACGCGAGCGCCCGCTGAGCAGCAATCATCGTCAGACGAGCCCGGCGAAAGGCTGGACGGTTACCGTCGATCCGGGCGGCACTCTTTCCTGCTCGACCGGCAAAACGATAAAACAGTTGGCCTCCGCCATCGAGCGCAGGACGCCAGCACCCTGATGGTCGGTGCCGCGCACGATGTACTGGCCGTCGCCGGCCCGCGACAGGATGCCACGCTGGAACTCGAGACGCCCTGCTTTCTTGCGCAGCCCGGTCTCGCAGGTTGCCCTGATGTAAATCGGGGGATCGATAGTATCCAGCCCCATTAGCGTCTGCAGCGCTGGTTGCACCACCTGGTAAAAGGTCGCCATAACAGACACGGGGTTCCCCGGCAGGCCGAAAAAAAGTGCGTTGCCGACGCGGCCAAATGCGACTGGCCGTCCCGGTTTCATCGCGATTTTCCAGAAATCGACAGCGCCCACGCGGGCCAGGGTGTCGGTGACGAAATCTGCCTCACCAACGGAGACGCCGCCGGAGGTAATGATCGCATCGGCAACTCGCGAGGCATCCACAAACGCCCGTTCGACATCTTCGCGCCGATCACGAATGACACCCATGTCCAGCACCGGTAACCCGTTGCGCTTGAGCATGCCGTACAACGAGTACCGGTTGCTGTCGTATATCTGACCATCCGCAAGCGTCTCGCCGATTCCGCGCAATTCGTCGCCGGTGGAGAAAAATGCGATGACCGGCAGGCGTCGCACGCGGACTTCGCCGATGCCGAGCGATGCGATCAGACCGAGGTGAGCAGAGCGCAATTGGGACCCTGCGGCAAGGGCAACATCTCCGGCGCTGATATCCTCGCCGGCGGGACGCACGTGCTGGCCGATTTTGTTGTCCGGTCCGATCGTGGCGTTGTCGCCCTCTCGAATCACATGCTCCTGGATCACGACGGTATCGCAGCCGGTCGGCAATGGAGCCCCGGTCATGATGCGCACGCACTGACCCGGTGCCACGGCGCCGCCAAATGGTCGCCCCGCCCAGGCGGTACCCATCACCGTATAACTTTGCGCGCGGTCCCGAGGCAGGTCCGTACCGGCCAGCGCATAGCCGTCCATTGCCGAATTGGTATGTGGCGGCACGTCTACGGTCGAGACCACGTCTTGCGCCAGCACCCGGCCCAGCGCATCGCGCAAGCTCAGCGTCTCGATGCCCGCGACGGGCGTGATCGATGCGCGAATACGCGCGACGGCGTCCTCGAGGAACAGCGCTTCACTGTCGTGCGGGTCCATGCAACTCGGCGCATGGCTCCCGGGTTCGGGGCGGTTCATTTACCGGTCTCCACTGTTGGTTGACGATCCGTGTCCGGTTCACCCAGTCTTGCTTCGAGTGCTGCCACGTCCGCCGGTTCGTTTACATTGATGAAATTCTCGCGGCAATCGCTGAAGTCGGCAAGCTCCATTGTCTGGTCGGCGTACCAGCGATCAATTTTGCGGCCGCCGCCATTGAGATACGCCTCGAGGCTAGCCAGCAGAGTCGTTTTCAACAGCGAGAAAACCGGCTGCATACGATCGCCGTCGTGGGCGACGCAGACCTCGGCACCATTACGCAGCTGCGATTGCCACAACCGGTCGGCAAGATCGGCCACGATCAGCGGCGAGTCACACGGGACCGTCAGTATATGAGTGGTCTCTGCCGCCCTCATTCCGCTCGCCATGCCGGCAAGAGGACCGAGAAATCCGCTTTCGTGATCGGCGATGACGGGATAACCGAATTTCGAGTAGCGCTTGCTGTTGCGGTTCGCATTGATGGCAATGGTCGCAACCTGCGGTCGCAGCGCGCTGATTGTCCACCCGACCATGGGCCGCCCTTTCAACGGGATGAGGCCTTTATCGACACCTCCCATCCGACGGGCCTGGCCGCCAGCCAGGACAATACCGGTAATCTGCGTCTGCATTAGTACCTTCCGTTATTGGGTGCCGTTTCACGGCCCGCGCCTGGTGGACGCTGACGCCGGTTTCGCGATTCTCCCGGATCAGACTGGTTCATTGGCAGAGCTCCGGCCAGGAAGCGCGGCCTCTGGCAGTGGCTGATCATTGACACCAGAAATCCGCTGACGGGACATTTTGGCATAGATTTCGCTCGAGTTTGCGCCATACTGACCCATCCCGTACTCTTTTTGAGGAGAATTTTCTCCTGGGCTCAACATTGCGGTGGCAATATCTGATTCGCAGCTCGGGTTTTGCGGCGAAGCCTGCCGCAAGCTCCGGGGATGCAGACCCAGTCGAGAAACCGCGTGGTCTCGTTGTTCGGGACGCATACGCGAACTTTACCCGTCAGGAATGAGGAAAGCCCGTGGGCGAAGTGGCCATGAAACATGACAAGAACGATCAGCTGCGGCTGCTGCAGGCATCGATGCTGGTTCTCGGCGCGACGCTGGCGCAAAGACGACGACTGGTCGCGCCGCTGTCGCGCAGACTGGGGCTGGTCGAATGCGCCGACGATGCCGAAAGTGCAAGGCCGCTAATGTCTCGATGCCGCTTTGATTTTCTTCTGGTTTTCGATAACGGTCAGAGCTGCGACTGGATGGCCTGGATCGAGTCCCTGCGCCGCCAGGGGGACTTCCGGCCGGCGATCTTGTGCAGTGACAAACTCGACCGCCATGCTGCCGCAGCTGCGATACGTGTCGGCATCGGCGATCTGCTTTCCAGTGACTGTGCGGATAGCGATGTTGTCGCGGCCATTGCGAGGATGCGGGAGAGGCAGGATGGCGGCGCGACGGCGGTGTCTGCGCAGCGAATCGTCAGCAGTGACCCGCGGCCCGATTCGCTAATCGGCGAAAGCGTGGGGATGCGCGAGGTAAAACGCCTGGTCGGCAGAATCGCGCCACTACCCGCGACTGTTTTGATCGAGGGTGAGACCGGCACCGGCAAGGAGCTGGCGGCGCGAATGCTGCACAGTATGAGTGAGCGAAAAGGCGCTTTCGTTCCGGTTAACTGCGGTGCCATCTCGCCGGAGTTGCTGGAAAGCGAACTATTCGGTCATAAGAAAGGCGCTTTTACGAACGCGCACCAGGTTCGCGAAGGCCTGTTCCTAGCCGCTCGGCAGGGCACGTTGTTTCTCGACGAAGTCAGCGAGATGCCGGTTGCGCTGGAAGTGAAGTTGTTGCGCGTGCTGGAAGAGGGTGCCATCCGACCGGTCGGCGCAGATGCGGAAACTGCCGTTGATGTGCGGATCATCGCATCTACCCAGCACGATCTTCCGGAGCGAGTCCGGCAAGGCCGGTTTCGCGAAGATCTTTTTTATCGGCTCAATGTAGTCAACGTTAAATTGCCGCCGCTGCGTGCAAGGAAAGGTGATGTCGCATTGCTCGCCGAGTTTTTCATGCGCTCACTTGCCGTTGAACTTGGCTTGCCCGCGGTTGACCTCGACAGGGCGGCTTTTGCTGCACTGGAGTCGCATGACTGGCCTGGAAATGTCCGCGAATTAAAAAACGTTATCGAACGTACGCTGATGCTCGGCGAATTTCCGCGTGGCGCGCTCGGCTCGTCGCGACCGGCGGAGCGGCTGGCTGTTCCGGAGTATCCGATCGACTGGACTCTCGAACAGGTCAAATGCCATCACATGCGGCGGGTGCTGGAGGCGGCCGGCGGCAACAAGTCGGCGGCGGCGCGGCGGCTCGGTATTTCCCGCAAGACCCTTGAACGCAAACTCGGAGTGACGGACACGGCGTGACTTCGAGCAGGCAGTTCGACCCGATTTCCCAGGGATTGATGGCTTTGATAATCAGGAGTGACTATGAAAGAAAACGGCGAAAGCAATCGCGGCGGAAGCTTTAACATCGACCTGCGAAAATTTTTGAAGACGGTCGGGATATCTTCACAGCGCAAGATCGAGGAGGCTGTTGCCGCGGCGTTGCAATCGGGAGCGCTCGACAGTGGCAGTCCGGTGCGCGCGCGCATGACGCTGGAGCTGCCCGACCTTGGCGTCACCCACGTTGTCGAGCAGGATATCGCGTCCGGCGACGACTGAATGGGAGGCGATTTACGCGCGGGCGCGGCGGGTCCGTAACGGCACTGGGTTGCGCGATCAGGCCGGCCAGATCAGTTTGCCGGCTTCGCTCAGGTCGTAGCCACCCAGCATCCGTGCATGAGACTGGCAGTCTTTGCTGCGGATGTGGTCGAGCAAAGACTGAAACAGCGTTCGGAAGAAGATGCCGCGGTGCATGGCCAGATCGAAAGCCTCCCAGCCGATCGGGAGGAAGTCGAGCCCGTACTCGGTGGCTGACGCGCGCACGCCGACGGTCACATCGGCGTATCCCATTGCAATCAGCGATGCGGCATCACGCTCGGAAAAGGCGTGGCTGGCGATCCTGCGCGAAGCCAGATCGAGATCGTATTGCGATACCAGTTCCTGCAGAAATCGCTGCGATCCCGTTCCCTGTTCGTGAGCGACCCAGCGCGACTCGCTGGAAAACAGCCGTTTGAGCGATGCCCCGCTGTTCCACATTCCCGGCGTCATTATCAGTCCCTGTTCGCGTCTGAACAGTCTGACCAGCAGCCAGTCATGATGCTGAGGGTACTGGCGTATCAGTGCCGGGTGGCGCTGGTGGCTTTCTTCGGCCGGGCCCCAGCTCATTCCGCACAGGTCGGCACGCCTGCGCGCCAGCAGGTTCAGCCCGAGCTGGGTTGCCGTAGGAGTGAAGCTGATCAGTGCACTGGCCTGAAACTCATTGGCCGTCCGGACGATGGCCCGGTACAGCAACGGGTCGTCAGAGCCCGCGATCAGCATCCGATCGGTCAGCAGGCCGCCGTGGCAGGATTCCAATACCCACTGGTCGACGAGGTCTTTTGGGAACAGCCATTTTCCAGTGATTTTGCTCGCCGGAATTAGTCCATCGCCGACGAGCGCATAGACCTTTTTCTCGTTTATCTGCAGGTAAGCCGCCAACTGTTTGACGCTCATGAACCTGGGAGTCTTTTCGCGCTCGGGTTTTATCGCACCCGCCGCGGCGATATCAGTCGCCAGATTATCCACTGTGTGCCCCTCCGTGGTGGCTTTGGTGCCTGCCGGTGCGGAACTCTTGGCAAAACGCACCCAGCGTCCCCCTGTTATGAAAGGATGCAAATTTCGTTCCGCCGCGTGCCGGGCGCATAACGGTTTGAATGACTTTCGTTCGACGCGGCCTGCACGGAATCTACCCGCTCGATGGTTGGGACAAAAACTCCCAATCCGGATAACAGTGGGATATTTTGTCCCAGGCCCTTCCAGTCCGGTGTTACGTTTCGACCCCTTCCTGTCAGTCCGCTGAATTTTGTCCAAAAGTGGGGCCAAGTTGCGGTACAGTACCGGGCTTGCGGGTCATCAATGGCGGAGACATGCTGGCCGGTTTGCTTGCCGGCGCAATTCCGATGAGTGCAGATTTGACGATACCGGTGTCGGTAATCATGCGGCGCCGCGAAGTAGCCGGCCATGGATGGCGCGTGCCGAGCTGGGACGCCATTGCTGTGCTTGTCGGAGAGAATCTCGGGTCCGGCGAGCCGGCGCGACAACTGCTGCGCGACGGATCCGACGAACAGCAGTATCTCTGGAGCGGTTACCGGCTGCGTTTTTTCCGCGATGCATGCGAGAGCTACTGGTGTAATCTCACTGTCGATCAGCCGAGACTGTTCGTAGTGTGCCGGCCGGCCGAGGAGGGCGGCGATCTGGAGCCCTTCATCATTACCGCCGACCAGGACGAGGCAGGGTCCGCCGTAGAAACGGATGACCAGGTGTTTTCTGTGGATATGCCGCCGCAGATCTATCACCATCTCGAACGCTACGTGGTCGATAATTATGAACCGCAGCCGAAAAGAAAACGGAAGCGAAAGAACTGGTCGGATCGCCCACCGTCATGAGTGACAAGGACCCGGACAAAGCCGCAACCGCTGCGCCCCAGGATATCGATGACGAGGGATTCCTGAGTCGCTGGTCCCGTCTTAAAGACGCGGACCGACATGGCGTTGTCATCGACGCCGAGCAGGATGCCGTACCCGCAGCGCTGGCGGCGGAAGAGGCGCCCATCGATGCGACCGACGCGCAGCCGCTGACCGACGCCGATATGCCGCCCCTCGATACGCTGACCGGGGACTCCGACATCAGTGGGTTCCTGGCAGAAGGTGTCAGCCAGGGATTGCGCCGGGCCGCGCTGCGCAAGCTTTTCCATAGTCCCAAATTCAACGTCTGCGACGGTCTCGACGACTACTGCGAGGATTTCAGGACCTGGGCGCCTCTCGGCTCGACCATAACGGCCGACATGCGTCATCACATGGAGCGGCTGGTCAAAGAGCGCCTGGCCCAGGGCGGTGAAACAGAAGACGGAATCACCACGCAGGAACTCACGGATGACCCCGAGCTCGCGGCCGAGTATTCAACCGATGGCGGCGATGCCGAGGCGCTAGTCGACGAAGAACAAGAGCAAAGAAAGGTGAAGGATGACGGAACAAACGTCTGAGTTTCCGGCTGAAACGAGCGATGGTGCCGCGCGTATCGTCGCGCTGACCGAACGCAGCCGTGCCGAGGTGACGCCCACGTCGATTGTGACCTATCTCTCGCGCGGTCGGTTGTTGATAGTCGGTGCCGAGGAGATCGCTGTACCCCTCGCGAAAGAGCTTTCGGACAGCCTGCACTGCGCCGTCCTGGCGCCGGCGGCGGCGGCAAACGCCGCGGTCAGCGAGTTCGGGAACGTCCAGGTCGCGCGTTTTGATTCGCCCCGGATCAGCGGCAGCCTGGGGCAGTTCGACGTTAGTGTCGACGTGGCCGGAGAGCGCAAGCCGCTGGTGGCCTTGTTGCCGCGGGCAGGTGATTGTTTCGATCTCGTGCTTGACCTTGGCACGCCGCCGCTTCTGACTCCTGAGGTGCTTCCGGTCGGGTATTACGCGCCCGGCGACGATGCGGCGGCGCTGCAGTCGGTCCTCGCTGCCTTGCCGGATATGCGTGGCGAGTTCGAAAAACCGAAGTTCTTTGTTTACGACGCCGCTATCTGCGCTCATGGCAGCAGCGGAATCGGAGGGTGTACGCGATGCATTGATGCGTGCCCGACGCTCGCGATTTCCTCGCTGGGTGACACCGTGGAGGTCAATCCGAATCTTTGCCAGGGCGGCGGTAGCTGTGTCGCTGCCTGCCCCAGTGGCGCGATGCGTTACGCTTATCCCAGCGTCAGCGATCTGCTCGCCTACATCCGATCGCTGATCGGCGCCTATCGGGAGGCCGGCGGTGACAACCCCTGCATCGTGTTTCACGATGAAGCGTCCGAGGCGGCGGTCAACGCGTGTTTGCTTGGCGGCGGTGGCGAAAATCTGCTGCCGGTCGGACTGGAGGAGATCGGGTCGGTCGGAATGGACGCGTGGTTAACCTGCCTTGCCTATGGTGCCGGCTCAGTTGTGCTGGCAGTTAGTGCGGACACACCGCCGCGCGTGCAGCGCGAACTGCGCGAGCAGGAAGGATTTGTCAGGCCGATCGTCGAGGCGCTCGGTTTTCGCCACGACAGCCTGATGCTGGTGTCGGCTGACACTGAAGGGATGGCGATGCTGGCTGGCGATCTGCCGGAGTCTCCGTTGTCGCGGCCCGCGGCATTTGCGGCGCCCGACGAGAAACGTACCCTGATTCGACTTGCCGTCGACCACCTGTCGGCCCAGGCGGGCACGCAGCGCAAACAGGTCAAGCTGCCGCCGGGAGCTCCCTTTGGCGAGATTCGGGTAGACCGCGACGCCTGCACATTGTGCATGGGTTGTATCGACGTTTGCCCGGTTAATGCGTTGCGCGATGGCGCCGGGCTGCCGCAATTGAATTTTGCCGAGGCGAGTTGCGTACAGTGCGGTCTGTGTGAAAAAGCCTGTCCCGAGGATGCTATCCGCAGGGCGCCGAGATTTCTTTTTGATAGCGAGGCGAGACACAAGCCACGGACGCTGAATGAAGAGCAACCCTTCTGTTGTATTACCTGCGGCAAGCCTTTTGCGACCCGGTCGATGCTCGATGCCATGCAGAAGAAGCTGGAGGGGCACTGGATGTTTCAAACCGACGAGTCGCGGCGGCGCCTGCAAATGTGCGAGAACTGCCGCGTGAAAGACATGTTTTCCGGTGAGGGCGGTAACGCATGATATCTCCCGGTAAAGTGGCCATAATGGGACATGAGCGGAAAAATTGTCGCATTACTCAAGAAAATTACGCTATTAAACAGAGAATAGGTTATTTTATATCCGTTTATTCCGTTGAGACGTGGCCTGATTTTTGCTTTATTACGTAACATCGTACCCCGAGGCACCAATGTCTGAAGTTGTAGTAACAGATTCCGGCTTTTCCGAACCGCACGCAGCGGTGGTGTCCGGTGAGGATCAGCTGAGGGCCAACACCTACAGTCTGCTCGGCGCGCTGCTGGTGGCACCGCCCGGCGCCGCTCTGCTCGATACGCTGAGTGAAATTGATGCCGAAGAAGGCGAAGCCTCCAGTCTGCTCGCCGCCGCCTGGGGGATGTTAAAAGGTGCGGCCGCACGCGCCGAATGTGAGTTGCTCGACGACGAGTATCACGAGTTGTTTATTGGCGTCGGCCGCGGCGAACTGGTTCCATATGGTTCTTGGTACCTGACCGGATTCCTGATGGAGCAGCCGCTTGCCCAGCTGCGCTCGGATCTGGATGCGCTGGGACTCGGGCGCAAGAAGGACGTCGCCGAACCGGAGGATCATGCGGGGGCCCTGTGTGAGGCGATGTCACTGATCGTCGCCGCTGCAGCGGAAAGCGAGCCGCAGCGTCAGGCAGAGTTCTTTACCCGGCACATCCATTCATGGATGGGCCGTTTTTTCAGAGATTTACAGCAAGCCGAAGCGGCGCGGTTCTATCGCGCGGTCGGTCAGCTGGGTGAGCAGTTTATCGAGGTGGAATCGCAGTATCTCGCGATGGCCGCCCCGCGGCTCGATGACAGCCGGAATTAGTCGGGCTGAGTCGATTTGACAATCCAGAGTGTGTAGTTCGGGAGGAAGAGGGAAATGACCGAGGCGAAAAAAACTGAGCGGAACGACCGGCGCAAGTTTCTCAAGGATCTTGCGGTCGCTGGTGGTGCCACTGCAGCCGTTATCGTTACCGGCAGCGCACAAGCCGGAGAGACCGAGGCGGGTGTCGACAGCGTGAGACCAGCCGACCCGGGCTACAAGGTCACGTCTCACGTTGAGACCTACTACAAGAAAGCGCGTTTCTGAGGCATAGCAACAGACGCGCAGCATCACCAGAAATTTCCAGCACAATTTCGAGGGAACAGCGATGAAGCTGATCAAAAAGAGAGACCTGACCGGGCAGGAAGCGAAGCATGCGCTTTCCGGTGTGCTCGGCAGCGCGGTAGACAGAAGAACGTTTCTGAGTCGCACGGGCCTGGCATTGGGTGGCGGAGCCGTGGCGGGTGCCTTGCCGACATCAATGATCAGTCGCGCCGAGGCGAAAGCTGAGGCAGCGACCGGAAAAATATCGACCAAGCGGTCGGTATGTACCCATTGCTCGGTGGGCTGCGGCGTCATAGCCGAAGTGCAGAACGGCGTCTGGGTCGCCCAGGAGCCGGATTTCGACTCGCCGTTCAATCTCGGTGGTCATTGCGCCAAGGGTGCATCCGTGCGCGAGCATGGTCACGGCGAGCGGCGTCTGAAATACCCGATGAAGAAAGTCGCCGGCAAATGGAAGAAGATTTCGTGGGACGAGGCGATCAACGAGATCGGCGATCAGCTGCTTGATATCCGCGAAAAATCAGGACCTGACTCGGTCTACTGGCTCGGTTCTGCCAAGTTCAATAACGAACAGGCATATCTGTATCGCAAGTTCGCCGCGATGTGGGGAACGAATAACGTCGATCACCAGGCGCGTATCTGTCATTCGACCACGGTAGCAGGGGTGGCAAACACCTGGGGCTATGGTGCGATGACCAACTCCTACAACGATATGCACAACTGCAAGTCGATGTTCTTTATCGGCAGCAATGCTGCGGAGGCTCATCCGGTCGCGATGCAGCACATCCTCCGCGGTAAGGAAAATGGCGCCAAGTTCATCGTTGCGGATCCGCGGTACACGCGTACAGCGGCGCATTCCGACCAGCATCTGCGGTTGCGTCCGGGCTCGGACGTGCCCCTGATTTACGGTCTCCTCTGGCACATATTCGAAAATGACTGGCAGGACGATGAATACATCAGGCAACGCGTCTGGGGTATGGATGAAGTGCGCGCCGAAGTCGCCAACTGGACGCCCGACGTTGTCGAAGACGTAACGGGAATTCCGGGTGACGAGGTGCTGGCGGCGGCCAAAACCATGGCCGAGAACCGCCCCGGCACGATCGTCTGGTGCATGGGTGGAACCCAGCACACGATTGGCAACAACAACACACGTGCCTACTGTATTCTGCAGCTTGCGCTTGGCAACATCGGCAAGTCGGGCGGCGGCGCCAATATTTTCCGTGGTCATGACAACGTTCAGGGCGCGACCGATTTCGGTGTGCTGGCCGACACCCTGCCGGGCTACTACGGCCTGTCTGACGGTTCGTGGAAGCACTGGAGTCGTGTCTGGGACCTCGACTACGAGTGGGTAAAGGGTCGCTTCGACCAGGGTAGTTACGAAGAGGGTGGCAAGGAAGTCAAGGCCATGAACCTGCGCGGCATCACGGTGTCGCGCTGGATCGACGGCATTCTCGAAGACCCGGCGAACATCGCGCAGAAGGATAACCTGCGGGCAATGATCCTGTGGGGCCACGCGCCCAACAGCCAGACCCGTGGTCCGGAGCAGAAGAAGGCGATGGAAAAAGTCGACCTGCTCGTCGTTGTCGACCCGGTGCCGACGGTTACCGCGGTGCTTCCCGACAGGGACGATAATTTCTACCTGCTGCCGTGTACGACGCAATTCGAAACCTACGGTTCTGTTACTGCCTCGAATCGCTCTTTGCAGTGGCGCGAGAAGGTGATCGATCCGTTGTTCGAGTCGCTGCCCGATCACATCATCATGTACAAAATGGCGAAGAAACTCGGGTTCGATCAGCAGTTGTTCAAGAATATCAAGGTAAATGGTGAAGAACCCCTGATCGAGGACATCACCCGCGAGTGGAACAGCGGCATGTGGACAGTCGGTTACACCGGGCAGAGTCCGGAACGTATGAAACTGCACATGGAAAACAAACATACATTCAACACGACTACGCTGAAGGCCGAGGGCGGTCCTGCTGACGGCGATTATTATGGTTTGCCGTGGCCGTGTTGGGGTACTGCGGACATGAAGCACCCGGGCACGCCCAATCTGTATGACACCAGCAAGAATGTTGCTGATGGCGGGCTGAATTTCCGCGCCCGTTTCGGTGTGGAGCGCGACGGCGAGAGCCTGCTTGCAGATGGCTCCTACAGCAAGGGTGCGGAAATTCAGGACGGTTATCCTGAGTTCACTGCCGACATGCTGAAGCAGCTCGGATGGTGGGATGATCTG
The DNA here is from genome assembly GCA_963783695.1 of uncultured Gammaproteobacteria bacterium. Lineage (GTDB taxonomy): Bacteria > Pseudomonadota > Gammaproteobacteria > Steroidobacterales > BM003 > BM003. The sequence goes on from CAWAOM010000001.1 coordinate 412,327, forward strand.
ACCGCTGACGAGAAAGCCGCGGCCGAGGGCAAAAACTGGAAAACCGATTTGTCCGGTGGGATTCAGCGGGTTGCTATCAAGCATGGCTGTGCACCGTTCGGCAATGCCAAGGCGCGTGCCGTGGTCTGGACTTTCCCCGACCCGGTACCGATTCATCGCGAGCCGCTGTACACCAGTCGTCATGACCTGGTGGCGAAGTACCCGACTTACGAGGATCGCAAACGATTCTGGCGTCTGCCGACACGCTACCAGTCGATCCAGGAGAAAGACTATTCCGGTGACTACCCGCTGGTGCATACCTCGGGACGCCTTGTGGAGTATGAAGGCGGCGGTGAAGAGTCGCGCTCGAATCCGTGGCTGGCTGAATTGCAGCAGGACATGTTCGCCGAAATTCATCCGGGCGATGCCAACGACAACGGTATCAAGGACGGCCAGTGGATCTGGCTGGAGGGCCCGGAGGGCGGCAAGATCAAGGTCAAGGCGATGGTGACGCGGCGCGTCGGACGCGGTGTGGTCTGGACACCGTACCACTTCGGTGGCTGGTACCAGGGCGAGGATCTGATCGATAAGTACCCGGAAGGAGCAAACCCGTACGTACGCGGTGATTCGGCCAACACGGCTTTCACTTATGGCTATGACTCGGTGACTTCGATGCAGGAAACCAAGGCCAGCCTCTGCAAGATCATGCCGGCCTAGGAGGGTATCAACCATGGCAAGAATGAAATTTCTGTGTGATGCTGAGCGCTGCATCGAATGTAACGGCTGCGTAACTGCCTGCAAAAACGAGAACGACGTGCCGTGGGGCGTCAACCGCCGCCGCGTGGTGACACTCGACGACGGTGTGCCCGGCGAAAAGTCGATCTCGGTGGCCTGTATGCACTGTACCGATGCGCCATGTGCCGCGGTCTGTCCGGTGGACTGCTTTGTCACTACCGACGATGGGGTGGTGTTGCATGACAAGGACCTCTGCATTGGTTGTGGCTACTGCTTTTACGCCTGCCCGTTTGGTGCGCCGCAGTTCCCGCAGCAAGAGGCATTCGGTGTTCGCGGCAAAATGGACAAGTGCACGTTCTGTGCCGGTGGACCGGGCGAGGAGGCGAATTCTACCGCCGAGCGCGAAAAATACGGGCGCAACCGGTTGGCCGAGGGCAAGCTTCCTTTATGCGCCGAAATGTGTGCGACCAAGGCGCTTATCGCGGGCGACGGCGACCAGGTGGCTGACATCTACCGTGAGCGCATTATGAAACGCGGTGGGCGTCCTCAGACCTGGGGCTGGGATACCGCCTACAAGAAAGACGTCTGAGCACAGGGTGCGAAGCTGATGCCAAAGGTCATCTCAGTGATGTCGAAGGGGGCAGCAATGCCGAGCATGACGAAGGCCCTTCCGCTCGTTGCAGTGATGCTGGCCATCACGGGTTGCTATGACGAACCCGTGCGGGTCTCACTGCATGAACCGGGAGTTTACAAGGGAGGCGATGTCGCGAGCCTGACTACTGAACAGGAAAACGAGATCGCGGAACGCTTCGAAAATCAAGGCGACAGATAGCGAGCGGAATTTACCCGGAGCGGATTAGAGACCGCCTCCGGGCGCAACGACCGCTTCCCATCTGTCGCCCCGCTCAGACGCGGGGCACAACGAGGACTGACAGGAGGACCTGAGTCCATGGTTGAGAATACTGCAGACAGGCGTCGCTGGCGTCGGCGCATCATGATCCTGAGTGTGATGCTCATGTTCGGGGGGTCGATGGTGCTGCCGCTGACAGGGTACCTGCTGATCGATAGCACACAGGCCCAGGATACCTCGGCTGACGATAAAGACGCGGCGAGCGGTGATGATGTCAATCCGCGGGCGGAGTACTGGCGAGCGGTTCGCGAAGGGACAGCGGGCTACTCGGCGGTGACCGGGCAGGAAGCGAATGTACTGATCCAGAACGGCGGTCAGAACTGGCGCGAGCTACGCAACGGTCCGGTTGCAAGCCTGGGTGCTTGGGTGGTGTTGGGGATCATTGCGGCCCTTGCCGTTTATCATCTGATTACCGGCGGCTACAAAATGCCTACGAGAACAGGTCGCAAGGTATTTCGCTGGCCGCTGATTGACCGGGTGCTGCACTGGACCATGGCAACACTGTTTATCATTCTGGCCATTACCGGCATGAGCATATTGTGGGGCCGTGCAGTGATGATTCCGCTCATGGGCAAGGAGGCCTTCGCTGCCTGGGCCCAGGTGGCGAAACCGATCCACGACTATCTCGCGGTGCCATTCGCGGTGTTTTTCGTGATTGCGCTCCTCAAATGGATGCATCACAACTGGCCCAAGGCCTATGACCTCAAGTGGATTCTCCAGGGTGGCGGTTATCTCGGAGGCGGGCATCCGCCAGCGGGCTTTGCCAATGCTGGTCATAAAATGCTTTACTGGACGCTCGTTTTCGCTGGTGGTGCCATGGTGGTGTCGGGCGTGTTCCTGCTGTTCCCGAATCTGGGGACCGGACGCGAGGGCATGCAACTCGCTAACCTGATCCACGGCATAACATCACTGATTTGTATTGCGTTTATCTGTCTCCATATCTATCTCGCGACGATCGGAAGCGAGGGGTCCCTGGAAGGCATGCTCACCGGCTATATCGATGAGCAGTACGCGATAAATCACCATCCGCTATGGTGGGAGGAGATCAAGGACCAGCAACACGGCGGCGCTTCGTCCCAGCATGGCGGGGCACCGTCCGCGGCTCCCGCGGCGCCACGTCCTGACTGACAGCCCGCATTGTTCTTTGTATTGCGCAACGAGACGGGGACGCGACAGCGTCCCCGTTTGCGTTGCGATCGCCGGTAACCGGCGACCACCAGGTTTGCAACGGTTTCGCATGGGAGCGGGAAAGTACTTTGCCGGTGTTTTCATCGCTGTGTGCATTGCAATGGCGCCAATACGCCATGCGTTCGCCAACAGCGCTGATGCCGACGCCTGGGTGACCGCGCTCAATTCCGGGAAACTTGCTGTAGTGGGCGAATTGCTGACGCGGGGTGTCAACCCGGATATTGTCGCGGCCAACGGCAAAACCGCTCTGATGGTGGCCTCACAGCGGGGTGAATCGTCGTTGGTTGCGGCGCTGATTCGCGCCGGTGCCAATGTGAATGCGGTAAACGACAATGGCGGCACCGCGTTGATGTATGGAGCAATGATTGACGATCCAGAGGTGACGGAGCTTTTGATCGGCGCTGGCGCGGATGTCGACGCCCGGGCCAAATTGGGGTGGACGGCATTGCTGGTGGCCTCGGTAAAGGGACACGCAGGGCCGGCGAGGCCCCTGATCGAAGCGGGTGCCGATGTAAATAGTCAGGACGCTTACGGCTGGACCAGTCTGATGCGAGCGGTCCGCGGCGGTCATGCCGATATGGTCGCGTTGCTGCTCGGCGCTGAAGGCATCGGTATCGACATGGTCCAGGAGTCCGGCTCGAGCGCATTGCATATTGCCGCTGCCGGCGGGCAGGCGCGCCTGGCCGTGGAGCTCGTCGCTCACGGCGCCGCAACCGACTTGCGGGACCTGGCCGGAAACACACCCGCTGAAGTGGCGCGTGGGGCGGGATTCACCGAACTCGCTGCCGCGCTCGCGGGCGAAAGCGGCGCGCACGAGTCCGGCGCCGTCACGGAAACCAGTTGAGGCGCTAACAGGGCGCCGGATTGGTGCAGTAATCCTCGATTGGCCAGACTGTGCTGGTATCCCCCACAAAGGCGCTGACGTCGCTGCTACGCGTCTCCAGGGCGATCTGAAACCCGAACTCGTCGAAGAACTTGCGAAACATATCGCCGCCATAGATTCCGGCCGCCGAGAGGTGTCCGCTTGCGTCGTTGTAGTCCAGGGCAACTGCTGCGAGAGGCTGCGGAGCGGGACCGCTGAGCACGCGCGCCCCTTCGGCCGGGTCGTAGACGCTGCCCTCGGAGCAGCAATAGATCACGGGACGCTGTAACTGCCCGGGACCGGCTCCCGGCATGCCGTTATGACGGTAGTTAATAAAGCTGACGCGGCGGGTCGGGTAACTCATCTTGTGCGCGCAAATGGCCGAGAATGCGACGATCGATCCGTCGGGTCCGACGCCGCCGTTCCAACTGTAACGATCGCCGCTTTCGGTCTCGAGATCTGCGGTCTCGCCAATCCGGCGACCGAGGTTCAGCAAGAAACACGGCGTTGTGGCATAGGGATAGTGAAAAACATAAGACTTGCCCGGTTGCAGGCTTCTGCCATCGAGTGGTGCGCCCGACGAGTTCGTCAGCAGCGCAGTGCCGGCATGCTGCAGCCGTTGCCCGCTGGCTGCCAGCAATGATGGATTGAGCGCCACCGCACCGCTCATCATGCTGCAGGCCTTGACGAAATTGCGCCGCGAAACCGTGTTCTTGTCATCCATGAAAGTGACCTGTTGGCACTGCCCTCGGCAGCTATCTGTCCCGAATTTTAGCCGCGAGTGGCCGCATTGTGCCAATGCAAAATGGATTGCGTGAGTTGTCGCCGTCGCATGGAGGGCCAGGCTGCCACGCGAAGCCCGTTCCGAATCTGCCCGATCGACGCGTTCATGGCCGCGATTACGACCCGGCCGCCGACTTCATCACCCGGCCATACACGTTGCTGCGAGCGCCATATCTCGACATCACGACCTGCCACAGATGCAATTCCTCGACGTCGAATGCGGCCTTGCAGGACAGCAGGTAGTAATTCCACATGCGCCTGAATTTCTCGTCGAAACCCGGCACGGCCTTAATGTTCGTTATTCGTGGCCAGTTGCGGTTGAAGTTCTCGTACCAGGCGCGCAGTGTTTTCGAGTAAAAATATCCATAGTTCTCCCAGGCCTGGATGACGAACAGACCGCTGGCGGCGTCCGCTATCTGTTGCATGGCGGGGATCATCGAATTGCGAAAAATGTATTTCTCGATCCATGGATCGACGATGCTGGTTACATCCTTGTTGCCGATCGTATGCAGCAGGAACAGGCCCCTGGTGCTCAGCAGTTCGTGGATGATCTGCATGAATCTGCGATAGTTCTTGTGCCCCACGTGCTCGAGCATCCCGCACACCAGGATTTTGTCGAAACTGGCAGGGGCAAAGCGCTCCGGCAGGTCGCGGTAATCGCACTTGAAAATCTCGACATCGAGACCCGCGGTGTATTGTCGGGAATACTCGATTTGTTCGCCGGAGAGGCTGATGCCTACCGCCCTGCAGCCGCGGGTTCTCGCTGCATAGCCGACAAAGCCGCCCCATCCGCTGCCGATATCGAGGACCCGGTCAGCGGCGCCTATCTCGAGCTTGTCGCAGAGCATTTCCAGTTTCCGCTCTTCCGCCACCCGGAGATCGTCAGTGGCGTCGAAGAAGCAACAGGTGTATTGGTTATGCGGACCGAGGAATTGCGTGTACAGACGGTGATCGAGATCATAATGCTGTTCCGCCACGGCTCGTGACCGGCGCCGTGTTTGCAGGTTGGCGGCCCGCGAGCGAAGAATTCTCAGAATCTTCCCGGCGCGTACCAGCGTGGAAGCGGGTAGCCCGTTTCGCAGCAGGCGACGGATCGTCGCATCCAGTTGCGGCGTATCCCAGTCACCATCGGTATAGGATTCGCCTAGGCCGATGGATCCGCGCAGCACCCGGCGAAAAAATCTCGGATGGAGAACCGTGATGTCCCATGGGGCATCCCCGCCTATGCGAATGTCCGCGCGCTCGAAAATTTTCGTCACAAGTCCCTTCGGAGTCAGTTCCATCGTCAGAGTCGCCCTGGATTCGCGATGGCGTGGCCGCGCTTATCGAATAAATGGTTGCAGGCCGGATGGCCGCAAAAGCCGGTTCCGATCTGATTTTATAGCCATGTTATGTCTCGCACGCCAGCGCGCGCGGCCAGTCATACGGGTCAGTATTACGACCACGAATGGTTGCGGGCAGCGCATTGCCGGGATCAGATTCATATTTGCGAAAAATCAATAAGCATATGAACGGATTGGTTTTTTTGCCAATCGGTATACATTATAAAACGATGGCCAAGGGTTTGGCCGTCAGTACCGTGACAAGGAGGAGACAGTCATGACAACCGTACGCAAAATCACTCCGAAAGAAACACCGGTGGAGGTGAAACGCGAGCGGGCAATGAGACCGATTGTCCACGGCATGGAGGACCTGTTCGAATTGTTCCCGCGCCGTTGGATGGAGTCGCTGATGGAGCCATTTATGGTGAAACGGCCTTTGGCGCGCGAGTTTGAGGGCTTTGGCGAAGCCTTCCATCCGCATGTCGATCTGATCGACCGCGAAGCGACACTGCTTGTTCGCGCCGAACTGCCTGGCGTGAAAAAGGAGGATCTTGATATCAGCCTCCTCGGCGATCGCCTCACTATCAAGGCGAAGAGGGAATTCAAGGAAGAGGAGAAGAGCGAGACCTACTTCCGATCCGAAATGGGCTATGGATCACTGCTCCGCACTGTTCTGTTGCCGGTTGAAGTCGATATCAAGAAAGCCAAAGCTGGATTGCGAGAAGGCATTCTCGAGATCGTTCTGCCGAAAGTCGAAGTTCAGAAACGGCAGACCATCAAGGTAGCCTGAGCGCAGCTCGAAAGGGGACGGGGCGGCGCAAGCCGCCTCGTTCTGTTTGAGTGACCATTTGTCGGTGCAAAACCCAACATCGCAAAAAAGCGCGGAGGCAGGAATCAGGCCAACTATTTTGCGGCACTGCAACATCCGCAATAGTACTTATTGTGCTGAGTTTTGGTGGCTGGCAGGTTTGAGGATCAGCAGCGAGAGTTGTGAGCCTATGATGTCTCTTGTTAGACCCATCGTCCTCGACCGGTCCATGCTGCGGCGAATGTTGTGCTGCCGCCCGGCCGATACGTGGTCCGCCGACTGGGGGTCGCTGGCGTTTCTGGGCACCGACGAGCGGGTACATGCGATCCATCTCGGTGAATACATTGATGTTTTGCCCGTGGATGAGGATTTGCGTGCTGTTCTCAGAAACGCTCAGGGCGCCGCCACGTATGTCGTCGCCGCATAGCCGCAAAACGTCCCCGTAGTCGGGAGGCAGGTCCGGGGCGAATGTCTCCGGTGTCAGCGGACGCCATTTGTTCGGCCTGCTGCGACACCTGTTTGGCGCGCGGATGCGCCGGTGCCCGCGGTACAAACCTGAACCCGGTCTCACCGGTCTCGAGCCTGTTTCCAGGCTGACCCCGCAGGACTCCGTCTCGCGGTCGGCTCGGTACACCTATGCTACAAAAGAATAATGGATTTTTAGCGGTCGCTCAGCCAGAGTGGAGCATGGTGCAGTACGCGGTAAAAGGTGATGGGGGGATTTGCTATGAAAGTGCTCAGTAAGTGGACTGGCTTTTGCGCCACATTGTTCGCGTGCGTTGCATTTTCCTCCGTGGCTGTTGGGCAGGACGCAAGCATTTCAGATGATGCCGGACGTTGCGTTAGTTGCCACACAAAGCAACAACCGGGGATCGTTGCTGACTGGAAGGCAAGCCGCCATTTCGAGGTTGGCATCTCCTGTCTCGATTGCCACCGGGTTGAAGATGAACACTCGCCCATGGGCGGCGAGCACATGAGTTCCGGCGCCAAGGTCTCGGTGCTGGTGCCCCCCAGTACCTGCGGCCGCTGTCACTCCGAACAGGTCGAGCAGTTCAACGCCAGCGGCCACTTCCGCGCCTACAGGCAGATTATTCCCAAGGACAGCCTGCATGCGCTGACCGAGGTGCACGAAGGCCGTTCGCATCCGGAATTTGGCGATGCGCCCAATGAGACCGGATGCATGCAATGCCATGGAACAAAAATTGAACTGGATGAGGATGGCAGCCCGACCCCGGAAACCTGGCCGAACGCGGGCATGGGCAACATTTATCCCGACGGCAGCACCGGAAACTGTTCGGCCTGTCACACGCGCCACGCGTTTTCGAATGCCGAGGCGAGGCGCCCGCATGCCTGCGCGTCCTGCCATCTTGGCCCGGATCATCCGAACATAGAGATTTTCGAGAACAGCAAGCATGGTCATGTCTACAACACCCAGGGCGAGGACTGGAACTGGGAGGGTGCCAGCGACGCCTGGACCGCCGGGGTCGATTATCGTGCGCCGACCTGTTCGAGCTGCCATATGAGCGCTGCCGGTGAGCAACCGGCCACGCACAACGTTAGCGATCGCCTGTACTGGGTTCTGTGGTCGAAGAGTTCACCGGTACGCAATTCCGACGATCCGATGAGCCCGATTCTCGGTGACGGACCGAAAGGGCGTGAGCGAATGAAGGAAGTCTGTGCCCAGTGCCACAGTTCGCTGCATACGGATGGATTTTTTGCTCAGGGCGACAAGGCGGTCAATCTGTATAACGAGGCCTATTACAAACCGGCCAAGGCAATGCTCGACGAACTCAAGGAAAAAGGCCTGCTCGAGGATAATCCGTGGGGCGACGAGTTCCAGATTACCTTCTACTACCTGTGGCATCACGAGGGCCGGCGTGCGCGTCAGGGCGCTCTGATGGGTGGTCCGGACTATGCGCACTGGCATGGTTTCTTCGAACTGCAGCAGGATCTGTACAAGCTCGAAAAAATCCATGCGAAGCGGATCAAGACGGGCAAGATCGAAGAATAGCGCCCGGTCGCAAGTTCACATGACAGGAGGCGCGTCAATCGACGCGCCTCCTTTTTTTGTTTTCCATTTTGTCCGGTCCGGCTTTGGCGGCAACCGCCGCCTGCCGGCGACGAGCGAAATCTAAAACTCGAAGCCCAGTGAGGTATTGATGCCGTAGTCCGAGTTCGACGCGTCGTTGTCGGACACGTCGCTGTCATATTTGTGAAAAAAGCTCAGGTCCCAGAAAAAATCCTCGATGATCTCCTGGCGCAGCGTGATATCGAAATCGGTGCGGTATTCACCGAACTGGGTAATGCCGGGGAATACCGCAAGCGTGGCATCAAGCCTGCGCTTCGGCGTGTGATGGATGTAGATCGACCAGCCGCTGCGCAGAAGCCCTTCCAGGTCGGTGTCCGTCGTGCCATCCGAGTTTTCAGAGTGGTTAACGACCACGCCGGTCTCGCCGAAGAGTTCGGAGACGTTGGTTTGCCAGAAGCGATGACCATAGCCGCCACCTGTCAGGAGGCGCAAATCCAACCCCAGTTCGTCGTTACGCTCTGCTGACCCCAGCGCCAGCCAGTAGTTGCGATTCTCGAGCCAGCGCCGGTAATTGACGTAGGTAGTCCATTGACTCGTGGTGTCCTCGCCGTCGTCGGTCACCAGCCCGCCGAGGCCAAAGTTGGTGCGCGATAACTCCCTGATGTAAAGAGCGTCATAATTGAGATTGAATCGCTCTACCTCGCTCGCCTTCGTGTAGCTATAGCCCGTTGTCAATGTGCTGTCGATCTGGTCGCGCCAGGTTCTTTCAATCGTCTGGATTCGTACGATATCGATCATCGCGAGCTCCGACGTTGCACCGCCACGGACAACAAGCAACCGGCCGTCGGCGATGCCGGGGTTGAGAGAGCCGAAGTACTTGGTGCCGTCGGAGGTCTCGAGGCGGTAATACTGTTTTGCTTCGACACTGAGAATCTCGTCCCACTCGACGGAGATGGTGCCCATGGAGTCGGTGCCATAGCTGAGTTTGCCGCGCTGGAGATTCTTGACCTCACCAGTGACGAAATCGCCGTTGGCGAGACGAATAATATCTTCCTTGGCAGCGTTGGCGGGGAGCGCGAAAAGCAATGTCCATGCGCTCAAAAGCAGCAAATAGAGGCCGCCAGCTCTGACCCGTAGCGGTCGCGTCGGGATTTTGCGTTTCATACTCGATTCTCTGTGATTTATGGAGTGTGCGCCTGGCCGCAGCCGAAAAGTTGCGAATTTTCAAACCATCGCCCCTGGTGTGGCGGCGTATTGGCCGCAGCGGGTTAGCGGCAGCGATACGGCAACCTGCAGCGCTTCCGGTTGCGCATCGCGCGCATGCTAACAATTATTTCGCGAGCGCAAAATATCCCGAACCGGCGGCCACTCACGATCGCGGCGGCAGGAGAAATCGCACCGCGGCAGCATTTGCAAATAGGGCAGATTCACACGGGCCGGCAGATGGCGCTTTCGCCGCGAGGTCCTTACGTTGCCCCAGCGTTAACTGGGGTGAGCGTTACAGGTACCCCGTTTAGCGCCGCATTGCCCGACAGATCGTCGAGAAAAGTCTCGTCTGTCAGGTCATTGATGCATACACCCGGGTGGCGTGTGGCGATCGAAAGCCTGCTGTCCGCGCGATCGTGGCCCCAGCCGTGTGGCAGGCTCACCACGCCAGGCATGAGATCTTCGCTGGACTCAACCGTGACGGTCAGGCAACCGCTGCGCGAACGCAATTCCGCCAGGTCGCCGCTGCGCAAGGCGTGTGCCGCAAGGTCGGTCGGGTGCATCAGCAGGTTACAGCGGTCTTTTCCTTTTACCAGTCGCGCATAATTGTGCATCCATGAATTATTGCTGCGGATATGGCGCCGGCCGATCAGGCGCAATGATTTCGCGGTTGGCTGATCGGCCATGATCGTGGCCTGCAAACGAGCAAGGTCCGCGACCAGGAAATCCGGCGCGGCATGGATCATGCCGTCTTCAGTGCACAGTCTCCCGCGCAATGATCCGGCTTGTAACGGCCCGAGATCGAGGCCACTGGGATGGCGGCGCAAGGTTTGCAGATCCAGCGCGATATCCGGGCTATGGCATTTACCATAGGGTCCGGCTTCGAGGCCTTTATCGAGCAATACGGTGGGAGGTGGCAACGCTTCGGATACGCTGCCGATGCTTTCGCCACAGCGACGCGCCAGTTCGTTGAAAATTTCCCAGTCATGCAATGCTTCGGGTTTCCGTGCGAACACCGCCGGGCTGTACCGTGCCGTGTTGTGGACCGCGAGCTGGTGAAAAACCAGGTCATAGTGATCGTGTTCGAGCGGGCTGGTCGGCGGCAGGATTACATCGGCATGGCGCGTGGTCTCGTTCAGGTAAAAATCGAAACACACCATGAAGTCGAGAGAGGACAGTGCCTCGTCCAACTGGCGTCCGTTGGGCGTAGACAACACCGGGTTGCCGGCAACGGTTGCGAGTGCGCGTACCTGGCCGTCACCGGGCGTCATGATCTCTTCGGCAAGCGCTGCAACCGGAAGCTCTCCGGCAAACTCAGGCAGGCCACGAACCCGGCTCTTCCACGCAGCAAAATGCCCTGGGCGCTTGTCCCATGGTCCCGCCATCCCGACCGCCGCATGGGTCAGTACCACCCCACCCTGGCGGTCCAGATTGCCTGTCACCAGGTTCAGGAGCTGTAGTGCCCACTGGCACAGGCTGCCGAAAGCCTGTGTCGACAGGCCCATTCGGCCATAGCAGGCGGCGCTGCGAGCATCGGCGATGGTACGCGCCAGACGCCGAATCGTCGCCGCGCCGATACCGGTAGCGACGGCGACGCTCTCCGGTGTGAAAACGGCAAGGACGTCGCGCAGCCGCTCGAGTCCCGCCGTGTACCCACCGTGTTCTCCTGCATCGGCGCCGCGCTCGGTAAACAACACCTGCAGCATCGCAAACAGCAACAGGGCATCGCTACCGGGACGGATGAAATGATGTTCATCGGCGATCTTTGCCGTCTCGGTCCGGCGCGGGTCTATCACGATCAGACGTCCCCCGCGTGCCTGTAGAGCGCGGATGCGATTGCGGAAATCGGGCACTGTCATCAGGCTGCCATTGGAAGCAATCGGATTGGCTCCCAGCATCAGAAAACAGTCGCTACGGTCGATATCGGGGACCGGTATCAGAAACTGGTGACCGTACATGGCATGGCAGACGACATGGTGGGGAAGCTGGTCAACCGAGGTAGCGGAAAAGCGGTTGCGGGTGCGGAAGTGACGAAAAAAGTGATAACTGTGGGTCATTATTCCCCAGTTGTGGACACTGGGATTGCCCATATAGATCGCGATAGCGTTGTCGCCATGGGTTTGTGCGATTGCGCGCAGGCGGCGCACGGTGACATCAAGCGCCTCGTTCCATTCGCACTCGCGCCAGTCGCCGCCATCGCGCAGCATCGGCTTGCGCAGACGATCGGGGTCTTCGTGAATGTCTTTTAGCGCGACGGCCTTGGGGCAGATATGACCGCGGCTGAGGGGGTCGTTGCGGTCGCCGCGAATGTGCAAAATGGAATCTTTTTCTACTTCGATCTCGAGACCGCAGATTGCCTCGCAAAGATGGCATGCGCGATGAACCGTTCTGGATTGTGATTTCGCCATGGTAGCGATAGTCCCTCGGCCAATTCCAGTGAGGGAGAAGAGTTGCACACACCGGAGGCGCATAACAAGTCGTCGCGGCCGCAGCCGCAACCATAAAAAGAGCCCCGATGACACGCGGCCATCGGGGCCAGAGGAATCGCCGGTCGTTTCGTGGTTAGCCTAGTAGGCGTACTTGGCCGAAACGATAAAGCGGGTCATGTCGCCATCGAGTCCGTTTTCGAGCTCGCGGCTGGCGTACATGAATTCCGCGCCGACTGTCATTTTCGGTATCGGGTCGAACAGCAGGTTCACGTGGACACTGTAGTGTTCCTTGTTCACGCCACCGCCAGTCAGGCTGTCGTCGTTGTCAATCGACAGGCCACCGACCGTGAAGTTCGAACGCCAGCTGCCGGTCCAGAAGTGACGATAGGAAACGTAGCCTGCCATCTGCTCAATGGTTTCGAGGCTGCCGCCCTGGTCAAGCACTGCGCCATTGGCGGCGTTCAGTGCCAGGTAGCGGCCGATGCCATCGCCGTAGTTGACCATCCAGCGGATGTCGTCTTTTTCGAAGACGTTGAATTTACCGGATACTGACAGTCCATAGCCGATTTCGTCCTCGTCGAGGTCCTGATTCGTATCTTCGATATTGAGCTGACGCAGCAAACCGGCGAAGGCAATATGACCCCAGTCACCCTTCCAGTTGTAGCGCGCTACGAAGTCGGGCACCAGGTTGTCGTCCGAGTTGATCCGCGAGCCGCCGCCAAACGGCGTAATCGTCGACTCGGGATTCTCGAGAGCAAATTGCCATGGTCCGGTCGTGTAGCGAACCAGTGCCTGACGGACGAAGATCGTTCCCTCGGTCGGGCCGATGAAGTCGAGGTTCTCGACGAACGCGCCCAGGTTCTGGAAAGTCGACCAGGTCTGGCCCACATCCCATCCGTCATATGAAATCAGCGCATGACGCAGACGCGGCTGATACGAGTTGCTGATCCGCTCGTCACCCTCGGAACCGGTGAAGAAGTCCATTTCCAGCAGGGTCTTCACTTCCTTGCCATTTGGAAGTTCGTGCCGGCTCTTGAAGTTGACGCGCGTTTCACGGGCCTGCATATCGACTTGCGCATCCTTGTCCGGAGCGTCGACCGGAACCAGCGACGGCACGTAGAACTGACGCATCAGGTTGTCTTCTGATACGGAGCCGTCGTTGTACTTACTGACGAACGTGTCGAATTTGACGTAGCCACCAAACTGGTAATCGTTCCACGGCTTGTCGTCGACGACTTCTGTCACTTTCTTTTCGACCGTTGCCGTGCGCGATTCGACAGTGGCAATTTCCTGTCGCTGCGTGTTTTGTCCGTTGGCCAGTTGTCTGACCAATGCCTCAAGTTCGGCAACACGTGCCTCGAGCTGTTGTACCTCCTGATCGCTGGCGGCGGATGCGGAGCCACTCCAGACGGCCAGCATGGCGGTCAGAATGGCAACAAGTGGCCCACGTAGTGAGCGATTTCTCTGTTCAGACATATCTCCTCCCTCGTCCGGAAGATTGACGGGCTTGGTCATGGTGGGGGATGCAATAGGCGCTGGGTATTAGCCAATGGTCTAAGTATTCGTATGCGCCTCGACCAAGGTCTAATTGGCGAAACCGCGGTGCGCGACGAGACTTTTACTGTGAGCGGTCCGCCTGGTGGTGCAATTCGATCCGGCCGCGTGCCGCATTCAAGGTCATCCTGAAACAGACGGGAGCGAATGGTATGGACATCAAGGTTTATCCGGTGCCCGACAGTCTTGCCGGTACGGCGCATATCGACGCATCGAAATATGAGGAAATGTATCGACGGTCGATAGAGGATAACGAAGGGTTCTGGCGCGACGCTGGCGCCCGTGTTGACTGGATAAAACCGTTCAGCGAAGTCAAGGACGTTTCGTTTGATCGTGACGATCTGCATATCCGCTGGTATGCGGACGGCAGCCTGAACGTCTGTTACAACTGCGTCGACCGACATCTGCCGGAGAAAGCGGATCAGACAGCGATTATCTGGGAGGGCGATGACCCGGCCCGTGATGATCACATCACCTATGGTCAGTTGTACGAGCGCGTCTGCGTGTTCGCCAATGCGCTGAAAGAACTCGGCGTGAAAAAAGGCGATCGGGTCACGATATACATGCCAATGATCCCCGACGCAGCGATCTGCATGCTCGCGTGTGCGCGTATCGGAGCGATTCATTCAGTGGTATTCGGCGGGTTCTCTCCGGACGCGCTGGCCGGGCGGATCATCGATTGCGAGTCGACGGTGGTAGTCACTGCCGATGAAGGCCTGCGCGGCGGTCGCACGGTACCGCTGAAGAAAAATGTCGACGAAGCGGCGCAGAAACCGGGAGTGACCTCGCTGCAAAAAGTGCTTGTAGTGCAAAACACCGGCGGCGCCATTGAGATGCAGGATGGGCGCGATGTCTGGTTTCACGAAATTGCACCAGGACTGGCAAAGGAGTGTCCCGTTGAAGAGATGAACGCGGAGGATCCACTGTTCATTCTCTATACGTCGGGATCGACCGGTCAGCCAAAAGGTGTATTGCATACATCGGGCGGGTACCTGGTCTACGCCGCGATGACCCACGAGTACGTGTTCGATTATCACCCCGGCGATATCTACTGGTGCACGGCCGATGTCGGCTGGGTAACCGGACATAGCTATATCGTATACGGACCGCTGGCGAACGGCGCGACCACGCTGATGTTCGAAGGTGTCCCGAACTATCCCGACTTTAGCCGCTTCTGGCAGGTGTGCGACAAGCACAAGGTCAATATCTGCTATACGGCGCCAACCGCAATTCGAGCTCTGATGCGCCACGGTGATGATCCGGTCAAGGCGACTTCACGCAAGAGCCTGCGCCTGCTCGGTTCCGTCGGCGAGCCCATTAACCCGGAGGCCTGGGAGTGGTATTACCACATCGTGGGCGACGAACGCTGCCCGATTGTCGACACCTGGTGGCAGACGGAAACGGGCGGCATTCTGATCACACCCTTGCCGGGCGCAACCGCGTTGAAACCGGGTTCGGCGTCGCTGCCGTTTTTCGGGGTGCAGCCAGCGCTTGTCGACGGCGACGGCATCCGTCTTGAAGGTGCAACTGAAGGCAATCTGATTTTGCTCGACAGCTGGCCGGGGCAGATGCGCACGGTCTATGGCGACCACAAGCGATTCGTCGATACCTATTTCAGCACTTTCCCCGGAACCTACTTCACCGGTGACGGCGCGCGCCGCGACGAGGATGGCTATTACTGGATCACGGGTCGCGTCGATGACGTGCTGAACGTATCCGGTCACCGCATGGGAACAGCGGAAATAGAAAGCGCTCTGGTTGCCCATGATGCCGTTTCGGAAGCTGCCGTTGTTGGTTATCCGCACGACGTAAAAGGGCAGGGAATTTATGTCTACGTTACGCTCAAAGACGGCTATTCGCCGTCGGACGAGCTGCACAAGGAACTCAGACAGTGGGTGCGAAAGGAGATCGGTCCGATCGCGACACCGGATCTGATCCAGTGGGCGCCCGGTTTGCCGAAAACGCGTTCCGGCAAGATCATGCGGCGAATTCTGCGCAAGGTGGCCGCAAATGAATTCGACAATCTTGGTGACACTTCGACGCTTGCCGAGCCCGAGGTCGTCGAGCAGTTGATCGATAACCGACAAAACCGCTGAGCCATAAAAAGGTGGCCAGATGAATCTGGCGGACAAAATCATAATCGCGGACGACCACCCGCTGTTTCGCGAGGCATTGCGCCAGGCGGTGGAGCGGGTTTGCCCGGGGTGCGAAATCGTCGAGGCTGAGGACCTGACCAGCCTGCAGGCGGTAACCGACGCTCACTCCAATGCGGACCTGTTGTTGCTCGATCTGCATATGCCGGGCGTGAATGGTTTTAGCGGTCTCATTTATGTGAGATCGCACCAGGCGACCCTGCCAACCGTCGTGGTGTCGGCTTTGGAGGAGACGTGGGTGATTCAGCGGGCGCGTGGCCACGGGGCTGCGGGGTTCATTCCGAAGTCGGCGCCAGTGCGGGTCATTGCCGAAGCCATGCAGACGGTGCTCGAGGGCGAGAGGTGGTTCCCTCCCGGAACCGAAGGCGGGACGCTTGATCCTCGTGAGAGCGACATTGCCGAGCGCATTGCTCTTCTGACACCGCAGCAGTTCCGGGTGTTGATGTTGCTGTCTGAGGGGCTCCTGAACAAACAGATTGCTTTCGAGATGTCGGTTTCCGAAGCGACGGTCAAGGCGCATGTGACCGCGATTATGAAAAAGCTCAAGGTCAATAATCGTACCCAGGCCGTTCTCGAGGCCGCACGTCTGACAGTGAAACCGCCAAAACTCGATCCCGCGACGCTCGAGCAGGCCTGACTCAGGCCGCTGCGCGGGTTCTGAGCAGGCTGTCGAGGGTCGCGCGCAGCGCCGCCGGTTTGACCGGCTTGCGCAGCAACGGGTATCCCTGGGTCTTCGCTTCGAGTCGAAGCTCCTCGGAATGATCCGCGGTTATCACGGCGCCCGGAATATTGCTGCGCCAGTGGTTGCGCAGTTCACGCATCAGATCCAGTCCGTTCTCGCCATGGTCGAGGTGATAGTCGACAAGCATGGCGTCGGGCGGACCCTGCTCCCCAAACAGTTGCCTGGCGCCGGCCAGTGACGCTGCCATGAGCGGCACGCTGCCCCAACGGCCAAGCAATGCCGCCATCCCGTTGAGCACTTCGGGCTGATTGTCTACACAAAGAATACGCGCGCCTTCCAGACGAGTGCCTGCAATGTATCCGGTTGTTGCCGGCGGGCGGATGACCCTTTCCGACTCGCTCGCCGCCGGCACGGTGACGGTAAATACGCTGCCCTTGCCAACGCGCGAGCGGACCTCGATGGAATGGCCAAGGATTCCGCCGATACGCTCGACGATGGCAAGTCCAAGGCCCAGGCCCTTGTCCTTGCTGCCGGCGCTCTCAATGCGCTGAAACTCGACAAAGATCGTTGCAAGATTGTATTCGGCGATGCCGCAGCCGGTATCCCAAACCTGGATTTCGACATTGTCGCCACGGCGGCGGCAGCCAAGCAGTACACCGCCGTCGCGGGTATAGCGGATGGCGTTGACGAGGAGGTTCTGCAGTATCCGCCGCAGCAGTTGGCGATCGCTGCGCACGACCTCGTTTTTGGAGTGTACCCGGATTCGCAGTCCGCGTTCTTCGGCCAACGGCGCAAACTGTTCTCGCAGTGCCGGTAACAGCTGTCCCAGGTGGACCGCCTCATATTCGGGTATCAGGGCATCAGAATCGAGTTTTGAAATATCGAGCAACGCACCCAGCAGATCCTCCGCCGCGCCAAGGCTGCCATCGATTTGCCGCACCAGTCGCCGATGCGGCCGATCGAGCTCGTCTTCCTGGTCTGCCAGCACTGACGTAAACAGACGCGCTGCATTCAACGGTTGCAGCAGGTCATGGGTCGCGGCGGCGAGAAACCGGGTCTTGCTGACGTTGGCCTGTTCGGCGTCCGCCTTGGCCGCGCGTAAGGCGGTCATCGCATGGGTGAGATCTTTCGTCCGCTCGTCGACCCGCTGTTCCAGTTCGGCTTTTGCATTGCGCAGCGCGAGCTCGGCCCGGCGGCGTCCCGAAATATCCTGGAACATGCCGTAGAAGCCGAGCACAGTGCCGTCTTCATCATGTTCCGGGATATAAGTGCCGAGAGCATAGAAAGTGCTGCCGTCGGCTGCCTCCATTTCCAATTCGAAATCCTGCCTCACGCCCTGCAAGGCCCCCTCCATGTAGCCGGTACGCTGCAGCAATTGTCTCTCGGTCAGTACCTCTTCGATGCGCTTGCCAACGATGTCCTGCATCGGGATACCTGCAAATTGCAGATACGCTTTGTTGGCGAACCGGTAGCGGCCCTCACGGTCGACATACGCGAGAATCAGTGGTGCATTATCGGTGTACAGACGTATGCTGCGTTCGCTCTCGCGCAGTGCGGTCTCCACATGTTTGTAATCGGTAATGTCGGTATAGGTGGTTACATACCCGCCGCCACTCATCGGCTTGCCACGGATCTCCAGGACCCTGCCGTCCTCATAGATGCGCTCATGCCTGTAAATATGTCCCTTGCGCATATGGTCAATCCGTTTGTTGACCGCGTCGCGCACCGCACCGCTTCCGAACAGGCCGCGCTCGGCGTTGAACTGAATCAGTTCGGCAACCGGTTTGCCGAGGTAGACCAGTCCATCCGGGTACTGGAGTAACTCAAGATACCGTTTGTTCCAGCCAACCAGTCGCAGATTGCTATCGACTACGCTGACACCCTGGCTGATATTCTCGAGCGTTGCTTCGAGCAATTCGCGGTTGAATTTGAGCGCTTGACTGGTTTGGTCGAGGAGTGTCACGACGTCACCGAGTTCCATCCCCGTTTTGCGCAATGCGGTCGTCATCACTACCCGTGCCGAAGCCGCTCCGATCGAGCCGGCCAGCAGCCGTTCGGTAAACTGGACCAGTTGCGGCTTGGCCTGCGCGCCGCTGTCCTGGGGCAGACCGTGCTCGACACGATAGCGTTCGAACGCGCGCTCACTGTTGTCTGCGCCGATAAATCGTTCCGCCAGCGCAACGAGATCGCCGATCGTAACGAGCCGTTGCTGGCGGAAGGACAGCCCGGGGGCGCGTCGGCCGGGGACGTCCATAAACGCCACCGCCTGCAGTTCTTCGCGAACGGACTGCCGCGTAGTCAGCGAACCGATTACCAGCGCGATAATATTGGCGGCGAGTGACCACAACACACCATGCGCCATTGCCGGCCAATCCTGCGTTCCGAGTAGTGCCTCCGGCCGCAGCCAGCTAATTCCAAATAGTCCGGTTTCGATCCAGCCGGCGTCGATGCCCGCGGAGCGGAAAAGCGTGGGTATGAGCAAAGTGTAGGCCCACAGCGAAAATCCGGCGATCAGTCCGCTCATGGCGCCACTTCGATTGGCGCCCGACCAGTACACTCCGGCGATTAACGGCGGCGCAAACTGGGCTGCAGCGGCAAACGACAGCAAGCCAATTGACGCCAGCGCCGAACTCTCGGCAGTGAGCCGGTAATAGGTATAGGCAACGAGTGCGATCAGCACGATGGTTATGCGCCGCGTATTCAGCAACACCGCGCTATAGTCGTGCCGCGCCGCCCTGTTGCGCGCCTGATTGCGCAGGATAAGAGGCAGTACGATTTCATTACTGACCATTGTTGCCAATGCGACGCTTGCCACAATGACCATTCCGGTTGCCGCGGAGAACCCGCCGATAAAAGCCAGCAGGGATAACAGGCTCTGATCGTAAAACGCGGGCAAGGCGAGAACGAAGGTGTCGGCGTTGATGTCCGGGTTGGAAAATGTCAGCCGCCCGGCGAGGGCGATCGGCATGATGAACGCCGTGATCACGACGAGATAAACCGGGAACGCCCAGCGCGCGACACGCAGGTCGCTGGTGCCACTGCATTCCACGACGCCGACATGAAACTGACGCGGCAGACACAGAATCGCCGCCATCGCGATGACCGTCTGGGCGAGGAAGGTGCCGGCGCCAATGTCACTGCTGAAGGTTGTGCTGAGGCGCGGGTCGGTAACGGCTCTGGAGAACATGTCGCCGAAACCGCCGAATACGCCATAGACGGCGTACAAACCAACCGCAACGAAAGCAAACAACTTCACCACTGATTCGAATGCGATGGCGAGCATCATGCCGCGGTGATGTTCTGTGGCATCGATTTGACGGGTACCGAACAGAATCGAAAATAATGCCAGCGCAAGCGCCGCATATAGCGCGAGACTGGCCCCGCCGCTGTCGTCCGGGAGATTCTGGCCATCAGTAAGGACTGAGTACCCCATGACCACTGCCTTGAGTTGCAGCGCGATGTAGGGGACGGTGCCGATGACGGCCATAACCGTGACCAGCACCGCGATACTGTGGGCGCGACCATAGCGGGCGGCAACAAAATCGGCGATGGATGTCAGATTCTGGCGCTTGCTGATATTGACGATCCGGTTGAGCAGGTCGAAGCCGAATACGAATACCAGAACCGGGCCAAGGTAGATGGGCAAGAACTGCCAGCCACTGGAGGCTGCAGTGCCGACTGCACCATAGAAAGTCCATGAGGTGCAGTACACCGCGAGCGTAAGACTATAGACGAGTGCACTGCCGTGAGACTTCCGTGCGCCACTGCGATGCGGCCGTCTGTCGCCAAAGTAGGCAATGGCAAACAGGATGCCCACGTACGCCAGAGATAGCGCAAGTAGAAGTGCTGCACTGAGCAAAGGACTCCCCCGAGACCGGAATGAAGGCTTGTAATACCATGGTCTAAGGCACGCCGGCAAGCATTCTCGACGGCCTTATTGCAGTACGCAAGCTACTGAATTAGACAGTAAAACACCTGTTGAGCCGGATCCGTGCCCGGGTCCGTGCCGCGGCACCCAATAAGACTAAAGTAGGGCTTAGTTGACCCCCGGCCTTTGATAGATTTAGTGCGCCTTTGTATCTGGTAAGCGGGGAGAGGAGAGGTCCTAATGATCACAAAAGATAATCGTGCGGCCTACTGGAAGGACAATTTACGCCTGGTGACGATCTGTCTCGTCATCTGGTTCGTGGTGTCCTACCTGTTCGGCATCGTGCTCGCAGAGCCGTTAAACAATATACGTCTGGGGGGCTACAAGCTCGGATTCTGGTTCGCGCAACAGGGTTCCATCTACGTCTTCGTCGTACTGATTTTCTTCTACGCGAGACAGATGAACAAACTCGATCAAAAATACGACGTTCACGAGGATTAAGGGGAAAATCATGGAACTCAAAACTATGACCTATATCGTCGTGGGCATGACGTTTCTTGTCTACATCGCTATAGCGATCTGGTCGCGGGCATCGACCACCGGCGAGTTTTACGTCGCCGGCAAGGGAATTCACCCTGTTGCCAACGGTATGGCGACGGCTGCCGACTGGATGTCTGCGGCATCGTTTATTTCGATGGCGGGTCTGATCGCCTTCCTTGGATACGGCGGTTCCGTATTCCTGATGGGCTGGACCGGCGGCTACGTGTTGCTGGCCATGCTGCTGGCGCCTTACTTGCGCAAATTCGGCAAGTTCACGGTGCCGGAATTCGTCGGTGAAAGATATTATTCACAAACCGCGCGCATCGTGGCGGTAATTTGCCTGATCGTGGCCTCGATTACTTACGTCATCGGGCAGATGAAAGGCATCGGCGTGGCGTTTTCCCGGTTTATGGAAGTCGAATTTGCGACCGGTCTCTTTACCGGCATGGGAATCGTGTTTATTTACGCGGTTCTGGGTGGAATGAAAGGCATCACTTACACCCAGATCGCGCAATACTGTGTGCTGATTTTCGCGTATACGGTTCCTGCAATATTCATCTCACTGCAACTGACCGGCAACCCGATTCCGCAGCTCGGTCTCGGCGGTACGATGGCAGACGGCACATATCTGCTCGACAAACTCGATCTGATCGTGACCGATCTGGGTTTCCGCGAATATACGACATCGTCAAACGGCAACATGCTGAACATGTTCCTGTACACATTGTCGCTGATGATCGGAACCGCGGGCTTGCCCCACGTCATCATTCGTTTCTTCACGGTACCGAAGGTGCGTGACGCACGTTACTCCGCCGGATGGGCGCTGGTCTTCATCGCCATTCTTTACACCACAGCGCCTGCTGTTGGTGCGATGGCCCGGCTGAATCTGATCAATACTGTTCAGACCGGCGAGATCGGCTCTCCGACCGGCAACCTGGATGCCGACGAGCGTCCGGACTGGATGAAACGTTGGGAAACCACCGGCCTTCTGGGGTATGAAGATAAGAATGGCGATGGGCGGATCCAGTATTACAACGACGCCAACGCCGATTTTGTCACCAAGGCTGAAGGCTATGGCTGGCAAGGCAATGAGATGATCAAGGTCGATCGCGACATCATGGTGCTCGCCAATCCGGAAATTGCCAATCTGCCCAATTGGGTTATCGCTCTGGTGGCGGCAGGAGGTATCGCGGCCGCATTGTCGACTGCGGCGGGTTTGCTGCTGGCGATATCATCGGCCATCTCGCATGATCTGTTGAAAGGCGTGTTCATGCCACAAATCTCGGAGAAGAACGAGCTGACGGCAAGTCGTGTGGCGATGGCGTTTGCGATCGTGCTTGCGGGCTGGCTGGGGTTGAATCCGCCGGGCTTTGCGGCACAGGTCGTGGCACTGGCATTCGGTCTGGCGGCTTCGTCGATTTTCCCGGCGCTGATGCTGGGCATATTCGACAAGCGCGCAAACAGCACCGGCGCGATTGCCGGCATGCTGTCGGGACTCTCTGCAACGCTGCTTTACATCTTCTGGTTCAAGGGCTGGTTCTTCGTGCCTGGCACCGAGATGGCAGCAAACACGCCCGATAACTGGCTGTTTGGAATTTCGCCGGAAGCGTTCGGCGCAGTGGGCGCGATGATCAACTTCGCCGTGGCGTACGCGGTATCGCGTGCGACCGCGCCACCACCGGAACATATCCAGCACCTCGTCGAGGACATTCGTGTCCCGCGCGGCGCCGGCACCGGGGTGGCTCACTAACCACGAAAGGTAATAGCAGTACCGGGGCCACCCTTTGCGGTGGCCCCTTTTTTTGGCGACTATGATGCGCAGATGCAGACAGCACGGGAGCGTGGCCGGCAATGATCGAGCTACCTGAAATCACTGAATTCATGACCGCACATCGTCCATTCGATGAATTGCCGGAGGAGGAAATAGCCCGCACCGTGCGGGCGGTGGAGATTGAGTACTTCCGCGGCGGCGCGCAGATTCTGGCGGCGGATACCGACAACGCGGAATTGCACATGATCCGCAACGGAGCCGTGGAGTTGCATGACAGCGAGGACGAACTCGTGGCCCGCCTGGGCGAGGGTGACTTTTTCGGTTATATCTCTTTGTTGAGTGGTCGTCCGGTGCGCTACCGGGTCACCGCCCTGGAAGACACGATCATTTATCATCTCCCTGGCGCGTTTTTCAACAGATTGCGTCATGCGAATCCGCGCTTCGATCAGTATTTCACCGAGGCATTCGCCGAGCGTTTGCAATCTTACGTCGACGAGCGTCTCGTCGGAGAGGTGGCAACCACGCGCTTGCGTCAGCTGGTCCAGCGCAAGCCGGTCGTCGTCGCGCCGGATGCGAGTATTGCCGATGCCGCGAAATGCATGTCCGAAAAACGGGTTTCGGCGTTGCTCGTTTGTGACAACGACTCATTGGCCGGCATCGTAACCGACCGCGATCTGCGCAATCGTGTTGTCGCCGTGCGTGGATCCTACGAAGATGCGATCTCGACGGTGATGACCCCGCAGCCGATGACACTCGATGCCGATGAAATGCTCGCGGACGCGCTGCTGACGATGATGCGCTCGAATATCCATCACCTCCCGGTAACGAGTGAAGGGCAAGCCCTGGGGATGGTTTCGCTTGCTGATTTGCTGCGCGCGGAGTCCGAGCATCCGATTTACATGATCGGGGACATCCTCAAGCAAAGTGACCCGGACAGTATCGCCCAGGTGTGCGTAAATCTTCCGAGTCTGTTTCTTCGCATGGTCGATGCAGATGCCACGGCAGACCAGGTCGGTAAAGTGGTAACGGCGGTTACCGACGCGGTGACACGGCGCCTTGTGATGCTTGGCGAGGAAAAGCTGGGGGAACCTCCGATTCCTTACGCATGGCTGGCGCTGGGGTCTCAGGCGCGCCAGGAACAAACGGTGAAGACCGACCAGGACAATGCAATCGTCATGTCCGATGAAGCGACCGGCGCGGACCGCAAGTACTTCGAGGAACTCGCCCATTTCGTCTCTGACGGGCTCGCTCTCTGCGGTTATCCTTATTGTCCCGGCAACGTCATGGCGACCAACGAAAAATGGCTGCAGCCGTTGCGAGTGTGGAAGCGCTATTTTGACGGCTGGATGACCGAGCCGGAACCGAAGGCACTGATGTATGCCGATATTTTCTTCGACCTGCGTTTCTCTTATGGCGACGAATCGCTGGTCGACGAACTCAAGGGCTGGGTCGGTGAGCTGGCTCGGCAGAACCGGATCTTTCTCGCGATGATGGCGCGAAACGCAATGACCTTCACACCGCCGCTCGGGTTTTTCCGCCAGTTCGTGCTGGAACGCGGCGGTGAGCACAAGGAGACGCTCAATCTCAAGCTGAACGGCGTGATTCCGATTGTCGAGCTGGCACGCATCCACTCGCTTGCCAGCGGTGAATTGCGCGTCAATACGCGGCGCCGGCTACGCGGCGCCGCGCGCCGCGGACGGCTCAACCGCAATGACGCCAAGAGTCTTGAAGACGCCCTAGAATTGATCGACTCGACTCGTCTGCAACATCAGGCGCGGCAACTGAGGGCTGGCGAACAGCCAGACAATTACGTAAAACCGAAGAGTCTTTCACCCCTTGCACGTGATCACCTTAAGGCGGCGTTCGGCGTGGTGCGGACCTCGCAGCAAGCGCTGCTGAACAGTTTCGGCCTGGCCTGAACTCATGCTAATGCGCTGGGACTGGCCGCTTGACCGCCGCCGCCGCCGTCATCGCAAACGCTGCCGCGGCGATGCCATGCAGGCCTACCTCGATACTCCGACGCCGCGTGCAAACACGCCGTATGATGCGGCCGAGTTCATCGTCGTCGACCTTGAGACCACCGGCCTCGATCCGCTCACGGACGAAATTGTCAGCATTGGCTGGGTTCTGGTCACCCGCTCGCGGGTGCTGCTCGCCAGCGCAAGCCACATCGTTATTCGTACCGGAAACCCGATGAATCAAAGCGCGATCGTGCATGGTCTCAGTGATTCGGATCTTGCAACCGGTGCTCCGCTGGCACAGGCACTCGACGAATTTCTGCGTGCGCTGGCGGGCCGGGTGCTTGTCGCCCACCATGCCCCTCTGGACTGCAGCTTCCTCGACCGGGCCTGCAATGAGCTGTACGGCGTGCCATTGGTGGCGCGGTGCGTGGACACCCTCGAGCTCGAAAAAAGACGCCGGGCGCACCGCAACCAGAGCTTTACCCCGGGTGCGCTGCGCCTTGGAGCATTGCGCGAGCACTACGGACTTCCCCGGGTTCGCGCTCACAATGCACTGGCCGATGCAATTGCAACGGCCGAGTTATTGCTCGTCATGGCGCGCCGTCGGCAGGGTCGCGGCAAGATCGCGCTGGCGCAGATTTTCACCTGAATGCGGCCGGCCTGGCCGGGCAGCGCTATCAATCTAAAGTCCAATGGTGTTTGTTGGCGTCGCGCGCGAAAATCGGCTTTGGTGCCAAAGGGACGGTCCGCCGCTACAGCGGCGACCGCAGCAAATCCATGTCTCAAGATTATCGTAGCGTCTATCGTTTTTCGGTTGAGCAGCCCGTCGAGTTCTGGGCCGCAGCAGCAAGCGAACTGAGCTGGTCGAAACAGTGGGACGAGGTTCTCGATGCCTCGCAAGCGCCGATGTACCGCTGGTTCGCGGGTGGTGAGATCAATACCTGTTACAACGCACTCGATCGTCATGTCGAGGCGGGCAATGGCGCGCGCACTGCTCTGATTTACGACAGCCCGGTCACGGACACCAAGGCGCGCTATTCGTATGCTGAGCTATTGGATGAGGTCAGCACTTTCGCCGGGGCACTGGCTGCGCGCGGGGTAAGTCGCGGCAGTCGGGTAATTATTTACATGCCCATGATTCCGCAGACGGTGGTCGCGATGCTGGCGTGCGCGCGGATCGGTGCCATTCACTCGGTCGTGTTCGGTGGTTTTGCGGCTGACGAACTCGCCACGCGGATACGTGATTGCGAACCGGCAATGATTCTCACCGCATCGTGCGGAATAGAACCCGGGCGCGTGGTCGAATACAAGCCTTTGCTCGATGCGGCAATAGACGGCGCCGATCTCGGCGCTATTCCGTGCATCGTTTTTCAGCGCCAGCAGTGCCAGGCGACGCTGATCGAAGGCCGTGACGAGGACTGGGCGGCGGTCGCGGACGCCGCGCAACCGGTTCCGTGTGTTGCGCTGGCCGCTACCGATCCGCTGTACATTCTGTACACGTCCGGAACCACCGGAGAACCAAAGGGCGTCGTGCGCGACAACGGCGGTCATGCGGTGGCACTGAACTGGAGCATGCGAAACATCTACGGGATCAACCCGGGGGATGTGTTCTGGGCCGCTTCGGATGTCGGGTGGGTCGTTGGCCACTCCTATATCGTTTATGCGCCGTTGCTTTACGGATGTACCACTGTCTTGTACGAGGGCAAGCCGGTGGGAACGCCGGATGCGGGTGCGTTTTGGCGTGTGGTGTCCGAATATGGCGTTAATTGCCTGTTCACTGCGCCGACCGCTTTCCGCGCGATCCGCCGCGATGACCCTGCTGGAGAATTGCTGCACGGTTACGATCTGAGCAGCCTGCGTACACTGTTTCTGGCCGGGGAGCGCTGCGATCCGGGAACGCTGGAATGGGCCCAGTCCAACCTCGAAATCCCGGTGATTGATCACTGGTGGCAAACCGAGACCGGCTGGCCTGTCGCGGCCAACTGCGTCGGTATCGAGCTGCTCCCGGTAAAGCCGGGTTCGCCGACCTGTGCGGTACCCGGCTACCGTGTTGCGGTGCTCGATGAGAGTGGTGAGCCGGTTGCGCCGGGAGAGACGGGCAATATCGTTATTGGCCTGCCGCTGCCGCCAGGCACTTTGCCGACGCTGTGGAATAAAGACGAGCGCTATCGGAGCTCCTATCTCGAGCGTTACCCCGGCTACTATCTGACCGGTGACTCGGGGTACTGCGATAGCGATGATTATTTGTGGATCATGAGCCGAATCGACGACATCATTAATGTCGCCGGTCACCGCTTGTCCACCGGCCAGATGGAAGAGGTGCTTGCCTCGTTTCCGAATGTCGCCGAGTGCGCAGTCATTGGGGTAGAGGACACCCTCAAGGGGCAGTTGCCGCTGGGCCTCGTTGTCATGCAGTCGGGCGTCGACGCCGACGAAGACGAGATTCGGGCCAGCCTGGTACGACGGGTTCGCGAGGTCATCGGGCCCGTCGCTGCATTCAAACTGGTTACGATCGTCGACCGTCTGCCAAAGACACGCTCCGGCAAGGTCTTACGCGGAACGATGAAAAAGATCGCTGATGGCCAGCAGTTCAAGATTCCCGCGACCATTGACGACCCGGCTTCACTGGCCGAGATCGAACGCGCTCTCGCACGGCTTGGCTATCCAGGTGAGCGTTAGCATACAGGCCGCGGTTGACCGGCCGCGGTAATCGCTGCTAGATAGATCGCCGGTCTGATGGTCTGCGGGTAAGCGATGTCATATTCGGTTTTGAAACTCCGCGCCGGTGCGGCCGCGCTGGCTCAGATCAGGCGCGATGGTTTCGTCCCCGAAGCATTTTCGGTCATGGCCGGGGCGTCCGGCGGGCCGAAATGGCTGGTGCTGAGCCAGCTTGACCGGGTGCTGGCTCCGTGGATTCTCGACAATCGCGAATCGCCGCTGTTTTTGCTCGGCTCCTCGATTGGCGCGTGGCGTTTCGCATGCGTTGCCCAACCCGATCCGGTCAAAGCCATTGTGCGGTTCGAAGAGGCCTATATTGGTCAGCGCTATGGCAGCAGGCCGAGCCCGCGGGAGGTGACGGCTCGCAGCCGCGAAATTCTCGATGTCGTTCTCGGCGAGCACGGTGCAAGACAAATTCTTGCCTCGCCAGTGGCGCGGCTCAATGTGATGACCGCGCGAAGCCGGCGGATAACCGCGTCCGACGCCCGACCCGCGTTGCTTGCCGCGCTCGCAGTTTCCGCTCTCGCCAATGCCGCCAGTCGGAAGTTTCTCGGCTGGTTCTATGTCCGTAGTCTTTTCAGCGATCCGCGTGACGAACCGCCATTTGCCGGGATATCCGATTTGCCTCTGGAGCGGACGGCCCTGACGCAGCGCAACCTCGGCGCAGCCATCCTCGCGACCGGGTCGATCCCGCTGGTGCTGGAGGGTGTGCGCGATATCGACGGAGCCGCGCGGGGCACATATCGCGACGGCGGTATCATCGACTACCATTTTGATGTCGAATTGTCCGCCGGCCGCGGGCTTGTTTTCTATCCCCATTTTTATGGTCATATTGTGCCGGGATGGTTCGACAAGGCGCTGACAAGGCGCCGCGGCCAGGCCAGCCTTGAGCGCACCGTGCTGGTTCATCCTTCACCCCAGTTCGTGGCGAGCTTGCCGCATGCGAAGATTCCGGACCGCAAGGACTTCGAGACGATGAGCAATGACGAAAGAATACGATGCTGGCGCCGGGTTGTGGCGGAGTGCGAACGCCTTGCCGACACTTTCGCGCAGTGGAGCGCGCGCGGTGAACTGGAAGCAAGGATCGAGCCGCTGTGACTGCAATCGCGTTGCCATGACCGGCAACGCCAACCGTGGAGGCCGGAAATGGGCCAGGTAGTAAAGTACGAGACGCTGGGGTCGCTGGCAGTCATTACGATCGACAATCCGCCGGTCAATGCGCTGTCGAATGCCGTGCGCGAAGGGCTCGACAATGCGTTCGCGCGGGCAGCGCAGGATGCTGCGACGGATATGGTTTTGCTGATATGCGCGGGCCGTACGTTTATCGCCGGAGCCGATATCCGGGAGTTCGACCAAGCGCCACGCGAGCCACATTTGCCTGATCTGCTTAATCGTATCGAGGCGATGAGCAAACCGGTGGTTGCCGCGATCCACGGGACCGCGCTTGGCGGCGGACTGGAGACCGCGATGGCCTGTCACTACCGCTGCGCCAGCAGCGACGCCCGCATGGGTTTGCCGGAAGTCAACCTGGGATTGTTGCCCGGGGCCGGTGGCACCCAGAGACTGCCGCGTCTGGTCGGCGTCGAACTGGCGCTCGACATGATGGTGGGCGGCCGCCCGATCGGCGCGGCGCAGGCGCTCGCCGCGGGTCTGGTCGACGAGATCATCGAAACGGGTGATTTTCGCGACGGTGCCGTACGCTGGGCTGGAAAGCTGGCGGCAAATTCGGCCGCTACCCGTCAGACCGCCGCGATACCGATTGCAGATATCCGGGAAACGGATTTTTTTACCAGCTATAGGGCGAGGATCGCGCGCAGGACCCGCGGTTTGCTGTCACCCGAGCTGATCGTCCAATCCGTCGAAGACGCGGTGTCAGCGCCGTTTGCCGAAGCGCTGGGCCGTGAGCGCGAGAGATTCATGCAATGCAAGGCGTCGTCGCAGTCGGCCGCGCTGCGGCACCTGTTTTTTGCCGAACGCGATGTCGCGCGGATTCCGGGGCTCGACGCTGCCGCTGCTCCGCGCACGGTATCGACAGTGGCGGTGCTTGGTGCCGGTACGATGGGCAGCGGAATCGCCCTGGCCTGTCTCGGAGCCGGCTGCGACGTATGCCTGCTCGACAGCAGCGATGAGGCGTTGAACGCGGCGCACGAACGGATCGCGGCGTTGCTGCAGCAGCAAGCCGACAAAGGGCGCATCCGGCCCGTACAGGCCGCGGCGAACCTCGAGCGGCTTAGGCTGGTGAATGAGTACGAGTCCTTGTCGGAGGCGGATCTCGTGATCGAGGCGGTGTTCGAAAACATGGATGTCAAAACCGACGTCTTTGCCAGTCTCGACCGGGTTTGCCGACCTGGTGCAGTGCTTGCGACCAACACGTCGACGCTCGATGTCGATCGGATTGCCGCCGCCACGACGCGGCCGCAGGATGTCATCGGTCTGCATTTCTTCAGTCCGGCGCACGTGATGCGTCTGCTGGAGATCGTGCGTGGCCGGGAGACGTCCGATGAGGTGATTGCTACCGCAATGGCGTTTGCGCGGCAACTGCGCAAGGTTGGTGTTCTGGTCGGAAACTGTTTTGGGTTCGTTGGTAACCGCATGCTTTACGGATATGGCCGCGAGAGCCAGATGCTGCTGCTGGAGGGGGTGGCGCCGCAACGGGTCGATCGGGTGATGTACGACTGGGGGATGGCCATGGGCCCGCATGCCGTGGGCGACCTGGCGGGGCTTGATGTTGGTTACAGGGTGCGCCAGGAACGAACGGATCTGCCTGACGATCCGTGTTTCTACCGCATCGCGGATATGCTGGTCGAGCGTGGCCGGTTGGGACAGAAAAGCGGCATGGGGATGTATGACTACCGCGAGGGTGAGCGCGGTGCTTACCCGTCGGAGGAAGTTACGCGGATGATTCGGCAGGAGGCCGAGCGGCTTGGCATAGCGCAACGGCAAATCGACGATGAGGAAATTCTCGAGCGCTGCATTTTTGCCCTGATCAACGAGGGTGCGCGTTGCCTGGAAGAGGGCATTGCATTGCGGGCCGCGGATATCGACGTAATCTGGGTCAACGGTTACGGTTTTCCGCGCCATCGCGGCGGACCGATGTTTTACGCATCGCAAATCGGGTTGCGTCGCGTTTACGACGGAATCTGCCGTTTTCGCGATACTCTGGATGAGCGCTACTGGCAGCCTGCGGCGCTACTGCAAAAGGCGGTGACAGAGAATTCCGGAATCGAGTGGTAAGGAACTGCCGGATGGTAAGCAGGCCCTGCGGGCGGCGTTCAGCCTGATGCCTGACTGGCGAGTTCCGCCGAATTGCCTTTTTCCGAGAAGATCTTCTCGGTAATTTTTGCCGTCTGACGGATATGGGTCTCGGACTCCGCGCAGGCACGTTCTACATCCCGCGCCAGAGCGGCATCGCGGATTCGGGTATGTTCCTCGTGAACGCTGCGCGGTATGTGGATGGCTTGTAGCGACATCGCCCTGTAGCGCCGGTGCTGGTCGTACATAGTTTGATGAAAACGCAGCAGCCAGCGCGACGGGCAGGCCGCCAGAAGGGAATCATGGAAGCGCTTGTTGGCTCTCTCCCAGGATTCAAAGTCATCGACATTACCGGACTCGAATTTGGTCAGGTGGTGAAATGCGGCGACTACCCCGGCTTCCCAGTCATCGTTTCCGTTCTCGATACTTGCACGCAGTGCCGCCGTCTCGATCAGCACGCGGGTATCAGTAATGTCACGCAGTTCCTTGATGGAGACGGCCGGTACGCGGAATCCGCGTTGCCCGATCGACACGACGAGACCCTCGGCCGCGAGTCGGCTCAAAGCTTCACGCAGCGGGCTGGCTCCAGTCTCATAGGTTTTACGCAGATCCTCGATACGCAGGCGCTGTTCGGGTTCGAAGACGCAGGAGATGACATCGGCCTTGATTCGCTGATACGCATCCTGCGCCAATGTCTGGGATTTTGTTTCGGTCATCTTGTCGACCCCCGGGGTTCCGGAACTCACGGCAAAAGCGAAAAATTTGTATCGAGGCTTGCATATAATATCGATAATTATTACCTTTGTCGAAAATGTTGGCGGCCGCGGCACATCATGACCAGAGGCAGGAGCCGCCGCTCCGTTCCCGACCGAACGGATGATAAAGGAAGAGCCGACCTGACCCTAGCGGTAATCCGGTGGCCGCGAGGCAGGTGTCAACGTTGGCCGGCGTGTCGCACGAAGGGCATAGACTGAGTACGACCAGGGGTGGCAAATGAAGCAATTTCAGCATTTCATCAATGGCGCATATTGCGATTCGATTAGCGGCAGGACCTTTGATAACGTCGCGCCGGCAACGGGCCGTGTGATTGGACAGGTTCATGAAGCGGGCCGCGAGGAAGTTGACGCGGCGGTCGCCGCCGCGCGCGGCGCACTCGCGGGTGAATGGGGCGGACTCAGCGTGGATCGGCGCTGCGAGCTGCTGTACCGGGTCGCCGATGGCATAAACAATCGTTTCAACGAATTCCTCGAGGCCGAGTGCGCCGATACTGGCAAGCCCTATTCCCTCGCCAGTCATATCGACATTCCGCGCGGCGCGGCCAATTTCAAAATTTTTGCCGACACGGTTCGTAACTCAGCCAACAAGTCCTTTCAGACCGCGACGCCGGATGGACTGGGCGCAATCAATTACGCGATTCACGTACCAAAAGGCGTTATCGCGGTGGTCTGCCCGTGGAACCTGCCTCTGCTGTTGATGACCTGGAAGGTCGGCCCGGCACTGGCCTGTGGCAATACCGTTGTAGTTAAGCCTTCGGAGGAGACGCCGGCGACCGCGACGCTGCTGGGAGAGGTTATGAATGAGGTGGGTATTCCCGCGGGTGTATACAACGTCGTGCATGGATTCGGTCCGCAGTCGGCCGGTGCGTTTCTGACCGAGCACAGCGGTGTGGACGCGATTACATTCACCGGGGAGACCCGCACCGGAGAGGCAATTATGCGTGCTGCCGCAGACGGCGTGCGCGACGTGTCTTTCGAACTGGGCGGCAAGAATCCCGCTATCGTTTTTGCCGATTGCGATTTGGAAAAAGCCATCGAGGGTAGTCTCAGGTCGGTATTTGCCAATTGTGGGCAGGTGTGTCTTGGCACCGAACGCATGTACGTGCAGAGGCCGATATTCGATGAGTTTGTGTCCCGACTGAAGGACGGTGCCGAGGAGCTGCGCCTGGGCCGGCCCGAAGATTCGGCCACCAACCTCGGGCCGCTGGTCAGCGAGACACACCGGCAGAAGGTGCTGTCCTATTTCCGGCTGGCCGTTGAAGAGGGCGCCACCGTGGTGTGCGGTGGCGGCGTGCCGGAAATGGAGGAGAACCTCAGCGCCGGCTCGTGGGTGCAACCGACGATCTGGACCGGCCTCGACGACAACGCGCGGGTGGTCCGCGAGGAGATTTTCGGTCCGTGTTGCCATGTACGGGCTTTCGACGACGAGGACGAAGTAGTCGCCCTTGCCAACGATACCGAATACGGTCTTGCGGCTGCTTTGTGGACCGAGAATGTTTCGCGCGCGCATCGGGTCGCGGCCAGGCTAGAGGCTGGGATTACCTGGGTCAATAGCTGGTTTCTGCGTGATCTCAGGACCCCGTTTGGCGGTATGAAACAGTCGGGTATCGGTCGCGAAGGTGGCGAATACTCGCTGGAGTTTTATTCCGAGACGAAAAATATCTGCGTGAAGCTCTGAACCGGAGAACGTTGACGCTATGGAAGATATCAAGATCGACCAGTACGGCGACGAGCTACACAGCGCCCTGCGCGAGCGGCGAATGGTCGAGCCGCTGACCGAGCGAGAGCCACAAATTACCATTGCCGATGCCTACAAGGTGTCTCTGCGGCTGCTGGCGCGGCGCCAAGCAGACGGTGAAGTGGTAATAGGCAAGAAAATCGGTGTTACCAGCAAGGCGGTGCAAAACATGCTTGGCGTACATCGCCCCGATTTCGGATACCTGACCGATCGGATGGTGTATTCGAATGGCGATGACGTGGCGATCAGCCAGGAGATGATCCAGCCGCGGGCCGAGGGCGAGATTGCCTTTATTTTGAAGAATGACCTGACCGGGCCGGGGGTAACGAACGCCGAAGTGATGGCGGCGACAGCCGGGGTGATGGCATGTTTCGAGATCGTCGATTCGCGTATTCGCGACTGGCAGATAAAGATTCAGGACACGGTGGCCGACAACGCGTCTTGCGGCGTCTTTGTGCTTGGTGATGCGCTGGTCGACCCGTACGCGGTCGACTTGACGACTTGTGGAATGGTGCTCGAGAAGAACGGCGAGATCGTGGCGACCGGAGCCGGTGCGGCGGCGCTTGGTTCACCGGTCAATGCGGTGGCGTGGCTGGCCAATACACTGGGCGAATACGGAATCGGGTTGCGTGCCGGCGAGGTAATTCTCTCCGGTTCGCTGGCGCCGCTGATTCCGGTGGTGGCTGGTGATTCGATGCACATGCGTGTAGGCGGCATCGGCAGCGCGGCAGTCAGGTTCGAATAACGCAGCAAGAATTGGATTCGCAAAAGGATGCATGCATGAAAATTAATGCAGCTTTGATTGGCTCCGGCAATATAGGTACCGACCTGTTGTACAAGGCTTTACGCAGCGACTGGATAAACCCGCTGTGGATGGTCGGGATCGACGCCGATTCTGAAGGGCTTGCGCGAGCTCGTGACAACGGTCTGAAAACAACACACGCAGGTGTCGACGGCTTATTGCCACATGTTGAGGAGGACAATATCCAGATCGCATTTGACGCGACATCGGCCTATGTCCATGTAGACAACGCGGCGAAACTCGGTGCCCGCGGGGTACTGATGATCGATCTGACGCCAGCCGCGATCGGACCGTTCTGCGTCCCGGTAGTCAACCTTCAGGATCATGTCGGCAAGGAAGAAATGAACGTCAACATGGTCACCTGCGGCGGTCAGGCAACCATTCCGATGGTGGCCGCAGTCAGTCGGGTGCAAAAGGTCAGTTACGGCGAGATTATTGCGACAGTCGCTTCGAAATCCGCGGGCCCCGGCACGCGCAAGAATATCGACGAGTTCACCCGCACTACGGCGCAGGGCGTCGAGGTCGTAGGCGGTGCGGCGAAGGGCAAGGCGATCATCATCCTCAACCCCGCGGAGCCCCCGCTCATCATGCGCGATACCGTGCATTGCCTGACCGAAGACGTTCCCGATGAGGATGCAATCAGGGAGTCGGTAAATGCAATGATCGCCGAGGTTCAGAAGTATGTGCCGGGTTACAGGCTGGTTAACGGACCGGTCTTCGACGGTCACCGTGTTTCGATGTTCCTGCAGGTCGAAGGACTTGGCGATTATTTACCTAAGTTTTCCGGCAACCTGGACATTATGACGGCTGCTGCGCTGCGTACGGCGGAGTTATTCGCGGAAGAAATCGATAACGGCACGATTACGCTGAGAGCGGCCAGCGCATAGGGAGGCAAACATGGATCTGTCAGGCAAGAAAGTCATATTGCACGACATGTGCCTGCGCGACGGCATGCATGCAAAGCGTCACCAGATAAGCATCGAGCAGATGGTGGCTGTGGCGACGGCTCTCGATGAAGCCGGCGTGCCGTTGATCGAGGTTACCCATGGCGATGGGCTTGGTGGCGCATCCATCAATTACGGATTCCCCGCCAACAGCGATGAGGAATACCTGAAAGCAGTCATTCCGCACATGAAAAACGCTCGCGTCTCGGCACTGTTGCTGCCGGGAATCGGCACGGTCGATCATCTCAGAATGGCGAAGGACTGCGGGGTGCAGACGATCAGGGTTGCCACACACTGCACGGAGGCCGACGTATCGGAGCAACACATCTCGCTCGCGGCACAACTGGAGATGGACACCGTCGGGTTCCTGATGATGGCGCATATGATCGGACCGGAGCAGGTGGTCGAGCAGGCGAAGCTTATGGAGAGCTACGGAGCGAACTGTATCTACTGCACCGATTCCGCAGGATACATGTTGCCTGACGATGTGAGCGCCCGGATCCGAGCTTTGCGCGACGCTTTGGATCCGGCGACCGAGATCGGCTTCCATGGTCATCACAATCTGGCGATGGGAGTCGCCAATTCGCTCGCCGCCATCGAGGCGGGGGCGGTTCGTATCGACGGCTCTGTGGCCGGACTCGGCGCCGGGGCAGGCAATACTCCGCTCGAGGTTTTTGTCGCGGTACTTGACCGTATGGGGGTCGCAACCGGTGTCGACACCTTCCGCCTTATGGATGTCGCCGAGGACGTCGTCGTGCCGATGATGGATCAGGCGATCAGGATAGACCGCGACTCGCTGGTGCTCGGATATGCCGGTGTCTATTCGTCTTTTTTGCTGCACGCGAAACGGGCTGCCGCGAAGTACGGGGTACCGTCGCATCAGATTCTGGTTGAGCTTGGCGCGCAAAAAACCATCGGCGGCCAGGAGGATATGATTGAGGATGTCGCATTGAATCTGTTGAAACAGCGCAACGATGATGCTGCCTGAACGGCGTATTGCTGAGGACAACCGATGAAACTGGACCAAGAGACCATTGCAAAACTGGCTGAGCTTGTAGAGAACGCCGAGCTCAATCGTCAGGAAATTGTCAAAATCACCGATGACTACCCGGATATGGACTACGAAGATGCGTATGCAATTCAGTATGCGATCCGGGCTCGCAAGGAAGCACGCGGCACGCGTATAGCGGGTCTCAAGATGGGACTGACCTCACGCGCCAAAATGAAGCAAATGGGTGTCGAGCAACCGGTGTTCGGTTTTCTTACCGACTACGGGTCTTTTGCGGAAGGCGCCGAGATTGACACCAGCCGATTTATCCATCCACGCATAGAGGCGGAGGTGGCGGTGGTGACGAAAGCCACGTTGCGGGGGCCCGGGTGTCATATAGGCAGCGCGTTGGCGGCTATCGATTTCGTCATCCCCGCGGTAGAGATTATCGATTCGCGTTACAAGGATTTCCGCTTCGATCTGAAAAGCGTGATTGCCGACAACACGTCGGCGGCCGGCTATGTGACCGGTGGCCGGATGGCACGACCGGAGAGGCTCGACCTGCCCGTACTGGGTGTCGTCCTGGAAAAGAATGGCGAGATTGTCGAACTCGGGGCGGGTGCAGCGGTTCTCGGTCATCCGGCGGCGAGTGTTGCGATGCTGGCAAATATGCTTGCAGAGCGTGGCGAAGAAATTCCGGCCGGGACATTCATCATGACGGGTGGTATTACCGCCGCGGTCGCTGTGGAGGCGGGAGACAACATCTGCGTTCGCTACCAGGATCTTGGCACGCTCGGCTTCCGCTTCGTCTGAACATTCGTTGCATCCGTGGCCGCAACGGTACGAGGCTCTGCTTGCAGAGGTTCTCGTTTGCCATGCCTGGTTCGGTCGTCCGCGCGTCTTGTCCGCGATATATATTGTGCTTGGCAGACTGTTCAATCCGGTTGGTCCGGGCGGGAAGCAGTTTTTGTCAATCGCAGGGCTGTAGCATCAGTCCTGCGCAAATCGAGCGAACTCAATGAGATTTTCGCTCAATAGCAAACCTGTCGGGATCCCTCGCTTCCGCAAGTCCTCGACGGTGCAGTTACTGTTTGTTAGCGAACCTTTTGTGGTGGAGTCGCAGGAGGGACCCATCTCGATTTCACCCGCCACAGTCGATGATTCCGACGGCGGTTATTTCGCGGATCTACCCGGACGATGGCAGCGAGCCTTACGCAATTTCTCCCTCATATGTGCGAGCCAATTATGTGGCAGTCGAGGAGAGAACGGATCGCGTTAATCCTGATTCATAAAGCGAGCAACCCCTGGCCATGCCAAGCGGTAGTAGAGAGGACGCCGGGGCGGCATGCGGTTCAGCATGTCCGCCCGCGGCGCGCCAGGTCAGGCAAAGATGGGCAGCACATCTTCGGCGAACGGGAAGCGCGTGACCACCTGCGGTCTCTGGGCGATTCCAAGTAGATCGCGCATTGCCTGGTGGACGTATTCGGGTGACAGTCTGACCCCCTCCGGATCCGGCTGCAGCGTGTTCAGGTCGAGTTCCAGCGAGACCTGGTTGCTGTCAGTGCCGCCGACGACACGATTGCCGCTGGAGAAACCCGGTCCGGCCCAGACCATGACGCTGCCATGGGACCAGTGGTCCTTGCCGGCGTTGCCGTTGTAGCGGTTGGTCCGGGCAAAGTCGGAGCCCATCATTATCACGAGTTTGTCGCCGAGACCGCGCGCCGTTGCGTCGGTGATGATGTTGTCGATACCGGCGAGAAAATGCATCAGCCGCGGGTAATGGCTTGCATCATGATTGCCATGGGTATCAAAACCACCCAGGCGAATTTGCGCCGCCGCACCGGCCCCGGATTCGAACGCCGAGAAGGCGACCTGGGCCTGCCGGAACAGGTTCCCCGCCGCGCCAAACTGCCGACCGTAGGCATTGGCTCGGGGTGCGTTCTCGAGATTTTCGATAAAGGTGGCAATGGTGGAGCTGTCTATGCTGCGAACGTCACTGAATTCGGACAATGCCTGGCGGATTCGCAGGAGCCGCTGCTCGTCGAGCTGGCGCTGTCGCCGCTCTCCGGCTGCACTGTTTACCATCTGCGACACGGCGTCGGGCATGTATGTATTGTCATTGTCGACGTCGATCCGGTCCGGATAGGCGATTTCCTTGATCGGCCTGAGGCTGTCATTGCGGATGATTACGCGCGGCGCAACACCGGCTGTCTGGCTCGACTCGCCGGTACCGTTTGCAACGAAGGGTAAAGGAGCATTGGGAGCGAGCTCGGCAGCGGCGAGGGCGCCGATAGCGGGATAGAACCGCGTCCGGGTACCGGTCCAGCTTGCTGCACGGCCTATGCTGTGCGATCCGGTGGCGTAGTCGATACCGTTGATTACGGTCAGGCGCTGGAAATGGGCATCGAAGAACTGCTTGTTCGAATAAAGCCCGTCGATATAGTTCGAGCCGCCGGGTAAAAACGAATCGGGTGGCGGCGCATAACGAATCGTCCCGGCCCTGCCGATATCGGCAGGGTCATAGTTGTTGATGTTGCCGTCGGGTCCGTTTCCGCGTCCCTTCGGGTCGCAGAAACTGGTTGTATCCCAGCCGCCATTGGCCTCAATCATCAACAGGAACGGTCCCTGGTACGGCCCTTGTTGTGCAAGCGCGAGTCGCATCGGCCCACACATCATCGTGGTGGCCGCGGCCGACATTCGAATGAAGTCACGTCTGTTCATTAAATGGACCCCAGTGGTTCTGTTAGTGATAGAAGAAGCGGTAGTCGGAGAGCAGATAAGTGACCACGGCCATCCACGGAATCACGGTCCCGTTGACGTCCATTGCATCTCCACCGCCGCGACATGCGCCGGGGATCGTGGTTTCGCCCGTGGCACGTGTATCGAGGAAAAGTTCCAGCGTCGCATCGATTTCCGGATCGTCCAGAGACAGATCCTCACCCAGCAGGTGGCGGTGCAGAAACTGGATATTGCTGCGAATGCGGTCGCCGCCGGCCGCGTTGTCCGGAACGTCGTCAACCGAGGCGATCGGGAACAGCATTCCACCGTTGCCGAGATCCGCAGCTACCCGTTCACAGGCTATCTGGTTGGCTATCCGCACCTGTATCCCATTGCTGAGAGAATTGGCTTCCGTGGTCCGTTTGATGATGTCGAGGGAGTCCAGGCCGCCATACAGCAACAGGTGTTCGCCGAGCAGGCCGCTACGCGTCTCGGGCCCACGCCACTGGTAGTCCTCGCCAATGACTGCGGCGATTTTCCGATCCAGTTCCTCCGGCGTCAGTCTCCTGCCGCTGCCGACATCCTGAAACTGGTCAGGGTCGTCGCCACTGCCGAGATTCTGGCTAAGAAAATACGGTCCCATGTGGATATCGCGAATCAGCACCTTCAGGTTGTAATTACTCGCCTCGAAATTGAGCTTCAGCTGGCGCAGATAGTCTGTCGTCGCGGCCGAGGTTTCCTCGATCCCGGTAAAGCCCCGGAACATCGTGCGCACGGTTTTCTGCACGAAGCGGTCGTCTTGTGCGAGACGTTGCCCCAGCCAGGCCAGCGCTTGCGAGGTTTCGCCGGCCGGCAACTCATCAGCCTCATCGACCGTGTAACCCGGGTCGAGCATGTTCGGCACACCATTGGTAAAGCGGGTGTTTTCCCAACGAACGTCACCGCGATAGGCACCGCGGATGGCGCGGTTTTTGAACAGCCCGGCGACCGGGTCCATCACGTCGTGACAAACCGTGCACTGTGGATCCTCGTAGGTGGGCACTGCGCCGATGACATTGTCGAGGTCGAGGGCATCGCGGGGCGCCAGGCCCTCTATCTCAACACCAAGGAAATAGTCGAAGACGAAACTGGCGCGCTTGCGATTGAGGTTAGTACTGGTCGACTGGTAGCGATCAAGAAACGCGTGCGTGCTGAGTACGCCGGCATTGACGAATTCCCTGCCATCGCTCTGGAATATTCGGTCGACAGGGCGGAAATCGTCGCGATCGTGATTGGCCGGGTTCATATCAGAGGAATAGGGGAACGACGGATCGCCGGCATCGGCGCCAAAAATCACCGCCGAGTACGGATTGACCATCATATAGTCGGCGGTAAGAATTTCGGTAAATGGCCGGTTGTTGCGGACCACGTAGGTGATCAGCTCCAGCGGTGCACGGGCAAGCCCGTAATTTGCATCGCGCTTGCGATCCGCGCTTTCATCGCGATAGAAATTCTCGTTGTCATAGCGATTGAGATCGAACACCTGGTCAGGATTATTGCTGCTCCTGTACATCATGTCGGTCAGAAGCAGGTCGTTATAGATTTCTTTCAAGCGCTGGTAAAAGACATCCTCATCCATCAGGTCCTGGATGATTGGCGCCAGTTCGAGCATCACCTCGTCCTGATCGCCTGCCGCCTCGACGGCATTGACCTCTGCCGGTTTCGGGACTCGCGAACCGAGCGACATCGTTACCTTGTAGAGTTGTTCGTAACCGCTGCCGAGTACCGTGCCCTCTTCGCCAGGGGGCGGATCGGGAGTGCAAACGGCGAGTTTGTCGACCAGGTTCTCGATGGCGATATAGTTCGGATCGGCTTTACCAAGATCGCGGAATCGGTCGCCGCCACCGTGACCGCCACCACCGATGGCCTTGACCAGAATATTGGATTCGCCGCCGACATCGATGGCGGCGATGGCGCGGAACAATGCGAAAGCTTCGGCATCGTTAGCCTCGAGGTTGAAATTGTTGGTGGTGCTGACCGTATTCGGCGGTGTATGGCATCTGGCGCAGACCCCCGGGGTATCGAGAATCGGATATACGGTGTCGGCAAATTCGGGTTGCAGACTGGAGCATGCGAATACGCCGACATTGACCGTGACCAGCTGGGTTGCCGAGGCACTGTTTCCGCTGGCATCGGTAGCCGTCCAGGTGACAATCGTCGTGCCGAGGGGATATCCCTGTGCCGGGGCATCGTTGGCAACTTCCGAATCCGGATCGCCAAGATCGGTAACAAAGGGTACGCCCACGGCAACAGGTGTGAGATTGCCGCTCTGGACAACTGTGACGTCTGCCGGCGCCTGTATGGTCGGAGCGGTTGTGTCATTGATCAGTACACGTTGCGCTGCCATGACACGCGACTGCGACTGGTCAGTCGCGGTCCATGTGACGATGGTTTCTCCAACCGGGAAACCTACCACCGGTGCATCGTTGCTGACCTCGACGTCACCGATGCCACCCTGTACCACCGGTTGTCCAAGGGCCACGACGCTGTTGACGGCCGTTGCTTCGGTCTGGACGTCGGCGGGGGCGGCAATACTCAAATTACTGCCGCCGACGAGTGCGTTTATCGTTACTGTCTGCACCCCTTCACTGCGGTTGCCATTGGCGTCGGTGGCAGTCCATGTAACGCTCGAGATGCCGACCGGGAAGCCCTGGCCGGGCGCGTTATTGGCAATTTGCGGTGCCGGGTCGGCCATGTCGCTGGCCTCCGCCATGCCGACGTTTACAACCGTAAGCGCGTCCGCGCCGATCGCGTTCGCAACGATATCGGCCGGGACCGTAAGTACTGGGGGAGTGGTGTCTGTGATACGAACCGTCTGCGTATCGCTGTCGCTGTTGCTTGCGCTATCGATTGCAGTCCAGGTGACGACTGACTGACCAACCGGAAAACCGTCATCGGGAGCATCATGCTCGACGTCAACGTTGCCATTGGCCCCATCGACCGACGGCTGGCCAAGCTCGACGGCGGTATTCTGCGCGCTTGCCTCCCGTGTGATATCCGCTGGCGCGGCGATCTCGAGCTTCGCTGTGGGTTGGCTGGCAGGATCGCTGAAACCGGCGTTGTCGAGCGCGTCCTCCGATCTGACGCAACCGGAAACAATCAGGGCTGTCAGCGTTGCAAGTAAGGCAATTCGCATGGCTTTCATTGAGATCGGCTTTCCTCTTCAGGCCCAATGGTCCGTTGATCGGCTGGCTACCGATGGCCCGCACTATACGGTTCATGGAACAAAAAAAATGCGATCACGGTCTCAATCGGAACATCGATTATGTCGGGTTCCGTGACTTCTGAATTGTCTGTGAAAAGCGACATTTTCGGACCCGAAAATCGCAACATAATTTTTGCTCGCGAAGTCAGGGGCGTGGTGCATCCGCTAACTCATTCCTGATCTTGTGATCTGGCTCACGCCAGCATTTTTCTCAATGGTTTGGAATTCGTTTCAGAGCGAGGAAGTGTTATGTCGCATTTTGCAGACATCACCGTACGACGGCTTATAGCCAGAAGTATCGGGATTATGTAATCGCACTCGCCAGGGTCACCGGCCACAAATCTCTACCGGTCGCCAGTGCAAATTGATTGGGTCATCAGAAATGTCAGCGTCACAATCAGAATTGAGGAACGCAATAGCCAGCGCAACGACCGCCGCGCCCGGCAAGCGGCAGGTGCTCGAAGTGCTGCGGCGCACGTTCGACGCGCGTGGCCGGTTCTTGCTTGCAATCGCGGTGATCGCGATAGGTTGGACCGGGAGAGATGCCCGCGATATTACCGCCGAGGAAGGAATCGGTTATTTCCTCGGAGTGGTGGCGGTTGTCTGCATGCTGCTGCTGTTGGTCTATCCGTTTAGAAAACGATTCCGCCGGCTCAAATTCCTCGGTGCCACAAAAGACTGGTTCAGGGCGCACATGATGATGGGCGCGACAGCGACCCTTACGGCTTTGTATCACTGCAATTTCAAGCTGGGTTCGACGAACAGCAGGATCGCATTGTTTTCGCTTCTGGCGGTGGCGGGCAGCGGACTCGTTGGGCGGTTCATCTATCAAAAGGTCCACCACGGTCTCAATGGACGCAAGCGCTCGCTGAAGAAGCTACTGAGTCGGGTCAGGCTGACGCCTCCTGCCGGCGGAACCGTCGTCAGGTTTATTCCGGAGTTGATGGAGCAGCTAAAGAGTTTCGACCAGGCAGTTATGGTGCCACCAAAGAACCTTTATGACAGTTTGCGCCTGCCTTTTATGCTGAATGCGAAAACCCGGATCGCTCACTACC
This sequence comes from uncultured Gammaproteobacteria bacterium, assembly GCA_963783695.1. Lineage (GTDB taxonomy): Bacteria > Pseudomonadota > Gammaproteobacteria > Steroidobacterales > BM003 > BM003. The sequence goes on from CAWAOM010000001.1 coordinate 455,342, forward strand.
GGCTGATGCGATTCGCGCGCAGAAGGATGGCAGTCGAAGCGGCTGCATCGACACTTGTGGCGCAGCATGCGGACCGGCTTGACCGTTCCATTGACAACTACCTGCGGACACATCTCAGGCAAGTGCGGCGGGTGGCGGAGTTTCTGGCGTACGAACGCCTGTTCAGTCTTTGGCATACCGTGCATGTGCCATTTTTCGTACTACTGGTGGTTTCGGTGATCGTGCACATCATTGCGGTGCACTGGTACTGATGCGGAATAGTCGAAAATATTCGCTTGCGATGCGATCGACTGCATCTGCGCTGGCCATCTTCTTCGCATTGGTTTTCGCGCCGATGGCATGGGGATCGATCCTCGAAAAACTGGTGATGCCGGGTCCGGTGGCGGCGGTGCATCAGGACATAGAAGGCGAGTGCGCGCAATGCCATAGCAAAGGCTCCGGGATATCCGAGCAGAAACTGTGCGTGGCCTGTCACCAGAGAGTCGGTAGCGATATCGAATCGGGCAATGGCTTCCACGGCAAAGACACACGCGCCGCGGTGGACAACTGTTCCATTTGTCACACCGATCACGAAGGTCGCGATGCCCGAATCATCGACTTTGAACCGCGCCTTTTCGATCATGACTTCACCGACTTCGCCCTGGTCGGCGCCCATTCGAGCGCCGCATGTGAATCCTGTCATCGCGCCGATGCCGTCTATGCGGATGCGGCTACCGAATGCGTGGCATGTCATCTCGAGCAGGATCCGCATCAGGGTCAGCTCGGGGCATCCTGCGGGGACTGTCACTCGCAAAGCGAGTGGACGGGAGCAACGTTCGAGCACGACCTTACCGGTTTCCTGCTAACCGGTGCGCATACCCGGGCAACCTGTGAAAGCTGTCATCGCAGCCCGGTGTTCGCCGACGTCTCCGCACGCTGTGTTGACTGCCACCGCATCGAAGACGTGCATAAAGGCGGCAACGGTGATGAATGCGGCGATTGCCATACTACGAGCGACTGGTCCTCACTGAAATTCGATCACCTTGGGCTGACCGGTTTTGCCCTGGTTGGAGGTCACGATGGACTGACCTGTAACGCCTGCCATGCCGCTGACAACTTCGCCGCCGAACGCGACGCAACCTGTCACAGCTGCCATGGCGGCGACGACATTCACAAAGGCAGTTTGGGCAGCGACTGCGCGAGCTGTCATGCGGTGTCGAATTGGGCCGAGACCCGCTTCGATCATGGCGCCGTGAGCAATTTCGCCTTGCGAGGAGCGCATGCCTCCATCGCTTGTGCGGCCTGCCATAGCGGCCCGTCCACCGAACCCGTTGCGAGCGCATGTGGTTCATGCCATCAGAGTGATGATCCGCATATGGGACAACTGGGCGCCGGCTGTGCCGATTGTCACAGCGAAGTGACCTGGGCCGACAGCATCCGTTTCGATCATGGGCTCACCTCATTTCCGTTATTGGGACTGCACGAGAACGTGGTTTGCGCCAGTTGCCACGAGTCGCAGGCTTTTCATGATGCCGCAGATGGCTGTGTGGACTGTCATGCCGCCGACGATCCACATGGTGGTTCTCTGGGGCAGGAGTGTGGCGCCTGTCACAACCCCGCTTCGTGGAACGCAACGCTTTTCGATCATGATATTGCCACCAGTTTCGCATTGACCGGCGAACACATCGGCCTTGCTTGCAGCGCCTGTCATCGCGGGTCGGAAACCGCTGCGGCCAGTGCGCCCAGCCAATGCGGGCAATGCCATCAGCGCGACGATCGCCACGACGGCCGATTTGGGCCTGATTGCGGAAGTTGCCATTCAACCAGCTCTTTCGCACGGGTTGCCGAATTATGAAGATGAACAAGGCAGGGGTCGTCACGGGTACCGTTCGCATGGCACTGTCGTTACTGCCTCTGATCGTACTGAGTTTTGCCCCGTCTTTGCTGTGGGCGCAGTCGAGCTTTACCTCACCATTCGATCACTACACCACAGGCTATCGGCTCGATGGTGCCCACGAATTCGTCGACTGCGAATCCTGTCATGTTTACGGCACTTTTGCCGGCACACCGACACTGTGCGGGGACTGTCATCGATCAGCCAGCATGGTGCGGGCGACGGTCCAGCCGGCAACTCACATACTGACATCGGAGCGCTGTGATTCCTGTCATCGTACCGCCGGGTGGGTGCCCATTGCGCGAATGGATCACCTCGAGACATACGGGACCTGCCAGAGTTGCCATGACAGCCGCAGGGCCACCGGCAAGCCTGCGAATCATTTGCCGACAGACAGCCAGTGCGACAACTGTCACCGGACTACGGCATGGAGCCCGGCGTTTTTCGACCACGCCGGGATTGACCGCAACTGTGCGGCTTGCCACAACGGGACGACGGCGCAAGGCAAGCCTTCCGACCATATTCCTACGACTAATGTCTGTGAGGACTGTCATAACACAATGTCATTCAGCCCTGTTGCGCGGGTCGATCATATGCAGGTGATGGGCGCATGTTCCGGATGCCATAACGGCACGATTGCGCGCGGGCAGCATCCGCAACACATCCCGACCATGGATGAATGCGATACCTGTCATACTCCGGCCGGGTGGCGTCAATGACTAGCCCGTTGGCCACCTACATGCGGGTCGGCGTCACGATTGCCGCGCTGCTGGTGTTCTCGCCACTCCATGCGGTTGACCGTGCTATCGAGGACGTCCGGCTATCGCGCAGCGGCGACAACGCCGAGGCAATGATCGATCTCGCCTGCTCCATGCGCTATGTCGATCATACGCCTGACGATTCGGGCCAGGAGCTACGCGTTCGTTTGCGCGTTTCACCGCTTTGCTGGCGCGAGCTGGGTGGAATTCGCAGCGAGGTTTTGCGTCCCGAAGGCCGCCAGATGGCCAGCATCGAGGAACTCGAATTTGATGCGGCCTCGTTGAGCGCGGTCAACCTTACTATCCGTTTCTCCAGACCGGTGGTGTTCGCAGTCTCGCAAAGTTTGTCGGGCTTGCGCATCAGCGTTGATACTGCGGCAGTGGCCGTGGCCAACACGCTGGCACCTCTGGCGACGCAGGAGCCGGTGGTCGATAAGCCACGGCACGCCAGTGCCCGATCGGCGAGATCTGCGCCGAGCCTGGCCGCTTTGAGTCGCTCCGGGACTGATGTTGAGCCGGCCGGCGACCGCTTTGCCATTCAATTGTCCGCCTATGCTGACGAGCGCAGAATGCCGACCCCGGTATTCGATGGCGCACCCGAGAGCAAGGTCTACACCCGTGAAATCAGTGTCGATGGCCAGGTTTTCACCTCGCTCCGGCTTGGATTTTTCTCCACCGAGCAGGAGGCTCAAAATGTTTCTGTGCAACTCGCTGCGCAGTTCCCCGAGCTGGTTATTGTCGTCGCGCGGCCGCAGGAGCAGGCGGCCGCGGAGGAAAGTGCTGTCGCGGTGGCCCGTGGCAGGATCGTCGCTGCCCCGGTGTCTGGCGAGAACGACGATGGCGAAGCCCGGGCAGATGTGGCCCGGCTTATGAGCGAGGCCAAAGACGCACTGCGCGGAGGCGACCTCGATCGCAGTATTGCGCTGTACACGCGCGCGCTGCAATTGCCCGGTGCCGGGCACAGACGCGAGGCGCGCGAGTATCTCGGGCTGGCGCGCGAACGCAACGATCAAATGGCCCATGCGCGGGCAGAGTATGAGGCTTTCCTCGCCGAGTTCCCGCAGGGCCCGGACGCGGAGCGTGTACGTCAGCGTCTTGCGGGTATGCTCTCGTCGGCGCAGCGTGTTGCATTGAATAGCGCGTCGGGACGCAGGCCGGCTACAGCGCAAGCGGCGGATGCAGTGGAACAGTCGCGCTGGGATTTTCATGGCGGTGTGTCGCAGTACTACCGCCACGATGGCGTCGAACCGTCCGACGATGATGATGAAGCCTACTCGCAGTCGGCGGTGATTTCGTATGCCGATTTCTGGACCCGGCGCGAGGGAGAGCGGGTCGATATCGAAGCCCGTTTTGCCGGCGGTTTCAACTACGAAATGTCCAGCGATCGCTACGGCGACGGAAATCAGGGGCTCGTCTCTGATGCGTATTTGCAGATCGATGATCGCGAATCGGGAATCGGTGCGCGACTCGGTCGGCAGACGCAATACGGCAAGGGCATCCTGGGACGCTTCGATGGCGCAAACCTGAGCTACCAGTGGCGGCCGGGTCTGGCGATCAATGTCACAGGCGGTTTGCCGGTTGACACCCCGCGCCATTCGCCGGACGGCCACAGGGTCTTTGTCGGTATGAGCGTTGACGCGGAAAATCTGGCGCAAAACCTCGATGTCAGTCTGTTTACTCATGTCCAGCGTTTTAATGGCATGGCCGATCGCGAGGCGGTTGGCGGTGAGGCGAGGTATCGCAAGGAACGCTGGAATCTCGTCGCCTCGACCGACTACGATATCTCCTACGGCGTACTAAACTGGGCGCTGATCTCGGGTTCGTTGCGCGCATCGGACCGGATTACGTTTAATGCCCGGGCGGATATTCATGCCTATCCCTTCCTGACTACCGGGAATGCCCTGATTGGGCAGCCCGTGACGACGTTGGACGATCTGAATACGGTGTACAGCGAGGGTCAGATCCGGACGCTCGCGCGCGATCGAACAGCGCAGGCGCGTACCGCTGCGTTGGGCATTGCAACCGTCATGACCGACCGGCTGCAACTGAATGCCGACGTCAGCTACAGCCATATCGATTCGACGGAGGCATCGGGCGGGGTAGCGGAAATTCCGGACAGCGGCGACCAGTTTTATTTCGATATAAGCCTGATCGGTTCGAGCCTGATGCAGGTCGGTGACACCACGATTGTGAGCCTTCGCCGCAGCACCACCTCGAATGCGACAACGAACACGCTGATGCTCGATATGCGGTACCCGGTAGGCGAGGGGTTGAGACTCAGTCCGAGAGTCGCCGTCTCGCAACGGGAATACAATTCCGACGGCACCTCGCAGTGGATCGTTTCGCCGATGTTGCGAATGCTGTACCGCTGGCACCGGCGCTACCGTTTCGAGCTCGATGTCGGAGCGCGTTTTACTGACCGCGATCTCGAGCAAACCTATTTCAATGACACGGTCTACAAGGATGACGAGCAGTGGACCGAGTACTACATCAATCTTGGATATCAGGCGGAATTCTGATGCATACCAATACTGTTACTGTCTGGACGCGACCACTTGCTGCAATGCTTGTTGCGGCGTTACTGAGTGCGGGTTGCGCCAGTGAGTCAGCGTTGATGAGCGAGCGTCTCGACGAACGCACGGGAGTGACGATCACCGCTCTGGATGTGCCGGTCACGCTGGCACGCGAAGCGCCGGATCTGGCTTATGGTTCGCGTGACTACGCTTTTGTCGGGCCGGTCGAGTTTAACCGGATGGGTCAGCGCAGCTACTACCTGTGGGTCGGTATGGCGACGACTGTAGATCGCTCCAGAACCCGCGAAGCACCGCCAAAGCCGCTGGCTCTGTCAATTCTGGCGGCCGGAGTTCCGGTAGTAATCGAACTGGAAGAGTGGCATGACGGCCGCGGCGAAACGCTCTACAAGACGAATTTGCCGGTCTACGCGACTTATCGCGCCGCGGTTTCGCTCGACATCATCAAACTGCTGGCGAACGCGGATACGTTGCGTATCGGTCTCGAGGGAAGCATCGAATCCTGGCATTACTCGACATGGAGCGGGACCTCACAGGAGTGGCTTGCGCTTGCCGACTGGCAGGTCACCTCGCCGGTTAATCGTGAGGCGCATAACCGCCGTCGTTAGACCGTGAAGCAGGCGCATAACGCAACCTTCCCAGCGCCTGCGCAGGTTTTCATGCGTTCGCCATGCCTGTCGAATACGTTTAGCGATTGCGCCCCATTTTCTCGTGGCTGCTGACCCAGTCGCCGGCAAGGACCGCGCAAGCCAGCGAAATGTCGCCAGCCAGTACCGTTGCCGCGACAATTTCGGCGAATTTTTTCGCCTTGCCCTTGCCATGGCAGCCGAGCATCTCCAGGCATTCACGCTGAGTTGGCAAGGCAGTGCCACCGCCAAAGGTGCCCACGATCAGCGATGGCAGTGTTACCGAGAAATAGTAGTCGTTATTCTCCAGCAATTCGCTGACGACCAGACCACCGTGAGATTCCACCACGCTGGCTGCATCCTGTCCGGTGGCGATGAAAAGCGCTGCGATACCATTGGCCGAGTGCGGCCCATTGTAGGCGGCACCGGCGAGCATCGCGCCGGTATTCGAAATATGACGAGCCTCCCAGAGTTGACCCGTGTCGACACCCATAATTCGTCGTAGCGTCTCTTTCCTGAACACAATCTCGGCGACCACGCGCGTTCCCCGCGTGTGCAGCATATTGAGGTGGGAGTGTTTCTTGTCCGTATCCATATTGCCGGACAACTGGTAGCGATAAATCCCGTTGTAGGCTGATTTTATCCACATGCAGGCCGCGTACGTGGCCTTGCTCACCATGTTCTGGCCCGCGGCATCGCCGGTTGTATAGTTGAATCGCAGGTAGCGGGTCCGCGCGACCGACCATTGCTGGATATGAATCAGTTTGCCAATCTGCGTCGTCGATTCTGCGGCCGCCTTGATTTCCACGAAATGATCTTCCACCCAGGCGCCAAATTCGCGTGCCGCCCGGGCGGTAGGAAAAACAAAGGCCGGGGCACGTTGCATGAATTGTTCGACCACGGTGGTTGTCACGCCACCGCACTCGGTGATCGCGCGCATGCCGCGGTTGTAACTGGCGATCAGCGTACCCTCGGTCGTCGCCATCGGAATCAGGAATTCACCGCGGGCATGTTCACCATTGATCCGCAACGGACCGGCAATGCCGACAGGCACCTGAGCGACGCCGATGAAGTTCTCGATATTTCCGCGCAGCATCTGTGGATCGACGCTGTAATGAGCGGTATGTTCGAACTGCCCGCCGCGAAGACGCTCAATGAACTCGCGCCGCCGTGACGCCCATTCCGCGCTGTAGTCGTTGTCTTTGCTGCGTGGTATGCGCTCACGCTCAGTCATTTTGTTGATCTCCCTGCGGTCGCGGATCCGGGTTGCAGCGGCATGCTATGAACCGATGCGGTCATTTCATGATGCCCGCGCTAAGCGTAGACCAAAAGCCGCCGCTTGCAGATTGCTCTCCGGCGATCGGAGTGGTCGTGCCAGCCGACGCGTGAAAATCCGGCCTGCCGCGACCGATGCCGCCGGATGCGGCTCGGGTTCGGGCGCTTGCTGAAGACATTCTTGACTCAGGTGTGTCGGTCGCGGCCCAATATCGTTTTTCTTCGGCGCTGGTAGTATTTGCTGTTGACGTGATGCGGAACTGAACGCGCTGCTGCGTTCGCCTGCGCTCAGTCGGCGCCGCTATGCGGTCGCGTCCGCAGCTGAAATGGACGCGGGACAACTTGCTGGATGCAAAGACATGCTGCGAATAAATAACACCATCGACATTCCGGAAAGCGAGATCGAGATGTTGCCGATCCGGGCCCAGGGTGCGGGCGGGCAAAACGTAAACAAGGTTTCCACCGCGGTCCACTTGCGTTTCGACATTGCGGCTTCATCTTTGCCGGAAGTGTACAAGAAGCGCCTGCTCGCCTGCCGCGACAGCAGAATATCCGGCGATGGCATCGTGGTTATCAAGGCACAGCAATATCGCAGCCGGGCCAAGAACCGCGAAGATGCAATGCAACGCCTCAGGGAGCTGATCGAACGGGGTGTCGCAGTACAGAAAAGGCGGGTTGCGACCGTGCCGACCCGGACCGCGCGCGAGCGCAGGCTGGCGGACAAAACACGGCGCGGTCGGGTCAAATCTCTGCGCGGCAAAATCGATAGTGAATGAGTTCGGTCACGCCCGGTCGGAGTTGCGAATGTCTGGGGCGTAGATGGCCATGACCACGGCTGCCTGGTTTGTCTACCTAGTGGAATGCGCCGATGCGACGTTGTACACCGGGATTGCGACGGATGTGCAGCGTCGTGTCGCTGAGCACAACGCGGGAGTGGGGGCGCGCTATACGCGTGGCCGCGGGCCGGTTCGGCTCGTCTATGTCGAGGCGTGCCGCGGACGCGGTGAGGCGCAGCGCCGGGAGTATGCGATCAAAAAGTTACCGGTGCTAAAAAAGCGCAGACTGGTTGCGACTACACTGAGAGACGGAGGGGTCTGAAATACAGGCCCCGTTGTTTGGTTTGTCCTGAGCGCCTTTTATGAAGCTACGTTTTCGCCGACTAATTCAAATTCTGACACTGGTGCTGATCGGAGCGGCTGTGTGGCTGCAGCAGAAAACCGAGCTGCCGCCGGACCCGCGTTTCGATCCAGCGCCCGTTGCATCGAGGTCAGAGGATCAATCCTCCGCCATTGATGCCGCGTTCGCCGCCCGCAGCAGCAACCTGATGGTCAGCGGAGAGGGCAAGGTAGTCAAGATGCTTACGGACGATCGGGATGGAGCGCGCCATCAGCGTTTCATCCTTGAGCTGGGTTCGGGCCTGACGGTATTGGTCGCGCACAATATCGATATTGGCGAGCGCATTCCGGACCTCGTGGCCGGGAGGACGGTCATTTTTCGTGGCGAATACGAGTGGAATGAAAAGGGCGGGGTGCTGCACTGGACCCATCGGACGGTGCGCGGAAATCACGAGCCGGGCTGGCTGATATACGACGGAATCCGATATGACTGAAATGTATAGTGATTTATAATAAATAACCTTGAAGTCTATGAATAAAAAAATAAAAATCTCCAGTCAGATTGATTTAATCAGGCAGCGGCTGGAGGCTCTGCTGGATTCGCTCGAGGCATCTCGCGACCGCGGTATCGCCGCGGCCGGGACGGTCGAGCTCGACCAGTCCCGGGTTGGGCGCCTGTCACGAATGGACGCGATGCAAGCGCAGGCCATGTCGATAGAATCCAATCGTCGCCGCGACCGCAGAATCCGCGATATCAGGACCGCACTGGGCAGGCTCGAGCTTGGCGATTACGGCGATTGCACCGAATGCGGCGAACCGGTCGATCCGAGACGGCTGGACGCTGACCCGGCCGCAGCGCTGTGTATTGCGTGCGCGGAGGCGGGCGGACAGCGTCGCTGAGTCCGTCACGTCAGCGGGGAACGAACTCGCGTTTTCGTGGCGGCTGGCTGCTGGCTATGGTGAAAAGTGAATGACCGCCGCGCCGGTCCCGTACAGGGGGCCGTATTCGAGTAGCTCGGCCGAGCCATAGCGATTGCCGAGTGCACCGAGGATAAATGACATGTGTTTGAAGCCCATGTCTACGCGCGCCTCTTTACTGTAATCGGGCCATAACTTTTGCAATGTGTCGATATCCCCCGCAGCCACGAGATCGAGGATTTTGCGATTCCACTTGTCCTCGGTATCCGTGGCAATGTGATCGTCGGCGATCTCGATCTCGTGGCGGAAAAACGAGCCCGATAAACCGCCGACGCCGACAACAGCGATTTTGCGATCCAGTATCCGGGCCTGTTCGGTTGCAATTCGGGCGATTTCCGTTTCCGTCGTGGTACAGATTGTTGGCGCAGATGACCATCGGGATATCCGTATCTCCCACCAGATATCGCGACGCGACGATTGTTCCTGTGTCGATAGGAAACTCGTCATAGTCAACGGGCTTGGATTTGATCCCTGCAGCGGTTGCCGCTTTGACGCAGGCATGGGCAAGCTCGGTGTCGCTGCGGATATCAAACGGCAATTCGCCGAATTCATGCCAGTTTTCGTCGACATGTGTACCCTGGCTGCGTTCGCGTGTTTGCCAGAGTTCATCGAGTACGGCGAGCCACTGGGTGGAGTAGAGCAGAATGCAGTCGGGTGCGGAGGCGCGCAGGCGTTCGCCGGCGCTGGTCATTGCCGTCGCAAGGTTACCCCATTGAGGGTTTTGTCCGGCTACCATCGGCAGCGGCGAACCGGGAATCAGAAAGTCTGAGACAACGGTCATCGATTGTGATCCTTTTTTGTCAGGCGGCAGCGGCCAGTCCGGCCTCGACCAGGTTCCATTCCATCACCGCATTACCGGTACCGATAACGGTGCCATAGCCATGTAACTCTGCCGGGATCGCCGGATAACCCATTGCCGCGAACATCCAGGTGAACGCGCCGGACTTGATCTCTGCGAAGGCTTCTTCGATAAACTGCGGTAGAAGATCAAATACCTGTCCGGTCTTTCCCTGGCGCAGCAATTCGATGATTCTCATATCCCACTTGTAACCGGCATAGTTTTCGGGATGTTCCCGTGACATATCTTCAGGGATCGCCGGTTCCTCGTGAAAGTGGTAGTGGCAAAGCGTATTCGAGGCAAGCAATACGGCACGACGCCCGGTCTTTTGGATCGCCCGTGCGGTGGCCTTGCCGAGCCGATCAATTTCCTCGAGGCCCTCGTCGAGAGTCAGATAGTAGGGTGAGTTATTTGCCGAGATACCGACCACAGGGATATCCCATTGCGGGCGAATCCTATGTAGCGTCGTGATGGTGCCGTAGTCGACCCGAAATTTCGGATTGCGCATCATTTTCGCGGTTAGCCCTGCCTCGCGCGCTTGGTCGCAGCACGCCTCGGCGAGTTCGACGTCAACATCGAGATCGAAGGTATAACGAAAGAGATTGGGAAAGATCGGGTCCACGGATTTGCCGCTCAGCTCTTTTACGCCGAGGAAATGATGTCCCTGCTGGATGATCCGGTGCGGCGAATGCAACAGCAAGACATCGGGCTTTAGCGCATCAATGCTTTTGCGCGCGCGTTCGTAGGCCCAGCGCAAAGGTTCCCAGCCGCCCTCGGATTTCGGTTCGTTTTGCTGCGGATTCTCGCCGTAGACGAGGTGCGGTGGATGAGGGGCGAGAAACCCCGCAACGATCTGTCCTTCCGACTTATTCTTGCCCCGTTTAGGGCTCAGGTTTGTAGGCTATTGCTTTGATTTCGACAAGCAGGAACGGATGCGGCAGCTGGTGTACCGCGACCGTCGTGCGGGTCGGGCCGGTCGCATCGAAGAACTCGGAGTACACGGTGTTATAGGCAGGAAAATCGGCCATGTTCACGAGAAATGCACTGACTTCGCAGAGGTCCTCCAGGCCGCAACCGAACGCACTCAGGATATCCGCAATGTTCTCGATCACGGCACGGGTTTGCTCGCTGATATCGAGAACAGGGTTTCCTTTCGCATCAATTGTCGCGCCGGCGATAGTGTTGTCCGGTCGGCGCGAACTTGTACCCGAGACATAGATGAAATCACCGCATCGCTTTGCGTGCGGAAAGGAGCCACGCGGCTCGGCTTTGTGCTGGAGTGTCTTGCTGGTCATTGTTGCCCGGTACGCGATTCGTTTACTGGCGATTGTGCAATTTTTGCCGCTGCCAGCGACGCAAAAAACATATCCTATTTTTTCCCTTTATCGTATTTCTTGAGCCAATACGCAAGCTGCGGTCTGTTAATGCCCAGTAGTCGGGCCGCAGCGCTCAGGTTCCCCTCGCTGCGTGATACGGCGGCTTTGAGCAAGTCGCCCTCGAGGTCATCCAGCGACTCGAGCCCGTCGAGAATGCGCTCGGCCGCGTCCGCGGATCTCAGGCCCTCGGCGCTGGAAAAAGGTGCGGAGTTCATGCTGTCCGACGCCTGGCTCATGGCGGGAAAGAGGTCGCCCAGTTGGATTGGGCCCTCGCCGCTGCAAATGATGACACCGCGCTCGATCATGTTCTCCAGCTCGCGGATATTGCCGGGCCAGCCGTAGGCTTGCAACGCACGCAGCGCGCGCTCGTCACAGCCAACCGACCGGCGTCTGTGGCGCGCCTGGAAGTTGCCGAGGAAGCGCTCAACCAGTAGTGGAATACCGGCGCGGCGATCGCGCAGCGGCGGTATCAGTACCGGAAACGTATTCAGGCGATAGAAAAGGTCCTTGCGAAATTTGCCGGCATCGACATCAGCGGCACGGTCGCGGTTGGTTGCACCAACCAGGCGGACATCCGCAAAACGTGTGCGGGTATCGCCGACCCGCTCGAATTCTCCTTCCTGGAGCACTCGCAACTGTTTCGCCTGGGCGGCCGGTGAAAGGTCTCCGACTTCATCGAGGAAGAGCGTGCCGCCGTGGGCGCGTTCGAAACGCCCCGGTTTGGACGGGTGGGCGCCGGTAAAGGCGCCTTTTTCGACGCCGAACAACTCGGACTCGATCAATTTCTCCGGGAACGCCGCACAATTGACGGCGACAAACCGGTTCTTTGCGAGCGGGCTGATGCTGTGCAGGCTGCGCGCGAACATTTCCTTGCCGACCCCGGTTTCTCCCAGCATTAAAACCGTGACCTGGCTGTCCGCGACTTTTTCGATCGACTCGCCGGCACCCTTGAATGCCGCGGAAACGCCAACCGTGTTGCCGAAGGTCTGGTCTTCGTCAAGCGAGTAGCGCAGGTTCTCGACACCAGTCTGTAGCGCTAGCAGCTGGTCTGCGAGGGGATCCGGGCAGTAGTAGCGCAGCTCTTGCTCAATGGCACCGTCGCCCCATTGGCAAAGCTAATACTTGGAACGATAACCGCTCGAACGGTGGCCGTATCATCGGTTGCGGCGTTGTTGGTCGTATCGGGACTGCCGACGCGTGCGCAGGCCGCCAAGTGGCGTGGCTGGGACGTGGCGGGGTTTGTCGAAAACGTTACGCGCTATCGCGACAGCAACGGGCCGGTCGGATTGACCAAACAGCGCACGACGGCGCAACTCGAGTACGCGAAGCCATTTGGCGGCGGACTCTCGATAAGCGGCATTTTCCGTGGCTCCTATGACGCCGTTTACGATATCAACGACGACGAGTTTGGCGATGATGCAGGAGGTTCGGTAACGATCGAGAACGCCGGCGGTTCCGGGTTCGCGGGCCTGCCCGAGCGTGTGCCGTGGGGGCAATCGCTTGTAGGCACAGGCACCCTCGGGTTCGGCTTCGACCTCGCCAATAACCCGAATGAAGGTTTGCTGTTGCTGGGTAACGATCTGCGCCAGGGAACTGGCGGTTCGTTTCCTGCGCTCGGCGGTGTCCAGCTTGCCTCTCCGGCTCAGCCCTGTGATCAGGACAGCCGCGGTTGTATCGGCAGCTACATGAACAAGGACAAGAATGATCTGCGGTTCCCTGAGTTCAACGAGAAACTGGATTTTATCCGCGAACTGTATGTCGACTGGGAGTATCCGTTCGAGAGCGGCAAGACACTAAACGTACGCCTCGGCAGACAACAGGCCGTGTGCGGCCGCACCGATCTTTTCCGGGTGCTCGATGTCGTGAACCCGGTCGATTGCTCGCGTCACAATATCTACGACGAATTGGAAGACATTCGGATTCCAATGGGTATTCTTAGCACCGAAATGCGCTTCGGCGCGACCGGTCCATTTGATGATCTGAACCTGCGGGGATTGTGGAACTTCGAACCGTTCCGTCCCAACCACCTCGGTCAGGGTGGCCAGCCGCATTCGATTCTCCCGGCCGGAAACTTTTTCCGTGTGTTTACCAACTGCTGGGATAATGGCTGTACGGTCGGTGACTTTGCCCCGGCCGGGTTTGATGAAACCGGCGCTCCGGTTGCGTTGCTGGCGACGGATTTTGCGGCGCAGTCAATCGGTATCAAGAATTTCGATGTGCCGGACGAGTGGGGCGCTACTGCGGTAGGCGGTCGTCTCGAGGGTGTTTGGAAAGGCATTGGATTCTCGTTGAATGCCCTGTCGTACCGGTCGCAACTGCCATCGTTGCGCGGCACGGTCGAAAACGATAATCCTTCAGCAGTACTGTGCGGTACTTTTTTGGTACCGTATAGTACGAACCACCGGCTTTCAATGTCCTTTCAGCAAGCGTCGGAAATTGTCGCAGCCAGGTTCGGAAGTGACGACGCAGAGGTATGCCTGGAACGGCCGCCGCGGCAAAAAGGGGGAATGCAATGGCTGACAACAGGGTGGAACCGTCGCTGCGTATCCAGCGCAACGCGCAGGCACGCCGGCAGCAGATTCTCGCGGCGGCGGCAAGCCTGATCGAGGAAAAGGGTTACGGTGGCACCAGTCTCGACGCAGTCGTGGAGCGGGCCGGTTGCTCCAAATCCGCGATTTACGAATTCTTTGGCAGCAAGGAAGGCCTGATCTCGGCCCTGTCGGATGGCATCGTCGACGAATTATCGCGTGCCCTGTCGGAGTTAGCCGATGCCCATGTCGATGTTGAGCGGGCCCTGCAATCGTATGCAGAGCAGGCGCTGACGCTGATTCTCGATGAAAGGCACATTGCCATTGTGCGGGTAGTGGTCTCGGAGGTCTGGCGATTTCCACAGTTGGGCGCGGCGTATTTCGAGCGTGGACCGGCTGCTGTGCAAAAACAGCTGACCGCGTTTCTGACCCGGCAGAATGGGCTGGGCAATCTCGCGATAGAGAATCCGGCGCGCGCCTCGCGTCATTTTTGGGGCCTGATGCTGTGGGACGACTTGCATGCGCGGCTGGTCGGTGTGCGTGATGCCCTGGAACCCGGCGAGATCGGCGACCACGCGAGCCAGGTGGTGGCGACCTTTCTGCAACTGTACGGTACCGGCAATCAGTGAATTGGCAGCGACCGCAACGCGGTAGCCGCTATTTTTCCAGTAACTTTATCTTGTCGGGTATATTCGCCCAGTCGTCACCATCTGCCGGGCGGTCGCCGATTTCGGTAATGACAGGCCAGTCCTTGCACAAATCCTCGTTGATTTTCAGAAACTGCATCTGATCCTCGGGCAGATCTTCTTCCGGGTAGATGGCCTCGACCGGGCACTCCGGGATGCAAACGGTACAGTCGATACACTCATCCGGGTTGATGACGAGCATGTTCGGCCCCTCGTGGAAGCAGTCGACCGGGCACACTTCTACACAGTCCATGTATTTGCATTTGATGCACTGTTCCGTCACTACGTGGGTCATTTTCGGGAGATCCTTGCTGGGGAATTACTGGTCTGGCGCGTAAAGATGCCCGTTGTTCACTCAACTGTCCAGACTTCGCCTGAATGCATCAGCGTTTCCAGGCTGCCGGGCCCCTTGCGCCGTTGAGCTTCCTCGATCTGGCCCGCCACATGGTCCTCATAGGTCGGCCCTTCCTGCGCGCGCAGAACGCCCACCGGGACCGGAAATTGCGGATAGTCGATACCGCTCAGCGCATAGGTGTAGGCGTCATTGTCTGTGGTTTCGTCGTGAATCATGATGTCCGATTCGTTTGCCTCGGAGCGCGTGGCAACACCGAGACGGCTGGAGGCACCGCGACCGGTCGTGACGATGACGCTGTCCGCGTCGTTGCCGAAGGCCAGCGGGCGGCCGTGTTCGAGATACAGCAGCCGTTCGTTGCGCACCTTGCGGTCGGTCAGGTGATCGAAAGCGTTATCATTGAAGATATTGCAGTTCTGGTAAATTTCGACAAAAGCGGAGCCGCGGTGACTGGCCGCGCGCAGCAATACCTGCTGCAGGTGTTTAGTGTCCTTGTCGATGGTCCGGGCGATGAATGTCGCGCGTGATGCGCACGCCAGGGAGAGCGGGTTGACGGGCTGCGAGATAACGCCAAGCGGACTGGATTTGGTGCGCTTGCCGAACTCGGAAGTCGGCGAATACTGACCCTTCGTCAGGCCATAAATCCGGTTGTTGAACAGCAGGATCTTTACATCCAGATTACGTCGCAGCGTATGGATCAGGTGATTTCCGCCAATCGACAGTCCGTCGCCGTCACCGGTAATGACCCACACCTGCAGGTCGGGCCGGGCGATCTTCAAACCGAGAGCCACGGTCGGGGCGCGGCCATGAATGGTGTGAAACCCGTAAGTATTCATGTAATAGGGAAAACGGCTCGAGCAACCAATGCCGGAGACAAATACGATGTCTTCACGAGCGACACCGCTTTCGGCGCAAATCTGCGGCATCATTCTCTGCACTTGCGCGAGAATTGAGTAGTCACCGCAGCCGGGACACCAGCGTACGGTCTGGTCGGACGTAAAATCTTCCCTGCGATATTCAGTATGTGCCGTTTGTGTCACTGTGATTTCCCATGGTGTTCTGTGGGCTGCTGCAACGGCCGGGCTCAGGCGCTCTCGCGCCGCGCCGGACTCGCGCTCAGCATGGATCGGATGCGTTCGCTGATTTCCGAGGTCTTGAACGGTTGCCCCTGAATCTTGTTGTGCCCGACGATGTCCTTGAGGAAACGTGCGCGTAGCAACAACCGCAGTTGTCCCGAGTTCATTTCAGGTAGCAGTATTTTGTCGAAACCGTTCAGCACGGTTCCGAGGTTGCGCGGCAGCGGGTTCAGATAGCGCAGATGCGCGGATGCAACCGAGGCGCCTTCTGCCTGCGCATCCTCTACCGCTGTGCGAATTGCGCCATAAGTGCTGCCCCAGCCAAGCACCAGTAACTCGCCCGACTGCGGGCCGAGGACTTCGAGTTCGGGGATATCGTCTGCAATCCGTTCGATTTTTTCCGCCCGCAACCTGACCATGTTTTCGTGATTGATCGGGTCGTAGCTCACCGTGCCGCTGCCGTCGGCTTTCTCCAGGCCGCCGATGCGGTGCTCCAGTCCCGGGGTGCCGGGTATCGCCCATGGCCGGGCCAGCGTTTGCGGGTCGCGCAGGTAGGGCATGAAAGCTGCCGGGTCCGTCGCGAATGTCACGTCGATGGGGGAAAGCTCATTCAGATCGGGTATTCGCCACGGTTCGGAGCCGTTACCGAGGTAGCCGTCGGAGAGGTAAAAGACGGGTGTCATGTACTTGATGGCGATCCTGAATGCCTCGATCGCCAATTCGAAACAATCCGCCGGGCTTTGCGGCGCGACGATAGCCAGCGGGCTTTCGCCATTGCGACCGAACATTGCCTGCAGCAAATCGGCCTGTTCCGTCTTGGTCGGCAGACCTGTCGAAGGTCCGCCACGCTGGACGTCCACAACGACGACGGGTAATTCGGTCATTACTGCCAGGTTAAGCGCCTCGGATTTCAGGCAAACGCCGGGTCCGCTGGTCGCGGTGAGTCCGAGCGCGCCACCGAAAGCGGCGCCGACGGCCGCACCCATCGCGGAAATCTCGTCCTCGCACTGTCCGGCGAGTACACCAAAGTGGCGTAGCCGGGCGAGCTCATGGAGGATGTCGCTGGCCGGTGTAATCGGATAGGAAGCATAGACAAGAGGCCTGCCGCTCAACCTGGATGCCGCGACGAAGCCCATGGCGGCGGCCGAATTCCCTGTGATTCGCCGATACTTTCCGGGAGCCAGGTTGGCTTTTTCCACGCGGTAGCGATGCGGCATCAGCCGAATGGTGTCGGCGTAGCCAAAACCAGCCTGCAAGGCGAGTTTGTTGGCCGCCGCCAATTGCGTGTCTGCGGCGCTGAACCGGGCGTCGATCAGTGTCTCGATGACGTCGCAATCACGATCGTAGAGCCAGCAAACGATGCCGAGAGTCAACATGTTCTTGCATCGCTCGGCTTGCTTTTTCCCCAGCCCTGTAGGCTTCACGGCCTCGAGCGTCAACGCGGTAATCGGCAGGCCATGTACCGAAAAACCGGCCAGACTGCCGTCCTCGCGGGGATCGCTGTCGATACCCGCCTTTTTGAATCCGGCGGCGGTAAACGTATCTTCATTCAGAATAACGAGCCCACCCGGAACAAGATCGGCAAGGTGTACATGCAGGGCAGCCGGGTTCAGAGCAACCAGTACGTGAGGACGATCCCCGGGGGTATGAACGTCGCGCGAACTGAAATTCAGTTGAAAGCTGCTGACCCCCGGCAGCGTGCCTGCCGGCGCACGAATCTCGGCCGGAAAATCGGGGAGCGTGCTGATGTCATTACCCATGACCGCCGAGTCCTGAGTAAATAGCGATCCAGTCAGTTGCACGCCGTCGCCAGAGTCTCCGGCAAAGCGGATAATCACATTCTCCAGAGACTGGTAACCCGTTTTGCCACGGGCGGCTGGTTTCATTGCATTACTCCTGCGGCAACGGCCACACAATCGGCATCAATCAAACGATGGTACTGCTCAGTACGCGAATGTCGCAACACCCTGACTAACACCTTTTCGACGGCAACAGTCTATTGGTTTTCGACGCGTCGTGGTTTTCCGCTTCGCGGGATTGGCGATGACGCTACCGCGGAGGGTGGAAGTTCATCCCGCGTCCGATCGCATAACGATTCCGTCTCGCCACGCAGATAGCACTAGTTCACAAAAAAACTATATTACTAATTAAATAAAAACAATGAGTAATAGTATTAATCAAGAAAAAGAATTAATAAAAAATTGGAATCTGTCAGCTTAATTTACATAATAAAATCAGTGCATCCTGACATACGCGCATTTGGCGTCGGGTTTCTTTACATTCAGTTCAGCGCTAGTCTGAGGCGAAAGCTATAAGTGACTGAGAAATATATTAAAGTCAGTTGTGGCACGGTTGTTGCTTTGTATATAGCGCCGAACGTGGAACGGCCCATATCCGCGAAGCGCGCGGCAAGCTCTCGAAAGAACCAAAGGAAGAACCAAGAACGAACTGGCAACAATAATAATAATGCAGTCGAAATCTGCCGATAAGAAAAACAAGAACCCTGCAGACCCATGCCCCGCTAACGCGGGGTTTTTTTTGCGCTGATTTTATTGCGGCCGAACCCTTCCCGATTGCTGCGCCTGCGTTCTACAATCGTGTCCTCATCGAGGAGCAGGCGACATTTCCAATCATGACTTCCTGGCCGCCGCGAGACCGGGGTGGCGCGGTTGGTATTTGTCAGGGTCGCAGGAAAAAAGGGGCAGGCCGCCATGATCGAGCGCCGATGGCGCATACACAAATTCGGGGGCACGAGCCTCGCCGACGCGGAACGATTCCGCCGGGTCAGCGAGATCCTGCGGGCGCAGGGAGACCCTCGTCAGGCTGTCGTGGTATCGGCGGCAGCGGGCGTCACCGATGCCTTGCTGGACCTTGTCAGTCATGCCCAGCGTGGCGGCGACGTCGACGCGTTGCTTGCTGCGCTGGCGCAGCGTCATCTCGATCTTGCCGCAGAGTTGTTGCCAGCTGAGACGCGCGAGGCCTACGGGCGGGTAATCGGCACGGATACGGGCGATCTGCGTGAGATCCTGCGTGCTGCGGCTTTGCTGAAGTCGTCTGATCGCGGTATCCGTGACGTGGTATCCGGATACGGCGAGCTTTGGTCGGCACAACTGCTGGGCGCCCGACTGGCGGCGCAGATCGGGGCGGGCAAGGTCCGCTGGCTCGACGCACGCATGGTTTTGACAATCGAGGAGCACGAACTCGGTCCGGTCGTCAACTGGGACGCGAGCCGACATGCGCTGCAGCAACAGTTGTCGTCGGAGACTTGCGACGTCGTCGTCATAACCGGGTATATCGCTTCGGATCGAAACGGGGTGCAGACGACGTTGGGACGCAATGGCAGCGATTACTCGGCGTCGATTTTCGGCGCATTGCTCGAGGCCACCGAGATTACGATCTGGACCGATGTCGATGGCGTGATGAGCGCTGACCCGAGGAGGGTGCCCGA
The DNA here is from genome assembly GCA_963783695.1 of uncultured Gammaproteobacteria bacterium. Taxonomy (GTDB): domain Bacteria; phylum Pseudomonadota; class Gammaproteobacteria; order Steroidobacterales; family BM003; genus BM003. The sequence continues at coordinate 474,802 of CAWAOM010000001.1, forward strand.
TGCTGCGGTGATTCATTCACTGTCGTACAACGAGGCAATGGAGCTGGCCTATTTTGGTGCCAAGGTAATACATCCGCAGACGATGGCGCCGGCAATTGCAAAACAGGTGCCCATTGTCATTCGCAATACCTTCGACCCGGCGCAACCGGGCAGCCGGATTGCGGCAGTTGCCGAGCCCGATGGCCAGGTGAAGGGGATTACCAGCATCGACGGGATTGCGCTGATCAATCTCGAGGGTGCCGGGATGATCGGGGTGCCGGGTACGGCGGACAGGTTGTTTCATGCGTTGCACGAGGCCGGCATTTCGGTGGTACTGATTTCGCAGGCCAGCTCCGAGCACTCAATCTGCGTAGCTGTCCCCGAGGATGCGGCAGACCGTGCTCATGGCGTCGTGCGCCGGGCGTTTGATGTCGAACTGCGAGACGGCCAGATCCAGAACGTCGAAGTGACACGTTCGGCCAGTGTGCTCGCCGTGGTTGGCGATGGTATGGCGGGTACGCCGGGTGTCGCGGCCAAAGTGTTCGGTGCCCTTGGAGAGTCAGCAGTCAATATTCGTGCCATCGCCCAGGGCTCTTCGGAGCGCAATATCTCGGCGGTGATTGACAGTGCCGATGCCACTCGGGCATTGCGGGCGGTACATGCCGGCTTCTACCTTTCGCCGCAGACCATTTCCATCGGCCTGATCGGGCCGGGTAATGTCGGGGCGGCTTTGATCGAGCAGATCGCTGGCGAGCAGCAACGGTTACGTGACGACAACAACGTCGATCTGCGGATGCGCGGCGTGCTGTCGCGAAGCAGGATGCTGCTGGGTGAGCGGGCACTTGATCTGAGCGACTGGCGTGACCAGCTTGCCGGCTCGGAACTTGATGCCGATATCGACCGGTTCGTCGATCATGTCCATGCCGATTATTTGCCGCATGCGGTAGTTATCGATTGCAGTGCCAGTGCCGGGCCGGCCGCCCGCTATGAACATTGGCTGCAGCAAGGCGTGCATGTGATTACTCCGAACAAGCGCGCCAATAGCGGGCCTTACGAGTACTACCAGCGCCTGCGCCAGGCGCGTCGCAGCGGCAGCGCTCACTTCCTCTATGAAACGAATGTCGGCGCCGGCCTGCCGGTTATTCAGACGGTCAGGGATCTGGTCCAGACCGGTGACGAAATCGAGCGCGTGGAGGGTGTGTTCTCGGGAACGCTGGCCTATCTGTTTAACCGCTTTGATGGGACCCAGCCGTTCTCTGCCATTGTGCAGGAGGCGCGCGCAAAGGGGTTCACCGAGCCGGATCCACGCGATGATCTGTCAGGCATGGACGTTGCGCGCAAACTGATCATCCTTGCCCGCGAGGCCGGGCGGGAAATCGAATTATCGGATGTCACCATCGAATCGCTGGTGCCGGCCGAACTTACCGACGGCAATGTCGATACTTTCCTCGCCGGGCTGGCGCGTCACGATGGGAAAATGGCGACGCTCTACGAATCGGCGCGGAATGCCGGCCAGGTGTTGCGCTATGTAGGCAGACTGCATGCCGGCGGGCATGCCACGGTCGGGCTCGAGCGAATCGAGCAGAGTCACCCACTGGCCTCCATCAGCCTTACCGACAATGTCATCCAGTTCACTACCCGGCGCTACTGTGACAATCCGCTGATTGTGCGCGGACCGGGGGCGGGGCCTGATGTGACCGCTGCCGGCGTTTTTGCGGATCTGTTGCGGCTGGCATCCTATCTCGGGGCGGCGTTATAGATGGCTGGCCAGACTAGCGCGCGCGCCTTTGCACCGGCCTCGGTCGGCAATGTCGCTGTCGGGTTCGATATTCTCGGCCATGCTCTGAACGCGGTCGGCGACGTTGTCATGGCCGCGCGCAGCGACGAGCCGGGAGTTTCGGTAGCCGCAATTTCCGGTGTAGTGGAAAACCTGCCAACCGTCGTTGATAGCAACACCGCCGGCAGGGCGGTGCAGTCGATGTGGGACGCGCTGCAGCCGGGATTCGGTGTGACCTTGTCGATCGAAAAAGGTATTCCGTTGGGTTCGGGTATGGGTGGCTCGGCGGCCTCGGCTGTCGCGGCGGTGGTTGCGGCAAACGCCTTGCTGCCACAACCGCTCGACCGCGCGGGATTATTCCGCCACGCCTTGCAGGGTGAAGCGGTCGCGAGTGGCAGCGTTCATGCCGATAATGTCGCGGCGAGCCTTTTTGGCGGACTCGTTTATGCGTATGTCGGTGGCGAATCCGACATCCGTTACGCGAAGCTGCCCGTCCCGGTGGGTTTGCGCTGTGTGCTGGTGCACCCGGCGTGCGAGGTCCACACCCGCGATGCGCGTCAGGCGCTTGGCGCAGACGTAGCTCTGGCGACAGTGGTCGAACACGGCGCCAATCTCGCAGGGGTCATACTGGCGTGCCATAGCGGTGATCTGACATTGTTGCGACGAAGCCTCAGTGACGTGCTCATCGAGCCGCAGCGCGCCCACCTCGTGCCCGGGTTCACCGGGGTTAAGGAGGCGGCCGTCAGCGCCGGCGCGCTCGGCTGTTCGTTGTCAGGTAGCGGGCCGAGTCTGTTTGCATGGGCGGAAGCGGATGTTGCCGGTGTGGTTGCGGCGGCGATGGTGAAGGCGTTTGCCAGCGGCGGGATGGCGTGTGATTGCTGGGTTTCGCCTATAGACGCGCCAGGTGCGCGGTTGACGGAGCAGGTCGAATGAAGTTTCGCAGTACGCGCGATGCGGCATCCACGACTGATTTCTGCACGGCGCTCGAGCGAGGCATCGCGCCGGACGGCGGCCTGTATGTTCCGGTTAGTCTGCCGCGACTGGCGCTTGACGACTTCGATGGGTGCGATACGTTGCCCGCTGTCGCCGAGCGCCTGCTGCAACCGTTTTTGCAGGGTTCGTCGCTGGCGCCGGCACTGGCAGAAATATGCGCGCAGGCGTTCTCGTTTCCGATCCCGCTGGTCGCGCTTCAGCCGGCGCCGGAAAAGCTTTCGGTTCTGGAGTTGTTTCATGGGCCGACTGCGGCGTTCAAGGATGTGGGTGCGCGTTTTCTTGCGGCATCACTTGAGCGTATGAATGCTGACCGCGAACGGCCGCTGACCATTCTTGTCGCGACCTCGGGCGACACTGGTGGCGCGGTAGCCGCGGCGTTTCACGGCCGTCCCAACGTTCGGGTCGTGGTTCTCTATCCGCTCGGGCTGGTCTCGCCGCGGCAGGAAAAGCAACTGACCTGCTGGGGCGACAATGTTACATCGCTGGCGGTGGAAGGAAGTTTCGACGATTGCCAGCGAATGGTGAAACAGGCCTTCGCCGATCCCGCCCTGCGCGCGGCGCATCGCCTGAGTTCGGCCAACAGCATCAGCATCGGTCGGCTGTTGCCGCAGGCGGTGTATTACGCGCTTGCGAGTCTGTCGCTATGGCGTAGCGAGGGCAGGCGTCCGGGGTTCGTTATTCCGACCGGAAACCTCGGCAATGCTCAGGCCTGTGTCTGGGCACGCTCGATGGGATTGCCGATCGCGGATGTTGTTCTCGCGACCAATAGCAATCGGCCGATTCCCGACTTCCTCGAGAGTGGCGAGTGGCGACCGCGCGAAAGTCTCGCGACCCTGGCTTCTGCGATGGATGTCGGTAACCCGAGTAACATGGAACGATTGCGGTGGCAGTTCGACGACGATATCGATGCCTTGCGTGCTTCGGTCAGTGCCGCAGCGGTGGACGATCAGCAAATCCGCGAACAAATTTGCGCGGACTTTGGCCGTGACGGCAGCGTGTGGTGTCCGCACACGGCCACCGCGATGTGGGTTTACCGCCATCTGCCGGAGAAACGCCGCGCCGATCGTCACTGGGTGGTGGCAGCGACCGCGCACCCGGCGAAATTCGAAGAGACCGTCGAGCCCCTGATCGGCCGCAGCGTCGAGATACCCGAGCAGCTTGCGGCGTTGCTGGATTTGCCGGGTAAGTCAATTCGGATTGCGCCCGAACTGGATCGACTCGCTGAAAATTTATAGAAATAAAGAGAATTAAAAATCAATAGTATAGAGAGCATATTTGATAAAGTAGTGGAAGTACCGGTATGGGTGTTGGCGAGTGCCGCCGTGGTGCTCGTTCTGGTTGGTGCATTGGTATTCGTCGCGGTGCGCAGGCGCGGCCAGCCAGGTCTCGAGGAGGCGCTTGGCCGCGTCAGCCTTGATTTAATCCGTGACGTCGTGATCCCCGATGGCATGGATGGGGAGATTCACCTCGAAGTGCTTGCGCTCACGGCCAGGGGGCTGCTGGTGGTCGATATCAAGGATGTGCGCGGAAGCGTGTTCGTGGGAGAGCGGCTCAATGACTGGAAAGTGATCGACGGGATTCAGCGTTACAGCTTCCCTAATCCACTCGATTCGTTGTCAGAAAGAGTGGCCGCCGTGCGCCACAACGCGCTCGACATACCCTGCGAGGGTGTCGTCCTGTTCGGGCCAAATGCGGTAATCAGCGGAACCCCTCCGGCGGGAGTATGTTTGCCTGACGATCTCGTCGTGCGTTTTGCAAAACCCGGCGAGCGCGAGAGCCGACAACTCAGTGAGGCCTATGCACCTCACTGGAGTCGTCTGCGCAGTCTCTGCCGCCAGCCGTAACGGCCTCAGGCGGCAATGGCCTGATCTCGGGCAGCGTGATCGGCGAGTACCCGCGCCACACACATGGTCAGTTTCTTGCCGGTGTCGATATGCAGAAACTCGTTGGGGCCATGTGCATTGGAGTTGGGTCCCAACAGCCCGGTAATAAGAAACTGCACCCCCGGAAACCGTTCTCCGAGCATGCCCATAAACGGAATGCTTCCGCCCGTGCCCATGTACATCGCATTGGCACCGAAGAAATCGGTCGACGCTGCTTTCATCGAGCTTTCCAGCCACGGCGCGACTTCCGGCGCATGCCATCCTCCCATCGCCGATTCGACAGCGAAAGTGACCTCGGCACCGTAGGGAGGGTCCGTTTCCAGAGTTTCCTTTATTGCGGCCGCCGCGGCCTCCGCATCGCAGGTCGGGGGCAGCCGGAACGAGAGCTTCAGTGAGGTATGCGGGCGCAGCGTATTGCCGGCCTGGCCGAGCGGCGGAATGCCATCGGCCCCGGTGACACTGAGTGTCGGGCGCCACGTATTGTTCAACAATAATTCCACGACGTCGTTGCTGACAGGTTGTGTGCCACCGGCAAACGGGAGCTTGCGATATACCATATCGCCAAGTACTTCTGCCGCGGCATGGGCCTGCTGCAGGCGCTGATCGGGTATCACCGGGTCGAGAATCGCCACCCGCGACGCACCGCTGGTCGGATCTTCGACCCGATCGAGCAGCTGGCGAATAACCCGGAAACTGGATGCGGTGACACCACTTGCACTGCCCGAATGGGCACCCTCGTTGAGGACTTTTGCGGTCAGCGTGCCTACCAGGTTGCCGCGCAACGACGTGGTGCACCAGAGCTGATCGTAGTTGCCACATTCGGCATCCAGGCAAATGACGAGACTCGGATGCCCGATACGCTCGGCCAATGAATCGATGTAGTAAGGCAGATCATAGCTCCCACTCTCTTCGCAGCCCTCGATGACCACGACGCAGCGGGCATGCGGAATACCCTGTTCCTGTAGAGCCCGGATCGCCGTCAGAGAGCCAAAGATCGCATAACCGTCATCTGCGCCGCCGCGGCCGTAGAGCTTGCCGTCCTTTATCACCGGCTTCCACGGGTCCAGGTCTTCGTTCCAGCCGTCAAATTCCGGCTGCTTGTCGAGGTGGCCGTATAACAGCACGGTATCGTCGATCTGACCGGGTATTTCGCAAAAAATCAAAGGGGTTCTGCCCGGCAGGCGAACCACCTCGACCTCGAGTCCTTTGATCGGCTGTGCGCGGCACCACTTTTCCATCAGCGCAACGGCAGCCTCCATGTATCCATGCGCCTCCCAGTCGGGATCGAACAGCGGCGATTTGTTGGGGATCTCGATATAGTCGCAAAGCTCCGGAACGATCGAGTCATCCCACTGGTGATTGACGAATTCGCTGATTTTCTCTGGATTCATGATGGATTCCCGCTGTGGCTCATCGGCGTATTGTAGCGAAATACAATTGCGTCCGCCGGTGCACCGGCCCCGCGCTCGCAGCGGCAGCGGAGAGGGGTTTTGCGCAGCGGTTTAGCGCTGCCGCCGGCTGCCCCGAAGTGACTCTGGAGAACGCTTTTCACGCTGTTTGCGCCCGTGTTTGCGGCGATCGTCATGGCGCGGGGCTTGAGTGTCCGTCTGGCGGCGGTGCGCTGATTCGCAGGGATGGTCTGAATCAGTCTGGCGAGCCCAGCCCGAAGAAGCGGCGCGCGTTGGCGGTCGTCGCCGCCGCCAGCTCCGCCTGCTCGAGCTGCATTGCGTCGGCGACCGTTGCGAGGACATGAGCCAGATGCATCGGCTCGTTGCGCCGCGACCTGGGTTTGGGTTTCAGGTCGCGCGGCAGCAGGTAGGGCGCATCGGTTTCGATCATTAGCCGATCGAGCGGAATTTCAGCGACGATTTCCTTGAGATGATGGCCGCGGCGCTCGTCACAAATCCACCCGGTGATGCCGATATGGAGTCCCAATTCGAGGTAGGCGAACAACTCGTCTGCGGCGCCGGTAAAACAATGCGCAACCGCGCGCGGAATTGCGTCGACGTGCTCACGCAGAATACCGATGAAATGCGAGTGGGCATCGCGCTGATGGAGAAATACGGGCATGTTTGTTCGCGCCGCAAGCTGCAACTGCTCACGATAGGCGTGTTCCTGCTGATCGTGGCTCGAGAAGTTACGAAAGAAATCGAGTCCGCACTCGCCGACCGCGACACAGTGAGGCGATTCGAGCAGGGCGGCAAGAGCGGGCACGGTAGCGGCATCGAACTCGCTGGCATGATGCGGATGGATCCCGGCCGTGGCTGCGAAACGTGTGGGCCGTGTTGAGGCCAGCCGCAGTGCATCCTCGCTACCGCTTAAGGAACTGCCGGTCAGAACGAACTGGGTTACGCCGGCCGCGATGGCGCGATCCACCACCGCATCACGATCGGGGTCGAAGCTGGCATGGGTGAGATTCAGACCGATATCTATCAGTTCCATTGTGCGTTTCCGATAAGGGGCGACGGCTGCAGCGGGAGTCCGGCGGTTCGGCAGGCGCGGCCGTATTACTCGAGGCGCCAGCGAAAAAGCCACGTACCGCCGATAATAAAGACGGCCGTCATCAAGCCGAGGATCAACAGACTGCGGGAAATGTCGGCGAGGCCAGCGCCATCGAGCATGATGGCGCGCGCGGCTTCGAGCACGTGAGTCAGGGGCAGAAGCTGCGCGGCCTGGCGCATGATCGGATTTGCACCCTCCATCGAAAACCAGACACCGGACAACAACATCATTGGCCAGGTGATCATGTTGAGCACGCCACCAGCGAATTCCTCGCTGGTGGCGCGGGCCGCGACCAGCAAACCGAGCGAGATCATGCAGATTGCTCCGAGCACAGCGACCAGCAGCAGCGCCAGGTAGCTGCCTTCCATCCGGAAGTGGATAAAGTAGTTGGTGCCGACAAATACAAAAATGCTGACCGCCAGAATGAGCATCAATCGTGACACCACCTGGGCACCGATAAATTCTACTGCCCGCAACGGCGTGGCCTGCAGGCGTTTCAGGAAACCGTTCTTGCGATAGCGCACGACGACGTAGCCGACGCCGAACAGGCAACTGAACATCATGTTCATGCCGAGGATACCGGGCAGCAACCAGTCGATATAGCGAATCTGCTCGGCCGACACGGTCGCCTTCTCCAGGCGCGGATCGACCTGCAGCAACAATCGTTCAAGCACATAGCCTTTCGGCGAATCCGTGTTGACCCAGTAGCGCTCGCGGGCCGGATCGAACAGCAGGTCAATACGGTGGCGGCTGAGCTTGTCGATGGACTCCTGTTCGTCAGTCAGTGCAACGAACTGCACGTAGCGGGTGCCGAGGAACGGATGGCTGTCGAGATCTATCTCGGTACTGTCCTGCACAATACCGGCCTTGAACAATGGCCGCGGAGGTCCGGAGAAGATCAGCCCCATGCCGACCACCAGCAGGATCGGCAACATGATGTTCCAGCCGAATGATGCGCGGTCGCGGACGAATTCGAGATTGCGGGCATGCAGGATTGCCAGCATCCGGCGGATCACGCGCGAAGTTCCTTGCCGGTGAGCTCTATGAACAGGTCTTCGAGATTGCGTGGCCGAATCCTGAGCCGCTGCATCGGAACTCCGGCCGCGCCCAGTGCGACCAGCGCCGCATTGACGTCAGCGGTCGATATTTCGACATTCTGACCTTCGCGCAGCACCTGGTAGTCGAATCCACTGAGGTCACGTGGCCAGTCTGCATCCGGTAGTTCCAGCACAACGTCATCGAAGTGCTCGGCGAGCAGTGCCTGAGGCGAACCCTCGGCAATGATTTTTCCATGGTCCATGATCGCTATGGCATCACACAGAATATAAGCCTCTTCCATATAGTGCGTCGTCAGCAGGACGGTCGTGTTTTGCGCCTTGATGCCTTCGACCATTTGCCAGAAGTTGCGCCGTGCCTGGGGATCGAGACCCGTGGTCGGTTCGTCCAGAAATACCAGTGCGGGGCGATTGATCAGCGCGATGCCGAGCAGCAGGCGCTGGCGCTGGCCGCCGGACAGCTTGCGCGTATCACGGTCTAGCAGTTCGCCGAGGCTGCACAGCCGCACGACTTCGTCGATGCTGTCGACTCTGCCATACAGCTTTCGAAACAGATCGAGCGTCTCGGCAACGGTCAGGAAATCCTGCAGCGCGGTGGACTGGAACTGGATCCCGGCTTCTTCGCGAAATCGGCGCCCGATCGGCGCGCCGCGATACAGAATTGCACCGGAGGTTGCGGGGATGATGCCCTCCATGATTTCGACGGTCGTCGTCTTGCCGGCGCCGTTTGGACCGAGCAATCCGAAACAGGTGCCTTCGGCAACCGAGAATCCAATGCCGTCGACCGCGCGTACGCCAGGATATTCCTTGACGAGATCGCGGACCTCGAGAATCGGCCTGGATGGGTTCATCCTTTTACCATGCGGTCGCCGCCTCAACGTTCCCAGTAAAAGGCTTTTCTTTCACGCGGATGGTTGCCGATTTCGTGCATCGACATTGCGTCATAGAGTCGCCCGTTTACCATGACGTACTTGACCTTCTCGCTGTTGCGGATGTCTGTCAGAGGGTTGGCCTCAAGTATGATCAGATCCGCGAGTTTGCCTTTCTCCAGAGATCCGATGTCCTTGTCCATGCCGAGGTAGGTTGCGCCATTGATCGTCGCGGCTTTTAGCACTTCATGCGGTGTCATCCCGCCCTGTGCCAGCATCCACATCTCCCAATGCGCACCGAGACCTTCGCGCTGGCCGTGCGCCCCGATCTGCACCGAAACGCCAGCAGCCGACAGTTCGGTCGCGCCACGGGCAATATCGATATGGTTGTATTCTTCCTCCGGGGCAATCATGCGGCGCCGCGTCCGCGGATCGAGAACTTCGCGCGGTACGAATTGCGTAAGCCTTTCATGCGCAAATACGTCCGATTCCTGGTACCAGTAATTTTCTCCCCAGATGCCGCCGTAAGCGACAACCAGCGTCGGTGTGTAGCCGACACTGGTCTGCGACCACAGTTGCACGACGTCGTCGTAAATCCGCGCCAGCGGCAGGCTGTGTTCGATGCCCGTGTGGCCGTCGACGATCATGTTCATGTTGTGCTGGTACAGCGCACCGCCTTCGGGATATACATTGATTTCCAACTCGCGCGCAGCGGTCAAAATCTGCTGGCGTTGATTGCGCCGCGGCTGATTGTAGCTCTTGACGCTTTCCGCACCGAGGGCGCGCATTCGGCGCAGGGTGGCACGGGCATCGTCGAGGCTATCGATCTCCGCCGTGAATTGCGTGCTTGCGCCGTAAAGAATCGTCCCGGTCGAGAAAATGCGCGGCGCCGTGATCAGGCCTGCGCGCGCCATTTCCTTGGCGGTGAAGATCTCACTCGAGTCGTTTGACGGGTCATGAATCGTGGTAACTCCGAATGCCAGCGTCGCATAGTTGACCCAGTTTTGCTGTGGAATGATCTCGGCGCTGCCTTGCGGCCCGTGCCAGTGCGCATCGACGATGCCGGGCATCACCGTCATCCCGCCCGCCAGCAGTGTCTCCGCATCGTCCGGAATCCTGACTTCGATCCTTGGCCCGGCCGCGCTGATCCGGTTGCCCTCGATCACGATGACGCCATCCTCGATGACTTCATCGCCATTCATCGTGATGATGCGTACTCCGGCAATGGCAATCTTGCCATCCGGTTTGTCTAGTTCCTGCTCGAAACCGAGCGCGACTCGCGCCGCGTCATCGGGTTCCCCCGCGCCCTTGGCGGAGTCGATTTCCAGCGCAAACAGATCCGGGCCCAACGACCAGTAAAGGGTGCGGCTGTCGCTTGACCAGTTGAGGTAGTCGCCGGCATCGTCAGTGAGGCGTTTTACCCCGGCGGATTTCATATCCGGACTGACTTCGAGCGTTTTGCCGATCCCTGGAACCGGCACGAGGTAGACCTGGAAGCGCTCCTGCACGGCAAGCCACTTGCCGTCCGGGGAAATGACAAAGTCGCTGGCGAACTTGCTCTTTGCCATGACGTGCTCAGCGCCGTCTGAAAGGCGCCGGCTGATCAGCAGCAGTTCGTTGTCCTCGCCCTCACGAACCAGGTAGAGATGATCGCGGTCGGCGCCAAATCGCGGTCTGTCACCTTCGCGGGTCAGAAAATCGGCTTCCCCGCCGCGCGCGGATACTTCGTAGACGCCGGGTTCCTCGCCCCACCATGGCGCGCGCAACACATTCCCCGCCAGTTTGCGGTAGACGATACTCTGTCCATCCGGGGCAAAGCGCGGTTCGACGTAATGACCAGGATCCGGCGTCACCACTTCGCTGCGGCCGCCATCGGCGTCGATGACACGCACCGCGCCGAGTTCCTCGTCACTCCAGCTGACGTAGACGATTTTGCGACCGTCACGCGAGAACGACGGGTAGAACTCGAAATGCTCGTCCTGCGAAGTCAGGCGTTGGGTTTCTCCACCCGCCAGGTTTCTGACATACAGATGGCCCATCGCCGAAAACACGACCCGCTTGCCGTCCGGTGACATCTCCGGCCAGCGCAACATGCGTGACGTAAATTTATCCGGGGCGACAGTGACCGGAAAATGAACGGCTTCGCGCGCCTCCAGCGTGGTTGCGACCCTGAACTCGATCGGCTGAGTCTGGCCACTCGTGGCATCGACCCGCAGAATTTTGCCCCCGGCCCATGCAAGGATCGCGCTACCGTCCGGCAGCCACGCCATGTTGGGATACACGCCATGGATGGACCATATTTCCTGGTTGTCCCGGTCCAGGCCGTCGTACAACGCCGTCTCGACACCGCTGCTAACGTCTTTTACGAACAAAACACTCTGGCCGCGAACTCTGCGCACAAAAGCGATGGATTTGCCATCCGGAGACGGCAGCGGACGGACTGCGCCGCCGGCGCCACCGATATAGGCGCGATCCTCGCCGGTGGCGCGGTCAAGACGGCGGATCTGGAAGATCTGGCCGTTAGCATCCTTGTTGTATTGGAAAGTCGCGCCGGGGCTGGCATCGAGGCTGTAATAGAGGTACTTGCCGTCAGGAGAAAACGCGGGTTCGTTTATGTCCTTCTGATCGCTGCGTTTTTCGATGACCTGAAGGCCATCGCCGCCGCCGCGATAGTAGAACCAGATTTCGCCTGCGCCCAGCGACCGACGCTTGGTGAAATGCTTGCGCACCGCGATGAAGCGGCCATCGGGCGACCACGCGGGGTTGTGAACAAGGCGGAAATCCTCCTTGCTGACCTGGGTCGGGTCGGACCCGTCCGCGCCCATGATCCACAGGTTGTCGGCACCGTCGCGGTCGCTGATGAACGCGATGTGGCGACCGTCAGGACTGAAGCGCGGCTGCATGTCCCAGGCCATGCCGGATGCCAGCGCCTTCGCCCGGCCACCTGTCACCGGCATGGTGTAGATGTCGCCAAGGAGGTCGAAAACGATCGTATTGCCATCCGGACTGATATCGACGCTGAGCCAGGTGCCTTCGGTGGTATCAATCGCGATTGACGTGGCCGCTCCGGGCGGATCGCTGATATCCCATTTCGTATCGTTGTCTGCCGCGGCCGCCGCAGCGTCGAGCGCCAGTGCCGGGAGCAAAATCAGAGTGCAGCGTGCAAGGTAGTGTTTAAACATGTGATGTTCCGTCCCGATCGAGCGACAGCTTGCGCAAAGACGCGAATGCTAACGCAATCGGGACCGGGACGTCACACCGGCCATGCCGTTGTGTCTTGCGGCGAAGGCGGCGCTCGGGCACCCTTGCCTCGCCGTCCCACAGCGTAAAGGCCAGCGAATGCATCAGCACTATCCCAATTTATTTTCGCCGCTCAAAGTCGGTGGAATCACATTGCCGAACCGGGTCCTGATGGGATCCATGCACACCGGACTCGAAGACAAGGCCAGGGATTTCGGCATTCTCGCCGAGTATTTCGCCGAGCGCGCCCGCGGCGGCGTGGGTCTGATAGTAACGGGAGGCATCGCGCCCAACATCGTAGGCGGTGTGGCGCCTCTGGCGGGAAAGCTAAGCTCGCGGCGTGAGCTTGCGCGGCACCGCAAGGTAACGAACGCTGTGGCCAATGCCGACGGCCGAATTTGCATGCAGATTCTGCATGCCGGTCGCTATGCTTATCATCCGCTTGCGGTTGCACCGTCAAAAATTCGTTCTCCGATATCGCCTTTTCGCCCGCGCGGGCTCAGTACGCGCGGCGTCGCGCGGCAGATCGACGATTTTGTCCGTTGCGCGACACTGGCCGCGGAGGCTGGTTATCACGGCGTCGAGGTGATGGGTTCGGAGGGCTACCTGATCAACGAGTTTTTGGTTGCCAACACCAACCAGAGAGACGATGAGTGGGGGGGGGAGTTCGAACGGCGCATGCGTTTCCCGGTGGAGATCGTGCGCAGGATACGCGCTGCAACGGGCCCGGATTTTGTCATCATCTATCGTCTTTCGATGCTCGATCTAGTGCCCGGCGGCAGTTCCTGGGACGAGGTTGTCACACTGGCCAAGGCGATCGAGGCGGCCGGCGCCAGCATTATCAACACCGGAATCGGCTGGCATGAAGCGCGTATTCCGACGATTGCGACGATGGTGCCGCGCGGTGCGTTTAGCTGGGTCACCCGGCGTTTGCGCGGGACGGTGTCAATACCGCTCGTCGCCACCAACAGAATCAACACCCCTGAGCTGGCGGAACAGGTGCTTGCGGACGGTTGCGCGGACATGGTGTCGATGGCTCGGCCGCTGCTGGCCGATGCCGAATTCGTGCTGAAAGCCGGGCAGGGAAGGGCGGATGAGATCAATACCTGCATCGCCTGTAACCAGGCATGCCTTGATCATGCATTCGCCGGGAAACGTGCCTCGTGCCTCGTCAACCCACGCGCTTGTCACGAAACCGAACTGGTCGGCAAAGCGGCGCAAACGCCGCGCAGGGTTGCCGTGGTGGGTGCCGGGCCGGCCGGTCTGTCATTTGCGGTGACGGCGGCGCAATGCGGTCACCAGGTCACATTGTATGAGGCGGCGGAGCGGATCGGCGGTCAGTTTCTGATGGCAATGCGTATACCGGGCAAGGAGGATTACGCCGAGACCGTTCGTTATTACGCCCGCCAGCTCGAGCTTTGTGGTGTAACGATCCGCATTGGCCATGCTGTCAGCGCGGCCGAAATTGCCCAGAGTGGTGCGGACACGGTTGTGGTTGCGACCGGTGTCCGGCCGCGGGTGCCGCAGCTCGAGGGCATCGAAAGCGGTAAAGTTCTCAGCTATGCGGACGTGCTGGAAGGACGCGCGACCGCGGGCAAGCGTGTCGCAATTATAGGTGCCGGCGGGATTGGTTTTGATACGGCCGAGTTCCTCGCTCACACGCCGGTCCCGGAAGCGGAGGCGACGCCGACATTCATGCGCGAGTGGGGCGTCGATATCGAGTATCAGCATCGCGGCGGCGTTCTTCCGGAGGGGCCGCGCCCGGTCGACCCCGCGCGCAAGATCTATCTTTTGCAGCGAAAATCGAGCAAGCCCGGCGCAGGCCTCGGCAAGACGACGGGCTGGATTCACCGCTTGTCACTGCGTCATCGCGGTGTCGAGATGATTGCTGGTGTCTCGTACGAGAAGATCGATGCGAGCGGGCTGCATATCACCGTTGGCGGGCAGCCGCGCTGTCTCGAGGTCGATCACGTCATTGTCTGTGCCGGACAGGAGTCACGGCGTGAACTCGCGGACGAGCTCGGGCAGGGTTCGCTGGACATTCATGTGATCGGCGGTGCAGACGTTGCGGCGGAACTCGATGCGAAAAGGGCGATCGATCAGGGCACGCGTCTGGCGATGAGTCTGTGAGCGCGATCAGCGGCGATTTCTGCCCGGATGTCACTTGCGGACGAAAGATGGCGTTGCCGGTGGCTTGTTTGTCCCGCGCCGAATCAGTCTCTGCGGCGACCTCCGCTGCCCGTGCATGAGCTCACCGCTCAATAATCAGTTTGACCTGCTGGCTGACGCGGCAGCGATCGGTGGACTTAGCGTGCGTCGTAGCAGCAGGGCCAGGCGCATGAGCATCCGGGTCGATCCACTGGGTAGCGTGGAGGTTGTCGTGCCCGCTCGCGCCCGCCCGCCCGAGGTACGCTCCTTTGTGGAAGAGAACCGTGCGTGGATCGAGCGTGCCCGTCACCATATGACCGGAGGTGTGGCTCGGCAATCCATGGAACGGCCGCAGCATATTGCGTTGAAAGCGATCGGTCGCGAGCGTGAAGTGTCCTATCACGACACGGATGCGCGCCGGCTGAGTCTGAAAGACGATGGCCGACGAATTGTTATCAGCGGAGCACTTCACGAGCAGCGTGACGTTTTCCGGGTTCTGATTAACTGGCTCAAAGGCGAGGCGCGCAAGGCCTTGCCGCCACGCCTCGATGCGCTGGGGCAAGGCTTCGGCCTGAATCATCAGCGGGTGCAGATTCGTGCCCAGCGCAGCCGCTGGGGAAGTTGCTCGCAACAAGGCACTATCAGCCTGAACTGCACACTGATGTTGCTTGATGAGTGTCTGGTGCGTTATCTGCTCGTCCATGAATTGTGCCACCTGCGCCATATGAATCACTCACGCAGGTTTTGGCGTCTGGTCGAACAGTGTGAGGCGAATTACAAGGAACTGGACCGGCGGCTGGCGCGGGCGTGGTCCGAATTGCCAGGCTGGGCGCTGGTTGGCCGCTGCTAACGGCAGATCCAAATGACGAATAACCGGGAGACCCCGCATGAATTTCAGTCCTGACGCCGCCGGTGTGCGCGGTTTGCTGATCGCGAATGGCGTTATCTATTTGCTGCAAGGCCTGCTTGGCGTCAAATTCCTGGTGTTGTTTTCGTTGTTGCCGTATCCGGACACGTTGCCGTGGCAGTTGCTGACCTATGGTTTTCTGCATGGTGGTCTGATGCACCTGGTGTTCAACATGTACGGATTGTGGATATTCGGGACACAGGTCGAACATGTGTGGGGCACGCAGCGATTCGTCACCTATTACCTTGTTTGCGTGATCGGCGCCGCCATTGTGCAACTCATCGTCGGTGCCTTTACCGGTTCGCGCGCGCCGACGGTGGGCGCATCGGGCGGCGTTTTTGGCCTGTTACTCGCCTTTGCATTGATGTTCCCGAAACAAAAACTGATGTTGTTGTTTCCGCCGATCCCGATTACCGCAATGTGGTTTGCGATTGGTTACGGGCTGTTGTCGCTATGGCTGGGGGTGACCGGCTCGGCTGCGGGTGTGGCTCATTTTGCCCACCTCGGCGGCATGATCTTCGGTTTCCTGTTGATCCAGTACTGGCGCTCCAGCGCGCGTGGCAAAGGCCGACGGCGTTAGCCAGCGGTGCTGTCGCTACCGGTGCCATTGCCATGAGCCGACTCGAATTGCTGTGGTGGACGTCGCTCACGACGCTGCCGGTATTGTTGCCACAGGCATTATATGCACGCATTCGCACGCAGCGCTTGCCGCAGGCAGGACCGCCATGGCAAGGCGTATGCGGCACCGCGGGCAGGCGGGTGCGTCTTGCGGTCGTCGGCGATTCCACTGTCGCCGGTGTAGGTGCCGGAGACCAGCGGCTGGCGGTGGCGGGTCGGACCGCTGCTGCGCTTGCCGGGTCCGGCGAGCACTGTATCAAGTGGCATGCGTTTGGCCGCAATGGGGCGACGGTTGCCGATATCGAACGTGAATTCGTGGCGCCGGCAATTGCCTTCCGTCCGGACATCGTATTGCTAAGTGTCGGGGTCAACGACACGACGGCGATGACGTCGCGGCGACGCTGGCGGGATGGGCTGGTCGCAGTCGCGGACGCATTTCACGCCTCGGGCGTGGCCACCGTTGCGGTGTCGCGCCTGCCGCCGATGCATTTGTTCAGTGCCCTTCCGCAACCGCTGCGGGCATTCCTCGGTATGCGTGCCCGTATCCTCGATCAGGATTTACAGCGATTGGCAGGCGGACACCGCTGCCTGATCTATCTTGACGTCCGCTTTGAGCCGCGACCGGAATTTCTCGCGGAGGATGGTTACCATCCATCGGCAGCAGGCTGTGCAGTGTGGGGTCAGGGTCTGGCCGCGGGTTTGCGCGAGCGCGTCGACGCGCTCAGCCCTGATCGAGTAGCTCGCGCAGATTGATGACCGCTGAATTCGCCCGTGACAGATACGACGCCATGACCAGCGAGTGATTCGGGAACAGGCCGAACCCCTTGCCGTTCATTACCAGCGGGCTGCGCATCGGTGACAGGCTCTCTTCGAGTTCGCGGATGATCTGGCGCAGACTAACGACTGCGTTTTTGTCTTCGAGCACCTGTTCAAAATCAAACTGCGCGGCGCGCAGGAAATGCAGCAATGCCCAGGCTGTGCCGCGCGCCTGATAGAAAACATCGTCGATCTCCAGCCACGGCGTTCTGACCAAACGATCGGCAGAACGCGGAGTTGCCATTTCTGCTGCGCGCTCGCCCGCCAGGTCGGTGTCAACACGCACCTGGCCGACGCTCGCGCTCAATTGTTGCGACAGGTTGCCGAGCCGTTTCTCCACGACGATCAGCCATTCACGCAGGTTGTCGGCACGCGCATAAAACTGGGTCTCGCTCTGGGTCTCGTCTTCGAGACGTACGAGGTAAGCCTGCAAATGGCGAATGCCCTCTCGGTATTTGCGTTCGCTGGCCGGCAACATCCAGGAATCATGATTGAAATTGAAGGCGGGTTCGGCCTGGGCCAGGTCCGAATCTTCCGCTGACTGCGATTGGGAGCGCGAATAATCGTTGCGCAATGCCTTGGTCAGATCACGAATCTGGATGATGACACCCTGTTCCCAGTTCGGCATGTTGTCCAGGAAGACGCTCGGCGGTGTAATGTCATTACTGAGAAAGCCGCCGGGTTTGTCGAGTAACGTCTGCGAGACCCGGATGAGTGTTTCCGTGGTGCTGTAACCGGTTACGGCCCGGCCAGCTTCATCTTTGCCGGTCACCCAGAACAGATCCGGTTCGCGGGACCACATCCACGCCAAAACGATCTGAACTAGCAAAAAGAGCGCAATTCCACCGATTATCAGTGTCTTGCGTGTGCTTGTGCCGGCTGCGTCAGTGCTCGTTTCGGGCTGACGTCTGAACCTCTCCCCGATTCGGGCTGTGCTGTCGCGTAACCGTTCAATCCACTGTGCCATGATCATCCCTGCTGTCTGAGGTGTTCCTGCCCAAGCGCAATGGTAGCGATATCATTAACGATCGGCATCGTTTTTTCCGGCTCCGGGTTTCACGCGGGGTCGAGCAGGGCGGCGCTCATCTGCGGCAGGATTGCGCCGGCGGTGCCGCTCAGCGCGAACTCGGCCAGCTTTGTCACCGGGGTCGGGCTCGGGTTGACCTCTACCAGTATGGCGCCGCTTCGAAGCGCGATTTCCATCAGGCCTGCAGCGGGGTAGACAAGCGACGACGTGCCGATGGACAGAAACACGTCGCAACGCTCAGCCGCCTGCTGCGCCGCATCGAGGGCCGCAGCCGGGATCGCTTCACCGAACCATACGACATCGGGGCGCAGCATTCCGCCACAGGCCGGGCAGCGCGGTGGAACGTCGTCGCCGGGCGCTGGCTGCGCCACGACGATATGCTCAATCGAGCATAAGTCGCGCATGATATTGCCGTGGTATTCGATGACATCTGTGCTGCCGGCGCGTTGGTGCAGGCCGTCGACGTTTTGTGTAATCAGGTTGAATCGGGGCAGTATTCGCGCCATTCGTGCCAGCGCACCATGCCCCGGATTGGGTTGCGCTTCGCTGACCATTTCGCGCCGCCATGCATACCAGTCCCAGACCCGGCGTGGGTTGCGTGCGAAGGCCTCGGGCGTGGCGAGGTCCTCGGGGCGAAATTTCGCCCAGATACCGGTCTGCGCGTCACGGAATGTCGGGATACCGCTCTCCGCCGAAATCCCCGAGCCGGTAAGCACCGTCACTTCGCGCGAACGGCGTAGCGTTTCGATCAGTTGTGGAGGGACTTGCGTCATCAACGACTCGTCGGCCATCGAGAGCAGGCCGGCACCGGCGCGACAGCGCCGGCATCGGCCTGGTTTGTGCTCACGCCGCGACGTCGGCGTTGGCGAGTTGACGCAGTACGTAGTGGAGAATCCCGCCATTGCGGTAATACTCACGCTCGTTCGGCGTATCGATCCGTACCCGCGCCTCGAACCGGATTTCGGCGCCGCTATCCGCAGTTGCAACGACGGTTACCGTATCGGCGTCGCTGTCGTCGATGCCGCCGATTGCAAAGGTTTCGTGCCCGCTCAGGCCGATACTCTCGGCGTTCTGACCATCGAGAAACTGCAGCGGAAGCACACCCATACCGATCAGGTTCGAGCGGTGGATGCGCTCGAAGCTCTGCGCGATGACCGCGCGCACGCCGAGCAGCTTGGTGCCCTTGGCCGCCCAGTCACGTGACGAACCAGTGCCGTATTCCTTGCCGGCGATGATCACCAGCGGCACGCCGGCATCCTGGTAACGCATGGCGGCATCGTAGATGCTCATTTGTTCGCCGCCGGGCTGAAACGTAGTCCAGCCACCCTCTGTGCCGGGCGCCAGCAGATTACGCAGACGGATATTGGCGAACGTCCCGCGCATCATGATCTCGTGATTACCGCGCCGCGAACCGTATGAATTGAAACTCCTCGGCTCGACGCCGCGCTCAATCAGGTAGCGGCCGGCCGGACTGTCGGCGGCAATACTGCCAGCGGGTGATATATGGTCGGTGGTGACGCTGTCGCCAAGCAGGGCGAGTACCCGTGCGCCGCTAATGTCGCTGACGGCATCAGGAGCGAGACCCATGCCTTCGAAGTAGGGCGGGTTCTTGACGTAGGTCGAATCTTCCGCCCACGAGTAGATCTCGCCGGCCGGAACATCGAGCGCGTTCCAGTTCTCGTCGCCGGCAAACACGCCGGCGTAGCTCGCGCGGAACATCTCGGAGTCAACGCTTGCCAGGATCGCGTCCTGAATTTCTTTCTGGCTCGGCCAGATGTCCTTCATGAACACCGGGTTGCCAGCGGCGTCGTTACCGAGCGGGTCGGAATAAAGGTCGATATTCATATTTCCGGCCAGCGCATAGGCCACGACGAGCGGTGGCGAGGCCAGGAAATTCATTCGCACCAACGGGTGAATCCTGCCCTCGAAATTGCGGTTGCCCGACAGAACGGAGCAGCCTACCAGGTCGTTCTCGCGAACGGCCGCATCGATTTCCGGAAGCAGCGGTCCGGAATTACCGATGCAGGTCGTGCAACCGTAACCGACTATGTTGAAACCGAGGGCCTCGAGATCGTCGAGGAGGCCGGCCTTGACGAGGTAATCATGCACCACGCGCGAACCAGGGGCGAGACTGGTTTTGACCCACGGCTGCGCCTGCAGGCCCTTTGCTGCTGCATTACGCGCGAGCAGTCCTGCTGCAAGCAAAACTGCGGGGTTCGAAGTATTGGTACAGCTGGTGATCGCAGCGATCAGGACCGCGCCGTCTTCCATCTGGTAATCGTCGTTTACCATTGCCGCGCGGTTACCTGCCGGGCTGCGGGCATTGGCAATTGGCGCGAGGTGGCTTTCGAAAATCGTTTTGGCGTCTTTCAGCGGTATCCGGTCCTGCGGCCGCTTCGGGCCGGCAAGGCTTGGTTCGACATCGCCGAGATCGAGTTCCAGTACGTC
The DNA here is from genome assembly GCA_963783695.1 of uncultured Gammaproteobacteria bacterium. Lineage (GTDB taxonomy): Bacteria > Pseudomonadota > Gammaproteobacteria > Steroidobacterales > BM003 > BM003. Next base: position 495,064 of record CAWAOM010000001.1, read on the forward strand.
GCTGTAATCAGCCTCGGGCTGACCGTCCTCGCGCCACATGCCCTGGGCCCTGGCATAGGCTTCGATCAGCGCAATCTGTTCGGCATCGCGCCCCGACAATTCGAGATAACGCAGGGTCTCATTGTCGATCGGGAAGATCCCGCAGGTGCTGCCGAACTCAGGCGCCATGTTGCCGAGCGTCGCCCGATCCGCCAGCGGCAGATTGGACAGGCCGTCACCAAAGAACTCGACGAATTTTCCAACCACGCCCTTTTCGCGCAGCATTTCCGTAACGGTGAGTACCAGGTCAGTCGCGGTGGTTCCCTCTTTCAGCGTTCCCTTGAGGCGGAAACCGACGACCTGCGGGATCAGCATCGTGATTGGCTGACCCAGCATCGCGGCTTCGGCCTCGATGCCGCCAACGCCCCAACCGAGCACGCCGAGACCGTTGATCATCGTTGTGTGCGAGTCGGTACCGACGACCGTATCGGGATAGGCCAGCGTCTCGCCGTCGCGCTCGGCATCGAATACCACCCTGGCCAGATACTCGAGATTGACCTGGTGCACGATCCCGGTGTTCGGCGGCACGACCTTGAAGTTACTGAACGCGTTCTGACCCCAGCGCAGGAAGGAGTAGCGTTCCTCGTTGCGTTCGAACTCGATGGCAGTGTTCTGCGCAAGCGAGTTGTTGGTGCCGTATTTATCCACCTGTACCGAATGGTCGATGACCAGTTCGGCTGGCGACAGCGGGTTGATCGCGTCCGCGCGGCCACCGAGCTTGACGACGGCATCGCGCATGGCGGCCAGGTCAACCACGGCCGGCACCCCGGTAAAGTCCTGCATGATCACCCGTGCGGGGGTAAATGCGATTTCTACCGAAGGCTCGGCCTGCGGGTCCCAGTTGGCGATCGCGAGAATGTCATCGCGGGTGACGTTTTCGCCATCCTCGGTGCGCAGCAGATTCTCCATCAGGATCTTCAGCGAATAGGGCAGGCGTGATAAATCGGCCTCCGCGACCGCATCGAGCTTGTAAAAACCGTAGGTTTTGCCATTCACGTCCAGCTTGGAACGTGCGTCGAAAGAATTCTTCATGAATGCTCCCGGGGGGGTAGGTTAGAGGGGATGCCAGCGAAGCCAGAGAATTATACGGAATCGGCAGGTTCAGGGCGATACGGCCTGCTCCCTGAGCTTGTTATTGCTGCTGTTTTCGCTGGCCACACTACCGATTAGTTCAATGGTTGCGCCGCCGAGACAGCAATCCGCATCGTAAAACACGACAAATTGCCCCGGCGTCAGTGCCCGCTGAGGCTTGTCGAATGTCACTTCGAGGCGGCCATCGCGGCCCTGCCTGACGACGCAGGCCTGGTCGCGCTGGCGATAGCGCGCCTTGGCGTGGCAGCGCAGCGGCAATTTCGGCGGCGCACCGGCGATCCAGTGCGTATCGCCCGCGCTCAGCGTACTGCTCGTCAGCAACGGATGGTCGGTCTGTTGAACTACCACCAGCACATTACGCCGGATATCTTTCGCTGCGACATACCAGGGGGACTCATCGCGGCCTTTTCTGCCTCCGATTCCGAGGCCCTTGCGCTGGCCAAGGGTATAGAACATCAGACCGTTGTGGCGCCCCAGAGGTGTGCCCTCGGGAGTTTCTATGTCTCCGGGCTGCACCGGGACGTAGCGATTGAGGAATTCCGTAAAGTTGCGCTCGCCAATAAAGCAGATGCCGGTGCTGTCGCGCTTGTCATGGGTTACGAAGCCCTGCTCGCGCGCAATCGCGCGCACCTCGGACTTGGCCAGTTCCCCGACCGGGAACAACGACTGTGCCAGGGCGGCGGCATCGACAGCGTGCAGGAAGTAACTCTGGTCCTTATTCTGGTCACGACCCTTGAGCAAAACGGAGCCTTCGCTGCCTTTGCGGACACGGGCGTAGTGGCCCGTCGCGATGAGTTCAGCGCCGAGGCGCCGCGCGTAATTCAGAAACACGCCAAACTTGATTTCGCGGTTGCAGAGTACGTCCGGATTGGGCGTCCGCCCAGCCTGGTACTCGTGAAGGAAATAGGCGAAAACGCGCTCACGGTACTCTGGAGCGAAATTGGCGCGGTGGAGCGGGATGCCGAGACGGCCGCAAATCGCAGCGGCATCGCGATAGTCGGCGGCGGCAGTACAGTATCCGTCTTCGTCCTCTTCCCAGTTGACCATGAAAAGGCCGTGCACGTCATAGCCCTCGCGCTGCAAAAGGTACGCTGCGACCGAGGAATCGACCCCGCCGGACATGCCGACGACGACGCGTTTGCGGGAAATTTCAGGCATCGCGCCATTATAGCAGTGGCGCGGTAGCAGACTGCCGGGCGTCTAAGAGACCCGGAGGCGGGCCGTGCCGGGCGGCTCGTCTACCAGATCAAGGCTGTCAAGAACGGCGAGCGGGATTCGCTGTCCGGCAAGAAAATCGTCCACGCCGCGCACGACCATCGGGCTGCGGAGCTGCGACTCGCGGTTGACTAACTGATCGCGCGTCAGCCACATGGCACGCTCGATCCCGTCATCGAGGACGAGGCCGGCGTCATGATCGGAGACGCTGCCCGCGAACGAAAACCGCAGGAAAGTCGAACCGTTTCGCGGTTGCCGCCAGAGGTAGATGCCGACCAGCGCTTGCGGCTCAAAATGCCAGGCGGTTTCTTCCCGCGTTTCGCGAATAACGGCGTCGACCAGGCTCTCGCCGGGTTCGAGATGCCCGGCAGGCTGATTGATTACCAGATCGCCGGCGACTCGTTCCTCCACGAACAGAAACTGACCATGGCGTTGCGCAACGGCGGCGACGGTGACGTGAGGTTTCCAGACCATGGCGGCAGTATAGCCGGGTCTTTAATGGCAATGGTGCGGCGCCCTGAGACGCGCATCACAGTTTGCGAAAGAGGTGGCGGATACATTATGTCATCCAAGTAAATCCAAGGCCGCGTCCGCGTTTTTCGCTGCCAGGTCCGGAACAGTCAATGCGTCGCTTTAGCGCTACAATTCTGCTTGCTTTTTTCGCGCTGGGTGCAAGTGCGGACCCGCGGACATTTGCTGACGCCCGGAGCATGATCGACGATGGCGATGCGGCCCAGGCGGTGGATTTGTTGTCTCCTCTGTCGGCGACCTATGGTGGCGATCCCGAGTTCGACTATCTGCTCGGCCTCGCGCTGCTGGAAAGCGGTCAGCCGGATGCTGCGATTGCGCCGTTGCAACGCGTGATTAATGCCGATCCGATGTTTGCTGGCGCGCGCATGGACCTCGCCCGGTCCTGCTATTTCTCCGGCCGCTACGATCAGGCACGCGAACATTTTGATATTTTGCTTGGACAGTCTCCGCCTGAGGTCGCGCGGCGTGCGATCGCCGAGTACCAGGCAGCGATGGATGACAGGGAATCCACAGCCAAATGGACCCGCGAGGGGATGTTGCGGCCGGTGATCGGCTATGACAGCAACGCCAATGCCGCGACCGCCGCCAATGATTTTCTCGACTTCACGCTGGACCAGCAGAGCCAGGAGACCGGCAGTGCATTTGCCGAGCTGAACGGGGGTTTCGCGGCGAGTCGATACGTTCGCCGGGGAATGCGTGCCGGGATCAGATCCGACTTCCAGGCGCGGCATTATCCCGATGCTTCCTTCGTTGATTTTATTGGTGGCAACGTACGGGTTGGGGTGGGCTGGCTCAGCGAAGGACATAGTCGCGGCATCGGCTTGCGTGCCTATCGCTTGCACGTGGACAACGATTTCAACAATCACGGGCTGTCGCTCGAAGGTACCTGGGATCAGGCCGTTGGCGAACGCTCCCGGCTGGGCTTTTTCGTTCGCGCCGGCCTGCTGCGCTACGAAGATGATCTTGATACCAAGGACGTCGACCAGGTCCTGGCCGGGGTCTCCGCCAGTCGCCGGTTCGGCGCGAGCCGGGACAAGCTGATTACCCTGTCTGCGCTGATTGGCAGCGACGACGCAACTCGCTCTGATTCCCGCTACGGCCGGACACTTTATGGGGCGCGCGTCAGCGGGAGGTGGCGCATACACCAGCGGATTCTGGCGCGGGCGAGTCTCGGCTTCCAGCGCTCCGATTATGACAAGCCATTTTTCGAGCTCGAATACGATGACGACCGCTCCGACGACATGCTCGATGCGGAAGCGGGCCTCGCGTGGACCATCGGCGAAGACTGGCAGCTCGACTCCGGTCTGCGCTATTCGGACAACGATTCCAACGTCGATCTATACCGCTATGACCGATGGTTGTCTTTTGTCGGCCTGAGCAGGCGCTGGCGATAGCGTCGCGGCATACCAGGGAGTGTGACGCACGTCACGAATCACCTTGTCGTTTCTGCCTTATTCTTGTTCTCGGCGAAAAAAGACATGGTCTCCCAGGGGGACAAAGTGATTCACTCCGTTGCTAATCTGGCGCGACTGCTGTTGCTTGCCACGATGCTTGCAGCACCCGTATCGGCGAACGCCGATGCAGGCGTTGTCAGTTTCGTCGCAGGGAATGCCTATCGCATCGAAAGTGACGGCAGCCGCAGTCTGGTCAGCAAGGGTATGCCGATTGCGCCGGGTGATCGAATTGCAACCGGGGTCAACGGGCGTGTCGAGTTACTGATGAGCGACGGTGGCCTGATCGCGTTGCGTCCGGACAGCGAGTTTATCGTCGAGTCGTTCAGTTATTCCGCGCCGCAGGCTGCAACGCCGCGAAGCTCAGCCGCGCCTGCTGGCGACAAGAGTTTCTTTTCGCTGATCAAAGGTGGATTGCGCTCGGTAACCGGTGCGGTCGGGGAATCCAACAAAGAGGCCTACCGGATGAATACGCCGGTGGCAACGATAGGCATTCGCGGCACCGATTACATCGCGCTTTACTGCTCCGCCATTTGTGGCAGCAATAATCAGCTTGCGAGTGGCCTTCATGTCATCGTCTTGAGCGGTGCGATAGAGATGGCCAATGACGCTGGCAAGCATCTCTTGGGCCCGGGTGAAACCGGGTTTGTCGAAGACAGCGGGTCGGCGCCGGAGGCGGGTGTCCGTCCATCCGTTTTGTTAACCGAATTCAGCGAGCTGTTGCCACCCGCTGAATATCGCGACCTGGTATCGGAGCCGGAGATCGGCAGCCTGCCCGTGCCGGTAACTGCCGTGCCCGAAGAGAATGCGGAGGACGCGGAAAGCGGGCGCACCATGGTTGCATTTGTAGCGACCCGGGAGGAGGACGATCGCGTGCCGATGGTTGTGGCGGGTCCCGGTGCAGGGTCGGCGAACGCGGCAGGCGGCGAAGCAGCAGACACGCTGACACAGGTTTTGCGCGGCGCCACGACTATCGCACCGAAGGATGCGCCTGCGGCTGCCGAGGACGGCGGCGATAACCTGCATGATGCGGTTGAGCTCGGCGATGCCGTCATTGGTCCCAACGGTACAGTGATTGATTTGACGAGCGGCAGCGCCGAGCTTCCCGACATGCTGATTGCCGATGGCGGGAGCGACGCAGACGGCGGTAGCGGCCCCGCTCAAGGTTCCGGTGATGATTCCGGTGAAGGTTCCGGTGAAGGTTCCGGTGAAGGTTCCGGTGAAGGTTCCGGTGAAGGTTCCGGTGAAGGTTCCGGTGAAGGTTCCGGTGAAGGTTCCGGTGAAGGTTCCGGTGAAGGTTCCGGTGAAGGTTCCGGTGAAGGTTCCGGTGAAGGTTCCGGTGAAGGTTCCGGTGAAGGTTCCGGTGAAGGTTCCGGTGATGGTTCCGGTGATGGTTCCGGTGATGGTTCCGGTGATGGTTCCGGTGATGGTTCCGGTGATGGTTCCGGTGATGGTTCCGGTGATGGTTCCGGTGATGGTTCCGGTGATGGTTCCGGTGATGGTTCCGGTGATGGTTCCGGTGATGGTTCCGGTGATGGGTCCGGTGATGGTTCCGGTGATGGGTCCGGTGATGGGTCCGGTGATGGGTCCGGTGATGACGGGTTCCGGTGATGGGTCAGACGACGGGTCAGACGACGGGTCAGACGACGGGTCAGACGACGGGTCAGACGACGGGTCAGACGACGGGTCAGACGACGGGTCAGACGACGGGTCAGACGACGGGTCAGACGACGGGTCAGACGACGGGTCAGACGACGGGTCAGACGACGGTTTCGGTGGCGACGATGGCGGTGACATCGGTCCCGGAGACGATGGCCCCGACGACGATGACGCGGGTAACGGCAACGATAATCTGACGGTGATTGCGCTTGCTTATTCGGGTGGCGGCTACTTCGAGCGCGAAAACCGCAATGGCAACGACGCGGCAATGATCGGCAATATCCCGCTTTCCCTCGTCTTCGACGATGCCAGGGTAGTGGCGGACGGCGACGGCGGGCTTACGCAGATCCGCATTCGCGAATCCCGATACGACGGCGCCGGGTCGGTTTACCTTGTCCGTCAGAATGCGCGCAACGTCGACACCGGCCGCGATGACGCGACCGGGATTCGCTGGGGGCGTTGGGCGGATGGCAATATCGGCGTCAGATCGCATGGTGGCAGAGGCAGCCACTTGCAGTTGGGTGACGGCGGGTTGCACTGGATACTGGCAGACGGACCGCGACCGCAATTACCGTCGTCGGGAACCCGTGAATTTGCGCTGGTCGGGGGCACCGCGCCGACCGACAATCACGGTAATGCCGGGGTTCTGGGTGGTGCATCGCTGACCGCCGACTTCACGTCGCAAACGGTCGACGCCGCTATTGAGCTCAACATACCCGCAACGGGAACCGAGTGGGCGGCCGAGGCGGCCGGGCTGGATATTAACGTTCCGGCAGCCACTTTTTCTGGTGAGTTCGATACCGTTACGATCACCGGCAGCGACGGCCTGAATCACGATGGAGTCGGCAATCTCGATGGGTTTTTCAGTGGCGGCGAGGATGGCGGGCTGGGTGGCGCAGCGTTCGGTTTCTCGCTGAGCGATGGCGATGACACGAGCGTATCGGGTACCGCTGCATTCGAGGTTCAGCCCGATCCCTGATTCACCGCGGGGCAGCGCTGTTTCCGCGGGTCAAAGATGCAGCCGCCGGAATTCCGGTTCTGCATAACTCGCGTGCCAGATATGATCGAATTCCTCGAGATATTTGCGCGCAACGGCGCGGTTTGAACTGTCGCATATGCCGTGCATCCGGCGGGCGTCGGCACGATAGACTACGCCTTTGTCATCGGCAACCAGGTACGCTTCGCCGTGTTGGTCGCGATAGTCCTTGTGGACATTGCGAAACTCGACATAGCTGCTGAGCCTTCGACCGAGTCCCACCAGTCGGTTGCCATCACGGATGGCGCGATAAGGATCCGCCAGCAGCACCCGAACCCGGGCGAAACTTCGAGCCAGTATCAGCCGCTTGATGATCTCGATGAACTGGTCGTCGTCGTAGGCGAACGGTTCGAGGTCCTGGGTGAAAATGGCAACGGACCGTTGCGCGCTGGCGGTGATTTCCAGAATGGCGTCGCGGATCTCGGCAGTACTGGTCAGGACTTTTCTGGTCTCGGACCGAGTTTCTTCCTGGTTGCTCATGGTTTCAGTCGTAGCCTCATGCGTACATGCGGAATGTTGGCTTCGAGAAATTGCTCTCCCTCTGCCCCGAACCCGTGTCGCGTGTAAAAAGGTACTGCATGGGTCTGCGCATTTAGGTAGACCTCTTGTAATTGGCGGTCTTTCGCCGCTTCGATCAGGGATTGCATGATCAGCGAGCCGACACCTGTCCCGCGATAGGCTTTGAGCACGGCCATTCGCCCGATCTTACCCGTTATGTCTAATCGGCCAGTGCCAACTGCGTCACATTTTTGAGTCTCGGCAAGCACGTGCAAGCAGCTTTGGTCGGCTTCGTCCCATTCTTCGCCGGGATCGACGCTCTGCTCAACCACGAAAACAGTGTCACGAACATGACGGATGGCGCCGAGGTCGCGCTGCCAGTCTGCCACCCGAATACTGACTTGATAAGTTTTGCTGCTCATTCGTCCTCGAAAACCAGTTTGCCCATGCTCAACAGATGGAGGATCAACTCATTGGCCAGCATATCTTCGAGCCATGGCCGCAACTCCGAAGCCTCAAGTCTGCCGTGATCGGAGCAGAACCTCAAAAGCAGTGGCTTCAATTGGTCGGTCAGGTGCATATGTTCCCCGTCGACGAAAAAATCCAGCGCAGTGCCAGACTCGCACCATGCCATCAGAGCAAAAGGATGTCTTTTGACACCGATTCCGGCCTCCGCGCGTTGCACCAGTTCGGCAGCTCCGGGAACCTGCTCGCGCGGTTCCGCGGTGAGCCAGTTTTTGGGCTCCGTGACAAGGGTGCCGAAACAAACTGCGAGTTCGGCGTCGCTGAGAGCGTTGCAGCGCCGCAGCAGTGAGCGCACACGTCCCAGTGAGGCTGCAGAAATCAGTCCAGGAACGCTCTCGTCCTCGACAAGATCAGGGTCGCAATAACGGGGCAGCGTTTCGGTTTTGGCCGCAAGGGCTTCGGCTACCGAATGCAGCAACTCGTCGGCGCCGGGAGCGCGCAGCCCTACTGACAGCGTGATGCAGGGAGACTCATCCGCGAGCGCAGTGCCCCAGTGCGGCAGCCCGGGGGGCAGATACAGCACGTCGCCGCACCCGACTTCCCAGGTTTCCGTCGCCTGGAAATTGTCGATCTGGCGCAGTCCTTCAGTGTCGGATAGCGCGGCCGGTTCGCCTCTTCCATCCACCTGCCAGCGGCGGCGGCCGCTGAGCTGGACGAGGAATACGTCATAGTTGTCCAGATGGGGTCCGACCCCGCCGCCGGGTGTTGCCAGGCTGATCATCAGGTCTTCGATGCGCCACCGTGGCAGAAAGCTGAAAGGAACGAGGAGATTCTGCAGTTCGGGAAAGTGCTTCTCAATGTCCTGCACGAGGACAGTCCATGCAAGTCCGTCAAGACGCGAAATATCCCCGCCCTCGAATGGACCGGGACGCATGTGCCAGCGCCCGTCGTCGACCCAGGCGAGGCGAGCCTCCATGTCGGGGTCGCAGGCGAGGCCTACTATCTGTTCGGCGCTGAACGGGCTGCGTATATCCGGCAAGGCCTCACGCAATAACCGATGCCGTTTCTGCCAGTAACGGTCGAGAAAGCCTGAAGTCGTCAGCGCCTCAGGCCATCGCAGCGAAGCCATGAGTCAGTTCCGCAGCTTACTTGCCTGGCGTGCCGCGTTTCCGATATACGCGCCAGGACTCAGACTCAGCAGCCGTTCCCTGGCCTCGGCCGGAATGTCCAGGCCGGTAATAAAAGACTGCATCAGGGCGGGGGTTACCGCCTGTCCCCGGGTCATTTCCTTGAGTTTTTCGTAGGGATTCTCGATTCCATAACGGCGCATCACGGTTTGCACCGCTTCCGCGAGAACTTCCCAGCTCGCGTCGAGGTCGGCCTGCAACGCGCTGTTATCGACCTCCAGTTTGCCCAGTCCCTTGAGGCACGACTCCAACGCGATCACCGTATGTCCCAGCGCGACTCCGAGATTGCGCAGCACCGTGGAGTCGGTGAGGTCTCTCTGCCAGCGTGAGATCGGCAGCTTCTCGGCAAAGTGACCCAGCATGGCATTGGCCATGCCGAGGTTGCCCTCGGCATTTTCGAAGTCGATCGGGTTGACCTTGTGTGGCATGGTCGAGGAACCAACCTCACCAGCCACCGGGCGCTGACGGAAATACCCCAGCGAAACATATCCCCAGACGTCGCGGCAGAAATCGATCAACACCGTGTTGCAGCGTCGCAATGCATCGGCATACTCGGCGATCCAGTCATGCGGCTCTATCTGGGTCGTGAACGGATTCGGTTTCAGCCCCAGATTTACGATGAATCGAGCAGAGATATCCGGCCAGTCGAGATCGGGGTAGGCGGCATAATGGGCATTGAAATTGCCGACTGCACCATTCATTTTTGCCAGACATTCGACAGCAGCGAACTGATCGCGCTGACGCCCAAGGCGATGCGCGACATTGGCCAGTTCCTTGCCGAGGGTAGTCGGTGAGGCGGTTTGACCATGTGTACGCGACAGCATCGGGGTAGCGGCATGGGTTGCTGCGTCGTCAGCAATCTTTTCGAGCAGGCGATCCATCGTTGGCAGCAGAACCTCGGCTCGCGCAGTCCGAAGCATCAGTGCATAGGAAACGTTATTGATGTCTTCGGAGGTGCAGGCAAAATGCACGAACTCGCTCGCCGCACCATTCGCTCCGGCAGCTTGCAGGCGCGATTTGACAAGATATTCGACCGCCTTGACGTCGTGGTTGGTGGTTGCCTCGATGTCCTTGACCTGCTGCGCCTCCTGCAACGAAAAATCGACCGCCAGTGTCTCGAGAGCGCGATGCGCCGCAGGTGGTATTTGCGCCAGTTCCGTAATGCCGGGTTCTTGCAGCAGATGCTCGAACCAGCGCACCTCGGTCAGCGTGCGGTAGCGAATCAGTCCGAATTCACTGAATATCGGTCGCAACGACTTGCATTTACCGGCATAGCGCCCGTCAATAGGAGAGATGGCGGTAAGAGATGGCTTGTTCATCGGCTGCTATCTGAATGCTAGGATCGCGAATCATAACCCAAACGTCCGGGATCGAGGGCGTTGCCCGGGGACGCACCTGGCGGGTTTGTCCCTGCGGCAACCGCGTATTCGGGTGCGTTTGTCGAGGCGCCAGCGGGAGGCACACATGTCAGACGCGGAATACAGGATTGAGAAAGACAGTCTCGGCGTCGTGCAAGTCCCGCAGTCGGCGGGCTGGGGTCCGCAGACCCAGCGCGCGGTAGAAAATTTTCGTCTGAGCGGCATGGCGATGCCACGCCAATTTATCCGCGCCCTGGGGCTGGTCAAGTGGGCGGCGGCGCGCAGTAATGAATCGCTCGGTTTGCTCGATCAACGAATTGCCGGCGCCGTCGGGGATGCCGCGATGCGAGTCGCACGTGGCGAACTCGATACACAGTTCCCGGTAGACATCTTTCAGACTGGCTCCGGGACCAGTTCAAACATGAATGCCAACGAGGTGATCGCGCGCCTCGCGGCTATCAGCTCGGGCCGGGAGATTCATCCGAACGATCACGTCAACATGTGTCAAAGCAGCAACGACGTGATTCCGACCGTGATACATGTCGCCGCGATGCTTTCGTGGCAAGAGTGTCTTGAACCGGCACTGGAGCGGCTGTCCGCGGCGCTGGCCGAACGCGAAACCCAATGCGCCGAAATCGTGAAAACAGGACGCACGCATTTGATGGATGCGATGCCTTTGACGCTGGGCCAGGAGATATCGGCGTGGCGCAGCCAGGTTGAAGCGTGCTCGGCACGTCTGCGGGATTGCCTGCCACGCCTGCGTCAGCTCGCGCTGGGCGCGACGGCGGTGGGAACCGGCGTAAATGCCCATCCGCGCTTTGCCGCCACGGCGGTTGCGTTGATAGCGCGAGAGACCGCCATCGAGTTTCGGGTCGGCGACAACGCCTTTGCCAGTCTGGCCGCGCCGGACACGGCGGTCGAATTGTCGGGACACCTGCGAACTCTGGCCGTTGCGCTGACAAAGCTCTGCAACGACTTGCGCTGGATGAGCAGCGGTCCGCTGACCGGGTTGGCGGAACTCGCATTGCCGGCACTGCAACCCGGAAGCAGCATCATGCCGGGCAAGGTGAATCCCGTCGTTCCCGAGGCAGTGGCGATGGCGTGTGCCCAGGTCATCGGCAATGACGTCACCGTCACGGTGGCCGGTCAGTCGGGAAATTTTCAGCTCAACGTCATGCTCCCGGTGATCGCGGCCAATCTCGACCAAAGCCTGCGCTTGCTCGGCAACGGCTGTGATGCGCTGGCCGCGAAAGTCATCGCCGGATTCGTTCCGGACGAGGCGCGCATCAGCGGTCAGGTGGCGCGAAACCCGGTACTGGCGACGGCCCTGAACCCGCTGATCGGCTACGACCGGGCGGCGGAGATTGCGAAACGCGCCTATCGTGAGAAACGACCGGTTTACGATGTGGCGCGCGAAATGACCGACATCGGCGACGACGAGCTGCGGCGTCTGCTTGATCCGCTGCGGATGACACGGAATGACGTCTAGACTGCTCTGCGGGCAACAATGGCGTTCTCGTCTCGGGTCAGTTCATGAGGCATCGTAAATAACTGATGGAACAATATCTTGAGAATAATTATTGAGCAGAAACTTCAAGATACGGCACCGCCTGAGGATCCCTGTTCGGTCGTCCCGTTCAATACCCCGGGCGACCTCCCGGGCATCCTGCGTCTTCTCGGCCGTCGCCGTCTGACGCCGGCTGCAGTGCTGGTTCCGATCGTCGAGCGCCCCGCAGGGCTTACCGTGCTTCTGACCCAGCGCGCCGAGACGCTGAAACACCATCCGGGTCAGATCAGCTTTCCGGGCGGGCGCATCGAGACAAGCGACGCGGACCCGGCGGCCGCGGCCAAGCGTGAGGCTTTCGAGGAAATCGGGCTCGATCCCGGCTTTGTCGAAGTCCGGGGTTACCTCGACAATTACCTGACGATTACCGGCTATACCGTGACCCCGGTCGTGGCCTTCGTCCGTCCCGGGTTTGCGGCGCAACCGGACCAGGTGGAGGTCACCGAGGCGTTCGAAGTTCCGCTGGAATTCCTGATGGACCCGGTCAACCACGTGCGCAGGCAACGAACCGTTTTCGATCGCGCAGTTGCGGTTTACGAGATTCGTTACGGTGATCGGAATATCTGGGGCGCGACTGCGGGTATGTTGATTAATATGTATGAAAAGATATTTAAAACATAATTTTATGAGACAAATAGAGAAGTTACTTGAGATAATGGCCCGGCTTCGCGACCCGGTTGATGGCTGTCCGTGGGACCTTGAGCAGAATTTCGCCAGCATCGCGCCCTACACGATAGAAGAAGCATACGAGGTGGCGGATGCCATTGATCGCGGTGATACCGCGGCGCTGCGTGACGAGTTGGGCGATCTGCTGTTGCAGGTCGTCTACCACGCGCAGATGGCCCGGGAGGAAGGTAGTTTCGACTTCGATGACGTCGTCGTTGCGATCTGCGAAAAGATGGTCAGGCGTCACCCGCACGTTTTTGCCGACGCGGATATCGGCGATGCTCGGGCGCAGACCCGGGCGTGGGAGGAACACAAACAGTCAGAACGCCGGGAACGCGCTGAACATGGCGTGCTTGCCGGCGTGCCACTGGCTATGCCAGCTCTGGCTCGGGCCGCAAAGCTTGGCAAGCGAGCCTCTCGTGTCGGGTTCGACTGGCCCGATGTCGCGGGCGTAGTAGCAAAAATCAGGGAAGAAGTAGGTGAACTGGAACAGGAACTCGCAGAGATGAGCCCCACCCGCCTGAGCGATGAAGTCGGTGACCTGCTTTTCGCGACGGTCAATCTGGCGCGGCATCTGCGGGTGGATCCGGAAGAGGCTTTACGCCGTTCCAACCAGCGTTTCGAAAAGCGTTTCAATTATGTCGAATCAAGCCTGAGCGCAAGCGGCGAGGCGATCGAAGAAACGGCTCTCGATAAACTCGAGGCGCTTTGGTCCGAGGCTAAATCCAGCGGACTCTGACTTTTTTTAGCGGTTCAGTTCGCGTTCAGTGTCGGACGCTTAGTCTGGTGTCAAGCCGGAATAACCGGCGGGCAAAAGCCAGGCTAAAGGAGGCACTATCATGATTCGCAAATTGACCACTGTTGCATTGGGGGCGCTTGTTTTGACCGCGAGTGCAGCAGCGCAGGCGGACAATCGCGGAAACCGTGGCAATCACGATTACGACTTTGCCCGGGTGACCGACGTAGTCCCGATCGTTTCCTACGTCGAGGTGCGGCGACCGCACCGGGAATGCTGGGATGACGTCGTTTACTACGAGGAACCGCGTCGCCGCAGTACCGCGGGTTCGACCCTTGTCGGCGGCATCGTCGGGGGGGTAATCGGGCGCCAGTTCGGCGATGGACGCGGCCGTGACGCGATGACGGTGGTCGGGACGCTGGTCGGCTCCGCAATAGGCCACGATGCTGCCGTAAAGCGCCAGCGCCGTGACGGTTACGAGCTGCGTTCGCGCACCGTGGAGCGCTGCCAGACCAGCTACACGCTCGACCGCGAGGAGCGTATAGACGGCTATAACGTCACCTATCGCTACCATGGCCGCAGCTTCACGACCCGCACGGACAGCCATCCTGGCGAGCGTATCCGGGTGCGTGTATCGGTGACGCCGCTGGCGGGTCGGCGTGAAGCTTGATGCAACGGCCGGCAGGCGGGGAAACGGTGCGTGCATTGCGTCCGAACCGGGCTCGGGCGAGAATCTGAATCGTGAATACACGACTGCCCATGAAATTACTCATTCCCTGCCTGCTGGTTGCCGGCTTTATTGCGGCCGATGCGGCCGCGCTGACTCGTGCCGCGCAATCTGCGCCGGTTTCGCTGGCCGATCTGTCCGCTGCAGCGCGAACCCTGAAAGACGGCGTTTCGCTTGACGAGGCCGTGTCGATGGTGCGCAAACGCTATGGCGGCCGCGTGATCAATGCCAGGACCAGCAACGACAACGGGCGCAAAGTCCATGTCATCAAGATCCTGAGCGATGAGGGACGGGTGCGCGAAGTCCGGGTCGACGCGAATAGCGGCAACCTGATGTAGGGGAAACAGCCATGAGATTGCTGGTTGTCGAAGACGAACAGGCTTTGCGCTCGATGCTCGTCGCGCAGTTTGCCGAGCAGGGGTTTGTCGTTGACGCCGCTGCTGACGGCGTCGAAGGGCTCTATTTCGCTACGGAATATCCAATCGATCTGGCCATCGTCGACCTCGGCTTGCCCGAGCTGCCGGGCATGGAGCTTATCCGGCGCATGCGCGAGGCCGGCAAGACCTGTCCGGTGTTGATCCTGACCGCGCGCGGACAATGGCAGGAAAAGGTCGAGGGGCTCCAGGCCGGAGCCGATGACTACGTAGTCAAGCCGTTTCATTTCGAGGAAGTGCTGGCACGGGTCCAGGCGTTGCTGCGCCGCTCCGGCGGCTGGGCCGATGCGGTCCTGCGCTCCGGCCCGGTCAGCCTCGATACGCGCAGCCAGCAGGTGAGCGTTGGCGACGAAGATGTCGATCTGACCAGTTTCGAATACCGCATGCTTGAATGTCTGATGCTGAGCGCCGGCAAGGTAATGTCCAAGGCCGAGCTGACCGACCGGCTCTACAACCAGGACTTCGAGCGTGACAGCAACACCATTGAGGTTTTTATTCGGCGCCTGCGCAAGAAGCTCGATCCGGACAGCATGCTGCAACCCATCGAAACACTGCGCGGCCGCGGTTATCGCTGGAATCTCGAAAAGGGTGCCTGATCGGCGCAGCCATGTACTCTCTCAATAATCGCCTCCTGACGGCGGCGAGCGTGCTGCTGCTGGTGTTTTTTGCTCTGACGGTGCTGGCGCTGGATGCCGCATTCAAAGACACCGGGTTGCGCGGCATGGAAGACGTGCTCGATGCCCGCATCATTACTCTGCTGGCCGTGGCCGAGCCGGGGCCCGCCAATTCACTGCTGATCCCGCCGGACCTGCCCGAAGCGCGCCTTGCGCATCCGGGGTCTGGGCTGTTTGCGCGGCTGACCGACGGCTCGGGCAACGAACTCTGGCGCTCGCCTTCGTCGCTGGGATCGGCTGTCGATTACGGTCCGGTGCCCGCGGTTGGTGAGCACTACACGCAAAAATCCCGCCTCGCGGAGGATGCCAAAGTCCTGACGCACAGTTTTGCGATCGAATGGGAGTTTGCTGACGGTTCGGTGCGCCCGTTTGTCTTTGGCGTAGCCGAGAGCATGGATAGCTATTTCGCCCAGGTGAGCCGGTTTCGCCAGCAGATGATGGGCTGGTTCCTGTTGCTATGGGTGCTGATGCTGCTGGCGCTGGCGTTTTTGCTGCGTTGGGGGCTGCGCCCGGTCCGGCGGATTGCCGCGGAGATTGTTGCGGTCGAGCAGGGCGCGCGCGAGGATCTCGGTACCGGCTATCCGCGCGAACTCGAGGGCGTACGCCGCAATATGAACGGCTTGATTGGCAGTCAGCGCGACCGGCTGCGGCGCTACCGCGATGCCCTCGGTGATCTCGCACACAGCCTTAAAACCCCTCTCGCGGTGCTGCGCGGTCAGACCGAAAACCCGCGCGATCCCGATTTTTCCGTACTGCGCGATCAGGTCACCCGGATGGACGAGATTGTCAGCTATCAGCTCAAGCGTGCCGCGGCCGCCGGGCGTGGCGGGCTGGGCGAGAAACCGGTCGATGTCAGTGAGGTGCTCGGCGGGCTGAAAAGTGCGCTCGACAAAGTCTATGCGGACAAGAACATAGCGTTGAAGATATCGCTGGAAGGCGATCCGCTGTTTTTCGGCGATCGCGGCGATCTCACCGAAATAGCGGGTAATTTGCTGGATAACGCATGCAAGTGGGGTAACGCTGAAGTGCAGATTGCCGTAGCGTCGCTCGATCCGGCTGAGCGGGGGCGCAATCGCGGCCTGTTGCTACAGATAGACGATGACGGCGCCGGTGTTGCCACGGAGATCGAGGCGCAGATTCTCGAACGCGGCGGGCGCGCCAGCAGCGATATCGAGGGGCAGGGGATCGGGCTTGCGGTCGTGCGCGAAATCGTCGCAGGTTATCGTGGCACGGTGGAATTTTCCCGTTCGCCGGCGGGGGGTGCCCGCGTGACCGTAACGCTTCCCGGCGGCGGGTGACGGGCTTGAAAGACGCGGACCCGTCCAACCCGGCGATCTTGCGAATGCCCGGCGACACAGAGCCCGTGCTGATGTGTCGCGATCGGTCCGCGATGATCAGGCTCGAACAGCGCATTGCCAGGCGTGAATCGACGGGCC
Organism: uncultured Gammaproteobacteria bacterium; assembly: GCA_963783695.1. Classification (GTDB taxonomy): domain Bacteria; phylum Pseudomonadota; class Gammaproteobacteria; order Steroidobacterales; family BM003; genus BM003. The sequence continues at coordinate 511,832 of CAWAOM010000001.1, forward strand.
GTCCAGTGGGTCGCGAACGCGAAGAACTCCGGCGCCTGGTACAGGCCTCAGCACGCGAAGTTGAAAGGCGTCGCGCATCCGTACCGCAAATCGTCTATCCGCCCGAATTGCCTATTGCCGCGCGCCGTGAAGAACTGGCCGAACTGATTGCGGCCAACCAGGTCGTGATCGTTTGTGGTGAAACCGGCTCGGGCAAAAGCACTCAGTTGCCGAAATTGTGTCTCGAACTCGGGCTGGGGTTGAGCGGAATGATCGGCCACACGCAGCCGCGGCGGATAGCGGCGCGCGCGGTGGCGGCCCGGGTTGCTGAGGAAACCGGGTTGACGCTTGGCAAGGGTGTCGGCTTCAAGTTGCGATTCAGCGACCAGACAGATTCATCGACTCTGATCAAAGTCATGACCGACGGTATTCTGCTTGCCGAAATGCAGCGTCAACGCCTGTTCGAAAGTTATGCCACGTTGATCATCGACGAAGCGCACGAACGCAGTCTCAACATCGATTTCCTCCTCGGCTATCTGCGCAGGATTCTTCCGCGACGGCCCGATCTGAAGCTGATCATCACGTCTGCGACGATCGATATCGACAAATTCTCGCGCCATTTCGACACCGCCCCGGTAATCGAAATCAGCGGCCGCAGCTACCCGGTTGAGATCCGTTATCGCGACGCGAGTCAGGATGGCGACAACGCGGATCTTTCCGACAGGGTCGTCGCGGCACTGACCGGGTTGGCGCGAGACGATGCGCTGGTGTTCCTGCCGGGCGAACGCGATATCCGCGACACGGCCGATAAGCTTCGCCGCGCGGGGGAGGACGATAGCGAAATTTTGCCGTTGTTTGCACGATTGTCGGCAGCGGAGCAGGCGCGGGTGTTCAGGGCGGGGTCTGCCAGGCGTATTGTGCTGGCGACCAACGTGGCAGAGACGTCACTGACGGTGCCGGGAATACGCTATGTCATCGATAGCGGGCTGGCACGCCACAGCCGCTATAGCTATCGCAGCAAGATCCAGCGTTTGCCCGTCGAGCCAATCTCACAGTCCAGCGCCGCGCAGCGAGCCGGACGATGCGGCCGGGTCCGGGCCGGGATCTGTGTCCGCCTTTACAGCGAGGACGACTTCCGGCAACGGCCCGAATTCACCGATGCGGAAATCCTGCGCACCAACCTTGCCTCGGTAATACTAAGGATGGCCGATCTCGGTCTTGGCCAAATTGACGATTTTCCGTTCATTGATGCGCCGGATGCGCGGTTTGTTCGCGACGGTTACCGCCTGCTGCGCGAATTGCAGGCGGTCGATGCGAGCGGGAAAATTACCCGACTCGGTCGCAAGCTCGCCAGATTCCCGGTCGATCCGATGCTGGCGCGAATCATTCTCGCCGGTGCGAGTGGCGATGCATTGCGCGAGGTACTGGCGATTGTAGCGGCACTGTCGATACGGGATCCGCGCGAGCGCCCCACGGAAAGGGCGCAGGAGGCTGATCGCCGCCATGCTGAGTTTGACGATCCACGCTCGGATTTCGTGGGCCTGCTGAGCCTGTGGCGCGAATGGGGCCGGGTTCGTAAAGAGTGCTCCTCCAGCCAGCAACGGAAGTGGTGCCGGGAGCGTTTTATTTCTTTTCTGCGGATGCGTGAATGGGTGGACATTCATCAGCAATTGCGGGTCCAGGCGCGCGACCTCGGCCTGGCGATTAACGACCAGCCGGCCTCTTACGAGAAAATTCACACGGCCCTTCTGACCGGTTTCGTCGGACATATCGGCAAACTCGACGAGGACAGAGTTTACAGCGGCCCAAGATCGAGTCGGTTTCGGATCTTCCCCGGTTCAGCGCTTGCCGCGCGGCCGCCGCAGTGGGTAATGGCGGCAAGTCTCGTGGAGACCACGCGGGTCTATGCTCGCGCCGTCGCCAGCATCGCCCCGGAGTGGATTGAGCGCGCTGCTGCGCATCTTGTGACCCGCTCCCACAGCGAGCCACACTGGCAGCCCCGTGCCGGGCGTGTCGTCGCCACCGAGACCGTGACCCTGTACGGTCTGGTCCTGGTATCGGGACGGCGTGTGGCGTTCGGCAGGATCGACCAGCCGCGCGCCAGAGGTATGTTCATCGACGCGGCGCTGGTCAGGAGTGACTCTGCGTTAAGAGAAGATTTTCTCGAAACGAATCGGGCTCTGGTCGAGCGCATCGCCGATATCGAGGCGCGCGAACGCGGCGGCCGTCACCTGATCAACGACGACAAGATCGCGGCGTTCTTTGATCAGCGAATCCCGCCGGATGTCGTCGATGTCGCCGGCTTTCGCCGTTGGTGGAAAACGGCGCGAACCGAAAACCCGCGGTTGCTGGATCTGAGCGAGGCCGATGTGGTCGACGATACCGCGGCCCTGCAATACGACCACAATCTGTTTCCGGCGGTCATCGAACTGGGCGGCGCGACGATTCCCGTCACCTACCGCTTCGAGCCGGGCAGCGACAGCGACGGGCCGGTCCTGCACGTTCCTCTGCCAGCATTGGCGCAGATAAACGAAATTGAAATGGCGTGGCTGGTGCCAGGTATGTTGCGCGAGAAAATCATCGCCTGGCTCCGCGGCTTGCCGAAACGGCTGCGGCGAAACTTCGTTCCGGTCCCCGATTTTGCCGATGCCTGCCTGCCACGGCTCGTTACCCGCGACGGCGATCTTCGTCAGGCATTGTGCGGTGAGCTCGAGCGCATGACCGGCGTAGTACTTGACCCCGCCGGTTTTGACGAAGCGACCTTGCCGCAGCACCTGCGATTCTATTTGCAGGTCGAGGACGAAAAGGGCCTGGTGGTGGCAGGCGGGCGCGACCTCGCGGCTCTGAGGTCGCAGCTCAATGATCTCCCGCGCACGGTTTCCGCGACGGACGATGCTGTGGGGTGGCAACGCAGCGGGGTGACGCAGTGGGACTTCGGTGAGATTCCGGAGCATGTGGCGGTACGCCACGGCGCCCATGACCTGCGTCTGTTTCCAGCGCTGCGCGACTGCGGTGAAAGCGTCGAATTGTGTCTCGAGGAGTCGGCCGATGCGGCACGGCGAGTCAGTCATGACGGCGTGCTGCGCTTGCTGGTGCTGAAAATGGGGCGCGAATACCGCCAGCTCAGAAAGGAGTTCATCGGCGACCGTGCTTTGCAACTCGGCTGTCTCGCGTTGAAATCGCCGCTGCCGATGGATCAGGCGTTTGCCGAGCGGGTGTTCGAAATCGTGTTTCTGCCCGGGGATCTTCCCGCTGTTCGCGACGCTGAGGATTTCGATGCGCGGATTCGCCTCGGCCGCGGCAATGTGTTTCCGCTAGGACTGGAATTGCGGCATGCGCTGTCAGCCGCGATGACCGGGATGCAGCAGGTCAGAAGCAGGCTCGACCTGCTCGCCGAGCGTGGCTTTGCAGATACGGTTGACGACGTTCGCAACCAGATGGAGACGCTTTTTGCGGCGGGCTTCCTGCGCGCGGTGTCGTTGCGCCGTCTCGGTTACTACGACCGCTACATCGGGGCGGTGCTGTGGCGCCTGGAGAAACTGGAAGAAGACCCGCGCCGCGACTATCGTCGGCTGGATGAGATTCGGCCCTTTCAGAGCGCGCTGGAGGACTTGCTCGCCCTGGATGAGCCTTTCCGCACGCTGGATGCGGTTGGCGCCTACGCATGGCTGCTGCAGGAATACCGGGTATCGGTGTTTGCTCAGCATCTCGGCACGGCACAGCCGGCGTCGGCCAAACGTCTGCGCCGCCAGTGGCGCGAGGTCAGAACGGCGCTCGCCGCAGCCGGAGCGGACACTGCGCGGCTGGACTCACTCACACCTCCCTGATGTCGGGGTCGGGGTCGGGGTCGGCGCAGCAGTCGCTGCGATGCCGGGTTTGGCGATCATCGGGCTGATCACATCCATTGGCAACGGAAAGACGATCGTGGAACTCTTGTCGCCGGCAATTTCCGTCAGTGTCTGCAGGTAACGCAGCTGCAATGCTTTCGGATCCACCGCCAGTTTTTGCGCCGCTTTGACCAGCGCCGCTGCTGCCTGCTCTTCGCCTTCGGCATGGATTATCTTGGCGCGCCGGGTGCGTTCGGCCTCGGCCTGCTTGGCTATCGCGCGAATCATGCTTTCGTCGAGATCCACATGCTTGATCTCGACGTTCGACACTTTAATGCCCCAGGCATCGGTGCTCTGGTCGAGTATCTTCTGGACGTCGGAATTGAGCCGCTCGCGTTGTGACAACATCTCGTCGAGTTCGTGCTGGCCCAGCACCGAGCGCAGTGTCGTTTGCGCGAGCTGGCTGGTCGCCTCGAGAAAATTCTCGACCTGGATAATCGCCTTTTCCGGATCCACCACGCGGAAATATACGACTGCGTTGACCTTGACCGACACGTTATCGCGGGAAATGACATCCTGGGTCGGGACATCCATCACGACCACGCGCAGATCGACCTTGGTCATGGTCTGCAGGACCGGGATGACCAGGATCAGCCCGGGGCCTTTTACCTTGTAGAATCGACCGAGCTGGAAGATGACACCGCGTTCGTATTCCTTGAGGATCTTGATCGCGCTGAACAGCACGCCAAGCACCAGCACAACAGCAACAATTCCAAAATCGAACATAATGATTCAGTCCTTTTCGTTGTAACGCTCGACGACGAGTGTCAGCCCATCCATATCCATCACCCGCACTTTGTCACCCGCCTGCAACGGACTTGCGGCGCGTGCGTTCCACAGCTCGCTATGCACCCACACCGAGCCGGTATCAGCAATGTCTGTGCGCGCCTCGCCAATGCCGCCGATCATCTCTTCGCGCCCGGTAACGACAGGCGCGCGGCGTGCCTTGACCGCCACGGCGAGTATTGCAAATACAAGCAGTCCGCCGGCCAGCGCCATCGAGAAAATAAGGCTCAGGGAGATCGAGAAACCGGGTACGTCGGTATCGATCAGGATAACCGAGCCGATCACGAACGCGATTACGCCACCAATGCCGAGCGCTCCGAAACTCGGCGCAAACAATTCGGCCACCATCAAAACGACACCGAGTGCGATCAGCGCGAGTCCGGCATAGTTGACCGGTAACAGCTGCAGCGCGTAGGCGGCGACGAGCAGACAGATGGCGCCGACGACGCCCGGTACGATGGCGCCGGGGTTGTAGCCTTCGAATATCAGGCCGTAGATACCGACGAGGAGCAACAAATAGGCGACGCTCGGGTTGGTGATCACTGACAATAATCGGGTTCGCCAGTCGGGGAGCTGACGCTCGACGACGAGACCGTCCGTCGCCAGTGTTACCGTGCCAAATTCGGTGGTGACCGTGCGCCCGTCGATGGCTTTTAGCAAGCCGGGTATATCGTTACTGATTACCTCGATTACGCCCAGTTCGAGCGCGGCCTCGGCTGAAAGGCTCTCACCCTCGCTAACGGCGCTTTCCGCCCAGTCGGCATTGCGCTCGCGCAGTTCCGCGAGGCTGCGAATGTACGCGATCGCGTCATTGACCGCCTTGCGTTTCTGCGCCGATCCCGGGTCGGGTGCGGCGTCGCCGTCGGATTCGTCACCTGGTTTGTCTTGCCCGGCGCCCGGTCCGCCGCCGATGGGTACCGGCGTCGCCGCGCCGAGGTTGGTGGCCGGCGCCATCGCGGCGATGTGGCTTGCATACAGGATATAGGTGCCTGCGCTTGCCGCCCGCGAGCCGGATGGATAGACGAAGGTGGCGACCGGTACCGGCGATGCCAGTATGGCCTTGATGATGTCCCGCATCGATGAGTCGAGACCGCCCGGCGTGTCGAGCACGATAATGACCAGTTCGGCATCGCTCTCGGCGGCTGATTCAATACCGCGTCGCAGATAATCGCTGGTGGCGGGACCTATCGCGTCGGCGACTTCCAGCACCACGACCGCGGCACTGCCGTTCGCGCCGTATCCCGGTGCGGCTGCCGCAGCGAGCAGAAAAAACACGGTGAGTCGAAACAGAAGTCTCATGACAATCGACACGCTGCGACCGGAGTTGTCCATAATATCAGTATTCGCATGGCGATCGCCGCCGTGCCGTGTGACAAAAAGGGACGAGGACTTGGACAGACTGCGCATTTTCACCACCGGCGGAACGATCGACAAAGTCTATTTCGATGCCAGGAGCGAGTTTGAAATCGGTGAACCGACCGTCGAGCATATTCTGCGTGAGGCGCTTTCCAGCCTGGATGTGGTCGTTGAGCCACTGATGCGCAAGGACAGCCTGGAAATCGATGCGGCCGACCGGGCCACTATTCGCGCCGCGGTTGAACGCTGCGAAGAAGCGCATGTGCTGATTACCCATGGCACCGATACGATGGCGGAAACGGCTGTCGAACTGGCTGGCATCCGCGCCAAGACGATTGTCCTGACCGGGGCATTGAGCCCGGCCCGGTTTCGTTCCACCGACGCGGTGTTCAATGTCGGTCTGGCAATCGGCGCTCTGCACATGGCGGCGCCGGGTGTCTACGTCGCAATCAACGGAGTTGTGTTCGACGGGGCTCGGGTCAGAAAGAACCGCGCGGCCAATCGGTTTGAGGCCGTAGACTGACTGGTTCGGATTCGGGCGCACCCGCCCAGAAGTAGGGCAGGCCACGATTTTCCCGGGCATCCGATTGCGGCCGAGCCGCGAAACCTCCGGAGCAGAGGCGGTCGCCGGAGGCCGTTTGGCAGCCTCTGGAATGGATAATCAACAGAAGATCCGGGGAGTTCCAATGCGTAAATTACTTTTACTGGGGGCACTTGTCCCGCTGCTCGTACCTGCGCTGGCGCCAGCTCAGGACTTTGACAGTGTCGAGCTGAAAACCACTGCGGTGGGCGGCAGTGTGCACGCAATCTTCGGCCGGGGCGGCAATATCGGCGTGTCGGCAGGCGAGGACGGGGTATTTCTCATCGATGATCAGTTTGCGCCGCTGACTGACAAGATCAAGACGCAGGTTGCCGCGCTTGGAGCGGGTGAAGTCCGTTTTATCGTGAATACCCATTGGCACTTCGATCACACGGGCGGCAACGAGATTTTCGCTGGTGACGGTGCGCTCATCGTGGCCCACGACAACGTGCGCGAGAGAATGAGCGTCGACCAGTTCATCGAGGCATTTGATCGCGAAGTGCCGGCATCACCCAAAATCGCACTGCCGGTCGTGACGTTCGACGACGGCGTGACGTTCCACTTAAACGGCGACACGATCCGGGTCATTCATGTGCCGCGTGCACACACCGACGGCGATGCGATCGTCTATTTTTCCGTTGCCAATGTCATTCATGCCGGCGATACGGTCTGGACCAGCGGTTATCCTTTTATCGATACGGGCAGCGGCGGCAGTATCGATGGCGTCATCGCGGCGACCGAGCGCATGCTGGAGCTTTCAGACAGCACGACGCGCATCATCCCGGGCCATGGTGAGCTGACAGATCGTGCGGGTCTCGCGGCATACCGCGACATGCTGGTGTCGGTTGCCACGGCCGTGCGCAGTCTCATCGGCGACGGGAAGAGTCTGCAACAGATCCAGGCTGCGAAGCCGACCGCGGCTTTTGACGAGAAATGGGGCAAGGGATCGTTCACGCCCGACAGGTGGGTGGCGATGGTGCACGAGGATCTCGCCCGCTGAATCTGATGCGCCGGGGCGACGTGCCCCGGCGCAACCAGTCAGTTATCCAGGTCGAACGTAATGCCCTGCGCGAGCGGTAAATCGGTACCCCAGTTGATCGTGCTGGTCTGCCGCCGCATGTAGGCTTTCCACGCGTCGGATCCGGATTCGCGACCGCCACCGGTCTCTTTCTCGCCGCCGAATGCGCCGCCGACTTCGGCACCCGATGTGCCGATATTGACGTTGGCGATACCACAGTCGCTGCCGAGCGCCGATAGGAAGCGTTCCGCATGCTGCACCTTGTCGGTAAAAATCGCCGACGACAGGCCCTGTGGAACGGCATTGTGCAACCTCAGCGCCTCATCCAGGTCGGCGACTTTGATCAGGTAGAGTATCGGCGCAAAAGTCTCGTTCTGGACGACGTCCCAGTCATTGTCGGCGGTCGCTATCGCCGGTTCGACAAAGTGACCTGGCCCGTCGATGCGCGCACCGCCGCACAGAACTTCGCCGCCTGCCTCGGTCACGGCGAGCACCGCTGCCTCGAAGCGTTCGACGGCGCTCTCGTCAATCAACGGACCCATCAAAGTACCCTCGGCCAACGGATCGCCGATGCGTACCTGTTTGTAGGCGTTGACCAGATGGGTTTTCAGCTCTTCAAACCGGCTCTCATGCACCAGCACCCGGCGGGTTGTGGTACAGCGCTGACCTGCAGTGCCGACCGCGCCAAACACGATTGCCGGAACAGCGAGATCGAGATTGGCATGCTCATCCACGATAATCGCGTTATTGCCACCCAGTTCGAGAATCGATTTGCCCATTCGCGCGGCAACGCGCTGACCGACGGTGCGCCCGACCTCGCAAGAGCCGGTGAAAGAAATCAGCGCTACCCGGGGATCATCGACCAGCTTCTTTGCGAGTTCGTTGCCGTCCTCGACGATAAGCTGGAAAATCGGCGGGCAGCCCAGGTCTTCCAGCACCCGATTGCAGATATTTTGCACGGCGATCGCCGTAAGCGGCGTTTTCGGCGACGGTTTCCAGATACTGATGTTGCCGCAGATTGCGGCAATAAACGCATTCCATGCCCAGACCGCTACAGGGAAATTGAATGCCGAGATGATCCCGGTGATGCCCAGCGGATGCCACTGCTCGTACATCCTGTGCTGCGGACGCTCGGAATGCATCGTTTTGCCATACAACATGCGTGACTGGCCGACCGCAAAATCTGCGATATCGATCATTTCCTGAACCTCGCCGTCGCCTTCGGCCTTGATCTTGCCCATTTCCAGCGCGACCAGGCTGCCCAGCGCATCCTTTTGCCGGCGCAGCTCTTCAGCTACGGCGCGCACGACTTCGCCGCGCTTTGGCGCCGGAACCGTGCGCCATTGACGAAATGCCAGCTCTGCCGACCGGATCACCGCCTCGTAGTCCTTCTCCGACGCCGGCGCAACCGAAGCCAGGGTCTTGCCGGTGCTGGGGTTGATCGAAACCAGCTTTTCCGCGCCGCTGTCGCCGCTCCATCCACTACTGCCGCAGTAGCAGCCATAATTCTCGTCGCGGAGTCCGAGCAACTCGAACATCCAGAACTTGCCGATAGCACGCGCAATCGTCATGTCGAAACCCTCAAATGATCAGCCGTTCGCACCGCAGACCGCGGCGGCTCGTTGCAGGGGAGGCATTGTGCCAACCCGCAGCCGGTGGTTCCAGTAGGTCTTGGCTCCGAAGCCGGTCGCAGGTAGTCTGCGAGGTTCGACCGGACCACGCACGGGTGAGGTTTGCCCGGGGGAAGACAATCCAGATGACTGGCGCTCAATCGGAAACACAATGGCATCCTGCCAGCTGGCAACGGCGAGTGGCGCAGCAGCAGCCCGCCTATCCTGATCAGGTCGCACTGGAAAAGGTCGTCGGTCAGATGAGCACGTTGCCGCCGCTGGTGACCTCGTGGGAGATCGAGAATCTTCGCGAGCAGCTGGCCATGGCGCAGCAGGGCAAGGCATTTCTACTCCAGGGCGGTGATTGCGCTGAGAGTTTTGACGATTGCGAGTCGGATGCAATCGCCAAGAAACTGAAAATCCTGCTGCAAATGAGTGTGGTGCTGTTGCACGGACTGAAAATGCCGATCATCCGGATGGGGCGAATGGCCGGCCAGTACGCCAAACCGCGCTCCGCCGACACCGAGACGCGTGACGATGTCACTTTGCCGAGCTATCGCGGCGATCTCGTCAACCGCAGCCCGTTTACGCCGGAGGACCGTATTCCTGATCCGCAACTGCTGATGCGCGGTTACGAGCGTGCGGCGCTGACGATCAACTTCGTACGGGCGCTCGTTGATGGCGGTTTTGCCGATCTGCACCACCCGGAATACTGGGATCTCGATTTTGTCGGGCACTCGCCGCTGAAACGCGAGTACCGTGAAATCGTCCGCTCGATTTCCGATTCACTCGATTTCTTCGAGAGTATCAGCGGGCGGCCGATTCACCACACGACCCGCGCCAACTTTTATACCAGCCACGAAGGCTTGCATCTGTTGTATGAGCAGGCCCAGACCCGTTTTTTGCCGCGGCGTCAGCGCTGGTACGGCCTGTCCACGCATTTTCCGTGGATCGGGATGCGCACCGCGGCGGTCGACGGCGCGCATGTCGAATTCTACCGCGGGCTTGCAAACCCCATCGGAATCAAGATCGGGCCCGGGATGTCGGCGGAATGGCTGCAGGAGCTGATCCGCGTTCTCAACCCCAATAACGAGGCTGGCAGGATGGTGTTGATTCATCGTTTCGGCGTGGGGCAGATCGAGGCAAGGCTGCCGGAGATGATCGATGCGGTCCGGGCCAGCGGCAGCACGGTTCTGTGGAGCTGCGATCCAATGCACGGCAACACCGAAACGGCGGGGTCCGGTTACAAGACCCGGCGTTTTGAGAATATTCTCAGGGAACTCGAGCTTGCTTTCGCGATTCACGGCGACGCCGGCAGCAACCTTGGCGGAGTCCACTTTGAATTGACCGGCGAGGATGTGACCGAGTGCACGGGAGGTGCGCGCGGCCTGACCGAGGGCGATCTTGCAAGAGCTTACAAATCGCAGGTTGATCCGCGCCTCAACTACGAGCAGGCATTGGAGATGGCGATGCTCATTGGCCGCTGTCGCAAGCGCGACGAGCGGGCCTAATTGTGGCCGGACAGATAGCCGTCCAGTAGCCGCCAGGCCTGGCGGTTGGTCAGCATTCGGGTCGTGCCGGGTTGTAGCCCATCCAATCTGAACGGGCCGATCGCGCAGCGGATCAGCCTGAGCGTGGGAAAACCGACCGCCGCCGTCATTCTGCGTACCTGGCGGTTGCGGCCTTCGCGCAATTGCAGTTCGATCCAGCTGGTCGGGACGTTTTTTCGATAACGGATGGGTGGTTCCCGGCGCCACACTGCCGGCTCCGCGAGCGCCTGCGCCCGGCATGGCAACGTCGCGCCGTCCGCAATGCTCACACCGCCGCGTAAACGCTGCAGCGCCTCTGTGTCGATGCTGCCCTCGACCTGGGCCCAGTAGATTTTCCAGCACTGGCCCGGCTGGCTCAGGCGTGCCTGGAAGCGGCCATCGTCGGTCAGCGCCAGCAACCCCTCTGAGTCGCGGTCCAGCCGGCCGGCCGGATAGACGCCCGGCGTAGTGACATAATCTGCCAGCGTCGGCCGGCCATCACTGGCGCTGAACTGGCACAGCACGCCGACCGGTTTGTTAAGCAGTATCAAGGACATGAGAATCCATTGCTGGCGGCGTGACCTGGCTACGCCGGGTTAACCGACGGCTAATGTTGCAGCTAACCAAAGCGACGGTCTATTATGATGCGTTGCATCAAACGCCGCTGCTGCCCGGAGGGACGAAAAGGCAAATGGACAAATCCGAGTCGAATCAACAGCTTCCTTGCAACGTTACCGGGCCGGTGTGTGCCGAGTTCGAACCCATATTGTCTGCGGGCGCGCTTGAGTTTATCGCGCTATTGACGCGCCGTTTCCGCCCCCGGGTGGCGCAGTTGCTGGAAGCGCGAGAGCAGCGCCAGGCGCGCCTGGATGGCGGTGAGATGCCCGGCTTCCTTGCCGAGACCCGCGAGATTCGCGAGTCTGACTGGCGCGTCACTACCGTGCCGGCCGATCTTCAGGACCGTCGCGTGGAAATCACCGGTCCCACCGAGCGGAAAATGGTAATCAATGCGCTCAACTCCGGTGCGCGCGTATTCATGGCTGACTGCGAGGATTCGCTGAGCCCGACCTGGGACAATATCGTCCGCGGTCAGATTAATCTCCGTGATGCCGTTGATCGCAGTATCGAGTTCACCAATCCCAACGGCAAGCAATACCGCCTTAACCCGGATATCGCGACATTGATCGTGCGTCCGCGCGGCTGGCATCTGAACGAGAAAAATATTGCCGTGGATGGTGAGGTCGTGCCGGGCGCATTCGTCGATTTCGGTCTTTACCTCTTTCACAACGCGCGCACGCTGATTGATGCCGGTACCGGGCCCTATTTTTATCTGCCCAAACTGGAGAGCCATCTTGAGGCGAGATTGTGGGCGGATGTGTTCAGGTTCAGCGAAGAACATCTTGCCTTGCCGGCATCGACAATCAAGGCGACCGTGCTGATCGAGACGATACTCGCTGCATTCGAGATGGACGAAATCCTCTATGAGCTGCGCGATTTTATCGTCGGGTTGAACTGCGGGCGGTGGGACTACATTTTCAGTTTCATCAAACGCTTCCGCAACAATCCGCAATTCGTGATGCCTGACCGTCATGATGTCGGGATGACGCGTCATTTCCTGCGCTCTTATTCGCAGCTTCTGATCAAGACATGTCATCATCGCGGCGCTTTTGCGATGGGTGGGATGGCCGCGCAGATTCCGATCAAGAACGATCCGGAGGCAAACGAAATCGCGCTCGAAAAAGTGCGCCAGGATAAAGAACGTGAAGCCGGAGACGGGCACGATGGCACCTGGGTGGCACACCCGGGCCTGGTGCCGATTGCCATGGAGATTTTCGACCGCCACATGCCGCAGGCAAATCAACTCGACCGGTTGCGTGAAGATGTCACTGTCGACGCGGCCGATTTGCTCAAAGTGCCACACGGCGAGATAACCGAAGCTGGCGTTCGCAGCAACATCAATGTCGCCATTCAGTACCTTGCGGCGTGGCTTGACGGCAACGGTTGCGTGCCGATCAACAACCTGATGGAGGATGCGGCAACAGCCGAGATCAGCCGTGCCCAGATCTGGCAGTGGCTGCGCCACCCCGGCGGGGTTCTCAGCGACGGCAGACGGGTCACCATCGAGTTGTTTGACGGACTGATGAGCGAGGAGATGGAGGCGCTGGCCGAGCAACTCGGCCAGGATGTCTTCGCTGCGGGCAAGTACGAGCAGGCCCGCGATCTGATGCGCGAGATTACTGTGGCTGATGAGTTTGTTGAGTTCATCACGCTGCCGGGTTACGAACGAATCGATTAAGACGTATTTCACGATTACCGCAGGAGAAGAGAGCATGAAGAGCGCTGAGCAGTTGCAAAAGGAATGGCAGGAAAGCCCCCGTTGGGCAGGCGTGGAACGCCCGTACACCGCCGCGGATGTGCTGCGCCTCAGCGGCACGGTGCAGATCGATCACACGCTCGCACGCCTTGGCGCCGAGAAGCTGTGGGGGTATCTGCAGGAGAAGGAATTCACCAATGCCCTCGGTGCGCTGACCGGCAACCAGGCAATGCAGCAGGTCAAAGCCGGCCTGAAAGCGATCTACCTGTCCGGCTGGCAGGTCGCGGGCGACGCGAACCTGTCCGGCGAGATGTATCCCGACCAGTCGCTTTACCCGGCGAACTCGGTGCCGGCGGTTATCAAGCGCATCAATAACACACTGATGCGGGCCGATCAGATTCATCATGCCGAAGGTGACGACAGCGTCGACTGGATGCAGCCGATCGTGGCTGATGCCGAGGCTGGCTTCGGTGGTGTGCTCAACGCTTTTGAACTGATGAAACAGATGATCGAGGCTGGCGCGGCCGGCGTGCACTTCGAGGATCAGCTGTCGTCGGCGAAAAAATGTGGCCACATGGGCGGCAAGGTCCTGGTGCCGACCCAGGAGGCAGTGAACAAGCTGGTTGCCGCCCGCATGGCGGCCGACGTGTGTGGTGTGCCGACTGTCCTGGTTGCACGCACCGATGCCGATGCAGCCAACCTGCTTACTGCCGATGTCGATGAGCGTGATCGTCCGTTTATTCAGGGCGAACGCACCGCCGAGGGTTTCTTCCGGGTCAATGCCGGTCTCGACCAGGCGATTTCGCGCGGCCTGGCCTACGCGCCGTATGCCGACCTGATCTGGTGCGAGACTTCGGTGCCTGATCTCGACCAGGCGCGCAAGTTCTCCGAGACCATCCGCAAGGAGTTCCCGGAACAAATGCTGGCCTATAACTGTTCGCCGTCGTTCAACTGGAAACGTCACCTCGACGACGCCACGATCGCGAAATTCCAGCGTGAACTGGCGGCGATGGGTTACAAGTTCCAGTTCATTACTCTGGCCGGTTTCCACGCTCTCAACTACAGCATGTTCCAGTTGGCCTCTGGCTACCGCGATACGCAGATGAAGGCCTATGTAGAGCTTCAGGAAGCGGAATTTGCGGCCGAGAAAGACGGCTACACCGCGACCAAGCATCAGCGCGAGGTCGGTGCCGGTTATTTCGATGCGGTCACGCAGGCGGTTACTGCGGGCACCAGTTCGATTACCGCTTTGGCCGGATCGACCGAGGAAGAGCAGTTCGAAGAGGCGACGGGCTAAACCGACGCCGGCTGGGTAAGATTGCCGATGGGGCGGACGCATGAGTCCGCCCCATTGGTTTGGATTGACAGCAAACGGGTAGGACTATGAGCGATTACTACGCGCCAACGCGCGATATGCGTTTTCTGATTCACGATGTTCTTGATCTCGAGTCGGTCAATGCGCTTCCGGGTTACGAAGAAGCCAGCGCCGATATCGTTGACGCCGTCCTCGAAGAGGCAGGGTTACTTGCGAACGGCGTGCTCGCGCCGACCAACAGGCTTGGCGACACTCAGGGTGCCCGCGTCGAAAACAACGGGGTCATAGTCGCTGACGAATTCAAAGAGGCTTATCGCCAGTACCAGGAAAGCGGCTGGCCGGCCTTGTCCATGAAGCCGGAGTACGGAGGCCAGGGACTGCCGCATCTGATCGGCACCGCGGTCGAGGAAATGTGGCAGTCGGCCAATCTCGCATTCTCGTTGTGTCCGCTGCTGACCCAGGGCGCTATTTCGGCGATTTCGGCGCATGGAAGCCAGGATTTGAAAGACACCTATCTCGAGAAAATGGTCAGCGGCGAATGGACCGGCACGATGAATCTAACCGAGCCGCAGGCCGGTTCGGATCTCGCCGCACTGCGCTGCCAGGCGCAGCGTGAGGGCGACCATTACCGGATCACCGGGCAGAAGATCTATATCACCTGGGGCGATCACGAGATGACCGACAACATCGTTCATCTTGTGCTGGCACGACTGCCCGACGCGCCTGACGGGGTGCGTGGCATCTCGTTGTTCCTGGTGCCGAAATTCCTGGTCAATGGCGACGGCTCTCCGGGCGAGCGCAATGACGTCTACCCGATCTCGGTTGAACACAAGCTCGGCATCCATGGCAGCCCGACCTGCGTGATGGCCTTTGGCGGTAAAGGCGAGGGTGCAATCGGCTACCTGGTGGGAGAGGAAAACAAGGGCCTGGCCGGCATGTTCACGATGATGAACCATGCCCGACTCAGTGTTGGTCTTGAAGGCGTGTCGATTTCCGAGCGCGCTTACCAGCTTGCGTTGAGCTATGCGAAGGACCGGGTTCAGGGCAACGTGCCGGGTAAGCCCGGGCGTGTCACGATCATCAACCATCCGGATGTGCGGCGCATGCTGATGTTCATGAAGGCGCAGACCGAAGCCATGCGTGCGCTTGCTTATTCCACTGCCGCGGCAATGGATCATGCCGAACATGGCAGCGATCCCGAGTTGAGCGCGGTTCGCCAGGCACGCGTCGATCTGCTGACTCCGATCGTAAAAGGCTGGTGCACCGAGATGTGCCAGGAAGTGACTTACTGGGGTATCCAGATTCACGGCGGAATGGGGTTTGTCGAGGAAACCGGTGCTGCGCAGCATTATCGTGACGCTCGAATCACGACGATCTACGAGGGAACGACCGGCATCCAGGCCAATGATCTCGTCGGGCGGAAATTGCTGCGCGACGGCGGCAAGGCAATGAGCGAGTTGCTTGCCGAGATTCGCGATTTTATCGATGCGACCGATGGCAGTGTGTCGCCACATCTCGATTGCATGTTGACCGAGCTGGGGCGCGGTGTCGATAACCTCGAGACTGCCGTAAAGAGCATTTTTGCCGGGTACGAAGCCGATATGTCGCTACCGGGTTCGGTGGCGTTCAGCCTGTTGATGCTGGGAGGTGTCGTGACCGGCGGTTACGAACTGGCGCGCAGCGCGGTCAGGGCCGCGGCCAAGCTCGAAGCCGGCCAGGACAAGGACTTTTACGAGGCCAAGCTCGTCACGGCGCGGTTCTTCGCCGAGCATATCCTTACCCGCGGCCACGGCTATCTCGCGTCAGTTAGCGCCGGTTCGGCCAGCACAATGGGACTGAGCGAGGCGCAGTTCTAGGTCTTTGGCGCGGTGGCTCTAGCCGAAAAGTCGCCAGCCGCGGTGGCGCCGGCGTCGCATTGCGTCGCGGCGCCTCCGCATTCTGTCCTGCAGCATTTCGCGTTTCGCGATAAGCCAGTCGCGACGGGTGAAGTCGTGTTGCGCTACCCGCCGTTCGGAACGGAAAGCGCAGAAATCCTCATAAGCATGGATCTCGTGCTGGAGTTCGCGGACCAGTAGTTCGATCAGTATTGCATCGTCGAGAAAACCCAGAACCGGGGTACCGTCGGGAATCAGGTCCTCTCCGGTATTGAGGTAGGCCAGTGCGGTCAGCACCCGACGCCGATCTTTCGTCGGCAGCTGCCAGTCGCTGTCTTCGACCATCCGAATCAACAGCTCGACCCGGTTGAGGCGTTCCTCGACGAATTTGGGAGGCTTCGCCTGGGACGCCGAATTAACCAGACTCCGTGCCGCGGCGATTACCGCCACGGGCTCGTCCAGCACAGGTTTCGCCTGGGCCATGATCTGGCGCAGATGTTTGAGGTCGGAATCGTCCAGGTCAAACGAAATTCGAACTGTCACTGCATTGCTCTCCTGCGTTTATTGGTTTTTTGCTGTTACAGGCCGGGATGCCTAAGTGTAGTTCGCAGCAACGGGGTCTGCAGGGACGATTCGAAGCAGGGAGAATTGTGCAGTGCGTTTGCTGGTTTCGGCGCCGCAGCTGGCCCGGGACTGAATGTACTCCCGTCTGACCGCGATAGTGAATGACTTCCCGGTTGCGCCACAGCGGAATGTGGTGGTGCTCGTGTCCTGGTCGGGATCGCTGCTGTCGATGAGCTGCAGGCGGTCAGGGTTCGCCAGTACCCGCGAATTCAGCAGAAAACACTCCGCCGCCTGCACCGATGGCGCATAGGCACTGCGTCCGCGCAGATGCTCAAGGGCGCTATTACGATCGCCATGCATCGCCACGGCTTCGGCCGGAGACAGCCGCCCGAAACACAACCCTTCGGGCAGCGACATGATGACGGGCGCCAGCCGGTGGCCGCCAAGATGGGTCGTCTGCCACACGTCTTGCGGCGCCACCGCACGCAACGCGTCGTAAACCGGACCGCCAAATCGTGCGCAACAGGCATCGCGTCGGCCGTTGGTGCATACCAGCACAATCGGTTGCAGGTTCACGGTGTCGCACTGGGGCAGGGGATCCAGGCGGAGATGGGCGAGTTCGTGGTGCTCCATGACGGTCGTCCCTACCAGGCGCTGCCGGGTGGGGCGGGTGTCGGCAACCGCCAGCAGAAGCGGCGCGTTGCGCCTGCCGCGCTGCTTGATGAACTGGGTTCGCGGCCGCAGCCCGTTTTTGCGCAGGGCCTGCTCCTGATCCTCGATCCAGGCGCCCACAGCCGCCGGCAAAGAGTTGTCGGCGATGGCCCTGGCGTTCCACGACGCGCGGTATTCAATCAGGATCCAGATGTCGGCTTGCGGCGCCGAGCCAAAAAGTGACTCTCCGGCGGTCAGGGCTGATTGCGAGCAGTAGACATCTTTTGTCAATTTTGCCTCCGTCGTTTTGGACAGGCAGATGAATTCGGCACGACCGCAGCCCGTTATCGCCCACGACGATTCGCGCGTGGGTGGCCAGCGACCGGTCACTGAAAACCCGAATAGTAGCGCACTAGGGGAGTCGCACTACCGCCAGTTCACCGGGCTGTTTTTTCGCGACTGACCTTCTGCTGTTGCGGTTGTTGTTTTTTCCGTGCTGGCCGCTGCGCGCCGGCCCGTCATGGTTATCCTGCCGGTGTCGTTCGCGCCTGCGGATCTGCTCCAGCGCGGTTGGAGTGGAGCGTGGGGTAGGGAGCGATCAGCCGCCATAACCGGCGCGGACGACAGCCATGCCGCGTCGAGCTGCCGCGATACAGAATGCTAGTATCCCGGGTGCTCGTGCGGTTCCTGGCACCGTGCGGCAGCGCCGGCGCATACGTGATTGGCGGGGCAACCGATTTCCGGGGTACGTTGGATGAAAAATATTGTCGCGATCTGGCGCCGTGTGGGAACAGACTTTGTGTTTGCATGGCGCGCCCTGTTTGCGACCGATGTTCTCTACAAACTGCTTGCTTTGGCGGCGCTGGTGCCGCTGGTTGCCGTAATGCTGAGGCTGTTCCTGCATCTGTCCGGGGATGTGGTCAAGGCGGATCAGGACATCCTGTTCTTCATACTGAGCCCGCTTGGCATCGTGACCTTTATAGTCATTGGCGCGGGTCTTGTCACCGTGCTTGCGATGGAAACAGCGTGTCTGTTGTGTATCGCCCGGGCAGCGCGACGGCGCCTGCATTTACCGGTCCTGGCGGCACTCCGGTTTACGTTGTCACGGGCACACGCAGTATTGCGGGTGACTGCGAGACTGGTGGTCCGATTTCTGGTGCTTGCGCTGCCTTTTCTGGCGCTTGCCGCGCTGATTGTCTTCTGGCTGCTCAGCGAGCACGACATCAATTTCTATCTTGCGGAAAAGCCACCGGCATTTCTACTCGCCGTGGCCTGCGTTGGGTTTGTCCTTCTGGTGCTGGCAATTGTCGTGATACGCAAGCTCGCCTCGTGGTTTTTTGTTTTGCCGCTGGTAATGTTCGAGGGATTCTCGCCTGCGGCAAGCTTTGCTGAAAGTGAACGACGCACGGCGGGCCAGCGTCGCGAAATCGCGTTTCTGGTTGCTTCCTGGTTTGTGGTTTTTGCCATGTTGTCGAGCATGTTGCTCGGCCTCGTGGGGGAAGGCGCCGCGATTGCGACAGGCCTTTCCGGGGACCGGGTGCCAATGCTCGTCACTGCGCTGGCCGTCGTGCTCTTCGCCTGGTTTGCGGCAAGCCTGTTGCTCAACCTTCTGACCAACTGTTTTTTTGCTTTGTTTGTCGCAGACCGGTATTTCGACTCAGCCGACAGCGACGGGCGGGTCGTTGCGAAACTCGATGCCGATGCGGCGACGCAAACGGGGCCGCTTGCTGCCCGGGCCGTGACTTTTATCGTCGTGCTCGTAACCCTCATAGCGGTTGGGGCGGGTCTGATATTGCTGCGTGGGGTACAGATTACGAAACCCGTGACAGTGGTGGCCCATCGTGGCGCGGCCGGGCATGCGCCGGAAAACACAATGGCGGCTATCGAAACCGCGATAGAAATGGGCGCCGACTCGGTTGAGATAGATGTACAGGAAACGTCCGACGGTGTTGTTGTAGTCATCCACGACAGCGATCTGATGAGAATTGGTGGCGTGCCGCTCAAGGTCTGGGATGCTAACTACGCCGAGATTTCGTCGCACGACGTCGGCAGCCGCTATGGCGGCGAATTTGCCGACCAACGGGTGCCTACTCTCGATGAAGTGCTCGAGCTGGTGGATGGACGGGCGCGGCTGACAATCGAACTCAAATACTATGGTCACGATCAGAATCTCGAACAACGCGTGATCGATCTCGTCGAGGCGCGCGGCATGGCATCCGAGGTCGTCGTGATCTCGCTCAAATACGCGGCGTTGCAAAAGATCCGGGCGCTGCGCCCGGAGTGGAGACTGGGTCTGCTCACCGCGCGCGCGATGGGTGACCTGACCCGGGTTGATGTCGATTTCCTTGCCGTCAACGTCGGTATGGCGTCGAGACGTTTCATTCGCCGTGCCCACGCCGCCGGCAAAGAAGTCTATGTATGGACTGCCAACGATGCCGGCACTCTGTCGAAAATGATCAGCCACGGCGTCGATGGGCTGATAACCGACTATCCTGATCTCGCCCGCGGCGTACTCCGCCAGCGCGACGGACTGGGCAGTGTTGAGCGACTGATGCTCGATCTCGGCCTGTACTTTGGCCTCGACCCCGCGCCGGTCGATATTGCCGCTGAGACGGCTGGCGAGTACTAAACCGCGCTGTAGCATCCAGATCCCGCGCCGCCCTCTCCGGGCACGTTGACCCGTTTTATTCCCCCTAATTGGCAGTACGTAGAAGTCCGTAATCGCCTTGTAACTTCACCCTATTGCGAAGATTGCTGCAGCGCGGAAAATGCGTCCTGAGCATACATGAAGAAAAGTTAATTTAGTTAAACCTAAATAAGAATTATTCGCAACTACGCAAATGAGAACCAAAGGTAAACAGGGGCCGGCCCTATCGGCCCGGGCTTGCGCAAACAGAGGATCGCGGGTTCGCCGGATTGAATGCCAGACCGGTTCGCCCATTGGTAAAACTTCTCAACTTGGGGGTTATTAGCATGAACGCACTGAGGCAAGGGAAATTCCGGCTTGCCACGCTCATTTCCATTGCCATATTCGCTTTCGCCGTGGCCGGTTGCGACGATGGTGACGATGGTAATGACGGGCCGCCTGGACCAGCCGGTGCAGACGGTTCTGATGGGGTGGCCTGTTGGGACCTCAACGAGAACGGTGTGGGGGATCTTCCGGATGAAGATCTCAACGGCGATGGCGTCGTCGACGTCTTAGATTGCAACGCATTGGCGAGCGGGGCCTACGATGCCGAGGCACTGCACACGGGCTATTTCACCGAGAAACCTTATGAAGGCACGCAGTCGTGCCTGAATTGCCATGGCGACGATCGGCGACGACATGCTTGGCAAGGCCCATTTCACCTGGAAGGGCGCTGCGTCAGGGGATCAAAGGCTTCGAGGCTGATCGGCACGGCAAGACCGATCTGATCAACAATTTCTGCATTGCGGTCCCGAGTAACGAGGGCCGTTGCAGCCAGTGCCATGCCGGTTACGGTATACGCTGACGATTCGTTCTATTTTCGGCGATCCGCAAAGCGGTGGACTGCCTGGTCTGCCATGACCAGTCCGGTACCTACAAGAAGGCAACGACCACCGCCGGTCTGCCCGAGGAAACGGCGTTGATCTGCAGATGGTTGCGCGCAGCGTTGCGCAAAATGGCGGTGTCCCGACCATCAATAACTGCATCGACTGCCATGCCAAAGCCGGTGGCGGAGACAACGTCAAGCACGGCGATCTGGCGCTGTCGCTGGCCGAAACCACGCGCGAATACGATGTCCACATGGGCACCGATGGCGGCGATTTTGAATGCGTTGCCTGCCACCAGGTCAAAAGGACGGCCGATGGTGCACAGATCGATCACGGGATCGGTGGCCAGGAGTATCCATTCGCTTGACCAGGGCGAAGATGGAAGACCTGCATGGATTGCCACGGCGATCGCGCCAACATCCATGCCGGTAAATCTGTAGAAGGGATTGTAAGCCTGCATACGACGCTTGCCTGCCAGGTGTGCCATATCCCGGCAATTGCGCGTGAAACGTCGACTAAGACCGAATGGTACTGGGAAACGGCGGGGCAGGACATCCCGGCGGAAGATATCCCGAAGTCCGAGGACGGACGTAGACATGTACGACAAGAAGAAGGGCAACTTCGTCTGGACCAAGAACGTTCGTCCCGAACTTCTCTACCATGACGGCGAGTGGAACCGCATGATGATCAACACCAACGAGCAGTACACGAGCGTGCCGGTCGATCTCGGTTCCCCCTCGGCCGACTACAACACGCCGGGTGCGATGATCTATCCGTTCAAGAGGATGATCGGCAACCAGGTCGCCGACGCCGGCAACAACACGATGCTGGTGCCGCACCTGTTTGGCCCGAAAGGCGGGCCCAACCCGTACTGGAAGGTTTTCGACTGGGATCTCGCGCTGCAGGACGGCGCCGCCTATACCGGTCAAACCTACACGGGTGCGTTCGAGTTCGTGGACACCTTTATGTACCTGTCAGTCAACCATGAAGTGGCGCCGAAAGAACAGGCGTATCGGTAACGACGGCGCCTGTGGTGATTGCCATGGCGACGACAAGATCGATTGGGCCGCCCTTGGCTGGGATAACGACCCGGTTCAAGGTGGAACCCGGCCGTAACCAACCCCAGGCATAGCCTGATCAACCGGCGCCCGCGACAAAATCGCGGGCGCCTTTTTTTGTGGCCAGGGCACTGCGATCCTGGTGGGCACAAAGATCGCTATATGTCGCCTTGACGACATTATCGGCGTGCCGGAGTGTGTACGATCCTCGCGTTATTGCATGATGGCGTTTAGCGGGTCACACCCCTCCAGACTGAAAGGACTTAGCAGCGGCGCCGATGGGGACAGGACGTCCCCTTTTTTTATGCGTGATTTCCGGTTGCATTGGTCCGCTGAATGCTCGTGGCAGGGCCCCGCATTGTTCAGGAGCCGCCGGGCCGTTGCACGTAGCTCTGAAAGCCCACGTCGTCGGTACCGCTGAGCGACAACGACACCCAGTTCGAATTGACGTCATCCATCGCCCATCCTCGGCCACCAGGATAAGAGTCGACGGGAACGCCAGGAAGAATGCCGCAGGATCCTGTCGGGTTACTCAGCACGAGTGCCAGTTGATCTCCGGCGCTAACGCGAACGCGGCCGCCAAACGAAATCGAGGTGAGATCAGTGCTGACGATTTCAGGGAAGTGTCCCGCGCGATATCTCCGTGTCGCGATTACATTCGATCCGGGCACGCCCGAACTCGCGTCGATGTCGCGAATTTCTGCGATGAGTCTTCCGGACTCACAACCGACTGGCACGCGAATTTCCGTAAGCCGGCCGTCAAGGCCGACGGTTAGCGTCTGTGCGATCGCTTGCGCGTAAAGGCCACCAATGGCAAAAGTCGAAGGTGCCGCAGGGTCTCCCGGGTTTTGTTGATCGAGAACCGGCGCCGCGGCATAGACCGGGGCCGCCGCCAGTGCGCCGAGAACTGCGAGTCTGGCCAATTTGTTTTTCATGGACGTTATCTCCCAGGCGGAATCGAGGTTCCTCTCTCTAGAAGATGTAGACCAGTTTTACCGTGTTCGCCAGCTGGATATTTTTTTTGCTTCAGTGCATTAACAAGTGCATTTGCATGGAGTTGGACCGCACAGGCCACGCCGGTGGCGGCAGCCAATAGCGATGCTGCCTGCGGATATCTTGCGCAGAAAATTGACCAGATCCGCAAAAACCGGCGGGCATCGAGCCGATTCGCTCAAATGCCCGCCGGGTCAAGGTCTGGCCTGAAAACCGGCCGGGCGTATTACTTGCCCTTCAATACGTCGGCCGCCTTGTCGACGAGGTCCGCAGCGGAATCGCTGATCGATTCCACTGCATCCTTGACACTGCCAGTAGCCTGCTGCGTCTTGCCTTCGGCTTTCATTTTGTCATCGTCGAGCAATACGCCGCCCGCTTCCTTGAGTTTGCCTTCCATTTTGTCGACCGTTCCGCTTGACATAGCTCGCTCCATTGAAGTTTGTGAAAAATAGCGCACTCGACAATTAACATCGAGCGGGGTGTACGGTAGCGGGTTCGTCAGCCTTTCGC
The DNA here is from genome assembly GCA_963783695.1 of uncultured Gammaproteobacteria bacterium. Taxonomy (GTDB): domain Bacteria; phylum Pseudomonadota; class Gammaproteobacteria; order Steroidobacterales; family BM003; genus BM003. The sequence goes on from CAWAOM010000001.1 coordinate 535,369, forward strand.
AGATGGATGCCGACTTGCCCGGATCGCTATGCTCCGATCGGGCCGCATGTCCCTTCGCGCCGGAGGTTGCGTGACTCGTTATCCCTGTCAGGCCTTGCTCCAGCTCACGCTGTGGCCACCTTCCGCCGCGCGGCGGAGAAGCTCTATCAACGGAAACGCGCGCTGGTGCAGTGAAACCGGTGATTTCTTTTCCGGGTCCTCTTCATCTTCGTCCGCCTCGGGCGCCTCCGGCGCATCGGCGACGGCTTTTTCCAGCCGGGCGAGTGCCGTTGGAATGTCCTCGGCAAGAATTGCGCTGGGGATCGTCCCGCTGTGGCCCATCATGTGGAGCAGCGTTTCGGCGGTTTCTTCGAACATTGAAAAACTGCCGACATGGCTGTCAAATTTTACAAGCATGTTTCCCTTTGCCTCCTGAATTGAACGGAAAAAGCCGCAAGCTGACGCTGGCAGTTGCGGTTTCGGATAAGCGACTGCCAGCCATTGTCGTCGGTCTTCGATTCGATAGCGTTGCTATTTTGCGTCGCGCACTCGCGGCGTGAAAACGGCCTGCTCGAGTTCGACAAATGCGTCTTCGATATAGGTGGCAAGCTTGGCGACATCGCGCAGTTCGCGGGTGGCCAGCAGACCGAAGTGCAAGGTGCCGGCATAGCTGTAAAGCGTGATATTTAAATGATTGCCCGGCATCAGCGTACTGACGGGACACATCTCCGTCATTCGCGCGCCTTTGAGATATAGCGGCTTGCGCGGCCCCGGAACATTGGACACGAGGGTATCGCTGATCGGTGGCAGAACGTTGTTGAGCTTGAGCATTTCGGTCAGCTGAGCGGCGACGCCAAGAAGAATCGAATACTGTGCTACCGCCGCCGGGGGCACGCCGTCAATCTGGTTGCGGACGTTACGCAACGTGAAGCCGATCTCACGCAGGCGCTGGTAGGGGTCGTCCGTTCGATTGGCGAGTTCGACCGTCACAATACCGATCTTGTTGCCACCCTTGGAATCGTTTTCATCGCGCAGGTTAACCGGCATCTGGATCGATATCGGACGTCGCAGGTCCGCGCCGCTCTCCGCAATGTACCGGTGCAGGGCGCCGTCTATACAGGTCAGCGCAACGTGGTTGAGAGTCGCCCTGCACATATCGCGGATCCTCTGCACCCGATCCATCGAAACACTGGCCTTGGCAAACTGGCGCGCAGCAGTGACTTGCCCGGTCAACGGCGTGCGCCCGTCCGAACGGAAGGGCAACGATACCGCGTTCTTGGTCAGTCCGAGTTGTTCGAGCCCCAGTTGCATCGACAGCTTGGCAATGCCCGCAGTGGTTTTCAGCTGTTCCAGGGAGCCGCGCAGCACGGTGGCAAGCAGGGTTTTCGCATCAGTGCCGGCTCGCCGGCTGCGCTTTCCGGGCGAGCTGTGCGACACCCATACCGGGTTGATAGTTTTGGACCTTGGCGACTCGGTCAGGCTATGCGCCGTCCAGCTCGTCAGCGTAATGCCGTCTGCGTAGGAGTGATGAATTTTGAAATAGATCGCGAAGCGGCCGCCAGCAACACGGTCGATCATATGAAATTGCCACAACGGTTTACTGCGATCGAGCATTGGGCCATGTAGTTCGGCTATCAGCTCATACAGGGCGGCGTCGTCCAGCACCTTTTTTGGTCGATGAAAGAACAGATGCTGATCGATGTCGAAGTCGGTGCACTGTTGCCATTGCGGGCCACCGAGCGCGGTGAAATTGATTACCTGGTCGAACGGCTCGCCCGGCTCGTCGAATTCCAGGAATTCCTCGTACAGATTCGCCACGAATCGCGCCGGGCTCTTGGCCGGCCGCTTAAATATCATCAATCCGGCAACGTGCTTCGGGCTATCTTCTGATTCCGTGACGAAAAAGGCGAGATCGAGCAGCGACAATTTTTTCATTTATAGAGGTCCATCAGGTTCGTTTTGTGAGCGGCCCCGGCATGACCGGCTGGCGTATGTTATCTATTCTAGCGGCGAATCGGGACGCCGACAGGTTAGCGGCTGGTTACGAGCCGGATCGCAATGCCGCCGGAATCGTCCCGGCGCGATAATTGCTCCGGCCGGCAAGAGGTTCAGTATCGCATGCGCAACGGCGGCATTGGTCGACGCAGTCCCTAAGAGTATGCGAAAGTAACCGGCTGAACTCTGCGCCACCGCCATGTTCGAATTCGAATAAGGTCGCGGCGACCTCGAATTTTAGGGATTTCTCATATGAAGCGGAAGCTCGCCCGTGTAGCGCTTATTGCATCGATCTTCCTCGTGGCTATTGTTGGCGCGGGAATGCTGGCCAAGATGAAGCCGCCGCCGGAGAAAAAAGAGAACACCGATGTCGACCTCCTGGTCCAGGTAGCGCCGCTGAAGACGGAAACGGTGACTTTCACAGTGCAGAGCCAGGGTAATGTCCGGCCCCGTACCGAGACGTTACTGAGTGCCGAGGTGTCCGGCGCGATCGTGGAGATATCTCCCAAGTTCATTCCGGGTGGAGTTTTTGCAAAAAACGAAGTGTTGATGCGAATTGACCCGACCAACTACCGGGTTGCGGTCGATCAGGCCGAGGCCGTGCTTGCCCAGCGGCAAATTGAGTACGACGGCGCTGTCAAGCTGCGCAAGCAAGGATACCGCGCCGAGGCGGAGCTGGCTTCGGCCGCGGCGGCGCTCGAAACCGCCAGGGCCGACCTCGTGCGGGCAAAGCGAAATCTCCAACTGACCGCGATTCGCCTGCCGTACGAGGGCATGGTGCGGAGCAAGGATGCGGATCTCGGCCAGTATGTGACCGCCGGCAGCCGGCTCGGTGTCACGTTTGCCACCGACTATGCTGAAGTGCGTTTGCCTTTGACCGACCAGGACCTCGCATTTGTCGAGCTGCCGGGTGCGGGCCAGATCGAGAAGTCGGGCAGTGCGAGCGGCCCTGAAGTGATTCTGTCTGCGGTCCAGCGCGGCAAGATGCAGCAATGGAGCGGAAGAATCGTGCGCAGCGAGGGCGTCGTTGACGAGAATACCCGGGTTACCTATGCGGTCGTGCGAATCGAAGATCCTTACCGGCGCCACGCGTCCGATACTGAATCGACGCCATTGCCGGTTGGCACGTTTGTCTCCGCAGCGGTAGCGGGAAACAGCGCCGAAAACGTGATTCGCGTGCCGCGTTCGGTGATCCGTGGTAATGGCCAGATCGTGGTCGTCAACGACGACAATCGTCTCGAAATTCGCGACGTCGACATTCTGCGTTCGGATTCGACGCATGCGTATCTCAGCGGCGGCGTGGCGGCCGGCGAGAGAATTGCAGTGACCTCCATTGAAAACCCGATCAACGGCATGCGGGTACGAACCGGCGACGCGGACGAGGATGCGGGCGTCGAAGACGACGGTACCGAGTTGGCGACGGGCGAAGGGGTGGATGAAACCGTCGCCAAGGGCGATGAATAAGAGGTTGGCGCGATGAAGGGACAGCCGGGAGTCACGACTGAAACAGGCCTGATTGCCTGGTTTGCCAGCAACCATGTGGCGGCAAACCTGCTGATGTTGATGATCATTGCGTTCGGTGTGGTTTCGGCGTTCACGATACGCAAGCAAACGACTCCGGACTTCGAGCTCAACACGATCCAGGTGCGCGTGCCATATCTCGGTGCGGCGCCGCAGGAAGTTGAGGAAGGGGTCGTCGTCAAGATCGAGGAAGCGATCCAGGACATCGACGGCATTACCCAGATAGATTCGGTCGCCAGCGAGGGAGAGGGTTCGGTTGTGGCGGAAGTCGCGACCGGCGAGGACATCAACGAAATCCTCAGCGAGATCAAGACCCGCGTCGATGCAATCTCGACATTTCCGAACCTCACCGAGAAGCCGGTCATATATAAGCAAGAAGTGCCGATTCACGTGGTTTTTCTATCGATCTACGGTGAGATGGATGCATTCGCCCGCAAGACGCTTGCCCAGCAGGTGCAAAACGAGTTAATGGTCCTGCCGGAGGTCAACCAGGTCCAGTTTCTCGGTGACCGCGACTACGAGATCAGCGTCGAGGTGCCTGAACAGACATTGCGGCAATACGGCTTGTCAATGAGCGAAGTGTCGCAGGCGATCCGCGATTCTTCGCTCGATCTTCCGGGCGGGACGATCAAGACCGAGGGCGGCGATATTCTGCTGCGGACGGAAGGCCAACGGTATACCGGGCAGGAGTTTTCGCGGCTGGTGCTGCGGACTTTTCCGGACGGGACGCGGCTGACTCTCGGCGATATTGCAACGATACAAGACGGCTTTGTCGAGACCGATGGCTATGGCCGTTTCGACGGCCAAACGACGGCGATCCTGCGGGTACTCGCCGGCGGCCAGCAGAACGAACTGAAAACTGCCAAGGCGGTGCGTGAGTACGTCGAAAAGAAGGCCAAGACGCTGCCTGAAGGTATCAATATCGATGTCTGGATCGACCGCTCGCACTATCTGCAGGGCCGGCTCGACATGATGATGAAGAACATGCTGCAGGGTGCCTTGCTGGTATTTATCGTACTGTCATTGTTCCTGCGATTTAAGGTTGCGGCGTGGGTCATTGTCGGTATCCCGATCACGTTCTTCGGCGCTTTGTGGCTGATGCCGCTTGGACCGTGGCCGGTGACTATCAACATGATCAGCCTGTTCGGGTTCATACTCGTTTTGGGGATAGTCGTCGATGACGCGATCATCATCGGCGAGAGTGTCTATACCCGGATACGCGCCGACGGGCAGACACTGGATAACGTGATTCGCGGTGCGAAGAAAGTCGCGGTACCGGCAACGTTCGGGGTGCTGACGACAATGGCGGCCTTCGCACCGATGCTGTTTATCGGCGGCGTTGTCGGGCCGTTTTTCGAGGCCATGTCGATGGTCGTGATTTTGTGCCTGTTGTTCTCGTTGATCGAGTCGAAGCTGATCCTTCCGGCGCATCTCGCGCACGCAAAAATCACGCCGCAGAATGAGGCCGAACTTTTCAAGCCGTTTCGGGAGACGCCGCTGCGGTTGTGGCTCGTGCGCCCCTTTCAGCGATTGAACTGGCGTATTCAAAATGGGATGCAGTCGTTTGTCGAGAAGGTCTATCGACCGCTGCTGGAGAAGGCGCTCGATAATCGGGGTATTACTTTCAGTCTTTTTGCTGCGATTCTTATCCTGACCATCGGTGTCATGCAAAGCGGTATCGTGCGGACGGTGCTGTTTCCCGATGTACCGGGTGATTTCATCCGGGTCGAGTTGCAAATGCAAAACGGGACTGCACCACAAGTCCGCAACGAGGTGATGAGCCGGATCGAGAATGCCGCGCTGGAACTGAATGCCGAGTACGCTGCCGATAACCCGGGTGTCGACGAGCCGATCAATCACATCGGCGTGTTTACCCGGGGCGACACCGGCGGAGTAGTGTTTGCCGAGATGCCGATGAACGAGGACCGTCCGCTGAACGGCGACGATATCGAGGTCATGTGGCGCGACCGGGTTGGGGAGATCCCCGGGGTCAAGGAACTGACATTTTCCGGTGGTGACAATGTCGGCGGCGGTGCCGCACTCAGTTTCAACCTGACCGGATCCAGCTTTGAGTCGCTTGGCGGTGCGGCGCAGGAACTCGAAGAGAAACTGGCCGAGTACGACGGCGTATTCGATATCCGCAATTCACTGAATGCGGGCGGCGAGGAGATCCGGCTCGCAATCAAACCCGAGGCCGAGGCGCTCGGCATCACGATGTCCTCGCTGGGGCGCCAGGTACGCCAGGCGTTTTACGGCGAGGAAGCACAGCGTATCCAGCGCGGCAAGGACGAACTCAAGGTGATGGTGCGCTACCCGCTGGAAGAGCGGCGCTCGCTTGCGGATCTCGAGAACATGCGTATTCGCACGCCGGGCGGCGATGAGGTGCCGTTTGCCTCGGTTGCCGAATTGTCTTTTGGCGAAAGTTATTCGAGCATTACGCGGCAGAATCGAAAACGCGTCGTGACGGTGTCGGCCGACATTGACCCGACAGTTGTCGAGCCTGGCGAAGTTTTGAAAGAGATCACCGAAGACTACCTGCCACAGTTGCTCTCGCGTCACCCTGGTGTCGGCTACGAACTCGAGGGAGCGAGCAGGGAGGAAATGGAGCTGGTTCGCAATCTGACCCTTGCCTCGATTGCGGCGATGTTCCTGATCTTCGCTCTGATTGCGATCCCGTTGCACTCGTATGTGCAGCCGATGATCATCATGTCGGTGATCCCGTTCGGCCTTATCGGCGCGGTGGTCGGGCATATCGTGATGGGCAAGGCGATCAGCATGTTCTCCTTGTTTGGCCTGATCGCGCTTGCGGGTGTTGTGGTGAACGATAGTCTGATCATGGTGGATTTCATCAACAAGGCACTGCAAAACGGAGTGCCGTTGAGGAGAGCCGTGGTCGAGTCGGGTACGCAACGATTCCGTGCCATCGTGCTGACTTCACTGACTACGGCGGCCGGACTGATGCCGATTATGCTCGAGAAAAGCGTGCAGGCGCAGTTCGTGATCCCGATGGCGATTTCGCTCGCGTTCGGCATCATCTTTGCCACGGTCATCACGCTGTTCCTGATTCCGTGTCTGTACGTGCTCGAGCTCGATTTCCGCCGCGGCTTGCGCAACACCCGGAACTTGCTGCTCGGTCGCGAGCCCGAACCCGAGACCGAGGCACAGATGCGCGAGTCGCTCTAGATTTCGCGGCGCCATGCAGCTTCGCGAGCTGCCGGGGCAGGGCGAGGACTCCGGGTCGTTGTAGTAGCGTCGAGAAGCGATCGACCCTGAGCGGCGTTATTTTTGCGGTTTCGGTTTGCCCTTGCTCGCGTCTTTCCGGCCAGTCGGTTTGGTCCGTGCGGGTTTCTTGCCACCAGGCTTTTTGCCACCCGCTTTCCTGGCACCGGTTTTCTTCCGCAGCGACTTTTTCTTTTCCCGTTTTTCGGCTTTGTCGAGGCTTTCGATGCGTAGCGGCTGTCCGCGGACATATACCTTCTTGAGATGCTGAAACACCTCGCGCGGCATGCCGGCGGGGAGTTCCACCGTGCTGTAGTCGTCGTAAAGTGCGATCCGCCCGATATAGACACTGTCGATGTCCGCCTCGTTGGCGATGGCGCCCACGATGTCACCCGGTTTGACGTCGTGGATGTGACCGACCGCGAGGCGAAAGCGCTCCATGTCGATGCCTTCGGTCTCCTCACGTTTTTTGTGGCGCGGAGTCGTCTGCCGTTTCGTGGAATCTTGCGCTGATTCGGTGCGTCGTTTTTCCGCCGGCCGCCGCTTTGCGTCCCGCTCGCGGGCTTCCTTGAATGGCGCTGCCTCGGCCTTGCCGGTATCCGCGAGAAGCAGCGGACGGTCGCGTTGAGCGAGACAGGCGAGCGCCGCGGCAACCCGTTGCGGGTCGGTGTCGGTCTCATCGAGGTACTGCTGCACGAGGTCGTGGAAGAAAGGCATATGTTCGCCTTCCATCGCCTCGGTAATGCTGACCTTGAATTGCTCGATCCGACGGCTGTTTACCTGTTCCCGTGTCGGCAATTCCATCGGAGCAATGGACTGGCGGGTAGATTTCTCTATCGCTCGCAACAGGCGCCGCTCGCGCGGTGCTACGAACAGGATCGCCTTGCCACTGCGGCCGGCGCGGCCGGTGCGACCGATACGGTGTACATAGGCCTCGGCGTCGTACGGAATGTCGTAATTGATGACATGACTGATTCGGTTTACATCGATACCGCGGGCGGCAACATCCGTGGCGACGAGAATATCGGTTTTGCCGTTTTTCAGGCGCTCGATAGTCCGTTCGCGCTGTTGCTGGTTCATATCGCCATTGATCGCGGCCGCTGCATAGCCGCGCGCCTCGAGTTTCTCGGCGAGTTCGGCGGTAAGCGTCTTGGTGCGCACGAATACGATGATGCCGTCGAAATCCTCCGCTTCGAGGATACGCGTCAACGCGTCCAGCTTGTGTACGCCGCTGACGATCCAGTACCGCTGTTCGGTTTGTTCGACCGTCGTCGTGCGATTGGTGATTTTCACTTCCGCGGGCGCGCGGAGATACTTATTGGCGACGCGTCGGATAGGGGGCGGCATGGTGGCCGAGAACAGCGCAACCTGCCTTTCCTCCGGGGTGTGTTCCAGTATCCAGGTGACATCGTCGATAAACCCCATGCGCAGCATCTCGTCGGCTTCGTCGAGCACGACGGTTTCGAGATCATCGAGCTTCAGGGTGCCACGACGCAGGTGATCCATTACCCGGCCCGGTGTGCCCACAATGACATGGGCGCCACGGCGCAACTGGCGCAACTGGACGCTGATGTTCTGGCCACCGTAGACCGGCAGCACATGGAAGCCGCGCATCGCCGATGCATAGGTTTGAAACGCCTCGGCGACCTGGATCGCGAGTTCGCGGGTCGGGGTCAGAACCAGTACCTGCGGGTTCTTCGAGCCCATGTCGAGCCGCGACAACAATGGCAGCGCGAACGCCGCGGTCTTGCCCGTACCGGTCTGCGCAGTACCGAGCAGATCACGTCCCTGCAGAAGCGGCGGAATGCTCTCGGCCTGGATCGGTGTCGGGCGTTCGTAGCCGATACGCGCAAGTGCATCGAGGACCGGTGCCGCGAGCGCCAGGTCGGCGAAAGCGGGAGTGGAATCGGATGTCATGATGGAGCCTTCGAGTCAGGGCGATGTTCGCTGACGCCAGAACATCGCACGCCGCGGGGAAAGATACGCTCGCGAGTGTACGTCGCCGCGTCGCCAAAGGGAAATTGCGATGCCTCCACCGGGGTCTTTTTCAGGGCAGAAAAAAGGGGCTGCGCTGCAGCCCCTTTTCCCGCCAGTGGGTGGTTGTGAAGACCGCAACGGTCATCGATACGGATGTAGTCCGACGCGACGGTTGAGCGCGCGACCGCGATCGGAATCGTTGCTGACATGCGGCCGGGTGTCGCCATAACCTTTTGCCCGCAAGCGCGAGCTCGAAACGCCGCTGGCGATCATATACTCCATAACCGCCTCCGCGCGGCGCTGCGACAGGTTAACGTTGTAGGCCGGGTCGCCGACGTTATCGGTATGCCCCTGGATCTCGACATTGATCTCGGGATTTGCCTTCAACAGGGTGATGGCCTCATCGAGCATAAAGGTACTTTTGATGAGGGCCTTGTCAAAATCGAACAGAACGTCTTCTTCGCCCAGCCACCAGCACCCGACCGAGTTGACCCGGGCGCCCGGAGGGGTTGTCGGGCAGCGATCGCGGTCGTCTGCCACGCCGTCGCCGTCGGCGTCGCCCCTATCCGGGGCCGTCATCAGTAGTGTTTTCGTGATGTAGCCGGACATTGCCGCGGCGGAGGAAATCGAGCCGGCGTCGATGACCGAGCCGCAATTGGTGGTCGCGCCGAGGCGGTCCCGGAAAGCGGCAGCCTTTTTATCCCCGCCCAGCTGGACCGCATGCACGCAAACCCGGCCGTCGTATTTTTCGTCCAGTGCATGCAGCGCTTTCATCGCCTTTGTCGAGTCGATGTCGCGAAAATCGCTGACGACCAAGATGGCGACCTTGCCCGGCACGGACGCCGGGGCCATGGTGCTGGCGTCGAAACCGCGGTCGAGCGGGGTAACGCCACCCGCGCACTGAATCTTGCCGAGCGCAGTGCCGAGATCGGCGCTGCTATAGGCGGCCGGTCCATGCCAGACCCGGGCCAGGCCCTTGTCGAGGAGGCAGCCCGGCCCGAAAGTGACCAGCGCACCCTGATAGCCCAGCTCCGGAATCGTCTGGTTCATCGCGTTTACGGCGTCTTTGGCCGCAAAGAAATGGCGATTCTGGTTCTCTGCCATCGACGATGATGTATCCATCAGGATGACGAATGCATTGACCGCAGGCACAAAGGCGGACTGGTCGATGGCCACCGGCGAATAGGCCCGTGGCTGGTACACCGGATCGTTGCTGGCGCAACCGGCGACGGCAATTACCGCGGCGAGCCACGCCGCCCCGAGTTTAACTCTGTTATACATGACAAACTCCCTTTGAGTCGTAAAGAAATGGATCGGAATTTGGGGGCCGGGGCTGTCCCTCGGCTGGATACCTGGCGGGATTGAGTGGTTACACGCTCCATAACGCGGTGCGACCCGGGTCAGGCATTCACGCTTCACAACCATGCTCCATGCGCGTCTGCAGTCACGAACGGTATTGCGTCTGGCTAACGCGCCTATCGGCATATCTGATCCGGTCGGGGCGGCGCTGTCGCCGCAATGGAGCGAACCGCGTTGCTGCAGGGCCATGCTGGCACGGCGAAATCCACAGTCGCGCTGCGCTCGACACCGGCACGCTAGACCTTTCACTTTTCAGTTTTTTTGCAGCGAGAAGAACTCCCGCGCGACCGCGGCTATTCCACCGCAGGATCTCCCTGGAGCATTGCTCTGACTGTCGAAAATTCGCACATTACGGCGTGAGGCGACAGGCTTGCTGTACACAACCGTCCCTGCTGGTCGCCTCGCATCGTTGACGTCAGGCAGCCTGATACCGGGGTAGCATCGCCACTTTCCGCGGTTGTGGCGTTAGAATCGGCAATCTGCAGCGATGCCCCGGGATAACTTATGACTGATTTAGCTGGCAAGGTAAGCCTCGTTACCGGCTCGACTAAAGGTATCGGCAGGGCCATTGCAACGGCATTTGTCAAAAATGGTTCGAGCGTTGTCGTACATGGCCGCGAACTGGGTGCAAGTCAGGCGTTGTGTGCCGAGCTTGGCGCGTATGCCGCAGTGAACGGCGACCTCTCCTCCGTGGAAGGAACAGCGCAGGTTTTGTCTCAGCTCGATGCTCTCGGTGGTATAGATATTCTTATTAATAACGCCGGTATTTTCAGTGTCGAGGATTTTTTCGCAATCGATGACGATGAGTGGCTGCGCTACCATCAGACCAATGTGTTGAGCGCGGTGCGTCTGTGCCGGGCGTTGCTGCCAGGCATGCTGGAGCGAAACTGGGGCAGAGTGATCAACCTCGCCAGTGAGGCGGGGATCAAACCGTTGCCGCAGATGATCCACTACTCGGTCAGCAAGACTTCGCTGATCGGATTGTCGCGCGGGCTGGCCGAGCTAACCAAAGGTACCAACGTCACCGTTAATAGTATTCTTCCGGGTCCGACCTGGACGGAAGGCGTCGAGCAGTACTTCGATGGCCTTGCGGGGGAAGAGGGCAGGCCGGTCGAGGAGGTACTGGAAAGCTACTTTCGCGAGCACGAGCCGAACTCCCTGATTCAGCGATTCGTGACAGTCGAAGAGGTGGCCGATGCCACAGTTTTCGTCGCCGGCAACGGTGCCGTCAACGGCAGTGCTTTAAGGGTGGAAGGCGGTATTATTCGTGCGATTTAGGCTAAAATTGCAATGTCCCGGACCGGGTTGCGATCATCAGTCGAAAAGTAGCATGTTGGTTTGAAGTTCCTGCGTGAACCATTGCTACACTTTCTGTTGATCGGTGCGGCGATCTACCTGATGTGGTTTGTTTGCCGAACCGGCGCAAGAAGCGGATGACAAGACCATTGTCGTCACCGCCGGCGAGATCGAGTGGATGCGAACTGCATGGGGGAAACGCTGGAATCGGCCGCCGACGGCCGCGGAATTGGACGGGCTGATCCAGCAATACATCAGGGAGACCGTGCTGTATCGCAAGGCGCTGACGATGGGTCTGAATCAGCACGATCAGGTCATTCGCCGTCGCCTGGCGCAGAAGCTCGAGTTCCTTGCCAAGGACCTGGTGGCACTGACGCCGCCGACCGACGAGGAGTTGCGGGCCTACTTCGCCGAACACCAGGATCGTTATTAGCTGCCCACGCGGTATACCTTTACCCAGGTCTATGTTGATCCTGGCAAACGCGGCGCAGCCACGCTGGCGGACGCGGAGAAGATCAAGGCGCAACTTATCGCCCTGGGTGAGAATATTGGCGACGCCGGCGCATTCGGCGACACTTTGATGCTGCAAAATTACCACCCCGACAAGGAACCGCTCGAGATCCAAAAGAATTTCGGCAGTGGTTTTAGCGAGGCGCTGGTCGGGCTGTCTCCCGGGCAATGGCACGGACCGGTGCTGTCCGGCTATGGGGTGCACCTGGTGTATGTGAGCAACGTCACGCAACCGCCGCCGCCGGTCTTCTCGGAGTTGCGTGAGCGAGTCGCGCAGGACTGGGCAATGGAGAAGGGCGAAGAACTCAATGAGCAGTTCTACGCCAATCTGCGTGGCCGCTACGCTGTGGTCATTGAATCGGCCGCTGCAAATGGCAATGGCGGCATGGCGCAGGAGCCTTCGCGTTGAATCGCACGGGTGCTGCATATCTCGCCGAGGCGTCGGTTTCGTCGGCTTGCGGATCGGCATTGCTCTCGCGGCGTTTTCGAGGAGCCGTTGCAGCATCGGTGATTTGTAAAATCACTCGCAAATCGGGCGGCGCGTTTTTGCTGGTCCTGGCGTTAATGGCCGGAATGTTGCCGCCTATGTCCGCCGCCGCGGATGAAATCCGTCCGGCGCTGCTGGACATCAAGGAGCAAAACACCGGGCTCTTTTCCGTGACCTAAAAGGTCCCGACCCGTGGCGACCGCGTGCTGGCAATTGCGCCGCAGTTACCGCAGAGCCTCGAGATCCTCGGTTCGCCCTCGATACAGGAGATGCCGGGCGCGCGGATTGAACGTGCCACTTACAGGAACACCGCGGCAACTCTGACCGGGCAGACGGTCGTCATCAACGGCCTTGCCGCGCTGCAGACCGATGTGTTGCTGCTTGTCCAGTTTCACGATGGTACCCAGCACTCGGCGATCCTGCGGCCGGCTTCTCCCGAATTCATGATTCCGCAGCAGGCCTCAAAGCTCAAAGTCGCGGCAGATTACTGGAGGATGGGCACGATTCATATTCTCGAGGGCGTCGATCACCTGCTGTTCGTGCTCGCGTTATTGCTGATCGTCTCCGGCATCGGCGCGCTGGTGAAGGCGGTCACTGCGTTTACGGTAGCTCACAGCATCACGCTGGCGCTGGCGACTCTGGACCTGGTTCATGTGCCGTCGGCCCCGACCGAGGCGATCATCGCGCTCAGCATTCTTTTCCTCGCTGCGGAGATCGTTCATAAACGCCGCGGTGTGGTCGGGATCACCGAACGCTACCCTTGGGTGATCGCATTTATTTTCGGCCTGTTCCACGGCCTGGGTTTTGCCGGCGCGTTGTCGGAAATAGGGGTACCGCAGCACGAAGTACCGCTGGCCCTGTTTACCTTCAACTTAGGGGTGGAAACCGGGCAGCTTTTGTTCATCGCGGTGGTACTGGGCCTGACTGCATTGCTGAGACGGTTGCCGATAACATTACCGCAGGGTGCATGGCGTTGGCTTCCCTACAGTATTGGGGGCGTTGCCGCGTACTGGACCATTGATCGGGTAATGTCGTTTCTGCCGCTCTCCGCGTAGCCGACGGGCCGTGGAGGAGTGCGCTCGCGCGACTCGCATCAATGCCATAAAGGCGTGACGATGGGTCTCGCAGACAGTCTGACGCACCGGGTCTTCGCGGCGACGCTTGATTCAGAAACGTATGCTTAGCTGGAAATCCAGCATCAGCATCCAGTTCTTATCGAAAGAGCCCTCTATGCTGCCGATAAGCGCACCCCCTTCTTCGACCAGGTCTCCGTCGCCGAGATCGAGGTAGTTGAGATTGATGTGGCAGAGATAATCGAAGCACGGCAATTCAATGCCTGCACCGACTCCCGCGATCCTGTCCAGCGGCAGCGCGATGCCGCGGCGTCCGTCGCTAAGCGATGAAGTCCCGTACAACGCCCCCACGGACACGGCCCGGTTCTGGGCATAGCGGTATTTCAAACCGGTCGTACCGATCCATGAATCGCGAAAATCTCCATCGCTCACCGTTATGCTGTCCTGCTCGACGCTGACCCTAGTAATGCCGAATTCGGACATGTTGAGCCAGATCAGGTCAGCCGTCGCGGACCAGCGCTCCGAGAACGCAGTGTGAAGGCCGGCCATGGCCTGAGCAGGCACCTTGAAATCGACATCTACCTCGGTTCCCAGCAGATCGGCAGCGGCGAGAATTTCACGTAGCAGTGGATCGAGATTACTAAAAGACGGCGTGCCCTCCAGCTTCGGGTCCACCGATGACCGATAGGTCAGCCCGATACGGGTGGTGTCGGTGAATTCGTACATGGTGCTCAGCATCAGTCCGAGCGCCGCGCCGCTTTCCTCCAGGCGCACGGATCCGTCGCCGGCCTCCGGTAGCAGATTGTTTACCCTCGCCTTGGTCTTGGTATCGGTGTAGAGGAGAAAGGGGCCGGCCGCCACCGACCAGTTGTCGGTTACCCGGTGCGCCAGCGATGCGGAAGCGGCCAGAAACGCGAGATTCGACTCCTCGGCGAGATAGCGGCCAGACCACTTTTTGCCATAGTCATTGCCTATTCCCGAGGGTACGTTGACGGATAGCCCGAGTCGCCATTTCTCACCAAGCGGATGAACATAGTAAACACCCGGGATGATCAGGAGTTTCTCGTCGTTGTCCGAGCTGCCACCGGCATAGCTCGCCTCGTCAACATCGAATTTCGATTCCGCGTAGGCGAACATCGTCTGAACGGTCAGTTCCTTGCGATCGAGGCGGGTGATGCCGGCCGGCGAAAAAAACGCCGCCGAGGCATCGTTCGCATTACCTGAGAGTCCGGTAAATGCAGGTCCAATTTCCGCGATAGCCGTTGCCGGTATCGCAGCGAAGACAATCGTGAGCCACGTCCGTCTGCATGGGGAAAGACGGCGGGATGATGGACGCGGCATAGCGGGCTCCGGGGGATGTTCGAAATTGCTTGAATGGCTAGTGTCAATGAAGATTTCAGTGCAATCAAGGAATACTCGCGGATTGTTTTGCCGTGCCGGCAGTCGCGGCTATTGCGCGTCTTGAAACGGGTTAGGGTAGTGGTGTCGTGTCAATAACGTGGCGATTGGCATCACTGGCAGATTCGGGTGCCGCTCATTGAGTGAGGCATTGGCGGGCTGGCAGCATGGACGGACTCGCTAGCAGGGAGATACATGCCGCGCGAGTCCAATTGATAAAGGGTAAACTCATTCTCGGACACGCGACCATCGGCTGACAAGGGCATAATTAGCCGTATGAGACTGACAATAAAATTTCACCTTTTGGGCGTGATTGCTGCCTTGTCGGCGGTATCGGCTTTCGCCGCTGAAGCCTGGTACCCGATGGAAGTCGATGTCTGGGATCCGCCATTCAATTCCGAGCGCATCCGGAACACCGAAATCTATATGCCGCTGGCGGAGGCCTCGCAACCGTGGCGGATCTGCGTCTCGATTCCTCATCTGAAGGACGATTACTGGACTGCCGTCAATTTCGGCCTCATCGACGAAGCGCGAAGGCTGGGGATTCGAATGCAGCTTTTCGAAGCCGGCGGCTACGGCAACCTCGAGACGCAGCGTACGCAGATCAGCGAGTGCATGGACGATGGCGCCGATGCACTTATCGTCAGTGCCATTTCCGAGGATGGACTCAACGATCTTCTCGAGGCTTATATTCGCAAGGGTAAACGGGTAATCGACTTGATAAACGGGCTGTCAGCGCGGGGGATTACCGCGCGCGCGGCGGTCGACTACTGGGACCTGGGGTTTATCGTCAGCCAGTATCTCAATGCGGCGCATCGTGATGACGCTGGCCCGGTGCGGCTGGCGTGGTTTCCCGGCCCCAGCGGCGCGGGGTGGGTGGCCGCCGGGGACGCGGGCTTACGAGCGGGGCTGGATCCGGACAAGTTCGAGATTGTCGTGACATCCGAGGGGGATACCGGACTGGCGGTCCAGGCCGGATTGGTCGAGGATGCGCTCGACGTCCATCCGGATGTCGACTATATCGTCGGCACCACCGTGACGGCGGAGGCGGCCGTAAGGGTTCTACGAAAGCGCGGCATTGAAGACCGGGTCAAGGTGCTGGCGTACTACTACAGCCCTGGTGTTGACCGCGGTTTGCGGCGGAATCAGATTGTTGCCGCGCCAACGGATATGCCGACCGTACAGGCAAGAATCGCCGTGGACCAGGCGGTCAGAGCTCTCGAAAAACAGCTCACAATGAAACATGTCGCGCCAAAGGTTCAGATGCTGGATCGCAATGAGCTGGCCAGCTTCGATACCACCAGGGCGCTGCCACCGCGTGGATTCAGGCCGATCTTCAGTGTGAACGAATGGTAGGGCCCGGGAATGGCACCGTCGCAAAGGCGGCCCATGGCCTCGGTTGGGGCTGGGTGTTGCTGGTTGCCATATTGTTGCTTGGGGCAGGCGCTTCCTATGCTCTCAGCAACATTTTCAAAGGGGATGCGCGCAACACCTGGGAAGCGGAAGCATCGCAAGCCCAGCAATGGTTGTCGGGAACCCTGCTTGGCTGGCTGGAGGAAAGTTATTCGCCGTTGTCAGGCGTGGCGATACTGTTAGAAAACTCGGAAACCGTTACCGAGGATGAGTTCTTCTCCGCCATCGATTCGATCGAGGCGCGCGCGACGGCGGTGTTTCTCGATGCCATGGCAATACTCGTTCAGGACGCGACGGACGATGACCGCGGGTGGGACATTCTGTTCTCTACTGACGTCGCCGGACCGTTGGCCGACGATGGCGCATTGGCGCAGGCCGAAGAAGTGTTGCAGGCGGTGGCTCTGGCCCGGGAGCGTCCTGGACAGACGTTGTTGGGGCAACCGATAACGACTCCCGACGGCCGAAGATTCTCTCCCGTCGCTCTCGTGGTATCCGGTCCGGCCCGCGATTTTGGCATAGTCGGATTGTTGGATTACGATGCGATAGTCGAGGGTTTGTTTGTAATCCATCGGCTGCAGGGCGTTGGACTCGCTATCGACGGGCGCTTTCCGACCGCGACTGGACCTGGCCGTTCGATGCGGGTGCTGGAGCGGCAATTTTCTGGCATCTTGTTTGAGTCGACAACGCGGACGGCAAGTGCCGGGGCTGATCTGTCACTGACGTGGCAGTTTGGACAGGAGTTCTCTGGCGGACCTGATGACGATCTCGCGCGTTTCGGCTTCTGGTCGGTTCTCGCAGCAACCCTGACGCTCGCCCTGCTCGCCTGGTTTCTGCTGAATCGCAATCGCGCGATATCGCTGCGTGTCGAAGAGGCTACAGCGGCTCTCGAGTCCAGTACGGCGCGATTCAAAGTGCTTTTCGATGAGTCTTCCGACCCTTACCTGATATTCGATGGCGGCCATTTCGTCGACTGTAACCGGGCCGCGGTGAACCTGCTTGGTTTCGCCGACAAGGCGGAGTTGTTGTCGCAGCCCCCGGCGGCACTTTCGCCGCAGTTTCAACCGGACGGCGAGCGCTCGGTGGACAAGGCAGAGACGGTTACGGCAGCGGCCCAGACCGATGGTGCCAATCGATTCGACTGGATTCATCTGAAGAAGGATGGCGAGGAGGTTCCGGTTGAAGTGGCCCTGACATCGATGGAACTCGACGGGCATCCGGTTCTGCTCGTAGTCTGGCACGACCTCACCGAACGTTACGCGGCGGCGCAGGCGCTGCGCGAGAGCGAGGAGCGGTACGCGCTTGTCGTTCGTGGCAGCACCGACGGCGTGTTCGACTGGAATTTCCCGACCGGGGAAATTTACTTTTCACCACGGTACCGCGAAATTCTCGGCCTCGAGGAGGACGAGATGCCGCGGCAACTCGAAGAGTGGAAAGCGCGGATCCATCCGGATGATCTGTCGAAAACGCTGGCGGCGAGGATCGATGAATTGCTGCTCAGCGAAACCGACAATTATGAAAATGAATTCAGAATGCGGCATAAGGACGGCAGCTGGCGCTGGATTCGCGGCCGGGCGACGATCGTGCGCGATGAGCAGGGGAACCTGGTACGGATCGCGGGCGCCCATACCGACATCACCGAGCGCAAACAGCATCTGCAAAAGATTGAGCAAAGTGAAAGAAGGCTGCGGCAATTGCTGGACATGTTGCCGCTTCCGGTCGCCACTGCCGCTGTGGATGAGAACGCACGGATTGAATTTCTCAATAAGAACTTCATTGACGTATTTGGATGGACGCTGGCCGATGTTCCCGACATGGAAGCCTGGTGGGCCGCGGCTTTTCCTGACCCGGACTCACGGTCTGAGACAAGAGCCAAGTGGGAAACGGGTCTGCAAACTGCGGCGATGGAAAACCGTAGCGCCGACCCGATCGAGACCCGGGCGACGTGCAAGGATGGCCTTATCAGAATTGTCGAATGGAGAGGCGCAATTCTCGGTGATTCCGTGATTGCGGTGGCATCGGACATTACCGATCTCAGGCAACAACAGGAGGCGCTCGAGAGCAGCGAGAAAGACCTCAGGCAGGTTCTCGATATCCTGCCGATGCCGGTTGCAGTGGTGAACGCGGGCGAAGCGATGGTAATCGAGTATCTGAACCAGACTTTCGTCGCTTTGTTTGGATGGACGCTCGAAGACACGCCGGATATGAACGCGTTTACCCGATGCGCGTATCCGGATCCGCTGTATCGCAAGACGAGTATTGCGGAATGGGACAGGCGAATCGAGGTTTCGGTGCGTGAGAACCGCGGCATTGAGCCGATGGAGATGACCGTCCATTGCAAGAATGGCGGAGACAAGATCGTTGAATGGCGTGCGGCGAGCGTCGGCGGGAAGATCGTTACCGTGGCGGCCGATCTTACGGAACGCAAGCAAATGGAATCCGCCCTGATCGCCGCGAAAGACTCGGCCGAACAGGCATCGAGGGCGAAGAGTACGTTTCTCGCGAACATGAGCCACGAGCTGCGTACGCCGATGAACGCGATTATCGGTTACAGCGAGATGCTGACCGAAGAGGCGGAGGAGCAGGGTCAGGAGGACTTCGTACCGGATCTCAAGAAGATCCATCAGGCTGGTAGTCATCTGCTTGGACTGATCAACGATATTCTCGATCTGTCCAAGGTCGAGGCCGGCAAAATGGAAGCCTATGCCGAGGATGTCGATGTCGACAGGCTGGTTGACGAGGTGGCCGGTACAGCGCAACCGCTGATGGAAAGCAACGACAACCACCTCGAGGTCGTCCGCGAGGGGCCCCTCGGAATGGCGCGCCAGGATTTGACCAAGATTCGCCAGTCATTACTGAATCTTCTTTCCAACGCGGCGAAGTTTACTCACAACGGTACGGTCACGTTGCACGTCCGCCGCGAGCAAACCGGCGACGGCGACTGGCTGGTCTTCGCGATAAGCGACACTGGAATTGGAATTGCCGCCGACAAGATGGGTGCCGTTTTCGAGGAATTCGGCCAGGCGGACGATTCCACTACGCGAAATTATGGTGGTACGGGGTTGGGTCTGCCGATCTCGCGCCGGTTTACCGAAATGCTCGGGGGCGAACTGACCGTGGCAAGTGCGATCGGGGAGGGCTCGACCTTCACGATGAGACTGCCTGCGATATTTCCGGGAGCAGCGGATGCTGTCGCAACGTTAAAGCCACAGCGCGCGGTAATTACTGAGCCGGCGAAGGGTGAGCGTGGCGCGGATGAGACCATTGCGGTCGGTCGCGGGATTGTCCTGATCATCGACGATGATCCTGCGGCGCGCGACATCATCGGGCGAACCCTCAGCGCCGACGGTTTCGAGGTTCGCACTGCAGAAAATGGCGTCGAAGGTTTGGAGATGGCGCGTGAGCTGCGCCCGAACGTGATAACGCTCGACGTGATGATGCCCGATATGGACGGCTGGGCGGTGCTGCGCGTACTCAAGGCAGATCCGGGGCTCTGTGAGATACCGGTCGTAATGCTGACCATCGTCGACGATAAGTCACGCGGGTTCTCGCTGGGTGCCGCCGACTACCTGACAAAACCGGTCGATCGCGAGCAATTGCACATAACGCTGGAACGCTTTCTGCCGCAAGATGAGTCGCGCCCCCCTGTGCTCGTCGTCGAGGATGACGAGGCGGCCCGCGCTCATATCGTGCACACCGTCACCGAGGCCGGCTGCAACGCGCTGCAGGCCACCAACGGGCGCGAGGCATTAGCCTGTCTTGGACAATCCGAACCCGGCCTGATTCTGCTCGACCTGATGATGCCGGTAATGGACGGATTCGAGTTTCTCATTGCGCTGCGGGCCAATCCGAAATGGCGGTCTCTGCCCGTAGTCGTACTAACGGCAAAAGATCTCGACGACGATGACCGCCAAATGCTGAATGGTCGGGTGGAACAGATTATAGAAAAAGGCGATCAGTCTCACGATGAAGTGCTGGCATCGGTACGCCGGCTGCTTTCCTAACCGGTGCCGCTACCCTAACCGGTGCCTACCCTAACCAGGTGCCGGAGGTAACCTTATGTCTATTCGGGCTAACCGGTGCCGGAGGTAACCTTATGTCTAAAGGACAACTCGTTCCCTATTTGAATTGAACAATAGGACCAGTGCTGCAACGGGTCCTATCGATTCAGGTTGGACCGACATGCGCGGAGGCGGCTCATGCTTCGAGACAGCGACGGCTGATCTCTCCCGAATCGCCGAGCGACTTCCGTAACGCTGGCCACCCCGTTGTCAAGAGCTTCCAGCGCAATTTCTGCGCGAACCCTTGCATGGAGACGGGACAAAGATGGTGAGGCCAGGTTGGCTTCGGTTACGCCATGTGTCTCGCAAGCTGTTGTTATGATCGAATCCAGCGTTTCCATTGCAATAGTGCGGCGCTCAGACCTCTCGACGGACTCCAGAAATGCATCGTCGCCCAGTGCATGGTCATGTTGATCGCTAGACTTCCGAAACTCCTCCAGAATTGAATCTTGCTGGGCCGCCTGGATGAATCTGGCATAGGACTGTCGCGCCCGCCTTTGCGTCTCGCCAAACGCTCCAAGGACCCATGCTGTCATCAACCAGGGCTTGCTCTCTTTTCCCAGATAGGTGGCGTGGCTGCTCCATGGATATACTTCCGGATCTGTGACGATTCCTGCGCGAACAGGATTGAGGTGGATATATCGAACGAGCTCCATAAGATAAGTGTCGGCTTGAACGAGTGTCGACCGGTATCGTCGCTCGAACAAATGTCCCGAGCGTTCAAGTCTTTTGTTTATTGCTTTAGCGTAGCGACTGGCTACTGTTCCTACGAATCGAGACAATGGCAGGTCGTTAGCCTGAATTGCCATATGTATGTGATTTGTCATCCAGCAATAGGCGTGGATTCGATGCCCGAACCGATTCAGGCTTGCTCGAAGATATGTTTCCCACAGCAGTCTATCTGCGGACTCGAAGAAGATATCCTGGCGACCATTTCCCCTCAAAACTATGTGGAATAACCCGCCCGGAACATGCAACCTCGGTTTTCTTGGCATCTGGAACACACAGAATTCGGCTGATTGATCACTACAACCTAGCTTGGAAAATTCCGTTTGGGCGAGGGCCTTTTCTGGTGAAATTGCCACGATAGGTGTCTCCGTTACTTTTAAACATAGGGTTACCTCCGGCACTGGGTAGGTAGCTGTCTCCGTTACTTTTAAACATAGGGTTACCTCCGGCACGGGGTAGCCGGGTAGGGGTTCTTTTAGACATAGGGTTACCTCCGGCACCGGGTAGGGGTTCCGGGGGCTGCTGCGTACGGAAGCCGAAATCTTCATGCCCCGCCGCGTCACGCCTGTGGGTGGCGCAAAAAATCTCGATAGTCGCGATTGGTATGTAACGCCTTTCGTGTTCGAAGGCCGGCGCTGAATTTGTTAGCGATGATTCGCGCGGACTTCGACTCCTGTCTGGTATCGCGCGCGGCCGCCGCGTCAGCGGTGACGCAGACGTCCGATGCATCAATTGCCCGACTGCGCAAAGACGGTGAAGCGGAGGTGCTTTGTATTGCGGTGAGTAGTTAGAATAAAGCGATATTATTCAATAGCTAAAAAAATTCATAAGAGTTCGATGCAGTTCGAGAATCGAATCTATGTCGTTTTCGAGAATCGAGTAAACTGGCTGTCAGGAATTGACCAGGAGCACGCTATTCAGGCTTTTTCAAGAGACGAGAGTGTCGGCTGCGTTTGGCGCGCGGCGCGCGACAATATTCATGCGAACTGCCCGGTGCGCTCGGTTAGCCTGTTACGCACAAAAATGATGCGGCCATAGGGGCGACAACCGGTGCCGGTACGCCCATCGCCATGATTCTTTCGTTCAAAACCCGGGAATCCATCAAAACCGCGCTGGCGATGACGATTGCGCTGGGGATCGCATTGCGGATGGATTGGGACCATACGATGTGGGCGGGTCTGGCCGTTGCAATGGTCAGCCTTAATACGGTCGGCCAATCCTTGAACAAAGCTGCATTGCGAATGGTCGGCACCTTTGCAGCTATCGTCGTGGCGTTCGTTCTGATCGCGCTTTTCTCGCAGCAGCGCTGGATGTTTGTCACCGGGCTCACCTTATGGCTCGGGATCTGTACTTACATGATGGGCGGTGCGAGGCATCAGTATTTCTGGCAGGTGTGCGGTTTCGTCTGCGTGATCGTGTGTGTTGATGCTGGCCCGGACGCTGTCAATGCATTCGAAACGGCCATGATGCGGGCGCAACAGACCGGGCTTGGCATTCTGGTATATAGCCTGGTTTCCTTGTTTTTATGGCCGACATCGAGCGGCCCGGAATTCCGGAAAACCGCGATCGAGCTGGCCGAGTTGCAACGCGCGCTGTTCCGAGCGGATTTCGATTTGGCAACAGGCAATGGCGAGGCCGCCGTGGCGGCGGAACACGAGGATGCGGAAGCCACGGTGCGAGCGGCTGCCGGTCCGTTGCTGCAAGCGGCACAAACCGATGATTACCAGATATCCGAGCAATACGGGGAATGGAGCAGGTATCAGGCGCTGACCGCCGAATTGGCAGAGACGCTGGAGCGCTGGCGCCAGTCATTATCGAACGTCGCCACGCTCGATCTGGCGAGAATTATCCCCGGGTTCATCGATTGCGGCACCGAGGTCGAGGCCCGGCTCGCAGCGGTCCATGCGATGCTGGCGGGGCAGGCGCCCGGGCATCAGCTGGCGGATTGCGATCTCGCCACGAACCGCGAACTGGTTGCACGCCTTTCGCACTTCCAGCGCGCAGGCGTTACGGTTTGCCGTTCGCGTTTGTACCGGCTCGATGAACTCTCGCGCGAGTTATTCGACTGCGTGAGCCATCTGCATGGGTTCGCTACCGAGCCGCCGGCGGTCCCGGCACGATTGCCCCCGACCCGTGAGCTGCCGGTGCTGGATCCGGATCGTATTGTCAGTGTCATCAGGCTGATCGCCATGCTTTGGCTGGCATATCTCGCTTATATTTTTGTTAACGGTCTCCCGGCTGGTACCACACTGATAAGCTTGGCAGTATCGATTGGCATCGTGCTGGCTACGACGCCGCAACTGTCGGTATCGGTATTGTACAAGCCGTTAGCAACCGCTGTTCCTATCGGCGCCGTTGCTTCCTTGTTCGTCATGCCGCATCTCTCGACGTTTTTCGGTCTCGGCGTGCTGATCTTTGGCTTTACATTTTTCGTTTGCTATGTGTATGCGGCTCCGCAACAGATGGTTGGCCGGGCGGCGGGGCTTGCGTTTTTTCTCGTGCTTACCGCGATTGACAATGATCAGAGCTATAATTTTCTGGCGGTGGCCAATACGGCAATGCTGCTTCCGTTCCTGATGCTTGTTTTGGGCATCGCCGCCAATATCCCGGTGTCCGCCCGGGCGGAACATAACTTCCTCCGCCTGGTGCGACGTTTTTTCGTGAGTTGCGAGTACCTGACGGCAACGCTTGCCGAAGGTCTCGATCGACCATTGAGCCGGCGCCAGCGACTGGCCCTGGAGTTTCACTCGCGCGAGGTTAAGACGCTGCCTGCGAAACTTGCGGGATGGGCCAAGTTCATGGGGCCCGACGCGCTCAAAGGAAATACGCCCGATCAGGTTAAGGGACTTATAGCGAGCCTCCGTGGCATCGGCCGATCCGTTGCCGAACTGCGGGAGGACTACGCCCGGCGATACAGCCCTTACCTGAAAAAGGAGTTGGGGCCCGATTTCGCGGAATGGCGACTCGCGGTGCGGGAGGGGTTTCATCGCCTTGCGGCAAATCCATCGGTCGCGGGTCGTGATGCATTCCGTGGAACGGTCGACGCGATCACTGCGAGAATTGAGCAGAGAGTGGCAACAACCCTGAACAACACCGATGGTGTGTCAGTCAGTGACCAGGAGGCCATGGATCTCTACAAATTGCTCGGGGCATATCGCGGCATGTCCGAGGAGCTTGTCGATTATGCGGGTCTGTCGGCGGATATTGACTGGGTAAAATGGGGCGAGGAGCGATTTGCCTGATGCGTAAAGCGGAACTGAAATGAACACCATTCCCCACGAGTTCGCAATCGGAGGGGTCTATTTTCCGCCGCTGCTGATTGCCGGCATTCTTGGCACAATCGCGGCATTCATCACCGCCCATCTCCTGAAACGCTATCGTTTGTCGAACTACTTTTTTTACCCGCCGGCCGTATTTTTGGCATTGATCGTTATATACACCGTCCTGATCGGGACCTTCGTGATCCGGGGTTAGCGTGCATAAGAACAAAAAATATTTGCTGACTGGCGCCGTCCTCGCGGTCGCCGTGTTATTGGTTTTGTGGCGCTACTGGGACTACGTCGCCAACCCCTGGACCCGAAATGGCCAGGTTCGCGCCGAGGTGATTCAGATCGCACCGCGTGTGTCAGGGCCGGTCGTTCAGCTGCCGATCAAGGACAATCACCCCGTCAGCGCGGGCGATTTGCTGTTTCAGATCGATCCTCGCACCTTTCAGGCCGCTTTCGATCAGGCCAGTGCACAACTCGATCAGACCTCCGACAGCGTCGCGGCACTGACCCAGCAGGTAGAAGTCGCGCACGCTGCCGTCGAAGTGTCACGAGCGAATATCCAGCAGGCGATCAGCTATGTCGCACAACTCAATGCGACCATTGAGAAGAACAAAGCGGAATTGGAACGGCAGCAAAACCTGTTGCCAAAAAAGGCGACTTCGCAGAAGGCGCTCGAGCGAGCGCAGGCGGACTATCAGGTGGCCATACAGGAAAAACGCAGTGCCGAAGCCCAGGTGCTTCAGGCCAGGGCCGCGCTGCTCGAATCCGAGGCTTCGCTGGCCGAGGTCAAGGCACAGCTCGGTGCTCTCGGCGAGTCGAATGCACAGTTCCGGGCAGCGGAGGCGGCCAAGCGACAGGCAAAGCTCAATCTCGATTTCACGGAAGTGACTGCCCCGGTCGACGGATACGTGACTAACCTGAATCTCCGAATGGGAACTCAGACGGTCGCCAATCAGCCGGCACTGGCACTGGTGGATTCATCCAGTTACTGGGTCGATGCCTATTTCAAGGAAAACACTATTGCCGACATGCACCGGGGCGATCGTGCGGTTGTGACCCTGATGACCTACCCGGACACACCGCTGGAAGGGCGCGTCGATAGTATCGGCTGGGGCATAGCGCAGCAGGACGGCAGCACCGGTTTCGAGCTGTTGCCGAATGTCAGCCCGACATTCGAATGGATCCGGCTGGCGCAGCGCGTGCCGGTACGAATTCGGCTCGAGGATATTCCGGATGGTATCGCGCTTCGCGTTGGCACGACGAGCTCGGTCCTCGTGATGACGGGCACAGCCGGCAAAGACGGTGGCGGTAAAGTGCGACCGGCGCCTGGGCTCTTGCAGTAACGACTCGATGATGCGCAGTCTCTCCAGATTCCTCAGCCTGACGATGCCGGCGCTTGTGCTGTCTGCCGGCTGCACGACGCTGGGGCCCGATTATCGCGAACCCGAGCCCGAGACCGCGACAATCTGGATGGAGTATGAAGATCCGTTAATCGACACGGATTCCGCAGTGGCCAGCGACTGGTGGGCCGCGACTTTTTCCGATCCGGTATTGAATGAACTGGTGGCGACGGCGATCAAAGACAACCTGAGCGCGCGCTCCGCGGGTCTTCGCGTGTTGCAGGCTCGGCAGCAACTTGCGATCGCGATCGGCAACCAGTACCCGCAGCAACAGGATGTCAGCGGGTCGGCAGAGAAAGCGCGCAGTAATGACCGTACCGAAAAGCTCTACGACATCGGCTTCAACGTGAGCTGGGAGGCCGATGTATGGGGCCGGTTCCGGCGCCAGATCGAATCGGCGTCCGCGCTCCTTGACGCAAGCGTCGCCAGCTATGACGGTGTCGTCGTCGCCCTGATTGCCGATGTGGCTCAGGCCTACCTGTTGATCCGCACGACCCAGCAACGTCTCGTTTATGCGCGGGAAAATGTCAGGCTGCAGCGACAAAACGTCGAAATTACCACGGCGAAATTTGAAGCCGGCGCAACCAGTTCCCTGGACGTCGAACAGGCCAGCACACTGATGTTCAACACCATCGCATCGGTTGCCGACCTCGAGCTGACGCTGGCGCAGCTGCAGAACTCACTCGCTGTGTTGCTCGGCCGTCCGCCGCAGGATCTGACCCCGTTACTTGGCGCCGCGCAACCGGTCCCGGAACCAGAGCCCGAGGTGGCAGTTGGGATGCCGCAGGACCTGATCCGGCGGCGCCCGGACATACGGGTCGCAGAGCGGCAGCTGGCGGCGCAAAGCGCACAGGTGGGCTTTGCTATCACCGATCTCTACCCGCACTTCGGCTTTACCGGCTCGATCGGTTCGACTGCCAATACCGGGTTGAACCAGGACTATGACGACCTGTTTTCCGACGATACGTTTCGTTACAGCATTGCCGGTGGTTTCCAGTGGGATATCCTCAACTACGGAAGACTGCGAAGTAATGTCCGCTTGCAGGACGCATTTTTCCAGCAACTGCTCGAAGACTATCGCCAGACCGTGCTGAGCGCGCAGGCAGACGTCGAGAATACGATCGTGGGATACCTGAAGGCGCAGCAACAACTCGAGGCTTTACGCGCGGCAGCCGAATCCGCACAACGGGCTTCCGACATTTCCTCGATCCAGTATCAGGACGGTCTGATAACCTTCAATACCGTCATCAACACACTGACCGCGCTCGCCGAGCAGCAGGATCAGCTTGCCGCCAGCGAAGGCAACGTGGCAACCCGCCTGGTCGATGTTTATCGCGCGATAGCCGGGGGCTGGGACGTTCGCCAGACGTCCGACCCGGTCGACCTGATTCCGGAGGAGACTCAGGAAGAAATGCTCGACCGGACCAAATACTGGAATCGTACATTTGAGGATTGACCGCTCACCGGGACACAGTGGGTTCTGTAGTTGGCAACCCAGGCTATCCGGCGCATGGTTCGGCACGGATTACCGCGATGCGAATGGCGATGAGCAGCGTGTAGCGGCGGGCTGGGAAAGCGATGGACGCGCAGGTGTCTGATGGCGTTTAGATCATAAGATCAGGGGGCGAGAGCCATGACCGACAAAATTTGTGATTGGGACTTGCCCTGGTGCAGCGCTGACGGTATTCCCAACCAGTACTACAAGATCCGGATCAAGGATCTTGCGCCCGCCCAGTTCGCGGTAGGTAAGGCGGAGGTCCAGACGCGTGCCGCCCGGATGCTAAGAAAGTACAAGGAGAATCCTCAGCATCTCCATGATTATATTACGATAAGACCTGTACCCGTTGTTATTCGCGACGATCGCTTTTATCTCGTCGATCACCATCATATGGCGCGTGCGCTGCACGAGGCGCTGCACGAAGAACTGGGTAAGGACAACCGGCTTGTGGTCGAGGTCCTAGCTAACCTGTCGATGTTGAGCGAGGCGCATTTCTGGAAAACGATGCATGCGCGTAATTGGGTCTATTTGTTTGATCATTTTGGCGGCGGTCCACAGTTGCCCCAGTCATTGCCCGAGAAAATCAAGGACATGGAATTTGACCCGTATCGCAGTCTCGCGTGGATCGTGCGGACGCATCATGGATATGTGAAAAACACGGCGCCGTTTGCAGAATTTCGCTGGGCGAACTTCTTTCGCGAAAGAATCCTGTTGAGTCACGACGTGCTTGTCGGCAAGCACTCGGTCGAAAGTACTCTGTACGAGGTCGACGAAAACGGGCGGCTCGAGCTCACCGACGACGGCATGGAACTCGTCGAGGAGGCAGTCTATCTTGCCTCGATTCCCGAAGCCCGTGGGCTTCCGGGTTTTCGTAATGCCTTGTGCTAGGGGAGTTTGATGAAGAACAGCAGTGACGGTAGCGCGGGTTTTCGCCTGCCCTTTATGCAGGGCGTGCTGCCGATAAACAAGGCGCAGATTCCGGCTGAAATTATCGCCGGTCTCACACTGGCGGCACTGGCTATCCCGGAAGTCATGGGCTACACGAAGATATCGGGAACGCCTGTCATCACCGGTTTGTACACGATCCTGATCCCGATGGCGCTTTTCGCAATGTTCGGATCTTCGCGGCACCTGGTGGTCGGTGCCGACTCGGCGACGGCTGCGATACTCGCCGCCGGACTGGTCGGATTGGCCGCGACCGGTAGCGACGAGTACGTTGCACTGGCCGCCGTTATGGCGCTGATGGCCGCGGGGTTCCTGATAATCGCGCGAGTCGTCGGGCTCGGTTTCATGGCGGATTTCCTGTCACGGACGGTGCTGATCGGTTTCCTCACCGGTGTCGGTCTGCAGGTGGCGCTGGGTGAGATATCCGGCATGCTCGGACTCAAGGGTGGCGGGCATGGGACGGTGCAGAAAATCTGGAACGACCTGCAGCAGCTCGATGAGATCAATCCCTATGCGGTCGCGATTGCGGCGGCCGTAATATTGGTAATTACCGGGTCGAAACTGATCTCGAAAAAGATTCCTGGTGCGCTGATCGCGGTGGTCGGCGCAATAGCTCTTAGCTGGCTCTGGGATCTTGGCCGACATGTACATGTAATCGGCGACGTGCCGGGCGGGTTACCGCACCTCGGCATTCCGCAGGTCGACTGGAGCTGGCAGTTGATCGCCAAACTGGTCCCTACGGCATTCGCGATGTTCATAGTAATCCTGGCGCAAAGCGCGGCGACATCGCGCGCCTATGCCGCACGCTACAACGAGCGTTTCAGCGAGGACACCGACCTCACGGGTCTTGCGTTGGCTAATGTCGGGGCGGGGCTTTCCGGCACCTTTGTGGTCAACGGCAGCCCGACCAAGACCCAGATGGTGGACAGTGCCGGCGGCCGGACCCAGTTGTCGTTGCTGGTCACGACGGCGATAGTCTTGCTGGTGCTGCTGTTTTTGACCGCGCCGCTGGCCTACATGCCGGAGGCCGTATTGTCTGCGGTCGTGTTTCTGATCGGCGTCGACCTGATCGATATCGCTGGCATGCGCAAGATTTTCGCTGAACGGCGATCCGAATTCTGGGTCGCGTTCCTGACCATGCTGACGGTGATTTTCGTCGGGGTGGAGCAGGGGATTCTGCTTGCGATAGTGCTGTCGCTGGTCGATCACACCCGCCGTGGTTATCGCCCCAAAAACGTGTTGCTGAAACCGACGGGTGAGGGAGCCTGGAAGGCCAGGCCCATGACAACAGCAGCTCAGGCCGAGCCTGGACTTGTCGTCTATCGCTTCACTCACAGCATGTATTACGCGAACTCACAGCAGTTGAGCGAGGAAGTCACCCGGCTCGTGCAGGATGCCGATCCGCCGGTCAAGTGGTTTTGCTTCGATGTTTCCGCGGTCGATGACGTGGATTTTTCGGCGGCGGAGGCGCTTCGTTCGATTTATGCATCGTTGCAGGAGCACGGTATTCGCATGGTTGTCGCGGAGGTCCAGGAAGACGTCCGCGAGGGCAGCCGATACATGTTGCGTGAGCTGATTGGCAAGGATGCGTTCTACGAGACGCTCGATGACGTACGCGCCGATTATCGCGCGAAGGTGGGTGACGACACATCCGCCTAGCAGGTCGCGCCCAGTGCGGGCGCTGTTTTCCCGCTGAGCGGCAGGATCGCAAAGGGGGCAGGGTCGTGACGGTAAAGCGACTGACGTCTTGCCGTTGCGTGTGGCGACGGGAACCGGCGTTATGAGTCAAGCCGGGAACGGTCCGCGGGGAGCGATAGTGCGAAGGCTTCACCTGCTGCTGTTGCCGGTACTGTTTACCCTGATCGTCGCCGGCTGCGCAAGCTTGCCCAAGGACTTTTCGAAGTCACAGTCCCAGGCTGTCGAAGACTACGCCGGAACCCATCTCGGCAGAAAGTTCAACGCTGCCGAGGTGCAGCATTCGAACCAATCCGCTTTTGCGATCATTCGCTACGGTCGCCCGGCGTTTAGCGATCGGGTAGCGCTGACGGAGCTGGTCGAAAAGACCCTGGATTTCCAGTATTACATATGGGAAGAGGATGAGACGGGACGAATCCTGACAGAGCGGTTGGTCGGCGCGGCTGATCGTGGCGTGCGCGTGCGTTTCCTCGTCGACGATATCAGTCCCGGTGACCGCGATGGCATTGTTGCTTCGCTCGACGCTCATCCCGATATACCAGTGCGTGTCTTCAATCCGTTTGCCAGCGGATACGGGGCCCGTCAGCAAACAGATCCTGGTGGCAGACTCCAGGGCGGCGCTGCACACTAAGGCGATCGTGTTTGATCGCAAGGACATTTTTATCGGCAGCTTCATTCTCTACCCGTGCTCCGGAGACATCAATACCGAGGCAGGGATCAATGTTGAAAGTCCGCAACCGGCGGCGGAGCTGATCGAATTCATGGAAGTGGCGGGGACCCGCAGAACAGCTACCGAATTTTACTGGACGAGAAAGGAAAGCTGTACTGGAGACCGAAACGGACGGTGCAACGATACGCGACGACAAGAATCCCCGCAGTACCGGCTGGCAACGATTCGAGGTCGGGTTCATTCGCCTGTTTCCGGTGGACGATCAGCTCTGATTTGTCTTTGCGGCGGGGCGGCGATGAGATCATTCGAAACGAGCCGGTTGGCGGCGGGTCCATGGAGGCTTGTTGCGGCTGGCGCTGAACCGGATTCTTGTTTCCTGGGACTGCGAGCAGGGTGTGACGATTCCAGCGCGGCAGCGCAGTATGGGCCGTGGCGCGAATATTCGCCAAGGGGTGATTCGATTTCGGCGTTCGTCTGAAAAAGAAGGTCGCCACTGGCGACCTTCTTGACGGGATGCACTGTATTTCCGCTGCCTGATTCAGGCGGCGGGCGGGTACCTTCGTCGTTGCATGAGATCAGGGCGCTTCGACGATCACCTGGTTCGCAACGATGTCGCAGCCCACCGGCAGCGAATCCGTATCGCCAAATGCCTCGATCAAAGAGCCAATTTCCAGGACCTGGAGATCAAGGATGTCGAAAAGCGTGACAGTCTCATCGTCGGCGAGCACATGCACGATCGCGGTGTCGTCGTCTGCGCAAACGCGAACTTCCGCGCCGACATCGGTCGTCACGTTCAGAACGGCATACGAACCGGTCTGGCCAATGCTTGCCAGCGTGCCGGTTACGATACCGCTGTCAACATCAGTAGACAGCACGACCAGCGCCGCCAGCAGTTCGGTCGCGGTGGCGATCGCATCGACGGAGCCGCCATCGCTGCTGTTGACATCGGCCTGGGTCAATTCGACGCCATCAGCGCGGAATACCCGGGTGCCCGACTGCATGCGGGTCTGGACCGGAACGCCGGTTTCCGCAGGCTCGAAATCGAAACACTGGTCGGCATCGCAGGCAATCTGGTCGCTGACGACATTGCCGGCGGTCGTGTCCCAGCCGCCACTGACACCAGGTTCGCGTGCGCCGTCTTCCAGTATCACGGCGTTGAGACCGAGAAATGCCAGCGGATCGTCGCTGTCCACGACGAAACCGACGGCCGTCAGAGGTTCGTTCTCCGCGACTTCGCTGAAGTCGCTTGCAATGCCCGCGGAGTCGAAGACTCCGGGTCCGCCGTCGGCGTAGATTTTCACGCAATCATCCGGGCTGGCCATGGACGGGCCCGATTGCTGCGAGATGAACTGGATGTCGCAAAGACGAAACGCATCGTCCGAAGTATCCGCCGTGGCGGCACCTTCGATAGATCCGGCATCGACAGTGCCGAAAATACGGACGAGCCTGTCCGGCAGGAAAATATCGCCCTCGTAAATGTCGACGAAAAAGATCGGGCGGAGCTGGAGCTTGCCATTGCCGGTGGCGACCACCTGGAACGACCGTTTGGCGTCCATATCGAGCTTGATTACGGTTGTGAAGTCCGGGCTGACTTCGAACGACCCGCGGGGGTTGAGATCGATCTTGCCATTAGCCGGCAATTTGTCGAGCATCTCCGATTCGTTGTTGACCATGTCGACGAGTTCGACCTTTGTCAGTTCGATTCGGATCTTGTTGTAGGTTCCGGCAAGAACCTTTGTGTTAAATGCCAGATCGGCCCAGTCACTCATCTCCAGCAAGTCGAACGTAACCTCCGGACCGTTGTACAGGTCCACATGGCCGCCTGGTCCGATCAACGACATCGCAGTCATCGAAATCAGGATTCTCTGGTACTGGTCGGTCGGACCGTCGGTAAATACGACCGCAACCTGACCGGTCTCGGCCTGCGAGCCACCGCTGGAGCCGCCCCCGCACGCAGATATTGAAAGCGCCATCAGCAAAGCCAAAAGGGCGGCAAGAATTCGTTTATTCATTGAGATCTCCTGCTCGGCATTTTGGGTACGCGCCATCCGTTCTAATAACAGCAGCGAACAAGATAAACGGGGACGCCGGCTCGAGCTGTGAGGTGAGACACAGTACGCTCACACCGCCGCCGAATCTGGCGGCATTTGTCGAATTATGTAAAGGTCTCGGGCGTGAGTGAACGACAGCGTGTGTTCAGTGGGCGCGGTAGTGGCGCATCAACCGGCACCAATTGGAAATTCGGCTACAAGCGAGGAGCGAGAGTTGATCTGGAATGATACCGGTAAAGGCTGGAAACGAGCCTTTTCGCGCAGGGCGTTGCACGTCATTTTCCTGTTTGCGATAGCGCTGCAATGGTCGTGCTCGATTGAGAATGACCGGCCGACGCCGGATCGCGAGATGCCGGTGCCGGTCGTGCCCGACGGGCCGCTGGGGGATCTAGCCATCCCGCGTCACTACGAGCTTTTTATGCGTATCGATCCGCGCGAGAAAGGCTTCTCCGCATCCGTCGCGATAGATGTCGATTTGAATCGCGAGGCAGCGGGTATCTGGCTGCATGGTCGTGACCTCGAGGTCGCAAAGATAGACCTTGTCCACGATGGCAATCGCTTTGCCGCGAGTTACGAACAGAAACATCCGACCGGGGTTTCCTACGTCGGATTCGGCCGCCTGGTCGAGCCCGGGCCACTCCGTTTGGAAATCGAGTACGCCGGCAAATACGATCTCAACCTCTCCGGTATGTTCAAGGTCGAAGAGCAGGGCGAGGCCTTTGTGCTGGCTAAGTCGGAATCGATCCAGGCGCGCAGGTTCCTGATCGGTTTTGACGAGCCCGGTTTCAAGGCTACCTGGGACATCGCGCTGGAAATCCCCGCCGGATACGTGGCGATTGCGAACGGCGCTGAATCGAATCGCAGCGCTGCCGCCGCGGGATTCGAGCGGGTGGAATTTGAGCGCGTGCGTCCGACCTCTACGTTCTTGCTCTCGCTCGCGGTGGGGCCTTTCGAGGTGATCGACTATGCGCCGATCCCGCCCAACGAGATTCGTTCGAAGCCGATACCGCTGCGCGGCGTTGCCCGGCCTGGCAAGGCGGCCGAACTTGAGGCGATTCTGCTTCTGACTGCGCCGATGCTGGCGACTTTCGAGCGCGCGCTACAGCAGCCGTATCCCTATCCGAAACTCGATGTCGTTGCCGCGCCGGCATGGCCCAGCGGAGCAACCGAGCTTGCCGCAGCACCAACTTATCGCGAGCAGGTGATTCTGCTCGGCGAAGACCCTTCGCCCGGTGCGGTGCTGCGCATGCAGAGCATTCATGCCCATGAGCTTGCGCATATGTGGTTCGGCAACCTGGTCACGCCGCCGTGGTGGGATGATCTCTGGCTGAAAGAAGGATTCGCCACGTGGGGGACACCGGCCGCGCTTGTCGCAATCGATCCCGATGGCGGCCATGACCTGACATCGGCATTGCGCTACCTGAGCGC
The DNA here is from genome assembly GCA_963783695.1 of uncultured Gammaproteobacteria bacterium. Lineage (GTDB taxonomy): Bacteria > Pseudomonadota > Gammaproteobacteria > Steroidobacterales > BM003 > BM003. The sequence continues at coordinate 569,339 of CAWAOM010000001.1, forward strand.
GATGAAACTGGACAGTCTCGCCAGCGCACGGGCAATTCGCGAGCCGGTTACCAGCAATGCTACCGTGCGCAGCGCCTATGACTCGATAACCTATTCGAAAAGCCTGGCGATGCTGACGATGGTCGACAATTGGTTCGGCCCGGAGCGATTCCGCCCCGCGCTTGGCCGCTACATTACGACGTATGCCGACGGGGCCGCCGATTCCGAAGAGTTCTATTCGGCGATCGGCAAGGCGACCGGCGAGCCACGCATGAACCGGGTTTTTCGCAGTTTCGTCGAGCAGAACGGTTTGCCGCTGGTCAGCGCCCGGTTGGAGTGCGATAGCGAGCCCGCCATCGTGATGTCGCAACGCCGCTTTGCACCGCCGGGCTCGACGATCGATCCGCAACGCACCTGGAGTATTCCTATGTGTGTGCGGCATGAATCGGGGACGGTTTGCGAGGTACTTGAGAATGCGGAGAGCCGTATCGCGCTCGCCACGAAAACCTGTCCAGACTGGTTTGTTGCTAACGCCGGCGGCACCGGTTACTTCCGGGTCGAAGTCGGCGCCGGTGACTGGGAGGATTTACTGCGAAACTGGACAGCCCTGATGCCCAGGGAACGCATCATGCTGTTTGACAGTCTTGCCGCCCAGTCGGTCAAAGACCCGTTGCTGCAGCCGTTGGCGGACGCGATGGCCAGGCAGATGGCGGCAAGCGGGAAATGGCAGGTCGCGATTCAGCCCTTTGTTTACTGGACCGAGCGACTGCGTTTCGCCGCGCCCGGCGAAGCGGCCGAACTGCGCCGGAGCCTTACCGGTTTTTTGCGTCAACAGCGGCTACAGCCTGTTACGGCCGCAACGAATAGCGAGATACGGCTGTATCAGTACCGCCTGCAGGATTTTCTCGCGACCAGGCTCGACGATCCGGCGATGCAGCGAGAGCTGTCTGACGCCTTACGTGCATTTGTTGCGGGTGACTCCGGCGCGATCTCGAGCGACCAGTATTTCGCCGCTGTGTACTCGCTGTTGCAAACCGACTCCGATGGTTTTGCGACAATCGTTGCGGCGCGGCGCTCGCTCGACGATCCGCGTTTCGAAGATGCGTCGGCCCGTGCACTGGGCAGCGCGTCGGAAGGGCGTGTCGAGGAGACGCTGGAATATCTTTTCTCCGCTGAGGTTGGGGGCAGGGAGGCCTATGGCGGGCTGATGGCTGCCGCAGGCGAAGACCCGCTGCAGACTTTGGTATGGAGGTGGTTCACGGAGAACCATGATCGGGTTGTCGCGAAAATCCCGGCCCAGTGGGTCGGCCGGCTACCGGCAATCGGTAGCAGCATCTGCGAGGAAAAACTCGGAGCCGAATGGCAAGCATGGATGAGTCGCTGGGTCGAGGAGACGCCGTCGGCCAGACGTTCGATCTCCGAGACTGGCGAGCGCATAAGGCTGTGCGTCGCGCGCAAGAGCGTGTTGGCAAAACGCTGAGAAGCCGCGGCGGTGTGTTGAACCGCCGACTGGCCGGGAACCTGTCACCACAAAAGAATGCCGCGCTAAAAAACCGGCTGGGCGACTTGCGTGCTGGCTAGCGTGTTTGACATATGAGCGACGGGCGGGTCCGAACCTTTGGTGTCCGTAGCGGCAAGAATCCGGCGGAGCCTGCGGTGACAGAACGGTGGGCGGGGCGCGGCCGTGCGCCACAGTGAGAGCGGTATCCCTGAGGGGCATTCAAAAGGCGGCAGGTGCGATCAGCGCCGGCAGTGCCATCGTGAGTCCCATCAGGCCCAGGCCCTTTGCGCCTTCGATATAGTCCGCGGGTGCGACCTCCCTGACCAGTACAGGCATGACATACCTGTTATCGGGGAAGCGATGCGAATCGGCGCCGATGACGCTGCGGGTACGGGAAATATTGGTGCGCGCGGCGAAAACGTATCGGTATCCCGGACGTATCTCGACGGTCAGCTCCAGGACCTCGATATTCTCCATCGCAATTCGCACCAGGTCCGGCACGATCTGATTCGAGCGAGGTGCATTATCCACCGGCCAGACCCGCAGCGTATGTTCGCCCGGCGGAAGGTGAATCGCCTCGCGAAGATAATTCACGGCCTCGCCATCGATCTCGTAAATGTAGGCTGACTCCAGCCCGGGTGGGAGTCTGGTGTTAGCGGTGTTGCTGAGGAGGCCGGATTTCTGCTCCGCCGCATCAGGCTCTTCCTGTGTACCGATCGCAGTGCAGCCACCAAGCATGGCGGTCAGCAGGAAGACCACTAACAGGGTTCTTGGCACCAACGGGGCATCTCGCGTCATCGACGACTCCTTAACCGCCTCGTTCATCCTCTGGCGATTCCGGGCTAATTGAAATCACGCTCGAAGAGTAGGGAGTTGCCGGCTTAGCGGCATTAAGTGAAATCATTGGTAGTTAATAAATAAAATTAGAAAGGTAATTTAATCTATTGAAAAATAAATTATTTATAACATTCTGGTTTTGAGCGCGGCAGTGCGTGCATTGCTGCGCCGGATCAGCACGTCAACCCAATGAGGTGACCGCGTTCAACCATGCTCGCGGATTGTCGCATGCATTCGCGCTCCCTGACCGGTCCGGACCACCACAATCCGTCAGCGCGCGAGGACCGGCGGCACGCACACCCTGTAACCGCTCTGAAGCACCTCGAGGCTCACGGCCACCCCGTAAACGGCGCTGAGCAGGTCGGCCGTCAGGACCTCCTGCGGCGGCCCGGCAGCCCGGCTCAGGCCGTTTTCAAGCATTAGTACCGTGCTGCCGCACGAGAAGGCGTGATCGGGGTTATGGGTGGAAAACACTATACCGAGACCCTTCGCTGCAAGCCGCTTGACCTGCTCAAGCACCATCACCTGGTTACCAAAATCGAGACTGGCCGTCGGTTCGTCCATCACGATTAACGGCGTCTGTTGCGCGAGCGCGCGCGCGATCAGCGTCAGCTGGCGCTGGCCACCGCTGATGCGGGTGTAGTCGCGCTCGCCAAGATCCGCGATGCCGAGGTCCTCCAACGCGGCGTCGGCACGCTCGCGATCCTCCGCGCCGGGGGTAGCGAACAGTCCGCGATGCACGGTGCGCCCCATCAGCACCATATCGCGCACGGAGTAGGGGAATACGGCGTCGTGGGCCTGTGGCACATAGGCGATGCGGCGGGCGATGTCCGACCGCGCCAGGTCTGCCATATCGCGGTCTTCGAGGAGGACCCGTCCACCCTGGGCCGGGAGCAGTCCGAGCAGCGTCTTGAACAACGTGGTTTTGCCCGAGCCATTCGGCCCCAGCAGGCAAAGCACGTCGCCGGAATGCACTGACAAGTCGACATCGCGGCCCACCGCATGGCGGCGGTAGCCGAACGCAAGCTTTTCAGCGCGCAGTTCCATCACCACCCCCTGCGCCCGGTGGCCAGCAACCAGATAAAAACCGGTGCGCCGACGAAAGCGGTAAGGATGCCGAGCGGTGTTTCCGTTGCGGCCATCGTTCTCGCCAGCGTATCGACCAGCAACAGGTAGCCGGCTCCCATCAGCATCGATGCCGGCAACAGGCGGTTGAAGTTTGGCCCGACGACCAGGCGCGCGATATGCGGCATCACCAGGCCGACCCATCCGATCACGCCCGAGATCGCCACGACGCTTGCCGTCATCAGCGTGGCCGCGGCGACGAACAACGTCCGCAGACGTTTCGGATCGATACCGAGCGCAGCCGCTTCTTCGTCGCCCAGCGCCATCAGGTTCATGCGCCAGCGCAGCAATACCAGCGGCACCAGGCCGAGCAGCACTGCCGGCGCGGCCGTCATTACGTCCTCCGGCTGGATGCTGGCGAGGCTGCCGAGCAGCCAGAAAGTAATGGCCGGTAATTGATCGTAGGGATCGGCGAGAATCTTCAACAGCGAAATACAGGCGCCGGCAAGTGCGCCCAGCACGACGCCTGCAAGCACCAGCACCAGCGTGGGTTCGTGACCGCGCACTGCGGTGGCGACAGCGTAGACGAGGCCGACGGTGGCGAGCCCGGTCGCGAAGGCCATGCCCTGGATTGCGATAACAGGCAACGAAAGAAAAATCCCGGCCGCGGCACCGAGACCCGCGCCGGTGGAAACGCCGAGGATGTCCGGTGACACCAGCGGGTTGCGAAAAAGACCCTGGTACACCGCGCCCGCGGCAGCCAGCGCCGCACCGACCAGCAGTGCCGCGCCAATACGGGGGAGGCGAATCGAGAACAGAATCGTCTCCACCTGGCTAAGCGAAGGATCGCGTTGCCCTCCAAGCCGGCCGAGCACCGCATTGGTGATTTGCTCAGCGGAGATCGGGTATGGGCCTACCAGCGCTGCTGCAGCCGCCATTGCGGCTACCGCAAGCGCGAGCAGTGTAAGTGCCAGACCCGGTTTCAATTCGCTGGCCTGTCGCCAGACCATTGCAGCAGCCGGGCGAGTTCCTGGTCGTTCAGATCGACATGGTAGAAGAGCTTATAAAACCTGTGTGTTTCGGCCTCCAGGTCGAAGTCGAACTGCTCGGGAAAGAAAACACCGGATAACCACTTCAGACCGATCACCCGGTTGAGTGATGGCGGCCGGTCGATCCAGCCAAACGGCGCGGTCGGGCTGAGCCACACACGCCGGTTTGCCACCGCGGGGATTTGCGACCACAGCGGGTCGTTCCATACGGATTGGTAAAAACGTTGATCCCAGGTAACGATCGTGTCCGGGTTGGCGACGATTACCTGTTCCATGGAAACGTCGGTGATGCCGCGACGGATCGCGGCATCGCCTGGATCGGCAACGTTACGCCCGCCGGCCAGTTCGATGATCTCGGTATTGATCGAACCCTTCAGCCCGGTTTCAAGGCCATCCGGACCACGCGCGAAATACACCCGCGGGCGCTCATCGATGGGAATCCGCGCCAGCCCCGTCTCGAGTTCCGCGAACAGCGCTTCGACGTACCGTGCCAGTGTCTCGGCCCTGGACTCGACGCCGAGCACTTCACCCAGCAACCGCAGCGCCGCGGGCGTTGCCTCGAAGCGACCGTCGATGAGCAAATACGGAATACCGGTCTGAGTCTGCACACGGTCGGCCAGCGAAACATAGGTGTCGCGGACGGAGCCGAAATCGACGATCAGGTCCGGGCGATCGCGCAGCACGATTTCCAGGTTGGCCGTGTCACCGCGCCCGGTCAGGCGTCCGGTGGCCGGCAGGTCGCGGTAGGGCGCGGCGATGTACGGGCGCTCCCCGTCACGCAGGGGTCGCGGCCACCCGGTCAGTCGATCCGGCGCCAGCACGTAAAGCAGGATCGATGCCGGTGGACCGGACGCATAGACACGAGTCACGGCGGCTGGGATTTCCACGCTGCGTCCGGCCGAGTCAGTCACGCTGCGTGCCGTCGCCGGCGACTGACACGCCAACGTCAGGACCAGCATGACTGCCATTGCACACCGCATCGCTTATTGTCCCATGGAAAAATTCGCTGACAGTTTACCTAATTGTCCGCCGCCGTCCGCGGGCTTGCGTCCACCCGGAGTCTGATTTTCGTGGATTCGGAACAATGATCGCGCACCTCATTCCTTGAGTGGGTCGCTCGTCGAGCCGCCGGCGATCATCGGAGGGTTGGCCGCATCGATGCTGGCTTGATCGTATAATCGCGGTGGTTCAATATTTGCAAAGTTTGCACGGAGACTCATGGCATGAATAAATGGACAGGCATAGTTGCGGTAATCGCGATGTCTTGGGCAACGCCCGGCGTTGCGGATTCCGCGAAGGCCCGCTGCGACATTTATCCCGCGGGCGAGGATCGCACCGACAAAATGATCCCATGCACTTTCTCCCAGCGTCAGGGCTATATCACGATCACACGTGACGACGGAGTGACTCACGATTTGTCCCCGGTCGGGGATGCGCCGGGCAATTTCCGCGACCAGGACGGCCGGAATGTTTATCGCAACAGCGGTCTCGGCGACCAGGGCGTGATCTTCCGCTTCCCGGACGAGAGCGTGTACGTGTACTGGAACACCGCGGCGCTCGAGCCACAGGACGGGAACAACCCGACGGCGCCGTTTTCCACCAGCGACTATGACGCAACGGCGCTGCTGCGTTGCCGTGACGCTGCCGATGCCGAGTTCGGCAGCTGCCCGGCGGGCGCGCTGCGTATGGAGGATGGCCAGGCCTCGGTCGTGATCCAGAACCAGCGCGGCGAGCAGTTCACGATCAACTTCATGAAAGACTACGTTAACGCCACCAACCGCAAGGCGGAGGCTCGCCTCGACGGCGACACCTGGACCGTTACGATCGACGGGGCCGAGGTCTACCAGGTGCCGCTGGCGTTTATCGAAGGGGGTTGAGAATATGCCTGGCCGACAATTCGCTGCCGCACTGTTGATGATCGTTTTCGCCACTGCCGTAGCCGCTTCTTCCAGCAGCGAGTTGGCCGGATCGTCATGGCGGCTCGTCAAAATCGCTTCGATGGACGACAGCGTCGATGTCCCGGATGACCCTTCCGCATACACGCTCGAGTTGCGGGCGGACGGATCCGCAACGATGGTCGCGGACTGCAATCGCGGAACCGGGTCATGGACATCGGAATCTCCCGCGAACATCGAGTTCGGCCCGGTCGCAGCCACGATGGCAATTTGTCCCCCGGGCTCGCTGTCGGAGAAGTACCTGGCCCAGTTCCAGTGGGTGCGCAGCTACGTGTTGCAGGACGGGCACCTGTTCCTCGCGACGATGGCGGACGGTTCGATCATCGAATTCGAGCCGCAGGGAAGTGCGTCGCTGGTAGCGACCGTGCTCGGCGAGGACATCCGAACCACCGACGCCGGCGAGATGCAGGAAATTATCCTGTCGCGACTTTTCGACCAGTACGCGGAGCAAAACGGCATCAAAGTCACGGAAGACGAGATTGCGTCCTTCATCGACAACATGAAGCATGGAATGAAGGAGGAGGGACTTACAGCCGAAGACGAACTGACGCCCGCCGAGGCTGCGCAGGTCGAAACGATGCGGCGGGACATGGGGCGCTCGATGATCCGTCAGTGGAAGATCAACAGGGCGCTTTACCGTGAGTATGGCGGCCGCGTGATCTATCAGCAGTTCGGCCCGGAGCCGCTTGATGCGTACCGCGAATATCTCGAGGCACAGCAGCGGGAAGGCGCCTTCGTGATTCACGAGAAGGCTTTCGAGGATGAGTTCTGGGACTATTTCAGCGATGACCCGAGGCATTCGTTTTTCGAGCCCGGGACCGAGGCCAGTGCTTTCGAGATCCCGCCGTGGGAGAGCTAGCCGGGACGGCCATGCTGTTATTGCGGTCGAGCGTGCTGGCTCATTGGTTGGCAGGCTGAACATGCAGGGTCGATTGCTCGATTCGATTGGACGCGTGGAGATGGCCCGAAGTCATGCAGGCCAACAAAAATAAAAAGGCCGCTTTGCGCGGATTCTGGACTTCGCTCGTCGCTCTGCTTGTGCATACGACGGCGGCGGCTGACACCTGGCCGATCAAGGATTTCGAGGTTGTTGTGTCGGATCAGTATTCGGTTCTCGACCTCGACATCACGAAAGGAAATGTGGCGGCGGATCAAAGTGCACTGACCCCGGAACTCAAACGGCAGGTCGAGGACTATCTCGCACAAGTCGCGCAGAAGCTCGAAGGCTGGGGTTTCCCACCGCCCGTGCTCGAACCGGCCGTCGAACGGGCTGATGGCCGGCGCGCTTACCGGGTCTACGCGATCCCAAGAGGCGACGAGGAGGGCGCGTACCAGAACAGCGACATGTTGGGTCGGAGCATCATGAGCCTGAATCTGACCGCTCTTTCCGGTCGCGGCGGACAAGCGCTAAACCGCGCGGGCCGTGAACTACTGGGGCATGAGTTGTTTCATGCCGTGCAGTACGCGACGCCGTTCTTCCGCAGCTACGATCAGGATACGCAGCGAATCGGCAGCTGGATCACCGAGGGCCAGGCGCTTGCGATTGGACATGATCTTGCAGACGAAATTTCAGGCACTCTGAAATCGACGATTCCGACAGCCATTGAAGCCCGCTGGGGCCTGCGTTCTTATTCGGCGATATTGCCGGTACCGAAGGGGGAGGGTAGCGCGCCGCAGATAGGTTATCGAACGGCTTCTTTCTGGCGCTATCTCGGCGAGCTGGACCAATTGCGTAAGACACACTTCTCCGCGCTGGAAAACAGCGGCCAGATGACTGACCCCAATCCGCGTCCCGGTCCCCGGCCCGGTCCGGTCGATTACCGTTACCTGTCGCACCTTTTGAACGGAACCGCCGCGGCTTCCACCTCTAGAGCCGAGGTCACATGGCTCGATCTGGGCCTCAAGGCGTATGACCGCTTCGGGTTAGGGCTGCGACGCATCTACCCGGACTTCATCTCGGCCTACGCCGACTACGGTCGTTACCGTCGGCGAGAAAACGAACCCCGATCGACGGCCGAGTATCTCAGAGTCTGGCGCAACCAGGCGTTCCCGGACTGTTCGTCCGGGATCCTGACACCCGAACTGCGCCGGGTCAGATCCCGGGTAAAGCTGTCCGGGATCGCCACCGGTTGCCTGGCGGTGCGCGTGACGGGTTTCGGCGAGGAGGTCAGCGCCGAAGTGCAGGTCGTGACCGCGTCCGAAGCGCTGCTTGACCAGCTTGCGGTCGGGTTGCCAGGTGCCGAGCGGTTTGCTTTGCCTTTCACCAGCGGCGCTGACAATGCCGACGGGAAAGCGCGTTCCCGCTGGAGTTTTCGCCTTGTGGACGCATCCGTGGACCAGAACCTGGTACTGGTCACCAATGTTGCGCGTATTGCGCAGAAGACTCTGGCCCAGGAGATCGATATCGTGGTTTCCATTCCGGGCAAGGAAGGACTCGAGTCACCGGCGCGACCCGACCCGGCGGACGGTGAGGCACTGACGCCTGGCTCTGACGGATCGCGTGATGCGGCCCGTGGGAGGCTCGAGCGGGCGTCGGATAAGACTATTGAGAACGGTCCGCTGGGCCAGCGCGTCAAGCGCGATGAAAACGATGCGCTGATAACTGTCTTTCTCAATAAGATGCCGGATGCGCTGGCAGTGGTATCCGAAATCAATGCGGCCGGCGGCGTAATGGAACAGATATTGTCTTCGGCCACCGCCGTGCTCGACCGCGGCCCGGGCGAATTTATGCGCGATGTTGGCATCGCGCTGGAAGACGAGCATGGCTCGATCACAATCGCGATTCCGAAAGTCGACTACGGTTTCACAGGCAGTCTCGATGGAGTCCTGATCAGCACGAGGAGCGAGGCGGGAGCGGATCTTGACGCCCGCGGTCCCGTCGATGCCGACCCCGGCAGGTCGGTGCTGTTCAAGCCGTCCGGCCGGGTAACTATTGACGAGTACACCCCGGAATTCATGAGCGGATCGTACCAGGCGGACCTGATTGAGCCCGGAAAATACCCGTCGAGCAGCCGGGATGCGGTCGTAGTGGCCACCGTGGAACGCCACATCGAAGGGCGTTTCTGGATCGGATCACCATGGCTCTACGACAGCCGTTGGACAAGGATCGGCTACGAAAACGCCGCCGAGGATGCGATGGAAGACATCAGGACCCGGCTTCCGAGCGATCTGGCGGGTGAGCTGGAATCTGCCGAAGATTGGGCCGGGCAGCGTTCCGACCCGCGTGACGACCCGGAGGCGCTGGACGAGGTCAGCGAGCAATTCGGTTGTGACTGTAGCTGCGAGGGCAAGCAACGTCTCGACGATGCGTTCAGCGTGGGTGACCGGGACGAGCCGATGTCGATGGACGAGCAGCTTGCTATGGGGGCTTGCGTATCCCTTTGCGCGCAGCGCTACCTTTCCTGTCCCTGACGAGGTGCATTCGCTGCGTCGATGATGCATTCGAGTATCTGGGGTCGGAGCAAAAAATTTTCGCTCGGCACTAACTAGCGGAATTCAGACTCGCTGATTAATTGTCGTTTTACTCTGACCCCGATTTACCTTTACCCCAGTCCTTCTCGATTACTTCCTACATTGCTTCAATCTCAATTACGGCAACCCGTCGTCATGAAAGGCTTCGCCAAAGGACATCAGGAATGGATCAGTTTGAATACGTCATGGTGCTCGTTTCGATTATCGTCGGCCTCGGAATCACGCACATTCTGCTCGGCGTTGGCGGCATTATCGATCGACTGTCGCGTAAGGAGGCGCGATTTGAACTCAGCTTGGCTCATGCCTCGTGGTTAGGGTTCTGCTTCGTATGGTTGGTCATGTTCTGGTGGTGGGAGTATCGCTTTTCGACCAGGGTGGCAGACTGGACTATGGGGCTCTATTTTTTCCTGATTTGTTATGCGGTAACCCTATTTCTTCTTCAGGCCGTGCTGGTACCGCGAACCTGGGACGGCGTCACGAGCTTGAAGGACTTTTTCCTGCAGCGACGGGCTTGGTTTTATAGCCTCCTCTTGTTCGCGACGACTCTGGATCAGTTTGACAGTTATCTGAAAGGCGGATTTGACTACCTATTGCAGACCGGCGTCCTCAATCTGTTATTCGCCGCTACGACTGTCCCGATTTGTATCATTGGGATAAGAACGACCAGTATGCGATTCCACAATAGTGCGGCTTCAATATTTTTGGGCTGGCAGACGCTACTCGGATTCGGCTTTCTCGAAAGCCTGGCGACCTAAGCCACCTTAGCGGTCAATCCCGATGGCCACTTCCGGCTCGAAGCAGTTCCTCACGTGACAGCCAGTGAACAGCCGCTCTGGTGGATGCACCTCTGCACGGCTGATCTCCGATCAAAACTCAGTCTGAATGTAGCCGGGGTCAGTTAACCCAAGTCATTACGGGACACACAAGGGCTTCTGTTCGCACTATCCGCCGGGCGGGTGACGGGCATCTTGCCCGCCCGGCGGCCTGTGAGTCGCGACGTTGCGGGCTACGAGGCGGGCGGCATGGCGACCGACACCGGCGCCGTTTGCCGGGTCTTGCGATGCGCCCGAATCAGCAATGCAAAAAGGAAGACATACCAGGTCACGACAAAGGGACCGATGTCGGGCAGTCCGACATTGATCGGCGGGGTTGGAAAGGTACCGATGTTCAGCACCAGGCCAACGATGCCGAACACGACTCCGATGCCCCCGAAAATCTTGCCAAACGCCGGATGTCTCATGATGCCGATCGAGAACAGGATCACGGTCGGCAAAATGAACATATCCCAGGCAACGTCAAGGCCCAGCTGAACGGAGTCCACTGCGCGCCAGATGTTGATCTGGGACTCCCTGACGGCCTGCTCCAGCGGGGTGTAGTACTTACCCATGTAGGACACCAGCGACATTTGCACCGTCAGCATGGCGCTGACCAATACCGGCGCACAGATGCCGAAGATCAGGCCGAGCTGATTGGTGATTGATGGCCGGTGTTTCGTCAGGAAATGGTAAAGGCCAACATGTCCCACCAGCAGAAACAATGGCATCACCAGCGCGGTTATGGTCTCGAGCCGGTCGGGCAGTGGCAGCACCGCCTGCCCCATGAGTGGCTGATCGGGACAGTCACCATTGCCTTGGGTGAACCCCCACAATCGCAGAGCCGAATGACTTTCACCACAGCATAAGCGCGAGAGCGCGAGGCGAGCGTCAGGGCGTTGCCTCTTCGCAGGCTGCATAGGCCTGCCCACACTGCATGGTGCACTGAATGAGACCGAAATCGAACGAGCTCATATCGGGCATGGCATTCTCCGGCAGATCTTCCATTTCCGCATCCATCTTTTCCCCCATTGCGATGATCTTCTCTAATTCATCGCAACTGCAGGAACAGTCTTGCGACCCGCCACTGCTGCCAGCGCCCCTGCTACCCGGGGTGCCGTTACCGCCGGGTCCCGCCGACTGGCCCGGGCCTGACGGCAGCCCGAATGGGTTGCTCGGGTTGGGATTGAAAAAGCCCCCGCTGATGACTGCGCCGACCTGGCGTGCGTAAGGCTCCATCCCGGGTGTGAAAATGGCGCGCGGCGTCTGCGCGATATCGTGGGTCCAGCCGAACGGGCGGATCATCTCCGCCGAGACCGAGTAGTTGCCCTTACACTCGAAATCGGTACTGCGATTTATCTTGCAGTATTTGCCGCTGAGCTTCAGGTGCAGCACTTCGCGGTCGAATCGCACCACCTCGACCTGGCCGGAGGGCTCATCGCCGACGCTGCCGTAGAACGTAATGTCACCCTCGCCGCCACCCATGCGGTTGCCGCCGACGCCTGCCGGGAATGTACCCTTGGCGCCGAAGCGCAGGGGTTCTTCAAATCCGAATTGAAAAATGGATTGCCCGGTCATCTCGCTCTCGGGTGTGGCGTCGCCGAATTCGGTTACGGTGACAAAAGTGATCCCTTCATCGAACAGACCGCCCAGACCGCGCATGTCCTGCGGCATCGCGGTGAAAAAAGGGCCCTGGCGGATATCGGCGAGGATGGCGCGCGGGTCGCCGGTGACCGGGTGGGGCGGACCGACGCCCATAGTTGTGTTGGTGCCGGCACCGCTGCACAGTGTGGGCTCCTTTTTCTCGATTTTGAGTTCCGTATTGGCCGCCATGCCGAATTCGATTAGTGCCGGATAGCTGCTTAACGCAAGGAATTTGTCACCAGTAACCAGGCTCAGGATATAGCGGTTCTTCGTCGTCGCGGCGGATGCCTGCTGTTCCGCAGTCCACCACGTACGCGACCAGGTGGCTGTGCCGGGCCCGTCTGTCCGCTGCACGTCCGCTTTCTCACCATGCTGCAAGTTCTTCTTCTTCTCGATGGTTATTGGCATCGCCGAGCAGCCGATCCTCGCGTCCGACCGCGACTGCGCGTAGCAGTCGTATTTTTCGGGCCTGGAGGTGCGCAGGATATTGCCGCCCAACGCGGGCACCGATACGTGCAGTCGGTCTACCACATCGTTCAGATTCCCGATCACCCCAAATTCGTTGCGCCCGGCCTCGATGCTGCCGCGCAGGTGAACCTCGAAGCACTGGCCGGGTTTCAGGTCCTTGACGGTAACGTCGAAACAGACCGCGGCATTCGGTTTTACGGTGATCTTCTCGCTCTTGTACCAGGTACCGGAACGGTTCAGCGTCACCGGCTTGCAGCCGTCGAAGAGTGCGTCCACCCACTCCTGCTCGGCCACCTTGTAGCGTTGGTCCCAGGAATCGGCGTGATGCGCCAGCATTTCCGGAAAATACAAGGCAAGGGGGAGCAGTTCCCTTTTGCTCTTGGGGTCTTTCAGGACGTGCGTCTTGAGGCGGTTGTTCCACCACTGGTCCTGCGCACTGTCGTGTCCTTTCATTTCCCCGAGGCCCTCCAGGAACAGCTTCGCAACCTGCAGCCCGGTGCGGGAATCGAACATCCCATTGCGTTCCATCGCATAGCGGAAAAGGGGATTCAGGGCATACCCGTTGTAGCGGCCTCCTTTGCTGTTACGAGCGGAGGGAGCCGAGGCGTTCGCGCCGTCAGCCCCGATTTGTCTGCGGACCTCAGTCCAGTCCCTGCTGAAATCGAACCAGCCCTGGGTAGACTTGGGTTCGCGGGGCCTCGTGAGATAAGGCTGAAAATTCCTGTCGGTCAGATGGTTCTCGGTCATCCAGACCCCGACCGCCGAGGCCGTGCCCTCGGACCACGCGAGCGGGCTGTCGCAGGCGTTTTGCCCAGCGTCGATTTCCGCGACATTCTGGACAGTGTGGAAAAGTTCGTGGGCCAGCGTATTGAAGAGGTATTCGCGGTCCTCGATGGGCAGGTGGGTGACATCGGGAAAAAGGTACGACGTGTTCAGCGCGAGCAGGCCGGTGGTACCGGCGCGATTCATATGGTCCCGGTCATTCGCGGTGCACGGCGCGGTGACCCGGGCCCCGACAACCTCGGTATCGTAGTTCATCGCCAGGCCGTCGTAATTGGAGACGTCGAAATCGTAGAGGTAGATGAGATAGGCGTCCTTCCTCTCGTTTTTCGGCAGGTAGGTGGGCTCCGGGAATTTCGCGGCCGAGTAGGCTCTGGCGATGATGCCGAAGTACTCCCGGATCGCATCCGCGATGTGTGACTCGATTGCGGCGGGCCGATGAGTCGCGGAATCGCTACCCTCGTTCAGGATAGCGAGAGCGGGGCGGCTCGGGTCCAAACTGTTCTCGAGTGCATCGGCCTCCGCGTTATGGATGGTCGTCCAGTCCGGATAACCCCATTTCACCTCGGCCTTCTTGATTTTCCATTCGGCGAAAGCCTGCTGCGACGTCAGTAGCGCGGCCAGCGCGAGGGCCGCAAGCCCGGCGGTCCGTGTGCGAACGCTGCTCATGTTGATTCCGGGAATGGCATGGGTTGATCTCCGGTGTCTTGATCGAGCCTTGCGCTTGCAATGGTCTGGAACGCGTTCTGCCGCGCAATCCTGCGCGGTTTACGTTGATTCATCAGATTGCAGGGCGGTTTGGCCCTGTGCAACTTGGGCTCGATGGCGCCCGATAGCAGAGGGTTCATGCGCGGCAGCACTCGCGTTGCGATGTCGCCGGCTCTCGAATTTTCGTTTTTCTTGATCGGGAGCATTTTGCACATAGTCTATCTGAACGGCAGTGCTGAGGAGAAGAGTGGCATGGCCGTGTATTCGGGGTCAGAGTAAAAACATTCTGACGGCCAAAACCAACTGAATTCGGGCTCGCTGATCAATAGTAGTTTTTGCTCTGACCCCGATTCACTATCCGCCGGGCGGGTGACTTGTATCTTGCCCGCCAGGCGGCCTGTGAGTCGCGACGTTGCGGGCTACAAGGCGGGCGGCATGGCGACCGACACCGGCGCCGTTTGCCGGGTCTTGCGATGCGCCCGAATCAGCAGTGCAAAAAGGAAGACATACCAGGTCACGACAAAGGGACCGATGTCGGGCAGTCCGACATTGATCGGCGGGGTTGGAAAGGTACCGATGTTCAGCACCAGGCCAACGATGCCGAACACGACTCCGATGCCCCCGAAAATCTTGCCAAACGCCGGATGTCTCATGATGCCGATCGAGAACAGGATCACGGTCGGCAAAATGAACATATCCCAGGCAACGTCAAGGCCCAGCTGAACGGAGTCCACTGCGCGCCAGATGTTGATCTGGGACTCCCTGACGGCCTGCTCCAGCGGGGTGTAGTACTTACCCATGTAGGACACCAGCGACATTTGCACCGTCAGCATGGCGCTGACCAATACCGGCGCACAGATGCCGAAGATCAGGCCGAGCTGATTGGTGATTGATGGCCGGTGTTTCGTCAGGAAATGGTAAAGGCCAACATGTCCCACCAGCAGAAACAATGGCATCACCAGCGCGGTTATGGTCTCGAGCCGGTCGGGCAGTGGCAGCACCGCCTGCCCCATGAAAAGCAGCGCAAAGATGAGTCCGCTGTAGCCGCCGTAGTGAATCCACTGATCGGCGATACGCGCTTGGTCGTGACTACGGTCCTGCATGTCGATTTCTCCTTTTCATTAACGAGACGTCTCCATGCTATTGGCCGCCGTCATGCCGGAAAAGGGCTGTATAGGGCTATGGTACGAATGCCGCCCGTCAGGGATAAACATCCCTGCCACAAGGCGGAATGATGCTCGCAACGTTCTGATTTGGGGCGAATTCGCGGTATTTGGGGCGAGTGTCCGGGCGCGCTTCAGGCCGCCGTGGGCGATGCGCCGAGCGCGCGCAGGATAGAGTCGGTGTAGGACCGCGACACCGGTATCGGCTGGTCGGCTCCCTCGATGCTGAGCTTCAAACCGTGGCGGTTGCCATGGCAGGCCCTGACCCGGTGCAGATTGACAATGTAAGACCGATGGCAACGTGACAGCAGCGGCTCGTCCAGCGCGGCTTCGAGGCGTTTGAGAGAGGTGCGTATCAGGGTCCCCCGTCGAACGCCCTGATCCATATGAACCACGGCCACGTAGTTATCCTGAGATTCGAGGTATAGCAACTGATCAAGCGCGATCGAAATATTGTCTTTCTCGTTTTCGGACGTCAGATGTACCAGTTTTTCCGAGGGCGCACCCAGTTGAATCGACCGCAATGCCACGAACCGGGTTTTTAGTGATTCGTGCCGAATGTAGAAAATGAATCCCGCAACGGGAAACGAAATCAGCAGGCAGATATCCCTGAGGAATCCGAAATAGCTCGACCACTTCATGTCATGCCAGTTGCCCAGAAAGTTGTACTGCAGGAATGAGACCGTCGCGACCAGCACGTAAACCCAGGCCAGCCAGCCGATCATTTGTGCCTTGCCCGGGTTTTTCAGCAGCAGCGGCCGAAGCAGAAATTCGTTAATGGCAAGAGCGGTGGAAACGGCGAGGCCCACCGAGCCTATCGCCAGCAGAAATGCCAGACTGATTTTGAAATTCGGATCGAAGTTGCTCACGCCAAAAGGCTTAAAGACGAGCAGGAACAAAGTCGTAAACAACCCGATGGATATGACGAAAATCCACTTATAACGGGCAATACCGAAATAGTGAGTCAGGTAGTCTTCGGCGGGAGTTGCCTCGTGCATTACTGACATTCGAGTTTGGTCGGGCTGCCACGGATCTGCTTCCGCCTGCTGCCCCGCAGGCAGGTCAGGGCGCTCAGCAACAGCCACGCAGCCCGGGGCAATGGCAGTGCTGCCGCATCGACAGTGTGTGCCGGCAGTGCAAAAATTCCGGATGCATCCACCACGGTAAATGGGCGCGACAGCGGCGGGCTCAGCAATGCGGCAATTCTGTGATTGGCTTTTATTACGCGCCCCTCATCGTTGCCCACCAACGGAATTACAGGATACCAAAGTATCGAGCGGGGCCCGATAAAAGGCAAACGAATCGAAGGACGAACGGGTCGAACCCGAAACGCCGGTTCTGCATTTGTAGGATCTCCCGTTGGTAGAAAATTCTACTTCCAGGCGCGACTATTTCCCCGGGGATCTTACCGGTAGTCGGGCATAGGCCATTCATTGTTGCCTCGAGGAATATGCGTGCACGCAGGTTGGCTCGGTCTCTGGACGACGATGCGTCCGGCGAGCGGTTCGAGGGCGTCGACCAGAGCGATCCCCCGCCAACTGGGACATGCGCCGGCTCTACAACATGTAGGCGAGCCGGCACGGCACACCCGGTCGCCCTGGAGCAGACTGATGACGAGCCGACAGCGGTTCTTCAGATCTCCTGCTTTTAGAGGGGATAGGGTGCCGGTATTCGCTTAACTGGTCTCGGTTGCCACCCGGCATTAATACTGAGACCATCCGAACACTCGAAAAGGCGCCGGACGGAACTCGCGACCTCCGCCCACGAGGACAGGAAGGCGCAAAGCCTGGGCGAGGTCCGCTGACCACCCGGTGCGGTGCCGTTTAGGTATCAATCGAGCGCGTGGTTAGAGGCTCTCAGTACCAAGGAACTTACTATGAACACTCGATTCTCTGGACAGCTCGTTTCCGCCATGGTCCTTATCGCCATGACCCTGCCGGGCGCCGCCTGGGGTGGTGCCGAGACCGGCTTCTATGCCGGCGGCAGTGTCGGCCAATCCACCATCGAGGCGGATTTCGACGGGGGTGATTTCGACGACAATGACACCGCCTGGAAGATCTTTGGTGGCTGGAACTTCGGCTGGCTGCCGTTCCTGGACGTCGGCATCGAAGGCAGTTACCGGGACTTCGGGGAGCCCAGTGATGGTTTTCTCGGGCAGAATGTTTCGGTGGAGGCCACCAGCTGGGATCTTTTCGGCTATGCCGGTCTCAAGTTCGGGCCTTTCGGCGTATTCGGCAAAATCGGCAACTCGTGGTGGGATGCGGATGCGAAGCTGGATTCGGATATCGGCCGTTTTTCAGACAACGACAGCGGCAACGATCCCGCCTACGGGATCGGTGCGCGCTTTCAGGTCTGGTCGCTGCAGTTCCGGGCCGAATACGAGGTCTTTGACATTGCCGATACGGACGACGTGACGATGTGGTCCATCGGCGCCGCCTGGACATTCTGAACCCGCTTTTCGGGTCTGGCGCCGGACCGGTTCCGGCTCGTCTGACGAACCCGTTGGCGGCCAGGGCTCGCTGAGCTGCGGCCGCCGCGCCCCGGCACGACAAGGACAGCGCGGCGACGGTCTGCCGTGCGGGAGCCGGAAACCGACGGTGCCGATGTGTGGTATTTCGAAGATTGGCGCGCGGTCGCGATCGCCGACGTCGAAGGAAATGGACGGGCCGAGCCCCTGCGGTCGTTCAGTGGTGGCCGTTCAGTGGTGCCGCGTTCAGTGGTGCCGGAGGTAAACCTATGTCTATACAAACGGCTACGGTTTATTGAAGCGTTAGTCGGATAACCCGATAGGCATAAGGTTACCTTCGGCACCGTTTACCCGTTAGTCGGATAACCCGATAGGCATAAGGTTACCTCCGGCACCATTTACCCCACGATAGGCATAAGGTTACCTCCGGCACCATTTACCCCGATAGGCATAAGGTTACCTCCGGCACCATTTACCCCATGAAGTCGACCGACCAGCAGCAGTTTGCAGTCGGCGGTACAACCAGTGGCTCGGGATGACGACTGGGAAGTCGGCGCTTGCCTTTGCGCCGCTTGTTCAGCTTCAGCAGGCAATACACGCGGTAAACTCGCTTGTGATTCCAGGGATGTCCTTGCCGCCGCAGTGTCTTGAACAGCTTGCCAAAGCCATAACCCGGGTGGATCTCCAGCACGGCCTGGATGGCCGAGATGACCGGTAAATCACGGTTCGTGTCCGGCCGATAGCGATACACTGATCGACTCAGGCCCAGCATCTCACACGCCGCTCGCTGACTGATTCCTTGCGCCTGCTGTGCGTAATCGACAAGCTCGCGCTTTGCAGCAGGCTTCAGAGCTTTTTTTCAACGATATCCTTTAGCGCTTCATGCTTGAGGCTGAGATCGGCGTACATCTGCTTCAGGCGCCGGTTCTCGTCCGCGAGATCCTTCAGCTTCCGTATGTCCGCGATCTCCATGCCACCGTACTTGGCTTTCCAGTTGTAATAGGTCGCATCGGATATCCCGTACTCGCGGCAGACCTCCTTCACCTGGCGGCCGCCTTCGACCTCTTTCAGCACTCGGACAATTTCTGTCTCCTTGAATCGTGCCTTACGCATTTTTCGTTCTCCTTCTCAGCATCATTATGCCGGAGAACTCAAAATCTGCGTGGCGCTATGCTAAGGGAGGCTTACACCTGCAGGACTCGGTTACCTTTGCCGGACACATCCAGGTACACGCTAAATTCCTGTGCGTCCTAAAACTCATTTGCATAGAACATAGAGCGGTAGTGTTATGGTTCAGCAACTGACACCAGAATGGGCAGCGCACCGCAATGATGGCGGCTATAGAATTTGTACAACTTTTAAAAAGAAATCGATTGGCAGTTTCGGTAATACTTGCTGCGGCCCTGGCTGCCTGTTCGTCCGGATTAGAAAGTAAGTCTGGCAAGATCCGATCCAGTGAATCGCTTGAACTTGAAGTCCCTGGCGCGAGGTTGATTGTCCCTGCCGGAGAATTGCCGGACGGTCTGCGCGTAATTCTGTCCGTCCAGGAGTTTGAGGCAGGCTCTGGTCCTCCAGACATCACCTCGGACATGGCGCTAACGCCTATCGTCAGTGCATCATTCGACACCACCGAGCCGGTGGTCGGCGATTTTACGTTTGAGATTGCGCTACCGGAATCCGCGAGCGACAACATTTACGTTTTGCAACGTAGTCGTGGGGGCCTGCTGACCGACGGCATTACGGACACGGGCTGGTTGCTCGGCTTCGGCGACGTCGACAAGCGGCGTTCCGTCATGAACGTCCGTCTCGCGGCAACCGCTGAGAACATCTCCATTGTTGTTGTGGATGTCGGAGCCCAGCCAGTTTCATTGCAGCAAACGTTACAACCACCGGCGAAGTACATTGTGACTAGCGTCGGCACAATGCTCGGCATATCCGAAGCGAACGCCGAGGAAAGGGATTCTCCGTCTGGCCCCAATGTGGAATTTCTGACATCCAGGGGCTGGGTAGTGTTTTGCCAAGCAGAGACGCTTTCGAATCCCAATTCCTGTTCGTTGACGAATATTCAGTTGGATGCGCTTGCAAAGCTGGCTGTCGAATCATCGCAGGTGCTGGACGACCTCGGCTTTTCATTTTCGTATCTTCGGGTGTTGGACAGAGACGCTATCACCACTAGCCGCTTTCAATACGCGCTGGCGGAGTCCGAATCCACCGCCCGGATACCCGACGAATACTTCGTGCTCGTGTTCGCTAAAAATCTTGGAGATGCGGGTGTCTACGATGCCGCGAGTGGAGTTCCTTACATAAGCAGCGATGTACGAAGGACAACCATTCACGAAATCCTCCATGCTGTACAGTTCGCAAGCACAAGATATATGTACCCTCGCAACTGGTTTATAGAGGGCACCGCCGCTGCAATCGAAACGCTGGCGCCCGGTTTCAGCGACCCCGGTGGCGCTGAGCACGGCTACCAGGGCGAGGCGAGAGACTGGTCGGTCGAATTGTCGGAAAATGGTCGCCCTGCAAGCTACCAGACCAGCGAATTCTGGCGATCGATAGACGGGTCATTGAGTTATTTGCCGGACCTTTATGCAAAACTGGACGCTGCGACACCCAATCCCGTAACAGGTAGCCCGCAAGACTATGAACTTGTCGATTCGGTATTGCGTGGCAGAGTGAATACCGGTCTTGCCGACAGTTATTTCGACCTCATCAAGGTGCGCAGCCGGTCAGAGTCAGAGTATCCGCATTGCGAAGAAGTTGAAGCAGTTTGCGAAGATGAGGAGTGCCCGGTAGGAGACGATTTGGCCCGATACCCCGGTCCGATGGCCACACTGTGTCTGAAGGTCACCGTCAAACCTGATGAACCGGATTGCGACAGTCCGAATTTCACTTTGAAACTTGATGGCGACAAGGCCACGCATCGGTTCATCGTCGACCGAGAGGAGCGCGAGATTGGTGAAGAAATATCGGTACCGGAGGAATTCACGCTCTGGATTGCCGATCTGGCCTTTGAGCTGTCCGACACGAGCATACCTGAGGTCGTAGTCAAAGCCGAGTGTCCACTGCCAGTTCGGATCGCGGCACAAGTACATGGCGTGTCGGTGAGAACGACAGCCGTGCTCAACTGCCCGGTGGGTTCAACAGCACCCGGTTGCCCAATTCTCGAGGAGCGTGTCGATGATGAAGGCATTCAGCAAGTCGCGGACCTGGGAGAGCCCGTCATAAAGACCACCACCTGGCGGCGGACAGAGCCGCATACGGTTGCCACACGGAATGTGCGAACGCGCGCTGCACCGGTAGGTGGCGACCGCCAATTCTCAAAACTTCTGTTGGCGGAAGGGGCGACACATTCCACGGCGACTGCCACGCTGAAGACATCGGTCGTCGCTAATGGAGATGAATTCGTGATCGAAGGCAGTTACCGTGTCGCGGCCAAGATGGCCGACACTGAAGGTTGGTTCGGGTCGGCCGGCGCCGAAGTCGAATACTCCGTGCAGCTTACACTGGAGATTCCGGCGAATGTCATCGTTAGCAACTGCGACCTTTTCGACATAACCGGCACGCCGCAGGAAATTTCCAAGGGTGGTAACGAGTGCGTGTTTAGCAGCCTGCTGGACGCCGAAATGCTGGAAATCATGCAGGAAATGGATTATGAATCGCTTCTCGGTCCCGGCATGGGTCAGGACTACCAGGAAGCGGTGGCGCAGATTGGCCAGGGCGATTGGATCGTGCTCACATTGCGAGCGGAGTCTTTCGAATCCACAGAGTCCGCTGCCACAAATGCGGAAGAACAATTCCGCATCCGGGTGGTGCCCAAGTGAACCGATAAAAGTTCGCTTGAGAAACGATCTCAAGCCTATTCTTCAAGTCACTGGGCTCAATTTTCCACCAGTTCTACCCGGCGATTGAAGGCCTGTCCTTCTACCGTTGCGTTGGACGACACAGGGCTGGCATAGGACACACCGACAGGTACCAGACGTTCTGGTGAAACCCCATATTTCGATGACAATTCGTCCACAACAGACTGTGCTCTGTTCTGAGACAATTTAAGGTTGTATTCAAAGCCACCCGCATTATCCGTGTGACCAACCACGAGCAGGTTCAGATCTGGTTGCTGTTGAATCAACTTCGCGATTTCCTGAAGTGTCGTCTCAGAGTCTTTTCTGACAGACGCGCTATCGGTATCGAAAAAGATTCCGTAGAGAGAAACACTTCCTGTCGCTGATATTTGTTGAGCCATATCACTGGCCTCGACAGTGACCATGTTTTTCTCACGGGGTTTCCCTTCGACAATATCTACAACAGCAACTGACCGTCCTTTGAAGGCATTACAGTTGGTATAGCCAAAACTCTTGATCGTGTAAGTATGAACAGAGACATACGCCCCTACCTCAGGCAATTCCGCCGCGAGATAGCGCTGATCCGCTATATTGCCGATAGTCGCACAATAGCCTTGAGAGTACTCTTCCAGTCCCAGCCTTTCGTAAGGACGGAGAATCGTAGCCAGACTGGGTTTTTTATTAGATTTTCTGATGCCTTTTCCGGGGTCGCCACCGCATTCTTCCCGTTTGCATTCATAGAGCACGCTACCGCCCTGTGCGACGATCTCATCCTGGTAATTTCGTAAGACCTCCAAAGGTGAGCGGTCGACTGGAAGCAGATATACAAGGCGTGTATACGGACCCTCGGCTGTTATTGATTGATCGATGGAGTACTCCAAGAGAATTCCGACAGAATCTTTTTTTTCGGCGAGTTTTGAAGTAGGAAATGTAAATTCATCAAATCTCTTTTTTTGATAAACAACGATGAAGGAATCTGCGTAACGTTTTAACAGGGGGTGATCCTCACCACCTTCGATGTCGGAAGTTGGGAGCTCTGGAATAATTACTTCAGAAAATACGTTCGATGAGATAGTCAACAGTATTGCAAATAGCATTGTTTTGATCATTATCATCCCTTCCCAGATAAGTGAGACTCGAGTTAGGTCCCTATAGTCTTTTCGACTACTTACTTGGGCCTGTCATCAGAGTTTATTCAGCAGCTTTGCAATCACTCTTGCCTGGTTACAATATACACAAAGTGATTAGAGTTAGTTCTCATTTTCCTCAATCACAAGGTTATTCAGAACGTTCATCAGTGGCGGCTCAAGCGCGTCCGTTGGTATTTCACCGAAATGACCATGTCCTGCGCACGCAGCACCCTTTATCGCATCTTTCTCACCCTGCGCTCCCTGATCCTCAGCCTCGGTCATGGCAATGACTGGCGGGGGAGACTCGACGGACCGTGGGTTCGTCCAACGGACCGGGCGAGCAACTCAAGGTGGAGCGGCCGACGCACAAGCCGCGCGTCGGCCCGGTTCGGGACGCCTGAATATGCAGCGCTTGCGACCGAGGCTCTTGCCGGCAGGGCATCCCCTTCGACCGCCTTGATCTGGACGCTTGGGCAGAGGTCCCTAAGTCGCGCAACTGGCATAGCGCAAAGGACCAAGCATCGGAGGACTACGCATGTCACAACGGGACAGAATGTCCGCTTTGTATTTGGCGCGCCCGGCAGGATTGACTCAGATCGCCAAAGCAAAAATGGTGTCAGGTTTATTTTTTGGTGCGTTCAGTCGGGCAGTGGTGCCTGCGGCGTCAGTGGTGCCGGAGGTAACCGTATGTCCAAACAAACGGCTACGGTTCATTTACGCGTTAGCCGGATAACCCCGATAGGCATAAGGTTACCTCCGGCACCGTTTACGCCCGCGGCACCGTTTACGCCCGCGGCACCGTTTACGCCCGCGGCACCGTTTACGCCCGCCACCGTGGCGGGACGGGCAGGTTCTGGCTTGCGCTTGGCTTGGGGCCGGGCGCGACGACATTTCCGGCGCAAAGGGGAAGATTCAGGGGCCTGAATGCCGGGTGATCAGGCCGGCTCCGTCAGCATGGAGACCTCGATCTGTCGTCATCCGACGGTTTCAGCCTGCCCCAACGGTTTCGCCGCTGACATAAGGCCCATTCCACGCATTCCTGCGAAGATGAGGAGCGCCTTAAACTACCTATCCGCCCAGACGACCCGATAAAACCGAAGTCCACCTGTCATGCATCGATAATCGCACCTGGTCAAAGACTTATACTGAAAACAGAAGCTCGCTGCTGGAGGATTATCGAATGCCAGCCCTTCAAAATAGTAAACACCTAGGTGGCACCATAAAATGGCCCATAGCCATTCTACTCGCCCTAATTCTTAGCGGAGTTACCGGTTGTGCCTCCTGGAAGACTGGTGCCAAAAAAAACGTTGTAGAAAACGGCATCCAGTTTGAACTTTTTAATAAGAGTAAAGATGGACGGAAACTCGGTACATTGGCCAGGGATATGGTCATACAAGGATGGCCAGTGAGAAAAGATTTTGTCGTTTTTCATCCTGACTGGCGGCTTGATGAACTTCATCTATCTCGTGATTTCGAGCGCAATGGGATTTTTATGCCTGTTGGAACCCGAGTGTTTCCAAATGAGCAAGGTAATCCAGGGGTGGTGTGCTTCTCTCGTGATACCGAAGTTCAAGGTTACATGATCAAAGGCAATCAATCTGGCGGATATATGACCGGCTTGTACCCCAATGGAAGATTACAATGGTTTTATCCCAGAGACCCGGTAGTGTTAGATGAGATAACCTGTACTGACAGTCTGTGGGAAGAAGTGCAACTTTATCCCGACGGAAGGTTGCGGCAGTGCAAATTGGGAAAGTCTGTATTCATAGCAGGAACCGAATACTCCTCTGGCTATGTTATCCGCCTGGATCAATCTGGAAATGTAATCGTTGCAAAGTAAAGCAATGACTTTGCAAAAACCAGCAGTCAGTTATCAGAGGGGCTCGATGTTTGAAATTGCCACGTTGTAGTCAATTATGTCGAAGCGACAAACGACTGCTTTGAGATATGGACGTTTGAATCCGGGGAATAACCCTCGCTTCTAAGGTGAATTTGACTCCCGTCAAAGGACTACTTACCTCACATATTATTTTGTAACTATTAAAGAATGGTGGAGGCTGATACGTGACAACAAAAAATATGATAACTGCATCGCTAGTACTTCTTGTGATCGCTTTGAGTGGTTGCGCTACTCCATTACCGGAACCCTCTAGACCCACCGATTGCGAAAAAGTCTGTGTCGATAATTGCCTTACTTTACGCAATTGCTGTGTGAAGAGTTGCAACTGGATAATCGAGAGAGATCAGCCAGACTGCAGGAATGACTGCACACGTGAGCTTGAGGACTGTTATAAAAAATGCGAGCAAGAGGCTCAGGACGAATAACCATCCAACACCATGAGTCAGCTAAAGCGCCATGAAATCCAGAGGTAACGGCTTCAGCACTCTTACGACCCCATAAGGCCTCATACCACCATTGGGCGGATTTTAAGAAACTTTTACAAGCTACTGTTTTGTTTAGCCGGATAACCCCGATAGGCATGAGGTTACCTCCGGCACCGTTTACCCGGGCTTGGCCTTTTTGATTGCGGTGTCTGTAAGCGGCATTTGGGGTAACTACTCCGTCAGTCTTGGGGTAACCCCAATAGTTACCCCTGTTAGATTCAGGATTCTATGGGGTAACTTTAGACGCCATCGGACGGGCAGGCAATAAAAAAGCCCGCTGTGATACGGGCTTATGGACTTCTTAGGATGTTATTAGGAATTGAATTGGTGGAGGCGGCGACAATCACATCGACTTATAAATCAATATCTTATTCTGCTAAACGCCAGAAATGCCCCCATAGATACCCCCAGATCACTTCGCCTGGCTTTTTGGCTAGATTCCTGCCGATTCTATCGCTCTTCCGGCGCTCGCCATGCGCGGAATCGCTCCAGCGCATCGGCGCTGCCTATCAGGGAGCGCGCCCGTCGAAGCCGCTCTATTGTGCGCTCCCGCTGCTCATCAGGTAAATCCTGCGTTGGGCGTCGGCGAAGAACACCTCGAGTCGCTGAGCCTCCGACCAGGTCGATGACCTGGAGCAGTTCCTCGTTGCTGTCCTTCAGGGCCTTTGCGGCCCGCCGCGCCTCTTCTTCGCGGCGCCACTGTTCGCGCTGAGCCTCCCCAGCGTTGGCCGTTCGAACTCCGCTTGCCACTCTCCCTCTGCATTCAGGTTATAGGGTCCCACGGCCTGTTCGTATGTATGCAGTAATTCACTGTTTATGCAAACTGGTGATGGCAAAGCAATAGGCAATTCGCGGACCGTATGTTATCCTGAGTGCCGTAATTCGCATTTTATGCCATTTATTGCATATGGAACAAAGCGCCCCGCGTCTTCCCCAGGGTCGAGCACAGCTAGTCCGCGTCCTATCCGCAGCGGGAGACGTCATCCACGTGGATGACGTCTCCAGCGCTCTGCAACTCGACCGCACCGCGGCCGCCCAGCGCCTTTCGCGCTGGACCGAGCAGGGTTGGCTGAGACGGGTCGGCCGGGGGGCCTATGTCGCCGCGTCGATCGATACGATGGGATCCGACCGCGTCCTTGACGATCCCTGGGTTCTCGTCCCAGCGCTCTTCGCGCCAGCATATATCGGGGGGCGTACGGCGGCCGAGCATTGGGATCTGACCGAGCAAATCTTTAAGGACATCCTGGTGATGACGGCACGGGCCGTGCGCCAGAAGCGCCAGGATCGACACGGCGCGCTGTTTTCGTTGAAGCACATCGATGAACGGAAGCTCTTTGGCACGAAGATCGTCTGGCGCCATCAGACCCGCGTACCCGTATCCGACGTGCACCGCACGGTCATCGACATGCTGGATGATCCCGCGGTCGGCGGCGGCATCCAGCACGTAGCCGATTGCCTTGCCGCCTATCTGCGACGCGACGATCGCGACGACGAAAAGCTCATCGAGTACGCGGCGCGTCTCGGCAACGGCGCGGTCTTTAAGCGCCTCGGATTTCTGGCCGAGCGCTTGCCCGACGGGGGAACTGAGCTCGCTCGCCTTTGCGAGCACCATCTCACCGGCGGCCATGCGAAGCTCGACCCTGCCCAGGATGGGTCGTATGTCGTGACAAGATGGCGACTGCGCGTGCCCCAACGCTGGGCTCGCGAGGGAACGCCATGATCGAAAAGCGCGAGATCCTCGCCATCGCCCAGCAGACGTCCCTAACGCCGCACGTCGTTGAGAAGGACTATGTCCTCGGATGGATGCTCGCGGGTATCTACCGGCACGAAGAACTCGCAGCAAGTTGGATGTTCAAAGGCGGCACGTGCCTTAAGAAATGTTTCTTCGAGACGTATCGCTTCTCCGAAGACCTCGACTTCACGCTTATTAAGCCGGAGCATCTCGACGCTGATTATTTGAAGACCCTCTTTTCTGAAATCGGTGAGTGGATTTACGAACAGACCGGCATCGAGATTCCAGCCGACAAGCAGGAGTTCGAGATCTATCAAAACCCGCGCGGACAAATCTCGTGCCAGGGCAAGATCAGCTACAAGGGCCCCGTCTCATCGACCCACGGTCTTCCGCGGATTAAACTCGATCTGACAGCTGACGAGCGTGTTGTTCTAGCGCCCGTTCGCGTGCGGATTTTTCACCCGTACACGGACGCTCCGGACGACGGCATCGACGTCCTGGCTTACGACTACATCGAGGCGTTCGCCGAAAAATTCCGAGCGCTCGCCGAGCGGACGCGCCCACGCGACCTTTATGACGTGGTGAACCTCTACCGAAATGGTGAGGCGCGCCCGGAACCGCGGCGCTTCATGGAAGTCCTGCGCGCCAAGTGCGAGTTCAAGGGCATCGGCATTCCAAGCATCGCTGACCTTGAGCCTCATCGTGCGGATCTTGAGGCGGGCTGGATCCACATGCTGGAACACCAGCTACCTGCACTCCTTCCCGTGGCGACCTTCTGGGATGCGCTTCCAGAAATCTTCGCTTGGCTAGAAGGCGCTGTCCCGCAGCCCCTCGCGGCGATGCCTATCGGTGCCGGTGACACGCTCATCCGCGAACGCATCATCGGCCTGACTGCTGGCGGCCGCGGCCAGAACTATATTGAGATGATCCGCTTCGCTGCGGCTAACCGGCTCCTGGTGGAAATCGATTACCGGGACAAGCACGGCAACCGGTCCACGCGCGCGATCGAAGCCTACTCCCTCCGACGCTCGCAGGCAGGCGACGTACTCCTCTTGGCCGTGCGCGCGGACAACGGACAGTCGCGCAGCTATTTGCTCGATAGCATCCTTGGGGTCACAACCACCCAGACGCCATTCTCGCCGCGCTACCCGATCGAACTTACGCCATTTGGCCCTCAGAACATTCCACAGGAGACTAGCTCGGGTTCGGGAGGGGGCTTCGGGGTGCGGCATGCGCCAGTTGTTCGGCGTACGCCCGCCCGCAGGCCGATGCGCAGCGCAAGTTTTGCGGGCGCAAGCGGACCAACCTACGTATTCAAATGCTCAGTCTGCGGAAAGAGTTTCAATAAGAAGAGCTTCGACGCGACGTTGAATAAGCACAAAAACAACCGGACGGGCTACGAATGTTACGGCACGTTCGGAACCCTCGTGAGAACGAAATACTAGCGAGAATGCGGTCGATGGTTGAAGAGAGCAAACCTGACGGCAAGGGCGCGGACGAGACGGATCCGTATGCGAGCGTTCCGTTCTTCATGAGTATTTTCGGTGACCACGCTGTTTCCCAGGACCGGGGCCGGTCAATGCGGCCTGGCCCAACATCTTTGCTTGCCGGGGATGGGCGCGCCAGAATGACATCTGAAACATGCTGTGTCTCTCTAGCAAGCGCACCGGGGGAACCCCGGCGATTGGGACGGCGTCAATGTAGGTGCCGTGAGCGGATCCTGGGGCACGGCAAGAAGGGATCTGGGGCAAAAGGCGCACGATGATCATGGAACAAATGAAGCAGCCCTTTCACGCGCTCTCCACCGCCGACGCGCTGGCGGCCGTCGAGGCGTCTGCCGATGGCTTGAATCGCGACGAGGTAACGCGTCGCCTGGAGGTTCACGGGGCCAATCGGCTGCCCGAGCCGCCGCGTAGAAGTGCGTTCCTCCGGTTCCTGTCCCACTTCCACAATCTGCTCATCTACGTCCTGCTCGCCTCGGCGGCGGTCACCGCTGCGCTGGGTCACGCGATCGATACTGGCGTCATCCTGGCAGTGGTGCTGGTCAATGCCGTGATTGGCTTCATCCAGGAAGGGCGCGCCGAACAGGCGATGGCGGCGATTCGCGGGATGCTAGCCCCACGTTCAGCCGTGCTGCGCGACGGGCGGCGGACGAGCGTTGACGCGGCAGATCTGGTGCCCGGCGATATCGTGCTGGTCGAGCCAGGTGACCGGGTGCCCGCGGACCTGCGCTTGATCGAGGCGCGGGGGCTGTCCGCCGAAGAGGCGATCCTGACGGGTGAATCGGTGCCCGTGGACAAGCGCACCGCGCCTGTCGACGCCGGGGCCGCGCTCGGCGATCGAGGCTCGATGCTGTTCAGCGGCACGCTCGTCGCTGCAGGCACAGGTCGCGGTGTGGTGGTGGCCACGGGGGCGACGACGCAGATCGGCCGGATCAGCGGGATGCTCGCCAGCGTCGAAACACTGACCACCCCTTTAGTGCGACAGATGGACCTCTTCGCCCGCTGGCTGACGGTGTTCATCCTGCTGGTCGCCGCCAGCTTGCTCGTTTACGGCTACTTCGTCGGCCATCTGCCCTTTGACGAGCTCTTCATGGCGGTGGTCGGGCTGTCGGTGGCCGCCATTCCCGAAGGACTGCCGGCGGTGCTGACCATCACGCTGGCGGTGGGCGTACAGGCGATGGCGCGGCGCAATGCCATCGTGCGCCGTCTGCCCGCGATCGAGACACTGGGCTCCGTCTCGGTCATCTGCTCGGACAAGACCGGCACCCTCACGCACAACGAGATGATGGCCTCGACGCTTGCCGCCCACGAGCACGTCTATTCGATTGGCGGCAACGGTTATGCGCCCGAGGGGGCGGTGCGGCTCCGCGAGGCGGATGCCGACCCGGCGGTGCACGCAGTGCTCATGGAGTTCGCCCGTGCGGCAGGGCTTTGCAATGACGCGGTGCTGCATGGACAGGCAGACGACTGGCGAGTCGAGGGCGACCCCATGGAGGGGGCGCTGATGGCGCTCGCGGGCAAGATCAGCGGTGAGGGACCGGAGCCGTTCCGGGAGTGGACCCGCACGGACGCAATTCCATTCGATGCGGCGCATCGCTACATGGCGGTGCTGCATCACGACCATGAAGGAAATGCCTGCATTCACGTCAAGGGCGCCCCCGAGGTGGTGCTGGCCATGAGCGCGAGTCAGCGCACGGCAGATGGCGGCACGGAACCGCTGCACCCGGACCACTGGCACGCGATGGTCGAACAGTTGGCTGCCGACGGCCAGCGCGTCATCGCCGTCGCATCGCGCAGTGTGCCGCAAGACCATACCGTATTGAACACCACTGATATTGACGGGCACCTGACGCTGGTTGGATTGATC
Source organism: uncultured Gammaproteobacteria bacterium (assembly GCA_963783695.1). Lineage (GTDB taxonomy): Bacteria > Pseudomonadota > Gammaproteobacteria > Steroidobacterales > BM003 > BM003. Next base: position 599,696 of record CAWAOM010000001.1, read on the forward strand.
GGACTCATCGACCCGCCGCGCGCGGAGGCGATCGACGCAGTCGCCGAGTGTCACGCGGCCGGCATCAGGGTAAAGATGATCACGGGCGATCATGCTGCGACCGCCCGTGCAATTGCCGGGCGCATCGGTCTGAAGAACACTGAGCGCGTTCTGACCGGCGCCGATATCGAGGAGATGGACGACGCCGCACTATCCGAGGTGGTGGACGGGGTAGATATCTATGCCCGCACCTCGCCCAGGCACAAGCTGCGCCTGGTCACAGCGCTGCAGTCGCGTGGTCTGACTGTGGCCATGACGGGTGACGGCGTGAACGATGCGCCGGCACTCAAACGTGCCGACGCCGGGATCGCGATGGGGATCAAGGGCAGCGAGGCAGCCAAGGAGGCAGCAGAGTTGGTGTTGGCGGATGACAACTTCGCCTCGATCGCTGCCGCGGTGCGCGAGGGGCGCACGGTCTATGACAACATCAAGAAGGTCATCAGCTGGACGCTGCCGACCAATGCAGGGGAGGCGCTGACGATCGTAGTGGCGCTCTTCGCGGGCCACGCGCTGCCAATCACAGCGGTGCAGATATTGTGGGTCAACCTCGTCAGCGCGATCACGCTGGGGCTGGCGCTCGCCTTCGAGCCCAGCGAACCTGGCACCATGCGAAGACCGCCCCGCCCCCGCGACGAACCCTTGCTCAAAGGCGAATTGATCTGGCACATCGTACTTGTCTCAGGCCTGTTCCTCGGTGCAGTTTACGGCATGCACACCTATGCCACCGACCGTGGCTACGAGCCGGCGCTGGCCCAGACGCTGGCGCTCAACACGCTGGTGGTACTCGAAATATTCCACCTATTTTTTATCCGTAACATCCATGGCACCTCGCTGACCTGGGCTGCAGCGCGCGGCACGCCAGTGGTCTGGGCCTGCGTGATCGCGGTGACCGGGGCGCAATTCGCCATCACCTATGCACCGCCACTACAGGCAGTGTTCGGTACGCAGGCGGTACCTCTCCGCGACGGCCTGTTGGTCGTCGCCGTTGGTGCGGTGTTCTTCGCCCTCATCGAGACAGAGAAGCAGATGCGCTTGGCGTTCCGTCGCCCGTCGATGAGCAAAGGGGGTTAGCCAGGATTGGGTGGCAAGTGCATTGACGCAGGCCTCTTCGGGTTGAAGAGCGGCTGTTCCCTAATGACGGCGATAAGGCAGATGTACGCGGTTTCTGGGTCTACGGCGAACACACCAGCCAATCTGCTGGCTTGTCGTGAACTCGCGAATGCAAATCTGAAATCACACTCGCGTCGCCAGCGGAGTGGTCGTGATCAGCCAATCGCGGCCGGAATTCGTTGTTACGCTCCGCATGAGCTCACTGTGCTGGGTCTGTCACTCCGGCAACGGTGGGGGAATGGAGGAATGGAGGTAAAACTCCAATACGAAGCGCTCGCGGTTAGATACTGTGACCTCGTAACTGCTGGTTTTGAGTGGGCACAGGTGGCAACGAATACGAAAAGCTCGTGTGTGGCTGAACCACTACACCGAGAGCGGATTTGATGGTTGATTCTCTCCCTGGCAGCGTTGCGGTGTTCATTGGCGCCGCGGCGGTCATCACTCTGTGTGGGATCCGGCTGGCAAATTGTGCGGACCGGTTGGCAGACAAAACGGGCTGGGGTGAGGCGCTGATGGGCGGACTGTTTCTGGCCGGCGTTACCTCGGTGCCAGATTTCGCCGCCACACTGACGGCGGCCGCGGACGGCTACGCCGAGCTGGCTATGGGTAACATCCTGGGCAGCATGGCAGTGAATCTGGCATTCCTGGCCGTGGCGGATCTCACCTACCGAAGAGCCAATCTCGAGCACGCGGCCGCCTCATCCGGGAACCTGATCCAGGCGGGTCTTTTCATCGTGCTCCTGACCATCCCCCTGCTAGCGATGCTGACTCCGACCTTCGCCGTACTGGGCGTGCACCCCGCGACACCCGTGCTGCTGGTGGGTTACTTCTTCGGCTACCGCCTGGTCCGACGGGATCTCGACACCCCGATGTGGCAACCCAGGCGAACTGCGCAAACCGTGGTAGACGAGCCCGACGGGAGCCGATCCCGCGGCCAGACGCTTTCCGGCCTGTGGTTCCAGTTCGTTTTGATGGCGTTGCTTACCGGTGCGGCCGGCTGGCTGCTGATGAGCTCCGCGGAAACCCTGGTCGAAAGGACGCCGCTGTCCCAGACCCTTGTCGGTACACTGCTCACCGCCGTGTTCACGTCGCTGCCTGAGCTGGTGACCACGCTCGCCGCGATCCGCTATGGCGCGCTCACTCTGGCGGTGGGGAACATTCTCGGCACGAATTGTTTTAACGTCCTGGTCATCGCTGCCGCCGACGTTACGTACCGGGGCGGGTCCATCTACCACGCTACCACGGGTCAGCAGCTCGTCTGGAGCGCGATCGCCATTTTGCTCACCGGCATACTGCTGCTGGGCTTACTGCGGCGGGAGCGTTACGGCATTGCGCGGATGGGATTCGAGAGCTTCCTCGTGCTCGTGGTCTACGTGGGCGCGGCGATGAGCGTGGTGCTGTTGTAGACATGCGTCTTCCCGATGACTGCAATGACAGGGTACTCAATACCCCGCCGGATCGGGCGGGGTCGGGCCTGGTCAAGTGAAAGATCTGAGCTTTCTTCCCAGAGGTTTCGTATAGACCGCTCAGCGCTCAATTCTTGCGTATCGAGTCGGCTTTTAGGTCGTCCGCAGACGGCTCAATGCGCGAAGATGACGCGGAATTCGCCCCTGAAGCTGACCGAAGCAAGCACGGCGCCTGCATGCCACGGGCAATTCACGATGCCGCTGGCGGCGCGTACGGTCACGCGGGCGCCTACCACAGAGCCAGTGCTCGATCGGCTCGCAGGGGTGCTGGGTAGAGATGACCAGTTCGAGCCGCCGCGTAGAAGTGCGTTCTTCCGGTTCCTGTCCCACGTCCACAACCTGCTCATCGACGTCCTGCTTGCTTTGGAGGCGGTCACCGCCGCGCTGGGTCTGCGGCAGGGGCGATAACAAGAAGCCCAAAGAGCATCCAACCGAACATCAAGCTCCCGGTTACGATGAGCATCGTGGGCGCGCCAAACTGAGCGATTAGGGGTAGGGCGCTTGCTGTAAATAGGCCACCGCCAACAATCGGTTCGAATAACAATTGCTTGTATCCGAAACTCTCTAAGGCACCGGAACGATTGTCTGGATCCGTCATTCGAAAAAGCAATATACCCGTCACGGTCATCCCCATGGATTGGCCGAAATTGGGGATACCGTTCTCGAACCAATACTTGGGAATCAGGCGGGGCGCAAGGAATAAAAAGCCCAGAACATTCCAAGCAATGCCACTAATAGCAAGCAGCAAGAAGGGCAGAAAGTTTTCGTTGATGACCGTGAGGGATAAGGTCGCAAGCGCTGCCACAATGATGATATCAAGCGCTGTGCCGGCAATCCGATTTATCAAATGACGGTCGATCACATGGCGGCCCCACCAGCGCGATATCACGATTTGTATGAATACCCCCCCGATCATTGCGAAGGGGAATACTGGCACATGTTCCATTAATTCCACACCCCAGAGCCGCCCCCACGTGATACTTTCCACGGCAATCAGTATTTGCAGAAAAGACCAGCCGACAAAGATAGCGATGCCGATTACGCCGAGATGGAATGACAACGGATCGATCGGATGGTCTTCCTCTGAACGGCGACCGTCGGCGGACCGGCTTTCCATCAGCGCCGCCATGTCCTCCGGAACCGCTTCGGCATCAAGCGGAGTTGCTCGGGCGTGGAGCCGTTCGGTCCGCGCCGCCCAATTGATTAGGATGGTGCCGGTTATGATTGCCGAGACAAGGCCGACAGTTGCGAGTCCTAGCGCGAGATCGGCGCCTTCGTTAAAGCCCATTTCCTCAAAGACCGGAATCAATCCTGCCGCCGTGCCGTGCCCTCCTTCGAACCCAATCTCGATCAGCGCGGCAACCATGGGATCCATATCGAAGAGTGGCCCAAGAACGAAGATCGCGAGCAGGAAGCCAACAACATATTGCCCCCAAGCGATTGTCTGTCCATAGGTGACTACCGGAGCCGCGCGTCTCCAGATGGCGCGGATACCAGGTATTGTCTTGCCAAGAAACAGCGAAGCAAAGACGACATTGATGAGAATCCCGGGCAATGCGTGCCAGGTAGCCCTAATCTGTGCGGGGATTAGCCCTTGAGACAGGGTTGCGTCGGGGCCAAACGCCAAGCTCGTCAACGCTCCGAGCCCATCGGGGCCCACGCAAAGGGCGGCGAGCCCCGCTATGACAGAGCCTGGGAGAAACAGATACGACAGGAGAGTCGATGTATGCCGTATATAGTGGGCAGCAACCAGTATCACCCATATCAACGCTAACGCTAGAAAGAACCACTCTATATCAGTCGATTCGGTCACGAGCGGCTTCTGCACCTGGTCGCGACAGGCTTAACCATCCAATGTCACCGGTGTCAAGAATCCCTCCGGCTTGACCGCGAGTACCGAGCAATCTATCTGCTGCAGCATTGTCTCAGCGGTATTGCCCATGATGAATCCAGGGACGCCGGTGCGCGCCACGGTCCCCATGACGATGCAGTCGATCTTGAGCCTTTTGGCAAGTTCCGGAATCATTCGGCGCGCCGATCCCTTCAATAGGTGCAGTTGAGGTCTGATGTAGTCCACGGCGTCCTGCCCCCCCAGTTTCGCGACCGACTCTTGCAACAGCGCATCCAGGAGCTCGGCGTGACGCCGGTGAACCTGCTCTACGTAGGCGTCAACCTCTGCTTCCGGCCGGCTCATGAAGCCACTGTGGCGCAGTGCGTCCTCGCCGAACGCCTCCCACGCATGTACGACGTGCAACTCCGCGAACTCCGACACGGCCAGAGACCCAGCCAGCTCCATGACCAATCCGTTCAGTGCCCGGCGAGTCTGTAGCTCGGTGGGCGGATAATCGTCCTCGACATCCACTGCAGCCAGGATGCGCTGGTAAGGTTCCTGCGTCTCCGGCTTGACCAGCCAGACCGGACACGGACATTTGCGCAGCAGATGCATGTCGTCACCGGAGAAAAGCCGGTCTAGCCAGCTCGGCGATTCAGGACACTTGATCACTAGATCGTGTTCGCTGCGTATCACCTCACGGATTATTTCGAGGAACGAGGTACCCACAAGCACCTTGGTGTTCATCCTTACCCGCGCGCGGTAAGGCTCGATCAAGGTGTCAAGCCGCTGGGCCTCTGTGTCTGTCAATCTTGCCTGGGCGTCGCCCGGGTCAGTGCCACCGTCAGAGATTTTGATACCCGCCGGCACGCGCTCGATAACTGTGGCGACTGTCACGCTTGCCTGATTATTCTCTGCCAATGCCACAGCACGCTCGATGGCACACTGGCTAGTTGCCTGCCGTTCCATCATGTAAAGAATGTTCTTGAATCGCTTCATTTCACCCTGCTCCTTTCACAACATATCATCACTCATCAAGCGCGACCGGCGTTACGAATCCGTCCGGCTTGATCGCCAGCACCGAGCAATCGATCTGCTCAAGAATGGTCTCAGCGGTATTGCCCATGATGAACCCGCGGACGCCGGTGCGCGCCAGGGTGAGGATTAGCAGGCGCAGACCCAGGCGCGTTGCCGCGTCGCCGTTATAGGCATCGAGTGCGTGGAGGAACGCCGGGAGTTCCTCGGCAGCGAGCGCGGTCTGTTGTCCCTTTTTGCGCGGCTTCAGGTGATTGTGGAGCTCGCCGGCCGGGTTGACGTCTCGGTAGCCGAGAGCCACGGCCCGGGAGAAGACGGCCCGCACCCGTTGCAGCACCCTCGTCGCGATTTCGCCGGCGCCGCGATCCTCGATGCCCTCGATCAGGGACATGATCTCGCGCGGCTGGATCTCGTCGACGGGACGCGGGCCCAGCGTCGGCAGGATGTCGATCTCGAGTGAACGCCAGACCTGGGAAGCGTGCTTGCGGGTCCAGCCGGGCGTCTGGCGCGTGTGCCACTCCTTGGCGACGGCGAGGAAGGTCGGGGTCGTCGAATCTGAGGCCTGCTTCTCCACCTGTTTGACCGCGGAGGGGTCGTCGTGCTTCCGCGCGTCCTGCCACTTCTCGCGGGCCTCGGCCAGGCCGACCTTGGGGAATGGTCCGAGGCTGAGGGTCTTCTCGCGGCCTTTGACGCGGTACTTGCCGCGCCAGAGCTTGCCGCCGGCTGTGGTGACGAAGAGGTACAGGCCGTCGCGGTCGTAGAGTTTCCGGGGCTTGTCGCCGGCCTTCGCGTTCTTGATTTCCTGGATCGTGAGCATCTGGGGGTATTTCCTGGCTGGGAGTATTTTATACCCCCAAACATACCCCCGGAAAGGGCGCAAAGGCCTGGTATAACGGGATGTGGCGAGATACCTGTTTGCTAAACGTATTTGCTTGATTTAGATAAGAAAAAAGCGCCACTGAGGGCGCTTTTTCTTGAGTTTTCAGGGGCTTGAAAACTCGGTAATGGTGGAGGCGGCGGGAATCGAACCCGCGTCCGCAAGCCCTCCGCTACAGGCTCTACATGCTTAGCCGCGTCTTTAATTTAACTGTTTGCTACCCGACGGGCAGGAAAGACAAACAGCTGTCCCGGTAAGTTTTAACTGATCCACCCCGGGAGAGCTTCACAGCGATCTTGTGAGAGTCGACGCCTGAAAGCTGAACGCACAAGCACGGCTTCAGTCAGACGGCACCTTACTGGTTTTTAAGCAGCGAGTGCGTAGTTGTCGTCGTTGGCAACTAAGAGTTTGCAGACAGTTTAACGAGGCACCTGCACCTCGGCATGCACCTGGAGTTTCGTGACCCACGTCGAAGCCATGTCGCCCCCAGTACGCGCGCAGTCTATCACTGCCGGCATCAGCTCGTGTAGCGCCCGGTCGCAAAACCGTGCCGCTGGATGCCTGTCGCGTATTTCTTAAGATTGGGGTGATGGCGGCAAAAACCAAGGGCTGCGCTCGACTGCTGCCATTAGCCGTGCTTGAGAATACGCGCCTTCTGCCGTTCCCAGTCGCGGTCTTTGTCCGCGGCGCGCTTGTCGTGCTGCTTCTTGCCGCGGGCAAGCCCGATCTCAAGCTTGGCCTTGCCGCGTTTCCAGTACAGCGCGGTGGGGACGAGCGTGTAACCGCGCCGTTCCACCGCGCCGATCAGGCGATCGAGCTCGCGCCGGTGCAACAGCAGTTTGCGTGTCCGGGTCGGGTCCGGGGAGACGTGGGTCGAGGCCGAGGTCAGCGGCGAGATGTGACAACCAAGCAGCCATGCCTCGCCGCTTCGGATCAAAACATAGCTTTCTTTGAGCTGGGCACGGCCATCGCGCAGGCTTTTCACTTCCCATCCTTGCAGCGACAGGCCCGCCTCGATACGTTCCTCGATAAAGAAGTCATGGCGCGCTTTCTTGTTGAGAGCGATTGTAGAAGTCGCCGCTGAGCTATTGTTTTTAATTGCCTTTTTTGTCATCTCAAAATACGTTTCGATGCGGTGGGATCGCGCAAGCCCAGAAGTATGCCCTAAACTAAATCCGTTAGGTTGTCTGATTGGCTCAATTGACCGACAATCCCGCCCCTTGATCAGCCCCCCGGCCGGCGGTATGGCAACAGACGCAAGCAGCCTTGGACAACGACGCAGTTCCCTGCACGGACACTGGTCCTCGCGCGCGGCGTTCATTCTGGCCGTCACCGGATCCGCGGTCGGGCTCGGCAACATCTGGAAGTTCCCGTATATCACCGGCGAGAACGGCGGCGGCGCGTTCGTGCTGCTTTATCTGGGCTGCGTGTTTGCAGTTGGCATGCCGATCCTTGTCTCGGAGATCCTGCTCGGCCGGCGGGGCCGGCGCAACCCGATCGCGACCATGGCGATCCTCGGCCAGGAGGAGGGCGGCAGCCGTCACTGGCGGCTGGTCGGTGCAATGGGCGTGATCACAGGCCTGTTGATTCTTTCCTTTTACAGTGTGGTTGCCGGCTGGTCGCTGGCGTATGCGGTAAAGAGCGCAGCCGGATCGTTCGCAGGCACGGATGCGCGTAACGCGGCGGTCGAATTTTTCACATTTACCAGTGACTGGAAAAAGTTGCTTGGCTGGCATGCAGCGTTTATGACCATGACGGTGTTCGTGGTGGCCGCGGGCGTTCAGCATGGGCTCGAGCGGGCGGTGCGTGTTTTGATGCCCTTGCTGGTCGTGATGTTGCTGGTGCTGGCCATCTACAGTGCACGCTACGGCGCGTTCGAAGAGACGCTGGCGTATCTGTTTAAACCCGACTTCTCCGAACTGAGTGGCGAGTCGATGCTGATCGCTCTCGGACACTGTTTCTTTACCCTCAGTATCGGCATGGGCGTCGTGATGGCCTACGGCGCTTATCTGCCCGAAGGGACTTCGATTGCGACATCGTCGTTGGTGGTTGTGCTGGCCGATACCGTGATTGCGTTGCTCGCTGGCATGGCGGTATTCCCGTTGGTGTTCGGCAACGGACTTAACCCGGCGGAAGGCCCGGGCCTGGTGTTCGAGACGCTGCCGATCGCGTTTGGCCAGCTCCCGGCTGGCGCGGCGTTTGGGACGGTATTTTTCCTGTTGCTCACTTTTGCCGCCTGGACGTCGGCAATCGGCCTGCTCGAGCCTGCGGTCGCGTGGATTGTCGAGCGCTTTCAGCGCTCGCGGGTGGTTGGCGCGGTGGTGGTAGGCGGGCTTACCTGGTTGATGGGCCTGGCCAGTGTGCTTTCCTTCAATGTGCTGAGCGATCTGCGATTCGGCCGCGGCACCCTGTTTCAGAACATCGATTTTCTTGCCAGCAATATTCTGCTCCCGGCGAGTGCCTTGCTGATTACCGTATTTGCCGGCTGGATCATGTGTCGCAATTCGAGCAGCGAAGAACTCGCGATGGGATCGGGTCTTCTTTACAAGGGCTGGCGCCTGTTGTCGCGGGTGGTGGCACCGCTTGCGATTGTCGTGATCGCGTTTCGCGCGGTCGGCGTAATCTGAGTTCGCGGCCGCCGTCGATGTCTGGCACTGAAACGATTCGCGTCGAAGTCGCGTATGCGCGCCCTGACCAGCAATTCCTGGTGGCGATTGACATCGAGGCGGGCAGCACGCTTGGCGACGCGATTCGTGCCTCGGGCATCCTGGATGATTGTCCGGAGATTGATCTCGAGCAGAATCGAACCGGGATTTTCAGCCGCCTCTGCAAGCTCGACAGGGTGCTGGAAAGCGGTGACCGGGTAGAGATTTACCGACCGTTAACGGCCGACCCGCGCGAGGTCCGGCGTGAGTTGGCAAAGCTGGGCAAGACGATGGGGCGGGATAGCTGAGGCGTTTGCCGCCGATCAGCTGTCAAACGGCGCGTCACGCACGACTTCGCGGACGATGTCTTCGTCGAAAAATACGATCAGCCGTTCCTTGCTGACGTCTTTGTCGCGGCCGCGCTTGTAATAGAAAACGTAATCCCAGCGGTCGGTATGGAATGGATCCTCGATCATCGGCGTCCCGAGGAGAAACTGCACCTGGGACTTTGTCATCCCTTCCTGCAGCTGCTCGACTGCGTTCGGGTCGATGTGATTTCCCTGCTGAATGTTGATCCGGTAGACACAGCCGGTAGTAAGGCCTGCGGACAGCAAGGCTATCGTGACGAGTAGCAGGAATTTCTGAATGGTTAGCATTGATCAGCTCAGGGATATTCGGCTGGCGCGCTATCGACCGCTGCGCAATAATAGGCGCGACTATAACCGAAATCCATATTTCAGGCAGTCCTGCGGACTGTAAAGGCGCTATCTTGGAGAGCAAAGAGCTTCGCAAAGCCGGTCTTAAGGTCACGCTGCCGCGCATCAAAATCATGGAAGTGCTCGAGACCAGCAAGAAACGGCACCTGAGCGCGGAAGATATTTATCGCAATCTTCTCGGCGCCGGCGAGGATATCGGTCTGGCAACGGTGTACCGCGTGCTTTCTCAGTTCGAGGAGGCGGGCATTGTCAATCGAAATAACTTTCGAAACCGATCACTCGGTGTTCGAGCTGGCCGAAGGCAAGCATCACGACCACATCGTCTGTCTCGATTGCGGTCGGGTCGAGGAGTTCCTCGATGAGACCATCGAAACCCGCCAGGAGTCGGTCGCCGACAAGCTGGGTTTCGCTATTGCGGATCATTCGTTGACGCTGTACGGCAATTGCCGCAAGACGGATTGCCCGCATCGACCTGACTAGGCGCGTGCGCGTGCCTTGTCCATCATCTCCCGCGCATGGCGCCGCGTGGTTGCGGTAATTTCGACACCACCCAGCATGCGGGCGAGCTCTTCCACTGTTTCATTTTCGTCGAGCCTGTGAATACTGGTGCGGGTAGACTTGCCGTCGGTAACCTTGCTTACTCGCAAATGTGCGTCCGCCTGGCTTGCCACCTGGGGCAGATGGGTGACGCACAGCACCTGGCGCTCGCTGCCGAGTTGTTGCAGGCAACGGCCGACAATTTCGGCAACGCCGCCGCCGACGCCGGTATCGACCTCGTCGAACACCAGTGTCGGAATCACGGTCGCCTGAGCGGCCACTACGCGAATGGCGAGGGCGATGCGTGACAACTCACCGCCGGAGGCAATGCGCGCAATCGGTTGCGGCGGATGGCCGGGGTTGGTGCTGACCAGAAACTCGACCGTGTCGAGCCCGCTCTCGCCATAGCGTTGATCATCGCGCTCAGCGACACGGACCTCGAGACGACCACCCGCCATGCCCAGCTTGCTCATCCATGCGCTCACGCCATCGTCCAAAGCGGCGGCAACCTTGCGTCGTTTCTTGCCGAGTGCGCGGGCACTGTTCAGATAGTCCTGCTCCAACTTCGCAGTTCGCTCGCGTAACTCCGTGACCCGCTGATCGGTATTTTCCAGCCCCTGCAGCTGAGCGCCAAGATGGGCCATCTGCTCATGCAGATTTTCCGCCTCACAGCGGTGTTTACGCGCCAGTTCGCGGTACCCGGCGATGCGTTCCTCGACCTGACTCAGGCGCTGCGGGTGGATCTCGAGCGTCGCAAGATATTGACGCAACTCGTCGGCAGCCTCTCTTATCTGGATCTCGGCCTGCTCCAGCAGAGTGGCCGTGCCGCGAAGCTCTGCATCGAGTACGGCAAGCTCGCTGATGTCGTTGCTGGCACTCGCAACGAGGCTCTGCGCCGCGCCCTGTTCGGCTTCGTAGATTGCGACCAGTGCGGCCTGCGCGCCGTGGCCAAGCCGATCCACGTTCCTGAGCCGCTGGAACTCATCAGTCAGGCTCGCGTACTCCGCGGATTCCGGTGCGAAAGCGTCGAGCTCGGCGTGCTGATAGCGCAGCAGGTCGAGTTTGTCGGCACGTTCGTTGGCTGCTGCCTGCAGCGATGCAAGTTCGTCGGTAGCCGCCCGCCATGCGGCGTAGCGCTTGGCCGTCCGGTCGAGGTCAACCCTGTGTTGGCCGACCGCGTCGAGCAATTCGCGTTGCGCGGCCGGGCGACCGAGTGTCTGGTGCGCGTGCTGGCCGTGGATTTCCACCAGGTGCTCGGCGAGGTTGCGCAGGCTCTGCAACGACACACTGGTGTCGTTGACAAAGGCACGGGAACGGCCTTCGCCGCTGATGCTGCGACGGAGCACGAGTTCTTCCTCGCAGTCGATTGCCTGCCGCTCGAGCCATTCGCGTGCTTTGTCGTTGCCACTGACGTCAAAGCCCGCGACGATTTCAGCCGTCTTTGCGCCCTGGCGCACGACACTGCTGTCGGCCCGGTCGCCCAACGCCAGCCCGAGCGCATCGACCAGGATCGATTTGCCGGCACCGGTTTCACCGGTAAGAACCGCGAGCCCCGCATCGAGTTCCAGCCCGACCTTGTGGATGACTGCGAAATTGCTGATTTGCAGGTACGTCAGCATTGCCACGGCGCTCAGGACTGGCCGCCACGATCGAAGCTGCCGCGTCCCCAGTGGAGTTTGGAACGCAATATCCGGTAATAGTCGTATCCGTGTGGATGGATGAGGGTGACCCGTTGCTCCGCGACACGGATGCGAAGCTCCTCTCCCGGCACAAGCTCGCACAGCAACTGGCCGTCGCACCCGACCTGGGCGCGGGTATCGGGCCGGGGAAGCACTCGCACGGAAATTTCCACGTTGACGCCGACCACCAGCGGACGATCGCTCAGTGTGTGCGGGCAGATCGGCGCCAGAACCACTGCGTCGACATCCGGTTGTATTATCGGGCCACCGCACGACAGGGCGTATGCGGTCGATCCCGTCGGGGTTGCGACCACGAGCCCGTCGCCGCCATGCGTGTTGACAAAGCGGCCGTCGATCAGGGTCTCGAAATCGAGCATGCGCCCGGTATCCCAGCGCTGCAGCGCAATGTCATTGAGCGCGAGGCCGTTCTCGGCCGCACCGTCCGCACCGTGCTTGCATGCATGGAGCATGATCCTGTCTTCCCGCTGGTAGCGTCCGCCGAGAATTTCATCGAGCCGTTCCAGCATGTCGTCGGGCGAGATGTCTGCAAGGAATCCAAGACGGCCACGGTTGATGCCGAGCAGCGGCCGACCGTGTCCCGCGGCCCGCCGGGTGGCGTCCAGCATCGTGCCATCGCCGCCAACCGCCATGATCAGATCTGCGCTCGCGAACAACGCCTCATCGTCGAGAAACTCCACCGCCACGTCACCAGGGTCGATAGCGGAGCCGGGCGGCAGCAGAATGTCAACGTTACGCTGCCCCAGAAACGGCAACAACAGCGTCAGGCAGTCACTGACCCGGGGGTCAGTGAATTTGCCGACGACCGCGATCCGATTGAATGTCTGCGCCATGATCCACCCGAGCCGATATGCGCCCTTTGTAGCATGCGATCTGGGCCACTGCTAGCGCCCAATCCACCCGCCGCGCGGAGCATTGCCGGAATGACCTGGCCAAACCGTGGCGGGAGCGCTTGACAGCGGTTGGCAGTGCTTGCAATGCTCTGAGCCGTTTCCCGTCACCGCGCCGGCCTCGTCGATGCTGACATTTGCTCCATGACGACTAGCAAAGAGGACATTACCTCCAACGAACGTGCCCAGCACCTGCTTCGTGTGCTGGTCGAGCGTTATATCCGCGACGGCCAACCGGTTGGTTCGCGAACCCTTTCCCGCGAGTCCGGGCTCGAGCTCAGTTCGGCGACTATTCGCAACGTAATGTCCGATCTCGAGGAAATCGGCTTCCTTGTTTCGCCGCATACGTCGGCCGGCAGGGTCCCGACCGCCAAGGGGTTCCGGTTTTTTGTCGACACCCTTCTCAGGGTCCAGCCTGTCGGTCGGGCAGAGCGTCAGGAACTGCGTGCCCAGATAGACAATGAGGCGAGCAACTCGCAGTCGCTGGCGGCGACGACCTCCAACCTTTTATCGACGCTGACCCGGCTGGCCGGGCTGGTAACGCTGCCAAAAGCCGGCCACTGTACATTGCGCCAGCTGGAATTCCTGCCGCTGTCGGAGCGGCGCATTCTTGCCATCATGGTGGTCAACAGCCACGAAGTGCAAAATCGTGTCCTGCAGATGGACCGCGACTATGACGCCAATGAGCTGGTCCGGGCCGGCAACTATCTCAACGAGAAGTTCGCGGGCCGCGAACTCGACGAAGTCCGCCGCCTGTTGCTGGAAGAACTGCGGCAGACCCGCGAGGATATGAACCGGCTCATGCTCGATGCCATCGCGATGGCGCAGCGGACCCTCGAAGACGAGCACGGCGCGGAACTCGAATATGTGCTGGCCGGGGAGACGAACCTGATGGGGCTGCAGGAGTTGTCTGATGTCGACAAGCTGCGCCAGCTGTTCCAGGTGTTTAGTGAGAAACGCGAGCTTTTGCGCCTGCTCGACCGGACCGTTTCTGCCAACGGTGTGCAGATATTCATCGGTGACGAATCAGGCTATGACGTGCTCGGCGAATGCAGTGTCGTCGCGGCGCCCTATACCCGCGATGACGAGGTAGTGGGAGTGCTGGGCGTAATCGGGCCCACCCGGATGCCTTATGACCGGGTGATTCCGGTCGTGGACATCACCTCGCGGCTGCTCAGCTCGGCCTTGAAAACCCGCAGCCAGACCCCATAGTCCCGACAGAAATCCCCAATACCCACCGCGTTCGCCGCGGCGGGCCAGCTTTGTTGCCGGAGACAGAACCGATGAGCGAAGACCAGACCGCTAAAAGGCCGGACATGACTGCGGGTGAGGGTGCCGAGATCGACGATCACGGGCCCGAAACGCCGAACGCCGGTACGGGTCTCGAGGATCACACCGATTTTGCGCAGGTTCGCGAAGACCTGGTAAGGGCCGAGGCACGTGCCGAAGAGAACCGGGACCAGTATCTGCGCCTTGCCGCCGAACTCGACAACCTGCGTAAACGCAACGCGCGCGAGGTGGAGCGTGCGAGGCTGTATGGGCTGGAGGCTTTTGCGAAAGAACTCCTTGCGGTTGTCGACAGTGTCGAAATGGGGCTGATAGCGGCCGAGCAGGCCGGTGTGGAGTCGCTGACCGAAGGCAATCGCGCAACCCTCAAACTGGCGCTGGACATGCTGCAGAAGTTCAACATCAGTGTGGTCGATCCGCGCGGCGAGCCCTTTGATCCGCAGCTCCATGAAGCGATGGCCGTCGTCGCAACCGCCGAGGCCGCGCCCGACAGCGTCGTCGAGGTCGTGCAGAAGGGTTATCTGTTGCATGACCGCCTGTTGCGTCCGGCCCGGGTACTGGTTGCGAAGGGCGAATAATCCGCTGACCGGACAGTTTCGTTGCGAAAGCTTGAAACCGCGTCAGCTGACCACATCTACTCCGCATTGAGTAATTTTGAACCCTTTTTGGAGATCACACGACTATGGGCAAAATCATAGGCATTGACCTCGGTACCACCAATTCATGCGTTGCCATCATCGATGGTGACAAGCCGAAGGTGGTCGAGAACAGCGAAGGCGATCGCACGACTCCGTCGATCGTCGCATTCACCAAGGACGATGAAGTCCTTGTCGGCCAGGCGGCGAAGCGCCAGGCAGTTACCAATCCGACCAACACCGTGTTCGCGGTAAAGCGGCTGATCGGGCGTCGTTTCGATGACGATGTGGTGCAAAAAGACATCGAAATGGTGCCGTACGATATCGTCAAGGCCGACAACGGTGATGCGTGGGTCGCCGCGAATGGCAAGAAAATGGCACCGCCGGAGGTCTCCGCGCGGGTGCTGATGAAAATGAAGAAAACTGCCGAGGATTATCTTGGCGAGGAAATCAAGGAAGCGGTAATCACCGTGCCTGCGTATTTCAACGACTCGCAGCGCCAGGCGACCAAGGACGCCGGCCGGATCGCGGGTCTGGAAGTCAAGCGCATCATCAATGAGCCGACCGCCGCGGCGCTGGCCTATGGGCTCGACAAGCAGCGCGGTGACCGCAAGATTGCCGTCTATGATCTTGGTGGCGGTACTTTCGATATTTCGATTATCGAAATCGCGGAGGTCGACGGCGAACATCAGTTCGAGGTGCTCGCAACCAACGGTGACACGTTCCTCGGTGGTGAAGACTTCGACAAGCGGATCATCGATTACCTGGCTGCCGAATTCAACAAGGAAAGCGGGATTGATATTCGCAAGGATCCGCTGGCGATGCAGCGCCTTAAAGAGGCTGCGGAAAAGGCCAAGATCGAGTTGTCCGCGTCACAGCAGACCGAAGTCAATCTGCCCTACATCACTGCGGATGCGAGCGGTCCCAAGCACCTGAACATCAAGCTCACACGGGCCAAGCTCGAGTCGCTCGTCGACGACCTGATTTCGCGCACGATCGACCCGTGCAAGGTTGCGCTGAAGGATGCCTCGCTCAAGGTCAGCGACATCGATGATGTCATCCTGGTGGGTGGCCAGACCCGCATGCCCAAGGTTCAGGAGGCGGTGAAGGATTTCTTTGGCCAGGAGCCGCGCAAGGACGTTAACCCGGACGAGGCGGTCGCAGTGGGTGCCGCTATCCAGGCCGGGGTGCTGGCAGGAGACGTCAAGGACGTGCTTCTTCTCGACGTGACGCCGCTGTCGCTGGGTATCGAAACTCTCGGCGGGGTGATGACCAAGCTGATCGAGAAGAACACGACGATCCCGACCAAGGCCAACCAGGTGTTCTCGACCGCCGACGATAACCAGACCGCGGTGACGATTCACGTGCTCCAGGGTGAGCGCGAGCGGGCGCTGGATAACAAGTCGCTCGGCCGGTTCGACCTGACCGACATTCCGCCGGCACCGCGTGGTATGCCGCAGGTCGAGGTGACTTTCGACATCGATGCCAACGGTATCCTGAACGTG
The DNA here is from genome assembly GCA_963783695.1 of uncultured Gammaproteobacteria bacterium. Lineage (GTDB taxonomy): Bacteria > Pseudomonadota > Gammaproteobacteria > Steroidobacterales > BM003 > BM003. Next base: position 615,966 of record CAWAOM010000001.1, read on the forward strand.
TCGGCCAAGGACAAGGCGACCGGCAAGGAACAGAATATCGTGATCAAGGCCTCCAGCGGTTTGTCGGACGATGAGATCGACCGCATGGTCCAGGATGCCGAGGCGCACGAGGAAGAAGATCGCAAGTTCCGCGAGACCGTCGAAGCCCGCAACCAGGCCGATGCACTGGTACATGCAAGCGAGAAATCGCTTGCCGATCTCGGCGACAAGGTTCAGGACGATGAGCGCAAGAGTATCGAGTCCGCAGTCGAGGCGCTGAAAGAAGCGCTGAAGGCCGAAGACAAGGATGAGATCGAGGCGAAGTCGAAGGCGCTGGCAGAGGCCTCCGCGAGTCTCGCCCAGCGTGTCTACGAGGAACAGGCGCAACAGGCCGGTTCGGAAGAGGCCGCTGCTGGTGCGCAGGGTTCGGCGGCAGGCGACGACGTCGTCGACGCCGAGTTCGAGGAAGTGAAGGAAGACAAGGCCAAGGACGCGTGATCGTCAGCGCGTTTTTGACCGGGCGGCTGCCGGGCATTGGTCCGGCAGCCGTTTCCGTATTCGAGTTCAGATGTTAAGGATCAGTCGGCATGGCCAAACGCGACTACTATGAGGTGCTGGGCGTAGCGCGCGGTGCCTCTGATGCAGAGATAAAAAAAGCCTACCGGCGTCTGGCGATGAAGCATCACCCGGATCGCAACCCGGACGATAAGCAGTCTGAGGATCAGTTCAAAGAGGCGAAGGAAGCCTACGAGATTCTCAGTAACGGGCAGAAGCGCGCGGCTTACGATCAGTTCGGCCATGCCGGGGTCGACCCGAGTGCCGGGGGCGGCGGCGGATTTGGCGCGGGGGATGTATTCGGCGATATTTTCGGCGATGTTTTTGGCGATATTTTCGGCGGCGGCCGGCGTGGCCGTGGCGGTGCCTACCGTGGTGCGGACCTTCGCTACTCGCTGGAGTTGACGCTGGAACAGGCGGTTTTCGGCGATGACGTTTCGATCGATATACCGACGCTGAAAAGCTGCGATACCTGCGATGGCAATGGCGCCGCCCCGGGCTCGGCGCCGGTTACCTGCGAGACCTGCCAGGGCCGCGGCCAGGTAAGAATGCAGCAGGGCTTCTTTTCGATCCAGCAGACCTGCCCGGCCTGCCGCGGCAGCGGCAAGACCATCGAGGATCCCTGTGGCGACTGTCATGGCCAGGGGCGTCAACGGACTGTAAAGACGCTGGCGGTAAAAGTCCCTGCCGGGGTCGACAATGGCGACCGCATCAGGCTGGCGGGTGAAGGCGAAGCGGGTCAGAGCGGAGGTCCCGGCGGAGACCTGTTTGTCGAGATCGCGGTTGAGCCGCATCCGATTTTCGAACGGGCCGGTCGCGACTTGTCCTGCGAAATTCCGGTCAGCTTTACGACCGCGGCGCTCGGCGGCGAGGTCGATGTCCCGACGCTGAATGGCGAGGTCTCGGTGAAAATTCCCTCGGAGAGTCAGTCGGGGCGGATTTTTCGGTTGCGCGGAAAGGGGGTCAAACCCGTGCGCGGCGGCGGTACCGGCGACCTTTTCTGCCGCATGGTGGTGGAAACGCCGGTCAATCTGACCAACGCGCAAAAGGAAATGCTGCGCGAGTTCGAAGCGTCATTGCGTGGCAGCAAGGTTAGTCACAGCCCGAAGGAGCGTGGCTGGCTGGACGGGGTCAAGCGGTTCTTCGAGAATATCAGTTCCTGAACGTTGTCCCTTGGGAGCGCATCCGTGCTGAAAGTCGCCGTCCTGGGCATTACCGGCCGAATGGGTCGCGCAGTTGCCCGCGCTATCGAAGGGTCGGAGCAGTGCCTGCTCAGTGGCGCGCTGGCGTCGCCGTCCAACCCGGCGATAGGCTCGGCGGTCGCGGATTTGGTTGCGGGCACCAGTCACGGCGCATTGATCAGTGGCTCATTTGATCAAGCGCTCGCGGGTGCCGACGTGGCGATCGACTTCACGCTGCCGGATGCCACTGGCGCCGTCGTGGCTGCCTGTTCGCGGCTTTCGGTGCCGCTTGTCGTATGCACGACCGGTCTCGGCACCGACGCGCTGTCCGCGATCGATGCCGCGAGGCAACGCATACCGATCCTGGTTGCCGCGAACACGAGCATCGGTATCGCGGTGTTGACGCGACTGACTGCAATAGCGGCAAAGAGTCTTGGCGAGCGCTTCGATGTGGAGATAGTTGAAGCCCATCATGGCGGCAAACGCGACATTCCCTCGGGCACGGCGGTGCAGCTTGGCCGCGCGGTGGCCGCGGCGCGGGGGCGGGAACCCGCGCAAACCCCGTCCGTGCGTCCCGCGGGTGGCAATGGGTTGCGCAAAAAAGGTGAGATTGGTTATGCGTCGATCCGTGGCGGTGACATCGCCGGCGAACACACCGTGATCTTCGCCGGCAGCGGCGAGCGGGTGGAACTCACGCACCGGGTCAGCGACCGCTCGATATTTGCTGGCGGGGCGATTCATGCCGCGCGCTGGCTGGCCACCCGCGGCGCCGGCCGCTATACGATGAGCGACGCCCTCGACCTGTAGGCTCACATGGACAGCCGAAGCCGCGCTCCGATACAATTCGCGGCGTGCCGGGTTGGCCGGGGTCCGACTCGGTGGAAGCGCAGGTCGCATGGCGCCAGGGCTCTCCCCACCAGGCTCTTGACAGCGAACATACCGGGTCCGGCTGATGCCGTCTGGCGATATCACTCGGCCTCGTGATTCCCGCGCAGCGGGCGGGTTGAGCGGGCCCTCGCACCGGAGCAGGTGTTGCCGCAACTGAAGGAGATCGGATCATGACGACGCCAGCCGTTCTGGCCCTTGCGGACGGTACCGTGTTCGACGGGGTATCGATCGGCATTGAGGGTATCTCCGACGGCGAGGTGGTGTTCAACACCGCGATGACCGGTTACCAGGAGATCCTCACCGACCCGTCCTATTGCCGCCAGATCGTCACGCTCACCTATCCCCACATAGGCAATACAGGCACCAACAGCGAGGACATGGAATCGGCAGGGGTCCATGCCGCCGGTCTTGTAATTCGCGACTTGCCGATCGCTTACAACAACTGGCGCGCTGAATATTCTCTCGAGGCTTTTCTGCACAGCAGCGGTGTCGTCGCGATTGCCGATCTCGATACCCGCAGGCTGACCCGAATCCTGCGTGACAAGGGCGCCCAGAGCGGCTGCATCCACGCGGGCACCAGCGATTCCGGCAAGGCATTGGCCCGGGCCCGGGAGTTCCCGGGTCTTCAAGGGATGGATCTCGCCAGGGTCGTCAGCACGCGTGAGCCATATCAGTGGAATGACGGCACGTTATGGCCGCGAGTCGAGCGCACTCCGGGTAAGACCCAGCGCTTGCATGTTGTCGCAATGGACTTCGGTATCAAGCGCAATATCCTGCGAATTCTCTCAGATTACGGTTGCCGTATGACCGTGGTCCCGGCAACGACCACCGCCGAGGACATATTGCGCCTGGTTCCGGATGGCGTGTTTCTGTCCAACGGGCCGGGTGATCCGGAGCCCTGTGATTATGCGATTGCCACAATCTCGCGATTGCTGCGGGAGCGCATACCGATCTTCGGTATTTGTCTCGGTCATCAGCTCCTGGCACTCGCAAGCAGCGCCCGCACGGTCAAAATGAAGTTCGGTCATCATGGCGCCAACCATCCGGTGCAGGAACTGGCCGACGGGCGAGTGATGATTACCAGCCAGAATCACGGTTTCGCGGTAGACGAGGCGAGCCTGCCAGACAACCTCGTTGCCACGCACCGCTCGCTGTTCGATGGCTCGCTGCAGGGCATAGAGCGCACCGATTGCATGGCTTTCGGCTTCCAGGGTCATCCCGAGGCAAGTCCGGGGCCACACGATCTGACGGCATTATTCGAGCGCTTTCTGAAACAGATGCTGAAGGCGCGGGCCGGATTTTCGTCGCCGAGCGAGCAACGTAGCAGTACCGGATAGATTAAATCATTCAATAGCTTACGGCAGAAAAATAAAGTGAATTATTCAAACTCGACCGCCGCAGGCGGAGCTTCTGATGCCTAAGCGCCAGGATTTGCAGAGCATTCTCATCATCGGCGCCGGGCCGATCGTCATTGGTCAGGCGTGTGAGTTCGATTATTCCGGTGCCCAGGCGTGCAAGGCACTGCGCGAGGAGGGTTTCCGGGTCATTCTCGTCAACTCCAACCCCGCCACCATCATGACCGACCCGGAAACTGCGGACTCGATTTACATTGAGCCGATCCACTGGCGCACGGTCGCGCGGATCATCGAGAAAGAGAAACCCGACGCGCTGTTGCCCACGATGGGCGGTCAGACCGCACTCAACTGTGCGCTTGATTTGAGTCGCGAGGGGGTGCTGGCACAACACGGTGTTGAACTGATCGGCGCGTCGCGCGAAGCGATTGACATGGCCGAGGACCGCGAGCTGTTTCGCAACGCGATGCAGGAGATTGGCCTGTCGGTACCGAAGGCCGCAGTGGCCCACAGTATGGAAGATGCGCTGGCTATCCAGGCCGAAATTGGTTTTCCGACTATTATCCGGCCGTCGTTCACCATGGGTGGCAGTGGCGGCGGAATCGCCTACAACCGCGAAGAGTTCGAGACAATCGTTGCAAACGGCCTGGACCTCTCGCCGACGACCGAGGTTTTGCTCGAGACTTCGGTGCTCGGCTGGAAAGAGTTCGAGATGGAGGTGGTCCGCGACAGCAAGGACAACTGCATCATTATCTGCTCGATCGAGAACTTCGATCCGATGGGTGTGCATACCGGCGATTCGATCACGGTTGCCCCGGCACAGACGCTGACCGACAAGGAATACCAGCTGATGCGCAATGCATCGATCGCGGTATTGCGCAAGATCGGTGTCGATACCGGTGGCTCCAACGTGCAGTTTGCCGTTAACCCGGCGGACGGCGAGTTGATCGTTATTGAAATGAACCCGCGCGTTTCGCGGTCGTCGGCGCTGGCCTCGAAGGCAACCGGCTTCCCGATCGCCAAAGTCGCGGCCAAGCTCGCGGTCGGCTACACCCTCGACGAACTGAAAAACGAGATTACCGGCGGCGCCACACCGGCGTCGTTCGAGCCGAGCATCGACTACGTGGTAACCAAGGTGCCACGGTTTACCTTTGAGAAATTCGCCAATGCCAACACCCGGCTCACCACGCAGATGAAGAGCGTAGGGGAGGTGATGGCAATCGGGCGCACGTTCCAGGAGTCATTGCAAAAGGCATTGCGTGGTCTCGAAATCGGCGCCGACGGGTTGTCACCGCATATTGACGGACTGACCGGAGATGACGATCGCAATGTGCTGGAGCACGAACTGCGTGCCCCGGGCGGCAATCGTATTTTCTATGTAGCCGATGCGTTTCGTCACGGCTACGGTCTGGATGACGTTGCCAGCATGACCAATATCGACGGGTGGTTTCTGCATCAGATAGAGGATCTGGTGGCGGAGGAGCGGGGGCTCGCGAGCGCCGCTCTCGCGGATGTCGATCGGCCCTGGCTGCGGCGACTCAAGCGGAAAGGATTTTCTGACAGCCGGATCGCGACCCTGCTGCAAACCGGCGAGGACGAGGTCCGGGCGTTACGCCATGATCTTGGACTCAGACCGGTTTTCAAACGTGTCGATACCTGCGCGGGCGAGTTTGCCACCGCAACGGCATATATGTACTCAACCTATGACGATGAATGCGAAGCGGCGCCAAGTGACAAGCGCAAAATCGTGATCCTTGGCGGCGGCCCGAACCGTATCGGTCAGGGCATCGAATTCGATTATTGCTGCGTTCATGCCGCGTTGGCGCTGCGCGAGGACGGTTTCGAGACCATCATGGTCAACTGCAATCCGGAGACCGTGTCCACCGACTACGATACTTCGGACAGGCTGTACTTCGAACCGCTGACGCTCGAGGATGTGCTGGAGATCGTCGATCTTGAAAAACCGCAGGGGGTCATCGTTCAGTTTGGCGGTCAGACCCCGCTGAAACTCGCTGCCGACCTCGAGAAAGCCGGCGCACCGATTATCGGTACCACTCCGGACTGTATTGATCTGGCGGAAGACCGTGAGCGCTTCCAGAAGCTCGTGGACTCACTGGAGCTCAAGCAGCCGCCAAACCGCACTGCGCGGACCACCGAAGAAGCGGTTGCAATGGCGCAGGAAGTCGGGTTTCCGCTGGTGGTTCGTCCATCCTATGTGCTCGGTGGACGGGCGATGGAGGTCGTGTTTGGTGAGGACGATCTGCGCATCTACATGCGCGATGCGGTCAGCGTCTCCAACGACAGCCCGGTGCTGCTGGACCGCTTTCTCGATCAGGCCGTCGAGGTGGATGTCGATGCCATTTGCGATGGCAAGGACGTACTCATCGGCGGAATCATGGAGCACATCGAACAGGCCGGGGTGCACTCGGGTGACTCCGGTTGCAGCCTGCCGCCGAACACGCTTTCGGCGGCCACCCAGGACGAATTGGCGGAGCAGGTCCGGCTGCTAGCGCGCGGCCTCGATGTCCGCGGCCTGATGAACACCCAGTTTGCGATTCAAAACGGAGTCGTCTACCTGCTCGAGGTAAACCCGCGGGCATCGCGGACCGTTCCGTTTGTGTCCAAAGCGGTGGGCATGCCGTTGGCCAAGATTGCCGCGCGGGTCATGGCCGGTGAAACGTTGCGCAAGCAAGGGGTCAAGAGTCCGAGTGCGCCGCCTTACTTTGCGGTCAAGGAGTCGGTGTTTCCATTTGCGAAATTCCCCGACGCCGATCCGATTCTCGGACCGGAAATGAAATCGACCGGCGAGGTTATGGGCACAGGGCGCACTTTCGGCGAGGCCTATGCGAAAGCACAGCTTGCGTCAGGAGTAGTTTTGCCGCTATCCGGTACCGCGCTGCTGTCGGTCAGGGATCGTGACAAGCCGGCTGCCATCGAGCTGGCGCGCAGCCTTGAGGGGCGGGGCTTTGAAATTGTCGCAACCCACGGTACCGCCGACGCGCTGGAGGAGGCCGGCGTGCGTTGCCGCCGGGTCAATAAGGTGCGCGAAGGGCGGCCGCATATCGTGGACATGATCAAAAACGGCGAAGTGAGCCTGATTGTGAACACCACGGAAGGTAAACAGGCGATTGTGGAATCGCAGTCGATCCGGGCCGAGGCTGTGCACGATAAAGTTACGTATTACACGACGATCGCAGCGGCCAAAGCTACCTGCGACGCACTTGACCATATCGACGACGTCGAAGTGAATCGATTGCAGGATCTGCATCGGGAGATGAGCGTATGAACAGAGTCCCGCTGACCGCGCGAGGCGCGGAAAAATTACGAGACGAACTCAAGCGGCTGAAAAGCGTTGACCGGCCGGCTGTCATCAAGGCGATCGCCGAAGCGCGCGCCCATGGCGATTTGAAGGAAAACGCCGAGTACCACGCCGCCAAAGAGCAGCAGGGGTTTATCGAGGGCCGGATCAAGGAGATCGAGGGCAAGCTGTCGCTGGCCGAGATTATTGACGTAACGCGAGTGGACGCCAGCGGTCGAGTGGTTTTCGGTGCAACCGTCGATCTCCTCGACGACAACGACGGCTCACAGATTACCTATCAGATAGTTGGCGAAGACGAGGCGGACATCAAGCAGGGTCTTATTTCCATTGCTTCACCCATCGCCCGGGCGCTCATCGGCAAACAGGTGGACGATGTCGTCGACGTGCAGGCACCGGGCGGCATTCGCACTTACGAGATCGTAAAGGTTCAGTACATCTGAGCGCAGCTGCGGGCAGCCTGGCCGGCTTCTTCTCTGCCACTACCTATGGATAAGTTTCTGAACATTGCCGGTCGCGCCGTGCTGATCTTCTGGATTGGCAGCCTCTGGACCATTGGGCTTATCGTGGCGCCGGTATTGTTCGCAGTGCTGCCGGATACCGCGTTGGCGGGCCTCGTGGCGGGGCGGCTTTTCACGATTGAGGCGCTTGTGACCCTGATCAGCGCTCCGCTGCTGCTATTGCTGTGGCGGCGTTGCTACCCGGCGCTGCCGCTGTGGCCAAAACTGGTCGTTGCAACGATGTGGTTGCTGGCGGTGGCCGGGGAATGGTGGCTGCGCCCGCTGATGGCTGCCGCGCGCGCTGGCGGGGACGATGCGCTGGCCAGTTTCGCGCTTCTGCACGGTGTCGCGAGCCTGATGTACTTCGTTGTCGCCGGCGGCGGTGTTGCGCTGCTGTTTGCTGCGGTGTGGTCCGGCGAGCCTAAACGTTGACCCGCGGGTTCTCCGCGTTCCGCCGAAACAGCACAGCGACATTGCCAATACGCTGGATCAGCTCGGCCGAGCTGGCCTCGCACAGCGTGGCAATGGCGGCGTCGCGGGCGTGGCGGTCACCAACGCGGAGTTTTACTTTGATCAGTTCGTGGTGGTCGAGGGCGGTTTCGAGTTCGGCAAGGACGGCCTGGCTTGCGCCCTCGGCGCCGAGCCACAGCACCGGTTTGATGCCATGCGCATAGCCGCGCAACTTGCGTTTTTGCTGGTCGGTCAGGGTCATGCGGCGATTATAGCCCCACAGCCAGCGGAGGGAAGATGATGTCGAAACGGCGACGCAGTGGCTGGATGGAGCGCCATCTCAACGACCCTTATGTCAAATTGGCCGAGCAGCAGGGCTGGCGCTCCCGCGCGGCGTTCAAACTTGCCGAGATCGATCAGAGCGAGAAGTTGCTGCGGCCGGGGATGTCCGTGGTCGACCTGGGAGCGGCGCCGGGCGGTTGGTCGCAATACGTGGTGCGACGGTTGCGCGGCAAGGGCAGGGTGGTGGCGCTCGATATTCTGCCGATGAAAGAAATCAACGAGGTTTTGTTCATCCAAGGAGACTTTCGTGACGAACCCGTCCTCAACGAGCTCGAAGCGACACTGGAAAATCGGAAATTCGATCTTGTTATATCGGATATGGCCCCCAATCTTAGTGGGGTGTCGGCCGTAGATCAGCCGGCATCGGTTTACCTGGCGGAACTTGCGCTGGCGTTCGCCGTCGACTGGCTGGCACCGAATGGCGCTTTTCTGGTCAAACTGTTTCAGGGCGAGGGTTTTGATCCGTTTTTGCTGGAATTGAGGAAGAATTTTTCGAAGGTAAAAGTGTGCAAGCCCCCCGCATCGCGCAGCGCCAGCCGTGAGGTCTACTTGCTGGCGCGGCAACTACGTATGGTGTAGGGTCGGAAAACCGGATCAGGGCGCTGAGAAGCCCCGTGGCGCGGGATGTGCCAGGTCCGATGACTGAGGATGGAACTTGAACGATCTTTCTAAAAATATCCTGCTCTGGATTGTGATCGCAGTCGTGCTGATCTCGGTATTCAACAGTTTTAATACCGGCACCGGACAGGTGGCCACGATCGCATATTCGGAATTTCTCCGCGATGTCAAAGACGGCAACGTCAATGCCGTGACATTCAAGGGCGACAAGATTATCGGTCAGCGGGTCGGATCCGGCGAATTTATGACCTACAACCCCGAGACCGACAACACCGCCCTTATTGGCGTGTTGCAGGAAAACAATGTCATGACGGAGGCGGCGCCTCCGGAACGCCAGAGTTTCCTGATGCAGTTGTTCATCTCGTCTTTCCCGATCCTGTTGCTGATCGCCGTGTGGGTGTATTTCATGCGCCAGATGCAGGGCGGTGGCGGTGGTCGCGGGGCGATGGCGTTTGGCAAGAGCCGGGCCCGCCTTCTCGGCGAGGACCAGGTGAACGTGACCTTTGCCGACGTGGCCGGAGTTGAAGAGGCCAAGGAAGAGGTCGTCGAAATCGTCGAGTTCCTCAAGGACCCGGCGAAATTCCAGCGCCTTGGCGGCAAGATCCCCAAGGGCGTGCTGATGGTCGGCTCGCCGGGTACCGGTAAGACCCTGCTGGCGCGTGCCATCGCCGGCGAAGCGAAAGTGCCGTTTTTCACCATTTCGGGTTCGGACTTTGTCGAGATGTTCGTCGGCGTTGGCGCATCGCGTGTTCGCGACATGTTCGAGCAGGCCAAAAAGCATGCTCCCTGCATTATTTTCATTGACGAGATCGATGCGGTCGGTCGTCATCGCGGCGCAGGGCTTGGTGGTGGCCACGATGAGCGCGAGCAGACGCTGAACCAGCTGTTGGTCGAAATGGACGGGTTCGAGGGGAATGAGGGGGTCATCGTCATCGCCGCAACCAACCGGCCCGATGTGCTCGATCCCGCGCTGCTCCGTCCCGGGCGATTCGATCGCCAGGTGGTCGTTCCCTTGCCTGACGTGCGTGGTCGCGAGCAGATTCTTAAAGTTCACATGCGCAAGATTCCGATCGCGGAGGACGTGCGTCCGATGGTGATCGCCCGCGGCACGCCCGGTTTCTCCGGCGCTGACCTGGCGAACCTGGTCAACGAGGCGGCGCTTTTCGCTGCGCGCGCGAACCGGCGCACTGTGACCATGGAAGAATTCGAGAAGGCCAAGGACAAGATTATGATGGGCGCTGAACGGCGCTCCATGGTCATGAGCGAAGATGAGCGCAAACTCACCGCTTATCATGAGGCCGGCCATGCGATCGTCGGACTGAGCGTTCCCGATCACGATCCCGTCTACAAGGTCACAATCATTCCGCGTGGTCGCGCGCTCGGCGTGACAATGTTCCTGCCCGAGGAAGACCGCTACAGTCATAGCATGCGCCGGCTCGAGAGCCAGATTTCGAGCCTGTTTGGCGGGCGTATTGCAGAGAAGCTGATTTTCGGGCCGGACTGCGTGACGACAGGCGCCTCCAACGATATCGAGCGCGCCACGGAAATCTCCCGCAATATGGTTACGAAGTGGGGTTTTTCGGAGCGGCTCGGCCCCTTGACCTACACCGAGGAGGACGGCGAGGTTTTCCTCGGGCGGTCCGTAACCCAGCACAAACAGGTCTCGGACGTTACCGCGCACGTGATCGACGAGGAAGTACGCTCGATTATCGACCGTAATTACGAGCGGGCGGAGGGGATACTGACCGAGCATATGGACAGGCTGCATGCGATGGCGGATGCGCTGATCAAATACGAGACGATATCGGAAGAGCAGATTGCCGACATTATGGCCGGGCGGGATCCGCGTCCGCCGCCGGACTGGACTGACACGCCGACGCCGCCCGCTGCGCCGTCGGGTATGGAGCCGGACGAAGCGAAAGGCGGCGAGGGCCAGATTGGCGGCCCCGCGAGCCAACACTAGTCCGGCAAGCAAGTTCGACTTAACCGACCGGTAGTGGTTTCCACTGCCGGTCCTTTCGTTTCAGGCACTGGATATGCAACTCGACTGTGGTGGCAGGCGTCTGGACCTGTCTCGGCCTGTGGTGATGGGCATCCTCAATGCCACGCCGGATTCATTTTCCGATGGCGGCGCCTACCCGGATCCGTCGGTAGCGGCAGCCAGGGCCTGGCAGATGGTCGAAGAGGGGGCCGCGCTGATCGACGTCGGAGGCGAATCGACCCGGCCCGGCGCAACCGCGGTGGACAGTGATAGCGAAATAGCCCGCGTCGTTCCGGTAATCGAAGCCATCCGTGGCTGCTGCGACGTGCCGGTATCGATCGATACGAGCAAGCCAGAGGTCATGCGGGCTGCGGTCGCGGCCGGGGCCTGTTTTATCAACGATGTGCGGGCACTGCGCGAACCGGGCGCGCTGGAAGCCGCAATGTCGCTGCAGGTGCCGGTTTGCCTGATGCATATGCGAGGTGAGCCGCGCACGATGCAGGAGTCGCCTGAGTACGCCGATGTCGTATCCGAGGTCGTTGCTTTCCTGGCCGAACGCGTTGAAACCTGTATCCGCGCCGGTTTGAAGCGGGAACGGCTGGTCCTCGATCCCGGCTTCGGGTTCGGCAAGACGCTGCAGCACAACCTGCTGATTCTGAATAATCTGCACCGACTCACGGAATTCGGTCTGCCAGTTCTGGTAGGTATATCGCGTAAGAGCATGATCGGGGCAATTCTCGACCGACCGGTGGACCAGCGGCTTTTCGGAAGCCTTGCCGCGGCCACGATTTCATTGCTGAAGGGTGCGAGTATCATACGCACCCATGATGTCGCGCCGACGGTCGATGCATTGCGGGTCGTGACGGCACTAGGGGCGGTCCAGACTTAGAGGGATCTTTACAAGATGAGTCGGAAATACTTTGGAACGGATGGGGTTCGCGGGCAGGTCGGGCGTGAGCCCATGACCGTTGATTTTGCATTGCGCCTCGCCAACGCTGCGGCGCGGGTCATGGCGCCTGATGGCGGTTCCGTCGTTATTGGCAAGGACACCCGTGTTTCCGGGTACATGTTTGAATCTGCCCTGGAGGCAGGATTCGTTGCGGCGGGTTTTGACGTTTACATGCTGGGGCCGCTGCCGACGCCGGGCATCGCCTACATTACGAACAGTTTCGACGCCAACCTCGGTGTTGTAATCAGCGCCTCGCACAATCCGTATTTCGACAACGGCATCAAATTCTTCGATTCGAACGGCGCCAAGCTCTCGGACGAAATCGAGCTGCAGATCGAGGCGCTCGTGGACGGACCGGTGCTGACTCGCGACTCCATTCGTCTCGGACGAGCAAAGCGCGTTGACACTGCACGGATCAAGTACCAGGAGTTTCTGCGTTCGACATTTCCGGCGGATCTGGATCTGACCGGAATGAAAATCGTCATTGATACCTCGCACGGGGCCGGATACAAGGTCGGTCCACGTTGTCTTGCCGAGCTGGGTGCGGAAATCGTGCCGATTGGCTGTTCACCGAATGGCCGCAATATCAACGATGGCTGCGGTTCCACGGCCCCGGAGTTTCTGCAAACCACGGTCAAGGGTGTTGGCGCCGATCTCGGTATCGCGCTCGACGGCGATGGCGACCGCCTCCTGATGGTGGACGAGCAGGGCACGCTGCTTGACGGCGACCAGCTCCTGTTTTTGCTGGCAACTGAAAAACAGGCTGCGGGCGAGTTGCGCGGCCCGGTCGTGGGTACCGTCATGAGCAACCTCGGGCTGGAGCGGGCGCTTCTCGACCGCGGCATCGAATTCGTGCGCGCGAAGGTCGGAGATCGCTATGTCCTGGAAAAACTCAGGCAGTCCGGCGGCATTCTTGGTGGCGAGACCTCCGGGCACATGATCTGTCTGGACCGGACCACCACCGGTGATGGCCTGGTTACCGCGTTACAGGTCCTCGCTATCGTGAAACGCGCAGGAAAGCCCTTGAGCGAGCTGGGTCGCGGTATGAGGCTGTTTCCACAGCAACTGATCAATGTGCGGGCCGCAGCCCGGGTCGATCTGCAGACGCACAGTGGCATCCAGGCGGCACAGGCGCAGGCGGAAAGCGAGCTCGGTGTCAGGGGGCGGGTGGTGCTGCGCGCCTCGGGGACCGAGCCGGTCATCCGGGTCATGGTCGAGGGCGACGAGCTGGGGTTGGTGGAGAAAACAGCCGCCGACCTCGCGCACGCCGTGGAGGTTGCGGTGCGGAGTCCGGCCTAGGCGCGGGGACGCGAGACCTATCATTGATTTAAGTCGGTCAGCCCGGTAAGCTTGCGCGCGATTTGTCAGGGCCTCCGGTATACGGACTATTTCCGTGTCATTTGGAGTGCTCTTTTTTATTTCTGAATTTCAAAGTCTTAGGTGCCTATGAGAACGCCGCTAATTGCAGGCAACTGGAAGATGCATGGCAGCAGGGATGCTAATTCCCGGCTGATCAGAGGAATGCTGGACGGCTACGATGTACGTGGCGGCAGCGATATCCTGGTATGCCCTCCGTATCCGTACCTGGCCGAAGTCGCCCGTCTGCTCAATGGCAGCGGCATTCTGCTGGGCGCTCAGAATTGCTCGACCGAGGAGAGTGGTGCTTACACCGGGGAAGTCGCCGCAGCGATGCTGGCGGAGACGGGCTGCCGCTTTGTAATAGTCGGTCACTCGGAGCGGCGCGAACTGTTTGGCGAGACCGACAGCACCGTGGCGCGCAAGTTCGTTGCAACGCTGCAGGCCGGTCTCGAGCCGATTTTGTGTGTCGGTGAAACGCTGGCGCAACGTGATGCCGATGAGACGCGACTGGTAATCGAGCGCCAGGTAAATGCAGTGCTGGATGTGGCAGGTGTCGCGGCGTTTGCAAGCGCCGTGATCGCTTATGAGCCGGTCTGGGCCATTGGCACCGGGAAAACGGCTTCGCCGCAACAGGCCCAGGACGTTCACGCGCTGATTCGCGGGATGATTGCCGCGAGGGATGATAAAATAGCCGGCTCGATCAGGCTGCTCTACGGTGGCAGCGTCAAGGCAGCCAATGCGGCCGAGCTTCTGGCGATGCCCGATATCGACGGTGGCCTGATTGGCGGTGCGTCACTGCAGGCGGAGGAGTTCCTCCGGATTTGCGCTGCCGCGAAGGCTTGAGGAAAGTAGGCAATGCTTCAGACGACAATTTTGATCGTGCACGTATTCGTGGCCATGGCCCTGATCGGCCTCGTGCTGATGCAGCGAGGCAAGGGCGCAGAGGCAGGCGCGGCATTCGGCGCCGGTGCTTCCGGAACCGTGTTCGGTGCGCGTGGATCATCGAGCTTCCTCAGTCGCTCGACAGCGGTGCTGGCGACGCTGTTTTTCGCAACCAGCATGACGCTGGCTTACCTCGCGAGCCAGCGCCAGGCGCCGGAGAGCCTGCTTGAGCAGATTGAACCGGCGGCGGAGTCGATCCAGCAGATGCTGCCGGCGCCCGATGTCGTGGTGCCGGAAGAGGGCCTGCAGCTGCCGGAAATGCCTGCAAGCGGGGACAGCGGGCAGCCCTCTGCGAGTGAGGACGAAGCGGTCAAAGAGTAAAAGTGGCTGTTGATTAGCCGATGTGGTGGAATTGGTAGACACGCTGTCTTGAGGGGGCAGTGGCGCAAGCCGTGCCGGTTCGAGTCCGGCCATCGGCACCAACTACAAGGACACGCAGCGGGCGGGGCTCAGCCATCCCACCGCTCCGTACATTGAGTACCAGGAGCACTTCGTGCTGCAACAGTACCTGCCGATCTTGATTTTCCTGGCCATAAGTGCCGCCCTTGGTGTCGTCCTTCTGAGCCTGGGATTCGTTTTTGGCAGTGGCTCCAAAGACTCCGAAAAGTTGTCGCCTTATGAATGCGGCTTCGAGGCTTTCGAAGATTCCCGCATGAAGTTCGACGTGCGCTACTACCTTGTCGCCATTCTTTTCATTATTTTCGATCTCGAGATTGCCTTTCTGTTCCCGTGGGCGGTCGCCCTGGACAGTATCGGCCTGTTCGGCCTCGCGGCAATGGCGGTTTTCCTGCTTTTGCTGGTCGTCGGTTTCATTTACGAATGGAAGAAAGGGGCGCTCGAATGGGATTAGCGGAGAGCGCGGCGGAACCGCTTCCGGAGGCAGGGTTTCGCACGACCAAGCTGGATAATCTGATCAACTGGGCCAGGACCGGCTCGATGTGGCCGATGACCTTTGGCCTGGCGTGTTGCGCGGTTGAAATGATGCATGCCGGTGCCGCGCGCTATGATCTCGATCGCTTCGGGATCGTATTCCGGCCGAGCCCGCGCCAGTCCGACGTGATGATCGTCGCCGGCACCCTGGTCAATAAAATGGCACCCGCCCTGCGCAAGGTCTACGACCAGATGCCCGAGCCTCGTTGGGTCATTTCGATGGGATCGTGTGCCAATGGCGGTGGCTATTATCATTACTCCTACGCGGTGGTTCGGGGCTGTGACCGGATCGTTCCGGTCGATGTCTATGTGCCGGGCTGCCCGCCGACGGCGGAAGCGCTGCTTTACGGAATTCTGCAACTGCAGAACAAAATTCGCCGCACCAATACCATTTCACGGTAGTCGCCTGATGAGCAAGGCACTGGATATTCTGGCTGACCGCATCGAAGAGTCGTTTGCGGATGTCCTGCGGCGGGTTGAATCCGGATGCGGTGAGCTGACCTACGAAGTCGCAGCCGATCAGCTGATAGAAGTCTGTGCGCAACTGCAGGGTGAGGAAAGCTTTGCATTTGAACAACTGATCGACGTTTGCGGTGTCGATTATCTGGGTTATGGAGATGCCGAGTGGAAAACGCTTGGCGCCACCGCAAGCGGATTCAGCCGTGGTGTGTCGCGGGCCAAACCGGACGATGAGGAATACGGTGATCCGCGCCGTTTCGCAGTGGTCTACCACCTGCTCTCGGTGCAGCACAACTGGCGTATGCGATTGCGTGTGTTCGTGCCGTCGGAACACGTCCCGGTAGTGGACAGCGTCGTCGCAATATGGCCAAGCGCAGACTGGTTCGAGCGCGAGGCATTCGATCTGTTCGGCATTCTGTTCCGTGGTCACCCCGACCTGCGGCGTATCCTGACCGACTACGGTTTCATCGGCCATCCCTTTCGCAAGGACTTTCCGCTGTCCGGCAATGTCGAGGTGCGTTATGACCCGGACAAGCAACGGGTGGTTTACCAGCCGGTCAGCATAGAGCCCCGGACGCTGGTGCCGCGTGTGATCCGTGACGACCATCGTTACGACGATGTGTTGAACGAAGAGGCGCCCGGCGATGGCTGATATCCATAACTACACCCTGAACTTCGGGCCGCAGCACCCGGCCGCGCATGGTGTGCTGCGACTGGTGCTGGAGATGGACGGCGAGACTATCCAGAAAGCCGATCCTCATGTCGGCTTGTTGCACCGGGGGACCGAAAAGCTGGCCGAGAGCAAGCCGTTCAACCAAAGCATCGGTTACATGGATCGGCTCGACTACGTGTCGATGATGTGTAATGAGCATGGTTACGTGCTGGCGATAGAAAAACTTCTCGGCATCCAGGCACCCCTGCGCGCGAAGTATATCCGCGTCATGTTCGACGAGATCACAAGAATTCTGAATCATCTGATGTGGCTTGGCGCCCATGGTCTGGACATTGGCGCGATGACGATGTTCCTGTACTGCTTCCGCGAGCGCGAAGATCTTATGGACTGTTACGAGGCGGTTTCAGGCACGCGCATGCATGCCACCTACTATCGCCCCGGCGGTGTCTATCGCGATTTGCCGCGACAGATGCCCAAGCATCAGTATTCGAAATATCGCAGCAACAAGGAAATCGACAAGCTGAACGAAACCCGCGAAGGTTCGTTGCTCGATTTTATTGAAGCTTTTACCAATCGCTTCCCCGGTTGCATCGACGAGTATGAGACGCTGCTGACCGACAACCGGATCTGGAAGCAACGCACAGTCAATATCGGTGTCGTCTCACCGGAGCGGGCCCTGGCACTCGGGTTCACCGGACCGATGCTGCGCGGTTCCGGGGTCGAGTGGGATCTGCGCAAGAAGCAGCCCTACGAGACCTATGCCGATGTGGATTTCGACATACCGGTCGGGGTGAATGGGGATTGCTACGATCGCTACCTGGTGCGCGTCGAGGAACTGCGCCAGTCGAACCGGATAGTGCGGCAGTGCGTCGACTGGCTGCGGCAGAACCCGGGACCCGTGATGACAGACGATCCAAAAGTCGCGGCGCCGTCGCGCACTGATATGAAAGACGACATGGAATCTATGATTCACCACTTCAAGCTATTTACCGAGGGTTATTGTGTGCCGCCCGGCGAGGCCTATGCGGCGGTCGAACACCCCAAGGGCGAGTTCGGCGTGTACCTTGTGTCGGACGGTGCCAACAAGCCGTTTCGTTTGAAAGTGCGGGCACCCGGATTCGTGCACATGTCAGCCATGAACGAGATGGTGCAAGGCCATATGCTGGCGGATGTGGTGGCCGTCATCGGTACGATGGATATCGTTTTCGGAGAGGTCGACCGCTGATGAGCGAAGCAGCGAAGACATACGCCGGCCCGCTTTCGCAACATGCCCGCGACGTCATCGATCACTGGGTGGGAAAATTTCCCGCAGGGCGACAACGCTCGGCGATCATCGCGGCGTTGCGCGAGGTTCAGCATGACAATCAGGGATTCCTGACCCCCGAGCTGATGGACGCGGTCGCCGACTACCTCGACCTGCCACCGATTCAGGTCTACGAGGTTGCGACTTTTTACTCGATGTTCGAGACTCGCCCGGTTGGCCGGCACCACGTTTCGGTATGCACCAATATCTCCTGCATGCTGTGCGGCAGCGATGACATCGTCGCTCATGTGGAAAGGAAACTGGGCATCAAAACCGGCGAAAGCACGGCCGATGGCAGGATTTTTCTGAAACAGGAAGAGGAATGTCTCGCGGCATGCAATGGCGCGCCGATGATGATGGTCGACCACGTCTATTACGAAAATCTCACGCCGCAGAGGGTGGATGAGATTCTGGATAACCTGGAGTAGAGCGGGTGGATAAGAATCAGGTTTGCTTCACCACGCTTGCCTTCGATAACCCGGCATCGCTCGAAACCTATCGGCGTATCGGTGGCTATGACGCGTGGGAGAAGATCCTGCGCGAGAAAATTCCGCCGGAGCAGGTTATCGAAGAGCTGAAGGCTTCCGGGCTGCGCGGCCGCGGCGGCGCCGGATTCCCGACCGGGGTCAAGTGGAGTTTCATGCCGCGCAATGCGCCGGTGCAGAAGTACGTGGTCTGCAATTCGGACGAAAGCGAGCCTGGAACCTGTCACGATCGCGATATCCTGCGTTTCAATCCGCATTCGGTCGTCGAGGGAATGGCCATCGGCGGCTATGCGATGGGAGCCACGGTCGGCTACAACTACATACGCGGCGAGTTTCTCGCGGAGCCGGTGCCGCGTTTCGAGGAAGCCCTGGAAGCGGCCTATGCGGCCGGGCTTCTGGGTAAGGACATTCTTGGCAGCGGCGTGGATTTCGACCTGTACTCGTTTGTCGGTGCAGGGGCCTACATCTGCGGCGAGGAGACCGCGCTGCTGGAGTCGCTCGAGGGCAAACAGGGTAAACCGCGGTTCAAACCGCCGTTCCCGGCCCAATTCGGACTCTACGGCAAACCTACTACGATCAATAACACCCAATCCTTTGCGTCGGTGCCGGCTATCCTGCGCAACGGCGCCAAGTGGTTCTCCGACATGGGGTCGGAAGGTTCGGGAGGTCCGGTCGTATTCTCGGTATCCGGGCACGTCAACCGGCCGGGAAATTTCGAGGTGGGGCTGGGTATCCCGTTTCGTGAGTTGCTGGAACTGGCCGGGGGTGTGCGCGACGGCAGAAAACTCAAGGCTGTGATTCCAGGCGGGTCGTCGGTCAGGGTGCTGCCCGCCGAGCTGATCCTCGAAGCAAATATGGATCATAAATCGCTCCAGGAGGCTGGGTCGTCACTCGGCTCGGCAGCGGTGATCGTCATGGACGAAACCACCGACATGGTGCGCGTGCTCGAGCGGATTTCGCGCTTTTATTATTCCGAATCGTGCGGCCAGTGCACCCCGTGCCGCGAGGGCACCGGGTGGATGAATCGCGTGATAGCGCGGATACTGGCGGGTCGGGGCAAGCCAGCCGATCTGGATATGCTGGTCGACGTCGCAAACAAGATCGAGGGGCATACGATCTGCGCGCTTGGCGACGCCTCGGCATGGCCAGTGCAGAGTTTCGTCCATCACTACCGCCACGAGTTCGAGCATTACATTGAGCATGGTTGCAGCATCGTGTCGAAACAGTCGGCGGCAGCCTGAGAAATGACAGTACTGACGGAACAGGGCGATGAGTAACGACGACCAGCTCGAAATCGAAGTCAACGGCGTGACGTTGCCGGCCCGCAAGGGTCAAATGCTGATCGAGGCGACGGATGCGGCGGGGATATATGTTCCACGTTTCTGCTACCACGCGAAGCTGTCGGTCGCGGCAAATTGCCGGATGTGCCTGGTCGAAGTTGAAAAAGCGCCAAAACCGCTCCCCGCCTGTGCGACCCCTGTCATGGACGGCATGAAGGTTTTTACCGATTCGCCCAAGGCGATTTCGGCGCAGAAGGCAACCATGGAGTTCCTCCTGATCAATCACCCGCTGGATTGCCCGATTTGCGACCAGGGCGGTGAATGCGAGCTGCAGGACCTGGCGATGGGATACGGCCGGGGCGTTTCGCGTTACAGCGAGCGCAAACGGGTTGTCAAAGACAAGAACCTCGGGCCGTTGGTCTCGACCGACATGACCCGCTGCATTCATTGCACGCGATGTGTCCGCTTTGGTCAGGAGATCGCCGGTATCCAGGAGCTTGGGACGACCGGTCGCGGTGAGCACACGCAGATTGGCACATATGTCGAGAAAAGCGTCAACCATGAATTGTCGGGAAATATTATCGATCTTTGTCCGGTCGGCGCGCTGAACAATAAACCCTATCGGTTTAGCGCCCGCGCCTGGGAGATGACCCAGCATGCCAGCGTAGCGGCGCATGATTGCGTCGGATCGAATCTGTTTGCCCATGTTTACAATGGCACGATTAAAAGGGTCGTACCCCAGCCCAATGAGGCGATAAACGAAACCTGGTTGTCCGACCGCGATCGTTTCAGTTTTGAGGGCATCTATGCGCAGGATCGTTTGCAGTCGCCGCGTATTCGCATCGACGGTGTCTGGCGTGACTGCAACTGGGACGAGGCGCTGACGGCTGTCGCTGATGGTCTGAAGGGCATTGCCGCCGATCACGGCGCGGAGCAGATTTCCGGCCTCATCTCTCCCTCAGCGACATCTGAGGAGCACTTCCTTTTTGCCCGCCTGTTGCGCGGGCTGGGCACTACCAATATCGATCATCGTATCCGCCGCAGCGATTTTCACGGCCAGGGCGCAGACCCTGTTACTCCGGGTCTGGGCATGACGCTGGCCGACCTCGAGGGACAACAGGCGCTGCTGGTCGTGGGGTCGGATTTGCGCCATGAAGCGCCGCTGGTCGCCCACCGGGTCCGCAAGGCGGCTGGCGCCGGCGCTGACGTGTTTTTCGTTAATCCCGGGCAATACGAATATCTGTTCCCAGTTGCGGGTTATCTCGATACGACTGCGACCTCGCTGGTCGACGAACTGGCCAGCCTGGTCAAGGCCGCGTGTGCAAAGGCGGAGGCCGGCCCTGGCGCAGAGCTGGCGGAAGTGATTGCCACCGCGGAAGTTCGTCCAGAGCATGAATCTGTTGTCGCAAAACTGGCCGCGGCGGAGCGTGCGACGGTATTGCTGGGACTGATCTCGGGCCGGCACCCGGCATTCAGCCGGATCCGCGCGCTGGCCGCAGCGCTGGCGACGGCCAGCGGTGCTGACATCGGGTTTCTTACCGAGGGCGCGAACAGCGCTGGCGCAGCGATTGCCGGGACTTTGCCGCATCGCACTTGCGGTGGAGCGGCTGTGAACCAGACCGGGCTCAATGCCGCAGAGATCATTGCCTCGCCTACCCGCGGCATGGTGCTGCTGGGAATCGAACCGGAACTCGACTGCGGCAACGGCGAAGGCCTGCTTGAGCGGCTCGCCGAAACAGACTTCTGTGCCGTGCTGACGCCTTTTGCAACGCCGGCTATGGAGGCCTACGCGACAGTGCTGTTGCCGCTCGGCACGTTCGCCGAAACCGCCGGAAGTTATATCAACGTCACCGGCCAACAACAGAATTTTGCCGGCTTTGCCGCCCCGGTGGGTGCGGCGCGACCGGGCTGGAAAATATTGCGCGTACTCGGAAACCTGTGCGCGATTGACGGCTTCGACTATGTCTCTGCCGACGAGGTCACCGCGGCGCTGGCAAGCGCCTGCGATGGCGCCACGCCCGAGACGGCCGACAGCGTGCGGCTGGCGCCGGCGGTGGCTTCATTCGACGAGCGGGTTTTGCGGGTACCCATCTACGCGGTGGATGCGGTCGTCCGGCGCGCGCGATCACTGCAACTGACCACATTGGCGGAGCCGCTGGCGGGTGCAGCCCGGTCGGCGGATGCAGCCTGAGTCAGGGTAATGATTGAATTTACGACATCCTCGATTGCAAGTATGTGGGCCGCCGTCCCGGTGGCTTTGCAGGACACGCTGCTGATCACGCTGCGCATCGTCGTCGTGTTGATTCCGCTGATTCTTGCCGTGGCCTACCTTACCTACGCCGAGCGCAAGGTGATCGGCTATATGCAGAACCGTATCGGCCCGAATCGGGTCGGTCCAAAGGGTCTGCTGCAGCCATTTGCCGATGTCATCAAGCTGCTGCTCAAGGAAGTGGTCATACCGAGCAATGCCAACCGCGTGCTGTTCGTCGTGGCACCGCTGCTGACGCTGACACCGGCATTCGCTGCGTGGGCGGTGATTCCGTTGTTCCCGGGATTCGTCCTTGCCGACATCAATGCGGCGTTGCTGTATGTCCTCGCGCTCACGTCGCTCGGTGTATATGGAGTTATCCTTGCCGGTTGGGCGACCAACTCAAAGTACGCCTTCCTCGGGGCGATGCGCTCGGCCGCGCAGATCGTTGCCTATGAAATCGCGATGGGTTTCGCGCTGGTCGGCGTTGTGATGGCAAGTGGCAGCCTCAATCTTGGTGAGATCATCGAGGGCCAGAGCGGCAGTATTTTGCACTGGTACTGGTTGCCGTTGCTGCCATTATTCGTGATTTATTTCATTTCGGGCGTTGCCGAAACAAACCGGGCGCCCTTCGACGTAGCAGAAGGTGAATCGGAGATCGTCGCCGGTTTCCATGTCGAGTACGCCGGAGTCGGTTTCGCACTTTTCTTCCTCGCCGAATACGCCAACATGATCCTGATTTCGGCGCTGACGGCAGTACTGTTTCTGGGGGGCTGGTTATCGCCGTTCCAGGGAGTCCTGAGCGATGACAATTTCCTCGCCAAACCGGGCTTCTTCTGGTTCGCGCTGAAGACCTGTGTGTTTCTGTTTTGCTTCCTGTGGTTCAGGGCGACATTTCCACGCTATCGCTATGACCAGATCATGCGGCTTGGCTGGAAGGTCTTTATCCCACTCACTCTGGTATGGATTTTTGTCGAGGGCGCGATGATCGCATTCGATATTGGTCCATGGTTTGACTAGGCGGACGCATGCGTATCAGCTATCTGTACAAGACCTTGTTTCTGTCCGAACTGCGGGCAGGGCTCGGTGTTACCTGGCGTAATCTGTTCCGGACTAAATTCACGATCCAGTACCCGGAGGAAAAGACGCCGCAGTCGCCACGATTCCGCGGCTTGCATGCACAGCGCCGCTATCCCAATGGCGAGGAGCGCTGCATTGCCTGCAAATTGTGTGAGGCTGTATGTCCCGCACTTGCGATCACGATCGAGTCGGAGGTCGCCCCTGATGGTACGCGGCGGACGAAACGCTACGACATCGATCTGTTCAAGTGCATATTCTGCGGATTTTGCGAGGAGGCGTGTCCGGTCGACGCGATCGTCGAAACGCGGATTCATGAGTACCACATGGAGCATCGTGGCGAGAATATTCTCACCAAGGACAAGTTGCTTGCCATTGGCGACAAGTACGAAGCGATGATTGCCGCCGATAAGGCCGCGGACGCAGAGTACCGCTAGGCAGCGGCCGCGAACAACGAAACAGGGCGAATAAGTGTTCGAGCAAATTCTTTTTTATGCCGTATCAGCGGTGCTTTTGGTGGCCGCAGTAGGGGTGATCACGGCGCGTAATCCGGTGCACGGCGTACTGTTCCTGGTGCTGGCGTTTTTCAACAGCGCCGTGCTGTGGCTGCTGATCGAGGCCGAGTTCCTGGCGATCGTGCTGGTGCTGGTTTACGTCGGCGCCGTGATGGTGCTGTTCCTGTTCGTCGTGATGATGCTCGATATCAACGTCGAAAAAGTGCGTGCCGGGTTCACCCGGTACGCCCCTCTGGGGATCCTGGTCGTCGCGATCATGGCAGCCGAGCTGGGTCAGGTGATCTGGTTGCGCGCAAGCGGCAGGAACCTCTCGATTGTCGGCAGCCAGCAGCCGGCCGATTACAACAACACCGAGGAACTCGGCCGGGTTTTGTATACCGAGTATGTGTATGCGTTCGAACTGGCAGCGGTCATTTTGCTGGTCGCCATTGTCGCTGCCATTACGTTGACGATGCGGCGCCGTCCGGGCTTGAAGCAGCAGGACATTGCCGAGCAGGTGTCGGTGAAGCGTGAAGATCGTGTCAGGCTGGTCAAGATGGATGCGGAGAAAGACGCATGATCACGATCGAGCACTATATGAGCCTGGCCGCGGTCTTGTTCCTGCTTAGTATCGCAGGGATTTTTATTAATCGTCGCAATGTGATTTTGCTGCTCATGTGTATCGAATTGATGCTTCTGGCGGTAAATTTCAATTTTGTCGCATTGTCGCGCTACCTCGGTGGTCTCGAGGGGCAGGTATTCGTGTTTTTCATTCTCACCGTCGCTGCGGCGGAGGCCGCAATCGGCCTCGCGATACTGGTCGTGCTGTTCCGCAACCGGCGCAGTATCAATGTCGATGAAATGGACTCGCTGAAGGGCTAGGGATGAAAGGCATATATCTGACAATAGTCCTTGCGCCGTTAATCGGTGCCATTGTCGCCGGTTTCCTCGGTCACCGGATCGGCCGCCGCGGTGCGCACACCGTTACGATACTCGGTGTCGCGGTATCGACCTTGTTGTCGGTTTATGTGCTCTACGGGATCCTGTCCGGCTCCGTTGTGCCGTTCAACGAGACCATTTATAGCTGGGGCGTTGCCGGCGGACTGAGCATGGAAGTCGGTTTCCTGATCGATACGCTATCGGCGACGATGATGGCGACCGTGACCTTTGTCTCCCTGATGGTGCACATCTACACCATAGGCTATATGCACGATGATCCGGGGTATCAGCGGTTTTTCAGCTATATCTCGCTGTTCACCTTTTCGATGCTTATGCTGGTGATGTCCAATAACTTCCTGCAGCTGTTCTTCGGCTGGGAGGCGGTCGGCGTTGTTTCCTACTTGTTGATCGGTTTCTGGTTCAAACGACCTTCCGCGGTATTCGCCAACATGAAGGCCTTTCTCGTCAACCGGGTGGGCGACTTTGGTTTCATCCTCGGCATCGCGGCGATCGTGTATTTCAGTGGTTCGCTCGACTACCTGGAAGTGTTTGCCCAGAGCAGCGAAATCGCGACCCGGCAAGTCGAGATAGTGGAGGGGACTTATTGGAATGCGATGACCCTGGTCTGCATTCTCCTGTTTATCGGGGCGATGGGTAAATCGGCCCAGGTTCCGCTGCATGTCTGGTTACCCGATTCGATGGAAGGCCCGACACCGATATCGGCGCTGATCCACGCTGCGACGATGGTGACCGCCGGCATATTCATGGTCAGCCGGATGTCGCCGCTGTTCGAACTGTCCGATGCCGCACTGTCTTTTGTCCTGGTGATCGGCGCGACGACGGCGTTCTTCATGGGTCTGCTGGGTATCGTGCAGAACGACATCAAGCGGGTGGTCGCCTACTCGACGTTGTCACAGCTTGGCTATATGACTGTCGCGTTGGGTGTGTCTGCGTATGCCGGCGCGATGTTCCACCTGGTGACCCACGCATTCTTCAAGGCGCTGCTCTTTCTCGCGGCGGGCTCGGTCATCATAGCGATGCACCATGAGCAGGACATGCGCAAGATGGGCGGGTTGCGCAAATATTTGCCCATCACTTACTGGACGGCTTTGCTCGGTGCCCTGGCGCTGATCGGTTTTCCGGGATTTGCCGGTTTCTTCTCCAAGGACGCGATTATCGAAGCGACACACGCATCGACGATCGCTGGTTCTCATTACGCCTACTGGTCGGTTCAGCTCGGCGTATTCATCACGGCGTTGTACACGTTCCGGATGATTTTCATGACGTTTCATGGCAAGGAACGGATGGACGAACAAACCCGCTCGCACCTGAAAGAGAGCCCGCGAGTTGTGACGATTCCGTTGATATTGCTGGCCATTCCATCGGTCTTTATTGGCTGGTTCGAAATCGGTCCCTTCCTGTTTGGCGATTTCTTCGGGGAGTCGATTTTCGTCGCGCCGAAACATGATGTGCTGGCGGTGTTGGCGGAGAGTTATCACGGCCCCCTGGGTTTCGTCCAGCATGGTTTTGCAACGGCGTCGGTATACCTGGCGTTTGCTGGGGTTGCGGTTGCGTGGTTCCTTTACGTCAGACGGCCCGATCTGCCAGAGATCCTGCGGCAGCGTTTTGCGCCGCTGTACCGGTTACTCAGCAACAAGTTCTATTTTGATGATGTCAACGAAAAAATTCTGGCGCCGGCAACCCGGGGCATGGGGTGGGTGTTCTGGCGGGCTGGCGACACGACGTTGATAGACGGCGCGCTCGTCAATGGCAGCGCACGGGCGGTAGGCTGGTTTTCCGGTGTATTGCGTCATTTGCAGAGCGGCTACCTGTATCACTATGCCTTCGCGATGGTGATCGGTCTGGCGCTGATGATAGGTTGGATTTTGCTTACCCGCTGATCCGGGTCGCGAAGTAAAAGGTTTCTGGATGTTCTCTGATTTTCCATTGCTCAGTGCGCTGATCTGGCTGCCGATCCTCGGCGGGGGTGTGTTGTTATGGCTGGGTGAGGAACGCAGTGATCTGGCCCGGGTGACTGCGCTTGTCATCAGCCTGGTAACTTTCGTAATCAGCCTGCCGTTGTTTACCGGATTCGAGCGTGGAACCGCGGCCATGCAGTTTGTCGAACTGCGTCCGTGGATCGAGACTTTCAACGTCAACTATCATCTCGGCGTTGACGGTATTTCGATGCCGCTGATTTTGCTGACGACTTTTATTACCGTTTTGGTGGTCATTGCCGGGTGGGACGTCATCAAGACCCGTGTCAGTCAGTATTTCGCTGCATTCCTGATAATGGAAGGCCTGATGAACGGTGTCTTTGCAGCGCTCGACGCGATGCTGTTCTATGTGTTCTGGGAGGCCATGTTGATTCCGATGTTCGTCATCATCGGTGTCTGGGGTGGTCCGCGCCGGGTCTACGCTACGGTCAAGTTCTTTTTGTATACGTTTTTTGGCTCCGTCTTCATGCTGGTGTCGCTGATCTA
Source organism: uncultured Gammaproteobacteria bacterium (assembly GCA_963783695.1). GTDB lineage: Bacteria > Pseudomonadota > Gammaproteobacteria > Steroidobacterales > BM003 > BM003. The sequence goes on from CAWAOM010000001.1 coordinate 642,749, forward strand.
TCTTTATATGCAGACCGGCAGTTACGAGATCCTCGATTTTCACGGCCAGAGCCTCGCCCTGCAGCCACAAATCTGGATATTCCTGGCTTTTCTGTTTGCGTTTGCCGTCAAGGTGCCGATGTGGCCGGTCCACACCTGGCTGCCCGATGCCCACGTGGAGGCGCCAACCGGCGGCTCGGTAATTCTGGCCGCGATCATGCTCAAGATGGGTGGCTACGGATTCCTGCGCTTCAGTCTGCCGATTACGCCGGATGCCAGTCGCGAACTCGACTGGTTGATCATTGCCGCGTCGCTGATTGCCGTCGTCTATATCGGACTCGTGGCGCTGGTCCAGCAGGATATGAAAAAACTGATTGCGTACTCGTCGATCGCGCACATGGGTTTTGTAACCCTGGGTTTCTTTATCGTGTTTGCGGTTTATGCGCGAACGGGCGCGCTGGAAGGAGCGGCGCTAGGGATGCAGGGCGGGATGGTGCAGATGTTGTCGCATGGACTGATTTCCGGTGCTTTGTTCCTGTGTGTTGGCGTGCTTTACGACCGGATGCATTCACGGCGCATCGATGATTACGGTGGTGTGGCCAACACGATGCCGAAATTTGCCGCATTCATGGTCCTGTTCGCCCTGGCCAATGCGGGGCTTCCGGGCACCTCGGGTTTCGTTGGCGAATTCCTGGTTATTCTTGGTAGTTTCCAGGCCAATCCGTGGTTCGCTTTCCTCGCCGCTACCACCCTGGTGCTCGGCGCCGCTTACACCCTGTGGCTGGTAAAGCGAGTGCTTTACGGTGAGGTTGCCAATGACGGCGTCGCCGCACTCGATGATCTGAACCGGCGCGAATTTCTGTTGCTTGGCATTCTTGCGTTTTTCGTTTTGTTGCTCGGTGTCTGGCCCGCGCCCCTGCTCGATGTCATGGGCCCGACACTTGATCAGTTGTTGCAGCAGATCAGCGTCAGCAAGCTCGTGCCATAGAAGCCGAAGGACATACTCAAAGATGGAATTTCAAATACCTGTCCTGGCGCCGGCTGCTGCCGAGATAACCCTGTTGACGCTGACCTGCGTGGTCCTGCTTGTCGATGCCTTCGTTTCGCAGGCACGTCGTGACATTACCTATGCTTTGACACTCGTCACGCTGGTCAGTACGGCATGGGTAGCCGCCTTCATGTCCGGAGACGGCACCCAGCTCACTTTCGGCGGCCATTTCGTCAACGACCCGATGGCGCGGGTGCTGAAGCTCGTTGTGCTGGCAACGACCGGCATGGTCTTCCTGTACTCACGCGACTACCTGGCACGAGAGAACATCTATCGTGGCGAGTACTTCGTGCTCGCTTTGTTTGCCACGCTTGGCATGCTGGTGATGATCTCGGCGCACAGCTTGCTGACGGTCTATCTCGGGCTTGAATTGCTATCGCTGTCGCTCTATGCCCTGGTGGCATTCAATCGTGACTCTGCCACTGCAGCCGAAGCGGCGATGAAATACTTCGTGCTTGGCGCAATCGCCTCAGGGTGTTTGTTGTACGGCATGTCGATACTCTATGGCGCGGCCGGCACGCTGGATCTCGCGACACTGTCTGCGCGGGTTGCCGAAGGTGAAACGCTGTCCGATCTCTGGGTACTGGTCGGGCTCGCGTTCCTGCTGGTCGGTATCGCGTTCAAATTCGGCGCCGTGCCGTTCCACATGTGGCTTCCGGATGTATATCAGGGAACACCCACGCCGGTGACCCTGTTTGTCGGAACAGCACCAAAAATTGCGGCTTTCGCCATGGCCATCAGGCTCCTGGTTGACGGTCTCGGCAGTGTCGGAGATGCGTGGCAGTCAATGCTGCTGGTGCTGGCGGTGGCGTCTATGGCGCTGGGCAACATCGTTGCGATTGCGCAAACAAACATCAAACGCATGCTCGCCTATTCGACGATTTCGCATGTCGGGTTCATCCTGATGGGCATCCTCGCCGGGAGCGATGCTGGTTACCAGGCGGCGATGTACTACACCATCGCCTACGTGATCATGGCCACCGCTGCGTTCGGCATGATCATTCTGCTCAGCCGGCGTGGTTTCGAGGCGGATAATCTCGACGATTTCAAGGGCCTGAACCAGCGCAGCCCCTGGTTTGCCGGAATGATGCTGATAGTCATGTTCAGCATGGCCGGGGTACCGCCGTTCCTTGGTTTTTATGCAAAAATTGCTGTAATCGCCGCCGCGGTGGAGGCCAATCTGACGTGGCTGGCCGTCGTCTCGGTGGTGCTGTCGGTTATCGGGGCCTTTTATTATCTGCGCGTCGTCAAACTCATGTACTTCGATGACCCCCGCGACGAGCCGGCGGTGGAAGGTCCGTCGGTGCTGAAACTCGCTTTGAGTTTCAATGGCTTACTGATTCTGGCCCTCGGCCTTTTCCCGAACGGTCTGATCGCCGTGTGCCAGCACGTATTTGGCTAGATCCGCGACGATGGCGGGTGTTGATTCCCCAACGCTGTGACTGTACTATTCCGCTCCTGCGGATGCGGGGTGGAGCAGTCTGGCAGCTCGTCGGGCTCATAACCCGAAGGTCGCAGGTTCGAATCCTGCCCCCGCTACCAGTTATTTGGCATCAAGGCCCCGCATGGGGCTTTGTTGTTTTTTGGGCATCAGCCCTTGGGTGTGTCACAAGGCCGCGCCCCAAGATGGAGATTTATGAAAATGGGCCTTGGGCCCATTTTTGTTTTGTGCAAGTGAGTAAGGAAGATCTGATAACGCTGTTGGAGCCGGTCGTCGACGGACTCGGATACGAGCTCGTGGACGTCGAATTTCAAAGCGGTGGCATTGGCGTCCTGCGGGTATATGTGGACAAGGCCGGTGGTATAGGCCTCGAGGATTGCGCCGAGGTAAGTCAGCAGATCAGTGCCTTGCTTGACGTTGAGGATCCGATTCCGGGCAGTTACACGCTCGAGGTGTCCTCGCCCGGGCTCGATCGGCGATTGCGAACGATTGAGCATTTTGAGCGCTACGTCGGTCAACGGGTGAAAGTACAGACGAAGATGCCGGTGTCCGGACGTAAGCGTTTCACCGGTGAGCTTGCGGGTATTGAGGATGGAGAGATCTGTCTGGACGTAGACGGACAGAAGCACCGGGTCCAGTTGACCGATATTCACTCGGCACGACTGGTGCCCGGGCTGAATTCCTGATTTATGAGGGTGACTTGCGGATGAACAAAGAGATCCTGATGGTCGTGGATGCCGTTTCCAACGAAAAGGGCGTCGAAAAGGAAATCGTATTCGAGGCGATAGAGGCCGCGCTTGCATCGGCGACCCGCAAGCGTCATGGCGACGACATTGACGTCCGCGTTGCGATTGATCGCGAAAACGGCGAGTACGAGACATTTCGGCGCTGGACCGTGTTTGCGGACGAATCTGACGAACTCGAAAGCCCGGACCGCGAGTTGCGGATGATCGATGCCGTCGACCTTGACGAGAATGCGGAGCCCGGCGGTTTCGTTGAGGAGCCAATGGAATCGATCGCGTTCGGACGCATTGCCGCGCAGACTGCCAAGCAGGTGATAGTGCAGAAAATTCGCGAGGCGGAGCGTGCCCAGGTCGTCGAGGAATACGAGGGCCGCGCCAGTGAATTGTTGTCCGGCATCGTGAAGCGGGTTGACCGCAATGGTGTCTATGTCGATCTCGGCAGCAATGCAGAGGGCTTTATACCGCGCGAGAATCTGATTCCGCGCGAGCCCGTGCGGCCGCAGGATCGGATCAAGGCATTATTGCGCGAAGTCCGCTCCGAACCGCGCGGCCCGCAGTTATTCCTGACCCGAACGTCGCCGGACTTCCTGATCGAGTTGTTCAAGCTGGAAGTGCCCGAAGTCGGTCAGAACCTGATCGAGATCATGGGTGCCGCGCGCGATCCCGGATTGCGCGCCAAGATCGCCGTTCGCAGCCACGATTCGCGAATCGATCCCGTCGGCGCTTGTGTCGGTATGCGCGGATCGCGCGTGCAGGCTGTATCCAATGAGCTGGCGGGAGAACGCGTCGATATCATCCTCTGGAACGACAACGCGGCGCAGTTTGTGGTTAACGCGATGTCGCCTGCGGATGTGGTGTCAATCGTTGTCGACGAGGACTCCCACAGCATGGATATCGCCGTCGAGGAAGAGAAGCTGTCTCAGGCGATTGGCCGCGGCGGGCAGAATATTCGTCTTGCCAGCGAGCTCTCCGGGTGGGAGCTGAACGTGATGACCGAAACCGCGGCTGAAGAAAAGAGCGAGGCCGAGGCGCAGGACCTCGTGCAGAATTTTATGAAACAGCTCGATGTCGATGATACGGTCGCGACGATTCTGGTTCAGGAAGGGTTTTCGAGTATCGAGGAAATCGCTTACGTTCCGGAGAGCGAATTGCTGGCCATCGATGAATTCGATAAGGGCATCGTCGAGGAACTTCGCAATCGGGCGCGCGATGTTTTGATTACCCGTGCAATCGCCAGCGAAGAGAAGATCGACGAGGCAGAGCCTGCCGCCGACCTGCTCGAACTCGATGGCATGGACAAGGAAACGGCATACCTGCTTGCGTCGCACGGAGTTGTAACTCGTGAGGACCTCGCAGAGCAGGCCGTCGATGATCTTCTCGAGATCGAGAACATGGAAGAAGAGCGCGCCGCCGAATTGATCATGGCAGCCAGAGCGCATTGGTTCGAGGAGGCGGAAGCAGCTGAAAGCCAGGGCTGACTTCGAGGAATACTCTATGTCTGAAGTTACAGTTTCCCAATTTGCCGAAGTGCTGAAGGTGCCGGTTGACCGATTGCTTTCGCAACTCGAGGAAGCAGGTATATCGATCAAGGGTGCCGACGACGTCATCAGCGAAGAAGCCAAGCTTGAGCTGCTGACGTTTTTGCGGCGCAGCCACGGTCGCCGCGAAACGGCGGACGGAGCGCCGCGCAAGATCACGTTGAAGCGGCGTTCGCAGAGTGAGTTGCGTCTGGCCGGCGTACAGGGTCGGGCGCGGACCGTTAACGTGGAGGTGCGCCGCAAACGCACTTATATCAAGCGGGATGTGCTCGAAGAAGAAGCGCGCCAGCAGCAGGCCGAGCTCGATGAGGCCCGCCGCGCCGAAGAAGAAGCCGTACTCGCAAAAGAGCGCGAAGCGAAGGAGTTGCAGGAGGCCGAGCAACTCAAAAAACAGGAAATCGAGCGCGAGCAGGAAGCTGCCGAGGAGGCCAAGCGCAGGGCCGCCGAAGAAGCACGCCAGCTTGCCGAGGTGCAGGCGCGCGAGGCCGCTGAGCAGGAACGCAAGCGGCAGGAAGCCGAGCGCGTAGCGCGCGAGAAACGCGCCGCCCGCGCCAAGGGTGCGCCTACCCGTTATGGCCGCGCCGAATTACATGTGGCAGCGGATGTGCGCAAGCGCAAGAAGAGACGCGGAGGCTCGCGCCGCGCGGTCAATGTGAATGTCGATGCCAAACACGGTTTCGAGAGGCCAACCGCGCCAGTCATCCGCGAAGTCAATATACCGGAGACCATCACGGTTGCTGAGCTGGCAAACCGGATGGCGGTGAAGGCTCCTGAGGTTATCCGCACGCTGATGAATCTCGGTGTGATGGCGACGATCAACCAGCCCATCGATCAGGACAGCGCCGCGCTTGTCGTTGAGGAAATGGGGCACCAGGCCAGGCCGGTATCGGAGGAGGCCCGCGAAGACGCCATTCTTGATCAATTCGCGCAGCCGAAGGGTGAAGAGAAACCACGCCCGCCGGTCGTCACGGTCATGGGTCATGTCGATCACGGCAAAACCTCGCTGCTCGATTTCATTCGCAGCACGCGGGTGACGGCCAAGGAGGCGGGTGGTATTACCCAGCATATCGGCGCCTACCATGTGAAGACATCGAAGGGCATCGTTACGTTTCTCGATACACCGGGACACGCGGCGTTTACCGCGATGCGTGCGCGCGGTGCGCAGACTACCGATATTGTCATCCTGGTGGTGGCAGCGGATGACGGGGTGATGCCGCAGACGGTCGAAGCTATCAAGCATGCAAAGGCCGCGGGCGTGCCGGTTGTGGTCGCCGTCAACAAAATAGACAAGGCCGATGCCGATCCGGAACGCGTGCGCAATGAACTGTCGCAGCACGAGGTTATCCCTGAGGCATGGGGTGGCGAGAACATATTTGTCGATGTTTCGGCGATTACGGGGCAAGGGGTCGACGAGCTGCTGGACAATATTGTCCTGCAGGCCGAAGTACTGGAGCTCAAAGCTGCATTCGACAGTCCGGCAACCGGCGTCGTCGTCGAGTCGAGCCTCGAAAAGGGGCGTGGCGCGGTCGCGACGTTGCTGGTCAAATCCGGGACTCTGCGGGTGGGTGATGCACTGCTTGCCGGGCAGGAACACGGGCGTATTCGGGCAATGTTCGATGAGGACGGTCAGCCGATAACCGACGCCGGTCCCTCCATGCCGGCGGTCGTACTCGGTTTGTCCGGTACGCCAAACGCCGGTGACGACTTCCTCGTTCTGGCCGATGAGCGCAAAGCGCGCGAAGTCGCCGGTTTGCGCCAGGGCAAGACGCGCGACGTCAAGCTGGCGCGGCAACAGGCAGCGAAACTCGAAGACGTGTTCTCGCAAATGAAGGAAGGTGAGGCGAAAACGGTCGATATCCTGTTGAAAAGTGACGTCCAGGGTAGCGCCGAGGCATTGCAGGATGCGTTGCTGAAAATGAGCGGCGACGAGGTCAAGGTCCGGGTTGTCAGCAGCGGTGTCGGTGGCATCACCGAATCCGATATCAACCTCGCGGCTGCCTCCAATGCGGTACTGATCGCGTTCAACGTACGTGCTGACAGCGCGGCCCGCAACGCGATGAAAGAAACCGGTGTGGACGTTCGGTATTACAGTGTCATTTACGAGGCGATCGATGACGTAAAAGCGGCAATCAACGGTTTGTTGTCGCCGGAGGTTCGCGAGCAGATCGTCGGTGTTGCCGAAGTTCGCGACGTTTTCCGCTCGCCGAAGTTCGGTGCGGTGGCCGGGTGTATCGTGTCCGAGGGTGCCGTCAAAAGGCATGCGCCCATCCGCGTCCTGCGTGACAACATAGTCATTTACGAAGGCGAACTGGAATCCCTGCGCCGCTTCAAGGATGACGTCAATGAGGTCAAGTCGGGTACTGAATGCGGAATCGCGGTGCGCAACTACAACGACGTCAAGGTTGGCGACCAGATCGAGTGTTACGAGAGGATTGAGGTTGCACGCACGATCTGACGTGCAGTCTGAGTGATGGCCAGAGAATTTTATCGAAGCCAGCGCGTGGGAGAACAGATTCTCAGGGTCCTCAGCGAAATTGTTCGCCGCGACCTGAAAGACCCGCGGCTGGCCGGTGTGAGTTTTACGGCGGTCGACGTCAGTCGCGATTTGTCCCATGCAACCGCATTTTTCAGCATGCTCGATCCCGACGCGGATACCTTGGATTCAAAGACGGCCCTGACCTCCGCGCGCGGCCTTCTGCGCCGGCAATTGGGCCGTGAGATGCGGATTCGCCGGGTGCCCGAGCTGCATTTCGTTCATGACGAAAGTCTGGCTGAGGGTGCACGCCTTACCCGTCTTATCGACGATGCGGTCGAATCCGATCGGGAACGCCAGGAAGACGACTGAAGCGTCCCATGGCAGCCACGAACACGAATCACACCGCGCCAGTGGAGTCACGGCGCCGAGCGGTGGACGGCGTCATTCTGCTGGACAAGCCGGAGGGTATGTCCTCCAACCAGGCGCTGCAGAAGGTAAAGTGGCTTTTTCGCGCCCGGAAGGCGGGCCATACCGGTAGCCTGGATCCACTGGCGAGCGGCATGCTGCCACTGTGCTTTGGACGGGCGACCCGGCTGTCGGCATTTTTGCTCGATGCCGACAAGCATTACGTTACGCGGGCTCTGCTGGGGCAGCGTACTGCCACCGGAGACGCAGAGGGCGCGGTTGTCGAGGAATTGCCGGTTGCGCCTATTGAGCCCGACGTGATGGCCACCGTTCTTGCAAGATTTCACGGCGAAATCGAGCAGGTTCCACCGATGTATTCTGCGCTCAAACATCAGGGTAAGCGCTTGTATGAGCTGGCTCGGCAGGGTATTGAGGTGGACCGTCCGCCGCGCACGGTGACGATCCACTGCATTGACGTGCTGGAGTGCGGCCACGGGCATATCGATTTGCGCGTAGTGTGTAGCAAGGGCACTTACATCCGAACGCTGGTGGAAGATCTCTGCAGAGAGCTCGGTACGGTCGGGCATGTCGGGCGGTTGCGGCGGGTCGGTGTTGGCGAGCTCGCAGCAGAGCAGATGTTGACACTGACAGAGTTGCAGCTTTTGTCGGAACAGGGTCAGGACGCTCTTGATGCACGAATTCTGCCCATGGATTCGATCGTGCAACACCTGCCGGCGGTAGCGCTTGACGCGGCAGGGTCGCGGGATATCGCGCACGGCAGGGTCACGACCGTCGAGGGTCCCGAGCGGACAGGTCAGTTGCGCCTGTATGACGCTGCGGCGAAGTTTGTCGGTATCGGTGAGGGCCAGCCGGGCGGTCGGATAGCGCCGGTCAAGGTGATGTGCAGCGCGCCGAATGGAAGTGGAAACCGCGCGGGGAGGTAATCCGGGCGCGGTACTTGTTGAATCAGGGCATCCGCAGGTAAAATAGGCGGCTTGCACAAAAAGACTTGGAGTTATTGGAAATGCCTCTTACCAATGAGCAGAAGCTCGGGGTGATCAAAGATTACGCGCGCGGCGACGCCGATACAGGTTCGCCGGAAGTACAGGTTGCTTTGCTGTCGACCCGTATCAATGAGTTGTCAGCGCATTTCGCGAAGCACAAAAAGGATCATCATTCCCGTCGTGGGCTTCTGAAGCTGGTTAACCAGCGCCGAAAGCTGCTGGACTACATCAAGTCGCGGGACCAGCAACGTTACCAGGACCTGATTGGTCGTCTTGGTCTGCGCCGCTGATTTCACACATAGGGGGCCCTGGCGGCCCCTTTCCGTTACATCTAAATCCCGATTTATTCCTAGGAGTTCAGCGTGGCACTCGTAAAGAAGAGTTTCCAGTTCGGTGAGCACACCGTAACCCTGGAGACCGGTGAGGTTGCACGTCAGGCAGACGGCGCCGTATTGGTCAATATGGCCGATACCGTCGTTTTGGTTACAGCGGTTGGCCGAAAAGAGGCTCAGGAGGGCCGTGGTTTCTTCCCTCTTACCGTGAATTACGTTGAGAAGACCTATGCCGCGGGCAAGATCCCGGGCGGTTTTTTCAAGCGTGAAGGGCGGCCGAGCGAGAAGGAAACGTTGGTTTCGCGCCTGATTGACCGGCCGATTCGACCGCTTTTTCCCAAGGGCTTTCATAATGAAGTGCAGGTTGTCGCAACCGTCATTTCAATGAACCCGGACGTCGATCCTGATATCCCGTCTTTGATCGGTGCCTCGGCAGCGTTGGCTTTGTCCGGCATGCCGTTCAGCGGTCCGATCGGTGCGGCCCGGGTGGGTTACATCGACAACCAGTTCGTACTGAACCCCATGAACTCGCAGCTGGAGTCTTCCGCACTCGACCTCGTCGTAGCCGGTACTGACAACGCTGTTTTGATGGTTGAATCGGAGGCGAACTGTTTGCCCGAGTCGGTCATGCTCGATGCGGTAATGTTTGGTCACGAGCAGATGCAGGTGGCAATTGCCACGATCAAGGAATTGGCGGCCGAGGTTGGCAAGCCGGCGTGGAGCTGGAGTGCTGCTGAAGTCGATCCGGCACTGCAGAGCGCTGTGCACGGCGCCGCCGCCGACGCACTTACCGCGGCTTACGTCGTGGCTGAGAAACAGACCCGCCAGGAGATGGTGGGCGCGGCCAAAAGCGCGGCGATTGAAGCACTGTGTGGCGAGGATAGTGAATGGGACAGCGGTGCGGTATCCCAGCAGCTGAGCAAGTTGGAGCGGGAAATCGTTCGCGGCCGCATCCTCGAAGGCGAGCCCCGTATTGATGGTCGTGACACCCGTACCGTGCGCCCGATCAGCGTGCGTGCCGGATTTCTTCCACGAACACACGGCTCGGCGATTTTTACCCGCGGTGAAACTCAGGCGATTGTTGTCACGACGCTTGGTACTGGCCGTGATGCCCAGATCATCGATGCACTCGAGGGAGAGCGTAAAGAAGCCTTTATGCTGCATTACAATTTCCCGCCGTTCTGCGTCGGCGAAACCGGCTTTATGGGTTCGCCAAAGAGGCGTGAGATTGGCCATGGCAAACTGGCCAAGCGAGGCATCCTCGCCGTGATGCCGACCCATGAGGAATTCCCGTACGTGATTCGCGTGGTTTCGGAAGTAACCGAATCCAACGGCTCCAGTTCGATGGCCAGCGTATGCGGTACCAGTCTGGCGCTGATGGATGCCGGTGTGCCGATCAAGGCGCCGGTTGCCGGTGTGGCGATGGGGCTGGTAAAAGATGCCGATAAATTTGCAGTGCTGACCGATATTCTTGGTGACGAGGATCATCTCGGCGACATGGACTTCAAGGTCGCGGGGACCGAATCCGGCGTCACAGCGCTGCAGATGGATATCAAGATCGACGGTATTACCAGGCAGATCATGGAGGACGCGCTGGCCCAGGCCAAAGACGGGCGTTTGCATATCCTCGGTGAGATGAACTCCGTGCTGGGGGCGCCGCGCGATTCCATGTCGGACTGGGCGCCCACGATCCAGACGTTCAAGATCGACCCCGAGAAAATCCGCGATGTTATCGGCAAGGGTGGATCGGTGATTCGTGAGATCACAGAAACCACTGGCGCAACGATCGACATTGAAAACGACGGTACCGTCAAAATCGCGTCCGTCGATGGCGCATCGGGCCAGGAGGCGCGCCGGCGCATAGATCTGATTACGGCTGAGGTCGAGGTCGGACAGATCTATGAAGGCAAAGTGGTGCGCCTGATGGACTTTGGTGCTTTCGTGCAGATCCTGCCGGGTAAGGACGGTCTGGTTCATATCTCGCAGATTTCCGACAAGCGCGTCGAGAAAGTCAGCGACGAGTTGAGCGAGGGCGACGTGATCAAGGTCAAGGTGCTCGAGGTCGATCGCCAGGGCCGTATTCGACTTAGCATGCGCGATCTGGGTGATGACGCCGCCTAAGAGTTCGCCAGTGTTTGTAAGGCAAAAAAAAGGGCTGCAAACGCAGCCCTTTTTTTGTTGCCGCCCGTATGCCCGGAATTCAGTGGGAAGCAAGAATCTCTTCAAGGTAATCGACAATTCGTTGCGGCAGCCAGCGATTGCGCATTTTCCCCGGGAATCCTTGGAGAAATCCTACATGGCCACCATGCGGCGAGATTTCTAGCGTCACCGATCGGCCAAGTTCGTGTACTGCGGGAATGGCGCTGCGATGAACAAAAGGATCATCCTCCGCGTGCACTATCAGTGTCGGTACCGATACATTGGCAATAAACTGGCGGCTGCTCGATTTACTGTAGTAGTCCGAAACGCCATGAAAGCCGTGCAACGGTGCAGTGACGGCGTCGTCGAATTCGAAAAAATTACGTGCGCTCATTGCCCGCTGCCAGTCGAACGGACTCTCATGGGGCCGGTATTTGCTGAGAATGCTCTTGCGTAGTTGCCGCAGCAGGTTGATCTGGTAGATCCGTGATAGTCCGGAGCCCAGTGAGCGTGCGGCAATCTCGAGATCGAAAGGCACAGAAACGGCAATGGCGGCGACCAGGGGGCTCTGCGACTGCATGATGCCGAGGTGTTTGAGCAGCACATTGCCGCCCAGCGAATATCCGACGGTAAAAATCGGGCGATCTGGCTCGCGTTGTCGTAACCATTGCAAAACGTATTCGAAATCGCTGGTTTCGCCGGCGTGGTAGGTTCGCGGCAGCCGGTTTGGCTGGCCGCTGCAACCGCGGAAGTTCAGTAGAACTGCCTGCCACCCAAGGGGTTGGATGTGAGCAAAAAGATCCTGCACATAGCGCGACTGGGCCGATCCGGTCAGGCCGTGGAGGAGTAATATCAGAGGCGTGTCCGCTCTACCGGCAGGCTGTGCGAGCCAGTCCAGATCAAGGAAATCTCCGTCCGGTAATTCGATGCGCTCACGTCGGAGCTCGGTTTCGCAGGAGCGGCTAAACGGCCCGTTTGCGAGGATCGTTTGGAGGTGTGGGCCGCGAAGCACCGGCGCAGGACGAAAGTTACTGGTAGTCAGCAACCCGTGGCTGGTGCTTTCTGAATTCAACGACAACCCCGGGGATTGCGGCATAAATAAAAAGGCGCCGACGTGATTGCGCAAAGACTACGGCGTTAGCCTTCTCTTTCCTCGGTGGCAGTTTCCTTCTTTTTAGTTTCCCGTTTTTCTTCTTCAGTGCGACCGCCGCCGGTCAGTGTGCGGAAAATTTCTTCCTGGACAGAACGCCAGCGCTGGTAATTCTTGGTCGTCAGGTCGGCGACGATTCCGACCGGATCGATGCCTACGACGCTCTTCACCCGATCACGAACCTGTTGCTGCTGGGTAAGAAACAGCTTCATGCTCTGTTCGAGATAACTGCTGACCATTCCCTGCATCGTTCCGCCGTACGAGCGGATGATCTGCGACAGAAAATCACGGCTCATTATCGGCTCGCCGCTTTGTTCCTGTTCACTGATAACCTGCAACAGAATGCTGCTTGTTATATCAGCCTGTGTCTTCTTGTCGATTACTACAAAATCGACTTTTTCCAGGACCAGTCGGCGGATGTCCGACAGCGTGATATAGCGACTTTCTTCGGTGTCATACAGTCGCCGATTCGGGTACTTCTTGATTGTGCGTGCTTCGCTCATGGAAGGCGAAACCCCCTCTTTTGTCTGAGCCGCTCGGGTCGGTTCCGACGGCGCCTGTCAGCTGTTACCGATACGCCGACCCCATTTCTATCTTTGCGGCGACGGCAATTTTTTAGCCCGGTTTCAACTATACATCATACTGCGGAATGTCGTTAATACTGTCGATTGCCCCGCGCTGTATGCCCGCTACTCGCTGAATTCTCCAGTTCGGGATGGCCCATTCCAGTAACTCCGCAGCCGGTGCCCGATACAGTTCCCGTGGAGGGTCCTGGCGCAGAAAAGTTAATGCCTGCCACAGCGGGGCATGCCCGGTGGCCACGCGAACGTCGACGGCACCTGTCTGTTTGCTGAGTTTGTTACCGGCATTGTCGACGACGATTGGCAAGTGCGCATAGGCTGGCGTCGGAAGACCAAGCGCTTGCTGGAGAAAAATCTGGCGTGCAGTTTGACCGAGCAGATCAATACCACGCACGACCTCGCTGATGCCTTGTGCGGCATCGTCGACGACTACCGCGATCTGGTAACTGTAGAGTCCGTCGCGGCGCCTGATTATGAAATCGCCGGATGTTTGTTCGACGTTTTGCTCGAATCGTCCCTGCACGGCGTCTTCGAAAACGATGGGAGAAGTATTGGTGCGAACACGGATGCTGTGAGGTTGCCGAGGGACGACCCCGCGGAGACGGCAAGTCCCCGGATAGACCAGGCCCAGCTCCGGGTCAGTAGGCGGGCCGGGATGGGCCATGCGCAGGTCCTTGCGACTGCAGGTGCAGTAGTAGGTGAGTTCGTTCTGGCGCAAGTGTTCGAGGGCTGCCAAGTAGGCGGCATGACGCTGAGACTGGTACAGAACCTCGCCGTCCCAGTGCAAATCAAAATATTCGAGTGCACGCAGAATCTGGTCCGTGGCAGTGGGAGATTCGCGAGGCGGGTCGAGATTCTCGATACGGAGCAACCAGAGGCCCCCGTGGCTGCGTGCCTGCAGGTAGCTTCCCACCGCAGCAACGAGAGACCCGAAATGCAGAGGACCGGTCGGGGAGGGGGCGAATCGGCCGCAGTAGCCGGCGGTCAAACCGGTGAGTTCCTCGGCAATACAAGCGGCTCGCCCGACCAGGCATCGCTGATCGGGCGGCCAGCAGGGGTGTCGCTAGCGGTAACGGTCGTCACGATCGCGGAATTGCTTCTCCGCCAGTTCGCGTCGTTCCTGTGCCTCGAGGCACAATGTCGCAACCGGGCGCGCTTCCAGACGCTTCAGGCCAATTTCCTCGCCGGTCTCCTCGCAGAAACCATAGCTCCCGTCATCGATCCGGCCCAGCGCGGAGTCAATTTTGCGCAACAGCTTTCGCTCGCGGTCCCGCGTCCGGAGTTCGAGTCCGAATTCGGACTCCTGGGTGGCGCGGTCGTTCGGGTCGGGAAAGTTCGCCGCTTCGTCTTTCATGTGGTGAACCGTACGGTCGACTTCCTCCATCAACTCGCGTTTCCAATTGAGCAGAATGTTCTGGAAATGTTCCAGTTGTTCTTCGCTCATGTAAATCTCGCCGCTGCCCCTTTTGTAAGGAGCAACCCCGTGAATCGGGCCGGTCAGCAACTGGGCACGCCGTTTGGCGGTTGCCTGCGCGCGCCCACGATTGGCCGCGGCCTTTTTCGTTGCGCGAGGTTTCTTCGCAACCCTGGAAGTCGCCTTTTTACTGGCTACCGGCGTTTTGCGTGCCGGGCTTTTCTTGCTGGTTGTGGTTTTCTTTCTTGCGGCGGGCTTTTTGCGGGCCACGGATTTCTTTTTCGCAGCCGGCTTTTTCTTCGCCACGGCCTTTTTGCTGGTCGCCGGCTTTTTCTTGGCCGCAGGCTTTTTCTTGGCTACGGCCTTTTTGCTGGTCGCAGGCTTTTTCTTGCCTGCGGCAGTCGTGCGCTTCGCTGGTTTCTTTTTCACGGTTGCCTTTTTACTCGCTGTCTTTTTCGCGGTTTTCTTGCGCGCAGCAGGTTTGCTGCCGGCGCGTGCTGTACTCTTTCGCGCGGCCGCCTTTTTTGCGGCGGTCGCGGCAGTCTTGCGCGTCTTTTTCGCTACGGCCTTCTTGGCCGCGGTCTTTTTCGCGCCCGTAGCCTTGTGTTTGGTCGCGGGTCGTTTTTTCTTTGCCGCCATCTGGGAGTCTCCGGGGCGAATTTGCCAAACCGGCAATTATATATCGAAAAACGCGGGCCGGGTGAAGTGGGCGAGAGAGTCGTGCAAAAATCGCCGTCAGGGCAGGTCAACTGGCAACGCCGGTTCCCAGCCGGGCTGGCGGTGTTCGGCAACGACGCTCGTGTAAATTCCACCGCGCACATTGAATTCAGCGGTCAGGCGCAAGAACCGGGGGTCCAGCAGTGCGGCCAGATCGCCAGTGATCTGGTTGGTTACCGCTTCGTGGAATGCGCCGAGATTACGGTAGGCCCAGACGTAGATTTTCAGTGACTTCAACTCGACACAGAGAGCATCCGGGACATATTCAATCTCGAGTGTGGCGAAGTCTGGCTGGCCGGTTTTCGGGCACAGGCAGGTAAATTCGGGGATCGTGATCCGAATCGTGTAGTCGGAATCCGGATTGGGGTTGTCAAAGGTGTCGAGATGGGTCCGTGGTTCGGCACCGTCGCGGGTCGGGTCGGGAAGGCTCATTCGTATTCCTCGAGAAATTGGCGGTTGTCAATACATCGTCAAAGATGGCGGATTAATTTACACTACGCGGATTTGTTGCGTCACCAGTAGCCAACACATGCGTCTGAACAAAATCAAGCTTGCCGGTTTCAAGTCCTTCGTTGACCCGACCACGATTACTCTGCCGAGTAATCTGATGGGGGTCGTAGGGCCGAATGGCTGCGGAAAGTCGAACATTATCGACGCAATTCGCTGGGTTATGGGGGAGAGTTCCGCCAAGCATCTCCGCGGCGACTCAATGGCAGACGTAATTTTTAACGGGTCGAGCTCGCGCAAGCCCGTTGGGACCGCGTCGATCGAACTGGTTTTCGATAATTCCGATGGCGTCGTCGGAGGTCAATACGCGCAATACTCCGAGATCGCGATTAAGCGCTCTGTGTCACGCGACGGTACTTCTCAGTACTACCTGAACGGCACCCGCTGTCGGCGCAAGGATATTACTCACATCTTCCTCGGAACCGGTTTGGGATCGCGGAGTTACGCGATTATAGAGCAGGGCATGATTTCGCGGATGATCGAGGCCAAGCCCGAACAGATGCGCTCCCACCTGGAGGAAGCCGCAGGCATCTCGAAATACAAGGATCGGCGTCGCGAGACCGAAACCCGGATTCGCCATACCCGCGAAAATCTCGAGCGCCTCAATGACCTGCGCGACGAAGTCGAGAAGCAGATTCGACATTTACAGCGTCAGGCGCGTACCGCGGAGCGCTACAAAGAGTTCAAGCAACAGGAGCGGCGCACAGAGGCGGAACTACTTGCGCTGCGCCTGGGCGACCTGGGTGGACTGCTGGAAACGCGGCAAAAGCTTAGCGCCGAGCGGGATACTGCTCTGCAGGCTGCGATTGCTGCACAGCGCTCGATCGAGGCGGATATCGAATCACTGCGCAATTCGCATGTCGAGGCGACTGACTCATTTAACGAAATTCAGAGCAACTATTACCGGGTTGGGGCTGAGATCGCCCGCCTCGAGCAGAGCATCCAGCACAATCGCGAGATGCGTGAACGCCAGTCGAAGGAACTCTCCGAGGCCGAGCATGCGCTTGCCGATATCCAGGCCCATATCGACAAGGATGCGACGGAGTTGCAGGAACTGGATCGTGCTCTGGAGCGACTGCAGCCGGAACTGGTCGAGGCCGGTGCAGCCGAGGAGCGCTCGATGTTGCGGCTTCGTCAGGCCGAAGAAGCACTTTCGCAGTGGCAGGAGAACTGGGGACAGCATGCGAGCCAGATCGGTGTTTGCCGGCAGACGGTGCAGGTAGAGGAAGCTCGCATCGAGCAGTTTGTGAATCAGCAGAGCCGCATGAGCACTCGGAAAGAGCGCCTCGACAGCGAAACATCGGGAATTTCCCTGGACGGCGAACGTCGTGAGCTGGTGCGAATAGAAGCGGTCGAGGAGGAGCACCGCAAACGCCTGAATGAGCTCGAGGGGCAACTCCAGCATTTGGTGCGGACGCTCGAGGAACAGCGCCAGGCCGAATCTGACAGTGTCCGGCGACTCGATGAACAGAAGCTGGAGCTGGAGCGGGCCGGTGCGCGTCTCGCCTCTCTCGAGGCGTTACAAACGACAGCCCTCGGCCGCGATTCCGATGCCCCACAGGGCTGGCTGGAGCGCAATTCCCTTGACCAGAGCGCACGTCTTGCCGAGCGGCTCGCCGTTGAGCCGGGGTGGGAGCGGGCGGTGGAAACCGCACTCGGCGACTATCTCGAGGCGGTTTGCGTCCCCCAACTGGA
This sequence comes from uncultured Gammaproteobacteria bacterium, assembly GCA_963783695.1. GTDB lineage: Bacteria > Pseudomonadota > Gammaproteobacteria > Steroidobacterales > BM003 > BM003. The sequence goes on from CAWAOM010000001.1 coordinate 659,918, forward strand.
TACTTTCGGCCGCGCTGTGGAGTCACTCGAGGCGGGCGCGCTCACGCTGGTCGAAGAGGGTGACGGAGATGCCACGGAACTTGCCGGTTTCGGTCTTGATCGCCTGTTGGATAAAGTTGTCAGCGACGGCGTAACCGGCGGCTTGCTGGACGGGGTTTTTGTGGCGCAGGATATTGACGCGGCACTGCGCCTGCGTGACCGCCTTACTCCCTCGCAGTCGGTGATTACCGCTGACGGGACCTGGGTCGGCAGGAACTGGCTTCGCGTATCGCGCGACCAGGACGATCACGCGGGCGTGATTGCTCGTGAGGCCGAGCTGCGTACATTGCGACCGGCTGTGGCCGCACTCGAGAACGAGATCCGTGATCTTGCCGCAACGCTGGCGCAGGACCGGCAGCGTTTGCGTGATCTGGAGCTGGAACGTGAAGCCTGCCAGGCGAACGTGAACGCCTGCCATCGCGAATACACCGAAAGCCAGGCGCGCAAACTCAGCGCAGCTGAGAGACTGGATCAGCTCGAAGCAAAGCGTGCGGCGCTGCAGAAGGAGTCCGCGGAGGTTGCTGATCACAGCCGTGAGATCGAGTTGTTGCTCCAGACCGCGCGCTCGAGTCATGAGCAATCCGGCAAGGAACTCGCAAATCTCGAAAACCTCTCCGAGAAATTGCGCGCCGAGCGTGAACAGTTGCATGGAGAATTCGAGGCGGCGAAGAAAAAGGCCGAGCAGGACAGGGAGCACGCCCGAGAAGTGCAGATACGGGTCGAGTCACGGCGTTCATCAAAGCATTCAGCGGCACAAAACCTCGAGCGCATGCAGTCGCAGCTGACGCGATTCAGTAGTCGCAAGGAGCAACTCAGCCTGCAATTGAGCGAAGGGGAGATGCCGTTGGAAGTCCAGGAGAAAGACCTGGCCGGCAAGCTCGAGGAGCGCAGTGCTGTCGAGAGTGGTCTGAATGAGGCCCGGCGCAGGCTTGGCGATGTCGATGAGCGACTGCGCGAGCTCAATACACGGCGCGGCGATCGCGAGAACTCCGTTGATCAGGCACGTACCGCGCTCGACGCGGCGAAGCTCGCGGCGCAGGAAATCAAGGTGCGCGGCGAGGCTCTGAGCGAACAGCTGGCGGCAACCGGATTCGAGCTGGAATTGCTGCAACAGGAGATGCCTGAGGAAGCGTCTGCTGAGAGCTGGGACGAGAAACTCGAGAAGTTACGCGGAAGGATCGGCCGACTTGGCCCGATCAACCTGGCGGCGATTGATGAGTTCAAGGAGCAATCCGAGCGCAAGGAATATCTCGATTCACAATTTGAGGACCTCACCCAGGCGCTCGACACGCTGGAGGCTGCGATTCGCAAAATCGACAAGGAAACGCGAACCCGCTTCCGTGAGACCTATGACAAGGTGAATGCCGGATTGAAGGAGAATTTTCCTCGCCTGTTTGGCGGAGGACATGCGTATCTGGAGCTGACGGGCGACGATATTCTCGAGGCCGGCGTGTCGATAATGGCGCGACCGCCTGGCAAGCGAAACAGCAGTATTCATCTTTTGTCCGGCGGTGAGAAGGCACTCACCGCGGTCGCGCTGGTATTTGCAATATTCCAGCTCAATCCCGCGCCGTTTTGTCTGCTCGACGAGGTCGATGCGCCGCTTGATGATGCCAATGTCGGACGCTATTGCGACATCGTTAAAGAGATGGCGAAAAAAGTGCAGTTCGTGTTCATCACGCACAATAAGGTTACGATGGAGATGGCCCATCAGTTGACCGGCGTCACCATGCAGGAGCCGGGTGTTTCACGACTTGTGGTCGTTGACGTCGATGAAGCGGTGCGCATGGCCGCGGGCTAGCTTGTATGGACCAGCAACTGCGAACGATTCTTTTGGTCGTGGGTGTCGCGGTGCTGGCACTCGTTTATCTGTGGACGCGACGCGCGGCCGGCAAGCGGCGTGCCGACAAGAATTTGCCCCAGAGGAAAGAGCCGAGCATGGGCGGCCATCCCCCGGGTCAGGATGGAGCGCCATCGCCTCTGGGCGAGGCTGAACGCAGGGACGGTGGCACCCAAGCACCGTCGTCCGAAGTTCCTGCGTCCACCGACAAAATCGTATCGATAAGAGTTGCGTTTGACGCCGCCAACGGAACTGAACTCGGCCAGGTGGCGGAATTATTCGAATCCGCCGGCATGCGTTTCGGACAATTCGATATCTTCCATTATCATCCTTCTGATATTCGTGGTTCGGCGATTTTTAGTGTTGCCAGTATGGTGGAGCCAGGCACTTTCGACCTCGAAGACTTGTCTGCCAGGCTACCGGGAGTCACGTTTTTTATGGCATTGCCAGGCCCGATCAATGCTGTCAATGCGTTTGAGAAAATGCTCGACACCGCGCAACAACTGGTGTCAGCAGTCGACGGCCGTCTGCTTGACGAATCAGGCATTAAACTGAGTGTGCAACGGATCGGTTATCTGCGCGATGATGTCGTGTCATATGAACATCAGCGTCGCCTGCAACTCTGACCGACCTGGCAGCCGAGAAAAATCCGGGATATGGAAGTCGACCGTGCGAAGGCGAAAATCGAGTCTCTTCGGGAAGAGATTACAAACCACAATTACCGCTACTACGTGTTGGATGATCCGACCGTTCCGGATGCGGAGTACGACCGTCTATTGCGTGAACTGCAATCGCTGGAAAATCGCTACCCGGAACTAATCGAACCCGACTCTCCGACTCAGCGCGTGGGCGCTGAACCGCTCGCGGCATTCGGCCAGGTAGACCATGCGGTTCCGATGCTTTCACTCGACAACGCTTTTGCCGAAAGCGAGCTTGTAGACTTTGATCAACGGGTACGTAATCGCCTCGAAATTGAGGTGGATGTCGATTACGTCGCTGAGCCCAAGCTCGACGGACTGGCCGTCAGCATCCGTTACGAAAATGGCAGGCTGACAACAGCAGCGACACGTGGAGACGGCATTCGAGGCGAGAACATTACCCACAACATACGCACGATCGCGAGCATTCCTTTGCGGCTCCGTGGTGCCAGAGTGCCGGCGGTGCTGGATGTGCGCGGCGAGGTGTTCATGCCGAAAATTGGCTTTGCATCTTTGAATGCGCGCATTGTCGAGGAGGGCGGCAAGGCATTCGTTAATCCCCGAAACGCCGCTGCAGGCAGCTTGCGTCAGCTCGATCCGAGCATTACCGCGCAGCGCCCGCTCGATATATTTTTCTATGGTGTCGGGTTTGCTTCAGGCTGGGTGCAGCCGGAAACACACGCAGATGTGTTGGCTGTGTTGCGTGAGATTGGTCTGCGTGTGTGCCCTGAGATCCGCGTCGTGCATGCGGTTTCTGGCTGCCTCGACTATTACGCTGAACTGGGTGATCGGCGTGCCAGCCTGGGATATGACATTGACGGCGTTGTGTACAAGGTGAACCGCCTCGACTGGCAGGAACGACTCGGGTTTGTGTCTAGAGCGCCACGCTGGGCTATTGCCCACAAGTTTGCGGCCGAGGAAGAGATCACCATTGTTAGCGGCGTAGACTGGCAGGTCGGGCGCACTGGCGCGGTAACGCCTGTCGCTCGGCTCGAGCCCGTATTTGTTGGTGGGGTCACCGTTAGCAACGCCACGCTACATAATTTCGACGAGTTGCGGAGGAAGGACGTTCGAGTCGGCGACACTGTCGTCGTACGAAGAGCTGGCGACGTTATTCCCGAGATCGTGTCCGTTGTGGCAGAGCGGCGTCCGGCTGATACACAGCTCGTTGAGTTACCGACGCATTGCCCGGTTTGTGAGTCCGACGTTGTTAGGGAGGAGGGAGAGGCCGTTGCGCGATGTGTTGGCGGCCTCGTGTGCCCCGCCCAGCGCAAAGAGGCACTGAAGCACTTTGCGTCACGCAGAGCGATGGACATTGATGGGCTGGGCAGCAAGTTGATTGAGCAATTGGTCGAGGCAGACCTGGTCTCCAACGCCGCGGATATTTATCGATTGGATGCCGAACAACTGGCTTCGATGGATCGCATGGGGCAAAAATCTGCCGAGAACCTCGTGACAGCCCTTGAGAAAAGTAAGGACGTCAGCCTCGAGAGATTTATCTATTCTTTGGGAATACGTGATGTGGGAGAAGCCACGGCTAAGAGTCTCTCCGGTTTTTTCGGCGGTGTCGAGCAGATTCAGAATGCTTCGTTGGAAGAACTACAGGAAGTGCCGGACGTCGGTCCTATCGTCGCTGCCCATATCCACTCGTTTTTTCAGCAATCTCACAATATTGATGTTATACGTGAGCTGTTTGCACAAGGGGTAAGACCAGTTGCGCCGGAAAAACTGACCCGTGAATCGCAACCACTTTTTGGCATGACCGTAGTTCTTACCGGAACGCTCGAATCAATGTCTCGCCAAGACGCCAAGTCCAGGCTGGAAAAAGCCGGCGCAAAAATTACGAACTCGGTATCCAAAAAAACCAGTATGGTGATAGTCGGCAAGGACCCGGGCAGCAAAGCAGAGAAAGCTGAAAAACTGGGTGTAAGGATAGTTTCAGAAGCGGAGATAAAGTCGATTTTTGACAAATAAAAAGGGAGCAATTAGCTCCCTTTTTATTTTTACTACCCGCATTTGCTCTACAGTTGTGTGCTTGACCGACCGGTCTCGATTGGACTACCTCAACTCGATTAGATCCGACATAGACAACCCGTCAATCTCTTGCATGTCACTTGTCTCATGCTGCGAGAAACCGGAACCATCAATTGCATTGAGTGTTCGACTATCACCCGAAGCGTCGATTGCATCAGAGGCATAAAAGGTGTTGCTATTAGTGACCATTGTTCCGGTCATCAGCAAAACGTCACCAACCTTTACGGAGTCAAAGCCGGCTCGATACGCTGCGGAAGTGTAGTCAATTCGCATGCCACCAAGACTTAGAATCGCGATTTCAGGCGACGTAGCGGTAACAACGCCTCTCAAAATCAGCGCCGTTGAGCCTGGCACAGCCTCCGATTGAAAAACAACAATCCTTGATGCCGCAACGATGTCGGCGCCGGCTAAATACCCGAATACAGCAACCAATTGACCTTTTTCAAAGGAGTGAGAGGCTTGGGTGTCGATTGCACGATTTGGATTGAAAACTTGTTGTCCAAGTAGTCTGAAGCTCTGACCGTCAGAGGAAACGCTTTCGATTGGCCCGAGCGCTATGAGGTTGCTGCGGGCGATCTTGGTTAGAAAACTCATATTGGAAGCCAGATCTACGCCAGAGCCGTCGATGGCGTTAGTCATGACCGGGCTGCCGGAACCGTCGATGGCGTTGGTCATGACCGGGCTGCCGGAACCGTCGATGGCATCAGTCATCACCGGGCTGCCGGAACCGTCGATGGCGTTGGTCATGACCGGGCTGCCAGATCCGTCGATGGCGTTGGTCATCACCGGGCTGCCAGATCCGTCGATGGCGTTAGTCATGACCGGGCTGCCGGAACCGTCGATGGCGTTGGTCATGACCGGGCTGCCAGATCCGTCGATGGCGTTAGTCATGACCGGGCTGCCGGAACCGTCGATGGCGTTGGTCATGACCGGGCTGCCAGATCCGTCGATGGCGTTGGTCATGACCGGGCTGCCAGATCCGTCGATGGCGTTGGTCATCACCGGGCTGCCAGATCCGTCGATGGCGTTAGTCATGACCGGGCTGCCAGATCCGTCGATGGCGTTAGTCATGACCGGGCTGCCAGATCCGTCGATGGCGTTAGTCATGACCGGGCTGCCAGATCCGTCGATGGCGTTAGTCATGACCGGGCTGCCAGATCCGTCGATGGCGTTAGTCATGACCGGGCTGCCAGATCCGTCGATGGCGTTAGTCATGACCGGGCTGCCAGATCCGTCGATGGCGTTAGTCATGACCGGGCTGCCAGATCCGTCGATGGCGTTAGTCATGACCGGGCTGCCAGATCCGTCGATGGCGTTGGTCATGACCGGGCTGCCAGATCCGTCGATGGCGTTGGTCATGACCGGGCTGCCAGATCCGTCGATGGCGTTAGTCATGACCGGGCTGCCAGATCCGTCGATGGCGTTAGTCATGACCGGGCTGCCAGATCCGTCGATGGCGTTAGTCATGACCGGGCTGCCAGATCCGTCGATGGCGTTAGTCATGACCGGGCTGCCAGATCCGTCGATGGCGTTAGTCATGACCGGGCTGCCAGATCCGTCGATGGCGTTAGTCATGACCGGGCTGCCAGATCCGTCGATGGCGTTGGTCATGACCGGGCTGCCAGATCCGTCGATGGCGTTAGTCATGACCGGGCTGCCAGATCCGTCGATGGCGTTAGTCATGACCGGGCTGCCAGATCCGTCGATGGCGTTAGTCATGACCGGGCTGCCAGAACCGTCGATGGCGTTAGTCATGACCGGGCTGCCAGAGCCGTCGATGGCGTTGGTCATGACCGGGCTGCCAGAGCCGTCGATGGCGTTAGTCATGACCGGGCTGCCGGAACCGTCGATAGCGTTGGTCATGACCGGGCTGCCAGATCCGTCGATGGCGTTAGTCATGACCGGGCTGCCGGAACCGTCGATAGCGTTGGTCATGACAGGGCTGCCAGATCCGTCAATGGCATTGGTCATGACCGGGCTGCCGGAACCGTCGATGGCCGCAATAGCTGTACCTGGTGCTGCTGCCGACGCGAGAATTGAAATACATACGGCCTTGATCGTTGTAGTCAACGAGTGGCTCATTTGTTTAGCTCCTAATCGATCTGGCAAGTTCAAGGGCGATTTCCCGCACTTATCGGTTATGTAAGTTTTTTGTCGGGTCCCTCGACATAGTGGTACACCCCAACTCCGGTTTGAACCACTTCTTCCTTGTTGTTATCCGGCTTGTCTCTGGTTTCTAACCATGTATCCAACTTTTCTAGGAAGACTTTGCCTTCAGTACGAATGAGTGTCTTGAACTCTTCAAGGTCCGACTTTCTAAGTCCCCCTTCGGGGTACACCCGTCGCTCAAATCTCCCATCGGATGCATCTTTCACTCTAAAATTGTAGTCAATGGTCTCAATGAAACTCCTGACGACCTTTCCGAGTCGCTCTAAACTCTCCGGTTCCAAAGCGCTAGGAATATAGGAACGTGTGAGTACTCGGAAAACATCATGGTCGACTTCTTGCACTGCCGAAACTCTTACGAGTTCATCCAGCATCGCTCGTGCCGGCATATCTCCACTGTGGCGTCGACAAAGTTCCGTAAAGCTGTTTGCGCCTCCTTCAAATGGCAATTCTAGTGGCATGCCGTAAGGTCCTTGGAAATCTGGATCATTCCACCAGCCAACTAGAACCCTCGTAACTCGATTCAATCTGGTGCTCGGCGCAGGAGCGCCTTGCTCTATCTGCTGTGTGACTTTTGATACTTCTTTGCGTGTTAGTCCAGTCAGTATGGCCACTCGAGCCCTGCTTAGCTTACGCCCCGGAATAGCTTGTTCGTCACTGAGCGCCTGCTCGACATATGCCGTTTTTACAACTTCAGCCAACTCAGCGTAAGAGACTCCATGGCGAAGAAGAATTCTTACTAACGGCTCAAAAAGCCGTTTAAGAGCCGCAAGCAGGGCGTGTTTTACAGAATCCGCTGACATGCGACATAACGTTCAACATACGGGAATCTACTCCCAAAAATGTTTATGGGTCAAGTATCCAACATCAGGTTTGACTTCTATGCCTATGATTCATAGAGGCCCCGCGTAATAGTGGGAATATACGAACATATTAGTGAAAACACGGTCATTACCGAACACTATTTTCGGTTTTTCGCGAAAATCTCTAAAATTCGAGTTTGCTAATTTTACATAAATGCGCGTTTTTTGGAACAAATAGGGTGATCGATGTATCGGCCGGTGGTATAAGCGACCACCAGTCCCAGCCCGGTCGTTATATTGCCGGTGTCGACAGAATCGACTGCAAAAGGAAAGTAACGATAGTTACTGAAGTTTATGAGAAAGAATTCAAAGGATATGGATTTGGGAGAGCTGAAGCAGACAGCTCTCGGGGCCTGTCAGACATTTATGCGCCCTATTGCTAGGCTTTTACTCAGAATGGGAATCGGATACAAGGAGTTTGCAGAGGCTGCCAAGGTTGCTTTTGTTGATGTTGCAAGCTCAGATTACGGCCTTCGGGGGAGGCAGACGAACATTTCTCGAGTTGCTGTGATGACTGGGTTGACTCGTAAAGAAGTCAAGAAATTGCGCAACTTCATATCGGGTCAAGAGGTGTTTGAAGCCTACAAGAGCCGTCTCGGACCTTGTTCTGTGGTCACCCATTTTTGGCACCATGATCCCGACTATCAGGATGACGCTGGGAACCCACGGATATTGCCAATTGAAGGTGCCGTTCCGAGTTTTGCGACCTTGGTTCGAAAGTATGGCGGTGACATTCCGAGCGGCGCTATGCTGAAGGAATTAATCCGAACCGGCGTGGCTGAAATGGACGGCGAAGAGTATCTACGTGCGAAGACTGAGTTTGTTATACCGTCTGGTGTAGATGCGGATAAATTTGTCTCGGTGTCCTACTCACTGTCCAATCTCGCATATACATTGGCACACAACGCTTCGATCGAAAATGTAGAAAATCCGGTGTTTGAACGATTTTTGTGGACAGACAGGCTTGATCCTGAACATCAAATTGAGTTTGAAAAATTGGCTTGCACTAAATCGAAGGAACTGCTCCGCAATCTTGATAAGTGGGTAGCCGAGCGAGAACTGCCTGAGCCCAAGCCAAACGCGGAATTAGAGAGCGAGCGAACTAAAAACGTAGGGCTGGGTATCTATTTGTTTGATAACGATTCGAATCAAAGACCGCTTTAGAGATGTCCAGTTCAATCGAATCCTCTCGGTAATCAAATTCGCCGAAATTAGAAGCAAAAAAAAGCGCCGGCAGTCCATGCCGGCGCAGTACTCGCCTCATCGATTAGGAGATTCTGAGGGTTGAGTGAGCGCTTCCCGAGCGATTAGGTCGCGCTCGGGAAAAGTTATATCCCGATTGGTCAATTGGATTCTGTGACCTACTTCACACTTGGGGAAACGGGCGCCCGGCCGCCCTCGCGATTTGACTCCAGGGCTAATCGATGGGTCGGTGGGGCTGAAATCCAATTTTGAGGGATTTGCGCAAAATCGTTCTGGGGGTCGTGCTCGCTGCGTCAGTGGGATGCTGTCGGGTTCCAGCCAGAATCGACAATTGGCTCTAGGCCGTCGATTGTTCTTTCTCAGCCGCCGCCTCTTGCGGTGTTTTGGCGGTAATTCCAAGCGCGTGAATTTCGCCGTCAATCATTTCTCCGAGTGCCTGGTAGATCAATTGGTGTCGACGCACCTGGGATTGACCGGCGAATGCATCCGACACAATTCGTACCTGATAGTGGCCGCCGCCGGAAGCGGCTCCGGGGTGGCCAACGTGTAAATGGCTTTCGTCGTCTATGGTCACACGCTCTGGAGCGAGTGCCGCGGTTAGTAGCTCACACATCCGTTCCTGCCGCTTACGACTTTTCTCTATATCAGTCATTCGCTTCGTTCTCCTCATGCGGCAAATATTTGGCCATCCATATAGCCTGGGCCAATGCAAACAGCAGGGTCAATCCAAGCAGGCCGAACAGCTTGAAGTTCACCCATGTTGCTTCGTCATAGTTGTATACGACAAAGATGTTGAGCGCCCCCATCAGCATGAAAAAAACTGACCACGCTCCGTTGACTTTCAACCATACATCTCGGGTTGTTGTGATGCCCGATTCCATCATCCTCTGCATAAGTGGTTTCTCGCCAATGAACTGACTGCAAAGAATCGCAACAGCGAACATCCAGTACAGAATCGTTGGCTTCCATTGAATGAAGCGTGCATCTTTGATCAGCAGGGTCAGTCCACCAAACACCACCACCAGCGCGGTGGAAATCAGGTGCATCCGGTTGAAAGTCTTGTGCCGCGCATAATTGACGGCAAGCTGAACTATGGTTGCAACAATAATTACTCCTGTCGCAACAAATATATCGCCGGCAGTTGCCTTGTACACGATGAAGAAAGCAATGATGGGAAAGAAATCGAGCAGCAGTTGCATGGCAAATTCCGATATTTCCTGTCTCTGCAAGTGAGAGAGACAAAGTTGGTTTTCAGGCGTCGTTTCCGGTGACCCCAATGCTCAGGTTCAATACAATAAACGCATGGGCAAACACATCGAAATACATCCGCGTGATCCGCAGACCCGCATCGTTACCCAGGTGGTTAGCAGCCTGCGCGATGGCGCTCTTATCGCTTATCCAACCGATTCCTGCTACGCGCTTGGCTGCACCCTTGGCAACAGTCAGGCAGCGAAACTGATTCGTCGATTGCGCGGCGCAGAACGGTATCACAACTTTACGCTAATATGCCGTGATCTGAGCGAAATCGCGACCTACGCAAAAGTCAGCAACTGGGCGTATCGCCTGGTCAGGTCACTAACCCCGGGCCCGTATACTTTCGTGTTGCCGGCTACGCGTGAGGTACCGCGTAAAATGTTGAATCCGAAGAGGAAGACTATCGGCATCCGGGTGCCCGATCATCCTGTGCCGGCGGCAATACTGCGTGCCCTTGGTGAGCCGATCATGAGCTCGACCTTGCAACTGCAAGGTGATGATCACCCGTTGAATGACGGTTTCGAGATCTTTGATCGAATTGGCGGGCAGGTGGGAATCGTGCTGGATGCCGGACCTTGCGGTTTCGAGCCCAGCACCGTCGTGGACCTTACCGAGGAGCCCCCCCGTGTCATACGTCACGGCAAGGGCAATATCGATTTTCTGATGGACCCCTGAGCGGCAGTCTGATCATCTGGCCTCCCGAGGAGCAGGGCACCCGGGCACGGCGGCGCGAGGCGCCCACGGCAAGCCCCGGGTCACGCATGCTGGGTAAAAACTAAGCCGAGGCCTTATACTAGCGGGCTTGAGACGCTGCCTGCCATAACCCCGGCTGCGCCTATTCACATACGTTATTGAATTTTCGGAGAAATCGGTGACCAAGCCTCGCGGCCCGAGTAATCATGTGGTGTCCGGAATGCGGCCTACCGGTGGCGTGCACCTGGGCAACTACCATGGTGCCCTGAAGAACTGGATCGAGCTCCAGTACGAGTACAAGTGCTTCTATTTCATTGCCGACTGGCATGCGTTGACCACGCATTACGAAGGTACGAAGGAAATTGAAGGCAACGTATGGGAAATGATTATCGACTGGCTGGCCGCCGGGCTAAATCCGGCGTCGGCCACGATATTTATTCAATCGAAGGTCCCGGAGCACGCGGAACTGCACGTTCTGCTTTCAATGGTTACGCCGTTGAGCTGGCTCGAGCGCGTGCCCACTTATAAGGATCAGCAAGAAAAGCTGAAGGAACGGGATCTCGCGACCTACGGGTTTCTCGGCTATCCGTTGCTGCAGGCCGCCGATATTCTGATGTACCGGCCGGCTTATGTGCCGGTCGGCGAGGATCAGGTCGCGCATGTCGAAATGACCCGTGAAATCGCCCGGCGTTTTAATTTCCTGTTTGGGCGTGAAACGGACTTCGAGGCGAAATCGGAAAATGCAATCGCCAAACTCGGCGCCAAGAAAGGCAAGGCCTATAGAAAGTTGCGGCGCCAATATCAGGAGCGTGGTGAAGTCGCAGCGTTGGAAGAGGGCAGGGCGCTTGTCGAGGGCAACCGCAATCTCACAGTGGCAGATTCCGACCGCCTCCTGGGTTATCTCGAAGGCAGCGGCCGCTCGATTCTGCCGGAGCCAGACGCGCTTCTGACGCCAACACCGAAGGTCCCCGGGCTGGATGGGCAGAAGATGTCCAAGTCGTATGGCAATACCATAGGGCTGCGTGAAGACCCGGATGCCATCAGCAAGAAAGTGAAAACGATGCAGACTGATCCTGCTCGGGTTCGCCGGACCGACCCGGGCGACCCGGAGAAGTGTCCGGTCTGGGATCTGCACAAGTTATATTCCGACGAAGGGACGCTTGAGTGGGTGCAGTCCGGGTGCCGTTCAGCCGGCATAGGTTGTATCGACTGCAAATCGCGAATGCTCGATGCGATGCTCGCGAAACTGGATCCGATCCGGACCCGCGGCGCGCAACTCGAACAAAACCTCGACTATGTTAACCAGGTCATTACCGAGGGGAACGAGAAAGCACGCGATGAGGCGCGCGATACGCTCGAAGAAGTGCGCGCAGCAATCGGAATCAACTACTGAATCTCATGGGTGAGAACATCATTAGTAAACCTGAGCTCAAGCTTATAGAGGGCGACGTCGAGCCGCGTGGCGGTCCCGCTCAACGCGAAATGCCGTTTGCAGTGGTGGAGGGGGAAGCGCTGACCGAGCTGCCCCGCGATCTCTACATACCACCGCATGCTTTACGGGTTTTTCTTGAGGCTTTCGAAGGCCCCCTGGATCTGCTGCTGTACCTGATAAAACGTCAGAATATCGACATCGTTAATATCCCGATCCGCGAAATAACACTGCAGTACACCCAGTACATTGAGTTGATGCAGGACCTGCAGCTCGAGTTGGCGGGTGAGTATCTTCTGATGGCCGCAATGCTGGCCGAGATCAAGTCGCGGATGTTGTTGCCGCGACCGGTTAGCGAAGATGACGACGAGGAAGATCCCCGCGCCGAGCTTGTGCGCCGGCTGCAGGAGTACGAGCGTTACAAACAAGCAGCCGAGGACATCGAGTCTTTGCCGCGCATGGAGCGCGATAATTTTCCGGTTGATGCCGATTTCAAAGACAGAAAGGTGGTGGAGATACTGCCAGATGTGACTTTGAAAGAGCTATTGCTCTCGTTTCAGGAAGTGCTGCAGCGAGCTGAGGCTTTTGCTCATCATCATGTTACGCGTGAGGCCTTGTCGGTGCGTGAGCGCATGAGTGAAGTGCTCGATACCGTTCGCGCCGATAGATTTACCACGTTCCAGAAGTTATTCCGGCCCGAAGAGGGCCGCATGGGCGTTACCGTAACTTTTCTTGCATTGCTGGAGCTCGTCAGGGAAACGCTTGTTGAAATCATTCAGGCCGAATCGTACGGGCCGATCCACGTCAGAGCCCGCTCGCAACAGGTCGAGCAAAATTCACAATCCCCGGAACCCACCGAAGAACAGCCCGAAAATGAGTGAACTGAATCTTAAGAATATCGTTGAAGCGGCGCTGCATGCGGCTCATCGTCCACTTAGCGTTGATAATATCGTCAATCTGTTTGCCGAATCCGAACGTCCGGAACGCAGCGTGATTCGCGAGGCAATTGCCGAATTGCAGGAAGAGTACGGCGAGCGCGGCGTCGAGTTGGTCGAAGTGGCCAGTGGGTGGAGAGTGCAAGTCCGCTCCGGGCTCGGGGAGTGGATATCGCGTTTGTGGCAGGATCGTCCTCCACGTTATTCGCGCGCGTTGCTGGAGACTCTTTCCATCGTTGCCTATCGGCAGCCGGTTACCCGTGGTGAAATCGAGGAGATCCGTGGAGTCAGCGTGTCCAGCACAATTGTGCGCACGCTGTTGGACCGGGGCTGGCTGCGTGTCGTAGGCCATAGAGACGTTCCCGGAAAACCGGCGCTTTTCGCAACCACGCGGGAATTCCTCGATTATTTTGGGCTGAAAAAGCTTGAGGATTTGCCGCCGTTGGCCGATCTCAAAGACCTGGACAGCCTCAACGTCGAACTGGAGCTTGGTTTCGAGGAGTCTGGCATCCGCTCGGCCGACATTGTCGAGCCTATCGAGGCCGACGCAGACGGCATCGAAGCAAATCAGGTCGAGGTCGATCAGGTCGAGGTCGATCAGGTCGAGGCAGATCAGGTCGAGGCAGATCAGGTCGAAGCAGATCGGGTCGAAGCAGATCGGGTCGAAGCAGATCGGGTCGAAGCAGATCGGGTCGAAGCAGATCGGGTCGAAGCAGATCGGGTCGAAGCAGATCGGGTCGAAGCAGATCAGGTCGAAGCAGATCGGGTCGAAGCAGATCAGGTCGAAGCAGATCAGGTCGAGGCAGATCAGGTCGAGGCAGATCAGGTCGAAGCGGATCAGGTCGAGGCAGATCACCTTTTTACAGGCGGCCGCGATGATGGCGACGAGGCTGTCGCGGCCGCTATGGATGAATCCCCCGCGAGTGCATCCGAACCAATGGCCGGCGCACAACCGTCGTTGCGTGCGGATGTCGCTGAGACCGGGAGTGCAGCGGCAAGTGTCTCTTCCCGCGGCGACATGGATGGCCAGCCCCACGAATCTGCTTATGACACGGCGGCGCCGACAGACCAGTTGTCGCAAGGCACCAGGCAGACCGACGCTGATTCAGGTTTGACCACCGATACGGTCGATCACGCCGAGTCAGCGGACGACGCAGTCGGCCGGTTAGCAAATAAATCCGCAGATGACTGAAGGCGCTGGGTGAGCGAGCGTATTCAGAAATTACTGGCGCAGGCGGGATTCGGTTCCCGCCGTGAAATCGAGGAATGGCTGAGGGCCGGCAGGGTCAGGGTCAACGACGAACTGGCACAACTGGGTGACAAGGCAGGCGAAGGGGATAAGATCGAGCTCGATGGCCGGGTGCTGGTTGCGGAACATCACACGCCGACGCGCCACCGATACCTCGCTTACAACAAACCGGTTGGTCAGATTTGCACGCGCTCGGATCCGGAAGGGCGCACAACGGTGTTCGAATCTCTGCCGCGTATCAAAGGCTCGAGATGGGTGGCGGTTGGAAGGCTGGATGTCAACTCGTCGGGGCTGATGTTGTTCACTACAGATGGGCAACTGGCCAATGCGCTGATGCATCCGAGTCGTGAAGTTTTGCGCACTTACGCGGTGCGCGTCGCGGGTGACCCGAGCACAGATGAAATCCTCGCTCTGCGTCAAGGTGTCGCCCTGGAAGACGGCCAGGCGAGTTTTGAGTCCATTGAGGCGTCGGGCGGGCAGGGCCTGAATCATTGGTTCCACGTGACGCTCAAGGAAGGGCGAAAGCGCGAGGTACGCCGCCTTTGGCAGCATTTTGGTTATGAAGTCAGTCGGCTGATCCGGCTGGCATATGGACCGATATCGCTCGGGCGCGATCTGCGTCAGGGTTATTTTCGCGATCTCAGCGAAAAGGAGATCCGCCAGCTTTACGCCTGCGTGAGTTTGCAGTCCCCGCTGAGTTCCGAGGGGAAAAAGCGGCGCTATAACACGGTCCCCCGGCGCAGGCGCGGCAGCAAGGCCAGGTGAAACAAACTGAGCGCCTGTTCCGCTCATTGCTCACGCATTATGGCCCGCAATATTGGTGGCCGGCTGAGTCCCCATTCGAGGTCATGGCGGGTGCCGTTTTGGTCCAGAACACGAGCTGGCGTCAGGCTGAGCGCGCGCTCGCTGCACTGCGAGAGCAGGGATTGTTGACGGCAGCGGCCATACACGCAAGTGGTTTCGAATTGCTGCAGGGCCTGATTCGTCCATCCGGCACATTTCGATTGAAGACACGCAGGCTCAAGGCGCTCGCCCGTTTCGTTGTCGACAGCGGCGGGCTGGCGCAGTTGCAGTCGCATTCTACCCAGACACTACGCAACCGCCTGTTAGCCGTTTCCGGCATCGGGCCGGAGACTGCGGATGCCATTCTCCTTTATGCGTTCGAGCGCAGAATCTTCGTCGCTGATGCCTATGCGCGGCGAGTACTTCAGCGAACCCATGCCCTCAGTGTTGATACGGCTCCACGGCACTATGAGCTCTATCGCGCCCACGTTGAATCCTGCAGTCTAGACAATATGGAACTCAATGAGTTTCACGCATTGCTGGTTGCGCATGCACAGCGCTACTGTCGCAGGCGTCCTCGCTGCCAGGCGTGCTGCGCAGCGAGCGACTGCCGCTTTACTGACAATCCAGACTCAAACCGCTGAGCGCCCGGCCGGGTGCACCTAAAAGGTACAGATACGGTCCGAGGATAGTCTCCGGCACCGGGTTGGCCTCGGCTGGCTCCGCCGGGTATGCCTGTCGACGCATCGCGGTGCGGGTGGGTCCCGGATTAAGGCAGTTCACCCTGATGTTCTCGTTGTTGTCGAGTTCATCCGCGAGCACCTGGGCAAGGCCCTCTACGCCGAACTTCGATACGCTGTATGCGCCCCAGTACGCTTTGCCGCGGCGTCCCACTCCGCTGGAGGTAAAAATAACCGACGCATCCTCAGACTGACGCAGCAACGGCATGCAGGCTTGGGTCATCAAGAACGAACCGGTCAGGTTGATATGCAACACCCGCTGCCACAGCACCTGGTCGTAGTGTTCGATCGGGCTGCGTTCGCCCAGAATCCCGGCGTTGTTCACCAGGCCGTCGAGTCGTCCGTACTCGCTCTGGAGTTTGCCTGCCAGCAGGTCGTAGTCGGGCCCTTGGGCGCGTTCGAGATCGAAGGGCGCGATTGCCGGAGTGGGTCCGCCGTTTTCTACAATAGTGTCGTACACGGATTCGAGCTTGCTGACTTTGCGGCCGGTCAGTATCACGGTCGCACCGAGTGCCCCGCTGGCCCGGGCCAGCGCCGCACCGATGCCATCTCCGGCGCCGGTGATCAGGATGACCCGTCCCTCCAGTGCATCCGGCCCGGGTCGATACTGCAGTAACGCTCGCGCGTCGAATTTTTCGTTGGTCACGCTAAAATCCCATCATTGTTTTCAATCAGTCGGCTGGCGTCGCGGGCGCAACGCCAGGCACGCCACAGCGTACCGGCTTGTGACAGTGCGACCTGTTCCGGCGGCAGGGTCTGTAGCCGGCGGCGCAATTGTCGATTCAGTGCCTCGTACAGGCCGAGTGCAATCCAGTATGGCGTCATTTGCCGGAATGGTCGTTCGAGCCAGCCGGTACGGGCTTTTGCGAGGTGTGAATCGGAACGATCTACAACTGCCAGCAATGCAGGCCGGACGCTCTGGTCAACCGGTGCGGAAGGGTCAGCCGGTATGTCCGCGCCGGTTTCCAGAAAAAGCGTTTCCGGTATCAGGACGCGACCGTCAACCAAATCGAGATTAAATCGCCTGACAATCTCCGTCAGTCTGATCCCGCGTCCGAGCCAGATTCCGGGACGCTCCAGCGCGGTCGTCGACCCGGCGCCGAGTGTCTTGCGTATGGCAAGAGCCAGCGCACAGCCGTCGCTGCGAAAACTATGCAGGGCAAGTTCCTCGTCGGTCTCGATTTGTACTCGGCCAATTTCGTTATCGGCGCCGGTTACCATCTGTTCCAGAAGATCGAAATCGGCCCGCGACCAATCGCAGAGCCCGGCCAGCGTGACCGTCAGGGGATGCCGTGGTGCAGCATTGGTAAGGCGCACTAGCTCTTCGTTCCACCAGGTAATGCGTGAGCGGGCGATTTCCGGTTCCTGGGGAGTTCGTGCAGCACGGCTCAGTTCCGACACCAGTTCTAGCAGGGCGGTCAGAATCCGGCGTGCGCGGGGATCGGCAAAAAGTAACGCATAATGCAGCGCAGAGCCGTCGGCCACGACGGGCCTGGAGGAGTTCACGAGGCCGCTCATTTTTCGCTCGTCGAATCTGGCGCCGAATGCGTGTCCGGAGCCGATCTGTCTGATCTTGCCGGGTCCGACTCATCAGGCTCCGCCGTACCCTGCGGTCGTCGGACCTGATCCTGTAACGGCAGGGGATGCGTGGGCGCGTCAGCCACCGGGACGCCGAGCTCGCCGAAGCGCCGTGCGCCGGGCATGACATAGCGCTCGAATGATCCGACCGCACGATTGTATGCCTCGACGCTGTTGCCGAGATGACGGCCAACCCGTTCGAGGTGTGCGGTGAAAGTGGCCAGCCGCCTGTGCAACTGCTCGGCCAGTTCTCGAATCGTCTCCGCATTGCTTGCAAGCGTGACTTCACCCCAGCCGTAAGCAATCACCTTCAGCAACCCGATCAGCGATGTTGGGGTGGCCAGCAGCACGCGCTGGCGCATTGCTTCTTCCTGCAGGCCGGGGTCGAGATCGAGTGCGGCCGACAGGAACTGGTCACCGGGAACGAACATCACAACAAACTCCGGGCTATGCCGAAATTGCGCCCAGTACTCTTTGCCCGATAGTTCGCGAACACGATCCCGCATGATTCTCAGATGACGGGCCAAAGCACTCGCTCGCGCAGGCGCCTCAGTCGCCGCATTGGCATCGAGATAGGCATCCAACGGTGTCTTCACGTCAATGACGAGAATCCGTTCATCGGGAAGGCGAACGATCATGTCCGGACGCAGTCGCCCGCCTGGTCCGTTGATCTCCGTCTGCGTATCGAAGTCGCAGTGTTCTTTCATTCCCGCCAGTTCGACAACGCGGCGCAGCGTAATTTCGCCCCATCGGCCGCGAACCTCCGGGCGTCGCAACGCTCCGACCAGGTTGCGCGTTTCAGCCTGTAAATCTTTCTGCCCCTCGGCGACCGCAGTCAGGTGCTGTTGCAGGCTGCCAAACGCTTCCCGCCGTTCATTCTCGATGCGCGCAATCTGATCCCGGGTTTGCTGCAGTGTCTCTGCCAGGGGCTGCACCAGGGACTGGATAGCCTGATGGCGCTCGCGCAGACCCGTCTGGGCCTTATCCTGCTGCCTTTGCAGTTGCGCTTCCGCCAGCTGCAACAGCATTTCTCCCTGCGAGCGCATCGACCGCGCCGCTGTGCGCTCGAGTCCGACGGAAAGGTTCTCCGCCGCGGCACGCAACAACTTCTCGCGTTCGGCGTCCAGTTCCTGCTGGTTTCTCAGCCGCGAATCGAGCAGCGCGTTGCGGGTCCGTAACCGACCCATGCGCAGCGTCAGCGGTATGGCACAGACAAGTGCACCAATGAGGGCGCCTCCAGCGAAGGCTATGAGAAGCGCAAGACCTGGTTCAAGACCGAGATCGGGCATGCCAGGCATCTATCCAGTCCAGTATTTCGCCCGGATGTTCGACCATCCCGTCGGCGCACCACGTATCAGGATTGTCGGCGGTATCGAGATAACCGTAACGCGCAACAAGAGACCGCATTCCCGCCGCGATCGCCGCCTGGATGTCGCGCTCCGCGTCGCCAATGTAAAGACATGCGCCGGCGGGGTGCTGCAGGATGCCGGCCGCGTGAAGCAGCGACATCGGGTCCGGTTTGGCGCGGGCACAGGTATCGCCGCTGACCACGCAGGTGGCACGCGGCATCAGTCCCAGTTGCTCAACCAGCGGCTCGGTAAGGCCGGCCGGCTTGTTGGTGACGATTCCCCACGGTATGCCACGACTCTCCAGCGCATCCAGAACCGGCAGGAAGCCGTCGAAAATCCGTGTCTGCCTGCACAGGCGGGCGGCATATAGCTGCAAAAACCGGTGTCTCAGTGTTGCAAAATTCCGTTCGGCAAAATCCGCACCGAAACCGAGATGGAGCAGTCCTTTGGCGCCATGCGACACGCTGCTGCGATACGTCGAATAATCGACGGCGGGACGATCGTAGGCAGACAGCAACTCATTAAGTGCCGCACCCATGTCCGGCGCGGTATCGACCAGGGTCCCGTCAAGATCGAGCAGTACTGCAGTGATTGCTTGTGAAGTCACAGGCTGTTCCCACTTTCGCGGCATGTCATCAGGTAATTCACATCGACATTGCCGCCGAGGCGATGAACACCGGTCACAGGGTTGTAATGCAATCCGGTGATGTCAGCGACATCCAGTTGCGCTGCGCGCACCCAGGCGGCGAGTTCGGCGGGTTTGATGAAATGCCGGTAGTCATGAGTGCCGGGCGGAATAAGTTTAAGCAAATATTCCGCGCCCACGATCGCCATCAGATAAGACTTCGGGTTGCGATTCAGCGTCGAGAGTATCAGCGTTCCGCCAGGCCGAAGCAGTCGCGCGCATGCCTCCACCACCGAGTCCGGTTGCGGCACATGTTCGAGCATCTCCATGCAGACGACGCAGTCATATGAGGCCGGCGCTTCGGCGGCGATTCCCTCCGCGGTTTGCTGACGGTAATCGACCTGAAGCCCGGATTCGAGCAGATGCGAGCGTGCCACCTGCAGGGCGTCTGCGCTCATATCGATAGCAGTGACGTTTGCTCCGCGCCCGGCCAGGGCTTCGGCAAGCAGGCCGCCACCGCAGCCGACATCCAGCACCACTGCCCCGGCCAGTTTGAAATGCTGTTCGACGTAGCCAAGACGCAGGCCGTTGATCTCGTGAAGTGAGCGCATCGGGCCGTTGGGATCCCACCAGCGCGACGCCAGTGCATCGAAGTGTTCGACCTCGCCGGTATCGACATTGCTATCTAAATCACTCACCTTCATTCTCCGTATGACGCGCGAATGGCTTTAGTCTCTCCTGCCAGCGCGTGCAAATTTCGTGCAGTTTCGCCGCCTCGACGTCGATGAGACGGCCATCGTTGACAAGGTGCCGTCCGCCGACCCAGACATCGCTCACGCACTCACGCGATGCAGCGTACACCAGTTGCGAAACCGGGTCGTAAACAGGCTGAGTGCTTATCGCGCCAAGATCAATCGCCGCGACATCGGCCCACTTGCCGGTTTCGAGGGATCCGATCTGGTCCTCGAGGCCGAGAGCGCGGGCCCCGGCCAGCGTCGCCATGCGCAGCGTGTCGTGTGCACTCAACGCGTCGGCGCGCCCGGACACCGCTTTGGCCAGCAGCGAAGCAGTACGCATTTCACCGAGCATGCAAAGATCATTGTTGCTCGCCGCGCCATCGGTCCCCAGCGCCACGTTTATCCCGTGACCGGTCAATTCGGTAACGGGGCAGAAGCCACTCGCGAGCTTCATGTTTGACTCCGGGCAATGCACGACCTGAGCGCCGCCCTCGGCAAGGCATGCGATTTCGGCTTCGGTGACATGGGTAAGATGGACTGCGAGCAGTTGCGGATTGATCAGACCCAGATCGTCGAGGCGGGCGATCGGACGCCTGCCAAAACGCTTTTCGCTTTGTTCGATTTCGTCGGCGCTCTCATGGACATGGATGTGCACCGTGGCGTCAAGCTCATCGGCGAGCCGGCGGACTCGTAACAACGCCTCATCGCCCACGGTGTACGGCGAGTGCGGTGCGAAAATCGTGTGAACCAGCGGGCTGCCACGAAAGCTGTCGCGCATCTCGAGGCCTTTGACCAGATACTCCTCGAGATCGGCCGCCCAGGGACTCGGTCCATCGAGAACAATGATGCCGGTGACGAAACGCATGCCGAGGTCGGCCGCGGTTTGTGCTGCGATATCCGGGAAAAAGTACATGTCATTGCAACAGGTCGTGCCGCCTGACAACATCTCAGCGACGGCCAGTGTCGTTCCGTCGCGGACGAAGTCACGGCTGACCCATTTCTGTTCGGCCGGCCAGACATGTGATCGCAGCCAGTCCATAAGCGGAAGGTCGTCGGCGATTCCGCGCATCAATGACATTGCTGCGTGGGTGTGGGCGTTGACCAGACCCGGAATGAGCAGATGGTCCGGCCGGTCATATGTCACGCCAGCGGAATAGTTTTTCCGGGCCTCATTAGCTGAGCAGCAGTCGACTATTTTGCCGCGGTCAAAGACCAGAGCATGCTCCCGGTACACCACGCCCCCGGGCTCAACGGGCGCAATCCAGCGCGGAAAGATCATTGCATCGACGTTACGCATGGTCAGAACCGTCTCCCGGTTGGCCGCGGGTGTTGTGTGTAGATCCGACAAACGCGCGCAATTGTATACTAGTGGCCCCCATTCCCGAGGACTTCGCGCCGTCATGATCGACCCTCATCCCGAGCTTCTCGCTCACGACCCGGTTGCGGCGATACGTTGGAAAGACGAAGGACTCGAATTACTGGATCAGCGTTTGCTGCCGGTACGCGAGTCATGGTTGCGCCTGGAAAACGCAGTTGACACCGCTGCAGCGATTCGTGACATGGTCGTTCGAGGTGCTCCGGCGATTGGGGTGACCGCTGCCTATGGTGCCGTGCTGGCGGTCATGGAAGCCGTGCGCAACGACCCGTCGCACTGGCGTGATGGCCTGCGACCTTTACTGCAGATTTTGCGCCTGGCCCGTCCGACAGCCATAAATCTCGGCTGGAGCCTCGATCGGATGGAGCGGCATTTGCAGCAGGCTGCTGGCGAGCCCGTAGCTGCAGCTCTGGCAGAGGCGGGAGCGATCCATGAGCAGGACAAGCGGCGTAACCGCCAAATAGGACTCAACGGCGCATTCATCATCGAACCCGGAAGCGCAATTGTGACCCATTGCAACACCGGGTCTCTGGCTACCGGCGGATTTGGGACGGCACTGTCGGTAATCCGGGCGGCATGGGAAGCAGGTCGCGCCGGCAATATTTACGTGGACGAGACGCGGCCCTGGCTGCAGGGTTCGCGCCTGACTGCCTGGGAACTCTCGCGGTGCAATATACCGGCACGGCTGATCGTCGATGGAGCAGCGGCGTCGGTGATGCGCGAGGCGGGACGCGGCTGGGCTATTGTCGGCGCTGACCGGATTGCCGCCAATGGTGATGTCGCCAACAAGATCGGAACCTATGCCCTGGCGGTGCAGGCCCGCCACCACGGCTTCCGCTTCATGGTGGCGGCGCCCACTTCGACCGTGGACCCGGCCACTGCCTGTGGTGAGGATATTCCGATCGAGCAGCGTGACGGCGCTGAATTGACGGCGGGACAGGGCTGGCAGCTGTCGCCCGGTATCAGTGTCCATAACCCGGTTTTCGATGTAACCCCGGCCGATTTGATCGACTGTATCGTCACCGAGCAGGGCGTCCACCGTGCGCCATTTTCGGTCAGTCTGGGCGAGGCTTGCGAATCGGCTGCGGCCTCTGCGGTTTAGCCCCCGAATATGCTAGAATACAGAGCTTATTCGGGGTCTTTGATCCGCATCCAATATTTAATTCTTTCATGGTGTTGCAAGCGACTTTAATCGGCTTGCATCTGGGTAGCTTATGGCCGAAATCGCGCGTGAAATCGTTGCTGTCAATTTAGAAGACGAAATGCGTCAGTCCTATCTCGATTACGCAATGAGCGTGATCGTGGGGCGGGCGCTGCCAGACGTTCGTGACGGCTTGAAACCTGTCCACCGGCGTGTGCTTTTTGCGATGCGCGAACTCGGCAACGACTACAACAAGGCTTACAAGAAATCCGCACGCGTGGTTGGCGATGTGATTGGTAAATACCATCCCCATGGCGATACCGCGGTTTACGACACCATCGTACGGATGGCGCAACCATTTGCGTTGCGTTACATGCTGGTCGACGGTCAGGGAAATTTTGGCTCGGTCGATGGCGATGCCCCGGCGGCAATGCGATACACCGAAGTACGCATGGCCAAGATTGCCCATGAACTGCTGTCGAACATCGAAAAAGAGACGGTTGATTTCGCCGAGAACTACGATGGTTCCGAGCACGAGCCGACGGTTCTGCCAACGCGAATACCAAACCTTCTGGTCAACGGCTCCGCCGGCATCGCGGTCGGCATGGCGACCAATATTCCGCCGCACAACCTCACCGAGGTCGTCAACGCGTGCATCGCGTTAATCGATGAACCGGATCTCACCACGGAAGATTTGATCGCAATTATCCCGGGCCCGGATTTTCCGACTGCCGCGTTTATCAACGGCGCCAGCGGCATTTACGAAGCCTACCGCACAGGTCGCGGCAAGATTTACATGCGCGCCCGAAGTCATGTGGAAGTACTGAATACCGCATCCGGGAAAGAAGCGCTCGTTGTCACTGAGCTTCCTTACCAGGTCAACAAAGCGCGGCTTCTCGAACGTATTGCCGAACTCGTGCGCGATCGCAAGATCGAGGGAATAACCGAGTTGCGCGACGAGTCGGACAAGGATGGCATGCGCGTTGTCATCGAGCTGCGCCGCGGCGAGGTTCCCGAAGTCGTACTGAACAATCTTTACCAGCACACGCCATTGCAGAGCGTTTTTGGCATCAACATGGTGGCGCTGGTGGATGGTCGTCCGCGCCTGCTCAATCTGCGTGAAATGCTTGATGCGTTCCTGCGCCATCGTCGCGAAGTGGTTACGAGACGCACCATTTTTGATCTGCGCAAGGCACGTGAACGGGCCCATGTTCTGGAAGGGCAGGCAGTGGCGCTGGCCAATATCGATCCTGTTATTCAACTCATCAAGACGTCGCCATCACCGGCTGAAGCCAAAGAGGCACTGACCGCACGGGCGTGGGAGCCCGGTGTCGTGACAGACCTGCTGGCGCGTTCCGGAGCCGAGGCGACGCGGCCCGACGGCATAGATGACTCATACGGTCTGTCTGACGAGGGGTACCGCCTGTCGCCAGTGCAGGCACAGGCGATTCTGGATCTTCGCCTGCAACGGCTGACCGGTCTCGAACAAGATAAAATAGTAAATGAATACAAAGAACTATTAGAAGGTATTAAAGGTTTTATTGAGATCCTTGAAGATCCTGAAATCCTGTTGCGGGTGATTCGCGACGAGCTGATTGCGGTGCGTGACGAATATGGCGATGAGCGCCGCACCGAGATCATGATCGACCACAAGGGCCTCAGTCTCAAGGATCTGATTTCCGAGGAGGATGTGGTCGTTACGCTGTCGCGCGAGGGCTACGCAAAATCTCAGCGGGTGACTGACTATCAGGCGCAACGGCGGGGCGGGCGCGGGCGATCGGCGACCAAGGTGAAAGAGGCGGATTTTGTCGATCAGCTATGGGTGGTCAACACTCACGACACGCTGCTGTGTTTTTCCAGTCGCGGCAAGCTCTACTGGATGAAAGTCTACGAGTTGCCGCAGGCGGGACGCGGATCACGCGGTAAGCCAATCGTTAATTTGCTCGCGCTCGAGCCGGGAGAGCGCATAAATACCGTTCTGCCGATTCGCGAGTACGAAGACGACAAGTACATCTTGATGGCTACCAGCGCGGGTACCGTCAAGAAGACGGCGTTGTCCGCTTACTCGCGTCCGCGCAGCAACGGAATCATTGCGATCGACTTGCGCGATGACGACTTTCTTGTCGGTGCGACGATCACCGATGGCAATCGCGAAATCATGTTGTGCACCAGCGAGGGCAAGTCGATCCGCTTCCGCGAGTCCGATGTCAGGCCAATGGGTCGCACTGCTGCAGGCGTGCGCGGAATTCGCGTTGGCAAAGGGCACGAAGTCATTGCATTGCTCACGCTCGAAGGCGGAAGCATTCTTACTGCGACGGAGAACGGTTTCGGCAAACGAAGCAGCGTCGATGAATTTCCGGTACAGGGACGTGGCGGACAGGGCGTGATTGCCATTCGCACTTCCGAGCGCAACGGCCGTATGGTCGGTGCGCTCCAGGTCAATGATGAACACGAGGTAATGCTGATTACCAGCAATGGCACGCTGGTCCGAACTGCTGCCAGCGAGATTTCGGAAATGGGTCGTAGCACGCAGGGTGTGCGTCTTATTCGCCTTGACAGCGGCGATCACCTCGTTGGCATGCAGCGCATCGAGATGCTGGACGATGACGATGACGCAGATGCCGGTTCGGATGAGGACACTGAAGGCGACGGAAATTCCTTATCGACATGAGCTTTATTGCATTGCACAATCGCTGATCTTGTAACCGATCAGAGAGAGGCGCCAGTCATGTCCCGAGTCTTTAATTTCAGTGCCGGTCCGGCAACTTTACCCGAACAGGTTCTGACGCGTGCGCGGGAGGAGATGCTCGACTGGGGCGGGGCGGGCATGTCGGTGATGGAAATAAGTCACCGCAGCAAGGCCTTTATCGCGGTCGCCGAGCAGGCCGAGACGGACCTGCGCGAACTCCTTAGCATCCCTGGTCATTACAAAGTCCTGTTTCTGCAAGGTGGAGCGACGCTGCAATTCTCCGCAGTAGCGCTCAATCTCGCGCAGCAAGACAGCGTTGTCGACTATGCGGTGACCGGGAGTTGGTCAAAAAAGGCGCTGACAGAGGCGCGCCGTTTTGCGACGGCCAATGCGGTCCTCAACATGCCCGAGTCCGATGCTCCGTGGGGCCCTGTACCGGCCATTGACGACTGGGCGCTATCGGACAACGCGGCCTACCTGCACTATTGCGCGAACGAGACGATCGCCGGCATTGAATTTCCGTTCGTACCTGAAAACGGCGCGGTGCCGATTGTCAGTGATATGTCATCGACCCTGCTGTCGCGGCCAATCGATGTCGAACGCTTCGGCATCATCTACGCAGGCGCGCAAAAAAATATCGGCCCTGCCGGACTGACCATCGTTATCGTTCGCGAGGATTTGCTCGGCCGCGCCCGCGCTGGAACGCCGAATCTGCTTGATTACGACGTAATGGCAAAGAGCGGTTCGATGTCCAACACGCCGCCGACTTTCGCCTGGTACATGGCCGGACTGGTATTCGAATGGTTGAAGGATAGCGGCGGGCTCGAGGTCGCGGCCCGGCGCAATTCCGACAAGGCGGCCAAGCTTTATGCGGCCATAGACGACTCGGGGTTTTACGCCAACCCGGTTCATGCCGACTGCCGTTCATGGATGAACGTGCCGTTCACGCTCGCTGACAGTGCGCTGGATGCGACTTTTCTGACCGAGGCGGACAGCCGCGGGCTATGCAATCTGAAGGGGCATCGCTCGGTCGGGGGAATGCGCGCCAGTATCTACAATGCGATGCCGGCGGCGGGGGTGGATGCACTGGTGGAATTTATGGCCGAGTTTGAAAAACGTCATGGCTGAGCGGCTTTCATATTAAAAAAGGACTTTAGAAGTGAGCTATAAGATACTGACTCTTAATAATATTTCTGTAAAAGGCCTGCGTCGACTGCCACGGGATACTTTCGAGGTCGCATCGGAGATCGGTCACCCGGACGCGGTTCTTTTACGCTCCTACAACATGCATGACATGGAAATTCCTGCCACGGTCCAGGCGATCGGTCGAGCCGGCGCGGGGGTCAACAACATCCCCATTGATGCAATGACGCAACGTGGCGTTCCGGTCTTCAATGCCCCGGGCGCCAATGCCAATGCAGTAAAAGAACTCGTAATTGCCGGCATGCTTCTCGCGGCGCGCAATATTTGCCCCGCATGGCGCTATGTCCTGGATCTGGAGGCCGAAGGCGCGGCACTCAACAAACTGGTTGAAGCGGGCAAAAAGAAATTTGTCGGATTTGAATTGCCTGCGCGCACGCTCGGGGTAGTCGGGCTCGGGGCGATAGGGGGCGAGGTTGCGAATGCTGCCCACGGGCTCGGTATGCGGGTTATCGGTTTCGACCCGCAGCTCACCGTTGAGCGTGCCTGGCAGTTGTCATCGGGCATCGAGCAGGCGCGCAGCCTGGATGACCTGTTCAGCCGTGCTGACATGGTTTCGTTCCATGTGCCGTTGAACGATGCAACGCGCAATCTCGCCAACGCGGAGCGTATCGGGTTGATGCCGGACGGTTCGGTGTTGCTGAATTTTGCCCGCGGCGGAATCGTCGATGATGAAGCCGTCGCCGAAGCGCTGGCCAGCGACCGGCTTGCCGCTTATGTGACGGACTTTCCGGTTGCCGGTCTGAAAGATCATCCGCGGGTGGTTGCGTTGCCTCATCTCGGCGCATCGACCGGCGAGGCGGAGGAGAATTGCGCAATCATGGTGGCTGACAATGTTCGCGATTTTTTACAAAACGGCAACATTCGCCACTCCGTCAATTTTCCGGAAGCGCAGATGCCGCGCGAGGGCGACAATCGACTGACAATTGCGAACATGAATGTGCCGAATATGGTTGGCCAGATATCGACCTGCCTGGCCGACGCGGATCTCAACATTCACGACATGCTGAACAAATCACGCGGCGATATTGCCTATACTCTGGTTGATCTTGACGGCTCGCTGACGGACGAGACGATGCAACGAATTCGCAATATCGAAGGCGTGCTGTCAGCACGCGTTGTCTGACCGGGATCATGTCAGAGCAGAGCGACGGTCCGGCCTCCGATCTCGATTCGATTCGCGAACGCATCGATTCGCTCGATCAGCAGATTCAGTTGCTGATCAATGAACGGGCCGGTCTCGCCCGCGACGCCGGTATGAGCAAGACGCGCACCGGCAAGGTCTCCGATTATTACCGCCCCGAGCGCGAGGCGCATGTCCTGCAGTCAGTGATCGAGCGTAACAACGGGCCGTTGCGTGACGAAGAGATGCTGCGCCTGTTCCGCGAGATCATGTCGGCGTGCCTGGCGCAGCAGGAGCCACTCAAGGTCGCGTATCTAGGACCGGAAGGAACCTTCACCCAGACCGCGGTATTCAAACACTTTGGCCACTCGGTCAGGGCATTGCCGCTGGGGTCGATCGACGAAATATTTCAGGAAGTCGAATCGGCGTCGGCCGATCTCGGTGTCGTGCCTGTCGAGAACTCGACCGAGGGCACTGTCAACCATACCGTGGATCGCTTCATTTCATCGCCGTTGAAAATTTGTGGTGAGGTGGAACTGCGAATTCAACAACAATTGCTGGGTAAGATGCGAGGACTCGACGCTGTCGCTCGCATCGTCGCGCATCCGCAGTCGCTGGCGCAGTGCCGGGCGTGGCTGACGGAATACCTGTCGGGTGTAGACCAGATCCCTGCAAGCAGTAATGCCGAGGGTGCACGGCGGGCGCGCGACGAGCAGGGTACGGCCTGCATTGCCGGCCAGGCCGCCGCCGATGTCTACGGGCTCAAGGTCATCGTCGATAACATCGAAGACCGTCCGGATAACACCACGCGCTTCCTGGTGATTGGGCGCGAATTGCTCGCGCCGAGTGGCGCTGACAAAACCTCGCTGCTGTTGTCGGCGCGCGATACCGACGCCCCGGGGGCGTTGTATGAATTACTGGCGCCGCTGGCGAAGCATGAAATCAGTATGACCCGGATCGAGTCGCGACCGTCGCGCCTGCGCAAATGGCACTACGTGTTTTTTGTCGATTTGCTGGGCCATGCCGAGGACAAAAAACTGAAGGCCGCGCTGGCGGAATTGCGTGATGCGGCATCGTTATTCCGTGTTCTCGGTTCATACCCCAAAGGCGTGGAGTAACCGGGAGTCGACTACGGTCGCCCCGAACGAGCGAGTCTTTCACATGTCTGTTGCCAACTGCTACAGGATCGAGCCCGGCGGGGATTGTGCCGGCACTTTCGTCGTGCCGGGTGACAAGTCGATCAGTCATCGTGCCCTGATGCTGGGCGCCATTGCCGATGGGGCGACCGAAATTCGCGGGCTCCTGGCAGGAGAGGATTGCCTTGCTACCGCCGCTGCACTGCATCGCCTGGGCGTTGCGATTGAGCAACGCAATGATGGCGCATGGGTCGTACAGGGTGTCGGTCTGCATGGGCTCAGGGCCGCGGACGGTCCGCTCGATCTGGGTAATTCGGGTACCGCTATGCGGTTATTGAGCGGGCTTCTCGCCGCGCAGACTTTCGATTCGACCCTGATTGGCGACCAATCGCTGATGCGCCGGCCAATGACACGTGTCGCGCGCCCGCTAAACGAGATGGGTGCGGCGATCGAGACCGAAGATGGCTGTCCGCCATTGCGTATCGGCGGCGGTCGCGAACTCGCCGCGATCGACTATGCGATGCCGGTAGCCAGCGCCCAGGTCAAATCGGCGATCATGCTTGCGGCACTGTATGCGCAAGGAATGACGGCGGTAACCGAGCCCGGCGTCAGTCGCGATCATACTGAGCGGATGATGGCCGCTTTTGGCGTTGATGTCCGAGTCGAGGGCAGGCGTGTGTGCGTTGTCCCGCCAGCCCGGTTGCAGGCTCTCGACATCGAAGTGCCCGGCGACTTTTCCTCCGCGGCGTTCTTTATCGTCGGTGCATGCATTGGCGCAACCGGCCCCGTTTGTCTGCGTAACGTAGGGGTGAATCCCACGCGAACCGGTGTGCTTGGAATTCTCGCGGCAATGGGCGCGCAAATCAGGGTTGAGGCAAAGTCGCGGGCTGGGGCGGAACCGGTCGCGGACATTCATATTGAAAGGAGCGAGCTGAACGGGATTACCGTGCCGCCGGCGCTGGTGCCGAACGCGATCGATGAATTCCCGGTCCTTTGCATTGCGGCCGCAGCGGCAAGCGGTACTACCGTGATTACCGGGGCCGCCGAGTTGCGAGTCAAGGAAAGCGATCGGATCGCGGCAATGGCAAAAGGGCTGTCGGCGCTCGGAATTGGATGCGAAGAGCGGCCGGATGGCATGCAGATTCGCGGTGGGCAAATCGATGGCGGTGAGGTGGACAGCTACGGCGATCACCGCATCGCCATGGCCTTTGCGGTCGCCGGTCGCATTGCGCGCGGAGCAGTGACGATTCGTAACACCAGAAATGTAGCGACCTCATTTCCAGGTTTTGTTGCAGAGATGCAGCGGTTTGGCGCGCGCATTGAGGAGATCTGAACCTATGACCTCAGGCACCGGGCATAGCGATGTCGTGGCGATCGATGGTCCAAGCGGGTCGGGCAAGGGAACCGTCGCGCGGCGGCTTGCGGGCGAACTCGGCTGGCACCTGCTTGACAGCGGCGCACTGTATCGCCTCACCGCACTGGCGGCTATTCGCGACGGAGTCGAACTGGACGATATCGCGGGTTTGAGGGCAATCGCAGCAGGGCTCGACGCAAGATTCGGCGAGGCGGCGAATGGCGATGAGCGGATACTATTGCGCGGTGAGGATGTAACCACGGATATCCGTAGCGAGCGTTGCGGTGAGTTTGCTTCCCGGGTGGCCCAGTACCCGGAGGTTCGTAAGGCATTGGTTGGGCTGCAAAAAAGTTATCGGAAGGCACCGGGACTGGTGGCCGACGGGCGCGATATGGGGACGGTGATTTTCCCCGATGCCGGGACCAAAGTGTTCCTCACGGCGTCGCCCGAGGAGCGTGCCCGACGACGCCATAAGCAGTTGAAAGAAAAGGGAATCAATGCTAACCTTGCGCGCCTTTCGGTTGACATATCTGAGCGGGACAGGCGCGATGCAACGCGCGCCGTCGCCCCGCTGAGGCCCGCCGCCGATGCGGTTGAGGTAGACACAACGGGGATGTCGATCGACGAAGTGGTCGCATTGGTGGTCGAGCTGGTTCGCGGCCGACTGTCCCAACCACAGATTTAGTTGCGGGTTCCCGAACAGGGAATCCGCTTTTGTTGGCTCCATAAGGATTTGGGGCTTTTTTTGATGGACCGTCGTGTGCAGGAAGCCGGACGGAATGTTTAAGGGGATTTTCCCCCGGGATTAATTCACATGTCAGAGAGTTTTGCAGAGCTTTTCGAAGAGAGTATTGCGAGTCAGCCGATCAAACCCGGCACCATCCTTACCGGACAGGTCGTCGAGATTAACCCCGATGTCGTGATCGTCAATGTCGGCCTGAAGTCCGAGGCCGTCATTCCCGTAGACCAGTTCCTTACCGATGCCGGTGAGATCGAGTGTGCGGTCGGTGACGATGTTGAAGTGGCACTCGATGCCGTCGAAGATGGGTTCGGCGAGACGCGTCTTTCGCGTGACAAGGCCAAGCGCGCTCGTACCTGGGAAAAGCTCGACGAGGCCTTCGAGAAGAAGGAAATCGTATCGGGTCAGATTACCGGACGGGTCAAAGGCGGCTTTACCGTCGAAATCGAAGACGTGCGCGCCTTCCTTCCGGGATCACTGGTCGATATCCGGCCGGTCAGGGATCCGAGCTATCTCGAGGGCAAGGACCTCGAATTCAAGGTGATCAAACTGGATCGGCGGCGTAACAATGTGGTGGTCTCGCGCCGTGCCGTCGTCGAGCAGGAGTTCAGCGCCGAACGCGAAGAACTGCTGAAGAGTCTCGAGGAAGGCAAGGTCGTCAAGGGTATCGTCAAGAACCTCACCGATTACGGCGCATTTGTCGATCTCGGTGGTATCGATGGACTCTTGCATATCACCGACATGGCATGGAAACGGGTCAAGCATCCGTCTGAAGTCGTCAATGTAGGCGACGAAATCGACGTCAAGGTGCTCAAGTTCGATCGCGAACGCAATCGTGTCTCGCTCGGCGTCAAGCAACTCGGCGAAGATCCGTGGCAGGATATCGCGCGGCGCTATCCACCGAACTCGCGTCTTTTCGGCAAGGTCACGAACATCACCGATTACGGTTGTTTTGTCGAGATCGAGGATGGCGTCGAAGGCCTGGTCCACGTATCCGAAATGGACTGGACCAACAAGAACGTCAGTCCCTCGAAGGTGGTGGCCGTCGGCGAAGAAGTCGAGGTCATGGTGCTGGAAATCGACGAAGAGCGGCGCCGTATCTCGCTCGGCGTCAAACAGTGCAAGGCAAATCCGTGGGCCGAATTTGCCGCCACGTGTAACCGCGGCGACAAGGTCAGCGGCCAGATCAAGTCGATTACCGATTTCGGTATCTTTATTGGTCTGAGCGGCGGTATCGATGGTCTCGTGCACATGTCGGACATTTCCTGGGATACGCCCGGCGAAGATGCCGTGCGTCGCTACAAGAAAGGCGATGATGTCGAAGCCACGATCCTGGCCATTGATCCGGAGCGTGAGCGCATCTCGCTCGGCATCAAGCAGATGGATAAGGACCCACTGTCGTTGTACCTCGCGGAGCATCCGAAGGGAACCATCGTCAGGGGTACTGTCACGGAAGTCGACGCACGCGGTGCGACGCTCGATCTCGGAGAAGGTATCGAGGGGCAGTTACGTGCTTCCGAGTTGTCGCGCGATCGGGTAGAGGATGCACGTGCGGTGTTGAAAGTGGGTGAGGAAATCGAGGCCAAGTTCACCGGTCTTGATCGCAAATCACGCACGATCTCGCTGTCGATAAAGGCCAAAGAGGCGCACGAAGAAGCCCAGGCCGTGCAGAGCTACAAGAAGGAAGTCACCGCGGGCACCAGTCTCGGCGAACTGCTCAAGGAGCAGATCGCTGGCGGCGGCGACAGCTGATCGCAGCGGCGGCCCGTGAGTTTACTCACGGGCCGCCGTCTTGCATCTGGCGCGCCGACCCGATATCGTTGTAAGTCATTGAATAATAATATTACATAAGTGACGGGCAGGGTCGCCATGACGAAATCCGAATTAATCGAGATCATTGCTCAAAAGCAGAGGCATTTGCCGTCTCGGGACGTTGAGTTGGCGGTGAAACACCTGCTGGAGATCATGAGCGACGCACTATCGGACGGTGAACGGATCGAAATTCGTGGATTCGGTAGCTTCTCGCTGCATTACCGCCCACCACGGATGGGGCGCAACCCGAAGACGGGCGAGGCGGTTGCCCTGGCCGGAAAATATGTTCCGCACTTCAAACCCGGCAAGGACCTCCGCGATCGGGTCAACGCCAATCGTCACACGGAAATCAAATCCTGACCCGCGGCGGGGTCGACTGACGGTTCTCGCTGAGTCGCACGCGGCAATGGAAATAATGGTAAATTGACGACGGCTTCCGGTCATCGATTACATTCCACCGTACAGGCATCATTGGCATGTTGCGTGCAATTTTTGCAGGGACGCTGGTCCTAGGCACACTCCTGATTGCTGTCACGTTTGCGTGGCTTAATCCGGGTCAAATCGATCTCGACCTGGGCTTTATGCAGGCCCGGGTTTCTACATCGGTGGCCTTCGCAATTACGTTCGCGCTGGGGTGGCTGTTCGGGCTCCTGTCGATAGGCGTCTTTGTAATGAAACTGATGCGTGAAAGGGGCCATCTGCGGCGCCAGCTACGGACCGCCGAGCAGGAGGCTAGAGCGATGCGCAGCATGCCTGAGGAAAATGCACACTGAGCCGACGCTGCTGCTCGGACTTTTGTTTGTCGCCGCTGCCGCGGCCGGCTGGCTGGTTGCGAGGCTTACCTCCCGGTCATCACGACCTTCCAATGAATCATTGCGAGAAGATTACTTCCAGGGACTGAGGCTGCTGCTTAATCAGCAGACAGACCAGGCGCTAAAGGTATTCACGCGACTGGCCGAGGAAGATCGAAACACTTTCGAAGCCCACCTGCTGGTCGGCGGTCTGTTTCGCCGTCGCGGCGAGGTCGATCGTGCGATTCGTATTCACGAGTCACTGCTGGCGCGTGAGAATCTGACCACTGCGCGACGAGCAGAGGCGCTGCATTCGCTGGCTCAGGACTTCGAGAAAGCGGGACTCTTCGATCGTGCTGAAGAGTTATTCAACTCTTTGGCCGAAAGCCCGTCGCATCGCGCAGAGGCGCTGCGCGGACTCGTCTCATTGTTTGAGCAGGAGCGCGACTGGGCCAAGGCAATTGCGGCCCGGACGCAGTTGGAACTAGCGGATAAGCGGCACCAGCGCGATGTTATCCCCCATTACTACTGCGAACTTGCGCAGGCCGCACTCGCAAACGGCGACAGGGCAACGGCACGAGAACATTTACGTATAGCGCGCAAGGGCCGGCACAAGTCAGGACGCGCCGCGCTGATGCGCGGGGAGATTGCCCAGGAAATGGGCGAGACCGATCTCGCATTCCGGCTCTTCGAGCGGGCTCTCGAACGCCAGCCGGAACTGTTCTATCAAGTGCTGGCCCAGATGGCGAAGGTCAGCCCGGGCGAGGCCGGGCTGGGGCACAGATTTGACGACGAACTTGAGGCTCTGATCAGGCGCCAGCCAGGGCTGCAGAAACGGCTCGAGATTGCCTCCCTGATCGAACCTGACCTGCCCCAGGACAGCAATGTGCTTTTACATAATGCCCGCCGTTGCCTGAGCCCGGAGGGACAGCTTGCACACTGGTTGCCGATCATTGGCGAAGCCAGCTCCGGCCAGCGCCTCGATTGCGTGGGTCTGAAGCGTATCCGCGCTACCGTCATCGGGGCGTTGGCGGATTCACCGCGCTATCGGTGTATTGAATGCGGTTATGACAGCCGTCAGTTCAACTGGCAATGTCCCAGTTGCAAACGCTGGGATTCAACGGCTCCGCTGGACAGGGTGGTGCTTGGCCTGGACACCTGATCCGGGTTAGATCAGCAGTTTTTGCCGTTTTCGCGTTATTTTTCGCATTTGTTAGTCCTTGCGACGTTGGTAGCGTCGGATTCCTCCGGTAATTGGATCGGAGCATGCCACCGACAACACAACCAACCTTTGAGGACGCCTAAATGAAATCGATTCGCCAGAATATTGCCAAAGCCCTGATCGTCAGTCTCTTTCCGGTGTTGACCTGGGCCGGGCCCGTTGACATCAACCGTGCCGATGCCCAGACGCTGGCCACGGAACTGGAGGGGGTCGGTCTGTCGAAAGCCGAGGCAATCGTCGCCTATCGGCAGAAGTACGGACCCTTTAAGTCCCCCGAGGATTTGCTTGAAGTGAAGGGAGTGGGACCAAAAATTCTGGAGCAAAACCGGGCCAACATTAAGTTGAGTTCAAAGCAGTAGACCGTCCTGCGATGAGGGCCGCCCCAGCGGCGGCCCATTTATCGACACAGTTCACTGCAAAAATGCCGCCCGAGCCTTTATCATGTCGCGCAGTTTATTTCAGGTCGGGAGACAGGTATGGGAGAACCGATTCGGACGGCAGTTTTTCCGGTAGCAGGTCGCGGTACGCGATTTCTGCCGGCGACCAAGGCCAGTCCAAAAGAGATGCTGCCGGTGGTCGACAAACCGCTGATCCAGTATGCAGTCGAAGAGGCGAGGGCGGCGGGTGCCGAGAATTTCGTCTTTATAACCGGCCGATACAAGCGCGCCATCGAAGACCACTTCGACGTCGATCATGAACTCGAGAGCGAACTCGAGGCGCAGGGAAAAAGTGAGTTGCTGGAGCTGCTTCGTGACACCGTGCCCGCGGGTGCCAACTTCATCTTCATTCGCCAGCCGGCGCCGCTGGGGCTTGGCCACGCAGTACTGTGTGCACGGCCAGTCGTCCAGGACGAACCTTTCTTCGTGCATCTTGCGGATGATCTGATCGTCGCTGACCGTGCTTGTTTGTCGCAAATGCGTGAGGTTTATGAGGCTACCGCCGCGAGCGTGCTGGCCACCGAGGTAGTTCCGCCTGACCAAACGCAAAGCTACGGCATTGTCGATATCGGTGGCACGGGGGAGAATCCTGCGCCTATCAGTGCGATCGTTGAGAAGCCGAGTCCGGCGAGGGCGCCATCCAATCAGGCAGTGGTCGGAAGATACATTTTGACGCCGACGATCTTCTCACTTCTGGAACGGACGCAAAGCGGTGCCGGTGGGGAAATCCAGCTGACCGACGCCATTGCCTCGCTGTTGGACCACGAGCCGGTGTATTCCTACGCGTTTTCCGGACGCCGCTACGACTGTGGCAACAAGCTCGGCTACTTGCAGGCCACTGTAGAACTTGCGCTGGCACATCCCGAATTGGGAAATAAATTCGCTCAATATCTGAAAAAGCTCGGTCAGAATTAGCCGGTTGAGGCCTCAAGCCGAAGCCGTTGCTCTGTGCAATAATGCAAACCGGACTGGTCATTGACAGTTCGGCGATAACGCTACGTAGTCTGCCGGGTTGTTGAGCAGCAGCGCGTCTATTCGTCGCCGTGGCGCGTTCGCACCCTTTCTTCGGGAACGTCGCTTGGCAACGTGTATCGCGTTGCCGATATAGGCATTCCCATCCAGACTCCGCCGCCGCCTTCGCGCGCGATATTCGCCTTTTCATAAATGAATTCGAACAGGTCCGTGGCTTCCGAGTCGGGTACGATAATGCTCACCATCCGCACAAGTTCGCTTGGCGGAAGCTTGCCCTTCGCAGCATCGCGCACGCCCTCAAGTATGCCGATGCCTCGGCAAGTAATCGCCGTTGACGCATTGACGTTTTTCTCATCGCGCAGCGCCCGGATCAGATCGACGTCGGTGCCATCGTCTGGCAGCACAGCCGCGATGACCCTGCTGGTCTCAAATGTTGCCTTTGCCGGCCCGGAAGCGGTACTCATGCAGTTCGCTCCCGCAGGCGTTCGCGGATGTCACGCGGTAGATATGTGGCAACTGCCTCGAGTGGCGTCAGGTAGATGAAACCCGCCCCGGGGCGATCAAGACCTGCGGTTCCGAAAATCAGGTTGGCGACCATTTCGGCGTGCTCGCTTCCCACCATCATTTGAACCACGTCTTTGTCGGTCTCGAGCGCGATCCCCAGCAGGCCCAGACGCTCGCGGATTCCAACACCATGGCCGGAATGGATCAGCGCGCCACCGGCGCCGGCGCCGCGGGCCGCTTTGACGACATCCTCGCCCTTGCCGCGGTCGACGACGCACGTGATCAGATAGACGTCCGTCAGGTAAGTGATGTTTCTTTCGCTCATAGGATGCTTTTCACCTCTTGCTCGTCCGCGACGACGGCGGCCCGCCGGGCCTTGATTCGTTGGCGGCGCACCATATGCTGCGACCACAACCCGGAAATCATCACGGTGATAATTGGGCCGATCGAGGCCATACACAGGATACCGAAGCCCTCGACCGCATTTGTGGCATTGCCAAACCCCAGCCCCATCGCCAATACGAGCGGCACGGTGATGGGCCCGGTGGTGACACCTGCGCTGTCCCAGGCGACATTGACAAACGC
The DNA here is from genome assembly GCA_963783695.1 of uncultured Gammaproteobacteria bacterium. Taxonomy (GTDB): domain Bacteria; phylum Pseudomonadota; class Gammaproteobacteria; order Steroidobacterales; family BM003; genus BM003. Next base: position 697,213 of record CAWAOM010000001.1, read on the forward strand.
CTCACTCGATATCGCGGTCAGAACGATGGCGATCAGGTAGCCGGGCACTACCAGCCATACCAGAGGCAGTTCGAAAATCAGCTTGGACAAGCCGATAGCGATCCCAAAAGCGACACCGATGGAGACGGAAATAATCAGGGTTTTTTTCTTGAATACGCCATTGGTCAGTTCTTCGGCCGTCATTCCAAGAGCATTCAGTGCAGGTTCGGCGATCGTCGCACCAAACCCGAGTATCCAGGCAAAGATGAGCGCAATGATCAGCCCCGCGCGATACGCGTAGATGGGTGAGTCTTCGACGTTGGGCAACGCCATGAAGGCAGAAGGCACGAGGTTGCCCGCGTTTCCTCCAAGCATGGAAAGGCCGTAGGTCAGCCCAAGATTGAAAATGCACATGCCAATGATGGTCAGGCCTATACCCAGGAAAATCTCGTTGGCGTTGGGGAGTTTCTCGCGCAGGATCAGCTTCTGCACCAGCACCAGAAAGATCACCAACGGCAGGATTGCACGGATGCCGAGGATAATCTCGACACCGGGGCTGCGTTCGTACCACGCCGGAACCGCAGCCTGCGCTGCTCTGGCGGTCGCCTGAGCCGCCGCGATGATCGCCTCGGGCGTCGTCGTGCTTGCGACAAAAACCGTCAGCAACAGTACCGCGGTAATCGGAAACAGAGAGGCGAGGGTGACTATCCCGAATCCCGACAAGCCGCCGCTGCCCTTGCCCGCTGCGGCCGCTATGCCGATACCCAGTGACAGCACCAACGGCACCGTCACCGGGCCGGTTGTGACCGCGCCGGCGTCCCAGGCGAGCCCCATTGCCGCTGTCAGTTGTGGATCCATCGAGGAGTACAACGTCAACGCTATAACCGGAACCAATGAAAGATAGATCAGTGGTTTCAGGCTCCAGCCATGAAGAAATCTGAGCGTACCGATGACCGCCGCCAACCCCACCGCGGCACCAACGACAAGGACAAGAGTGTCGGCATATTGATTGAGAAGGGCATACAGATACGGTGCTCGTTCCACGACAATGTTCGAGCCCGCCGCCTGAAGCGCACCAATCGCTGGTTCGGCAAAGGTCACACCGATGCCGAGCAGAAATGTGATCAGTAACACCACGGGCAGCGGTGAGCGCCGCGGCAGACTACTGCCAATGGTCTCGCCAAACGGCATCAGGCCTATTCGCAGACCTTCCATGAAAAACATCAGACCAATGATGACTGCAAACAGTCCGGCGGTGATCAACAGCGAATTGTCGACCAACTGGCGCAGCACGAGGATCTGGAAAAGCGCGAGGTACACCGCAAGCGGTACAACGGCGCGAAGTTGATCTTTGAGCCGGACCGAAGCATATGGCCGCAGGAGGCTTAATGTTTCTTCCCGATCGAGCTTCAGCTTCTCGATCGGGACCGGGACAGGTTTGCCGTCCGCATCCATCTCCGGCTTCGGGAAAAGGTCGTTGAAACTGACTTCCAGTGTTCCGCCGATACCCCAGGCCTGTTGCAGTTCGCTGAACTTATATTTTTCTGTCATTCGCGTTCCTTTGATCCAGCGTGATTGTACTCTTTGAACCGACCTGTGTTTTTTCGGCGCGCAGCAGATGCCGAAAAACATACCATAGAGCGTTGGCGCGATCAGGATAGTCAGCATCGGTGCCAAGCCGGGGCCGAACATGACCGCGACCGCCAGACCGGCCCGGAAACTGCCATTTATGGTATCTTTTTTGGCGTTGCTTTGCGCTCAAAGAGTCAAACGTGTCTGCAATGCCGAGACAACGCCCCGCATTCAACAGGCTGGCCCTTGCCGCCGCTTTGCTTTTTGCCGTCTGGCAAGGGCTCAGCGTGCAACACTTTCATGGCGGCGATCGGCTGCAGACCGAGTGCGCTGTATGCGCCACCGCCCAACTCGACGACGCCGTTCCCGTCGTCGTAGCGAACATCGGATCGCCCGCGCTCGGCCGCGCCGAGATTGTTGAATTTCTGACGCCGCGGTACGACGCGACCGCACTGTCCGCATACGGCGCGCGCGCTCCACCGACCTCCTGATCTCTGTTGCCTGCTATCGCGGCCGGTCCATAGGACTGCGCCGATGTCGACTATTCCTGTTCGGGAGATCATTGTGAGCAAGCTGATTATCTGCGTGCTGCTGCCTGCAGTCGTGGCTCCGGTAGCGGCACAAACCGCCGAGGAGCCAATCGAAATGGAAGAAGTTATCGTCACCGCCCATCCGCTGTCGGCGGAAGGTCTTGCGCAGGCCGGATTGGTGCTGGAGGGAGAAGCGCTCAGCCGCAACCTGAGTGCCAATATTGGCGAAACGCTGGTTCGCCAACCAGGAATACACAACTCGTCATTCGGCAATGCCGCCGGGCGGCCGGTTATCCGTGGGCTGTCCGGCGCGCGCGTACGAATCATGGAAGACAGACTCGACACGCTGGACGTATCAGTGACCAGCGCCGACCATGCGACCACCGTAGATGCTTTCGTTGCCGATCGCATCGAGGTTCTGAAAGGACCAAGCACGCTACTGTATGGTTCCGGGGCGATAGGCGGAGTCGTTGACGTGCATACGGGCCGAATCCCGCACAGTCTCCGCGAGGATGTCACAGGTGGAATCGAAGCGCGCGTCGAGGACAGCACCGAACAATTTGGCACGGTGGGTGAGCTTGACTTCGGCGCGGGCCCGATGGCGTTTCACTTAGACGGCTTCTATCGCGATGCCAACGACTACGATATTCCCGGTTGTGTCGAATCGGACGAACTCAGGGCGTCGGAGGGCGGAGAAGAGTGCGAAGTCGATGGAACGCTTCCGGGCAGCAACCTCGAATCATGGGGTGGCGCGGTCGGCGGATCCTACATTGGCAGTCGCGGATTCATCGGTTTTTCGGTAAGCCGCTACAGCAATGACTACGGGCTTCCGGGCGGCCACGGTCACGAGGAGGAAGAGGGAGAGGAGGAAGCCGAAGAAGGTAGTCCAACAATCGACCTCGACCAGACCCGGTATGATATCGAGGCTGGCCTCGAGGGTCCGTTCCAGGGGTTTTCAAGTCTGAACATCCGCATTGCCTATAACGATTACGAGCACAAAGAAATCGAACCCAACGGCGAAGTCGCAACGGAGTTCGATAACAAGGCCTGGGACAGCCGATTCGAGCTGTCGCATCGTGGGGTCTTTGATTTCACGGGTAGTTTCGGCTTCCAATATGCCGACAAAAACTTCTCAGCGGTTGGAGAGGAGGCCTTTATCGAGCCGGTCGATACGACGGCGGTCGCCGCGTTCTGGGCAGGGCAACGGGTATTCTCCGCATTCGACCTCGAGACCGGACTCCGCATCGAGTCGGTGGAGCACGATCCCGCCGCTGGAAGCGACGACGATTTTACCGTTTATTCCGCTTCGCTCGGAGTCGTGGTCCCAATTGGCCGGGCATGGGAGTTCGGATTGCAAAGCGACTTTTCCGAGCGAGCGCCGGTCCCGGAGGAGCTTTATTCGAACGGTCCTCACCTGGCCACGCAGAGTTTCGAGATCGGTAATCCAGATCTGGATGACGAGCAGGCGCTTAACCTTGCAGCCACGATAGGTTACATAAGCGATGCCTGGTATCTGAACGCCGCCGCTTACGTTACCGAATTCTCCGGCTTTATCTACCCGGTTGCGACCGGAGAAGAGGAAGACGGGCTTCCTGTACAGCAATACACCCAGGACGATGCGACTTTTTTCGGTTTTGAAATGGGTGGCGGTATTCGAGCCGCTGCGTTCGATGCCGGGTCACTGTGGCTGAGTGCCATGTCCGACTATGTGGATGCAGAACTCGACAGAGACGGTAACGACAACGTTCCGCGGCTTCCGCCATGGCGGATCGGATTCGGTGCGGCTCTGGAATGGTACCGGGTAACGGCCAGGATCGACTACATGTACGTCAACGAGCAGGATGATGTGTCAGAGTTCGAGTTGGAGACGGACGACTACGAGGACCTCCGAATATATCTTGCCACCAGCTTGCCTGTGCGCTTCGGTGAGTTCGAAATGTTCCTGCAGGGCAAGAATCTCACCGACGATGAGCAACGCTATCATGCATCTTTCATCAAGGATTTCGCGCCGCAACCCGGGCGAACGATAGAGGGCGGAATCCGCATACGCTTTTAGACAAGTTACGCCTCTCGCTGCAGCAGGCGCAGCGAGAGGCGTAGATCTGGGAGCGTAGATTCCGTCAAATTAACCCGGGCTGGACATTGCGTTGCTATTGCGGCTTGTCAGAATCATCGTCGACATACTGTCTGGCGGATACGAAACCGGCTAACCTGGTATCGCGGAGTTCAGACATGCTCCGGGACCTACTGTGCAATTATATCCAGGCGAACTTTGCCGTGGCCGTCTTCGACCATGCCGAGTGCCTTGGCGGCAGCACCTGAAACGTCAATAATCCGTCCCTTAACGTGTGGTCCCCGGTCATTGATCGTCACCGTGACCGATTTGCCTGTCTTCAAATAGGTGACTTTGACTTTTGTACCGAACGCAAGGTCACGGTGAGCCGCAGTCATCTTGGTTTTGTCGTACAACTCGCCGCTGGCCGTCTTGTTGCCATCGAGTGAGTCAGCGTAATAGCTGGCTTCTCCCTCCTGCGATGCAGACGGTTCGGCGGCCAAGGCCGTCGCGAATGCTGCGAACAAAATGAGAAGAAGTGAGCGGGACAATAAAGTGCGGTACTTGTTCATAATTCCATGTTCCTCGCAAATTGCGTTTGGTACGGGCCGCGAGCAGCGATGGATGACAGATCGCGCGTGCCTGAGACCCATCGAGTCAATGCCCGGATTTGGGCATAACCGGAAGCAGTCGCCAATGTTAACCGATTCCGCAATCGCAGTGTGCCGCCGGTTACGCTGACCGCAAAAACGGCCTGATCGTGATGGTCTCAGCCGCGTTGACGACACCCCAGGGTGCGCATTCTCGAAGCCGTAATTGTACTGTCTGGTACCTGATGAGGCCGGACTCCCTTGCGTCGTTTGGTCACCGCGGCAACAGGGAACACGGCAGTGGCTCGAATTGAGTGCTGTCGCGGGTCGAATTGTACTGAGTGGACGCTGCTGCGGGCAGTCGCGCACGCAATCGGATCCCGGATTCCGTGGCTACCGACCGCGGGCGCCTGGTGACAGTATCGCTGTGAGCAAAAAACGGGGTGAAGCTCAGGCATTTTTTCCTTTCCTGCTAGCCAAATAAAGTTTGGAATATGTATTGGAGATCTTTCTTGAAAGAGTAATTGGCAATGTAGTCCATGTTGATTTTTACTTTATCGGGAAAAATCACCTGATCGTTGAATTCTTGCGGATTTTCCTTGCTCGCAAGCAATTTCTCCTCATTCTTATATTTCAACGTAGCAGGCCCGGTAATGCCCGGGCGGACATTAAGGATGATACGTTCGTCTCCCCGCAACCTGTCTGCGTAGCCGGGGACATCGGGCCTGGGCCCTACAAGACTCATCTGACCCAGCAGAACATTGATGAGTTGGGGAAGCTCGTCAATCTTGGTTGTGCGAAAAAAAGCGCCAAGCCGGGTAATTCGCGGATCATTTTCAGCAGTAATTGTCGTATTGGCATCGGCTTCACAGCGCATGGTCTTTATCTTGATCACGCTGAAAAGCTTGCCATGTTTGCCGACACGCTGTTGAAAAAACAGACCATTGCTTTTCGAGTCAATACTCGCCGCTATCCAGGCCAGAAGAATAAGCCACAGACTGATTGCCAGGCCCGCGGCAGAAACAGCCAGATCAAAAAGACGTTTCCAGAAGGATTCCGCAGGGGACAAACGCTCGCGCATTATTTTGAATAACCGTGTTTTTTCAGGGTTTCTCCGATCAGCATTTCAAGTTGCGCTACTTCCCCGGCCCCCAGCGCTTTTCGCCCCTTGCCAATGCTGTCAGCCGACACATCTTTAATCGCGGCGGAGATTTGTGCTGCCGGAACTGTTACCCGCAGAAATCGGAAAATCCGCGCCAACTCGTTCTCGGGCTGATTCACGAACTTTTCATATCGAACGCGACAGACCTTCTCCCGCGGCAATTCGTTAAACTCCAGATCCGCCGTTTCCACGCATTGCTGCCACTGGATGGCACAGATCTCGTTCAGGCTGTGTTGGTCCAGAATTTTCTCCATATCCGGCAATGCGGGACCCCAGAAAGCGACACGTTTTTCCGCGGAAAAGAACTTATGCAATCTCGCCCAAAAATAGCGGAAACCATAATAGGGAAGATCCGCAGGCGGAACGAAACGTGCTTTCTCGAGCAGGTACTTGAAATCGAGCTTTGCCGTCCAGCGAAGTTTCGCCGAGCCTGTGGCATCCAAACCATCGCGGACGATAAATATATATCTGGCTTCGGGAAAGACCTCATTCAGAAAAGATACTCTGAGCGAGTTGGCGCAGGTCTTTTCGACCAGCAGGTCGGCATCAAACTGCCTGGCATATTTGGCAAAAGTCCGGCGTAAATATTTTTTGACTCCGGGTGTGGCATTTTCCGCCGAAAACTGGTCGGACGGATGGCGCAAATTGCCATGGCGGAGAATATAGTTGATTTCATCGCATGGCCACGTCTCTATTCCGGCGACAGAGGTCATCACATCCCGAAGCATATTTGTGCCTGATCTTGGCGCGCCAATAATGAAAATGGGATCTGTGCTTTTCATTTACAACAGTGACTCGAGCTTGGCGGCATAGTCTTCGCCGAGTTTTTTGAAATCAAGCTTGTCACGCGCGAATTGTTTGCCATTTTCTCCCAGTCTCTTTCTGTCAGTATCGCTCATTCCGCGCAGCCTGATCACCGCTTGCGCCACGGCAGCGGAGTCTTCGGCGGGAACTGTCAGGCCTGCACCGGCGAGTGCGACGAGATCACCCCGGCCCGAGAAAGAATGCAGCACCGGACGGGCAGCTAAAAAATACTCGGGAAGCTTGTTCGGCGATATGCCGAACTCATAGAGAGGGTCTTTTCTCCACCCGAGGTAGCAAACATCGAACTGCATTAGCATTGCCGGGATGAAGTGTTTGGCAATTGGCTCGATAAACGTCACATTTTGCAACGAGCGTTCCGCTGCCACTCTTAGCAGGTGTTCCTTCTGTTGTCCGCTGCCGACTATCACGAATCCGATATCCTCGTGTTCCCGCAGTTGTTCCGCAGCGTTCAGCAAATACTCCAGGGCATTGGCCAGTCCCAACGCTCCGGTATAGCCGACGATGAACTTGCCGCGGGGTAGTTGGGCCTTTACCGGGGTGGGTAACTCTGCCGGCCGCTCATCTTCCCGCTGACTAAATCCGTTGGGAATCCACGAGAATCTCTCTCTGGATAATCCCTTCTTCGCCATATGATCTATCGCATAGGGCAGATTGGAGACGACCAAATCTGAGGTGCGGTAGGCGAAAGACTCAATCTTCGCCAGGAACCAGATTAGAGGATTGGCGCCTGAGTACCCTCCCAGTTCCTGCAAAGTCAGTGGCCAGATGTCCCTGACCTCGAACACCAGCCTGGATTTGAAGCGTTTTGCCAGGTACCACGCAGCCAGAAAGGCCACCAGAGAGGGAGACGAGCAAATGATGATATTGGGCTTGCCGCCGAGGGCTTTGTAGTGGGATACAAGCCGATAAACAAACAGGAACCAATTCAGTACCCGAACCTTGTTGAATGACGATTTATATTCCTTGACCTTGATTCTGACAACACGAAAACCGTGGCTGGTGTCTACATCGGTGACGCCGCTGAATCGCTTCGGGTTATGTAGCTTGTGATTGAAACTGGCCGCAATCAAACTGGTGTCATAGCCCTGCCGATGAAGTTCCCGCGCGATATAGAAACTGCGCCCCCCCATTCCCGTGTCGGGCGTAGAGGCGTAATGGTTGATCAGCCAAATCGTCGCTTTGCTAGCCATCGTCCGGCCTCGTCACAATCGCATGGGGAACCTGGCTCCTGCCGCGCGAGCAGGTCTGTTTGATATATGTAGTGGTATTCAGGTTTTTCATCGCTCGGAAGGTGTCACGGATAAGCAGCCATTCAGTTTGCACCTGCAGTCGTCAGCGGGGCGACCTGTAATTCTCCGCTCGCTTTGCCACTCCCATTGGAACCTGATTCCCTGGCCAGGATTACGCGGCCTTTTACATTTCTCCGCGAGAAGCCATGATGGGTGACCAATCCTATTGTTGACAACCGCAGCATTGCGGGACGTTTCCTGATGTGCCCAGTTCTCCTGCAGCGGCGGTTTCTGGTGTGCGGGTTCGTGGCGTTTGCGGCCAGGCCCGCGCCTGCCAGGCAAGTGAATCGGTATCTACTGGCGCTTGCATGGCGCCCCGGATGGCCGCCACGGTGCTTCGACCAGCGACCGTTTGGGCGCGATCGTTTGGGGTCGAGGTATCCCATTGGCGCTTCCACGCGAGTGCTACTTTGGCCGCGGCGGGTCGAGAGGGATGAAGCGGCAAGGCAATCACGGCGTTAAATCCCCAAATTGCGCATGGATCCCAGGCGGAAACAAAAACGGCCGCAGGGCGGCGGCCGTAATGTATTCAGGTAATTGGCTCCCCGGGGCGGACTCGAACCACCGACCAATTGATTAACAGTCAACCGCTCTACCAACTGAGCTACCGGGGAACAGGGCCTTGCTTTTTGCGGTCGTGGCCGCAGAAGGCCGCAAATTGTCGGGGATGCACCGCGCCGAGTCAACTACCGCGTGGCTCAACTGCTGGCGAATGACTCGGCCAGCCGCCCGATCGCGCTCTGCAGCGTGTCCTGCGAGTAGGCGAATGACAGCCGCAGGTAGTTCGGCGCGCCAAACGCCGAGCCCGGTACCAGCGCGACCCCGACCTCGTTTATCAGGTACTCGGCCAGTTCGACATCGTTGGTCACTCCATCGGTGGCGGCGATCGCACCGCTGACATCCGGGAACGCATAAAAAGTGCCTTCGCCAGGGCGGCAGCTGAATCCGGGAATTCCATTCAGTGCGTCGACAACATAGTCATGGCGCTGTTTGAATGCCCTGGTCATCTCGGCGACGCAGCTCTGGTCGCCGTCGAGCGCCGCTACCGCCGCAACCTGGGAGATCGATACCGGGTTTGAAGTGCTCTGCCCCTGAATCTTCTTCATCGTGCCGACCACCGACGCCGGGCCACCGCAATAGCCGATACGCCACCCGGTCATGGCGTAACACTTGGAGACGCCGTTGATCGTGACGGTACGGTCGTAGAGATCGGGGCACGCCGTCACGAGGCTGCAGAAAGGCTCATCTGACCAGTAAATATGTTCGTACATGTCATCGGTTGCGATGACGACCTGCTCGTAGCGCGCAAGGACCTCGCCGAGCGCCTCCAGTTCGGCACGGGAATAGGCCGCCCCTGTAGGATTGCTGGGGCTGTTGAGCATGAACAGGCGGGTCTTCGGGCTCAGTGCCGCATCGAGCTGCTCGGGCGTGATCTTGAAACCCTGGTCAACGCCAGCGAAGACCGACACCGGGGTGGCATCCGAGAGCAACGCAATATCGGGATACGACACCCAATACGGCGCCGGGATTACGACTTCGTCACCGGCCCCCAGCAGGGCCTGGCACAGGTTGAATATGGTCTGCTTGGCGCCCACCGAGACCAGGATCTGGCTGGCCTCGTAGCGGAGCTGATTGTCACGCTCGAATTTGGCCTGGATGGCGCTTTTTAGCTCGACGATGCCATCTACGGCAGTGTATTTGGTAAACCCGCGCCGGATCGCTTCAATCGCGGCCTGTTTGATGTGCTCGGGTGTGTCGAAATCAGGCTCGCCGGCACCCAGTCCAATGACGTCCTTGCCGGCAGCGCGCAATTCCGCTGCCCGCGCAGTGACGGCCAGTGTTGCCGACGGCTTGACCCGCTGGGCCCGTTCCGAAATTGGTAGAATCACCGGTTACTCCATTGTCAGGGCCCACCAGGGCATAGTGATCGCATCGATATGGTACGGCAATCCGATATCTCAGCCAATTTGCGCGACGTGGATCGGGATACGATCAAGACCCGTTTCCGCATGGTGGCGGAATTTGAGCCGGCGGGCGATCAGCCCGCCGCTATCTCAGCACTCATCGACGGGCTCGAATCCGGTTTGGCGAGGCAGACTCTGCTCGGCGTAACCGGTTCGGGCAAGACTTTCACCATCGCCAACGTCGTGCAGCACCTGCAGCGTCCAACTATTGTCATGGCTCACAATAAAACGCTGGCTGCACAGCTTTACGGTGAGATGAAAGATTTCTTTCCCGATAATGCGGTGGAATATTTCGTTTCTTACTACGATTATTATCAGCCCGAGGCGTATGTGCCTTCCTCTGATACGTTCATCGAAAAAGACGCGTCGATCAATGCGCACATCGAGCAGATGCGATTGTCAGCGACCAAGGCGTTATTGGAAAGACACGATTGCATCATTGTTGCCACGGTATCGTCGATCTACGGACTTGGCGACCCGAGCGCCTATCTCAGCATGGTGTTGCACCTCGATCGCGGTGAGCGCATCGACCAGCGCAAAATCCTCCGCCGCCTCGCCGAGATGCAATACAGCCGCAACGAAATTGATTTCAAGCAGGGTGTTTATCGGGTTCGCGGCGAAATCATCGACGTATTTCCGGCGGACTCGGAGAGAGAGGCCATTCGAATCGAGTTGTTCGACGATGAAATCGAAGCGCTTCGCTACTTCGATCCCTTAACCGGTGAGGTCCAGCGAAGCGTCCCGCGCCTGACCGTCTACCCCAAGACTCACTACGTTACGCCGCGCGAGGTTCTGCTGGCCGCCGTAGACAAGATCAAGGATGAGCTACGCGAGCGCCTGCCGCAGATGCGCGAAGCCGGAAAGTTGCTGGAAGCGCAACGACTGGAACAGCGAACACTTTTCGATATCGAGATGATCAACGAACTCGGGTATTGCTCCGGAATCGAAAATTACTCGCGTTACCTATCCGGCCGCGCGCCCGGCGAACCGCCGCCGTGCCTGTTCGACTATCTGCCCGCTGATGCGCTGCTGGTCGTGGATGAAAGCCATGTGACGATCCCGCAGCTGGGCGGCATGTATCGCGGCGACCGCTCGCGCAAGGAGACCCTGGTGGAATATGGATTTCGCCTGCCATCGGCGCTTGATAACCGGCCACTGCGATTCGACGAGTGGGAGCATCTGGCACCGCAGACAATATTTGTCTCGGCGACGCCCGGACCCTACGAGAAAAAGCACTCTGATCAGATCGTCGAGCAGGTGGTCAGGCCGACCGGGCTAATCGATCCGCAGGTAGAGGTGCGGCCGGTTGCGACCCAGGTTGACGACGCGCTGTCCGAGATCGGTACCCGGGCACTTGCCGAAGAGCGGGTCCTGATCACGACTCTGACCAAACGCATGGCAGAGGACCTGACCGAGTACTTGCACGAGCACGGCGTGCGGGTTCGTTACCTGCACTCGGACATCGACACCGTTGAGCGCATGGAGATCATTCGCGACCTGCGTCTCGGGGAATTCGATGTGCTGGTAGGGATCAACCTGCTGCGCGAAGGTCTCGACATGCCCGAGGTCTCGCTTGTGGCGATTTTCGATGCCGACAAAGAGGGGTTTTTGCGTTCGGAAGGCGCCCTGATCCAGACCATCGGCCGGGCCGCGCGTAATGTTAACGGGCGGGCGATCCTGTACGCCGACCGCATCACGGGTTCGATGCAGCGTGCCATTGACGAGACGGACAGACGGCGGCACAAACAGGTTGAATTCAATACCCTGCATAACATCACCCCACGCAGCATTCGCAAGAGCGTGAGCGACGTCATGGAAGGTGCGCGTGGCGGCGGAGGGCGCCGCGATGGGCGTCGCGGCGATGGCCGCAGGACGGAGCCCAGCGAACATACCAGTCCCGAGCATCTGGCGCGCGAGATCAGGAAACTGGAGCAACGGATGTTTCAACATGCCCGCGAACTGGAGTTTGAGGAAGCCGCGCGGGTCCGTGACGAAATCGGACGTTTGCGTGACGAGGAGCTCGGTCTGGGCGGGCATACCGCTTGATCGCTGTCACAGCACTTGCGGCCCCGGCCGGCTTTCGTTATCTTGTGCCGCCCTCGCAGGCTTGCCTGCGGGCGGAAGGCGCGTAGCTCAGTGGTAGAGCACTACCTTGACATGGTAGGGGTCGGCAGTTCGATCCTGCCCGCGCCTACCAGAAATACCAGGCGGCCGGTTTCGGCCGCCTTTTTTTGCGCCAAATTGCCGATATCGGTTGAAACGCCGGTATCAAAGGGCCTGCAACCCTTGAGCAGAGTGGCAATGGGGCGTAAAATTGCCGGTTTTCGGTGGTCGCCCCTCCGGCACCTAAGGGTCTGAATTGCAAAGACCTCGAAGCAGTCATCCGGGGGGCAGCTGTGTGTGGCGGTGATTCGCCACGGGAATTGAAGTAGGAGGACGGACGCATCGCCGCGACAAAAAGGGCTCGTCGGAACGAAGACATCAGCACCCCTGAAGTGAGGGTGATCTCCGCAGACGGAGAGCAGCTGGGAATTTTGCAATTGGCTGACGCCATCGAAGCTGCGTCGGGCAAGGGACTGGATCTGGTCGAAGTTGCACCCAATGCTGAGCCGCCTGTGTGCCGGATCATGGACTACGGCAAGTATCTGTTCGAGCAGAACAAGAAGGCGCATTCGGCACGACGCAAGCAGAAGCAGATTCATGTCAAAGAGGTCAAGTTTCGGCCGGGAACGGAAGAAGGTGACTACCAGGTAAAGCTGCGTAACCTGATTCGCTTCCTTTCCAACGGCGACAAGACCAAAGTGACACTGCGGTTTCGCGGCCGCGAAATGGCGCACCAGAATTTGGGAAGACAACTTCTGGAGCGGGTACGGCAGGACCTCGAGGAGTACGGAGCTGTTGAGCAGCGGCCGCAGCTCGAGGGCCGGCAAATGGTGATGGTCATCGGACCAAAGAAGAAGTGAGACCGGGCAGGTTCCCGGAATCCGCCTGGGCAGGTGGCAAACCCACTAACCCAGAGCTATGAAAAGAGGAAGTATGAAATGCCAAAGATGAAAACCAATCGGGGCGCAGCCAAGCGCTTCCGTCGCACCGGTAGCGGCGGATTCAAGCGGGCCCAGTCCTTCCGCAACCATATCCTGACGAAAAAGAGCACCAAGCGTAAACGGCATCTGCGGCCAACGCAGCAGATTGCCGAGGCCGATCAGGCCGCCGTGCGCAAAATGCTCCCGTACGGTTGAGGAGGATCTGAACCATGGCAAGAGTTAAGAGAGGCGTCGTCGCCAAGGCGCGCCACAAGAAGGTTCTGCGTAAAGCCAAGGGTTACTACGGCGCGCGCCGTAAGACCTTCAAAGTCGCGAACCAGGCGGTTACCAAGGCGGGCCAGTATGCTTATCGCGACCGCCGTCAGCGCAAGCGTCAGTTCCGGGCATTGTGGATTACTCGAATCAACGCGGCAGCGCGCATTCATGGTATGTCCTACAGCCGCTTGATCAATGGCCTGAAAAACGCCGGTATCGAGATCGATCGCAAAGTGCTCGCGGATATCGCAGTGCATGATGCCGACGCTTTCGCCGCAATTGCCGAGCAGGCAAAAGCCAGCCTCACGGCTTAGGCGCGCGGCGCGACGCGTCGCGAACCCAGGGCCGGGTCCCACGACCCGGAACCGCAGAAGAAGGGGAGGCGATTCGTGTCTCCCCTTTTTTTTTGTTGCACCCAGTGCTGTTTTTAGACGGAGATCGGCAACGTGGAGGAAGTCCGCAATCTGCTTCGACAGGCAGTTACCGAAGTGGACGGTGCGCATGAAGCGGCCGAGTTGGAGCAGGTCCGGGTTCGTTACCTTGGCAAGAAAGGGCTGCTGACCCTGCAGTTGAAACAACTGGGTACGTTGCCGCCGGCGGAACGCCCCGTTGCAGGGCAGGTGATCAACGAGGCCAAGCAGGAGCTTGCATCCGCATTGAAAGTGCGCGGCGCCAGCCTCGAGCGCGAGCAACTGGAGCGTCGGCTCGAGGCCGAGTCACTGGACGTGACTCAACCCGAGCGCGGCCAGGTGCCCGGTTCGTTCCACCCGGTTACGCGCGCAATGACGAGGATTATCCGCCTGTTCAGAGAGGCGGGTTTCGAGGTCAGGGAAGGCCCCGAAATTGAAGACGATTTCCATAACTTCGAGGCTCTCAACATACCGGCCCATCATCCGGCGCGGGCGATGCACGACACGTTTTATCTCGAGTCGGGAAAACTGCTGCGTACGCATACCTCTCCGGTCCAGGTGCGGGCGATGCAGGGTGGCCAGGTACCGCTCAGGATGATCGCACCGGGGCGGGTTTACCGTTGCGATTCCGACCTGACTCATACGCCGATGTTTCACCAGGTCGAGGGTCTTGTCGTTGACGATCGCACCAATTTTGCCAACCTGAAATCGGTTCTGCATGATTTCCTGCAGCGCTTTTTTGAACGCGAACTCGGGGTCCGTTTCCGCCCCTCTTATTTTCCTTTTACCGAGCCGTCGGCCGAGGTCGACATGGAATGCACGTTCTGCTCGGGAAAGGGCTGCCGGGTTTGTTCCAACACCGGCTGGCTCGAAGTGCTTGGCTGCGGCATGGTCCACCCGAATGTCTTCGCGAATGTTGGTGTCGACGCTGAACGCTATACGGGATACGCCTTCGGCATGGGGGTCGAGCGGCTTGCCACGCTGCGCTACGGGGTCAGCGACCTGCGGACCTATTTCGAAAATGATCTACGTTTCCTCAGACAATTTAGCTAGAGATTCACGATGAAATTCAGCGAAGCCTGGCTCAGGGAGTTCGTTAATCCGGCCATAGACACCGCCGCGCTCGCGCAGCAGTTGACGATGGCTGGTCTCGAGGTCGGCGCAATCGAAGCGGCAGCAGGTGAGCTTGACGGCGTGGTCGTCGCCGAGGTCGAGGAAGTCGCGCCGCATCCCGATGCCGACAAGCTAAAGGTCTGCAAAGTCAACGACGGCGGCAGCGAGACGCTCGACATTGTTTGCGGAGCGCCGAACGTGGCTGCCGGCATGCTTGTACCGTTCGCCCGCGTTGGCGCGGTTCTGCCCGGCGATCTTGTCGTGCGCAAAACGAAAATTCGTGGCGTCGAGTCCAGCGGCATGCTCTGCTCGCAACGTGAGCTCGGGCTGGGCGATGACCACAGTGGTTTGTGGTCCCTGCCGCCGGATACCGAGGTGGGTTCAGCCATTTCGCGGTTGCTTGAATTGCCCGACCAGGTTCTTGAGCTTGACCTGACGCCGAATCGCGGAGACTGCCAGAGCGTGATCGGTGTAGCGCGCGAAGTCGCAACCCTGAATCAACTTCCGTTTGCGGTTGCGACACCGGTGCCGGTTGCGGCGGCAAATAATGAGTTGGTTGCCGTCGAACTGGCCGCAGGTGATGCCTGTCCGGTCTATATAGGCCGTGTCATTCGCGGTATTTCAAGCGCCGCGCACACACCGTTGTGGATGTGTGAGCGATTGCGGCGCAGTGGCGTCCGGCCGTTGCATCCCGTTGTGGATGTCACGAACTATGTGATGCTCGAACTCGGTCAGCCAATGCATGGGTTCGATCTTGCGCAATTAACAGGCGGCATCGTCGTCCGCTGGGCAGAGCAGGGGGAGAAGCTGACCCTGCTTGATGGCCGTGAAATCACATTGGATGACAGCAGCCTCGTGATAGCAGACCACGAGCGCGCACTTGCGCTGGGTGGCGTAATGGGAGGGGAAAGTTCGGCGGTCTCGGCGCAGACGGCCGACGTATTTCTGGAGAGTGCGTTCTTTGCGCCACAGGTGATTGCCGGCAAGGCGCGATCCTTCGGCCTGCATACCGATGCATCGCATCGTTTCGAGCGCGGCGTCGATCCGTCTATCCAGGCGCAGGCAATGGAGCGGGCGACCGCGCTGCTGCTTGAAATTGCCGGCGGTACGCCGGGCCCGCTGATCGAGGCGCGGCTCGAGCAGGATATGGCAGCGCCGGCGGTCGCGTTGCGAACTGCCCGGATCGCCCGGGTCCTCGGAATTGAAATTTCCGGCAATCGGGTCGAGAACATCCTGCGCGGACTGGGAATGGGCGTGGTGGTCACGGACACGGGGTGGCTGGTCCATCCGCCGTCATTTCGTTTCGACATCAGCATCGAAGAAGACCTGATCGAGGAAATCGCACGAATCCACGGCTATGATCGAATCCCCGAGGAGGCAGCGCTCGCACCGGTGTCGTTACCCGCGATTACCGAGACCCGGTTGCCGGCGGAACGCGCCGCTCAGATTCTGGTGGATCGCGGTTACCACGAAGTCATTACCTACAGTTTCATCGATGCCGAAAGCCAGGCCCGGTTCGAGCCGGATGTCACGCCGGCGGTGCTCGCAAACCCGCTTTCGGAAGACCTTGCACATATGAGAGTCAGCCTGTGGCCGGGTCTGGTCAAGGTTGCAAAAGACAACGCGAGTCGGCAGCAGGATCGCGTGCGTATATTCGAGTCAGGAGTAAAGTTTGTTACGCAAGGGAATGATGTAAAAGAAATAAATGTTATTTCTGGGCTGGTTTCCGGCAATTTGGAGCCGGAGCAGTGGGGCGAATCATCGCGGCCCGCCGACTTTTTTGACATAAAGTCGGATATCGGCGCAATCGTGCGTCAGACCGGCCGTTATGTTTCGCTTGAGTACCTGAAATCGTCGCATCCGGCGCTTCACCCGGGGCGCTGCGCGCGTGTCGTAATCGGCGGCGAGGCGACAGGCTGGCTCGGGCAGCTTCATCCGGCACTGGCGAACCAGTATGGCCTCGATGGCGAAGTCTATCTTTTCGAGCTTGACGCAGAGAAGACATTTGCGGCCAACGTGCCGTCTTCTGCTCCGATCTCCCGCTATCCGGCGGTCAGGCGGGATATCGCCCTGGTTGTGGAAGAAACGCTCGAAGTCGCCGATATCGTGGCCACGGCGCGCGACGAGGCCGGCGTATTGGCTCGATCCGTGTTCGTTTTCGACATTTATCGTGGCGGTGCAATAGATTCCGGTCGAAAAAGTGTCGCTTTAGGCTTGATTTTACAAGAAACTTCACGCACCCTTACCGACGAGGATGCCGACAAAACAGTATCCGCAGTGGTCGCTCGTCTAGAGCGAAAATACAACGCAAAAATAAGAGTCTAGGCATGGCATTGACCAAGGCCGACATGGCCGAGGCGCTGTTCAACGAACTGGGCCTCAATAAGAGGGAAGCTCGCGAACTCGTTGACCTGTTTTTCGAGGAAGTTCGTTCCTCGCTGGCCAATGGTGAGCAAGTTAAGTTGTCGGGATTCGGTAATTTCGATCTGCGGGACAAGAACCAGCGTCCCGGTCGGAATCCCAAGACCGGTGAGGAAATTCCAATTACGGCCAGGCGGGTTGTCACATTCAGACCTGGACAAAAATTGAAGGCACGCGTGGAAGCCTATGCTGGAACCGGGGAATAACGACGAACTCCCGCCCATACCAGGGAAGCGGTACTTCACAATTGGCGAAGTCAGCGAACTGTGCGGGGTAAAACCGCATGTCCTGAGGTATTGGGAACAGGAGTTTCCGCAACTCAAACCTGTCAAACGACGAGGCAATCGGCGCTACTATCAGCGTCAGGACGTACTCATCATTCGCCAGATTCGCAGTTTGCTGTACGAGCAGGGCTTCACCATTGGTGGTGCCCGGCAACGGCTGACCGGCGACGAAGCGAAAGAAGATGTCAGCCAGTCACAGCAGATCGTCAAGCAGCTTCGTGTAGAACTCGAAGAAATTCTCAAAATCCTGCGCCGCTGACGGGCTTTCTCCACAGGTTGTGAATGGGGTACCATTTGCGCCCCGCGGCGAACTGTTGTCCGAATGCGCCGCTAGATGACCGGTCGGGGCGTGGCGCAGCCTGGTAGCGCACCTGCATGGGGTGCAGGGGGTCGGAGGTTCGAATCCTCTCGCCCCGACCATTTCCCAACATCAACAGTTGCCGTCTACTGGGTGGCATTTGCCAGCGAGCATTTGCCAGCGTTTCTGATTTCGTACGGAGGATTGATGAATATCGAAAAAGACAGTGTTGTAACGTTTCATTACCAGCTTGCCGATGACCAGGGTGCGTTGATCGAATCTTCAGAAGGACAGGACCCGATGTCCTATTTGCATGGGTCCGGAGCGATTATTCCGGGGCTCGCCGTGGCGCTGGAAGGCAAGGCGGCCGGGGATGCTTTTCAGGTCACGGTCCAGCCCGAACAGGCCTACGGTCCGGTGCAACCCGACTTGTTTCATGTGGTTCCGCGCGAGTCATTTTCCGGTGCCGATGAGATTTCGGCGGGCATGATCTTCCAGGCCGATGGCCCTCAGGGGCGGCAAATCGTGCGCATCGTCAAAGTGGAAGATGAACAGGTCCATATCGATGCCAACCATCCGCTGGCGGGCAAGGTGCTGGTTTTCGATGTCTCTATCGAGGCAGTGCGGGAAGCGACTGCCGAAGAAATCGCCCACGGCCACGCCCACTAGAAGCGGGCGCGTTCATTCGCTCCGGACCCCTGGTCAGATATTCCGCTTTGGGCACGCCGCCTGGCCTGAACAGGCCACCGTCCGCTCCTTGCAAAAATTGGCCTCTTCAAGGCTGACACCTTTTTTGCGAACGCGGTGCCCGCGGCAGCTAATAACTGGGCGGCGGGCCTGACCGGCCACAACCCGGTTCGGGGCCACTTCGCAATCGGTCGGCGCGGCGCCGGTGGGCATTGCTAACCGGGTGAAAGTGGAACCTCGTGATAGTCGAGTGCCCATTCGCGCATGTAACGCACCTGAGTCGGTGTGATGCGGTAGATGATCAGCTCCGGGTTGTCGACTGATCCGAGGTAGTGTTTCAGCAGCGGGTTCTCCGCGAAAATCTCTTCCAGCAGCGCGCGCTCCTCGACGGCCACGGCAACGCCGGTGATTCGAACCTGGTTGTGATGAGTATCCATGTAACAAAGCTCGACGTTCGGGTTGGCCGCGATTTCGCCGGTCTTGTGATACGCGCGCAGGTTGGCCACATAAACGGTGAAGCCATCGGTACGTACCGGTGAGACGGGACGCACGCGTGGCTGATCACCGTCGATAGTGGCAAGTTGCGGAAAGCGGGCATCGGCAATGGTGGCACTGGCCAGGCGTGGCACATCTGCGGGATCGACCGGCTCGGGTTGAGGTTTCGCCATTTCGACAGGTCCAGGGGCGTTATGAGTGAGCTGTGTACCCAAAGCATAGGCGGCGACTCCCGCAATCGCCATGCGCCGTGGTCAGGCCGATCACCTGTCACGCCGGCGAATCGACACACTGCCACGCTCTACACGAACGTCGCGCCTTCGCCACCAAGATCGTCGGGTACCACATTGAAGCTGACCAGCGTCCGCCGCCTCCGTGTATACCTGACTTCGGCGACCGAGCAGTTTCGGACCACGAAACTGATTTCGACGACCTTGTCATCGGATAATTCCAGCAGGTGCCCAAGGCCGGCAGATACAAAACCACCGGAGGTAAATGCGGCGGTGACATGGTCGTCGGCGGCGGCTTGTGTCAGGCGATCGAGGCCACTCCCGGCACGGGCCCTGAAGTCGGCCCAGTTTTCCATCCCGTCGACTTTTACCCTGCCCAGAGCCCAGTCTGTAAGTACCTGGCGATATTTGCCAAAGTAGTCGCGTTTTATGGCTTCGCGGTCCGCGCTGGGGCCGATCTCCGGATGAATGGCATCATTGTCCGGTGAGCCGAACCCGGTCACCGTTTTGACGACAGCGATTCCCTGGTGTTCGTCGAGCTCGGTCGCGATCTGCACCTCCGGCCAGTGGCATCCTGCACTGATAAATTGTTCGCCGACGAGTTGTGCCGTCTGCCGATGGCGCAGCAGTGGGCCAATGACAACGTCATGGGGTCGCACCCCCGTTGCAACCCAATGCCGTCCCAGTGCCCGAGCCTGGCGTCGGCCGTGCTCGGTGAGCCGATCGTAGGTTGGGCCAAAAAAGGAGGCTTGTGCGTGCCGTACGAGGAGCAACGTGGCCATGATCGACTCGGGTGCAGCGGATGGAGAGTCAATTCTAAGCGCGCGGAGGCCGTGGCAAGAAGGGGCTGGTCCTGGCGATGTACTCGGAGTATCCCGGTTTGGTCAAACGCAGACTATCCTCGAGCAATTTTTTGCCGCTGACCCGAACCAGTAAATAATTCATCAGCAGCGGAGCAAAAACGGCCCAGCGCGCAGCAGGGGCCTCGGCCGCGATCAGAAAGAGACCCCACCAGACACAAGCATCGCCAAAGTAATTCGGGTGCCGGGTATAGCGCCACAAACCGCTATCCATCACCTTCCCGCGATTGGAGGGATCGCGCTTGAACTGCGCAAGTTGATAGTCTCCGACGGATTCGAAAACAAACCCGACAACAAATATCAGCAGACCGATAACCGCCAGTGGGCCCGTTGTCTCGATCCCGGAAACGATCGCGATCTGGACGGGCAGGGAGATCAGCCACATCAGAGCGCCCTGGAGAAAAAAGATTTTAACGAGGCTGGCGCGCTCGAAATCTCTATCGCTCGGATAGTTTTGCCGCATTGCCGCATAGCGCGGATCCTCCGGCAGGTCTTTGTTTCGTCGCCACAGGTGAACCCCAAGGCGCGCGCCCCAGATTGTCACCAGTATGGCCAGCGCGACAGAGACGAAACTCGGCGCGGATTCACGCGCCACCGCGATCCACGCGATCAGCGCGAACCCGGGACCCCAGAAGAGGTCGATAAGACTGACATCGTGGCGCGAAATGGATACGCGCCACAGAATTGTCATGCCGACCAATGTCGCGATCAATGTGATGACGTATGTCAAAACTGGCCTCCCGGCGGCACGTCTGGCAACGGTAAACGCTGCGCCCGTATTCGACCAACATATCATCACGGATGCGGTTTGGCGGTTTTCATCCGTAGGGACCGGTAATGCGCGGTCGATGGCCTCGGGTGTGTCGCGAGCCACGATACCGACGATGGCCGGCATGGTCGGGGCGCTGGCCAGGCTGTTTGCCGATACCTACCTCATCCGGCGCGCGGCGAGCGAAATAGAAGTACTGAAAGACCACATGACTACCGACCACTGAGGAACACGGTATGCGTCAGATATTTCCCGATCAGGAAGTCCAGCAGTAAGAGAGCGAGATCAACATCACGCCCATGCTCGACGTGGTCTTTAATCATGCTGATCTTTTTCATTGTCACGGCGTCTTTCGTAAAGGAAGCCGGTATTGACGTAAACCGGCCCGGCGCACAGACGGCACAAAAGAAAGAGAAGGCCAATATCCTGATTGTGATTTCCGCCAATAACGAAATCTGGATTGATCGTCGCCAGGTCGACCCGCGTGCAGTGCGTGCGAATATTGAGCGGTTACAGGCCGAGAATCCGCAGGGCACCGTGGTAATCCAGGCTGACAAGGAGGCAAAGACCGAGACATTGATCCAGGTCATGGATTCGGCACGCCAGGCCGGCGTTTACGACGTCGCGCTCGCCGCGCAGGACTAGCATGACCATCCTGCGTTACCTGATCGTTATCGCGATCGCCGCCGCTATCAACTGGGGGCTGTTGTTCGTAATGCAGGCGTTGATCCCGGCCGGCAAGAGTGAGCTCAACGATGACAGCACAATGCACTTCGTCGATTTTGTCCGGGTAGAGCGCGAGGAACAGATCGAACGCAAGAAGCCGAAACCGAAAAAACCCATGGAACCGGACCAGCCCGCCACCGTATATGCCGCGACAGCAGCAGGATGCGCTGAATCCTGAGGTCGGCACGATCAGTATCGCTCCGGTTGCAGTCAGCGCCGATATCGATATCGGTGGTATTGGTCTGGGTAGCGCGGGCGGCGATTACCTGCCGATTGTCAAAGTGGCCCCGATCTATCCGCGGCGAGCACTCAGCCGCGGCATCGAGGGTTGGGTATTGCTCGAATTTACCGTGACCAGAGCACGGACCGTCACCGATGTCCGGGTGCTCGAGTCCGAGCCACCCGGTTTTTTTCGACAAAGCGGCCAGTGAGGCGGCGCTGAAATTCAAGTACAAACCACGAGTTGTGGGTGGCGAGCCGATCGATGTCAAAGGCGTGCCGCACAAGATCTCGTTCCAGCTCGAGGACTAGAACTGATCATGGCGACTGACATATTTCAGCTGATGGAAAAGGGACGCTGAAGTGCGCCGGGTGGTAAACGCTGCCGCGCTGGCTGGACGCCTGGTATTTGTGGCAATTGCCTGGCCCGGCGCGTCTCCCGCTGTCGGCCTTCTGCTGTCGGCCGCCCATGCCGAGGAGCAGACTCCCGGACAGAAAACACGCAAGACGCCGGCTATGCGCGAGACCGTCTACAAGAAGCTCAGCGAAGCCCAGGAAGCGAGCGAGGCCGGGCGTGAAAGCGAGGCCCTGGCGATTCTCGAAGAGCTCGAGCGCGATAAAAATATCAACAGTTACGAACTGGCTCAGCTCTATAGTTTTACGGGTTTGTGTATTTCAACCGTGAGCGCTACAACGACAGCATCCAGGCTTACGAAACCGTCCTGCGCCAGAGCGATTTGCCGGAAGCCATGGAGCTGTCGACGATCTACACGCTGCCACAGCTGTATTTCACGGTGGAGCGATACGATGAGGCGGCAAAAAAACTCGAGCAGTGGTTTCGCCTCACGACCAATCCGGGATCCGAGCCCTACGTCCTTCTCGGGCAGGCCTATTATTCGCTTGATCGGTATCAGGACGCGATCCCACAGATCGAAAAGGCCATCGAACTTGCGCGCGCCAACGGCAAGGAGGCCAAGGAAAACTGGTGGCTGCTGTTGCGGGTCTGCTACTATGAAATGGAAAATTATCCGAAGGTCGTCGAGATTCTCGAACAACTTCTCACCTATGAGCAGAAAAAGGAATACTGGACGCAGTTGTCCGCGATGTATGGCGAGATCGGCGATGATCGCAAGGAGATGCTCGCGTATGAGATGGCCTACATTCAGGGTTTTCTCGACCGCGAACAGGAACTTCTGACACTCGCGCAACTGTATATGCAATCCGGTGTGCCATGGCGCGGCTCGCAGGTACCCGAGAAAGGCTTTGCCGATGACACCATTACCAGGAACGCGAGCAACTACCGCCTGTTGGCGCAGGCCTGTCAGATGGCGCTGGAGGACGAGAAGTCGATTGCTGCGCTGACCCAGGCCGCGGCCCTGTCCGGTGACGGCGAGCTGTCGGTACGGCTGGCCCAGGCATACGTCAACCTCGGACGCTGGGAGGAGGCCGCCGAGGCAGCGCGCGAGGGTATCCGCAAAGGCGGTCTCAATCGCAGCGATTCCGCTAACGTGTTGCTTGGCATGTCGCCATTAAATTTGAAGCGCTACGATCCGGCGCGCTCCGCGTTTACAGAGGCGCAAAAAGACTCTCGCAGCAGTGCGATGGCGTCGCAATGGATCGCCTATATCGGTAAGGAGCAAGAACGCGAGTCGGAACTGCAACGCGCTCTGCAATGATTCTCATGCGTAGCACCCTTGGATCCGGTCTTCGTGCCGCAATTGCGGTAACCGCGGTGTTGGCGGTCTCTGGCTCGCCGTCGCCGGCTCGCGCCGACGTGCTGGAGCCGACTCCGGCCGCAACGCGAAATCCGCACCCGTTTATACGCATTTTCGGTTTGCCTACTCCGGTCTTCGTCAGTCCGTCGGATCATGGCCGGTTCGGCGCCACGCTGCAGCTGACGAGCTTCTCCAAGGAAAGTAATCGCGGTAACGAAACGCTGACCCTTGACGGTGAGGCCTATGGCGCTCACCTGTTATGGCAGCAGCGCGCCGGGAACCGTTTCAGTTTCGATGCTGAGCTTCCCTTCCTCTATGACAGTGGTGGCTTTATGGATGGCACCATTGATACGTGGCACGACATCCTCGGCGTCGATATTCGTAGCCGCGACGAAGCCCCGAACGATCGCCTTCTGCATCGCTACCAGGATTCCGATGGGCGCGTGGCACTGATCGACGATTCCGGTGGCGGCATCGGTGATGCACGGTTGTCGGCCCGGTGGCACATCAACGGGCACAAGACCACCGGCAGTCTTTTGTCGTTGCGCGCCGGAGTGAAATTGCCGACCGGTGACGAGGATGAGTTTCGCGGCAGCGGCGCTACTGACTTTTTTGTCGCACTCGAAGCCGCGCGGCTGACGCCCTTGTTGGGACGTGTACGGTTTCACGGAAGTATCGGCTGGCTCGAGCTCGGCGATGCCGATAACGATGCGCTCGCCGGTCTCCAGCGTGACGGGGTAGTGTTCGGCCACGCCACTGCAACCTTGCAGCTAGCCGATAACTGGCAGCTTCTGGGACAGCTCGATGGCCATGGCTCGTTCTACCGTGGGTCGATTACCGCGATGTCGGAGGCGAGCATGCAACTTGTCGTTGGAACGCGCTGGGGGTTCGCCAGCGACTATATCGGCGAGTTCATGGTGATCGAGGACCCGATCTCGGACACGTCGCCGGACGTGACCTTCCAGCTCGGCTTCTATCGCCGCTACTGAGCGTCGCACGCGGTGCGTAAAAACGCCCATCCGCATCGGGCGCGGGTTCCTGTTATACCCACAGAGGCGCGCATCGGACCCGCCGGCGCCGTGATAGGATCCGTCGGTTTTGCCGCCACGCCGCGACTTATCGCTCACCCAGCGCACCGTGTGATCAATGTCGTCGCTGTTATCCCGGCTGACTCCCTGTCAGCCAGTTTTCGGCTCAATCGGTTTGCGGCCGCAGCGCGGGCTCGGCCGGGACCTGATAGCCTGCGCCGGACTAGGCCTTTTCAAGCGCGGCGAGGCCCAGTTCAAGGCAGGACTCCGCCAACTCCGGCCACCGGCGGCTGTCGGCATAGTCCGGGTCATCGAGGTGCCAGATGAACAATTTGGCTTTCGCCAGCGCGCGCTTGCTCAGATAGAACGCCCACACCTCGTTGCTGACGGCATCTTCGCCAAGCGCAGCGCTTGCCAGTGCGCTTGCGAATTGCACATGCCCGAGTCGGATGCACTCCATGCACAACAAAGCCCATTCCTCGAGAACATCCATGGTACGAAGGCTGCGGCTGAACTCGAGACAATCTATCGCGCACGGCGTGTCCAGCAGGCAAATATGCTCTGGTCTCAGGTCGCCATGGCATTCGCGGATATAGCCGCGCTGAGCGCGTTGCCGGATCGCGGTTGCATGGTGCTCGAGAGTGAGCAACTGATGTTCCTGGAGAGCCCGTAGCAGGTCCATCGGCAACCTGTATCGTGGCCGTGCCAGGATCTCGTGATGAAGGTTGATATACCGCCGGAGGTGGCCGAGATAGTCAACATCCGGCATCTCGAGAACGGCGTAGCGTTGGTGAAACCGAAAAATCATTTGTGTCAGCGCATGGAATTCGGCTGCCCGCAGCGAGCGCTGCATAAGCAACGTGTCGAGCATCCGCGCGGCGGGCAAGCGGCGCATGACGACCACATGCTCCTCGACGGCGTCACTGATGTTCCAGATTAAACCGCCTGCGGAGTCGCTGGCAATCGTCTGGACACCAACATAAACGGCCGGAGCGAACTGCCGGTTGAGGCGAATTTCCTCTTCGCAATGAAATCGTCGCGCGGCCAGCGTGCGGAAATCCATGTCATGCCACAGGATCGGTTTCTTGACCTTGTAGGCATGATGATCGGTCAAATAGACCAGGGCGAAGTGAGTCTCTATCTCCTCGACTGCACCCGGTGGCTCGGGGTAGTTTCTGCTGTCACGAAGAGCGCTGCGAAGGTTGCGGCTAAAACCGCGCAACGAGATTTGCATTTCGTCACTGGTGGTATTGAAGTCGCGCATGATTGCATTGCTCGTTGCCAGCCTCGAGGCCAGGGGGGAGGACAGAACGATTATGTGCCAATGCGCCAATGCGATGTCTACGTGTTTTCCCTAATGGCCCGGCGCCGGAGGCGGAATGACTATCATGTAACGATGTGCCGTCGCGGCAGTGGGCCGTCGGCATGACTGCTGAGGAAAACTACGAAAGGTATCATCATGCAAAAACCTCTCGAAATCACCTTTCATAATCTCGAACCCTCGACCGCAATCGAACAGAATATCCGTAAGCGCGCTGCAAAACTGGATCGGCTGTTTGCTAACCTGCAAAGTTGCCGAGTGGTGGTCGAAGCGCCGCACAAACATCAGCACAAAGGAAAGCCTTATCACGTCCGCATAGAGATCGGCGTCCCCGATCAGGAGATTGTGGTCAGCCGGGCTCCGGCCGCGGATATCGCGAATCAGGATGCCTATGTGGCCGTGCGCGATGCATTCGACGCGGCGACCCGCCAGCTCGAGGCGTACACGGACAAGCGGCGCGGGCAGGTCAAAAACCATTGACCGACGCCGCCAGGTGCGAAACGGTTAGCGCGCCATTTTGGGTCGCGCTGACACCGGGCGCAGCGTGGCTGTCACCGCGCCACCCGCAGTCGTCCGTTTGCCGGACCAGACTCAGTAAACGGACTTCATCCGGCGCATAAGGGAATATCCGGCGATGAACGAGAGAAACACCTACGAGCCCGTGGTGGATGCCCTGGGCGAGGACCAGACCTACCAGGCATGCGAAGCGTCGGAACTCGGGTTTTCCACCACGGCGGAAATCGCACGGCCCGGAACCGTAGTGGGTCAGGAACGGGCCCGCTCGGCACTCGAAATGGGTGCGCGCATACAGGGCACCGGCTTCAATCTGTACGTTCTCGGTCCGCCCGGCAGCAGCCGTCACGAGATGGTGCGTCAGTTTCTGCATGACGAGGCAGTGCGCAAGGAAACGGCCGATGACTGGTGCTATGTCTATAACTTTTCCGACTCACGCAAACCACAGGGCCTGTCGCTGCCGCCCGGACGCGGCACTCGCTTCTGCAGCGATATGGGCCAGCTCGTCGAGGATCTCAGCGCGTCGTTGCCGGCCGCATTTGAAAGCGAAAGCTATCGCAACCGGATAACTGAGATCGAGCAGGCTTTTCAGCGCCGCAGTCGCGAGGGACTCGAAGCCCTGCAGAAAGAGGCAGAGGACCACGGCATGGGCCTGATGCCAACGCCGCAGGGATTCGCAATCGCCCCGATGCGCGATGGCGAAATTATATCGGAGGAGGACTTTGAAAAATTGCCGGAGGATGAACGGACAAAGGCGCGGGCCGCGATCGAAAATCTCACCGGCAAGCTGCGGCAACACTTTGAAAATCTCCCGATCTGGCAAAAGGAACATCGCCGCAGGGTCCGCGAAGTCGACCGTGAAACGGCTCTGCTGGCGGTCACGGCATTGATCCGTGAATTGCAGGACAAGTACCAGGATCTTGAACGCGTGCGAGAGTACCTCGACCGGGTCCAGGCCGACATTCTGGAAAATGTCCGCCACTTTCTGCCCTCGGAGGCCGATAGTGGGGGCGGCCTTCCCGAGCAACTTGGAATGTCGCGCGAACACTGGCTGCGCAGATACCATGTCAACGTGCTGGTGGACAATCGCCATGTGTCCGGGGCGCCGGTCGTTTATGAAAGCAACCCGACTCACGACAACCTGGTCGGGCGGATCGAGCACATTACCCAGTTCGGCACGCTGAGCACGGATTTCTCCATGATTCACGCTGGCGCATTGCAGACAGCCAATGGCGGATTCCTGATCCTCGATGCCGAGCGGCTGTTGCAACAGCCGATGGCCTGGGAGAGTCTCAAACGCGCGCTCTATGGTGGTACCGTCAGGATCGAATCGCTGGCGCAAATTCTCGGAATCATCACCACCGAGGGCATCGACCCCGATCCAATGCCGCTTGATATCAAGATCGTGTTGATCGGCGCCCGGATGCTCTACTACCTGCTGTGTGAGTACGATCCGGATTTCCAGGAACTGTTCAAGGTCGCGGCCGATTTCGAGGATCACCTCGACCGCACTCCGGCGAACACACGCCTGTACGCATCGATGCTCGCCGGAATTGCACAGCAGCGCGGATTGCTGGCTGTGGATGCTGCCGCGATCGCCAGGGTCATAGAGCACAGTGCGCGAATGTGCGAGGACTCAACGCGGCTATCAACGCGGCTGCGCAGTCTCGGCGATTTGCTGTGCGAGGCTGACTACCATTGCCGCAAGCGCGAAGGCTCGTTAATCGGCGTAAGCGACGTTGCGACCGCGATCAATGGACGCGTGACTCGCATGGACCGGGTCCGCAGCAATATCTATGAGGCAATCGAGCGCGGTGAAATCCTCATTGCTACCGAAGGCTGGCGGGTGGGGCAGATCAATGCGCTGTCGGTCATGCAGCTCGGAGAATTTGTGTTTGGACAACCGTCGCGGATCACAGCCACGGTGCGCGTCGGTGAGGGCGACGTGGTAGATGTCGAGCGTGAAGTCGAGCTTGGTGGCGCCGTTCACAGCAAGGGAGTGCTGATCCTGTCTTCGTTTCTCGGTGCACGCTATGCGCGGGCATTGCCATTGTCACTACAGGCAAGCCTGGTTTTCGAGCAACACTACGGCGGCATCGATGGCGACAGTGCCTCGCTGGCCGAACTGTGTGTCTTACTGTCGGCGCTCGCTGATATTCCGATCAATCAGGCGCTCGCGATCACCGGTTCGGTCAACCAGCTCGGCCGGGCCCAGGCTATCGGCGGTGTTAATGAAAAAATCGAGGGATTTTTCGATGTGTGCCAGCGGCGCGGTCTGTGCGGCGGCCAGGGGGTCTTGATACCGGCGGAAAACGTACCGCACCTGATGCTCGAGGAGAGAGTCCGGGCTGCGATCATCCAGGGCAAATTCGCAATTTATCCGGTGCGTACGGTCGACCAGGCCATGAGCCTCCTGATGCGGGCCGATGCCGGTGAGGCCGATGCCGACGGCTGTTATCCGGCGGACAGTATAAACGGCAGG
Organism: uncultured Gammaproteobacteria bacterium; assembly: GCA_963783695.1. GTDB lineage: Bacteria > Pseudomonadota > Gammaproteobacteria > Steroidobacterales > BM003 > BM003. The sequence goes on from CAWAOM010000001.1 coordinate 726,047, forward strand.
ATTCAGCGGGCGCTGGAGGACATGGCGCGCCGACGTCAGGATTTTTCGAAGGGCCCGGGCGACGATGACGGCGAGGAGAAATAGGCATGCCGCGTCGGGCCCGAACCCAGCGCATCCTCATTGCTCTCGACCCGGCTGCGCCGGACGGCGCAACGCTCGATGCACTGACCGGCCTGGTCGCACCCGGGCCCTGGAAGATTTGCGGTCTGTTCATTGAGGATGTTGCGCTGATCGGACTCGGATCCTTATCTTTCGTGCGCGAGGTTGCGCTGGATACCGGGGTCGAGCGCGCAATGAGCCGCGGCCAGCTCGAGCTTCAGGTGCAGGCGCAGGGGATGCGGGTTGAGCGGACGCTGACGGAGTCTGTGCGCCGGTTTTCGCTGCAACCGGATTTCAAAGTCATTCGGGGCAAGGTGCTGGAGGAACTCAGCCGCGAGGCCGAGAATGCCGACCTCGTCGTTGTCGGTCGCTCACCCGCGCAGGCGGGGCCGCGCTGTTGGATGGGAATTCGTCTCGGCAGTCTCGCGGCAAAAATAGGTGGCGTGCTGGCGATTGTCCAGGACGCCTGGCTGACGGGTCAAAGTGTCGCCCTGATCTACGACGGTTCGGAATGCGCGGGCAGGTGCAGGGTACTGGCGCAGAGAATAGCGCAAAGAGAGGGTCTGTTTTTGACCGTGATACTTGTGGGTGGCGTTCGCGACTGCGTCCACTGGCGGGATGCCCTCCGAGCCGATGCGGTTGTGGCACCCGTGCAGCATTGGAACCGCATAGATCCTTCGCGACTCGGCGAGCTTGGCAAGTACGCCGGTGCTGCCGCTGCCCGGGTCATCGTGTTGCCCGGTCATCTGGAAAAACAACATCCGGAACTGATCGAATCCCTGCTGAGTCAGCTCGAGTGTTCGATCATTGCCGTGGGCGACACCGACCCGGACGACGCCGCGACCGGGCAACGATGTTGAACGCCTAAGGCCGGTGACTGCTTATGTTCGCGTAGTGAGCACCGGAATTCATCGTGGCGAAACTATCGCCGCTGACGCGTAGCAATTCCTCGTGATCGCCGGCCTCGAAAAAGACTTCGGCCTGGCCCCTCAGGTGTTCGTCCACGATCGTGTCGAGTCCGTAGGCCGCACCGATCGCTGGTACGGCCCCGGCGACACAGTCAGCGAAAATCCGCGTCACGTCCGACTCGTTGGCGAGTTCGAGGCGGCGCTCCGTCAATTCGCGAACGGCGCCAACCCGCAGTGCGTGCGTGGCCGGCAAAATGGCAAGGACAAATCCATCGTTGTCACGAAGCAGCACGCCTTTGGCAATTTTTTCGCCGGAGATATGGGCCGCCTCGGCGGTCTCCATGCTACTCCCGGTAAGCGGGTGGATAACGATGTCATAGTCGGCCTGGTGTTTTGCCAAATGTTGTTCAATTTTTGCCGGGATGCTCATGCTCGATCCTCCTGTTGACGGCATCAGTAAGTACGGTGTTCCTGGCTTTGCCGGATCCCCTCGCGATGACCGCGAGGCCTGATTGGCTACGCATAAAGCTAACTCCCACTGGCTTCGTCCATGTGCAGCGTTTGCCCGCAGGGGCGTTGAATATCTTCCTCGAAACGCTCGACGAGTCGCTCGGTGACAAAGCGGCAGGAATTGTGTCGAAGATAGTCGCGGCGCTGGCAGGCATAGGGCAACCCCTGTTCGGTGGCAATCTCCAGCGCATCCAGACAAATGCCGTTGCCGAGTTCGTTCGCCGTCGAGCGCAACAGCTGGAAAAGCTCAAACAAGACCGCTCGCGCCGGACGGGTAGCGCCCTTATTGGTAGTCACGAAGTCCGCATCGAGTCCGAAGTGGCAGGCACGGAAAAGATTCTCGCGCAGTAACCAATGGTCGAGACCTCGCATCAGGCGCGGATCGAGCCCGAAGCGCGGGGTTTCCGCTACGTAGACCGCGAGTGTCTGGATCAGGCCCGCCAGCGCCACCGCATGCGCAATGGTCGGTTGGGCATCCGGGTTGCGAATCTCGATCGTACCGAAATCCGGATGGAAGCGGGCGCTCCAGTGAATGTCCTTGATCGAGCGCACAACGCCGGCGCGCAACGCCGTTTGGTAACGTGTCTCGAACTCACCCCAGTTGGCAAACACGGGTGGGATTCCGGAATTCGGCGTAACGGCCAGGAGGCGATGCCGATAGCATTCGTGGCCGCTGTCATAGCTGCGCCAGAAAGGCGAATTGGCGCTCAGCACGGTCAGCAGCGGCAGGCTTGGGACCAGGCGGCGTAACGCCGCAGTCGCCTGGTCGGCAGATTTCATACCCACATGGACATGGGTGGCATAAGTGATCTGGCTGTGGGCCAGGTATCCCCGCTGGCGCTCTATCCGCAGGTAGCGGGGAAGCGGTGTTATCAGGGCGAGGCGCCGACTGAACGGATGGGTGCCCGCGCCGCACAATGCCATCCCGAGAGTCTTGCAGCGATCGAGGAGTCCGCGGGCGGTGGCGATGAGATTGTCGCGTAGCTCGGCGATGGTCTCGCATTTCCCGCTGTTTATTTCGACCGCCGACTGAATGAATTCGGGGTGCACCCGTTCCGCCTCAGGATACAACTCCATCAGTGGCACGATGCCGTCGCGCAAATCCAGCGTGTCGCCGTCGAGAAGCTGTAGCTCGAGTTCCAGCCCCACAGTGTGTACTGGGCATGGATTGAAACGCAGCGGGGCGGGGCCTCGCGCGTTGTCTATATACGCCTCCAGTTATGGTCGCTCATGGCCTCTCTCGCGACTGCGTCGAAAAAGTCCGCACCCACCATCAGCACATCCTCGTCGATATCGAACGCCGGACTGTGCAGGGGTATGGGTTCCCAATCGGGTGCTCTGGCGCCGAACCGTACGTAACAACCCGGGCAGACATCGAGATAGTAGGAGAAATCCTCGGATCCCATACTCGGGTATTCGGTACCCGGAACGGCAGGCTCCCCGACAACATGACATGCGGCGCGGCGCGCTATGGCGGCCTCGCGCGGACTGTTGACGACCGGTGGGTTACCCGTCTGTATCTCTAATTCGACACGGGCATCGTATAGAGTGGCCGTTGCCTCGACCATGCGCCGCAATCCGCTGTGAAGCTGCTCCCGGACATCGTCCAGTGTCGTACGAATGGTGCCCTTGAGCACAGCGTTCTCGGCAATGACATTGGCGGCCGAGCCTCCCTCAATGTGGCCGATCGTCACCACCGACGGATGAAGCGGATTGATCTCGCGCGAGACCAGGGTTTGGATTGCCGTGATCAGGAATCCGGCAATCACTATCGCATCGGTGGCCTCGTGCGGCCGAGCACCGTGGCCGCCGCGGCCCCTGATGCGAATCCTGAACCGGTCCGACTGCGCGGTCATGACTCCGGGGGCGACCATGATCTGACCGGTCAGATACTGGTGTGTGACATGCCCGGCAAAAATCGAGCGTACGTTTTCGAGGGCGCCATCGGCGATGGTCTTGCGGGATCCGGATCCGCGTTCTTCGGCCGGTTGGAATAACAGCACGACCGGCTCCGGGGGTGGCGCAGCTGTCAGCAAGCGTGCGGCACCCAGTACCATCGCTATGTGGGCATCATGTCCGCAGGCATGCATGGCGTTGCCATTATCCGGGGCAAACGGCAGCCCTGTGGTCTCATGGCCCGGCAGGGCATCCATTTCGGCGCGTAGCGCGATAGCATCAGCATCGTTGTCCATGCCGGCGATCCGTGCGGTGACGGCGCTGCCCGCGCCATCATAGCGATACTCGAGCCCCATGGCCGCAAGTTCGTCGGTGATACGGCCGGCCGTTTTCACTTCTTCGAACGAAAGTTCAGGCTCGCTGTGAATGGCGCGGCGAACTTCGCGCATCCACGGCAGCAGTGGTGCCGATTTGTACTGCGACATAACCGATCCTCCTGGCCGTTGATGCAACAGAAGTCAGCGGGTCAGTGCATGGCCAAACGGCGACCGGGAGCTTCCGGCAACTAATATGCTGGCACCCGGTTGAAGCTCAGCTGGCCTGTTCCAGACCCCGGCAGATTGCATCGATGTCATAATCGATCAGGTTCTTCCCGAGTTCCGCGGTCACGCTTTTGCGAACCTCTTCGCTTAATGCTCCACGCAGCTGGCCGAGAAAATCCGGCGGTGCAACCAGTGCGAGCTCGTCATAGAGGGCCCGGGTCCGAGCGGATTCCAGCAGTTCGCCAATCTCGGAGGCGAAAATCCCGGATTCCCGGTCCTTCGGTGTGTGACGGGTCGCCATCGCATGACGCCCCTGGCCGGCGCTGTCAAAAGTCCGGCCCGGGCGATCGGCGACGAGGTCAATGTCCTTGCGACGGCTCGCAGGGTGTTCGAGAGTGCGCCAGACTACCGGTTCGCGGCCGGCCTTGTCCGTGGCGTAGATTTTCGCCCCGGCGCTGTGGGCCACGACAATCCATCGAGTTGCCATCATTGCCTCCTGCAAATGCATTTGGCCCTGATGATCATGTAGCGCCGATTGCGCTCGACGCGCTATCGGGAATTCTACCTACCGCTCAGCGAAGGCTATCCAGATATTCATCCGGAACGGTAAGAAAGCCCGTTTGCACCTGGCCGGGGTCGCCCGGCTCAGTCCATGCCAACATCAACCCGCCCGGGCTCGCCACGGCCTGGGGAAAGCCCGCCAGGCGGCTTGCAGCAAGAGTGTGCAGCATCAGTTCGGCGAGTTTGCCGTGGTTACGATCGACAAACGCCACGCGCAGCGTGGCGCGGCCTTCTTGATCCGCGGCACCAAGCCATGAAACAGCCGCCGTTTGAGGATCGATGAGCACGATATCGACGCGCCCCAGCGGATCATCCGCATCGATAACGACCGGTGCAGCGAATCCGATTGCGGATGAAAACGCCACCTGCACGCGTGGGTTTCCTTGCGCAGCCGTAAACCACGCAACTGCGGCAGAATCTCCGATCATGTCGAGCGCGGGTCCATTGACCGGGCAGGCAGGCATCTCCCAGCCATCGTCAGCCACCGCTTGTGGATCGCTCCAGCCCTGCGGACCCATGCGGCTGTAAAAAATGTCCCTGATCTCGTGCTCGCTACGATTGCGAAAGACGATTAGCGCTTTGTCGCCGGCGACAGCCGCATCGGTCTGACAGCAGTCGCAGACCAGGCCGTCGACAAGGCTCTGTTGCAAAACGCCATTGTCGCTATCGAGCAAGGCGTAACGAAGCGTCATGCCGCCATGTTGTCCCGAATTATCCAGGCGGCCACCTCGCTGCCCGGTTGCCTGTGTCTCGCGGCCGTCGAGCCAGATCACACCGGTTTCTCCGCGCCACGAGAACAGGCTGACAAAACCATGTTCCGTTGTGGTGCCATCGTTGTGCGGACTGGCTGGCGCGGACCAGGTTTCCCCGCCGTCGGGCGATTGGCTGATCATGACGTCGTACGCGTAGACACCGCCCTCGCGCTTTGCCAGCCAGTGTGCGGCGAGACGCGCACCCGGCAGCGCGACCACGGATGGGAAGTCGGCCCAGTTTACGAACCAGTTGCTTCCCTCGGCTATGTTCCGAGGAGCCTGCCATTCGCCAGCATCGTACTGGCTGTATCTCAGCCGCCAGTGGTTGCTATCGGTACCCGGCTCGAGCCAGCTGAAAAGCACTCCACCGGTATCATCCGACGCAAGGTGGGGAGTCCGCGCACCGGCTCCGGCCGGACTTTGCAACAAATTAAAACTCATCGCTGCGGCGGGTGCAGGTGCGCTGATCGCGCGTCCCGGCAACGACAGCAGCAGTACTGCGATGCAGCAAATTATGGGAAGTGTTCCCCGCACGGCCGACACTGTCCTCATCTCTCTCCTCTTATCAATCAGCCGCCAATCAGCTGATGAGTCCCACACTGTGGCAGGCCGGAACATGTGACCGGGGCCCTTGCCATGTAGTCGCCACGGTAATATTCTGGCTCGACTGTTGCAAAAGCCATGTATCCAATGAGTTTGCGTCTCCTGCGTAAGTTTTCCCCAAGCATAGCCCGAACGACGCTCGGGCTGTTTGTCGCGGTATGGATGAACATGGCTGCGCAGCCCTGTCTGATGGCGCTGGAATCGGATGGCTCGAACGACCAGGCGGCAATGACGGCGGACGCTCACGGTGACGAGCATTGCCCGCATTGCCCGCCAGAGGAAATGCCCGATTCGTCGGGTGACGATCTCTGCAGTTTTGTCGGCGCCTATGATTATGACGCCCGCACGCCTAATTCCGACTCCAAGCTGAAGATTCAGTCGCCAGGTGCCATGGCGGTTGACTGGGCCGCTCTGGTTGCTGCTCCAGCACGTCCTGCTCGCCTTCCGCGCGCCGCCGAACCTGACGACCCTCATCACCATCCGCCACCTTTCCTGAATTTCTGCCGCTTTATCGAATAGCCCCTGCTGCGATTTCGGACTGTCCGTTCGCCGTCTCAAGAGGTAGCTATCGATGTTGCGTTACTTATCGCCCTTCTACGGGCTTGCGCCATTTACAATTCTGGCGCTCTTAATCAATTCTGCGGTTCCCGCCTATGCGTCCGGGGTGCTTACCAGCCTGTATGACGCCGAAACACTGGCGATCCAGCGCGATGCCGGCCTGGCCCAAATCGAGGCAACTCGCGAGGCGCTGGAAGAGCGCGTTGTAACCTCGGGTCAATTGCCCGATCCGCGTTTGCGCCTTGGCGCGATGAACCTCCCGGTCGACAGCTTCGAGTTGGACCAGGAACCGATGACCCAACTGCTGGTGGGGCTAAGCCAGAGTTTCCCGCCCGGCCGCACACTTGCCCTGCGCTCGGCCAGTCATGCGACTGAGGCCGCGGCACAGGCTGAATTCCTGGCGGAGCGGCAACGCATGATCCGGCGCCAGGTTCGCTTGTTGTGGACCGACATTGCGCAATTGCAGGATGCTGCCCGCATCGTCGAGCGAAAACGACAGTGGTATCGAGAACTCGAGGATGCGGTCACGGCAAGTTATTCCAGCGGCAGGAGCGGGCAACACGACGTGGTTCGCGCGCGCCTCGAACGGCAATTGCTGGGCGACCGACTATTAAACCTCGACGGCGAGATAGCCAATAGGGTTGCGCAATTGAGCCGCTGGACCGGAGCCGCGCCGGCGCCTGGCACCGACATCGTTATCCCCGCATTTGTGCCGCCAGAGGACTATGCGACGGCACTGCAGGGCATCGAGAGACACCCGCTTGTGCGCGCGAGTGCCAACACCGTGGAAATTCGCCAGCTTGGCGAGGAGCTTGCGCGCGAACGTTACAAGCCGAGCTTCGGTGTTGACGTTGCCTACGGTTTTCGTAGCGGTGAGGATGCCAGCGGCGACGAGCGCCCGGATTTTTTCTCTGCAATGCTGAACTTCAGCCTTCCGCTGTTCGGTGGCCGGCGCCAGGATCGGGAGCTGGCAGCGGCACAGGCGGAACGGCGTGCGGCGCTCGAGGCGGACACCGATCGCCGCCGCGAGCTGGTGGCGCAACTCGATGCGTTGTGGGCAAGTGTCACCGAACTCGAGGCGCGAGATTCTCTGTTCCGGCGCGAGGTACTGCCCGACGCAAATACCAATGTCGAGGCAACCCGGGCTGCCTATCAAAATGACTACGCGAGTTTTGCCGAGTTGGTCGGGGCGCAAACTCTGCTGCTGACCCAGGAGCTCTCTTACGTCTCTATCCGTGCCGATCTTGCGAGAAACCGTGCCCGGCTCCTGTACCTGACCGAGGAGGCTCCGCAATGAGAAATGTAATCAGGATGACCGCATTGCTGGTCGTGGTAATAGCTGCGCCGGCCTGCGGCAAGAATGGCGACCCAATTACCGACGGCGATGACTTTGCCGATCATGCACTGTCCCATACCCAGCCGGGCTACGTGTGTCCGATGCACCCCGATGTCAGTAGTGACGAACCCGGACGCTGCCCGATCTGCGGCATGGACCTGGTGCAGCGACGCCAGGATACCGTGGCGGGCGGCGCGCGTGTGCCGTTGTATTACCGCCATCCGCACAACCCGGAAATCACGTCGCCGGAACCGGCAAAGGATGAAATGGGTATGGACTATGTTGCCGTTTATGACGATGGCGGTGGCACGAGTGTTCGTATCGATCCGCGAGTTGCACATAATTTCGGGCTGCGAACTGCGACAGTGGAACAAGGCAGGCTGTGGAAACGCATCCGCTCTTTCGGCCGGGTCACCTATGACGAAACCACATTGCGCCACATTCATCCACGCGCTGAGGGCTGGGTCGAGACGCTTGGCGTGAAAACGCAGGGTGATGTGGTCAGCGAGGGCCAGGTCCTTTTTGAAATCTATGCACCGGCACTGGTCACGGCGCAGGAGGAGTATCTGCAGGCTTTGCGCATGGGCGGTGCCAACCTGGTCAAGGCATCACGGCAGCGCCTTAGGGCGCTGGGGGTGCCGGCCGAAACGGTGCGCGAGATCGAGCGCACGAAGGAAGTCAATCCACGAGTGCAGTACCGGGCTCAACACTCGGCGGCGGTCGTCGGACTCGACATTCGCGAGGGCATGTATGTCACTCCGGCAACGGTTGTTCTCAGTCTGGCCGAGGTAGACAGTATCTGGATCCTCGCCGAGATTTTCGAGTCGCAACAGTCGTGGGTCGAAGAAGGGCAGGAGGCGGAGATCACCAGTGCCGCATTCCCGGCGCGGACATGGAGCGGGCGGGTCGATTTCATCTATCCGGAAGTCGATCCGCAATCGCATGCGTTGCCGGTGAGAATCAAGCTGGACAACCCGGACGGGCTGCTGCGACCGGGCTCATATGTCGACACAACCATTTTTGGCGGCCGCAGCGAGGACCTGGTTTTCATACCGCGCGAAGCATTGATTCGCAGCGGCCGCGGCAACCGCGTCATTGTCCGATTACCGGACAATCGTTTTCAGCCGCGTACGGTTGTTCCCGCCATGGAGTCGGGCGATTACGTTGCGATCAGCGCGGGCCTCGCACCGGGGGAAACGGTGGTTACTTCAGGACAGTTTCTTATCGACTCCGAGGCAAGCCTGAAATCCAGCCTGCAGCGACTGTCCGAAACCGGGGACGGCGGAGAAGTGCCATGAGTCCCGCGATGCGGGCTCGGCCTGTTGCCGGGAGAGGATCATGATAGATGCCATCCTCGAGTGGTCGATCCGTAACAGAGCGATCGTACTGACACTGTCGGCCCTGCTGGCAGGGTGGTCACTTTACGCGGTCAGGCATACACCCGTGGATGCGATCCCGGATCTATCCGACGTCCAGGTGATTATCAAAACGCCGTACCCGGGGCAGGCGCCCCAGGTGGTAGAGGACCAGGTGACGTATCCACTGACAACTGCCCTGTTATCGGTGCCCGGTGCTACCAGCGTGCGCGGGTATTCCTATTTCGGTGACTCGTACGTTTATGTGCTGTTCGAAGACGGCACGGATCTTTACTGGGCGCGCAGCCGGGTGCTGGAGAGCCTCAGCCAGGTCGCCGGAGTTCTGCCGGCAGAAGCACGGCCGGTGCTCGGTCCCGACGCCACCGGTGTGGGCTGGATTTTTCAGTACGCTCTCGTTGACCGCAGCGGGCGGCATGACCTTGCCCAGTTGCGCAGCATCCAGGACTGGTTTCTGAAATTCGAGCTGCAGACTGTGCCGGGCGTTGCCGAGGTCGCCACGGTAGGTGGCATGGTGCGCCAATACCAGATAGTGCTGGATGCAAGCCGCATGCGTGCCTATGGTCTTCCGCTTGACCGCATCGTCCGGGCGGTACGCGATGGCAACCAGGAGGTTGGCGGCTCGGTGATCGAACTCGCGGAAGCCGAGTACATGATCCGCGGGACCGGCTATCTGCGCTCGATCGCCGATATCGAGCAGATTCCCGTCGGGTTGACCGAACAAGGCACGCCCATTCTATTGCGTGACGTCGCCAGTGTCCGGGTCGGTCCACAGATGCGCCGTGGCATTGCCGATCTCGATGGCGAGGGCGAAGTGGTCGGCGGTATCGTCGTGATGCGATGGGGAGAAAACGCACGCAGTACGATCGCCGGTGTGCAACGGCGACTCGATGAGTTGCGTCCCAGCCTGCCGCCCGGGGTGGAGATCGTGGTCACCTACGACCGCGCCGACCTGATCGATCGAGCGGTGTCCACGCTCAACACCAGGCTGCTGCAGGAACTGGCGATGGTTTTGCTGGTGTGCATCGTGTTTCTCGGCCATTTTCGTTCCGGTCTCGTCGCCGTCATTGCGCTCCCTCTGGGCGTCCTGGCCGCATACGCCGTTATGCATTTCCAGGGTATCAATGCAAACATCATGTCCCTCGGTGGAATCGCCATTGCCATCGGTGTGATGGTCGATGCCGCGATCGTGATGGTCGAGAACCTGCACAAGCATATCGAGGATGCCGGGCCCGATGCGGACCGCTGGGCACTGGTGCTGGCGTCAAGCCGTGAAGTTGGCAAACCGGTTTTTTTCTCGTTGCTGATAACGACCGTCAGCTTCCTGCCGGTATTTACGCTCGAGGCGCAAGAGGGACGCTTGTTCGCGCCCCTTGCCTACACCAAAACCTATGCGATGGCCGCGGCCGCCATTCTCGCGGTGACCCTGGTGCCGGTGCTGATGGGGTTGCTTGTGCGCGGCCGCATCCGCAGTGAAAGAGACAACCCGCTAAACCGCGTCCTGGTACAGCTTTTCGGTTACCCGGTCCGCCTGGCACTGCGCTTCCCGCGCAGCATTCTGCTGCTGGCGCTTGTGCTCGTCGCGGTGACGGCATGGCCATGGCAGCGCCTTGGCGCCGAATTTATGCCAGAACTCGATGAGGGAGACTTGCTTTATATGCCGACCACGTTGCCGGGTATTTCTGCGGGCAAGGCGGCGGAGCTGCTGCAGCAAACCGATCGTCTCATCCGTTCTTTGCCAGAGGTCGAAAGGGTGTTCGGCAAGGCAGGGCGGGCCGAAACCGCAACCGACCCGGCGCCGCTGACAATGATAGAGACGATGATCCAGTTAAAGCCGCGTGAGGAATGGCGGCCCGGCCTGACGCTCGCGGACCTGAAACGTGAACTGGACGAAGTTGTCAGCTTTCCAGGTCTGACCAACAGCTGGGTGATGCCGATCAAGACCCGCATTGACATGCTCGCGACCGGTATCAAGACCCCGGTTGGAATCAAGATTGCCGGACCCGATCTCGGGGTAATCCAGGACATCGGGCGTGATATAGAGGCAGTGGTCAGAGCGGTGCCCGGCACCCGGACGGTCTATGCGGAACGGGTTTCCGGCGGGCGCTACATTGATATCACGACGGACCGCGCGGCCGCTGCCCGTTATGGCATGGATGTGGCTGACATCCAGCGCGTGGTGGCGACGGCGATCGGCGGAATGTCGCTAACGCAGACCATCGAGGGACTGGAGCGCTACCCTGTCAATATTCGCTATCCGCGAGATTTGCGCGACTCCGTGGATAACCTCCGTCAACTGCCGGTGATTATTCCCTCTGGTGCCGCAATTCCTCTGGGCGAACTCGCCCGGATCGAGGTGAGCGATGGTCCGCCGATGATAAAAAGCGAGAATGCGCGGCCCAATGGCTGGGTTTATGTCGATCTCGACAGCGACGATTTGCGCGCCTACGTCGAGCGCGCGCGTGCGGCAGTCAGCGAAAATATCAATCTGCCGGCGGGATACTCGATCTCATGGTCCGGACAATACGAGTACTGGTTGCGCGCCGCTGAACGGCTGCGGCTGCTGATTCCGTTTACCTTGCTGATCATCGTCATGCTACTGGCAATCAATTTTCGCAGCCCTGCCGAGGTTCTGATTATTCTCGGCAGCTTGCCGCTGGCATTGATCGGCGGTGTCTGGCTCGTCTATTTGCTCGGATACAATATGTCCGTCGCGGTTGGAGTCGGGTTCATCGGTCTGGCCGGGCTCGCGGTCGAAATTGGCGTGGTCATGCTGGTCTATCTGAATGCGGCCTATTTCCGCATCAGGGACAGAAGTCCTGCCGGAATCTCTTTGGGCGACCTTCACGAGGCCATATTCGATGGCGTGCAACGGCGGATTCGGCCGATCCTGATGACCGTGATAGCGACACTGGTCGGGCTGATGCCGATCATGCTGGGCGGCGGTGCCGGTGCGGAGGTGATGCGCAGAATTGCCGCGCCGATGGTGGGCGGGCTGGCAAGCGCCTTATTGCTTGCCGTCACGGTGATTCCGGCGCTGTATCTGATTTGGCGGAGGAGCCAGATAGCGGCGGGGCAGGGTTAACAGACAGAAAGGAACCCGTTCGTTGCAGACCACCCGGCATCGAACGATCCGCCGGGGCCCGCTGAACTAATCGTGAGAATATTCGACAGCTCGCTCGACGCGCTCCAGCAGTTGGCGGTCGACAAAGGGCTTTTCAATGAAATCGACCGCGCCAGCCTGCAAGGCCGAAACAGCGGTGGGTACGTCGCTGTCACTGGTCAACAGAATAGTCGGCACCTTGCGGCCGCTGCGAACCATATCCTCGACCAGTTGAATGCCGCTGCGACCAGGGAGATCGATTTCCGCGATCACGCAAGCCAGTTCTTCACCCGGCATATCACATAACAACGCTTCAGCGTCGTTAAAAAGCAGGACGTGGACGGGCAGCGTCGAGACCAGCGCGCTTAGCGCGGACCTGATTGCTGCGTCCGAGTCGACGATACAGACGGTCGGTTTGGTTAAACCCACTGGCAGCTCAACGAAATGACGAGACCGGGACAAACGGGCGATTGGTCAAATACTATCGGCCCATCGCGAAGTATCGTTCGATGCTCTTGCCAGTGAAAATAAGGAGATTTACCTACTTCACCCGCCAGCGGCAGCTTTTAGTCCTGATTGGCACGCATCACCATGCGCACCAAATGGGCGAGGGAACTCGCCTGCATTTTTTCCATGACGCGTGCGCGATGTATCTCAACGGTACGCTGGCTGACATCAAGATCGCCGGCAATTACCTTGTTGGGTCTGCCCTCGACGATCAGTTCCATGACCTCGTGCTCGCGCGGTGTAAGGCTCGCGAGACGCTCTTCGATGCCGCGAATTTGCAGCAGCGTTTCGCGATTGTGCTGATCCTGCTCCAGTGCCTTGTTGATGCGATCGAGCAGATCCTGGTCGCGAAACGGCTTCTGAATAAAATCAGCAGCTCCATGCTGTATCGCAGAAACGGCCATCGGCACATCACCATGGCCGGTAATAAAGATAATCGGGAGGATCGCGTGCAGGGAGTTTAGTTGCTCCTGAAGCTCAAGTCCGCTCATACCCGGCATCCGGATATCAAGGACCAGGCATCCCGGACGATCGGCATCATAGCTTTCGAGAAACTCCATGGCACTGGCAAAGGTCTCCGCCTCCAGGCCTACGGATTTCATAAGCATGCTCAGAGAATCGCGGACGGGAGCATCGTCATCGACGATAAAAACAGTGGGGCGTTGATCAGCTTTTCTGGGTTGCATCGCTTATCCAAGCACTGAGGTGGGCAAAGAGAAATAGAATCGAGCACCCTTACCAGGGAGGTTTTCGAAGCTGAGGTTACCGCCATGCGCGGCGATAATCGAGCGGCTTATGGACAAGCCCATCCCCATACCGTCCGATTTCGAGGTCTGAAACGGCGAGAAAACCCGCTCCAGCATGTCGGCCGAGACGCCGGGGCCGGCGTCCTCGACGCTTATCTCGATCCTGTCGTCCGGGCGCAGACGGCTGCAGATCAGGATGGGATCGGCAACACCGTTTTCCCGCGTCGCATCGAGGCCGTTGCGGATCAGGTTCAGAATCACCTGCTGCACCTGCACCGGATCCGCGACCACGGCCGGCAGGCCATCTTGCAAAACCAGTTGTAATTCGACGTTGTGTGCGCGCGCATCGACATCCGCGAGCAAAACGACTTCGCGGATCATATCGTTCACCTCGTGGCGCTCACGGGCACTTTTCTTCTGCCGCAGAAAGCGACGAAGGCTTCTTATTACTTCCCCGGCACGCTGTGCCTGCTGGCCGATCTGTTCCAGAGTGTTGGAAATATCTGCGAGGTCGGCGCGGCCACTGTCGAGCAGGCGCTTTCCGGCATGCGCGTAGGTCGCGACCGCGGTCAGGGGCTGGTTGATTTCGTGCGCGATGCTCGCCGCCATTTCGCCCATTGTGCTGAGCCGGCCGACCTGGGTCAGGCGATCGCGCAACTGCCGCGCTTCGCGGCCGCTGTGTATTCTCTCGGTGAGATCCTCGATCTGAGCTATCAGGAATTTTGGGCGCTGATCCGCGTCATGCACCACCCCAACGCTAAGGCGCACCAGCAGTTCCCGCTCATCAGATGGCAGGAGCCGGGTCTGGCGCGACACTGTGGTGTGTTCTCCCGCGACCATCCGCCCGAGTTGCGATTCCAACCCCTGACGCTGGTCGGGATCGATCAGATCGAGAAATGACCGCCCCAGCAGATCTATCTCAAGAGTGCCAATCATCCTGCTCAGGGCGCTGTTCGCTGACTTCAGGCGAAATTCGAGATCCATTGTCAGCGTTCCGAGCGGAGCGTTCTGGAATACCATCTCGAGTTGTTCTTCGCGTTGACGCAATTGCTCTTCGGTATTGCGTCGATCGGTAACATCTTCACCTGAGCTCAGCGTCCCGATGATTGTCCCAGTTTCGTCGTGAATGACCGAGTTTTTCCACGTTATCAGCCGGGATTCTCCGGTTCGGGTTACGACCCAGTTTTCCGAATTGTCAGGTAAATCAATTTCGCCATTGACCAGTTTGCGAAAAAGCGTATCGATCTCCGACCGATCCCCGTCCCGGATACAGTTCTCGGTCCAGTTACATCCGAGCAACTCATGCTCTTCATACCCGAGAAGTTCGCATCCGCGTTTGTTGATCAGCCGTATCCGCCCGTCCTGGTCGAGACCCAGGAGGATTACCGCGGCGAGATCGAGATATCCCTGGGCACGATCCCGCTCGATCCTGAGCGCCTTTTCGACCTCCTTGCGCGACGTGATGTCGCGCATGATCCCGACGTACAGCGGCGCCACCGCGTCGCAAGCCTCGCCGATCGAGAGGTCCAGTGGAAACGTGCTGCCGTCGCTGCGCAGCCCGATCGCCTCGCGACCCTTGCCAATAATCCGGGCCTGGCCAGTCTGCCTGTAGCCGGCGAGGTAGCCGTCATGTTCACCGCGGAATGGCTCTGGCATCAGCATCGCGACGTTTTGCCCGATCATTTCCTTGCGGGTGTAGCCGAACATCCGCAGCGCAGCCGGATTGACAGTCTCGATCCGGCCTGCGTGATTGATCACGACGATGGCGTCGACCGCCGCGCCGAGCAGGGCATCGAATTGACTTTTCGCGTCAGGGGGAGTGCTGGGGTGTGTCGGCTGGCCGGCGGCCATAGGTAGTAACCACAGTGGCGTTAGTTAGAGAAGCGAATTAAACCCCATTTGCTGTAGGTTTATAAAGGGAAATGGATGGAAAATGGGCGAATGCCCATGATTGCTTGCGCCACAATGAGACATGGCGAAGGAGCGTGATATGTCGCGTATATCGAAAATTCTCGTAGTAGCCGACCCGACAACCGCCGAACAACCGGCGTTGACCCGGGCGCTGGACATTGCCCGTACGCTCAATGCACGCCTTGAAGTTTTCGCCTGCGTTTACGATCAGTACATCTCGGGTGAGCGTTTCTTCGATAGTCGCGGTCTCGAAAAATCGCGCGCGTCCATGGTCGAGCATACGATTGCGGCGCTGGAGGAGATGGTGGATGCGCGCAATTGCGCGGGTGTTGAAATTGCCTATGCGGCGCGCTGGGACAACCCGCTCGACGAAGGCATCGTGCGCCAGGTGCTTCACACCGGGGCCGACCTGCTGGTCAAGGATACGCATCACCATGCCCCGCTAAAACGATCGCTGTTCTCCAACACCGACTGGAACCTGATCCGCACCTGTCCGTGCCCGGTGTTGCTGGTCAAGCCTGACACCGCTTTTCCGTATGCGCACATTGCCGCCGCTGTAGATCCGACTCACGAACACGACAAGCCCGCTGCGCTGGACAGTGTGATCATCGCAGTAGCATGCGAGCTGGCGCGCGAATCTGCCGCTGAATTACATATAGCGCATACCTTTCTTCCCGTGTCTGCCGCAGTATGCGCGAGCGCCGTACCCGGCGCCGTTATCTACCCAGTCGATATCAGTGAGGAGGTCATTGAACAGGGGCACCGCGAGGCGCTCGTTAAGCTTATCGGGCAGAGCCCGCGGCAGCCGGATCATGTTCATATGCTGGCCGGCCGCACCAGCGAAGTGCTGGTGGATCTTGTCGTCGAAAAAGGCATCGACCTTATGGTCATGGGAGTCGTTGCACGCAATCGGCTCAAGCGCATATTTCTCGGCAGCACCGCCGAGCGAGTACTCGAACACCTGAGCTGCGACGTATTGGTGGTCAAGGATCCGGGCTTCGAAACACCAGTCCATCGCCATGGTGCGCACGAAGCGCTGCGTGAGGTGCCCGCGTCGGGTTGAGTGGGCGAATCCACGCCTGGGAACGGCCCGTCCGGCGCTCGTCTGCCATCGTGCTTGATCGAGTCCGGCGGCGATGAGTAATCTGTCCGCTCTGCCGGGTAATTACCGGCGCTGGCGTTGGCGGATCGGATTCCCCTGATGGCAAACGTAACTGACAGGGCATGGGTGGTACTCAAATTTGGCGGTACCAGCGTGGCCAATGCCGCCAACTGGCCGAATATCGGCGTGGTTCTGCGCGAAAGGCTCGAACAGGGTATACGACCGGTCCTGGTGCACTCGGCTCTTGCCGGGGTCTCAGACAACCTTGACGAGCTTGCCAACGGCGCGGACCCGGACACTGGCCGGGCCGCTGTCGACGACCTGGTGAGCCGGCACGAGGCTCTGGCCGCGCAACTGGATCTGGGCCCGCTTCCCGGGTTGGAGGCGAGGAGCATCGAACTGCGAAGGCTGGTGGCCGGGATCAGCCTGATCGGCGAAGCCAGCCCCGCAGTCAGGGCGCGATTGCTCTCCTATGGCGAGTTGATGGCAACCGAGCTGGTCGCAGCCTGCCTTGAATCACAGGGAATTTCGGCTCGAGTCGTTGATGCGCGCAAAGTACTGACCTGTCAGCCGGTATACACTTCGACGGACTCACGCCATTTTCTCGCGGCCCATTGCGCCGCCGATCCCGATCCCGGCCTGCAGCGTGAGTGGGCTAAGTTTGACGGTGTGATCGTCACCCAGGGTTTCATCGCGAGTGACGACAAGGGCCGAACCGTGGTACTCGGCAGAGGCGGTTCCGATACCTCTGCGGCGTATATCGCGGCGCGGCTCGAGGCCAGTCGGCTGGAGATCTGGACTGACGTCCCGGGCATGTTCAGCGCAAATCCCCACAATATTCCGTCTGCGCGGCTGCTGCGGCAACTGAGTTTTGCCGAGGCTCAGGAGATTGCGGCGACCGGAGCCGGTGTCATCCATCCACGCTGCCTGCCAGTGGCGCGACGGGCCGCGATTCCGGTTCATGTTCACGACACTGGCCGACCGCAACTTGAGGGTACCGTTATCGCCGAAATCGGGGACGAAGATGCGCCCCGGATCAAGGCCATATCGGCGCGCCGGGGTCTGACGCTGGTTTCTATGGAATCGATCGGCATGTGGCAGGAGGCCGGCTTTCTTGCCCGGGCGTTCGCAACGTTTTCGGATTTCGGGCTGTCGATTGATCTGGTCTCGACCTCCGAATCGGTGGTCAGCGTGACGCTCGACGAAAGCGCGGCCAAGGTGGATACGGAAAAGCTGGGGTTGCTGACCGACAAGCTTCGCGAATTGTGCCGGGTAAGAGTCGTTCGGCCGTGTGCTGCCGTAAGCATGGTCGGTGCGCGGATGCGGGCGAACCTGCATCGGCTGGCGCCGGCTCTGGAGGCATTCGAGGAACACCAGATTTTTCTGGTCAGCCAGGCTGCGAGCGATCTCAACTTTACCGTTGTAATTGAGGAGAGCCAGGTCGACCGGCTGGTCCGTTCGCTGCACGGTCTGATCATAGGCGACACAGCCCAGGATTCCGTTATCGGCCCGAGTTGGGAACAACTGGCTGATCCGGTCAGCGAGCCTGCGCCCACCGAGCCGGCCTGGTGGGAATGCAGGCGCGAACAATTGCTGGCACTGGCTAAATCTCACCCTTCCGCTTTTGTCTATGACCTGGATTGTGTCGCCGCCGCCGCCTCGGCGCTTTGCGAGCTGCGCCATGTCGACCGAATTTTTTATGCCATCAAGGCGAATCCGCACCCCGAGATTCTGAAGCGACTGCATGCTGCGGGTGTGGGCTTTGAATGTGTCTCTCCGGGAGAACTTCGGGCGGTGTCCGAATTGTTCCCGGATATGCCGGGCGACAGAGTCCTTTTCACGCCTAATTTTGCCCCCAGGCCGGAGTACGAAGCGGCATTCGCGAGCGGTGTTCGTGTGACGCTTGATAACCTCTATCCGCTGGAAGCCTGGCCGCAGGTATTCGCCGGCCAGGCAGTGTTTGTCCGTCTCGATCTGGGGCAGGGCAGCGGCCATCACGCCCATGTTCATACCGCGGGTGCGCACTCGAAATTCGGCATACCCGGCGGCGATATAGAGCGCCTGAGCGAATTGTGCGAAAGCCACGGCGTACGGGTCACCGGACTGCATGTGCATGGTGGAAGCGGTATTCGGGATGCCGGTCACTGGGGGCGAGTCGCTATCGAACTGGCTCGCCTTACCGCGTATTTCCCGGATGTGAAAGTGCTCGACCTCGGCGGCGGGCTGGGAGTGCCCGAAAAGGAGGGCGACACCGCGCTCGATCTGGCGGCATTGGACGCGACGCTCGCCCCGGTGCGCGCTGCCTATCCGGATATGCAGCTCTGGCTGGAACCGGGACGCTATCTGGTGTCCCCGGCGGGTGTCCTGCTGGTAACGGTAAATCAGTTGAAGGGCAAACACGGCACCCGCTATCTGGGCGTTTCCACCGGCATGAACTCGTTGATTCGCCCGGCCTTGTACGGGTCGTATCACCGCATCGTCAATTTGTCGCGACTTGGCGAGCCGGCCACCGAACTGGCAACGATAGTCGGCCCCATCTGCGAAACCGGTGATCGACTGGGACGGGACCGACACCTCCCGGTCACGCAGGAAGGAGATATCCTGCTGATCGCGAACGCGGGCGCATACGGTCGGGCGATGAGCTCGAATTACAATTTGCGCGCGCCGGCCGTTGAGCTGACCCTTCAGGGCGGCTGATTTTTCTTGTCGCCCATGGCCTGTCAGCACGAGCATCACACAGCTCAGCCTGCACGCCCCGATTCATACAAAAATCAAGTTATTAATCTATTATATAAAACAAAAACATAGGAATTATATTTAAGGTCTGTAATGAGTTATCTAATTGTGATCTGAAGTCGGGATTCGCGGTGCTTCTGGCAGATGCCGCAGACCGCAATGGCTGAAAAAGTGCGCGGGGTGGGTGGCCATTTCGATAAACGCGATGGCTGTTTTTTCCGAGCGACCCGCACGGCATTGCCGGGGACCCCGGGTTTCTGTCTAATAGCGGTCGCGGCGGATATTGCCGGAGGCAGTTTTCTCTACCTGGCATCGCAGCGAATCCACATCACTCGCGAAAAACGAATACGACGGAACAGCTGTGGCCGACCGGTCCCGGGCATTGCAATCGCGGGCGAGGTTTCATTCAAGGAGAGGAGTTTGATATGAGTATTCAGGCAGGCGAAAAAGTGCCGGCAGGGACGTTTGGAATAATGACCCAGAACGGTCCCGGCGCAATCAGTAGCGATGACCTGTTTTCCGGAAAACGTGTAGTCCTGTTTTCCGTCCCCGGCGCTTTCACCCCGACCTGCTCGGCACAGCACCTTCCGGGTTTTGTCCAGCATGCTGACGACCTCAAGGCAAAGGGTGTCGACACGATTGCGTGTCTAGCCGTCAACGACGTCTTCGTCATGGGCGCGTGGGGCAGGGACCAGGGTGTCGGCGATGCCGTAATGATGCTTGCCGACGGTAACGGCGACTTTACCCGCGCCCTCGGACTGGAGCTCGACGCCACCGGATTCGGCATGGGTCTGCGCGGACAACGCTTTGCGATGCTGGTCAATGACGGCACCGTGGAAGCAGTGCACATCGAGGCTCCCGGCGCTTTCGAAGTCAGTAGCGCGGAATACGTGCTTAAAAATCTGTAACCGGCCTGACCGCGAACGGAAAAAAAGAGGGCTTGCCAAGCAAGCCCTCTTTTCTTTTTGTCTGCGCTGCCGATGACCTCGCTTGGAGGCAACCGCGGTTAACCGAGCTGCTTCTCCAGTTCCGGTACGATCGCGAACAAATCGCCGACCAGCCCGATATCCGCCACTTCGAAAATTGGCGCCTCGGGGTCCTTGTTGATGGCAACGATCGTGCCGGCATCCTTGATACCGGTCAGATGCTGAATAGCGCCGGAAATACCAATCGCCACATACAGATCCGGGGCGATGATCTTACCGGTTTGCCCGACCTGCATATCATTCGGCACATAGCCGGCATCGACCGCTGCGCGTGATGCCCCGACTCCGGCGCCGAGTTTGTCGGCAAGCGAATAGATCAGACTGAAATTCTCCTCGCTTGCGAGCGCACGGCCTCCCGAAATGACCTTTGCCGCAGTCTGCAGATCCGGACGATCACCGCTGCTGGCCTTGATTTCGACCAGGCGCGTATGGGTCGGAAAATCAGCGCCTGCCGCCACCGTCTCTACAGCGGCAGACCCGTCGCTGGAAACAGCCCGGTACGACGCCGTTCTCACGGTGGCAACCAGCTTCCGTTCCGCTGACGCGTCAACGGTAACAATGGCATTGCCGGCATAGATCGGGCGCAGAAAACTATATGCCCCTTTGACTTCCATGATGTCACTGATCTGGGCGACGCCCAGCAGCGCAGCGACCCGCGGCATCAGATCCTTGCCAAAGGTCGTCGACGGGCCAAGTATGTGACTGTAGTCACTTGCCAGGCTAACGATCTGCGGCGCAAGCGTCGCGGCAAGTTGCGTTGCGAAAAATTCATGATCGACTTTCAGGACGCGGGCGACACCCGACAATGCAGCCGCTTGCTCACACAGCGATCCGCCATCGGCCGATAATACGGCGATATCAATACCCTCGTTATCGATAGCCGTCGCGCAGGCAACGCACTTGGCCGTGCTGGCGTTCAAAGACGTCCCGTCGTGCTCGGCAATTACGAGTATTTTTCCCATTACACCAACCCCTTGTCCTTGAGGGCCTGAATCAATGCGCCCACATCCTCGACCATAATTCCTTTCTCACGCTGCGCCGGCGGCGCGAAATGCGTTGCCGTCAGGTGTTGTTCGTTTGCGACCTCGAGATCGGCGAAGCTCAACGTTTCCAACGGTTTGCGTTTCGCCTTCATGATGTCGGGCAACTTGACGTAACGCGGCTCATTCAATCGCAGATCGACCGTCACAACCGCAGGCAATTCCACTGCGATTGTTTCCAGCCCGGCGTCGACCTCACGGGTCACCGTTGCGGTTTCGCCATCGAGCACAACTTCCGACGCGAAAGTGGCCTGCGGGCGATCCCACAAAGCCGCAAGCATCTGCCCGGTCTGACTGTTGTCATCGTCGATAGCCTGTTTACCGAGAATGACGAGACCGGGTTGCTCGCGTTCAATCGTGGCCAACATCGCGCGGGCGGCGGACAATGGTTCAACTACTTCCTCGGTCTCGACCAGGATCGCGCGATCGGCGCCCATAGCGAGCCCCGTCCGCAACTGTTGTTGCGCTTCCGCCGCGCCGATCGACATCACGATGACCTCGCTGGCCTCGCCGCGCTCCTTGATCCGCAACGCTTCCTCGAGTGCTATTTCATCGAATGGATTGACGCTCATTTTCACCCCGTCGGTTACGACGCCCGTACCATCGGGTTTGACGCGGACGCGAACGTTGTAATCCACGACGCGTTTCAGACACACCAGGATCTTCTGCATTTGCAGGTTCCTCTTGTTTTAAAGCCAGGCAAAATTTTCCACCCGTGGCCCGGTTCAGATCGGGCCTGCGGCGAAGCACATGTCACGATACAAGCGGACTATTTTACCTGTCTGGCGGCGGCAGGTCACATGGCCTTTTGCCGGGGAATGGCGAACACGGACCGGTCGCGGCGACCCCGCGGTCAGGCTGCGGCGGAAAAGACCGGGTTGTCCCGGCTACCGGCGTGTTCGCGCAGCCGGCGCGCGTTACAATCGCGCTGGTGCGGGGCGCAGACATGGGGGCAGCAGTCCTATCTCCGAGGATCAGACAGAGGTGAAACCGGCGCTCGAGGGTCTCAGGGTTCTTGACCTTAGCCGTGTACTTGCGGGCCCGTGGGCCGGGCAGACACTGGCCGATTTCGGCGCCGACGTGGTCAAGGTGGAGCGCCCTGGCAGCGGCGACGACACCCGCAGTTGGGGGCCGCCTTATATTGGCGATGAGTCGGACGGAATGTCGGCCTACTTTAGTGCGGCCAATCGTGGCAAGGACTCTCTTGGCGTGGACCTCCGCCATACCGCAGGGCAGGCACTGGTGCGGCGTCTGGCCGCGTGCTGTGACGTCCTCATCGAGAATTTCCGGGTTGGCACGATGGCAAGGTTCGGCCTCGATTATGCGACGCTGAGTTGCGCCAACCGCGGGTTGATTTATTGCTCGATCAGCGCCTTTGGCCAGGACGGGCCGGAGTGCGACACGCCCGGCTACGATGCGATGATCCAGGGGATGGGCGGTCTGATGAGCATTACCGGTGCCGCGGACGACGCTGATGGCGGCGGGCCGCAGAAAGTGGGTGTCGCGGTGGCCGACCTTTTTTCGGGCATGTACGCAGTCAGCGCAATTCTGGCGGCGCTGCATTCGCGCGAGGGCGATGGTGCCGGCCAGTACATCGACATCGCGCTGATGGACTGCCAGGTTGCGATGCTGGCAAACCAGGCCATGAATTTCCTCGTCGGCGGCCGCGCACCCGGTCGCCTCGGTACGGCCCATCCCAATATCGTCCCCTACCAGGTATTTGCGACCCGAAACGGCCACATCATGGTGGCGGTCGGGAATGATGCCCAGTTCCGGCGACTCGCCGGGACACTGGGGCAACCGAGTCTCGCAGACGAGGAAGAGTTCGCCACCAATCGTGCGCGCGTCGAGAATCGCGAGGCGTTGCTGCCGGTGCTGGCACGACAATTTTTTCGTCGCGACACGGCGGACTGGGTCGAGTGCCTGAAACAGGCGGGGGTGCCGTGCGGTCCGGTCAACACCATCGACGAGGTCTTTGACGAGGCCCAGGTCGTTCACCGCGATCTGCGAATCGATATGCCAACCCGGGCGGGATCAACCATGCCGGGCGTGGCCAATCCGGTGCGTTTTTCCGCAACGCCGGTGCGGTACCGTGCGGCGCCGCCGCAACTGGGGGAAAACGGGGGCCGCGTGCTACGCGAGTGGTTGAAGCTGTCGGAATCCGAGATCGCCGCGCTGGGCCGCAATGGAGTCATCCATCTATCTTAATGCGAAACCTCAACTACGTTAATTAAGGGACTGTTAATAAACACGATAAATGAAATCCTGGAAAACGATGGTGTCGTCATCACGGCGACTCGTCGTCAGGCACGCGAGCTCGCCGAAGCGTATGCCCGCCACCGCATGGGTAATGGTGATCGGGTCTGGCGCAGTCCGGGAACATGGGCATTTGATTCCTGGTTGCGGCAATGCCATGAAACGATCTGGCTGGGTGGCAACGGCTCGGAACAGAGTCTGCTGAATTCGGCACAGGAACTCGCTTTATGGGAGCGTTGCATCCACGAGACGGCGCAGACGCCGTTGTCGGCGCAACGACAATATGGGCTGGCCCAAGTGGCTATGAGTAGCTGGCGGCTGGTTGCGGGTTGGGAGATCCCGACGACAGCATTGTCGACGGCAGCGAGCCCCTCGGTGCGGACATTCTCCGATTGGGCGACCAGGTTCCAGCAGCATTGCCGCGGCAATGGCTGGATCGACCCCGCTCATCTCGCCGACGAAATCGTGGCGGCGCTGGCGAGTGGCCATATCCGGGCACCGCGAATATTGACCCTGTTCGGGTTCGATCGGCTCTTTCCGCAGCAGCGAAATCTTCTGCAACGGTTCGAGGCGGCCGGGAGTGAAATAGTCACGCCACCCGAAGTATCCACGGCAAGCCAATGCCGCCGCATGGCTTTTCCAGGTCCCGCTGCGGAGTTGCTGGCAGCCGCCGAGTGGGCCAGAGGGATACTCGAGGAAAACCCCGGGAAACGGGTGGGTGTGGTGGTTAGCGATCTGGCCACGCGGCGCGGAGAGGTCGAGCGGGTGTTTGCCGATGTTCTGACTCCGGGAACAGTGTTACCCGGCGCCGCCGACGACGGCGGGCAGTTTCACCTTTCGTTGGGCCAGGCAAGCGACTCCTGCCCGCTCATCGCCCAGGCGCTACTGATATTGCGTATTGCCTGCCGAAGTCTTGGCTACCAGGAGGCGGGACGACTGTTGCGCTCACCCTATCTGGGCGAAATGCCGGCGCAATCCGGACAGCGGGCGACTATCGATCTGGAGATCCGGCGCCGCGGCTGGCGTACGGTCGACACCGGGAAGCTCGCATGGCTTGCCAGGCAGGTCGGCGATTCGCTGGCGCAATCCCTTGAGAATCTGCCGCAGACGAACGGGCGCCGGCTGCCCAGCGAGTGGGTGACAATATTTACCGCGCAGCTGACCGCGTTCGGCTGGCCGGGTGCGCGCAGTAAAAACAGTACGGAGTTTCAACTGCATGAGCACTGGCGCGAGCGGCTCGCCGAATTTGCCAGTCTCGATGCCGTCATTGGTTCGGTTGGCGTGGGCAGAGCGTTGTCACAGTTAACGCGACTGCTGCAGAACACCGTATTCCAGACCCAGGATCCGGGCGCTCCGGTAGAAATAATGGGAAGCCTCGAGGCCGCGGGTCTGCGCTTCGACCATCTGTGGGTAACGGGACTGCACGACGAAGCGTGGCCGGCACGACCGCGCCCGGATCCTTTGATCCCGCTCGCGCTGCAACGGCAACTGGATATGCCGTCATCCACTGTCGACAATCAGTTACGGCATGCACGGTGGCTGCTGGCAAGCTACCTGGCTGGCGCCGACGATGTAGTCCTGACCTGGCCCGCTCGGGTCGAAGACAGGGATATGTGCGCGAGTCCGCTGATCGCTGCGATCGCAACAGCAGCGGCGACTGACCCTGCCGGTCCCGGCAGCTATCGGCGCCAGCAAAGCCTGCAACGCGACGCGCTGGAAACAGGCGCATGGGACAGCCCGCCGCCACTGCGGGTGGCTGGCGTCCGTGGCGGTGGCAGCCAGTTGCTGACCGATCAGGCACAGTGCCCGTTTCGCGCATTCGCGTTGCACCGGTTGCATGCGCAGGCACCCGAGTCACCCCCGCTCGGCATCGATCCCCGGACCCGTGGCCGGGTGCTTCACCGCGCGATGGAGCTTCTATGGCGCGAACTCGGCGGCAGTGATGGCCTGATCGGGGCAGGCGCAGAGAAAGTAAAACGGTTGACGCATCAGAGCGTGGCTGCCGCGCTGGCGAAAGTCCGAGAGCACAGTGAAGATGCCGCGGTTTTGCGTCATATCGAGATCGAGGCGCGGCGGCTTGAATCCCTGATTCGACAAATCATCGAAGTCGAGCGGCAGCGGAGCCCGTTTCAGGTCATGCAAATGGAAAGCCGCGAAACGATGAGAATCGACGAGTTGGAAATCACGATAAAAATCGACCGCGTGGATCGGCTTGACAGTGGACGGCTGGCGGTACTGGACTTCAAGACCGGCACCGCCAAACCCGGCGACTGGTGCGGTCAGCGAATACGCGATGCGCAAATGCCCCTTTATGCATTGTCGCGGACCACTGCCCCTGCGGCGGTGGCGGTCATCAGCGTGAAAAGCGGCGAGGTGGGTTTCAAAGGTGTGGGCACCGAGAAAGACGTGCTCGGGCCCGCACCGCCCGTGAGAATCACGCAACCCGATTCGCGGTTCTATAACGGTTGGGACGATCTGATGCGGGCATGGCAGTCGCAACTGCAAAGCCTCGCGGTCAGTTTCATCAGCGGCGCTGCTGCGGTCACGCCGGACCGCGACGCCTGCCGCTACTGTGACCTCGAAACATTGTGCCGTATCAACGAACTGCGACGTGGGGAGCAGGACTGGTGATCGCGAAGGATCAGGAAGATCGGGCGGCACGCGCCCAGGCCCTGGATGTGTCGCGGTCTTTTATCGTTCAGGCACCGGCCGGATCGGGTAAAACAGAATTGCTGAGCCAGCGTTTTCTTGCATTGCTGGCGAGGGTTGACTCTCCCGAGCAGATCCTCGCGATTACCTTTACCCGCAAGGCCGCGGCGGAGATGCGCCGGCGGGTCCTTGAGCACTTGCTCGAGGCGGCGGCAGGTACCGAGGCGCAGGCAGAGCACCAGCGCCTGAGTCTTGAACTTGGCCGCGGCGTGCTCGAGCGAGACCGCGAGATGCAATGGCGCCTGCTCGATTGTCCGTTTCGGCTCCGGATTATGACGATTGATGCATTTAATGCTTCGCTCGTGCGGCAAATGCCGCTGTCCACCGGGCTGGCGCCAAATATCCGGGTCGCCGACAAGCCAGATTCGCTGTACCGAAACAGCGCCGAAACCTTGCTGCGTTACCTGGCGGAACCTGGCACCCTTGGCGACGCGGTAGAACGCGTGTTGGCGCATCTGGACAATTCGCCGGAGCGTTTTGTTGCAATGATCGCCAGCATGTTGCGACGGCGCGATCACTGGATCCGGCACATCGTGACGGCTGCGCGGCGGGACGATCTCAGGACGCGGCTTGAAGGCGACCTCGCGGCGACGATAACGGCGCAATTGCGCCGTAATGTCAGCAGGGTGCCTGGCGAGCTTGAACGCGAGTGGTGCGAACTGGCGCGGATTGCCGCGGCACAGATGGATGAAGCCGGTATTGACCATGGCCTCGGCATACTCGGGCAGCCGGGGAGTTTCCCGCCACCGAGCGCTTCCGGACTGCCGCAATGGCGGGCGCTGGTTGGCCTGGTGTTGACTCAGGCGGGGACCCTGAGAAAAAAGGTCGACAAGCGCAACGGGTTTTCTACCGCTAACCGGCCGGCCAGGGAACGCATGATCGACATGCTTGCAACGTTGCGCGAGCACGAGGGCGTCGAGGAGGCGCTTTGCGCGATTGCCGAGTTGCCGGCGCCACAGTTCGCTGACGAGCAGTGGCGCGTTCTCGATGCTCTGCTGGGATTACTGCCCCGAGCTGCGGCCGAACTCGACTTGCTGTTCGAGGAACGCGGCGAGATCGATTACACCGGTCTGGCCTTCGCTGCTGGCCGGGCGCTCGGTCATGACGATGCACCGGAGGATCTTGCGCTGCTGCTAGATTACCGCCTCAGCCATATTCTGGTCGATGAGTTTCAGGACACATCGGTGGGCCAGGTGGAAATGCTCGCCCGCCTCACGGCGGGCTGGGAGCCCGGCGATGGCCGCACCTTTTTCTGCGTCGGCGACCCCATGCAGTCGATTTATCGTTTCCGTGACGCCGATGTCGGTCTTTTCCTTGCCGCCCGCGACGGCAATCTCCCACTGCCGCCAATGCAGGCGCTGCAATTGAGCAGTAATTTCCGCTCCCGTGCGGCAATGATCCAATGGTTCAACCGGGTTTTCCCCACGGCCCTCGCGCCCCGCGACAACCCGATCCTGGGCGCCGTGACATACGCTCCCGCAACCAGCGAAGAGAGTGCGGTCAGTACTGACAAAACCGTCGAGATGCACCCGATTGCTGACAAATCCGAGATCAGCGAGGCGCATTGCGTAGCAGCTATCGTCGCCGCGGAGCAGGCACGCGCACGCGGCCGAACTTGTGCGATCCTGGTCCGCAGCCGGCCTCACCTGGCTGCGATCGTGGCCGCGCTGCGCGCTGCGGGTACGGCGGTGCTGGCGGTTGAAATCGAGGCCCTGGGCAAGCAGCCACACATCTGTGACCTGCTGGCACTGACCCGTGCGCTGGTGCATCGCGGTGATCGTACGGCATGGCTGTCACTGCTCAGGGCGCCGTTTGTAGGCTTGAGCCATGCCGATCTTCTCGCCGTAAGCGGAGCCAGCGACGACTGCATTGCGGACCTGCTGCATCAGATCGAGCACATCGAACGGGCGAGCGAAGACGGCAGAGCGCGTATCCGGCGTTTGACGCAATGCCTGGAGGCTGCCGATGGCGAGCGCGGCCGGCGCAGCCTGAGGCGCTGGATCGAAGGCATGTGGCTGGCGCTTGGCGGGGCCGCCACACTGTCCGGCGAGGCGGCCATTGCCGATGCCGAGGCGTTCTTCGATTTGCTCGAAGGGCTGGAGACAGGGGGAGATATTGAAGACCTCGACGTGCTCGACCAGCGCCTCGATGATCTGTACGCATCGCCCGTTTCCGCTGCCGACACCTGCGTTCAGATCATGACGATCCACAAGGCGAAAGGTCTCGAATTCGATACGGTGATATTGCCGGGGCTGCACCGCAGGCCGCGTCCCGACGACACACCCCTGCTGCGATGGATGGAACTTGGCGGTGAGGGCAGGGCGCCACGATTGTTGTTCGCGCCGGTGACCGCGCATGGCGAATCCTCGGATGCACTGAACGAATATCTCGGCAACATCGAGAAAAAGCGCGCCAGGAATGAGGCTGCCAGGCTCGTCTACGTTGCCGCGACCCGTGCTCGCGAGACGTTACATCTCGTCTTTGGCATCAGCCGCAACAGCGAAAGCGGCGATCTGGAAAAACCCGCTGCCGGTTCGCTTTTGTCCTACCTGTGGCCGCAAATTGCGACTGACGTCGAAGCCATAAGCGCGGATCTGAGCGCGCCCGATAGTGTCAGTGAAACCGCGCGGCCGGCAGCGCAGTGGCGCCGCCTGAAGTCGGGATGGATACCAGCGCCGCCGCGCGAAGCGGTTGCAGCAAGAGCGAACCTGACCGGCGTCGAAAAACCTTCACAGCCGGTGGAGTTCGACTGGGCAGGGGAGACGATCCGCCTGGTAGGCAGCGTGACCCATCGCTTCCTGCAACGGATCGCGCTCGAGGGCGCTGCGGCCTGGGACCGGCAACGGCTGCAACGGGAACGCGGCAACATCGAGCAGGCGCTGCGCGAAGAGAACGTTCCAACAGAGCATCTGGACGGAGCTGCCCGGCGGGTCATCGCGGCGCTTGACGCCGCGTTGGACAGTCAACGCGGCCAATGGCTGCTTGCCAACTCGCACACCGACGCCGATTGCGAGCTGCGTCTCAGTGGTGTGATCGATGGACGGCTGACCAATGTGATTATCGATCGCACTTTTCGTGACGAAAGCGGGCGACTGTGGATAGTCGACTACAAGACCAGCGTCCACGAGGGTGCCGGTCGCGAGCAATTCCTCGATCGCGAGGTCGTGCGTTATCGCGGACAACTGGAACGCTACGCGAAATTGCTGTGCGGACTGTATCCGGGCGAGACGCTGTACCTCGGCTTGTACTTCCCGTTGCTCGAAGGATGGCGGAGCTGGGAATACCTGCCCGGCAGCAAATAGTGCTCAGAGCGATCCGGCCAGCGACAACTGGTAGCGGCCTTCTTCGTCCTTCGGCACCAGGCGCAGCATGCGATCAAATCGTTCGCGCTCGGCGGCAGAGGGCAATACCCGTAAATCCACCTCGTAGCCGCGTTGCGACAATAGCGTGACGGTGCCAACCACATCGAGCGTCGCATCGAGATCGGAGACCTTTCCGACGATAGCCTCGGCGCTGGAATCTGCCGGATCGAATGTCAGCTGATAGTCGCCCAGTTCGATCTCGTTGGCTTGTTTCAACCGGATATTGCCGAGCCGCACGACGCCATCGAGTCGCGTCGGCCATTGCTCGACAAGGCGAGCGCTGGCGATTTCGATGCTGGCCTGACCCTGCAGGTTCATCGGTGCGATCAGCCGCGCCAGTTCGGCAACTGGCAGGCTGGCGCTGAAATTGCTAAGCGCAACGGAGCCCGGCTGCAGTGCCACGACGCCGCGGGCAGATCCGCCGGGAATATTCAGGTCGATGAAATAGGCCAGCTGGAGGCGGAATAACCGCAACGGTTCAAAGTCCCAGCTCAGATCCGTGGCCGAGATACTTCCGCTTCGCAGCGATGTCGCGGAGCCCGACCAGATCGAACCTTCGATACCGTCGATGGCAACCGAATCGGGTAATACCCGTGGCAACAGCGCGCGCGCCGGTAACGTCGCGACCGTGAAGCAGAGGTAGAGCAGAATACCGGTTGCGAGCAGAACGCGATTTCGGGTCACGAAGCGGGCCTTTCCAGAACCAGGTTGGCGGTCACCTGCCCAACCTGGCCACCGCCGTCAAAGCTCGCGGAGACGATACTAAGGCCGTAATCGGCCTGAACACTTCCCAGCCATGCCAGAACCTGGTCGAAGGGCGCGTCATCGAAACGTACCCGTATTCCGTTGTCGCCATTTGGCTGGTTGCGTTTGAGGACCCCGGCCAACCCGCTCTTGCGTGTCGTCTGATCGACCACAACCACCAGCGACTGAGTCGTATCGATGGCGCGCACCGTGCGCCCACCGCTGCGAATCTGGGCAGCTGCAGTTTTGATGTCGGCCAGCAACTGGCGCTTTTCCTCAACCCGGACTTCGACGCGGCTGGCGCCCCCGTAAAGCGGGCGCAGCAGGGCAAGATAAAGCACGACCAAAGCGACAAATGCCGCGCAGCCAAACACCATCCAGCGTTCTCTCTGTTGCAGACTCTCGAACCACTCTCTCATGCGCCTGCCCCGCGAATCGCAATTCGCCCCTCGACCCGGTCATCCTTTGGATTGGCCGCCTGAATCTGTACGTCGAAGCCGTTGTCGGCAACCGCTTTCTGGATCTTGTCCAGCACGGCCACATCAGGCGCAGACAATTGCACGTCAAGGGTGTTGTTGCGAAAACTCAAACCCTCGATGCGCGTGTTGCTACTCACCTTGAGTACCTGGCCGAGTGCAACCAGCATCGGAAGAAATTCGCTAGAACTGGCGTCGCCACCGCCAATGAGCGCAAGTTGCTGGCGTAATTGGCTACGCGGATCCCGCACAGTCTTTACGCCGGGAAAAGCCGCAAGGAAAACCTCCTCGATGGCGCTGTCGAGTTGTGCTTCCGTGCGCTTGAGTTGCCATAACCGGGCACCCTGGCTGACCAGCATCACAATGACCAGCGCAAGCAGCAAACTGGCGGCGATCTTCCACGGCCGCCAGAATAGTTCCACGACATCCGAACGGCGCGAGAAATCACCCTGCAGCAGGTTGATCCCTGGCGCATTGACGATCCACGCGGCCATCTGAGACAGCGGCCCGTTCGCCAGCTGGCGAACTTCCATGGCCGTAATCTGCCCGCGCACCAGTTCCAGCCAGTCGCCGCGCTGTTCCAGCTCTTCCGCGACACCGTAAACGTCGAGGCGCACGGGTGTCTCTTCGTCGCCAGGGGTGTCGGCAGCGGCAAGCAACGCATCCGGGATGAGCAACTCGAGGTTGTCCGATTCAATGGCGACGCAGGAATCGTTACTCAGTCGCAAAAGCGCCTCGGCACCATCCAGAACGAGCGTTGCCGCTCCCGGCGTGCGTGGCAGGGCCTCGACATCGGCGTACATCGCATCGGCCTGGATCGCATGCGTTGCGAGCGCCGCATGCCATTGCTCCATCAGGCGTTGCTCGACCGCGGCGACCGCGACTGCGCCATTGCCGCGGCGCGGACCGGCGGCAAAATGCAATTGCTCGACGTCGGCGGCGACACGCTCTTCCAGGGCGTAGGGTACTGCCTGCAAGACCTTGCTTTGACCCTTGACGGGAATATTGACTTCGGTCAGCAAAACCTCGCTGGCGGGAACCAGTATCCACACCCGACGGTTTGCCGTTTGCGGGGCCGCCAATGCCAGCGAACCGTGCTGCGGTTCTCCCTGCAGCGCGCCGGATGCATCGGTTTTTACCCAGCTCGCTCTCTCTGGATTATGTTTATCGAGCCGAATTATCAGGAAGTCGGCCATTTTACTCCGTGCCCAGGCTACGCAGAATCGTACGGACTGTACCGCCATCACCGCGACGTAGCAGACTGTACATTGTGAGTCGGGAAGTGCCAACAGTAACGCGCACAGTCAAACGAAAATAACCGCTGCCCAGCGTCAACTTCTCGGCCGCTTCCTCGCCGACACGCTCGCGAAGCTCATCGAGCGAACCCAGACCGGCTTCTGCCGCCAATTCGACATAACCTTCGGCTGAGCCGAGGTCGAGGTCTTCTGACAAGGCCGCGAGTACGATAGCCGGGGCCGTGTTCGCGTTGAGGCCGGTTCCGCGTGGAAGAGCGGTTACATAGGGAGAAATCAGCTGGAAAGTCTCCAGATCGAATCCCTGCAACGAGTACAGTTCGCTGACACTGGTGAGGGCGATGTTGGCTGCGCGATGCGGGGGCGTCATCCCGGTGTAAATATCATCCTCGGCTCCATCCGGAAAACCCGGGTCGATGTCGGGATCGATCCAGTCTGCCAGAAACCCGGCAAAGGCCGGGTCCAGTTCCAGCGTAAGTAATAGCCGGCGTAACTGCTCTACGGTGATTTCATCCGGCTCGCCCTCGTCATTGACGAGATTGTTCAGGTTGAGGCGGCCCTGCATGTCTTCTATGAATCCGGCTACCTCGCCGATGATCTGGCCGTCTTTTTCGAGCGGCAATGGCGGCAAATCGACGGCCCATTCCTCGCCAGGATAGTCCTCGTCACCGGCCTGCAGGTCCTGCCGCAGAATCTGTGCCGCAAACGCCTCGGCACCGAGCGCTGCCTGGAAAGCCTGATCGAAAAACAGCGCACTCGATACCCTTCGCACCTGCAGACTGACTGCCCACAGGATCTCGGCAGCAAAAATCGTCGCCAGCGCGACGATAAGCAACGCCGTCACCAATGCAATGCCTTTTTCCCGCCGCACCCGCCGCTGCGGAGGAGTCGCAGGGACAGCGTTCATCCGGACACCTCGAACAGGCGCGTGATAACACCGAAATCGGTAAACTCCAGCGTAATCTCGATCAATAGCGGCCGCGCACGCAACCCTTCGGCGGGATCCATGTCCAGCGGTGGCCACTGGTCGCGCCATTCGCGCTGGAAGTCCAAGAACCTCACCTGTACCTGCAGAACATTATCCAGCAGTGTCGTCTCGACGGGTTCGTTGGAGAGGGTTCGATCGAGTACTCTCCAGTGACGCCGGGTCAGCGCCTCATCCTCGAGAACATATGCCACTCGTTGCAGGGTAGGGCGTGGCAGTCCGAGCGGATTACTCCAGCCGCCCCGGGTAAATTCGAGCGCGTAGGTGCCGCGACCGTCGGCCAGCAGCGACGGCTTGTAGCCGTCACCGAGTTCGTCGCGGACCGGTCGCGGTTGTATCTGGGTAAAATCCTGGGCGATCCGACGCATCGCAAACTGCATTGCCGCAATTTGCTCCAGGGAGTCCCGGCCGGCGGTATAGTTGAGCTGCAGGTTGCTGAGCCCGACATAAGCGATCACGCTGAAGATAACCGAAATGGCCATTGCCACGATCAACTCGAGCAGGGTAAATCCGTAATTAACCGACGGTCGCGTCATTGCGGCGTCCCGTCCGGGGTCCCCTGCGGGGTTCCTTCCCACTGGACATCCCTGACGTTGTCCGGGATCGGGACGCCGAGAAATCCAATCAGCTTTACGATCTCGACATCGGGCTCGTCCTCGCTCGCGACCCCGATCTCGATGCGGGTGACATTTTCGACACCTGTCTCGAGAATCTCGGCATTCCAGCGCCAGAAACGACCGGCCAGTTCACTGTCACCATCGGCCTCGTCGAAATCCGGCACTGCGGCGGCGGCGCGTATTTCTGCCAGTTTGTTCTCTGCAACCCACGAGGCCAGCGTCTTCTGCTGCAGGCTATAGGCGTTGTAAACACTTTGGTTTACCACCGCTACGGCGGCGCCGAGCCCGATTGCCACAACCGTCAGCGCGATCAGCACCTCGACCAGGGTAAACCCGCCGCCGCGCAATCCGCCCGCGTTCACCTAGTCGACCTCGCTATCGTTGCGCCATTCAATGTTGCCATTTGCCTGACCACTGATGACAAAAACGCTGTTGTCGAATTCGCGCCTGATGCGCAACTCGAATGGAACGAGGTCACCGCTGGACAGCAAAGGCACCTGCGGCACCAGACCATTCTCGGGGTCAGGCGGTTCTGACTCGAGCAACACGGCCTGGCCCTCTATATCGAGTTCAAAATACTGGCCCTCGTCGAGCATCCGGGAGCGGAACATCTCGTCGCCGGCATAAGCAACCCACTCACCGCGATCGTAGTCGAATGCCAGAAACTGGTATCCGCCCTGCTCGAACAGTATCCCGAAATCGCGTCCCTGCAGCAGCGCTTCTTCGGCTGCCAGCGCCATCAGGGTGTGGGTCCGCCGCGTAATTTTCTCGAGACTCTCGTCGTCACCGACAAGGTTGACCGAGAGCGTGGCCAGGGCGAGAAGAATGCCGATAATCGTGAAAACAACCAGCAGTTCCAGCAGGGAGAACCCGCGCATTGTCGAATTGCGCGGCATAGCGGTACCGATCAGTTGCTGGACCAGTTGCCGACGTCGGCGTTAACCCCTTCGCCTCCGGGCTGGCCATCCGCACCAAAAGAGTAAATGTCTATTTCGCCCTGGGTTCCCGGGCTGAGGTATTGATACGGATTACCCCACGGATCATTGGGAAGCTTCTTCAGGTAGGGCTTCCATTTCTTGATGTTCGGGTCGACCGGCCGGGTTACGAGGGCTTCGATACCTTCCTCAGTGGAGGGATAACGGAAGTTGTCGAGACGGAACATGTCGAGCGCGCTCTCTATCGCGCGGATGTCCTGTTGCGCCGCGGTGGCGCGCGCCTCATCGACATTACCGAGGATATTTGGCACGACCAGCGCCGCGAGGATGCCGAGGATAACGACAACCACCATGATTTCGATCAGTGTAAATCCGCGCTCGTGTTTCGGCGTACGGCGCAGTAAGGGCAATTGCACGGGTTTATGGGTCATGAGAGGTAGTTGATTCACTTTACTGATTCCGCCGCGCATGATACCAGAGCCCGGGGTAAAAAGAGGCGTATTTCCGTGTCCCGACAAGCTCTTGCAGGCGGTTTCAGTGCCCCGTTGCTGGTGGCGACTGCCGTAGCGCTGCTCCTGATCTGTGCGCAACTGGCCGGGACAGAGCCATTGCAGTATCACAGAGAGCGAATTTTCGACGGCCAACTGTGGCGACTGCTCAGCGCCCACGTCGTTCATCTCGGCTGGGGGCATGCCCTGATGAATTTGCTCGCCCTCGCGCTGATCGCCGTGGTTTTCCCGGAAACTCTGCGTCACGGCGTCGCTGCCCTGCTGTGTCTGACCAGCCTTGCAACCATCGATGCGGGATTGCTGCTGTTGCGATCCGACATAGTCTGGTATGTCGGCCTGTCCGGTGTTCTGCACGGCTATCTCGCCGGAGCCTGCCTGCTCACCGAGCGGCGCCTGGAAGGACGAGTGTTACTGCTAGGGCTCGCCACAAAGCTGGTCTGGGAGCAAACCCGGGGGGCTTTGCCATCGACCGCCGCGCTGGCGGGAGGCCCGGTCATCGTGGATGCGCATTTGTTCGGGGCGATCGGGGGTCTGATCTGTGGGCTGGTCATCCTGCTGCAGCGACGCCGGCGGCAGGCGCTATAATCGCTGGTTAACCACTACTGCCGCATGCCGGCGCTGCAATGCCATATCGATTTCAAACCACAGGAGTTGCCCGATGACGCTGGCCTTTGTGTTCCCCGGCCAAGGCTCTCAGTCCGTTGCGATGTTGTCGGATCTGGCCGCCACAAACGCGGTCGTTAGTGACTGTTATGGCGAGGCCTCGGAGGTACTCGGTTACGATCTGTGGCAGTTGACCCGGGACGGGCCGGCCGAGGAATTGAACCGCACGGAGCGCACCCAGCCGGCAATGCTGACGGCCGCGGTAGCGGTGTGGCGCGCATGGCAGGAGCAGGGCGGCCGGCAACCTGCGCTGATGGCCGGTCACAGTCTCGGCGAAATTACCGCTCTTGTGTGCGCCGGGAGTATCGAATTTCGCGATGCCGTCGATCTTGTCCGCTTCCGCGGCGCAGCGATGCAAGCGGCTGTCGCCGAGGGCGAAGGTGGCATGGCCGCGATCATCGGCCTGGACGACAGCCGGGTCGAGGAACTGTGTGCCACTGCCGCAGGGGAGCAGGTGTTGGAACCGGTCAATTTCAATGCCCCCGGTCAGGTCGTTATTGCGGGGCACAAGACGGCGATAGACCGTGCTGTCGCGGCGGCGAAGGATTTTGGCGCGAGACGGGCGATGGCGCTTGCCGTGAGCGTGCCGGCACACAGCGCCCTGATGCGCCCCGCGGGCGAAAAATTGCGGCAGAAGCTCGCCTCCATACCGGTCAAGGAGACGTCGGTTCCGGTGTTGAACGTCGACCTGGCCTTTCACTCCGGTCCGGATCAGATCCGCGACGCCGTGGTTCGCCAGCTTTCGAGCGCAGTGCAATGGGTCAAGGTAGTTCGGGCCATACTCGCCGCCGGGGCAGAGCGGGTTGTCGAGTGTGGGCCGGGCAAAGTACTGACCGCACTGAATCGGCGTATTGACAAGAATGCGGCGCAGTATGCCGCCATTTTCGATAGTCAGAGCCTCGCAGCGGCGCTGCAGGCCTGCAATGGAGCGAGCGATGTTTGACGGTGAAATCGCACTGGTTACCGGCGCCTCCCGAGGGATCGGGCAGGCTATCGCGCAGGCGTTGGGAGCTCAGGGCGCCAGGGTGGTCGGCACCGCAACCAGTGCCGAGGGCGCCGCCCGCATCAGCGCCGAACTGGCGGGGTGCCCGAACCCGGGGCGTGGCGCGGTACTCGATGTTGCCGATGCGCAGTCGGTAGATGCACTCTTTACCGCCATGAAGGCGGGCGAGGGCACGCCCACGATTCTGGTCAACAATGCCGGTGTCACACGCGACAACCTGTTGCTGCGGATGAGCGGCGACGAGTGGGATACGATCCTGAACACCAATCTGAGCTCGATCTATCGTACCTGCAAGGCGGCCTTGCGCGGAATGATGAAGGCGCGCAAGGGCCGCATTATCAGTATCGCGTCGGTAGTCGGCCTGATGGGGAATCCGGGGCAGTCCAACTACGCGGCCGCCAAGGCGGGCATCATCGGGTTTTCCAAGTCGCTGGCCCGCGAAGTCGGATCGCGCGGAATAACCGTCAATGTCGTCGCGCCTGGCTTTATCGAGACAGACATGACCCGCGCGATGGATGACGATCAACGCGCAAAACTCGCCGATCAGATACCCCTCCGGCGCCTCGGCGATCCGGACGATATCGCTGCGGCAGTGCTTTATCTGGCTTCGCCTGCCGCCGGCTATGTGACTGGCGAGACCCTCAATGTAAACGGCGGTATGTATATGAGCTAGGCCCGCGCGATTCTGCATATGGCATTGCGCGGCACGATTCACTTACAATACGCGCGGTCGGTTGCCGGACCTCGGTCTGCGTTACCTTATGAAGTGCGTCTTCCCGCAGAGGATTCAAATTATATGAGTACTGTTGAACAAATTGAGAAGCAGGTAAAAGCGATTGTGGCGGAGCAACTCGGTGTGAAAGAGGACGAAGTCACAAAAGATGCTTCTTTTGTCGACGATCTTGGCGCTGACTCTCTCGATACCGTGGAACTGGTGATGGCGCTCGAGGAAGAGTTCGAAACCGAGATTCCGGATGAGGAAGCCGAGAAGATCACCACCGTGCAGCAGGCGATCGACTATATCGCCGAACGCAAGACCAGCGCCTGATCATTGCGGTGAATGACGGGCGCGATCAAGCGCAAGTCCGTCACCCGATTCTGACAAGCGAAAAATCGGTCTTTTAGCAGTGTCGCAGCGACGTGTCGTCGTAACCGGGATGGGTATCGTATCGCCCGTTGGCAGTACGATCGAAAGCGCGTGGGCGGCAGTGCGAGAGGGGCGCAGCGGGATTGGCCCGATCACGCGGTTCGACACTACCGATTTTCCGTGCCGGATCGGTGGCGATGTGCGGGACTTTGATCTCTCGCAATACCTCTCCGCCAAGGAAGCGCGCAAGACGGATCCGTTTGTGCAATACGGTATCGCGGCTGGCCGTCAGGCGATGGCCGACTCGGGTCTCGAAGTCACAGATACCAATGCCCCCCGTATCGGTGTTGCGATGGGGGCCGGAATTGGCGGGCTGACAACTATTGAAAATAACTACCGGAGGTATCTGCAAAGCGGCTCGCCGCGCAAGATTTCTCCGTTCTTTGTTCCGTCCAGCATCATCAATATGATCTCCGGCTACCTGTCCATCATGTACGGGTTGCGCGGTCCCAATCTGGCTCTGGTGACTGCGTGCACCACGGGGACTCACAGTATTGGGGTGGCGGCGCGCGCGATCGCCTATGGCGACGCCGACGTCATGCTTGCTGGTGGCGCCGAAATGGCAACGACAGAACTCGCGATTGGCGGGTTTTGCACCGCCAAGGCGTTGTCCACACGCAATGATGACCCCGAGGGGGCAAGCCGGCCCTGGGACGCGGGGCGCGATGGTTTCGTGCTGAGTGACGGCGCTGGTGCAATGTGTCTCGAGGACTACGAGCACGCGCGTGCCAGGGGCGCTAGAATTTATGCCGAACTCTCCGGTTTCGGCATGAGTGGCGATGCCCATCATATTACTGCTCCGCTGGAAGATGGCACCGGCGCGCGGCTGTGCATGGACAATGCGCTTCGCGACGCCGCCATCGATGCCACGGACGTTGACTATATCAACGCGCATGGCACCTCGACCCAGCTCGGCGATGTCGCCGAAACCATAGCAATCAAGGCAGCGTTTGGAACACATGCCGTGAAGCTCGCGGTCAGTTCGACCAAATCGATGACTGGCCATTTGTTGGGCGCGGCGGGCGCCGTCGAAGCCATATTTTCTGTTCTCGCGCTGCGCGACCAGGTGATTCCACCGACGATCAACCTCGATGAGCCGGGCGAGGGCTGTGATCTCGACTACGTGCCCCATACCGCGCGCGATGCCCGCTTGAAGGTCGCGTTGAGCAATTCCTTCGGTTTCGGCGGGACCAACGGCACGCTGATCTTCCGTCAAATCGACTGAGGATGCCGCGGTGGCACTAGACGTGCCGATGCTGCAGGGGCTATCCGGCCGCGTGCAGCCGCTGTCGGCGATCATGGATCTCGCGGATCTCCACGAGCACGATCCCGAGCGCTACCCTTACCTGCTCGAAAGCGCGGCCAGCGGCTCAGCGCAAGGGCGTTACGATCTGTTATTTGCATTCCCGCAATCGCATCTCCATCTCGATGGGCGCTTTCGGTTGCACGGATCGGCTGCCGCGCCCTCCGGCGATTTTCTCGAGCATTTGGATTGCCTGTGGCGAGCGGAGAGCAGCGCACCTGAAGTGACGGACCTGCCGTTTCTGGGGGGGTGGTTCCTGATGCTCGGTTACGAACTTGCAGCCGAAGTCGAGCCGGTCTTGAATCTTGCCGGTCCGCCTGATCAGCCGGTGGCATTTGCGACCCGCATTCCGGCTGCTGTCACCCGCGACCGCCAGGACGGCTCCGTCTATGCGATTGTCGAACCCGGCTACGAGCATCTTCTGCCACTAATCCGCGAGGACGCACGCGCGGCGGCACACGCAAGCCGTCCGCGCACGCAGCCCCGTATTCGCGCGCTGACCGAACAGCCGGCTGAAATTTATCTCGAGTCGGTCAGGCGGGCACAGCAGTACATCCGTGACGGCGACGTCTTCCAGACCAATCTGTCGCGGACGTGGACCGGTCAATGGCGGGAGGAGGTCGATGCGATCGCGGTCTACCGACGTCTGCGCCAGACCAATCCGGCGCCATTCGCTGGCCTCGCACGTTGGCGTGACATGACGATTATCAGTTCCTCGCCCGAGCGGCTGTTGCGCATTTCCGGCGGCATCGCCGAGACCCGCCCGATCGCCGGGACCCGGCCAAGAGGCGTCACCCTTGCCGCCGATGAGGCGCTACGCCGGGAGCTCATCGATCATCCCAAAGAACGGGCCGAGCATGTCATGCTTATCGATCTGGAACGAAATGACCTCGGCCGTGTATGTATGCCCGGAAGCGTACGCGTTGATGAATACATGACTCTTGAAACTTATGCGCATGTTCACCATATTGTCTCGAATGTATGTGGCCGGTTGCGTGTGGGCGTAACGCCTGGCCAGGCCATCCGCGCCGTATTCCCGGGCGGCACGATTACCGGCTGTCCCAAGGTTCGCTGCATGGAAATCATAAGTGAACTGGAGGCCGGCCCGCGTGGCGCCTACACCGGCGCGATGGGATATCTCGGCCGCGACGGAAGGCTGGATCTCAACATTCTGATTCGCACGCTTGTGCAGCACCCGTCCTATTTCACATTGCAGGCGGGTGCCGGCATCGTCGCTGATTCGCAACCGCAGCACGAATTGGCGGAGACACGGGCCAAGGCCAGAGGCGTTCTGGCAGCCCTGGATCCGGAGCAGACTCATGGCTGATTTCGCAGCCTGTCTCGTCGACGGTCGGCAAACGCACCATTTGCCGGTCTCAGACCGTGGCCTGCAGTATGGCGACGGCTTGTTCGAAACAATCGCCTGGATCGACGGCGGGGCGCCGTTGCTGGATGGTCACTTGCAGCGGCTCGAGCGCGGCTGCAGGCGTCTGGCGCTAGACGCGCCGGAACGCTCCGTGGTCGAGTCTGAGATTCAGCGTGTTGCGGCAGGGCTGCGGCGCGCCGTTGTAA
This sequence comes from uncultured Gammaproteobacteria bacterium, assembly GCA_963783695.1. GTDB lineage: Bacteria > Pseudomonadota > Gammaproteobacteria > Steroidobacterales > BM003 > BM003. The sequence continues at coordinate 766,850 of CAWAOM010000001.1, forward strand.
AACTGATCGTAACCCGGGCCGGGGGCGAGCGCGGCTACCGTTTCGAAGCTGCAGCGGGTTCACGCCGGATTGTGACAGTCAGTGCGTGGCCGCAGCGTCCGGAAAAATGGTACCGGGATGGCGTTGCCGTGCGTCTCTGCAGCACCCGGTTGTCTTCGCAGCCGTTGCTTGCGGGATTGAAAACGCTTGGCTGCCTCGATCAGGTACTGGCTCGAGCGGAATGGCAGGGAGATGATTTTTACGATGGACTCATGTGTCAGGCCGATGGCACCCTGGTATGCGGAACGATGAGCAATATTTTCCTGGTCCGCAATTCTGTCCTGATGACCCCGGAGCTGTCGCGATGCGGGGTAGCGGGCGTGATGCGGGCCGCGGTTATGGAAATCGCCGGCGCGGCTGAAATAGAAATTGAGTGCCGCGATATCGATCCGGGCGAACTCTTCGATTGCGACGAAGTGATGCTCACTAATGCGATTTCGGGAATTCTGCCGGTAAGTCGCATCGACACACGCGTGCTGCCAGCAGGGCCCACCACACGACGACTGCAGACGCTGGCTGACTCGAAGTTCCAGTTGCGATGAAACGATTTCTTCAGACTCTGCTGTTGCTAATCGTTGCCGCGGCCGCGGCCTTGGCGGGTCTTGCCTGGTGGGTTGATCAATCGATGCAGCAGGAGTCGCTGTCGCTGACCGAGCCTGTCGTGCTGGTGATCGAGAGCGGATCGTCGCTAAACCGGGTTGCGCGCCAGCTTGATGAAGCCGGGGTTTTGAATTCGCGCGATGCTTTCGTCTGGTTCGCCCGATACCACGAACTGGCGCAGCAGATAAAGGCCGGAGAGTACGAAATGGCGCCGGGCATCAGCGGTCGCGAAGTGCTGGACAAGCTGGTTGCCGGCGAGGTGTACCTGCACACGATAACGCTGGTCGAGGGATGGGCATATCGGGAAGCGTTGCTCGCATTGCAGGCGCACCCGGCTATACGCGCGACCCAGTCGGCCGACGATCCGGCTCACACCATGACTGAACTGGGGCGACCGGACCAGCATCCCGAGGGGCGTTTCTTTCCGGATACCTACCGATTCGCGCGTGGTACCACCGACCTGCACCTGCTGCGCATTGCGCTCGAACGAATGGACACGGAACTTGAACAGGCATGGCACGGACGCGGGGCAGATATTCCGATCGAAACGCCCGATGAATTGCTCACGCTCGCTTCCATTATCGAGAAAGAAACCGCGCTGGATTCCGAGCGTCCCGAGATTGCCGGGGTGTTTGCACGCCGGTTGAATAAACGGATGCGGTTGCAAACCGATCCGACCGTCATTTACGGACTCGGGGCGGCATTCGACGGTGATCTCAGGCGCCGCGACCTGACCACGGATACCCCTTACAACACATACACCCGGCATGGACTGCCACCCACGCCGATTTGTTTGCCTGGCCGCGAATCACTGCTGGCCGCGGCCAATCCTGCGGCCGGTACGAGCCTGTTTTTTGTCGCGACCGGCGATCCGGACGGCAGCCACTATTTCTCCGAGACGCTGCAGGAGCACAATGCAGCCGTGGCCCGATACCTGAAAAAACTCAAACGCGGCGCAAATCGCTGATGGCCCAACTCGGACAATTCATTACACTCGAGGGCATTGAGGGCGTCGGTAAATCGACTCAGCTGGAACATGTCGCAGGAATGATTCGCAAAGCGGGGAAAACCGTTGTTTGCACTCGCGAACCGGGCGGCACGCCGCTGGCCGAGGAAATTCGCCGGCTTTTGCTGACTCCTTCCGATGAGGCGGTAGCCGCCAGTGCCGAGTTGCTGCTGATGTTCGCGGCACGCGCTGTGCACCTCGAAAATCTGATCAGGCCGGCACTGCAGCGCGGCGATTGGGTCGTCTGCGACCGCTTCACCGACGCGACATTTGCCTACCAGGGCTGGGGCAGGGGCGTGGCGCGCGACGACATCGCCATGCTCGAACGGCTGGTGCAACGCGAACTTCGCCCGGACCTGACAATTCTGCTGGATGCGCCGGTAGAGATCGGTCTCGCGCGCGCCCGCACCCGCGGCGCACCTGACCGGTTCGAAAGTGAAAAGGCGCGGTTTTTCGAACGCGTTCGACAGGGTTACCTGGAAATTGCGGCGGCGGAGCCGGGGCGGGTGAAAATCGTAGACGCGGCAGAATCGATCGTCGCGGTAACCGCGGACGTTACTGCCGTAGTCCATCAAAGATTTCATAAAATACTGTAGAAAGAATATATAAGTGTCTGTTTTAAAAAATGAATTAATCAGCTACCCATGGCATGAACAGCAGTGGGCACGGATCGCAATGGCGCATCAGTCCAACCGTCTCGGGCACGCGCCCCTGCTGGTCGGGGTTCCGGGCATGGGCAAATTGCAGTTCGGCCGGCGACTTGCGGCACTGCTGCTATGTCAACAGTCCCCTGCCGCTGCCGGTAACTGTGGCGATTGCCAGGGCTGTCGCCTGCATGCGGCCGGAAATCACCCCGATTATCTCGAGCTCACCGTGGCCGAGGGCAAGACCCAGATCACCGTCGACCAGGTTCGTGACCTCTCCGCCTATCTCGCGCTAAGGAGTCATGCCGGCGGACGCAAGGTGGCGCTGCTGTGGCCGGCCGAGAGAATGAACGTAAATGCCGCCAACAGTCTGCTGAAAACGCTGGAAGAGCCGCCTCCGGACACGATACTGATCTTGTGCTGCTCCAGTCTCTCGGCGTTGCCGGCAACGGTCCTGAGCCGGTGTCAGCGAATAGTCTTTCCGGCGCCTGATCGGGCGGTCGTGCTGGCATGGCTCGAGGCGGGCTCCGCGGCGGCGGATTGGCCCGGATTGCTGGCAGCGGCCAACGGCGCACCACTGGCCGCCATGGAGCTTTTCGGCAAGGACTATCTGGCCATGGTGAGAACCTGGCAGGATCAATTGCTCGCTATCATCAACGGCGGCGCCGACCCCTGTGCAGTCGCCGCAAAGTGGTCGGGCGGCGATGCCGCGCTCACTTTGCACTGGCTGGCACGCCTCGTCGAGGCGACAGTGCGCCTTAAATCAGGTGCTCTGGATGTGAACCAGGTAGAAGAATCCATTCCCGGACCCTTGCAAAATGCGATGGTCGATTTGAATATTGTCAAATTGATGGAGTACCTGGATTGGCTTCAATGGCTGATTCGCGGACTCCACCGGCCGCTGAACATGCAACTTGCGTTCGAAGCCGCGTTGATACCCTGGAGCCAGGGATTGCAGCTGTATCAGCAGCCTCCCTCCGGTTACCTTTGAGGTTCGTTTTATGAAAAAGCCAGGTCTTTTAACACTGACGATCAAAGACAAGAGCGCGCTGTATCTGGCGTACATGCCGTTCGTCGGCAATGGCGGCCTGTTTATCCCCACCAACAGCAGTTACAACCTCGGTGACGAAGTGTTCATGCTGCTGAACCTCATGGGTGAGGAAGAGAAAATCCCCGTCGCGGGTAAAGTCGTCTGGATCACGCCAAAGGGCGCCCAGGGAAAACGCACGGCAGGAATTGGCGTGCAGTTCAGCGATCAGGACCGAGGCAATACGCAGCAGAAAATTGAGAACTACCTGGCCGGCGCGCTGGGCGGCGACAAGCCGACGCACACGATGTAAAGCGGGATTCGCATCAGGCCGTTTGTTCGGTGTCCGCCAGCGTCAGTCCACCCTGCAGCACATAGGCGTCATAGCCGCGTTCGCTGAGAATGAATGCGGCGGCGGAACTGCGCCTTCCCGTATCGCAGACCACGATGTACTTGGTGTCCGGATCGAGTGCCTGGAGCTTGAGCCGGATGAAGTACAGCGGGATGTTGACCGCCTCATCGAGATGGTAGTTCTCGAATTCACTCGGTAATCTCACATCCAGCCATTTGGCGCCACCGGCCACCATCTGGCGCGCCTGTTCCATTGTTGCCCAGTGGAGCAGGGGCTCGTTCAGCAGAGTTTTGAAGTCGTCTTTCGCCAGTCGCATCAATGAGCCGTCGCTCAACATCGTCACTGTTGCATTGCGTTTGGCTTCGGAAATAAGCGCTTCCTCGCCGAACGTATCGCCAACCCGAAGCTCGGCCAGCTTGATACCTTCCTTGTTTAGCGGCGTCTCACGGGTGACCAGGCAGCGTCCCTTCGTGATGACGTAAAAATAGTCGCCTTCGTCGCCCTGTTTGAGGACCAGGTCACCCGCCTTGTGATTGACCTGCTGCATGCGCATGAAGATCGCCTGAATGTTGGCCGGCGGAATGCGGTGAAACGCCTTGGTCTGCAGCAGCGTGGTCATCCAGTCATCCTGAGACGGCGCCAGATCCTCGCGCAATTCGCTGACCTCGTAGGACCCGGTCTGGTCCCACGTCAGCATAACGTCGAGAAGGTCACTATCGATCGAAATATAGGCAACGTCGGTTTTGGCCCGGGCGCTCACCGGACGTGGCAAGCGCGGCATCAGGGGATTTTGCGCTTCGGCCAGCCCACCCGTTACGGTGCGGACCAACTGGTCGCCTTCAAGCAGCTCGATCTCGCCCGACAAAACGTAGATAGTGCGGTGTTCCTCGTCGCCTTCCTTGAACAGGAAGCGACCGGCGGCAATAGTCCTTACCGCAGTCTTTTTGACCAGCGCCTGCAAATTCTCCGACTTGAGCCCATCGAGGGGGGACAGCGTCTTCAACAGCGCGATATCGACTTGTTTAACGTCCATTGATACTCACAAGCAAAAACCACCGTATGGGCGAGCCGAAACCGGCTAATACCAGACCGATCCAACGGCCGCAGATTCTAGCACAGGGCCGCTGCTGGCCTTGCCGTCAATTGGCCAATCAATTCGTCTCCGCGGCTGCGGCCAGTTCGTCCCAACCCGGATCCGGACGAAACCGCTCACCATGGTTCTGCTCCAGTCGTTGCAGCGTCGCGACGACGTCACCGATTCCGCGCTTACGCGCATACTGCAATGGACCACCGGTAAATGGCGCGAATCCCGTCCCAAAAATAACGCCGGCATCAGCGAGATCGGCATCGTCGACAACACCCTCGCGCAGGCAGGCCGCGACCTGATTGAGGAGAGGCAGAATCAGGCGGTCGCTGAGATCCGCCGGGGGCAAATAGTCACCGCTATCGGGCTTGACCGGCTTACCGTCCTGGTAGAGATAGAAACCCTGACCCGTTTTCCGCCCCAGCGTCTTATTGTCAACCATGGTCTGCAGCTTGCCCGGAACGGGAAGGCCGAATGCCTCGCCCAGAATCCGGCCCACATGCAGCGCGACATCGAGACCCACTGTATCAGCCAGCTCGACCGGCCCCATTGGCATGCCAAATGCTTCCGCGGCGGCATCGATCGCCGCAAGCGGCACGCCTTCCTCGGCCAGCAGGAAGGCCTCCATCATGTAGGGGCCGAGCACCCGATTAACCAGGAAACCCGGAGCACTGAGGCAGGGCAGGGGCAGGCGATCGATTTGCTTGGCGAAAGCCAGCCCGCGATCGACCGCCTCCTGCGCGGTTGACGGCGTGTGTATCACCTCCACCAGGGGCATCTTGGCGACCGGGTTGAAGAAGTGCAGCCCGATCAGGCGATCTGGCTCACGCAGCCCCTCACGGAGAATTTCAAGCCGGATACTGGAGGTATTGGTCGCCAGCAGAGCGCCCGGCTTCATGCGGGTATCGAGGTCCCGGTAGAGCGCTTTTTTTGCTTCCGCATCCTCGAAAATTGCCTCAATGACCAGATCCGCCTGCGCCGCCCCATCACCGTCGACATCGGCACGCAGCCGCGCAAGCGCTTCGTTGAAAGCCGAGTCTCCGCGGGTCTTGCGCTCGAACAACTTGCGCGCCCGCTCCAGGGCCGGCTCGATATAGCGAAGTTCGCGGTCCTGCAGCGTGACTTCGAGACCGCGCAGCGCGCACCATGCCGCAATGTCGCCACCCATGACGCCGGCGCCGACCACATGCACGTGCGAGACATCGGACTTGCGCCGTGCGCCGAGCGCTTTCATCCTGTCCTGCAAAAAGAAAACCCGAACGAGATTCTGTGCGGTATCGCCGATCATCAGGCGGGCAAAACTCTGAGCTTCCTGTTCGTACCTCTCCGGGTCGCCAGCGCTGCCATAACGGCGCCACAGATCGACAATCGCGTAGGGCGCGGGATAGTGCTCGGGCCGCGCCTGACGCGCCACCTGTTTCACCATCTTGTCCGCGATAATCCCGCGTATCGGCGCAAACGAAAGAAACCGTTCCTTGAGTGATGTTTTGCGCGGGGCGGGCGGATTCAGTGCCATCACGATCGCGCTCTCGACGAGCTGGTCATGGGGCACGACTTTGTCGACCAAACCCAGGCGCAGAGCGCGATCGGGGCGCAGCGCGCGCCCGGTCAACATCATCTGCATACCCTCGACCACACCCGCCAGGCGCGGTGCGCGGACGGTGCCACCGAAGCCCGGGTGTATACCAAGCCGAACCTCCGGCAGCCCGACGACCGCCTTGGGGTCGTCAACAATGACGCGATGGTGGCAAGCCATTGCCAGCTCCAGCCCGCCACCGAGAGCAAAGCCATTGAGCGCCGCGACAACCGGGAATGGCAGCGCCTCGATACGGTTGATCAGGCCCTGGCCGAGACGCACCAGGCGCACGGCATCCTCGAGCGAGTGAATGCTGGTGAATTCCTTGATATCGGCTCCAGCAATAAATCCCTTTTCCTTGCCGGAGCGAATGACCACTGCCTTCGGTGCGCGCTTCTCCAGGATATCGAGGCAATCCGAAAGCTCTCGCATCACATCGCCCGACAGGACATTGGCCGAGGCGTCGGCCTTGTCCAGCGTCAGCAAGACCACCCCTCGCGAATCGTCGTCAGTACGCCAATGGGTTGCGCGATGGCCCTCATTCATTGTGCTACTCCTGTATCGCTGAGCAGGCCGTCAGGCGGCGCTGCGTTTGCGCCGGCCAATTTTGAAATCGCAGACCAACGGCAGATGATCGGAAAATGTAACGGATGGAATCTCGAAGTTGTCGACGGTAATACCGTCGCCGTAGAGTATGAAATCAAGTTCTTTGCGAGGCGACCTGCTGGGGTAGGAGGGCAGGCCCTCGACATTTGCGCTTTTCAGTCCGGCTGCCTCCATGAAAAGATAAATCTCGTGCTCGCCCCAGAAAGTATTGAAGTCACCGGCAACGATGACGGGCTTCGAAGTCGCCCCGATCAGTTCGTGGAGATATCGCAACTGAAAATGACGATGACGGTATTTCAATGAGAGGTGGACCAGGAAGACTGACAGCTGATCGAGCTCGAGCTCAATAATCAGCCGCTTGATGCCCGTGTCGAAGTAATGAAATCTCTCGCCTTTGACCCGCGGCGATGCGAGGAACGCATTCGCCTGCTTGCGTACGATAGGCAGGCCGCGGTTAAGGCTTTCCTGGCCATATTTGCACTGGTAGGTGGAGTAATGCCCCATGGAATCGGCCATGGCCTCGGCCTGGTTAACCCCGCCCGAACGGATCGAGCCGGTATCGACCTCGACAAGCCCGACAATATCCGGGTCATAGCCGTGGATGAAGCGGGTAATACGCTGAAGATTGTCGCGGTTGCTGCGAAGATAGCCTGCGCCGGGCACCGGGAGATGAAAACTTGGGCCATAGCCCGAGGCGTAGCGGATGTTCCAAAGAAGTAAGCGCATCGGGTGCTGTATCTCTCGCGATCAATGTTTATGGTGGCCGAGGGGGTCGCGGCCAATGCCTCCGGGCAAGCGACCATTATAGTGGATTTGGCCACCGCGCCGAGACAGATATGACTGTGGTTGGCTAGAATATCCCCTACTTGGCAAGGGGGAGTTCGCGTAAATGTCCCAACGCAACCCGTTCAAACTGTTTGTGAGTCATCTATGGCAGGACCAGGACGACTATTTCCGGGTGTTCGAGTACATCGAGAGTGCCACGAATTTTTACTATCTCAACTACAGCAAACCCGCGGACAAGCCCGCGGGCACCAAAGAAGACCTCAAGGCCGAGCTGCGGAGCCAGATCGAGCCGGCGGAAACGGTGATAATTCTCGCCAGCATGTATGCGCCTTTTCGGGAATGGATCGAATTCCAGGTCAATGCAGCGCAGGCGATGAACAAACCGGTGATCGTCATGGAGCAGTTCGGGACCGGCGACGTGCCGGAATGGCTGCGCGAGCGCGCCGATGAAATCGGCGAATGGAACCACCGCAGCATCGAGGATGCGATACGTCGCACGGCTCGCCATGAGGACACCAATCGCTGGGAGGTCATCGAATTCGACTGGCCGACTGATGACGCCAAGGAATAGGCACGGGCATCCGCCATCGTGACTGGCACACATTACGACAACAAACGCCGCGTTGGCTGGGCCCTGGCCGTCACGGCCACGTTCATGGTCGTAGAAGCAGTCGGCGGCTGGCTGTCGGGCTCACTGGCGCTGCTGGCCGATGCCGGCCACATGCTTACCGATAGCCTTGCGCTCGCGGTTGCCTTGTATGCGTTCAGGCTGGCCGAAAAGCCGTCCGATCCGCGGCGATCGTACGGCTATCAGCGTGCCCAGGTCCTGGCGGCGCTCGGCAATGGCGCGGCCCTGGTCCTGATCGTCGTGTGGATTGCGATCGAGGCGGTCGGGCGTCTGCTCGAGCCGCGGCCGATTGCCGTTGGCACGATGCTGGTAGTTGCAATGCTCGGTTTAGCGGCCAACGCCGCCGCGTTTATCATTCTCCACGGCGGCGATCGCAACAATCTCAATATTCGCGGCGCGACATTGCATGTCCTGAGTGATTTGCTGGGCTCTGTGGCGGCCATCATCGCGGCAGTACTGATCGCCCTGTTCGGCTGGACCAGTGTCGACCCGGTGTTGTCGCTGGTGGTAGCTGCCCTGGTGTTGCGCAACGCGTGGAAGTTGTTGCGCCAGTCCGCGCATATCCTGCTCGAGGGCACGCCAGACTGGCTCGATGTCGATGCTGTCCGTCACGCCCTGTGCGGCGAGGTCAGCGGGGTAGTCGGCGTCCACCATATGCATGCCTGGTGCCTGACGCGAGAACACCCGATGGTGACAATGCATGTGGAACTCGCCGGCGGTAGTGATCCGATCGCCGCGCTGATCGATATCAAGCAAATTCTGGTAACGAAATTCGGCATCGACCATTCAACGGTGCAACTGGAAACCACGGGTTGTGCCGATCAGGCCATCGCTGGAGAGCGCCATTGCATGGCGGCTATATCACCCGTTTCAGAAGCCGTTTGAACATAATGCTGGCTCAATGGCCTGATAATGGCATCTCCACGCCCCACCGATTATGCTTCGGCAGTCAGGAATTAACGGGTCTTGCGCATGACATCTCTGCAAAACAAAACTCTGGCGGCAGCAATAGCCGCCCTCGCTGTCGCACTTTTGCTGCTGCCGGCGCCGCTGAATGCAGGCGATCAGATGCGCTGTGGCAACCGCATTATCAAACTCAATGACTCCAAGACCACCGTACTCAGCAAATGCGGTGAACCCGACTATCGTGAGGTCGTTTCCGGCAGTGATTCGACCAAACGCGAAGTCTGGGTCTACCAAAAGAGTTCGACGGAGTTTGTCCGTACCCTGACGTTTGTCGGCTTCCGCCTGCAAGACGTGAACGTAGAGACGTATCGCTAGAAAAAGAAAAGGACGGCGAATCCCATGCAGCAACCATCACAAGCGGTTCCGTTCGTAAAAACGGTATTTCATGCGACGGACTTTTCCGAAGCCAGTGACACTGCTTTCTACCACGCGCTGGCTATTGCGCTGCTGCGGGCCGGCGAATTGACGATCATGAATACCGGACCGGAACACCGTGAGGGCCCCGACTGGTCCCGTTTTCCGGGTGTGCGCAACACACTCGAGAATTGGGACGTTTTGCCGCCGCAGAGTCCGCCCACGGCCGTGTTCGAGAAGCTGGGGATAAAGGTCAATAAAGTTGCATCGGGGAGCCGCAATACCATCGGCGCGCTGGCCGAGTACCTCGACGACAATCCGACCGATCTGCTGGTGCTCGCGACCGATACCCGCGCCGGTCTGCCGCACTGGTTGCGCGGATCAATAGCCCAGAGCGTAGCCAAACGGTCCGACACCATGACACTGTTTATCCCCAAAGGCTGCACCGGATTTGTCTCTGCGGAAGGCGACCTCACGTTAAAACGGATCCTCGTGGCGGTCGATCATCAACCGGATCCGCGTGCGGCATTCGTTTATGCAACGCGGATCGCGCTGATCAGTGGTGAACCCGAGGCCGAAGTGCATGTATTGCATGTCGGCGAGCAGGCTCCGACGATCCCGCTCGAGCTGAGCGCAGATCAGCGCGTCAGCGTGCGCCAGCACGTTCGCGATGGCGATCCGGTGGAGAACATAATGCGGTGTGCCCGGCGACTGTCAGCGGACCTGATTGTGACCACCGGGCGGACCGAAGAAGGCATATTCGGTGCCGCTGCCAATAGCGTCACGCTCGCAGTACTTGGCGAAGCGACTTGTCCGGTACTCGCCGTCCCGGACGAGCGTATCTAGCCGACCGCGGCCGCACCGGTTGTCAGAAGTCGTAAAGCGTACGCACGTGACGCGCCGCCGAGCGGCCGAGAGCGCCGAGGGCGTAACCCCCCTCCAGCGTAGAAACCACCCGCCCCCCGGCATGGCGCCTGGCAAGGTCGAGTATCGTCATCGTGATCCATTCGTAGTCGTTCTCAGTGAGTGCAAGATTGGCAAGCGGATCTTCGACATGGCCATCGAAACCGGCCGATATCAGAATCAGTTGCGGCGCAAAGGCATCCAGCTCCGGCAGCCATCGACCCAGCACCGCATCGCGAAAGCCATCGCCACGGGTACCCGCGGGTAACGGCGTATTGACGATGTGACCGGGAATACTCGGCGCCCCCGAATACGGGTAGAGCGGGTGCTGATAACTCGAACAGACCATGACTCGTTTGTCGTGCCAGAAAATGTCCTCGGTGCCGTTGCCGTGGTGGACGTCGAAGTCGACGACGGCGACTCTGTCGAGCCCGCCCACGGCGAGCGCATACGCAGCCGCGACAGCGACATTATTGAAAAAACAAAACCCCATCGCGGTCGACCGTTCGGCATGATGCCCCGGCGGGCGAACGTTGCAGAAAGCGTTTTGTGCTTCCCCCTCGATTACCATGCGGGTCGCATCGACAACCGCGCCGGCCGCGCGCAGCGCCGCCTCGAGCGTATACGGGTTCATGTAGGTATCGGGGTCGATGTGCTGCATACCCTCGTGCGGCGACCGCGCGAACATGGCATCGACATGTGTTTCGGTATGCACGCGCAGCAACTCGTCGCGGTCGACCACAGGCGCCTCGCGATGGAGCAGAAAATCGAATATTCCCAGCGCTTTTAGCTGGTCCTCAATAGCTGCCAGTCGCTGCGGGCATTCCGGATGCCCGTCACCCATTTCGTGCTTTTCAAAGGCCGGATGAAAAAAATACGCGGTACTCATAAAGGTAAGGCTGCCGTCATGGTGATCAACTGTCATACTGTGTCCCTAAGCTAGCACAGAACGGTGCCGCAGGAGTGCTGCAAAAATGCCAAGGTCAGGCGTAAAACAGATTTTTGAACCCACCTCCATCGCGCTGTATGGCGCGAGCCCGCAAGAGGACTCCATCGGCAATATTCTGCTACGGAATCTGCAGCAGGCCGGCTATAAGGGGCGGATCTACCGGATCAATCCAAAATACAAGAAAATCGGCTCGCACAAGTGCTATCCGTCGCTCAAGCTCGTGCGCAAACCGGTCGACCTTGCCATTATTGCAACACCGGCAGCAACGGTGCCGAATATCATCTCCGAATGCGGCGAGATGGAAGTCGCGGGCGCGATTGTCATCTCCGCGGGTTTTGCCGAAGCGGGGGAATCCGGCCGGGCGCTCGAACGACTCACGGTCAAACGTGCGCGCCGCGCCGGTATGCGCTTTCTCGGGCCGAATTGCCTCGGTGTGATACGCCCCGGCATCGGGTTCAACGCGACATTCAGTCACAGCAATGCCAACGAAGGGCGGATCGCGCTGGTATCGCAGTCAGGCGCACTGTGTACCGCGATACTCGATTGGGCACGACCAAACGATGTCGGATTCTCCACCGTGATCTCGACAGGGACGTCGGCCGACGTCGGGTTTGGCGAGATTCTCGACTACCTGATTGCCGATCCGCAGACCGATAGCATCATGTTGTACATCGAGGGCGTTCATCAAACCCGCCACTTTATGAGCGCCTTGCGTGCAGCCGCGAGAGCGAAGCCGGTGGTAGTGATGAAATCCGGCCGCCACGAGGCTGGATCGCGCGCCGCGATTTCGCACACCGGCGCAATCGTCGGTGCGGACGATGTATTCGATGCCGCGCTGAAGCGCGCCGGTGTTCTGCGAGTCCCGACCTTTGCCAACTTCTTCGCGGCGGCTGCGACTCTCGATTCCGGCGTGCGCTGCCATGGCAACAGGCTGGCCATCGTGACCAACGCGGGTGGACCGGGAGTGATGGCGGCGGACGAGTGCAGCAATCGCGGTGTGAACCTTGCGGAACTCAGCAAAGAAACCGTCGAACGACTCGATCGGGCGCTGCCAGCATCGTGGTCCCACGGCAATCCGGTGGATGTGCTTGGGGACGCCAGCCCTGAACGCTACCAGGAAGCCTTGCTCGGGTGCCTTGACGATCCCGGGGTCGACGCCGTGCTCGCCATCCTGACGCCGCAGGCGTTATCGGCACCCGCCGACGTTGCCGAAAAACTCATCGTCATTGCGAGCGGCTCGGAAAAGCCGATTTTCACCTGCTGGATGGGAGAACCAGCGGTTGCGAGCAGTCACGCTGCGTTCCGGGAGAACAATATTCCGAGCTATCGCACGCCCGAGGCCGCGGTGCGCGCATTTGCGGCTGTCGCCCTGTATCGCGACAGCCAGCAGCAACTTCTGCAGGTCCCGGAACCGCTGACACGACAGTCGCCACCCGATGTCGACAGCGCAAAATTGATTATCGAATCAGTGCTGGATGAACGCCGCAAAGTGCTGACCCTGGCCGAATCGAAAGCGCTATTGTCCGCGTTCAATGTGCCGGTCATCAAAAGCATTCCCGCCCATAGTGCGGCGGATGCGGTGCTGCTGGCGACCGAGATTGGCCTCCCGGTAGCGATGAAGATTTTGTCGCCTGACATCACACACAAGACCGATGTTGGCGGCGTGCAACTGGGGATCACAACTGCGCGCGAGGTCCGCAGCACTTATCAAAAGATGATCGAGGCGGTGACCGAGCGCTGCCCGGACGCGAATATTCAGGGGGTGGCGATCGAACCCATGTGGCAACGCCGCAACGGGCGCGAGTTGATGATCGGCGTTGTCAGCGATGCAGTGTTCGGCCCCGCGATCAGTTTCGGCCTTGGCGGCACCATGGTGGAAATTTTGCGCGATCGCGCGGTCGCACTGCCACCATTGAACCGCTTTCTCGCACGCAGCCTGATCGCCAATACCCGGGCCGCACGCTATCTCGAATCGTTTCGTGGCGCCCCTGCCGCGGACATGCGCGCACTCGAGGATCTGCTGCTACGGGTGTCGGAAATGGTGTGCGAGTTACGCTGGCTCAAGGAACTCGACCTCAATCCGGTCATCGCCGACGATCAGGGTGTGGTCGTCATGGATGCCCGTGTCGTGGTCGAGCGAGTTACATCGTCGGCGGCGGGCTATGATCACATGGCTATCCATCCCTATCCGACCGACCTCGTACAGGAGTGGGATCTCACCGATGGCACATCGATCACCATCCGGCCGATCCGGCCTGAAGATGCGCTTATCGAACGCGAGTTCGTCAATGGCCTGTCGGAACAATCGCGCTACTTTCGCTTTATGTACGCTTTGCAGGAAATTACGCCGGCCATGCTATCGCGCTTTACCCAGATCGATTACGACCGTGAAATGGCGCTTATCGCCACGATTGAAGAGGAGGGCGCCGAGAAGCAGATCGGTGTGGCTCGTTACGTAACGATGCTTGGCGAAGAGTCCTGTGAGTTTGCCATTGTCATTTCCGATGACTGGCAGGGACGCGGACTGGCGACGCGGTTGCTGAAGACGCTTATCGAAATCGCTCGCGACCGCCGCCTGCGCTTCATGGAAGGTGTCGTCTTGCGCGAGAATCGCAACATGTTGAGTCTTGCGGAGTCGATCGGTTTCGATCTGTCGCCGGATGACCAGGACCCCGAAGTCGTCAACCTGATGTTGCGACTGTGAGCATACTGGAGCACAGCTTTGACCGGCGAGCCATTTATCGACAGCCCCCTCAGCCTTCTCATAGGCGCGGTAATGTCGGTTGTGGCAGTGATTTGGCTACGTCATTACCGTCGTCACCGTCGCGGACGCGGACGGCTGCGGCGGTTTCTCGGTTTTACGTGGCGGATTTTGTTCCTGCTGTTGGCAATCATCATACTCGCGGACGGCACCAGCCGGGTCGGTCTTAATCTTTGTTTCGATATGGCCGACGGTGAGGAATGGTGCAATCATCCGCAGCACAGCGAGCAACCCGGCGATGCGCCGGAAAAGGCGGAGCTGCCGTAATTTGCCCGGACCACACACGATGAGTGGCAGGGGTCAGTCTGTGCCGGGCGCTGTGTCATCCAGGTTCTCGGCGCCACCGCCGCGGACGGGTATCATCCGTATCTGAGCGGACAATCGGGGTAAATATTTTGAGCACAAATCGTACCGATGTCAGACGTCTTGCCCAACGCGGCAGCAGCGACCGCAATGCCGCCTACGAGATCCTCGATGCCGCCATGGTCGCTCATGTCGGTATCGTGGACGAGGACTTTCCCGTGGTCATTCCGATGTTATGTGCGCGTGACGGAGACCACCTGCTGTTGCATGGATCATCCAAAAGCCGGCTGATGGGCAAACTCGCGGAAGGCTGTAATGCCTGCGTCACGGTAACTCTGATCGACAGCCTGGTGCTGGCGCGCTCGGCCTTCAACCACTCAGCAAACTACCGCTCGCTGGTGGTTTTTGGCCACGCTCGTGCACTGCGCAAACTCGAAGAGAAAAGGACCGCACTTGATAAATTCGTTGAGCATTTGCTTCCCGGACGCAGTAGCGATGCGCGGCCCGGAAATGCCGGCGAGCTCAAGGCGACGCTGATGGTTGCGATGCCAATCGATGAGTTCAGCGTCAAAACGCGAAGCGGCCCCCCGGAAGACAAACGCGCGGATATGGATCTGCCTGTATGGGCCGGAGAGTTACCGGTTATGACGCAGTTTGGCGCCCCGGTTGCTGCCCCGGAAATGGCCGATGACGCGGAGGTGCCGGATTACGTCAAAGCCATGTTGCAGGACGGCTAGGCGCACACGACGAAATCCGCTTGCATGGCAGGATGCGAAATCAACGCTCAGAGCTGGATTCGATCTCCATTGGATTCACAATGATGACTGGCGGATTCGTGGAAAATAATTCTGGATAGATTTCGCGGGCGCTGTCGATGGTCGCATTGTCCATGCGGACGACGGGTTTCATAAAAGGGCGATCGATCAACGCGACCAGGCGCCACTCGCCAACATAGGTCACGCTGCCACTGCGCACCTCGAAACTGGCCTCTGGCGAGGTGAGTTTCTTGGCGTCATGGCTGGCCCAGATCATCGTCCGTACCCTGTCGAAATAGTACTTTCCCGGCGGCAGCTCGACCAAATTCGGGTCGAGCCACGAACGATCGTCGCGCCAGACGCGGTAACTTTCGCCGGTCGCCACATTACGTATCACCAGTGCCGACCATTGGAACGTACCCTTTGAATAGGCCTCGGGCATCGACTCACCCGGCGGCACACCGGTACCGACGCGAAACAGCACGTAGCCATTCTCGATTCCCGCAGCGCTGGAAGCATCGCCCGCTATCGGCGCCTGATTGGCACAGCCAGCAACCGCCAGTGTCAGAAAAAACACCACCGCGAAAGCCTGTTTTCGTCTCGCCATGTCTTCGATTCCCTTAAGGACTTGCGGGTCGCCCGCGACCACGATGCCCGCATTCTACAGATGCAATCTACCCACGCAAGACGGGCCGGGCAGGCCCAACTCCGACTGCGTATCCTCACTATCATGACGCCGCGAGCCTGTTAGAAAAGTTGGACAGCCAAATGCTGCATAAGTTTGCGAGGTGACTCATTCTGCACTCAATCTGCTACCGGTTGGTCAAGCATCGCAACCCGGGTTGCCAGCCGTCACATCTTTGTCGCTGGCCGCGGCCTTCTGCGGCCGCCCCGTGGGACGGGGTCCGTCGACGGAGCAGGGCGGTCGACTGTACGCCGGTTCCTCGCGCCACATGGGTGGCGAACGCGCGCTTTGTGTCAGCGCAGGTCATGTCCTGGGCAGAGAGCGGAAGGGCGACAATGACGTGTTCGCCGGCCGGCGGATATGCCATCATCCGCTGAACCCGGCAGAGTCCCAATCAACAGCCAGAAAGGTCAATCTCTGGCCGACTGTTATCTTATGATAATTAATAACTTAAGGCGTTGTACTTATGTCATTTCTTGATTATGAATGCAAAACCCCAGCCGTGACAGCCGCTTGCAGGACACTCATGGTCTGTGTGCTTGCGCTAATCTCCGGATGTACTGCCGCACCGCAAGGAGTGCGCCCCGTCGAGGGTTTCGAACTGCAGCGCTATCTTGGCAAGTGGTACGAAATTGCTCGACTCGACCATTCATTTGAGCGCGGCCTCAGCGACGTCACCGCGCAATACAGTCTTCGCGAGGACGGCGGCGTCAGGGTACTTAATCGCGGCTTTAACGCGAAGAAAAAGGAATGGAAAAGCGCCGAGGGCAAAGCATTTTTTGTGACCGAGCCCGACGTCGCCCATCTCCGGGTTTCGTTTTTTGGTCCGTTTTATGGTGCCTATGTCGTTGTCGAACTCGACCCGGACTACCGCTACGCTCTCGTTAGCGGGCCGGATCGCGGTTACCTATGGATCCTGTCGCGAACGCCTGATCTCTCACAGTCCGTAATCGATCGTCTTGTCGCCCGTGCGGCGGCACTGGATTTCCCGGTGGAAGAACTGATCTTTGTCTCGCACCAAAAAAACGGCCTCGCAACAGACGAGGCCGACAATCAACGTGATTGAGTTGTTTTGTCAGAACCGATACACCGCGCTGAGGCTGAGCATATAAACTTCGTCAGTGTCGTCGATATCAAAATATTCCCATTCGCCTCGCAAGCTGAAGCGTTCCGAGAAATTCCAGCCGGCGCCGAGACCGTAGGCAAGATCCTCGCCATCCTCGTCTTCCGATACCGATTCACCCTCGAAGCTGCCTTTGATATCGGCGCTCCACGCGATGACGCCCAGTTTTGCGAACAGGTCCCATTTTTCGCCGATCGGCCAGAACCCAACAGCAAACAAATCCCAGCCATCGGCATCGACCTCTATGTCGATACCTAGGACAGAATCGTCCGGCTCGCCAAGGTCAACATAGCCGCCCTCGATGCCGAAGTACGGCATGAACCGATAGCCGGCAAATGCTTTCCAGCCAAAATCGTCCTGATCGAAATCGATGTCACTATCGTCGATCTCGATGGTTGCCTGACCGACGCCAACGCCAGCGTAAAATCCGTCGTCCGCAAGGACACCGGCACCTGGCGCAAGTCCCAGCGCCATTGTCAAACCGATTAGTGCAAAGAGACGTCCGCTGTTCATTTTCAACCTCCTGCCCGAACGACTTGCCGGGCGCCAGAAACAGCAGCCCTATTAGTTCACCAGGCATTCAAATTGGCAATGCGTACAATCCACGGTTCAACCGAGCGGTCCACACCGCGGCACGCTTCAGCACATCGCGCCGATGTCGCGGCGGAGAGGCGTATACAGCGGCGCACCAGGAATGACCCTATGACTACCGTTCACAGCTTTCCCCCTGTCTCGCGTGGCGATTCGCGAGTACTGATTCTCGGTAGCATGCCGGGCCGTATTTCGCTGCAACGAAACGAGTACTATGCACATCCACGCAATGCGTTCTGGCCCATTGCCGCCGAGCTTTTCGGCTTCGACTCGCGCCTCGGTTACAGCGAGCGGAAGAGGGCACTGGAGCAGAGCCGGGCCGCTTTGTGGGACGTGTTGAAAACCTGCACACGCAGCACCAGCCTCGACTCGGATATTGTCGAGTCATCTATTGTGACCAACGATTTCACCCGGTTTTTTGCCAGCCACACTGATATCCGGGTTGTCGCTTTCAACGGCGCAAAAGCTGAACAGGTTTTCCTGCGCCATGTCCTGCCCACGCTGGACGCGGCGCAAAGCGAAATCCCCAGGATCCGGCTGCCGTCAACCAGTCCCGCTCACGCAGCCATGTCATACCAAGAAAAGCTGAGCGCCTGGCGCCAGGCGGTTGCCATGCCCGGATCATGAGATACCGCGAACAGTGCCGTCGCGATCGAGACCCGAATGCGAACTATCGCTTTTGCGTTTACGCCGCGGTGGCGACCGCGCCACTAACCGTGAGTAATGCGACTCTAGCAACCGGAGGGATATTCAATGACCGCTGCCGTCCACAATATTGAATCTGATTTCGCTGTCATGGGCCCGGGCTTCGACGCGACACCCGTAGCCGTGACGCCGACGCTGTATCGCGAACTCGACGAGCGCTTCGACGGCTTCCGTGACCATTTGCTGATTTCCTGTCATCACTTCGAAGCAGACTGGCCGAGCTGGGAAATCCATCCCCATGGCGACGAAATAGTGATGTTGCTGGGCGGCCACGCAGAGCTGGTGTTGCGGGAGGATCAGCAAGCGGAGCGAATCGTTATGCTGCACCGACCGGGAGACTACGTCGTAGTGCCGCGAAGCACCTGGCACACTGCAAAAATCGAGAACGCGGCACGGATGCTTTTCGTCAGCCCCGGCGAAGATACCCGGAACAGGGAAATTTGAGGGGCACGCCAGGTTGCTGGGCAGATATCGGCAACACGGCGCGCCAGGGGCCTGATCCTCAGCGCGGGCGCAACGCCCGGCATCCCGCTCGCAAACAGAAATTTCACCGCGGTGACGCCTACCGCGATTGAGAACAAATCGATTTTTTTCGCCTGGGTGGAACCATTCCTTCCCGTGCGGGCCCTAAATAATGGGGTACAACCCGCAAGGGGACGTTACAGCCATGAAAAAGCTGCTTCTGATTGCAAGCGCACTTGTCGTCGTTGGTTGCGGTGGCGGAGGAGCTGGCGGTGGTGCCCCCGATGCCGGCGCGACAGCGGATCCCACCGATCCGGCTGGCACGATCACCGACACGCCGTCACAGCCACTGAAAGACAATTCGACAGCACCTGCCTATAAAGTTCTGTTGATGGGGAACAGCCATGCGGCGGCATTGCGATCGACTCTTGAATATTTTCTTGTGCGCGGCCAACCCGACAAACCAGCGGATGTCCAAACGGCGCCGGGCGTCGCGTTTCTCGATGAGCGTCGTAACGATGGCGTAAGCGAACAGAAACTCGAGAGTGAGTCATGGACCCATGTGATTTTGCAGGCGCAGAAATACTCAACCACGGGCGCCTCAATCTACCCGACCACTGCGGCCGAGTACTGGGTCAGGCGCAGCAAGGAACTCGGTGCGACGCCGATTATGTTTCCGGAGCATCCGCGCCAGGGCAACAGGCTGGAAGGGCGGACCCTATGGAATCTGCATAGCGGTATCGCTGCACGTGAAAACACCTGCGTGGCACCGGTCAGCCTTGTCTGGGACGAGATTGTTTTCAGAGAACCCTCACTGCCGCTCTATCAGGCTGACGGCAACCATGCCTCGAGAACAGGCGTGATTCTGACTGCAATGGTGTTCTACCAGATCATAACCGGGCAACCTGCCGAATCTCTTCCAGAACTCACTGAGCTGAGTATTGCGCCCGAGACAGAGCGCCTGATGAAGGAAACAGTTTCCTCACTGCTTTTCATGCATCCGCCTTGCGTGTTCGAAATATGAGTTGTTGACGGATCACGGAGCTCGCTGGCGCAACCACTGGACCTGACCCGGATCATTGCCGCAATTGCCAATTGCAACTTCGGAAAGCACGCGGATTTGGCGGCGGTCCGGGCAGGCGGTGTGACGGCGAATCGGCGTGATCCGCCGATCCGATCCGGCCGATGCAGGGCAATAAACCCCACCCCGATCATTCTCACCAACTGCGCATAATGTATATTATGTTAAGTAATGGCAATATCCCATATACGGCAATAGCCAGGCCCCGCACCCCCATAATCATCCGAAAATACCTATTTCATTAGTTTTTATATATACTTATGCCGCTTTTCTCACTCTCTTATTAAATTCGTTTAACACAAACAGAGAGTTAGACCTGGTTCTGTCCAGCCGTTATTCGGCTTTGCCGGGCCTGCATCAGCAATTGGCTGATTCCCGGTAGAGACAGCATGGCGTGAATCTTCGGGTCAGGTCTGTGTAACTCAGCGATATATCGGCTACGATGAGCGCGGTTCTGGGGAATGGATTCGGTCCGATGCAGCAACTTACCGGCGTAGATGCGTCGTTCGTATATCTGGAAACACCACGTGCTCCGATGCACATCGGTGGCGTCATTTTCTGTCGCCCCCCACGCGGCGGATTCGACTTTCGCAGCTACTACGAGTTGATCGAGTCGCGCCTGAATCGATCCAGGGTATTTCGCCGCCGCCTGGTAAAAGTTCCGTTTGGTATCGATCAACCCTACTGGATCGACGATCCTGACTTTAATCTCGAATCCCACGTGCACCATATGGGACTCCCGGCTCCCGCCGGTTGGGACGAACTGCGGCACCTCGTCGAGCATATTTTGTCGATCCCGCTGGATATGCGTCGACCGCTCTGGTCATTCACCTTTGTCGAAGGCCTCGACGGTATCGATTTGCTGCCAAAAGGCTCGTTCGCCCTGATTCACAAATTGCACCATGCCGCGGTCGACGGCATGGGTGGCAGTGACCTGCTGTCGGCGCTTTTTGACCTGAGCGCGAGCCCGGCAAACGACGACCCACCCGATGACTGGGTTCCGGAAATGCAACCAGGGCCGGTGAATCTTGTGGGCAGAGCCTATCTGAACCTGCTTGGCCAACCGAAGAAGGTGGTGCGAACGCTCGGCTCGGTAGCCAGGGGTGCCTGGAACCTCGGCAAGGAAGTGCTGGTAGAAAAGCAGTCTTTGCCGACCGCGCCGTTCCGCGGCCCGAGGACCCGCTTCAATTCGCCAATCAGTGCGCAGCGCGTTTTCGGCGGTGTCTGGCTGCCTCTGGCCGACGTCAAGGCCGTCAAAAATCGGGTCGAAGGCGCAACGGTCAACGATGTTGTGCTGGCAATCTGTTCGGGTGCGCTGCGAGAGTACCTGGTAGAGAAACAGGAGCTTCCCGACAGAACAATGACCGCCATGGTTCCCATCTCCGTGCGCGACGCGGTCGACACGGGTGGCAACCAGGTCTCGGCGATGCTGGTCCCGCTGGCAACCGATGAACCGGATCCGCTGCAGCGGATGCAAAAAATCCGCGAGAACACGGCGAAGACCAAAGAACAATCCAGGGCGATGGGCGCCTCGACACTGACCGATGCGGCACAGATCGTTCCGTTTTCTCTGGGCGCCGCCGCCGCCCGCCTCTACTCGCGTATGGAAATTGCGCGCTACGTGCGGCCTTTGTTCAACCTGGTCATTACCAATGTCCCCGGACCGAGACAGACACTCTACTTTGGTGGCGGGCAGTTGATCGGCTCGATGGGAATGGCCCCGATTATTGACGGTCTCGGTCTGATTCTGGTCATTACCAGTTACGACGACTATCTCACCATCAGTGCGACGTCCTGTCCTGACCGCCTTCCGGATGTTGAGGTGTTTGAAGATTGTCTGCGCAATTCTTTCGCCAGGCTGCAGGCGGAAACGCTCTCCCCGGCTGCAAAAAGCAAGGGGGCGGTGCGAAAAACGCGGCGCTCCGGCGGTGCGAAAAAGACTGCGGCCTCCGGGCGAAAGAGCAAGGTAGCGGCGCGGTCTCGCAGCAAGGCGAAAACGCCCGCCGCCACAACCCGGAAAAAAAAGACCGGTACCACAAAAAGAGGCGCTGCAGGCCGGCGCAAAAGCACGGCCGCCGGCGGCAAGAAACGCGCCTCCAGGAAATCCGGCGGACGGGCCGGGAGCCGGAGTAAGCGATGACGGAATCGGTCAAAGTCAGGCGTCCGTCGTTGCTCCACCAGGCGCTTGAGACCCGTTGGGCGGCCGAAATGTATTCGACCTTCTGCTCAATGCCATTGTTGAACCGTGCGCCACGTGGCGATGGCCACCCGGTCCTTGTTCTCCCGGGATTCCTCGCCAGTGGCTCCTCGACATTCCTGTTACGTTATTACCTGAAGAGTCTTGGCTACGCGGGCCACCGCTGGAAGCTCGGCCGCAACCTCGGACCCGTAGGCGAGAAAGAACACGAAGTGCTGGAACGTCTTGCCGAATTAAGAAGACGCTATAACCGCAAGGTATCGGTGGTTGGCTGGAGCCTTGGTGGTATCTATGCGCGCGAGTTGGCCTGGATGGCACCGGACGATGTGCGCCAGGTGATCACGCTCGGCACCCCAATAAGACACTCACGAGCCGTCACCGTATCGTGGCTGTACGAGGATGTTACAGGTCAGCGTGAGGCCCATATGGACGCGGATCTTCTCGCCCGCGTACCTGAGCCGCCGCCGGTACCCAGTACCGTCATCTATAGTCGTACCGATGGAGTTGTGCCGTGGCAATGCGCCATCGACAAAGAAGCCGAGCAGACCGAAAATGTCCGCGTCGAGGGCAGCCATATCGGTCTCGGATTTCATCCCGCAGTGCTGTGGGTGATTGCAGATCGTCTCGCTCAGACAGAGGGCGCCTGGCGTCCGTTTAACCGCAGAGGCATCAAATCCCTCGTCTATCCGCGACCGGATCGCCTGCCGCCGGGACTCTGAGTGCGCCCCGCCCCGCTCGGCTGCAAAGACTTGCGCAGCAGATCAGGAATTCTTGTTGCCGGCCGCGGTTTTCCCAACCGGCCCTGCAGCAGAATGGACCGGACCCGCAGTTCGGAACACCCAGTCCCACAGCGGTGAGGTGACGCCAAAATTGCGGCTTGAGTCGCGGAAGTGATGCTGCATGTGATGACGCTTGAGAAAGCGCCCAACGTCGCTTTGCAGATTGAAATGATGAACCGCGTAGTGGGTGTAGTCGTAGCAAAGATAAGCAACGATAAAAAACGCCATGAAGGCCTCGAGCCAGTCACCCGGAACGATCAGGCTGAACACCCCCCATAGCAGTGCCATCAACAGTACGCCACCGGCCGGAGGCATCACCAGTCGGGTCTTGTCCTGACTATCAGCATGGTGAACACCATGAAAAAGAAATACCAGGTATTTGCCCGGGCGCGACCGCGCATCGTAGTGAAACAGAAACCGGTGCGCCGCATACTCGACCAGCGTCCAGCTAGCGAATGCCACGATCGCAATAGTCAGCAAGGCGGCACCACCGAGATCTTCCTCGCCGGCCGCCTGCCACAGGAAATAAAAACAAACCGGGCTCCAGAACACCAGCGGAATGATCGGATGGACATGGGTCAGGGCTTCCAGCGCTCTGTTTTCGAACAAGCGTACTGGACCGCTTTCCCGGATAGATTTTCGCTCGATCATCTCCAATTAACACCATTCCATTGGTGGCCTAATCTTGCCCTAAACCGGTGAGACATTGCCACCCGGATTTTTGGCTGCGGAGACTTCCTGGTCAGGACAGGCGTCGCGCGGCCAACGCCGTTTCGGACAAAACCAACCGGTTGGAGCGCTCCGTATCCACTCCTCGAACAACATGTTGACCCGGGTCATCATCTCCGCCGCCTGATCGGACGCGCTCGCCGCCACCGGTCCGGGTGTGATTGCGGGGAACAGGCTCACTCGAAACCGCGCATCTCCGAGACGTTCGCACCGGATGGGCACCAGCGGTACCCGGTGTTTCAGCGCCAGTCGCGCCGGGACAAGAGTGGTGGCCTTTGGCATGCCGAAGAAAGGCAACATTCTGCCGCTGTCAACGCGTTGATCGACAATGAGTCCTATTGATCGCCCGGTGTGAAGTTCCTGGATCATCGGGCGAATGCTGTCCTCGCGCGCGACCAGCCGGCAGCCCAGCGGGCGGCGCCACCTTCCGAGCAACCAGTCCATATAGACATTGGCCGCCGGCGTATAGACCACCGTCAGCGGCAGTCCGAGCTGCGAAACCGCGGCGGCGCATATCTCCCAGTTGGCAAGGTGGGCCGACACAAAAACGCAGGGTCCACCGGCGGCGACGACATCACCGGAGCTACCCACCAGCACAGTTTCAAGCCGCCCCGAAGCCGGATCGCAAATTTTACCCAGGCGCGGATATTCTGCAAAAACAGCGCCGGCGTTGGCCCAGATCCCTCGCACAATTTGCTCACGCTCGGTCGCGCTGCGATCGGGAAACGCCAGGTCGACATTCTTTCTGAACTTTTCGTTCTTCGACGTTCGCGGACCGAAAAACGTCGCAATTCCGCGCCCGAAAGCGCCGCCGTGGCGTGGTCCGAGTAGCCGCAGGAATTGCCAGATGAGCCACGCAAGCGCGGTTTCGCTGGCCCAGACAATGTGGCGCACCACAGCCAGCCTGTCGGCGATCCGTTTAACCGATTTTCCAAAGATGTAACGGGCCATGTGCTCCTGCACCCGGTCAGCCGGTATTCGCCCTGGCTGACACTTAGGCCAGCTTCGGCAACGATGTGTATAGCGAGTATGCTCGCCCTGACCGCTCCGGCGGCCCGTTTCGCCTGGAAATGAGCACTGTCAGAGTCGCCCTGCGCGGCGCGTGGTCACCCTCGACGATGACGTCAAACCGCAAAGCCTACAACCCCCGCCCCGGCCACGTAAAGCGAGCCGCACAGTCCGGATTCGCACTGCCACCATGATGCCCCGCAGATGCGTTCCGGCAGCAATTTCGTGAACACCGTTGTGGGGATTTCAGTCTTTTCTAAAGTACAATATGGCGGTTACCAGCCGAACCGAGATTATTTTGGTCAGAGCAATAGCTGCAAGGCGTTGGGGTGCTGGCGCGTTCCGCGGGCTGAAGGCCTGCGACGCCGCGATGGCAGAGGCCGGCGACTATGATTCGTGGCGGGAGGCAGCCATCGAGCATGATCGGTTGTCAGGGGCTGACGACTGGAAAGCCAACCCGAAGTCGAAGAAATATGATCACACTCTGCTGGCCTCGCGAACACGGCTACTGCGCAGGTTGCGCAAAAACGACGACATCCCGAGACTGGTTTTCTATCTGCGGGAAGAACTTCACGGCAATCTGGGCAACATGGCGAACCCGCGTCTCTATGGACGTGCGCGTTTCGGCACCAAGAATCTGATCGAGCAGTATCTCGATGAAGTCGTCGGTACGCTGAACTACCTCTGCGATACTGAGATAAAGCAGTTGCCACCGGCCGAAAAGCTCGAGTTTTTCAAGCGCGCCGCGCAGAGTTTCGGGCGCTCCTCGCTGCTATTGTCTGGCGGCGCCACACTGGGTCTGTTCCATGTCGGCGTCATCCGGGAGCTTTGGGCCGAACGCTTGCTGCCACGGGTGCTGTCGGGCTCTAGCGCAGGCGCGCTGGTTGCGGGGATTGTCGGCAGCCATGACGATTCGCAGCTGGAGACGGTTTTTGACCCCGATTTCATTGATCTGGAGTGGTCGAAGTTGCTGGGTTTCGGCGGCATCATCCAGGGGCACGGGATACTCGACGGACAACATCTGCGACGCTCGATAAACAAGAACATCGAACCGCTTACGTTTCAGGAAGCGTTCGATCGCACCGGACGCATCATCAATATCTCTATCTCGCCGGCCGATCCCAACCAGTTCCCGCGACTCCTGAACTATCTGACCGCGCCCAACGTCTTTATTCGCAGCGCCGTACACGCCTCAACCGCTATTCCTGGCGTGTTTTCGCCGGTCCAGTTGAAGGCGCGGAATTTCGAAGGCCGCAGCGTCCCCTATATGCCGCGCAGCCTGTGGATCGACGGTTCCGTTCATGCGGACGTGCCAAAAGAACGGATCAACCGGTTGCATAACATCAATCACTACATTGTCAGCCAGACCAATCCCCATGTGGTGCCATTTATGCGCGACGAGGAAGTCCGCAAAGGCGTTGTGCCGTTCCTCCGCCAGATCATGTTGTCGGCGCCGATGGTACAGATCGAGCATGTGCTCGAAGTGGCGCGGCGCAATTTCGACATCTCGCCCATGGGTGCCGTGATAAACAAGGCGCATGCAATTGCAAGTCAGCCCTACAGCGGTGACGTAACCATATTTCCGGAACGCAACTGGTCAGATCTGCTGAAGACATTTGCGAATCCGTCACCCGAGGAAATTGCCCGTCTCGTGACGGCCGGGCGCCGCTCCACCTGGCCCAAAATCGAGCGGATTCGCAACACGACGCGCATTAGCTGCGCCTTCGATAACTGCCTCGAGCGGTTGAAAGAGCGTTATCGTATCGTGAAAAAGCCGGCTCGCCGCGCGAACCGTCGTTGACGAAACGTTGCATCGGGCGTGCGAATTTCACCGGCGTCCGGGATAACCGATATTAGATTTTTCGAATATTACTGACGCGCCGCATTCGCCCAGGCCGCAATAAAATTTCCGAGGAGGCTCTCCGATGACCCAGCATGTATTCGAAGTCGATATCCACACCGCCCACGAGATGGTCAAAAACGGCGAAGCGATTATGATTGATGTTCGCGAACCGGTCGAACATGAGGATATGCGTATCCCGGGCACCACCCTGCTGCCGCTTTCCAAGTTCGATCCCACCGATATTCCGCTGCATCCCGGCAAGAAACTCCTGGTGCATTGCGCCTCGGGTGGCCGTTCCGCGCGTGCCACGGAAAAGTGTGTGCTGGCCGGTATCGAAGCGTATAACGTGCAGGGTGGCATCATCGCCTGGCACGATGCCGGTTACGTCACCGAGACCGGGGTCTGACACGCTTGGCCATGCCGCCGTGCGGCTTCAGCGTGGTGCGCTCGTAGTCCGGATGGGCCAGGCCGCGCGGCATTTTTTGGCGGGCGCAGAGGCGCGCACGAATATTGCTGACCCGGTTATTGTTACGTGGGACCGGAAATCGCCAATCGAATCACCCGGACCGGGCCGGTCGCTGCCCTGCTCCGGCTCTGCGCACCGTGGCGTCCGGGCGCCGACGCCACGAACGGTGATTCAGAACCGCTCGATTGTGCCGCTAAGGAACTCGCGCCTGAACTCCGGGTCCGAGAGGCGATAGTGCAATTTACTTTGCTGTGACTCGGACGACAGCACCGACCATCCCGGTAAATAAAACGGTTTGCCAAATACCGTCTTTACGCTGCAACGTCCGTCGCTACAGCCGTTCCTGAGTTCACCGAGACAACGCGCCAGTGTCCACATCCCGTGGGCAATCGGCTGGCGAAATCCGAACCATCTGGCAGTCGCGCCATACAGGTGAATCGGATTGTAATCGCCGGAAACCCGCGCATATCTTCGACCCGAATCTTCCGCCGCCTGCCAGCTGACTTGCTTTCCGACCGGCGCGATCGTTGCGGAGCCGGAACCACCCGGCCGTCGCTTACCCTCTTCACGTGGCCTGCGAGCAAGCGCGGTTGAGGTTTCGAGCCAGACGAGTTCATCGCCACGGGTAAACCGCGTGACAATATCGAATTCCTGCCCCATCTCGGTATCCCGGTGACCGCCGGCACTTATGCGCAAGGCAAGCCGGTCACTCGCGGCGATCGATGCATACTGGACGATTTCATTGCGCAAATGCACCAGCCCGAGCAGGCGCAGCGGGAAGGCCTTTGAGCTGAGCAACGCAAGCTGCGCGGGCGCCGCCAGCACGTGCGGATAGGTCAGCGGCAGGGTCTCAGCATCCGCCAGCCGACAGACCTCGCGATAGCGGCGCAAGTGGCCGCGATCCGTCGCTCGCGGCGCCTGCACGGCCTCCATAGCGGGGATGGTCTTTGCCGAACCCAGCCGTACCGGTTTGCGTGACGTTGCGATCGACAGGTAACGCGGGCCGCTTCGTGGCGGCCTCGAGAACTTCATCCTGAACGGCGCCTGCGACATCGGTGACGCACTCCGTTGGGCTATGGCACGACCTCATCGATCACCAGGTTTACCGCATTTTGCTCACCGTCCCAGCTGAACGAGACGATACCCTGCAGATCGCCGGTGGACGCAGCGGGTCCGCCGGAAAACGAAACCCGGGCCACCAGCTGCATTTCGGCGAAATCGGTAAGACTGGTTCCCTGCGTCATCGCATTTTGATCCGACAACGTCATGTTCAAGGGCAACTCTCCAGCGGATCGGCGGACAACGGCAAGCGGCGGACCGACACCGGCGCTGTTGCGCGCAAATACGAATAGCGAGGCCCGGCTCAGGTCTTTACCCTGCCCCAGACCATCGGCGATCTGGACGCGGAGCTGGATCACGTCATCGCCGCCGGCGGCAGCTGCAGGCGCGGCAGGAGCCGCTGGTGGTGGCGCCGGCTGCGACGCAGCCATTGCCGGTGGCATTTGCACGACGCCCGGAGGATGCACACCGAGCTTTTCGTAAACCAGCATCAGGCGCTGCTCGATGATCGGCCTGATCGATTCGGGAGGATTCGCTGCCTGGAGTGTCTCCCAGCGCTCACGGGCCACTTCATATCGCTCCTGTTCGTAAGCATAGAGGCCACCGTAGAACAGTCCTCGCTGGTCACCCGGATTTTGCTCGAGCAAGGATTCGAAGATTGGCCCCGTTTCGGTGGCAAGCCGGCCCTGATCGGCAATCGTCAGCGCTTCGGCATACTGGCCCACGATCGCCGGGTTTTCACCGTTAGTCAGATCAACCGCCTGTTTCATCGCAGCACCGGCATCGTCGAAACGGCCCATCACCATGTAGGTACGCCCGAGCATGAGCCAGCCTTCGACGTCGCCAGGTTCCGCGCGCAGCCGTTCTTCGAGCGTCTGCGCGGCCTCGAGCAATGAGGCGGCCTGGTCGGTACCCGACATCCCGCCGGCATGCCCAGGGCCGGCCGGGACATCCCAGTCCCAGGTCGATATATCGCGATAGAGCCAGATGGTCATTGCGGGAACCAGGGTCGCAACAATGATCACCATCGGCCACGGCGAAAAATTAGCTGGTTTTTCAGAATTCTCGGCTTTGGCAGCCCGCAGGAACGGCACAACGAGCATTACAACCGCGGCAACAAGCATCAGCGCGGCCAGAATAGTAAAAGTACTCATGCATTCGATTCCTCATGGGCCAGTTCGTCGCCCTCCTCATCGTCGAACTTCATGCCGGTGCGGCGGCGGATCACCACCGCAGCGGCAATCGCACCGCCAAGCAACAGGATTGCCGGCGCGCCCCATAACAGCAAAGTGTTGGAGTCAACGGGCGGACGATACAGCACGAAGTTGCCATAGCGTTCCACCATGAAAGTGCGTATTTCGTCGTCAGTTTTGCCGTCCACCAGCATCTGCCGCGTTTCCCGCCTGAGATCGACCGCGAGTCCCGCATTGGAGTCCGCGATGGTCTGATTCTGGCAGACGAGACAACGCAGTTCCGCTGTGAGTTTCTCGTAACGCGCCTGCATTCGCGGATCTTCAAACTCCTCGGACGAGTCGATCGCAAACGCCGCGCCGGAGGCGAAAATCACGGCTATCGCCATAGTTGCGAATACCCGTGCGGCCAATGACCTGATCATGGCTGTTGCTCCTTGGCCTGAAGTGCAAGCGGCAGGATGTCCTGTTGCCAGATTCCCGAGGTTCAGCGGGCCGATGTGCTTGAAGATCACGGTTCCGTCGGCAGCGAGCAGGAACGTCTCGGGGGCACCGTACACGCCCCAGTCAATGGCCACCCGGCCATCCGCATCGATGCCGTTTGCAACGTAAGGGTTACCCATCTGGCGTAACATCTGCCGCGCCGCCTCCGGATCGTCTTTCCAGTTGAGCCCGTAGATCGGTACCTCACCGGCCGCTGCGATTGCCATCAGAGTATCGTGTTCCTGGCGGCAACCCGCGCACCAGGTTCCCCACACATTCAGCAACGCAACCTCGCCCTTCATCATATCGGTGCCGACTGTCTGAGCCGGATCGTCGAGCGATGGCAGGGCAAATGACGGCGCCGGCTTACCCAGCAACGGCGAGGGAATCTCACTGGGATCGAGCGACAGCCCGCGGAGGAAGAAACCGACCAGCAATATGAAAAATGCGATTGGCAGGAAATAACGCCACATCAGCCGGTCTCCCTCGCGGTCCCTGCCGGCACCCTGGCAGCGGCATCCTGGCGCGCGATCCGGTAGCGGCGGTCACCGACCGCGACTATTCCACCGATCGACATGATGAGGCAACCCAGCCATATCAACCGGACCAGTGGCTTGTACTGAACCCTGAGACTCCAGGCATTGCCACCCAGCGGGTCGCCCAGTGCGACGTAGAGATCCCGACCAAGACGGGCATCGATACCCGATTCGGTCATCGGGCTCTGCTGAACCCGGTAGACCCGCTTCTGCGGATAAAGCACCGCGATCTCTTCGCCCTCGTCGAAAATGGATATGACGCCTTCAACCGCGGTGTAATTCGGTCCCTCAACCTGGCGCAGATCGTCAAACCGGAATTCGAACTGGCCCACCGCCGTCGACTCGCCAACGCGCAACGCCTGATCGCGCTCGACGCTATAGGTTTCGGTAACCACGGCGCCGAGGATAAACACGCCGAGACCGAAATGGGCGATGCTCATGCCCCACAATGCCAGTGGCATGCGGCGCAATTGACCCTTGCGCAGATACGCCAGCGGATCGACCAGCGCCGCAATCATTACCCAGAACGCAGCGAAAATGCCTATTGCCGACAGCACCCCCCCGCCGTCCCAGGCGAGTAATGAAATCGCGATTGCCAGTGCCAGCGCCAGCGCTGCGCCGGTGCGAACGTGGCGGCTGACCCGGTTCCACTTGTCACGCCGCCAGGCGGTATGCATACCGATACCCAGCAACAAGACCATTGGCAGCGTCGGTATGATGAATACCGCCGCGAAGTATTGCGGACCGACCGAGTACTTACCCTGCCCCAGTGCATCCATGACCAGCGGGAACAGCGTGCCAATCAACACGACGAACGTGGCGATCACCAGCAGAATGTTGTTGGCCAGCAAAAATGACTCCCGCGAGAAAGCCGCAAACCCGGCATCGGAGGTCATGCGTGGCGCCCGCCACGCATACAGCGTCAGCGCCGCGCCAACAACGACGCAGAGGAAGACAAGAATGAACAAGCCACGTTCCGGGTCACTGGCAAAGGCATGCACCGACACCAGCACACCCGAGCGCACAAGAAACGTACCGAGCAGACTTAGCGAGAAAGCGGAAATCGCCAGCAACAACGTCCAGCTCTTGAACAGGCCGCGCTTCTCGGTGACGCTCAGTGAGTGGATCAGTGCCGTTCCCATCAACCATGGCATGAACGAGGCGTTCTCCACCGGATCCCAGAACCACCAGCCACCCCAGCCGAGTTCGTAATAGGCCCACCAGCTACCGAGCGCAATGCCAAGCGTCAGGAACACCCATGACATCGTCGCCCACGGTTTGGCCCAGCGTGCCCATTCGGTTCCCTGGCGGCCCTCGAGAAGCACCGCAATGGCAAACGCAAACGGCACCGCAAATCCAACGTAGCCGAAATAAAGCATTGGCGGATGAATCGCCAACGCCGGGTCCTGTAGCAGCGGATTGAGATCACGGCCATCCATTGCCGCCGGAATCAGGCGGTCAAACGGATTGGACGTAAACAATATGAAAGCGAGAAAACCCACGGAAACCAGGCCAAGAACACCGACCACCCGGGCGTTGAAAAGCTCGGGAAGATGGCGTCCGCCGATAATCGCAGAGATGCTCCAGATATTGAGCACGAGTATCCACAGCAGCAACGAGCCCTCGTGCGCGCCCCACACCGCGGAGATGCGGTACAACAACGGTAGCGCCGAGTTGGAGTTGCTGGCCACATAAGTCACGCTGAAGTCGTTCTGGATAAAAGCCCAGGTGAGGACCAGAAACGACAACAAAACGAACACGAACTGACCGGCCGCGGCAGGTTTGCCAATCGCCATCCACATGCGGTTGCGGGTCTGGGCGCCGGCAAGCGGCATAACGCCCTGCACCAGCGCCAGGCACAATGCGATGATCAATGCGAATTGTCCAAGTTCGGGGATCATGGTCCGCTATCCTTGCCGTGGACCTGCTCGAGCGCCTCGGCCACTTCAGGCGGCATGTAGTTCTCATCGTGCTTGGCGAGGACCTCCTCGGCCACGAAAACGCCGTCACCGTTCATCCGCCCGTGCGCGATGATGCCCTGTCCCTCGCGGAAAAGGTCGGGAAGTATGCCGGCATAAGCCACAGTGACCGTGGTGTTGTTGTCGGTCAGATCGAAACTCACATCAAGAACGCCTTCGGTGCGGTGGACGCTGCCTGGCGTTACCAGCCCGCCAACGCGAAACTTGCGACCTTCCGGCGGTTCACCCTCTGCCACCTGGGTGGGGCTGTAGAAATACAGCAGATTTTCCTGCAGCGCTCTCAGAGCGAAACCCGTGGCGATACCCACGCCCACCACGATCATTACGACCAGCACCAGTCTTTGTCTACGCGGTTTCATATCCCTCCTCCTGCGCCAGGACGCTGCGCCCGACGGCGGGCCCTGGTGATCTCGGTTGCCAGTCGCCGGCGAGCCGCCACGACATTGGCTATTAAAACGAACAAAGTCAGGCCAAAACTCGACCATACATATCCGGCGTACCCGCCCATATCAAGAAATTCTTTCATATTCGTTAGCTTACCGCCACTTCCTCAATCCATTTCGCATTGCGTTCCCGTGCCAGGACCTCGCCACGTACCCGGGTGAGCAATATGGCGCCGAAAAAGAGCATGAACCCGACCATCATGCCGAGCATCGGCCACAGCATCTCCCAGGTAATGGAAGGCTCACCAATTTTGCTGACGGTCGGTCCCTGGTGCAGCGTGTTCCACCAGATGACCGAGTAATGGATGATCGGCACATTGACGACGCCGACGATTGCCAGCACCGCGCTCGCGCGATCCGCACGGCTCGGCTCTTCCATCGCCGAACGCAGCGCCATATACCCTATGTACAGGAAAAGCAGAATAAGTTCCGAGGTCAGGCGTGCATCCCAGACCCACCAGGTGCCCCACATCGGCTTGCCCCAGATGGAACCCGTCGCCAGCGCTAGGAAAGTGAAAGACGCCCCGATCGGCGCGCAACTCGCGGCGACGGCGTGGGCCAGCTTGATTCGCCAGATCAGGCCGATTGCCGCCGCAATTGCCATGTTCACATAGATAAACAGCGACATCCACGCGCTCGGCACATGCGCATAGATGATCCGGAATCCGTCACCCTGCTGATAGTCGGCCGGCGCAAGCACCAGGCCGCCGTAGGCACAGATCGCGATTACGATTATCGCGCTCCAGAAAAACCATGGCGTCCAGCGCGTCGCGGCGGCATAGAAGTGCGGCGGCGAGGCCATACGATGGAACCATCTGACAAAAGCTTTCCACATAGCAGTCAATCCAGGCTGATGCGTATGGCCGCCGCGGCGGCCAGGGGCGCAAGACTCAAGGTCAGGAATAACAACGCGGCGAGCAGGTACAGCGGTCCGGTCGGATCCTCACCCAACCCCGCCAGATCCGTTGCCCGCGCGCCAAAAATCATTGTCGGCAACGATAGGGGTAATACCAGCAGTGACAGCAGCGCGCCACCCCGGCGCACCCCCGCAGTCAGCGCCGCGCCAACCGCACCGATCAGGCTCAGTGTTGGCGTCCCGAGTGCCAGCGCGGCCATCATCGGCAGAATGGCCTCGGTGGGAAGGAAAAACCCGCGCGCGACCAGCGGTGCGATCAGTACCAGCGGCAAACCGCTGACGACCCAGTGGGTGACGATTTTCGAGAGCAACAACCAGGCGAGCGGCTGCGGGCTTAACGCGAGCTGCTCCATCGTGCCATCATCCATATCCGCCTTGAACAGCGAATCCAGCGCCAGCGTCGAAGACAGCAGCGCGGCTACCCAGACGACTCCCGGGGCTATATCCCGCAGCAGCGCCGCATCGGGGCTGGTAGCCAGCGGAAACAACGTTGCGACGACCACAAAGAACACGAGCGGATTCAGCGCTTCGCTGACATGCCTGAAAATCACCTTGAGGTCGCGCTCGACCAGTCTCGCTGCCGCGGTAAAGATGCCGACGTTATCCATCAGGAAATCTCCAGCGGCACGCGTCGCCCGGCCCGCAACGGCAAATCATGGTGGGCAGCGACCACCGCGAGACCGCCCGCGCTCAGATGATCGTCGAGCAGATGCGAAATCAGATCGCGTCCGGCAACATCGAGGTTGGTAAACGGCTCATCGAGGATCCAAAGGCGGCTCTTTGCCGCTACTGCCCGCGCGAGAGCCACTCGCCGTTTCTGACCGGCCGAGAGCACACGGATCGGCAAATGAGCGCAATGCGAGACCGTCAACCGTTCCAGCGCGGCGTCGATATCAGCCTGGTCGTAACTGCGGCGGATACCGAGATCGAACTGCAGATTTTCGACGGCGCTCAGATGCGCCTTCAGGCCTTCGCGGTGGCCAACGTAGAAAACCGCCTGGTTGAAAGTGCCACGGTCGCGGTCGATCCGGGTGCCATCCCAGCAGACATCCCCACTCTCTGCCAGACTCATACCCGACAGCACCCGCAACAGGCTGGTCTTGCCGCAACCGTTAGGGCCTGTCACATGCAGGCAATCGCCCTCGCTGATCGCGAACGCGAGATTGCTAAACAGGCAACGGTCTCCCCGCCAGAGCTCCAGCTCATGGGCAGAGAACCGAGGAATTGACGCTTCTTCGTGCAGGGCCTGACCTTTTGCGTGACGGACACAAACGCGCTTCAAGACTGATTCTAGGTGCGCGGGCGCGTATTCTAGCGACAAATCGCCTCGGAACCCACCCGGGGAATGTACGTGGTTGCATTTCGGGATCTCCGCGCCAGGTTCCCTGTACTTGGTATTGTGTTGTGATACATTGTCGGCCCGCCGTGGCTAGGTGGCAGAGTGGTTATGCAGCGGCCTGCAAAGCCGTGTACGCCGGTTCGATTCCGACCCTAGCCTCCACCCCCTTTTTTGCCGCGTCCGTGCGCACCTGAGGAGCCAACGGCAGAGTGGTGCCAGCCAATATTTCAGCGATTTCGCCGTTTTTGCGCGATGGCGATGAAATCCGGCAAGCTCCGCCCGCCGGGCGAATTTCGGGGCAATGCGGGTGAGTCGCACGGGAATTGCGACGGTCGCGGCCGTCGTCGCCACGCTGGCCGGGATCGCGCTGTTGCGCGCTCTTGCGCCGGCTCCGCAGCCGCAGACGACGATGCCAGCATCGATGGCGCCACCGGTCGTGCCCGCCGCGCCACTGCCGGTTGCGGCCACAAAGGAGCCGGTTCCCGCCGTGGCTCGAACCGCCCCGACGGAAGCGGCCGCCGCCCAACCTGTGGCGACGACGGTAGTCCCGCCACCCGTCATCACTCAGCCCGTGGACCCTTCCCGTTTCCCTGGTCTGATTAGCAGTATCCGGCAACGCTTCGATCGGCCCGAACTGGATACCGGCGTGACGCTGATGACGATCGATGTCGTTACGCTCGAGAGCGCAATTCGCGCGAGTGCACCGTTCCTCAGCCTGGCCAACAGCGACGAAGCCGACATTGGGGACCCGGCGCAGCCCGATTTCGCGGTTCAGGTTAGCGCCGGCCTGACATTGAATCTGAAAATTCTTCGGGCGTTCGAATACACCGACTTCATACGTTCGCTGAACGCATCCGGCACCGTCGTGTCCGAACTCGGCGACATTGGCGACTGGACACTGACCGTGAACTCCAGCCGCGACATGATCTCGGGGACGATTCGCACGGACGAAAGAATCTATTTGTTTGAAAATACCTCTACCCCGGCGGTGCGCTTCGTCGCCGATTTCGATCGCTCCGGTTTCGAGGGACCCCGTCCGGAAAATTAGCCTGGCTTCAACCCAGCCAGGCTTGTGCCATTCCCTCGACCACCTGACGCCGGATAGTCCGTCATTACTATTACGCCAACAGCGCCAATCGTGCACAACCCGCCGCCATCGACTACTTTTGCCTGATAAGCCTGTGTTTTCGGCATCAACCAATAGACGCGGTTGCGAACCGCTCAACTCGCTGCGGCGAGGAACTCCGGCCTCAACCAGTGAAAGGGAACATCTGTGCGCGTACACAAAGTCCTGTCGGGCGACTGCATCCACAGCATCGCCGACGCCTATGGCCATTTCTGGGAGACAGTCTGGAGCCACCCGGATAACTCGGATTTGCGCCGCAAACGGGATACGCCGGCGGTGCTGCAACCCGGAGATGAGGTCGTCGTGCCGGATCTTCGGGTCGAATCGGAGTCTGCGGCAACCGACAAAAAGCACCGATTCCGGCGCAGGGGGGTACCGGTAAGTCTCCGAATCGTTGTCAAGAGAGCCAAATCGGACGATGACGACAAGACCAGCGCGATTGAAGAACGCGATCCCGAAGCGCTGGACCTCGCGGAGGAGGAAGATGACCCGGAACTACTGCCGGAAGAACCCTGGCCCAACGCCGAATACCTGCTCCGTTATGCCGGCACTGAAACCAGCGGCACCACTGATGGCGACGGCATGGTGGAGATTTTGCTCCCGCCGTCGGTCAGGCAAGCGAAGCTGATAATCAGCCCCGGCACACAGGACGAAATGACGATCCCGATCGAAGTCGGCGGCCTCAACCCGATCGCAACGTTGTCCGGGGTAAAGCAACGCCTGCGCAATCTCGGTTACGGACTTTCGGGCATAGACGAGGAAGAGGACATCGAATTACGCGATGCAATCCGCGCCTTTCAGCAGGACCAGGGGCTCGACGTTACGGGCGAACTGAGTGGCCCACTTCGCGACACGGTTTTGTCGGTGCACGGAAGCTGACATGGCCAAAACTCTCAAGGAAAAAATCCGGATCACCTACCTGGCAGTTGCCGTCAAGAACCCCGGGTACGTCTGGGGCAAAAAGTTATGGTCGTTCGATGCCGGGGCCCAACTTGGAAATAGATTCATCCAATACGGCGGCAGCGCCAAGTTCCCGGTAAAGAAAAAGCACGCTCTCGATTTACCAAAGTCATTCAGTACAGAAATCGATGTTACCGGCCGCCGCTCGATAAAAATCACGTTTGAAGCCAAGCTCCATGCACTCGGCACGGAGTTCGAGATGGGCAAGGTCGTACACACGTTGCGCGCGCCGTTCAAACAGATAATCGTCCGAGTCGATACGGTAAAAAACTTCTCGGTCTGGATGAGGGTAGAACTGCTGGTCCGCGGCCGCGGCGGTGTCCAGAATCCGAACGAGTTCTTCGCGTCCAGAGATACCCGCGGCGGCAAGATCATGACCACCGTCAGCGGCAAACGGGTGGCGCGGTGGGTCGAGGTCTGCCCGGTCAAGCCGGTACCAAACGCGACCCGCAGATGGCCCGTTCGACCCCTGTTGCCGGCCGGTACCGTCGCGGCATTCACCGATACCGGTGGCGTCAACACGGTCCTGCCAAACGACGATGTCAATGTAATCACCAACCCGGCGGTAGTACCGATCCTGTCGAGGGCCAAGGCCAGCGTTTCGACTTGTGCTATTTACCATGTGACCTACGTCAGACCGCGGACGCTGAATCTCGACAGATTGCGGTGGAAGGTCCATTCGATCAGCGGTGGCGGCCGGGCCGTGATTTTCGGAGGCAACAAGGGAGACCAGGTATTCGTCCGGGGGATTTCCTCTGGTGAAATTCTGATAGAAGTGACGCTTGATGGCGCTCGCGTTGCCGCAATCCGCGCTCGCGTAATGCGGATCAAGAAAATCAAGTGCCGATTCACTATTGTCAACGGCCCCAAAGGCAGTGGCACCCTGTCCGGACCGTCCGATATCGTCAAGCATCTTGCGATTGCCAATCGGATTCTACGCCAGGCCGGAATCTGGTTTGTGCTTGACACCGCCAAGACAGTCACCGACCGCGCAAGAGCAACCAAAATACCGGGTATTTTCAGAGTTAGCGTGGCACGCGGGGTTACTCGAAATATCAGTCTCGCAGGTTTCCCAAAGGCGACCCAGCTCAACTATGTAGAGAACCTGATGAACTTTGTCTATATCCACTCGTGTGCGCCGCTGGCGACTGGCGGGCGGATTCTGGGGGCCGCCACGGACTTCCCGGCGAGCAGAGCCGGTGCAAGCATTTCCGACAGCGGCACTCCCAGCAGTTCCTGGATTCCTCCGACCGGTTTGCCGCCGGATGCTACCGCGAAGCGCAATACCATGAAACTGCTGTCCAGGCGGCAGAGAAACAACCACGCAAAACTTTTTGCAATGTACATCACGAATGCATGCGGAAGTCCTACCAGCAATGCAGGGATGTTCACGTACGGCAACACGATTGCGCACGAGATCGGTCACGTCCTGAGTCTGCGACACCGCAACCTCAACATCATGAAAGGCGGTGTGGAAACGAGCGGGCATGACGGCCTGAAACACCCGCCTCAGGAGAACCTGATGCATGCCAACAATGGACCAACTCTGGCGCAGGATCTCGATTTGCTGCAGGTAAAAGCAATTCATCGTAGTCCGCTGACACGATGAGATGCGGGAGGTGGCGCGGTGAAATCGATGCATTTTCTGGAGCTGGTGACCACCGCATGCTCCTTGATCGCCTGTGGAAGCCCCACTGCGACGGACACGACGGCGCGGCTTACCGCGAGCGAGGAGACAGTAATGGCTGAGGCAACTTCAAACTCGGAAACACTGTTCAATGGTTTGTTGGAAATGGCGAACGGCGACAAATCCAGGCTCCAGGAACTGCAGCGGCGCCTGCTTGACCCGGCCGTGCTTGACGTACTCGACTCGGAGGCCGACTACGAGACGGAAATGCCAGAGGACCTGTATGTCGCGGGTCTGATCCAGGCCCTGATGGACCGGGGCGATGCCCCCGCGCAGAAGGTACTTTCGCAATTGACTCTGGCCCCAGTCTGGGTGGAGCAGGACGCACGCATCGAATTGCTTGTTCAGGCGTTAGCCACAGTGCGCCCGGCGACACCCGACGCAATCGTGTTCTGGGACAAGTATTCGCAACCCGAGGACGGTTTTGCCAACCTGACAATGGACGCCTGTATTGCTAATGGAAGCGCTCCGGCCATCGACCTGGTAGGTCGAAAACTGATCGATTCCAAACACAGTGTCGAGGAGCGCTCCGGGTGGCTCTACTCGAGTGTCGTCCCGCACCGCAACGACGAGGCGCTGCTGGCGATGCTGGATGCACTGATGGGCTCTGCGGTCGACGCCGAGCTCAAAGCGGTTATCGTCGACGTGATTTTCGATCATCGTCCCGAAGAGTGGTACTCGATTCACACGCAGGTCTTCCCTCCTCCGCACAGCGAGTTGTCGGCCCAGTCGGCGGCAATCGTATTGCGCCTGGCGGACCGTCTGTTGCAATCGGATACCTTGACGGAGCAGCAGCGCGAGGCCGTCGTTGCCACGAAAAAACAAATAGAGGACATGCTCCAGGAGCAAACCTGAGAGAATCGTGGACACGGCGCGCGCTGTTCAACTCTAACCGGCAAAAACACCGATCACGCGGTCATCTGGCGGCATCTTTTTGTCATCTGCGCGCACTCGCGCTTTAGTAGTGGAGTTCTCTATCTGCCGCCAAGAAGGTCGGACTCCATTTTCTTATAGCTGTGGAATCCCAGCACGCTGACCTTATAAACATTTGGCGCGAGATAGTAGATGTCTATTTGGCTTTTCGTTTTCTTCAGCGAATAAATACCCTGTTTTAGGGTATTGCCGGAATCGGCAATTTTTTGAATTCGCCTCGGGCGAATATTTTTGAATCCCCTCTTCCCGCCCCAGCTCACCGGGTCCGAGGACTGCACGAACGAAATGCCGCGGCTGTAGAACCCACCCTTCGGTTCGCAATAAAGCGGTTCGACTCGCGATGCAATATGGAGATCAAAATCGCGCGCAAACGCCAGATTGCCGGTTTTGGGCGGGCAGAACGGATAGCAAAAGGGTCGAATCGCGGTGGAATTCTGCAGGTCATGCGCACACAGAGTCGCCAGACCCGCACCCAGACTGTGGCCGGTACAGACAACCTGCAGCCCTGGTATTTGCGCGGACAGTTTATTCACCTCGTCGCGCACGAGCTGTCCGACCGAGCTGTATATTTCCAGAAAACCCTTATGGACCTTCACACCGGTTCGCCACGGCGCGGGCACCTGCGCATTGGTGAAATTTGCTGCCCAGTCGAGGTTGTGCGATTCGCCCGTCGAATCGTCCCAACCCGCCCCCTGCGGATTTTCGTCGGCACCGCCAGGCGTGCCGCGGGAGCCACGAAAAACAACGAACGCCGTATTCCATGCAGTATGGCCGGTGGTACCGGAAATCACATAAATCATTAGCCCGGTCCGGTTATCGACAAGCCCGCCATTGGCTCTCGTCGCGATCATCTTGAGGCTCGACTTCTCCATGCCGGTCGCCATACCGGTTCTCTTCTGCAGGCGGTTTTCGATGCTCCCGACATCTATCCGGTCATTGTGGGTGGAAAACTCGTAGATCGCAGCGGCGAACCCGACGGCTCGACCCACGGTCATTGGTGGCAGATCCAGGTTGACGTATTTCTCGATCTTTTTACGAATCCGGTCTTCCAGGCCCGTAGGCTGTTCCTTGCAGCACAGGGGATTCGGACAGACGCAGGTGTCCTCTTCCCGGCTAAAGCGAAACTTCAGGCCGCAATCCGAACAGGTAATTCTGGACATGAGACTCTCTCCAAATTGGTCTATGCCCCGACCCGAACAACCAGAGGCTCCGGGCGGAATCTGAATCAGGACATCGTACATCGGTATTCCAGGAATTTTTGCTATTGTCAGGCCGTTGCCATCGCGGTCCTCACCAAAAAACCCGGCCCGCGTCCCGGTGGTCACCTGACTGATAGTGTAGTCGCCTGTTCAACCGGCTGGGATCGCCGCAAACTCGATGCAAACCCGTCCTGATTCGCGACCCGCTGGCCAGGGGGGAAATTCTGGCCACAACGAAATCGCACAGTTTCAATTGGCGACCGGTTGTTGGAACGGGTCAAAACATGCTTGAGGGCTCCCCAGTTTCAGAAGCTTTTCGAATATTTTTCTATTGTCGGCCCGGCTCCCATCACTCGACCGGCGCAACGAGCGCGGAACCCTGCGCCGCCAGGCGCAGCGACCCCACTCATCGCGTATCGGGCCGCCATCTCGGGCCGGCACGCCGCGGCAAATCCTCGCCGTCATCGCGGTCGCGATACTGGATCGACGTGCTCTGGCGAAAAAACGCGAGCGAAGCCAACAGCGGCGCGAACGCGATCGTACTGCGCGAGGTCGCAACAGTTACCAAAGTACCGATAAGTGTGATGACGGCCGCCAGGAAATGTGCGACGACATTATCCTTGGGCGGGCACGCGCGCAGCGGTTCCCGGATGGTGAGTATGACCAATTCCGTGATGGCAATCGTCGATAGTGGCGTCAGCGCGGTATCTATCAGGCAGTCCGGCGAAATCCCAGCCGAACTTGTTTGACCTGGATTGACGCCACCGATCGAGGAATAACCTGGTGCCACCGCTCACCGCGATCAGGGCCGCGATAACAAGAATCCGCGAAAAAAGGATCATTCTTCGCCCCCGAGAACGCAATAGACAGTACTTTTCAATAATTGCTGCTGACTGCTTTTGGGGCTAACGCCCGATCAAACCAGTCACCGAAAATGCATCGCCATCCAGAAACCGCATGAGCGGCCTGTTTTCTTTAGTTGTTTTTTTTCGCTTTTATTTGTGTTTTTCTTTACCTCACTAATCCTGATGCCGGTTGATGGCAAGAAAACGCAATGGCAGTCAAGCACACACCCTCAACGACCGACGGCCTGGAGCTCGCCTACTGGCTGCAACATGCCGATTCGCGCAGTGACCGGTTCGTGCTTCTGATTCACGGCGCCGCCAGCAATCACACGCGCTGGTCGGAGTTCGTCGAGCACACCGCGATCACAACGGATTGGACCGTTATCTACCCGGACATGCGCGGCAACGGGGCGTCGATGACCCGTGGCAAGCAGGACATGCCGGCATGGTGCGCCGACCTGGCCGACATACTGAATGCCGAGGGCGCGTCCGGCGCGGTTGTCGTCGGCCACAGCCTTGGTGCGCAGATTGCCGTGCACTTTGCCCGTCGGTATCCCGGCAAAGTGCGCGGGCTGGTGCTGATCGACCCGGTTTTTCAGCGCGCGTTGAAGGGCCGGCAACTCCTCATTCGGCGATATCGACCGGTACTCCAGGGTCTGGGCGTCGTCATTCGCGCCCTGAATGCGATCGGCATACATCGGCGCGATATCAGCGACCGCGACCTGCGCGAGCTCGACCAGGAGACCCGGCAGGCGATCGCACGGCACGAATCGATCGATGTGATTGCGAAGCGTTAT
This sequence comes from uncultured Gammaproteobacteria bacterium, assembly GCA_963783695.1. GTDB lineage: Bacteria > Pseudomonadota > Gammaproteobacteria > Steroidobacterales > BM003 > BM003. The sequence goes on from CAWAOM010000001.1 coordinate 809,350, forward strand.
GGCGCTCTCGGCCCTATCCTGCGCCATATGCCCACTGCCAACTATGTACGGCAGGCGCTCGCGACAGTCAGCGAACTACCCGACCCCGCAAGCATCGACGTCCCGGTGCAGGTGTTGATCTCCGGCGCGACGACGCTCGCCGACCTCGAGGTGAACCGTGCTGAGGCGGCACGCTTTCCGAATTGCGAGGTCGTCTTGCTGCAAGCGAACCACTGGCCGCTGACGGAAACACCCGCGGCCGTGCGTGAAGCCATCGAGGACTGGATCACGCGTACTTTCGGCAGGACAACCGAGACCACCGGTACCGAGACAGGTCGCACCTGACAACAAGACCTGGCCTGTCGCAAATAGCAACTCAATTCTGATGTGAGTATCCGTGGTCATCTTTGCGCAGCTGATGGCGGGCAGAATTGCGGAAAATCCGTGCCAGCAGGGCGACCCGGGTCGCGGATTTTCCAGATCGTGCCGGCCAATTGGCTCCATCGACTGATTTCCGGGTCGAGACGAGACACGCCCCGCACTGCAGGCAGCGATTACTCCGCCGCCATCTGACGCACCTCATCATCGAGCCCGGTCATCTCCCAGCGCGCGAGCGAGATCGGGATACTGTCGACGCGGTTCAATTCATCGAAGAAATCCCTGAGCCGGAACGCTTCGCCGCGTTCCTCCTTGATTTTTGCGTAATCGGCCAGCGTACGTTCGAGCAGATATTTGCCGGTCACATAGCTCGTGCCATAGCCCGGCTGGCGCAGGTACAAGTGTTGCTCGAAGATCAATAGTTCTTTCTCGGTTTTCATCCAGCCACGCGGCGTCCATTCCATGTGGACCGCGCCGGCCTCCTCCATGGTCATCTCATTCGCCTGCGCGTAGAGCGACCCCAGTCCGCGCGCGGCGCGTTGCGCCAGCAGGATCCACACCAGCTCGCGCGAGCGCGGGCTGTCGTCGTACAACCCGGCGTGCATGAACATCTCCTCGACGCCGGTGGCCGTGCCCTCGTTGCGGCTGTCAAAGATGTTGTAGAGCAGCGCGCCCTGGCGGATCGGGCTGGGATGCGGCTCGGTATCCATCCGTGCGAGTTCGAACCAGTGGTAGAAATGTGTATATAACGGTGCCGGGTCGTAATGCGCGGTGATCCAGAAAAAATGGCGCTGTTCCTCCGGCACATAGGCGCCGAGATGGGCAAGCAGCGCCGGCTCCATGTAGTCCTCGATGGTCAGAATGTCCTTTTCCTCGAGAAAACGCATGATCCGCTCAACGGCCTCGAGCGCCTGCGCCTGGTACTCCGCCTCGCTGGCCGCTGCCACCATCGGCGGCAGGTCGCGGTTGCGCTGCTCCTCCAGTTTGAGCGATGCCCAGGCGCGGTCGAGCTCGCGCTTAAGCAACCTCACCTCGTCCTCCCAGGTCAACGGCACAAGGTGCACATTGCGTTGATACCAGGTGTAATTGTCCTTGCCGATGCCGGAAGGCCCCGTCTTGTCCGGCGCCTCAGCCTCGAGCCATGCCACAAAGTCCTCGGTGGCGGTCATTGCCCGGGCCAGCGAGGCGTCGAATTCAGCGCTTGCCTCGTCGCCGGCCATCTCCTCGAGGGCCGTAAGATTTACGAGGTCCTGGCGGATGTCGCGGATCCCGGTTACCCAAAGGTCGCGCGCGTTGCCGGTCAGGTTTTTCCGCGCCTGGGCAAACAACGGGGGTATGACCTCGAGTTCGCGAATCAGGCGTTTTTCCTCATCCCGCGACAACGGAAATTCGTAGACCCAAACCTCGACCACGGCGTGATGTGTCGGCCCCTCGTGGGCCGGCACGTCGCTGCGCGCCATCCAGAGGGTGTGATAAAAAGCCGGGTCGCGCGCCCATGGCTGTAAAACGCGTCGATTGAAGTCATAGCCGTTCATCTCGGCACGCACCAGATGCCAGTCGACCTGTTGCTCGATCGGCCACTCGCTGATGTCCATGGCCATCAGGCGCTCGTGCAGTGCCAGGTATTCGGGCTGACGCGCCGCGAAGCGCTCTGCCGTGTAGTCGGGCGCGCCATCCAGCAACGGCGGCGATTCGAACGAACGCCAGTCTGCGAATAGCTCGACCAGGTCCGAGTGACCTGTCTGCGCCGTTGCCAGCGATGCGAATAACATCAGGACCATTGCGGTTAGCAGTCGGGCAACGTGTGTTGTCGTTCTCATTTCCGTATCTCTGCTTGCTGTGATGACGGCAGCAGTATACGGCTGACACGGGGCACACACTGGTTCGGCATATGCTGAAATCGATAATGAGCTTGACGGCCGGCGCCTGCGACCTGTGGAGGTCTTGGCGTCCAGGCTGGATCCCGCGTCAGTTGCAGGTCCGTTTTTCGCTAAATTCGAACGCTGGCGAACCGCCGTGTGACCGCCGCCACGATGTTAGAAACCGGACCGGTTGATTCGGGCAGGTCATGTTCGTGATAATTTTGGCGCCGATTCTCCGGCGCTGGATGCGCTGCATCCACTAACGAAACGGAGGCCGGCCGGGGGCTTGGTAGCCGGCTCAATCCGCGAAGGTTTGCAATTGGATCAAATCCGTTAAACTCCCGGGTCGGCATAAGGGACGCGTCATGTCACAACAAAAACCGGCCGCCACGGTCAACTCGCCCAAAGGTTTCCTCGGTACCGTCGAGCGCGTGGGTAATGCGCTTCCTGACCCGGCGGTGTTGTTTATTGCGCTGCTCGGCATCGTCTGGATACTTTCCTGGCTCCTCTCTTACGTCACCTTTGATGTCTTTCATCCGGCGACCGGCGAGCGCATCGTCGTCGTCAACCAGCTTGCAGGCGAGAACTTCGTGCAGTTCATGGCCACTATGGTCGAACGGTTCATGACTTTCGGTCCGGTCGGGGTTGTACTGGTTGCGATGCTCGGCATCGGCGTTGCGGAGCACTCCGGATTTATTACGACCGCCATACGCGCGTTACTCAATATTACCCCCAGGTCGCTGTTGACCCCGATGGTCATTCTTGTCGGGATCATCAGCCACTCTGCCGTGGATGCGGGCTATGTGCTCGTCATACCGATCGGGGGCGTCATTTTTTACGCTGCGGGGCGCCACCCGCTGGCGGGGATCGCTGCCGCTTTCGCCGGCGTATCGGGCGGATTCTCCGCCAACTTCGTGCCATCCTCGCTGGACCCGCTGTTGCAGGGGCTAACCCAGCAGGGTGCGCAGCTGCTGGATCCCGCTCTCCAGGTCAACGTGCTGAACAATTACTATTTCACGACAGCGTCGTCGCTGTTGATCACGGGGCTGGGCTGGTATCTCACCGACAAGGTCGTCGAACCGCGCCTTGCCGGCGTCGAGATTGACGGCGACGCGGAAGACCTTCCGGAACTGCACCCGATCGAGCCCAACGAACGCAAAGGACTGCGCTGGGCGCTGATCTCGATGCTGATCGGGCTTGTACTGCTGGCGATCACGCTGGTGCCAGCAGATTCGGCGTGGCGCGATGCGAATGGCGTACTCGTTTCATTTGGCGCGCCAATCATGCAATCGATCGTCTCGCTGATATTTTTTCTGTTCATGATTCCGGGCATTGTCTACGGACGGGTTTCCGGCTCGATGACCGGCATGAAGGGCATCATTGACGGCATGACGAAGTCCATGAACAGCATGGCCTACTATCTCGTTATCATGTTCTTCATCGCCCAGTTCGTGATCGCTTTCGGCCAGTCCGGGCTCGGCACTCTGCTCGCAATTTCGGGCGCCAACGGGCTCAAGGCGCTGGGCCTTCCCATCGCCGTTACGATCGTCGGCATCGTCGTTCTCACCGGCTTCGTCAACCTGTTCGTCGGCTCGGCAAGCGGCAAATGGGGACTGTTGGCGCCGATCTTCGTACCGATGCTGATGACGCTCGGCGTGTCGCCGGACCTGACGCAGGCCGCCTACCGCGTCGGCGATTCGAGCACGAATATCATCACACCGCTTATGCCGTATTTTCCACTGGTGGTTATTTACTGCCAGCGCTATGTAAAGAACACAGGGATTGGCACGCTGGCGGCAATGATGTTGCCGTACTCGATGGTCTTCATCGTGACGTGGACGATTTTCCTGCTGATGTTCTACTGGCTCGGCATCCCGCTCGGCATCCTGGCGAGCTACGAATACGTGCCCGGATAACCGGCGAGGCGAACATCGGGCATTGCGAGGCGCGTCCACGGCAGGCAAAAGCCATATTGCCAGGCGCGCATGTCCGCTGCCCGGTAGCTCAACGCGCATGGGTCATCCGATAAGCGAGTCCTGGGTATTGCCAGCCAGCCCTGGTTCGGGGAATTCGGGCGCCAAAATGCTATTCAAGCGGCAAACAGGCTCGACAATACCGGCCACGTTGCTTTGCTTTAAAGACCAGGAACCCGCTGCTGCGAATGTGCGTCCGAGGTCACGTCCACAGCATCCTTTCATATTGAATGTTGTTCTGATCGAGAAACGCCTCGATTTTCCGATAGGCGCGGCTATCGCCCTGGTAATTTGCCGCCAGGTGCCGTTCCGCCTCGTCTGCGGGATTGTTCACGAGCTGCCCGAACAGGCACCCGGAGAGTTGATTGACCGCGTCAGGCGGAATTGTCAGCCAGACCTCGACATCCCGGCCCTCGCCGTAAAAGGCATCGGCTGACGGGCCGAAGGACAGGTCGAAAATGGTCAGACCGCCATCGTCCTCGACGGTGGCGGTCACATTGATAGTGTTGCCACCAATGAGCAGTTCGGCAATTTCGTAACATTGCGACATAGGAACCTCCAGAAGGGAGGGAGGATTTACGAGGCTCCCGGTTCTGATTTTAGCGACATTGAGGACTGTCGATCAGTTCCTTTTGCCGAGATTCTGATCGTGGCACGGCAATCGGGTGAGAACCAGTTGACCGCAGCCGATCGAGCGGCACGGTACCAGCATTGCCCATCCACGACTGAGGCGTCGTCACCCGTGTTTTTCTGGGGCTCGGATGCTGAGTCCGGCAATGACAGTAGTCGATTTTTCTAACTTGCCTTACATGCCGTGCAGGCGGCCGTTCCCTGCCCGTTCTTTACGTGGCTCTTCGCTGCATTCGCTGCATTCGCTGTGGCAGCCTGTAGTGAATTGCCGGGCAGGTCGTAAGTCTCGCAAGTATTACTGCTGCTCGAACAGCGCCATGTAGTCCGGACGATCCCTGACGTCATCGAATTGAGGCAGAGAGTCGATAAAGGGCAGACCGAATGTACCCGGCGTTCTCACCATGATTCTCAGTTCGGCAATTGCCTCTTCGTAAAGCCCGGCATACGCAAAACCGATGGCCCGTCTGCCAATGCTATCTGCAGCAGCTGCAAAATCTCCGTTTGTCTGCGCCTTGCGTCTTCGATCGGTTTCCGCGAACCAGGTTCTAATGGAATCTGGGTCGCGCTGCCGGGTGTAATAAATGCTCATCGCCGCAGCATAGAACCAGCTCTCGGTAGCGCGACCTGTTTCAGACAGCAACGCATCGCCGACCGCCGCCAACTCGATATCGGCGTCGCGATGTCGTCCCAGGTAACGCAATGCCTTGACCCGGAAAAGTGCGTCGAAATATTGCAGCGCCGGAATATCCAGCGGAATCGAATGCGACGATAGCTCGAGCATGCGCGGATAGTCGCGTGCCGCCTCAGCCGCACCCCTTGCGATAATGATTTGAACAAACCCGGTGAATTCAACATCGCGCAACAGTTGATTGGCGCGCTGTGCGTCGCCGTTGCATTGGAGTTCGTAATCGGCAACCTGCGTCAACATATTCGCGGAGGCCGGGTCGAGCGCCATTCCGATTCGCGCATATTTGCCGGCCTCTTCACAATGACCCGTCGTTCCGGCAAGACCTATCAAATACGCCGTAATTGCAATGCTGCGGGGGTCCATATTGTGTGCCTCTACAGCACTACCATAGGCCTCGTCCCAGTAACCGAGGCGACGGAGAAGATACGCCTTAAGCGCCAATTCCGAGGAGTTCAGCGAACCATGGTCCTCCAGCGCCTCCAACGCGTCCAGAGCGCGCCGGTATTCAAACTGAACCCGGTAGAGATACACCACTCGCGCCAGCTCGACCTCGTGAAGATCGGGCTGCAGCATGCGTGCCCGGTCAAGCGCAGCTTTGGCCGCGTCGCGTTTTACCTGGTCGTCCGTCGCCTGGGCATCGCGCGACCTTTCTATAGAGAGTTGTGCCCATGCAACGGCGAACTCCGGGTCCAGGGCCACGGCTTCCTCGAACGCGGCAATGACCTGCGCCGTGTTTAGTTCGTGGTGCCCACCGCGATCACGCAGCTCCAGGCCACGAAGATACGCGTTATAGGCCTCTATATTCTGTGTCGGTATCTGATCGATCAATATTTGATCTGACTCACTGAGGCTGGTCTTCATTTCCCCGGCAATGGCCTTGGCGAGTGAAGCCTGTATGTCGAAAAGATTGGACGCAGTCAGTTCATGATCGAAGGTGTCGGCCCAGATGTGCTCATCGTCGTCCGTATCGATCAACTGAGCGTTCACGCGCACCCGGGACCCGAGAGCCTGGACGCCACCTTCCAGGATGTAGCGGGCGTTGAGCTCTTTACCGATTTGACGCATGTTTTTCGTGGTGTTCGCATACTCCATCACCGAAGTACGCGAAATCACCTTGAACGCTTCGAGCCTGGCCAGGCGCGTCAACAGATCATCATGGAGGCCGCCCGCGAGAAACCCGCCGTCCTCAGACCCGGTAGCTTTGAAGGGAAGCACGGCGACTGTCGGTATGCTTGTTTCGGCAGTTGTCGCCGGCGAGTCACCGGATTGCCAGTAAAAGCGATCGGCCATCAGGATAGCCGACCCCGAGCGCTACCATGGCAATGGTTGCGATATTTAGCCGCCGGCCGGTCGTCGAGGCAAGAGGCTGTGTACGATCGATGACGGACTCGCGCTTGACTCCGTCGGGAGTGATTTCATAAATCCACGAGAGAATCAGCGCTATCGGAAATCCCAGCAACAGGATCGCGAACACCGCGCGCAGCCAGATTGACGGTAAGCCAAGAATTTCGAACAGCAGGTCCGCTACCTGCAGGATCAACCACGAAGCGACGATGTAGAACAAGGCAGCTCTGAAAACGTTGCGCTTTTTCAGTTCTCCCAACAGCGTCCTCATGTGTAGATCCTTAAACTGGCAGCCCGACCGGAGCTAATTCTACAGGTATCCGATTGCTGATATTGGCCGGAAGCTACTGGTGTATCAGGCACGCTCAGAGTGTATCGGCCATCCCGTCAACAACAAGTGCTCCAGCCCGGGCTGCAATCATCCCAGGGTCAGGTCGCATTGGCTGATCGCACGATCTTCCAGTGCTCCGCTTATAGCGGGAGAAATGTCTGTTTCGATGTGACCTCCAGGTCTGCCATTCTTGCCAGTTCATGAAAGGACTTTCTGCGGGGTACTGCAGCTGCCATGAGGGAACCATCAGCGACCGGTTCCTGCGGCGCTGGCCGTCCGCGATAACCAGCAGGTCATATTCGGCCTCGCCAGGCGGCGACGCTATCTGGACCTTCTCGCCCTGCATCCTTGTGCCATCAAAAGGTGCTCTGATCAATTCGGAACCCTCGGGCAAGCGCTCTTTGAGTGCAGAGTTAAATCGGCGCCTCGCGACACAGATGGTTGGCGCGCCGAGACGCTGTGCGAGTTCACCCATTGGCAGGTCTTTCAAGGTGTCACCCTGCCAGGTCTTCATGCGGCTCGGATCGAGCCGTTCGCAGGAATCGATTCAGTCGCCGAACCCCGGTTCAATCAGACCCACAGCAGCGCCGGTATAGCCGCGCGATTCGCCGCCGGCACAATTGTTCACATCCGCTATCAGGTTTCGCCCGACGTCCTTGGCGCGCACCACACCGCCATTTACCAGTCCCGGGTGGGTCTTGATCTCTAGCCTGGGCACGATGTCGATATTGGTGATCAGCATGGCCAGGCCTCTGGCGGGTGGGCGTTAAAGAAGCATCGCGGACCGGATTGTGGGGTAAGCTCGCCCCCAGAACCGATCACAACAAAAAGATTATTCGCATCATGGACGAAATCTTCTACTTCTTCGTGCTGTTGACGCCCATTATTGTCTGCTACTGGATATTGTCATTCGCGCTGGTGACTGTCGGTGCCAGGATAGGAGGCGGCAAGGGTTTCCTCGAATTCCTGCGGTTGTGGCTGAAGCCGCTATTCTGGATGAATTTTATCTACTTCCTTGCCTTCGAGGCACTGGTCAGCATCGTTTACTGGGCCGGATATGCACTGGTCTCGGCCAGTTCGGTCCGGACTCCTTGGCCCTTTCTCAACTTCCTTCAGAAAATATTGAGCTCCATTTTCGCCCCTCTCTACGATGCGCTGTTTCGAGCGATCGGGACCGGTGGCTCCGGCGGAGCCGGCTTTGCAGCATGGGTGTTCATCTCTCTGTTGCTTTTTGTCATTATCATGATTCCCTACAAGATCGTGCATCGGCGGACGACAGCCTTCTTCAAGAAGCTGATATTCCGGGACCTTTGCCGCTCACACGGTCTACCCAACGGGAAATTTATCACCCAGACCCCGAGCAATATGTTGCCGTCCCACCTTGTGCGCCGCATCGCTTCCTCGAAGGATACGGCACGGGAGTGGATTATCTCGGCCTTCAGGGAAAACCAGCTTGGCTTCGAGGGGGATCCACGAAAATTTCACCTGGGGGCACATAACGCCGATCACATGCAGTGGGAGATTGAGGGCAGGGTCGTCGATTTCTGGGAATCAAATATCTACCTTTTAAAGAGATCACCTTATCGAGACGAAAAAGAAAAACTGGCTTATAAGCGCAAATATGAAACCTGTTTCGACGGGGTCGCCATCCGCATAAACGATGTACTACCGGCCGGTTGGAGTCCCGACCTCTACGCCATAGGTGAAGGTCCCGCAACTGGTCACCGGGCACAACATAAACAGGGCATACTGCTCACTCTGATAGAGGCAATTCTGCGTGGCTCAGGTAGTCATGGAAGTGAACAGGATTCCGGCCTCGACCAGTATCCAGCAGCAATCACCGAGCTGGATGTTGGCAAGGAGCACTCACTTCGGTTTGTGGGAGTGGACCAAAAATCGCTCTACATGTTCCTGGAAACCGGGCTCGAGGGAACCATGTTCAACTTCAACATGAATACCAAAATCGCCCGCAGTGAGGCCCTTTTCTTGGAGGACCTCCAACTGGTTCTACACCACTACCAAATGATCGATAGAGTTCTGGCATCGCTGGACGAGCAGCAGCGGCTCAAATACAAAGCAAGCGCCTGATGGAGGAATTGTCACAGACAAGCTTGAACGTGTTCTGTGCGGCAACTAGGTTCTGGATCAGAGAGCTACTACCCGGTGGAGTCAGCTTGGTGAAGCGCTAACGTTGACCCCCGCACATTTGTCGTCTTTTCTCCTGTTGTTACGGCTTTGCGCCTGCGCGGGAACACCCCAAGTCGTGAAGCAGTTGGATGGCCGGATTCGATCGAAGATTAAAATCCCACTCTTCTGGTTATGCCCCCCAAAATCAGGTAATACCCTATGCCGGAGAACTCGAAATCTGCGTGGCGCTATTCTGAGGGAGGCTTACAATTCCAGCGCCCATCCTTGGCAACTAGAAAAATAGTCCAGAATTGCCAGGTGTCCAATTTGTTCTGCCCTTTGAACGATTCCGGGTGATCCATCCTCGGCAGGGGAGCAGCAATGGTCAGCCCACTTACAGTTCAATCCGCCAGCGGACGGCCCGATGATTCACTCGGATAGGTGCAGGATGTTCTTCTTTGATTAACGATCGGATTGGCCGCCTCAGGGCTAGCCGCCTCGGCGTTTTGCTCGTGTTTTCAGCCCGGTCACAGTCGAATTTGTGACCAGGTAGGCCGCAGTCCGCGCAGCTGCTGCGATGTCAACCGAAGTTAAAGGCGGGTAACTCAGTACAGTCTGGAAATATAAAGTTATTATCGTGGTGCCCGGGGCCGGAATCGAACCGGCACGGTATTTACCGAGGGATTTTAAGTCCCTTGCGTCTACCAATTTCGCCACCCGGGCTTTTAATACTTTCAACAACTTATATATCTTTCTTATAGTTATTTATCGATACTAATAATTCCCTTCACCTTTTCTCTTCGAGACACTTCCCGCTGATCGCTAGGATGCCGGGCCACTGCAATCAAGCCGCCACCTCAGCTGGCGACACTTCATGGTAGCGAGATCGACTGTAACGTAACAGACCCCAGTCAAACCAAAGCGCCGCTACAACTGCAGCGGATCGAGCTAGGGCAAAAGAAAACCCCGCCGAAGCGGGGCTTTCTCCTACCAGTCCAACAGCCTCATATAAACACTATTTATTGCTTTTCTTGGCATGGATCACGATCGAACCGCCACCCAACTGGGTACTCGGATCGACATCGTCTTCCGCACCGTACTGGTTGTCGTAGACGACAGTGTCGCCATTGGCCTTGTCCCAAATCTTGATTCGGAAAAGGTCTATCCCGGTTGATGGTGTTAACTCTGCATCGACAGCGGTCAACATGAACCCGTAGCTACCGGTTCCGTTGATAGTACCCGTCCCCTTGTATTGCGCACGGTGTCCCGCAATCACAAGCCAATCGTAATTATCGGAGTGAAAATTCAGGTTACCCGCCTTGAACTGGAACTCCGTGTTGCCGACGGGCACCTGCTGTCCCTTCTTATACTTGGAGACGAAACCAAAATTCGCCTTCCCGCTCAACAGCGGGTCGACCACGTAGGCACCCAACGGCGAGTCGATCCAGCCACCGCCGGTGACGAAGCCTCCATCCGGATCGTAGACCGCAAGGAACACGCACTCCTCCGCGCTCGTATTACCGGCCGCATCGGTGCCCGACACACAAAGCGTATGCACACCTGCCTCAGAAAACACTGGAAGCAGAGCAATAACCGTCTCTGAGATCGTGTCAAAGCTGCCGTCCTGGGCCGCCATGGCGACTGCGGCCCCACCATTGAGCGTGTACGCCGCCGAGGCGATGCCCGATCCCCCCGTGTTGGAATCGTCAATGATCGCCGTCAGCGAGACAGCGGTGTCCACGGCGACCGGGTTGGGCGTCGCGACAACATAAGACACGATCGGGCCCTCACGGTCGAAGTCAAAGGCATACACCGACCCGCTGTTGGTTCCGTTGTCGTCATTCCAATCGGCACCGATCAGCGCCATGGTCCCGTCGTAGGCGACTTCGAAGCCAAAACGATCACTGGGCGCGCGGTCGCTTGCGATCAGTTTCATTCTCTCCGTCCAGTCGCCTGTCACCGGGTTGCGGTCGAAAACGTAGGCCGCTCCCCGCCAGTTGTCGTCACGGAAAGCGCTAATCACTGCCGTGTTACCGACAGCCGCCATTGAAGTCCCGAAAATATCTCCGGACGAACCATCACTGGCAGTGAGCTTATCCTGCTGCATCCACATCCCTGTCGTCGAATCAAACTCGAATACGTAGACTGACCCGCTACTGGGTCCCTTGTCATCATCTGAGTTAGCGCCAATCAGCACCGAATTACCGGCAATCGCCACTGCACTCCCGAAATGGTCGTAGGCCGCGCCGTCTGCCGCCGTGAGCTTTGCTTGCTCGGTCCAGCTTGTCGGATCACTTGGATCGTAAGTGAAGACATACGCCGAACCGCTGCTGGTTCCCAAGTCGTCATCATCGTATGCACCGATCAGCGCCGTACCCCCCTCGAATGTGACGCGGACGCCGAAGCGGTCCCCGGTCAAGCCATCGCTCGCCATAAACTTCGCCTGCTCGGTCCACAAACCGCTTGCTGGATTCCGGCTAAAGACATAAACCGCGCCTTTGTGGTCATCATTCCATGCACCGACCAGGATCGTGTCATTTTCAATCGCGACTGCGCGTCCGAAATGATCGCCAGACGAACGGTCGCCGGCAGTGAGCTTCGCCTGCTGGGTCCATGACCCGGTCGTCGGCTCGCGAACGAAGACGTAGGCCGAGCCGGCACTATAATCGTCGTAAAATGCACCAATCACGGCCGTGTTCCCATCGAGCGCAACAGAAATGCCAAAGTAGTCATAGGCCGACGGGTCGCTGGCGCTGAGCTTCGTGTGCTGACTCCACACCCCTGTCAGCGGATCACGCTCAAAGATGTATGCTGACCCGCTATTAGCCCCGCCGTCATCATCCCTCATAGCCCCGATCACCGCTATGTCCTTGTCGAACGCGACGTCATCACCGAATTCATCACCCGCGCCGGCATCAATTGCAACGAGCTTTTGTGTTTCGTTCTGTGTTGCCGCGGAGATCGACAGAGCTGGCAGCAACAGCGCTGCACACACCAGTGCCAGGTTCGCAAATTTTTGGAAAATCGAGGTCATTGTCGTCACCTCCCTATAGCGATGCATAGTTGAAGGTCACTGCCGTGTCGCTCTCCACCGCATTGCCGATCTTGTAGAACACGCCCTGATCCGAGCGGATCACGATGCAATCATTGGTGGAAAACGGAAGATCCACAGCTTCACTGGAAAAGGCGAGATTGGCTACCTCGTCCAACGTTATGCCATCGAACGCTACACCCTCAACGAAAGCCATTTCCACGTGCTCGGTAACGGGAACGACCACCGAATGCAAATCGCGATCGGCGTTATAAGCGACCTTGATATCGGCGAAAGACCCGTCCGCCACATCAACAGCCTCAGTTACGATACCGCCATCCAGATCGAACTCCTCCGCCTCGAACGCCAGTGTTTGAAGTAACACACCTGCATCTGCCGAAGCCGTCAAAAATCCCCCCGGCGCAGCGAAAACGGCAATTGCGACGAGTAGCGCGGGAAACTTACGGTGTTCAATCAACGCCGAGCCGACAATCCCAAAGAATTCAGGCCTCATATCTTGCCTCCTTGCGGTCAAGGACTGCGTCAATACCGTGCAACGTTGCTGACCGATTGAACGTCCGACAATCACACACGGGTTTCCGGCGGCCCGGCGGTCTTGGGTCCTTCGTGGCGTCGCAGAAGGCGTCCCGGAGGAAGCGAGGACCCGTGGCTTTGCGTCAGTAGCTTTCGCTACCTTTGCCTTTATCAGATAACTATTTCTTTCTACTTCCCGAGGACGATTATGACAATTCGGAGTTGTACTTAGCCCTTCACCCGGCCGTTTTCGTTTTTCCTCTTTCGTCGGTAGCCACAGTCACCGCCGAATCAATCAAAACTCACATATGTCGTTTTTATCTGCGAGTATTGCGAGTACTTGTGCAAAGCATGCAACGATTTGTCGTGGCCAAACCCCGATTGTTTGTATTCGCCGAACGACACCGTTACATCGCCGCCATCGATGTTGTTGACGTTGACCGTTCCTGCCCGCAGCGCCCGCGCAACACGATGCGCTGTATTCAGGTCGCGGATCCATAGGCTCGCCTGCAGCGCATAAATCGAGTCGTTCGCGATTCGCACCGCTTCCTCTTCCGACTCGAAAGCGATAGTCGCCAGCACCGGTCCGAAGATCTCTTCCTGCGCATACACATGGCGTTTTCAACATCGCTAAACACGGTCGGCTCGATGTAAAAACCACCACTTTCCTGGGCCACTCGTTTGCCTCCGAGAGCCAGCGTCGCGCCCTCCTCACTGCCCTTGCCGATATAACCAAGAACCGGAATTATAGAAAATGCCGTCAGCCGCGGCCTGAGTAACCGCGTCGAGATTAGTCACATCGGCAAATACGACATTCTGGGTTTTGCCACCACACTCGAGCGAGACCTGCTTGAGATTCGAACGCCCGGCGTATTGCAGAAAAAGCTTTCCGACTTCGGTCGATCCGGTGAAGGCAACCATGTCCAACCCCGTCGTGCAGTCCAGGCGCCTGACCCGCCTTTTCACCCGGACCCGGCACCACATTGAAAACGCCTGCGGGGATTCCGGCCTCATCAGCCAGCGCCGCAACCCGGATCGCCGTAAGCGACGACTGCTCCGCCGGTTTGATGATCACGCTGTTACCCGCTGCAAGCGCCGGTGCGAATTTCCACGCGGCCATCAGCAGCGGAAAATTCCAGGGCACTACTGCCGCGACCACGCCGAGCGGCTCGCGGGTGGTTAACCCCAGGGCATCGGCCGGGGTTGGTGCTATTTGGTCATAGACTTTGTCAATGCACTCGGCATACCACTGCACGGTGTTGACGACCGCCGCCAGATCATCACCGAGCGACAGCGAAATCGGTTTGCCCATGTCGAGCGTCTCGTGCAGCGCCAGTTCCTCGGCGTTGTCGGCAATCAGGTTTGCAAATTTCAGCAGCACCGTCTTGCGCTGACGTGGTGCCATACCGGCTCACGCTCCGCCTTCGAACGCCGCGCGCGCTGTCTCCACCGCACAGTCGACATCGACGTCTTCGCATGCAGCAATCTCCGCAAGCGCGCGTCCGTCGATCGGACTGATACAGGGCATCGTGGCCGCATCTCGGACATCGACATAGGCGCCGCCGATAAACGCACGCGTTTCCGGCTGGATCGATCCAGCCCGGTCGGACCACTCTTTCATCGTCGGTCCACTCGCCATGGTTACCCTCGAAAAATGTTCGGTGCTGAAACGTGTGTAGCGAATTCTATAGGTCTCGCCTTTACGCCCGGGTCTGACCTTCACGCCGCTCGCAACAGGTATTTTCCCGACTGAAAAGCTCAGGACCGCCCTACTGCCCACCGCGCAACTGCATGACCAGTTGCAACAACGAGGGGTCACTGCGATGCCTGGCAAGACCGCCTTCGGCTACCTCCAGCGCCTCGTCTCGACGCCCTGCCGAATCCAGGGCCACCGCGTAGACGTAGACAAAACGGCTGCTGCCCGGATCGAGCTCCGCGGCCTTCTGCAACTCGGACAGTGCGGCCTCGGATTCGCCCTTGCGTACCAGCAGCAAACCCAAACTGTAGTGCAGCGCCCCGGATTGCGGCTGACGCGCAAGACCCTCGCGCAGCAATGCCTCCCCCTCGTCATCGCGGCCCTGAGCCCTGAGCATATCCGCCAGATTGGCGGTAGCCGGGGTGAAAATCGGGTCAATTGCCAACGCCTGGCGGTAGTAATCCTCGGCCTGGACAAAATCCCCCTGGGCGCTATACAGATTTCCGAGATTTACCCGCGCCTCCGGCCTTTCCAGCGTGGTTTTCTGGGTCGCGATATATTCCTGGATCGCGCGCTGCAGGCGTCGCTGATCCTCGGGTTCGAGCTGATCTAGCGGTACGCCGGCAATACCGCTGGCCGCTTCGATACGAATCGCCAGCAGAGGGTCATCGAGCAGATGTTGAGTGAGTTGCCAGCGTTGCGGCAGCGGCAACAGTCCGGCAGTCTCAACCGCCCCCAATCTCACCAGCGGTTCGTCGTCGAACAGTGCGCGAGCGAGATCGGGCAGCGCGCGCTCGCTGAATACACCCTGCAGGTCGCGCACGGCCGTGCCCCTCGCAATCGCCGACTGGCTGGTGTCAGCCATGACCTCCACCAGCCGCGGGGTTGCGTTCGCCGCCCCGGTATTCAACGCCGCAAAGGCCCGTGCGAAGCTCTGGAACCCACCCGGCTCATCGCCGTACCACTCGCGCGTCTTCGCCGCCGCCCATTCGTCGTTTTCCTCGGCGTGACAATTGGTACAGGCGTTGGGCGTGCCCATCGAAACCGAGCGGTCGGGACGGGGTATCCGGAAACTGTGATCGTGACGCGGATCGACCACCATGTAATCGCGAGGTGGCATATGACACTCCGCACAGTTGCCGCCTTCCTTGTCGGGGTCGTGTCGATGATGTTGACGGGCATCGTACTTGCTCGTCTGATGGCACTGCAGGCACACGCCGTTTCCGGGTGCGAGCAATTGCTGGCTATGCGGATCGTGGCAGTCGCTGCAGGTGACCCCGGCCTGGTACATCCGGCTTTGCAGAAACGAGCCGTACACATACACCTCGTCGCGTATCTGGCCATCCGGAAAATACAGGGGCGTGCTCAAAAGCGAGGGCCTGTGCGTCTGCATCAACGGCTGCCCATGCACATAGTCCTCACTGAGTTGCGAACGGCGCGAGTGACAGCGTGCACAACTCTCTATCTCTTTAGCGGTTTGTCGCGGTTCGCTGCGTCTCGCATTGCCGCTGGCGGCATCGATGATCCAGCTCACACCCCGGCGTTCGTCGAAGCTGACCGTTAACCCGTGGTTCGGCGGTATAGCGATATTCTCGCTATCCTTGCTGGCGCGCGCCCAGGCGACATGCGCCGAAGCCGGTCCGTGACAGGCCTCACACGATACGTCGATTTCTTTCCAGGTCGTATTAAACGTGTCAGTTTTGGCGTCATAATTCTTGCGTAGCCCGGTCGAATGACACTCGGCACACATGTAGTTCCAGTTCTGCTGCGGACCGGTCCAGTGCAACGGATCGTCATGGGCAATTTCTTCGTCGCCGTAGACATGAAACCAGCGTTGCCCACCTTGCGCTGGCGGTCGTGTATCCCACGCAACTCCAAGCGCCTGCACCCGGCCATCGGGAAAAGGGACCAGGTACTGCTGCAGCGGATACACGCCGAACACATGGGCGATCCGGAATTCCTCGAGTTTGCCTTCGGCGTTCTCGGTCCTGACAAAGAAATCGTCGCCACGGCGGCTAAAAGTCGAATGCACGCCGTGATGTTCGAACACCGAATTTTCAAAGTCGCCAAGTACCGTTTGAGTCGTTGCCGGCTGCATCGCAAGATCGTGGTGCGAGTCCGTATGGGCCGCGCTCTCTGCGGCATGGCAGGTGACACAGTCCGCTTTGCCCACATACTCGGGACTGGCAGTGGTAACTCCAGCCGCCAACAGGCCAAGGCAGCAAATAGCGAGATGAAGATGCGACAGGTGCGGCGGCCGCGAGGTGCCGCACCTGAGCGGGAGCATTGTCCGGGTGAGAGATCGCAATCGAGCCATTCCAGTCTGCATGTCCTCGTGCATCATAACCCAGTCAAACCCTGGCCGAATCTCGGGTAAACTGCATTCATCGGAAAAAGCAGCAGGGTCAAATTGTGACAAACACCGCGAAGGATACTGGGTTGCGTCCACATCGCCGTGAATTGCACCCCCCCGGACTGATCACCGCGCTGCTGGTCATGGCCTGTCTGGCGCTGCCGGGCGCGATGCCGCTTCTGGCCCAGGGCACCGGCCCCACTGCGTTATCGGCGCCGGTGATAGAACAACGCATTAAAGAAATTGAGGCGGCATCCGATATCGACGACGAGACCAGGAGCCGCCTGCAGGAGCAGTATCGCCGCGCGCTCGGCTATCTCGAAGCGGCGGAGGCCAGTAAAAGGACCCGACAGCAGTTCGCGAGCGCCCGTGAAACCGCGGCCGGGCAAGCGAAAAAAGAACGCGAAGCACTGGTCAAACTCGAGGCCGAACAGACCGAGGTGAAACTGGACATCGCAGAAGAATCTTCGGCCAGTGTTATTGAGCAGCTGCTAAACCAGGAGAAAGCCAACCGGGCTGCCGTCGATGCCAAGCTCAACGATCTCGAGACGCGCCTGAAAACCGAAGCCAACCGGCCTGCCGAAATCCGCCAGCGTCTGATCGAGGCTCGCGATCAGACCGGAACGATTGCCGATCAGTTAAATACGCCAGCGCCGGCGGCGGAGTCGGCGCGGGATACCGAAGCGCGCAGATGGGTGTTACAGACCCAGGCGGCAGCGGTCAGTGCCGAGATCCAGGCGCTCGACCAGGAATTGCTCAGCCAGCCCATGCGTATCGAACTGCTACAGGCACAACGTGACCGCAGCTCGCGCAGCCTTAATCGCATGGACACACGGGTCCAGCTACTGGAAAAAGCGCTCGCCAAGCGCCGCCAGTCCGAGGCGGAGGAAGCTGTCGACGCGGCCGAAATCGCGGGCGAGGATGCCGAAAAGCTTCATCCGCTCGCCAAGGCGCTGGCAGACAAAAATACGCAACTCGGCATTGAACTCACGACCCTGACGACGAATCTGGAAGCAACCAGCAGGGAAGACGCGAGCACCCGGTCCGAGTTGAAACGCCTCGAGGAGGAAAACAGTTCCGCCCGGCAGAAACTCGAAGTCGCCGGGCTAAGCCAGACTCTCGGAGTGGCGCTGCAGGAGGTTCGCCATGACCTGCCGGATGTCCGTGTTATCCGCAAGCAATCCCGGGCGCGCGAGAATGCCATCGCCAACGCCGGTCTTCGGGGTCTCACATATGAAGAGGAACGACGCAACCTGCGCGATCCCGGAGCCTACGTAGACGGCTTATTCGAGGAATACGAAGAGGAACAACTGCAACGGCCCGGCTCCGATGGCACTGACGAAGCCGCACAAACCCAACCCTACGATCGCGAGGCATTGCGCCAGCCCCTGATGGATCTCGCCGCGAGCTATCGCGACCTGCTCGACCGCGTCATCGACACGAACGATGACTACATACGCGCTATGACCGAGCTGGATTTCGTCAGCCAACGCTTGCTGACCACATCGACCGAGTTCGAACGTTTCCTGGACGAGCGCCTGCTCTGGGTACGTAGTGCCGACCCGGTGGACTTCGAGTCGGCACTCAAATTGCCCGGAGAGATTGTCAATTTCCTGTCCCCCTCACAGTGGACCGGACTGGTAGCCACATACTGGTACGAGATACGTCATTCGCCGTTGTTGCTTCTGGCGATACTCGTGTTTGTCGGACTAATGACAATGACGCCCCGTTTCGTTGACGCAGTGCGTGCGACCGCCAAGAAGGTTCGGCGCATATCCACCGATGCTTACAAATGGACCGCCGAGGCGCTTGGATACAGCCTGCTTCTGACCCTGGCGTGGCCGCTCTTGAGCCTTGCCAGCGGATGGTATCTGTACCACTCGCTGGAGGGCGGGGTATTCGAAAAGGCCGCCGGTTTTGCGCTGTTGAGGCTGACCCCCGCGCTTTTCTTTCTGCGCGGTTTCCGAGTGCTCTGCATGAGTGGGGGGATTGGCGAGGTTCATTTCAAGTGGTCGCCCACCCACCTGAAGCGCCTGCGCGGTCAGATTGATCGTTTCATGATCATGTTCCTGGTGCCGTTGTTCGTACTGATCACGACATTCCGGATGGATCCCGGCGCGCCTGCCGACGAACTCGGCAAGCTTACTTTTATCGTCCTTCTCGTTGGAATGGCGCTGTTCTTCGACGGCCTGTTTCGGCCAGATAAGGGTGTATTCAGCGGCTTGCGCCCGGAGGGTTTCAGTCGTACCAGCCTCGGTCTGAAACGGGCTTTCTATGCAGTACTGATCATCGTGCCGATTGGGCTCGGGATACTGATGCTGGCCGGCTACATCTATACCGCGGGAGAGATTGTCCGCCGCGTGGTAACGACGATGTGGCTGCTGCTCGGCTTGGTAGTGATACACGAACTGGCTTTGCGCTGGTTGTTACTGGTCCGGCGCAAGCTGAGATTGAAACAGGCGCGCGAACGCCGCGCTGCTGCACTGGCCGCGCAGGAAGAGGACGAACATAGCGAGGGCTCGAGCGACGATATTGCGCTGCATATAGACGAACCCGAAATCGATATCGTCTCGCTCGATGCGCAAACCCGCAAACTGGTCAACGCCGGCCTACTGGTTCTCGCCATTTCCGGCGTGTGGCTGATCTGGTCCTCGGTGCTGCCGGCGCTGGGGATGCTAAACGAAGTTACGCTGTGGTCACAGATTGAGAACGTCAACGGCGAACCCACCGCAGTCCCGGTGACCCTTGCCACGCTTGGAAAAGCGATTCTGATCGCCATCCTGACCATTGTCGCGGCGAAAAACCTGCCGTCGCTGCTCGAGATCATCCTCCTGCAGCGCCTCGATATCACCTCTGGCTCGCGACTCGCGGTCAGTACGCTTGCGCGCTATACCATTGCGGCCTTCGGCACAATGTTATTTTTGTCTACGATCGGAGGGAGCTGGTCGAAGATCCAGTGGCTGGTCGCGGCATTGAGCGTGGGCATCGGATTCGGGCTGCAAGAAATTGTCGCCAACTTCATTAGTGGCATTATCATCCTGCTCGAGCGCCCGGTGCGGGTCGGTGACACGGTGACCGTGGGAGACACGAGCGGTATCGTGACCCGTATCCAGATACGCGCAACCACGATCACCAATTGGGAACGGCAGGAGCTGCTGGTCCCGAATAAGGAGTTCATTACCGGAAGGGTCCTGAACTGGACTCTGTCGGACGAAGTAATCAGGCTATCTATCCCGGTCGGTGTGGCGTACGGGAGCAATGTCGAACAGGCACTGCAGCTGATGAACCAGGCCGCGGTGGCTCATCCGCGCATACTCGAGGATCCGCCGCCGTTTGTGATGTTCGACAGTTTCGGCGATAACTCACTGAACCTGATCGTGCGCGCGTATGTCGCCTCAATCGCGTACCGGCGCGAAACGACGAGCGACATCAATCGTGAAATCAATCGCCTGTTCAACGAGCACGAGATAGTGATCTCTTTCCCGCAGCGCGATGTGCATCTCGATACGCTTTCGCCCCTCGAGATTCGCCTGCACCGCGACAGCGACGCGGCCGAGCCGGCGTGATCCGGTCCGGGTTGGCGGCTCCGCCATGGCACCGACGCGAACGCGACCACTCGCTCCGGCATGGCTGACTTTCCGACCCCGGAGCAGTGGCGGGCCTCGGGCGAGACGTTCGAGCATGACGGCAGCAGGATTTTCTTCCGCCTCGACGGAGAGGGGCCGCCGCTGGTTCTTCTGCACGGATTCCCGACCTCGTCCTGGGACTGGCATCGGGTCTGGCCGGCTCTGACCGACCATTTTCGCGTTCTGGCCGCGGATTTCCTTGGTTTCGGCTTGTCGGAAAAACCACGCGATCACAGCTACTCGCTGCTGGCACAGACCGACCTGATCGGGACACTGAGCGAATACGTTGGCTTCAGGCGCTTCCACCTGCTCGCTCACGACTATGGCGTCAGCGTCGCCCAGGAACTGCTGGCCCGCGATTTCGATCGCCGCAACACCGATATGCCAACGGTACTGAGATCCGTGTGTTTCCTGAATGGCGGCCTGTTCCCGGAGGTTCACCGGCCGCGACCGATACAACGCCTTTTGCTAAGCCCGGTTGGGCCTGTGCTAACCCGGCTGCTGAACCGGCGCTCGTTCGGACGCAGTTTTGCTCCCCTGTTCGGTCGCGATACCCAGCCGAGCGAAATCGAGCTTGATGCCTACTGGCAGCTGATCGAACATTTTGGCGGGCGTTATATCAGCCATAAACTGCTTCGCTATATACCCGAGAGGAGAAATCAGCGGAGTCGCTGGGTAGGTTCGCTGCAACGGGCTCACTGCCGCTTGCGTCTGATCAATGGCAACGCCGACCCGGTATCAGGCGCGCATCTCGCTGCGCGATACCGCGAACTCGTCCCCGAGCCGGACATCGTGCACCTCGCAAACATCGGGCATTACCCACATATGGAAGCACCGCAAGCGGTCGTCGATGCGTTTCTCGCCTTCCTTAGCCTCGAGCCCGATCCGCCGTCGTGACGGCTCCGCTTCTGTCTTCTGTGCCATGGGATCGGCTGCAGCAACACGATTCGGCGGAATTTTTCAAGAAATCCCCTATTTATTGGAAACTTATGATGCATTTTGACTCTTTTGCCTGATATCATTAAGGGCTTTCCACGGTTCGTCCGACCCCGATTAGCAAGGGAGTGAAATGAGCTGGTACATCCACGGACGGGGAGACAAGCTTCGTTATCACGTCGACGGCAAGGGCCCTCCGCATATCGAGGGCACGGCGTTTCGGCATGAGTGCGATCCGCTCTCCGAAAATACGACCTACCAGGAGTGCCGTACGCTCAGTACGTCGCGCTTCGAGATAGCGTTGTATCCGGCCAAGGCGACTGGCCCCGGTGCAAGCCAGAATGCGCTTGCCATGTTCGGGCTGGCCAATTCTGTGGCAGCGGACCCTGGCAAGGTCCACTACCGGCTTCGCTTCCACCCCAGCCGCGACCCGTGGCTGACCTGTGTCGTCGCATTGCCGGAACACAGCTTCCAGAGAACGTGGAAACTGCTACGCGACGTGATGTTGAGTCCGCGGCTCGAATACCTGATCGCGATGAATTTTGTGGGTTTTCGCAACCCACTCACGCGCGGCGCCTACCCGACCTGCCAGGAATTCATGAACGGGCGTATTTTCTATGAGCACGAAAGCGATTTTCAGCTTCGCGTGAACCCGCCGAATTCAGACCTCGAGGTCTGATGGCAGTCCTTGCGGTGCCGGGCGGCGTTTCCCTGACCTTATTCGACTGCAGGCAATCCCGCGGCACCTAGCGGCAAACCGGCGATCAGCGCACGAAACTCGCGTAATTTCGCCTTGACGACTGCGGCGTTGGCGCGACCCATCCGCATCAACACTTTTTGCCCGGCGGATGCCGCCTCGAGGTCATCGTCGGCATACACGTAAAGTACATGCGGCCGCTCAACCCGGATCGGATCGGCCGGCACCGGTGCAGCCAGCAGATCGTCGATGACTTCCAGTGCCCGCGTATTGAACGACTGGTTGGGATAACCGAGCTCACGGTATGCCTCCTGGAACAGAGGGTAATAGCGCTGATATAAAGCCGCCGTCTGTTGGGCATCGGTCGCTCCGACCAGTTTGACGAATGACGAATACCGGGCGTAGTTGTCACTGCCTATCACTCGCGCTTTCTCAGGCCCATCGATGACGAATCTTCCTTCAATGGGCTTTACCGGGCGCAATTGCAGCGCCGCCTTTTCGCGCGGCAGGTTATCCACCGTAACCACAATTTTGCGGACTATGTCCTTGGCCACCAGCGACTGTGCCACCCAGTCATCGCCGACGACTTGTGCAAGCCCACTTGAAAAAACAGGATCGCTCTCATCCAGTTTTGGTAAGGGTTCGGCCGGTGGTGGTGGTTCTGAAACCAGCGGCGGCGGCGGAACGATTTCGACAGGCGCGGGGCTGACCAACGGGTCCGGTGTGCGAACCGGCTGGAGTGGCTCCGAATCCGGTGGCGCTGGTGTCTCCAGCGCAATCTCCTGCGTCAGCTCGTCATCACCACCGCGCTGGAAAAACACGACCACGCCGATGAGTAATGCGAGCGCCGCGACAACGATTAAATATGTTCGCCCCATGAATTCACTCCAGTCCGGTCCGTCACCCGGTTGCCGAAACATTCGGCCCACGACAACAGACAATACCCGAAACTGTCACCCCCGTGATTGCCATTTGCGAGTCTATTGCCCGCTCAATCCAAACCAACCTGACGAGTGGCAAAAACTATTGCGAGTAGTAACGATAACGGCCGTCGTGAATATTGCCCTGGCGATCGAAATTGCAAGTGTAGTGCAACTCGGCACGCCCGCCGTGGCGCCAATGCACCTTTGCATCCCCCATCAGATCACGGCCGTCGAGATGGGAATTCTGCATTTCGATTCTGTCGACATCGCCATGTTCGGCTTTGAGATGACGTTTGAGTTCATGTTTGCACGCTTTGCGCAACTGGCTACGATCCTCGAATGGATCACCGCCATTGTGCTGCCAGTTATAGCGCTCATTTTCATGTTTCTGATTTTGATCGTGGTCTTTGTCAGAGTCGTTGTTTGACATTGCAGCCGCCGCCAGAGCCAGCCCGAGGACACCGACACCGATCGCCGCGGCGGTCGCATCCGAGTCGTCATCGTGGTGATCGTTGTCACGACGTTCACCATCCACCCTGACGCTCACGACTTCCTTGTGACGGATTTTGCATACGAATTTCCGGCGATTGCCGTTATTGGTCTTGACCCGGCCGCGCACCTTGTAATTGTGGTTATCCTTGGCTTCTACCGAGACGTCGTCGGTGTTCCAGAAACCGTAATTGGATCCAAGATACACCTCGCAGGATCGCCGGGCGTCGCGTTCCGTGTAATTGGCATAGGCCGATTCCATCGGCGCCAGCGCCAAAGCAGCCACAACCGCATAAATAGTAACTTCCCGTGCTCGCAGCATCGTATTCTCCCGCCCATTTTGCGCAAAACCTATACTATTAACAGAAAGACGAACCTCGCGCCAGATGCCGATTTGGGTGCATTCCTCCGCCTCCAGAATCGTCCGAACAATATGGCTCTGGTCGCATCCACGCGGCCGAAGTCGACGAATTCAAATAATTGCAATTCTCTGATCGCAGATAAATACCCATGCAACATAGCCTCGACACGACAATCAGACTGCCGCAACCGCCGGAAGAATTGTTTCCGTTTTTTTCCGATGCGCGAAACCTCGAGCGCATCACGCCTCCGGAGCTGAACTTCTCGATCGTTGCTTCGCCGCGCGGGAGTATCGGCGAAGGCGTCCATATTCGCTACCGCCTCAGGCTTTGGGGCGTCGGATTTGGCTGGAAGACCAGTATCAGCGACTGGCAGCCACCCCACCACTTCGTTGACGAACAGATTTCGGGGCCATTCTCACGCTGGGTGCATCGCCACAGTCTTGAGCGCTCGGGTCATGGCACGCTGATGCACGATCACGTCGACTACACATTGCCTTTGTCTCCCGTTGGTGAACTGGCGCAGCCTTTGGTGCGTCGCCAACTACATCGAATTTTTGCCTTCCGCCACGCCGCGATGCTGCGGCTATTCGCACCCGCCTGCGCGGACCGGTTTGTCATCCGCTTTGACGACGCCTCGAACGACAGCCGCGACAGCGCGGAAAACCACACTCGTTCTGCGCCAGCGAAGTCGTTCGGAGGCAGCGAATGATGCGTCCGGTCCCGAGTGCCGCGGTCGACGAAAACGCCGGGTGGAAAATCAAGGTGCTTTATGATCACGCCTGTCCCATGTGCCGCCGCGAGGTCCAGTGGTTAAACCGCCGCGACAAAAACGCGTGGATTTTTTTCGAGGACATCTCGGCGCCGTCTTTCGATGCCGGGCGCTACGGGCTCGAGCAATCAGCGGTCGAGGGTGCTATCCATGGCGTCATGCCGGACGGCACGGTCATTACCGGGGTAGAGGTGTTTCGCCGCATGTATGCGGCCGTAGGTCTCGGCTGGCTGTTGGCGCCCAGCCGATGGCCGCTATTGCGACAACTGACCGATCGCGCCTATGTGGCATTCGCCCGCCATCGCGTGCGAATTGGCGCCGCGGTCGGGCGCGACTGCGATAACGACCGTTGCGCTACTCCGCAACCGTTTGCCCCACCTGCTACGCGCGGGCCGGAAAAACCTACAAAGATTGGGCGACCTTAACGAAATCCGTCTCTCCCGGATTAACCGATGTCGGGCGGCCATCATAGAGACTGCGCCAGCGCTGCCCGGCATCATTGCAGTCATCGTCGCGCGAGTCACACGCCATCCACCAGTAGCGTGTGTTGCCCGAACGCGGCACGGATACCCGTTCGGAATAGGTAAACAACTGTTTTCCCGTACCGCCGAACACAGACACATGCGAACCCGCACGTGGATCCCCCGAGCGTATCAGCAACGCCGTGTTGTCTCCCCATGGTCCGCATGTCAGCCGGCCCTGCCCGCCTTCACTGCACACATGCACGATGAGTGCTTCATCGCAGGTGTTCTCCAGCAGGACCTCGCCGCTCATCAATGCGCCGCCGTCATGGGCAACCCGGATACACTGATTGAAATTGGCGAAACCAGGGCGATTCTCGAATGAGCGGCCGACACCGTATTCCTTTGGCAAGCGAAATGTCACGGTCTCACGCCGTTTCCTCGTTGCCGCGTCGGCGTCAAGCGGCGCGTAACGCCAACGTCTGACTGTAGCGACCGCAGCCTGATCGAACACCCGCGGAGGATTGGCTTCGACCACGGTGGCCGACCGCACCGTGCCGTTGGCATTTATACTTACGTCGACATTGACATAGCCTTCAATACTGCGCTGCCGTGCATTTTGTGGATAGACCGGATCGTAACGAACCACCGGTCCGCCGGCATCGGCGCTCTTTGGTTGTGCCGACTCTTCCTCCGCTGCGGACGGCTCCGCCGCGCCTGCCTGCAGGTTGTCGCGACAAACATTGCAGCTACGAACGACAATTTCCGGAGCGGAAGTTTGCGGCAACCAGGCTTCTTTGCCCTCGCCATCTACGGCGACGGTCACGAATGGCTGCCCTTCCACTATGTAGTCGACCCGGGAACACTCATTGCGATCGCTGCGCACGGTAATGCCGTTGCCTTCGAGTTGCACTGTAGCGTTGCAGTTGGCGATGGTCTGCGAGCAGTCGCAGCGCCAATCTGCCCTGACCGGAAAACAGGCAAGGAAAAGCACCA
The DNA here is from genome assembly GCA_963783695.1 of uncultured Gammaproteobacteria bacterium. Taxonomy (GTDB): domain Bacteria; phylum Pseudomonadota; class Gammaproteobacteria; order Steroidobacterales; family BM003; genus BM003. The sequence continues at coordinate 835,535 of CAWAOM010000001.1, forward strand.
GGCCGGGAATAAAATTGCGCAGGGTGTGACTTGACATAACGCCCCCTAGTTATCGGGAAACCGCATCTTTCTTGGTGTTTAGCGAAGATACGGGCGGCTCTGAATCGGCACGCTTGCCCCCATAACTAGCGCAACTGGAGCGAGTTTTCCAATCGCACCCGGATTATGTCGAGCCCGGACTGGAGCACAGGCACAAAAGCGCCGCAAACCCGACCGCCCAATCAGCCATCCCACCGCAACGCGGCATGATCAAAAAAGCCCCATCCATTGCCCCGCCCGCCCGCAATAGTGGATTCCTCTGATGCCGCAGGGCCGCGCACCGGCATACAGTTGATCCTGGACCGACACTATTACAGCGGATACGGGCGGACCGGGCATGGCACGACGGCGTGAAACGGTTCGAAATACGACGCTGCCGGGCGCCGATAGCGCCTGGCACGCCAGCAGCGTGCCGGATGTTTTGCACAGTCTTGACGCGAAACGCGCGGGTCTCACTGCCGAATCGGTGCGCCATCGCCGCAATCGCTGCGGACCCAACACACTCCCGCGTAAACCGCCCGCAACCGTAATGCGAATTGCGTTGCGCCAATTCACCAGCCCGCTGATCTATGTTCTCGCTGCCGCCGCATTCGCCTCGGCCTTTCTTGGCGACTACAAGGATGCGGCATTCATTACGGCAGTACTGCTGATCAACGGACTGATCGGAACGATCCAGGAGACTCGCGCCGAACATGCCAGTCAGGCCCTGCAACAATTGCTGCGGATTCGCGCAACCGTGCGCCGCGACGGCCACGTTCGTGAAATCGATGCCGAGGAGCTGGTGCCCGGCGATATCGTCTATCTCGAATCGGGCAATCGGGTCCCGGCTGACCTGCGTCTGTGCGTCGCCCAGGGACTCGAAGTAGACGAGTCCCTGCTGACCGGGGAGTCTCTGACCGTTGTCAAGGATGCCGACTGGACCGGCCCCGCGAATATCCCGCAGGCCGATCATCGCAACATGGTGTATGCGGGTTCGATGATAGTGCGCGGACGGTCGCAGGGTGTCGTCGTTGCCACCGGCAGTCACAGCCTTATCGGCAGGCTGGCGCTCGATGTCATAAGCGTACGCGGCGGCAAGCCGCCGCTGATCGAACGGATGGAGCGTTTTACCCGTTGGATCGCCATTGCGGTGTTCAGCGCCGCACTGACAGTGGCGCTGGTGGGGGTGCTTTTTGGCGGCTATACGATAAAGGAGATGTTCCTCTTTGGTGTCGCGCTCGCCGTCTCTGCGGTACCCGAGGGTCTGCCGGTAGCGTTGACCGTGGCACTTGCCATTGGAGCCACCCGGATGGCCCGGCGCGGCGTAATCGTGCGCCAACTGGCGGCGGTCGAGGGCCTCGGCAGCTGTACGCTTATCGCGAGCGACAAAACCGGCACCCTGACCTGTAACGAACTCACTGTACGAGAGGTTCGCTTACCTGGCGGCGAAACGTTCGACGTTACGGGTGAGGGCTTCGTGCCCGAGGGCCGTTTCCTGCAACACGGAGCGCCGCTGGAACCCGATGCGGCACTGGCCGTTGCCGATCTTGCGCGTGCCGCGGTTCTGTGCAACGAGGCGGAACTGCACCGTCATCATCACAAATGGGTATGGCGCGGCGACCCGACCGATGTGGCTATGTTGGCGATGGCTCACAAACTCGGCTGGCGCCGCGACGACTCTCTGGAGTTACATCCGCAGCTGGCCACCATTCCGTTCGAGCCCGAGAAGCAATTCGCCGCGACCTATCATGAAATAGACGACGAGGTCCGGGTCGTGGTCAAAGGCGCACCCGAGCGGGTGCTCGCAATGCTCGTTGACGGCGAGCACTCTGCGCAATTGCAGGAAATGGCCGAGTCCATGGCGGAGTCCGGATATCGTGTACTTGCTCTCGCCGAGGGACCCGTTACACACAAAATCGAACACCACATCGCACCGCCCGACCCCGATGCGCTGCATTGTCTTGGCCTGGTCGGGATGATTGATCCGTTGCGACCCGGTGTCATCGAGGCGGTTGCGGACGCCCGCCGCGCCGGCGTTGAAACGATCATGGTCACCGGAGATCATCCGGTGACCGCGTTGGCGATTGCGCGCAACCTTGGCTTCGCCGAGGATTACGATCAGGTCGTCACCGGAACCGAACTCGCGCACGCCTCAGACTCCGAGATCGAGGAACTGGCGCGAGTAACGAAGGTCTTCGCGCGCATAGCGCCGCACCAGAAATTGCAAATCGTCAGCGCGGCGCGGGCCAACGGTAATTTCGTCGCCGTGACTGGCGACGGCATCAACGATGCGCCAGCGCTTCGTGAAGCGAATATCGGGGTAGCCATGGGTCTGTCCGGCACCGATGTCGCCCGCGAGACCGCCGATCTGGTCATCAGCGACGATCACTACGCCACCATCACTGCCGGGATCGAGGAAGGCCGAATCGCTTATGACAACATCCGTAACGTCATCTACCTGCTGATCTCGACGGGTGCTGCAGAGGTGGTACTGGTGGCGCTGGCGCTGGCAACAGGTTCTCCGTTGCCGTTGTTACCGGCTCAACTGCTGTGGCTCAACCTCGTCACAAATGGCATTCAGGACGTGGCACTGGCTTTCGAGCCCGGCGACCAGACCGTACGCACGCGCCCGCCGCGTCCACCATGCGAGCCTATTTTCAACCGGCTGATGATCGAGCGGACGGTACTTGCCGCGGTGGTGATGGGTTGCATAGGATTCGCGCTGTTTACCTGGGCGCTGCAAAACGGATGGTCGGAACAAGCGGCGCGCAACGGTCTGCTGATGCTAATGGTGTTGTTCGAGAATGTACATATTTTCAACTGCCGCTCGGAAACTCGTTCCGCATTTGCGTTATCGCCATTACGGAGCCCCGTCCTGATGTGCGGGATTCTCGCGGCGTTCTCGATCCACGTCTCAATGCTGTACTTGCCGCTCGGGCAAACGCTGCTCGATACCCAGCCAATCAGCGCATCGCACTGGATGCTGCTTGTTGCGCTGAGCCTGCCGATTCTCCTTGTGATGGAATTGCATAAGGTCAACTGGCGCTGGCGAGAAAGACGGGTTGCCAATCCTGGCTGAGACCGCACTACACCTCCTGCTGTGCCAGGCACGCGATTAATCGCGGATATCCGGCGCTACGAAACAGTCACATGCGAGTACAGTGACCGATTTCTATTGCCGCGGGCAGGATACCCTCGCCGGCCTCGGACCTCGCCGCGGCATCCGACAACAACGAATCGCCCCCGACACTCAGGTAGTAGCGCATGGTGCGGACGTCCATTCTGAATTTCTGAATGTTGCCCGGATCGGTGCAGGTGATGCGTCCCTGCTCATCGAAGTCCTCGAGGCACAGCGTGAAAAACCCGTGTTGATCCCCGCGCCCAACCTGGCGTACTTCGCCATGTATCAGCTCCGGTGAGCCGATCCGCTGGGGTTCCGGCACGGCGTAAATTTTCAGCCGATAGCGGCCATGCTCAACGTTGAACCCTGTCGCGTTCCACTCCCTTTCCACCGGATCGAAAAGAAAGCCCGTCGCCTGTTCGGCAATGCAGATGTACGACTCTGACGCGTCCTCCGCCTCTTGCGCGTGGACGGCGACAACCATGAACAGCAGTGCCAGCAAAAATCGCTTTATCATCCAGTATCCCTCGGTTCTGCGGCCATTGTACGCAGCATCATGGAAATACCGCGATTCCCGTGCCGCGTGATCGACGCCATCGGCGCCGAGCGCAAAAGCCAGCCACAGCGCCGGGAGACCGGCCTGTAACGGGAAATCGCATCGACCCCGCCGTTACCTGCCTCCCGAGGTTGCGTGCGGCAGACGTATCAGTCCCCAGACTGCCCGCTCTGGCCTACCTGAACTGCGGCGGAATCACACAAACGCCTCTGCCACAGCCACGCCTTTGACCGTGGCGGCGCTGGCGCCAGGGCCAAACAGCAAACTGGCGACCGGGCAAACCTGTCAAATCTGTGAATCATTCGCCGCGCGCGGCGAGCCACGGCCAACATTGCTACCCGACCGGATTATGCCGTGCAGCTGCAGCCCCGAAAGTCCGTCACGAACAGACGGCCGCGTATCCGGTTGTGCAACTACGACGTACCGCAGCGGTCCGCCGGTTTCGGTTGAGCCGAACGGATAACAGGTGACAAGGGTCACCAAAGTAGCGTCATCACCGGCGTGCAACGCCATTTCACGGCTATCCGCCACCACGATCGTCTCTACTCTGAAAGCGCGGCGAACACCATCGACCCGTTCAATACTGAAACGATCACCGGGCCTGACGTGACGCAGGAATTCAAAGTGTGTATCGCGGTGTCCCGCCACAACGCTGTTCCCGGGCTCTCCGGGTAACGCTGTGCCGGCGACACCGGGTCCGAAAGCAAGACTCGGCCCGGTCGCATTCGACAGCACAATCAGGTCTTCCCCGCGCGCCTCGAATCGTATTCTCGCCACCGGCCACATGTCGGCCCATGGCCACGGTTTTGCCGCTGTCTCTCCCGCCCGCGCCGCTTCCCATGCGTCGTGGAGCAGGACCTGGGCCAGTAGCGCCTTGGCCTGAAGCGTCGCAGCGGATGCCCCGTGCCACAGCCCAACGGCCACGATAGCAGCGACGACAATCCGTCGCAGCATCATGACCATCGCCATGGGCGAAGCACCGCGATCGCGCAAACCATCATCAACAACATCCATGCAATGTGGCGATCGAGGCCGGCCGCGGTTCGCGGGAAAGCCATTGTCGGAACCGCGGTCGGCACCGTGGCCTGTTGTTTCGCACCCCGGGCAAGTAGAGGGGTGTGCTCTATCGCGACCAGGCTGGTGTAGCGGCTTGTCAGGCCGAAACGCAGACCGAGATCGACCACCTGGCTACGCACCCACTCGGGATCGGCGCCGGTTATCGTTGCCTGCATCAAATCGCCGATGCGTTGGCGTGCCCACAACCGTGCAACGCCGGCATGTTCGTGTTTCTCACCGATTCCCAATTGCTGGCCCCAGCTCGCACCTTCCGCAACTCCGGTGACATTCAACACGCCAGTGGCTACCGGCAGCTTCATCGTAATCATCGTCGGCTCGCCAGCATAGACATCTGGCACGATCACATCACGACCCGCGGCCTCGATCCGGACATCCGTCAACACCGGCATCGACAAGCGTTCAAACAATGCGTTCATCCGTGCCGAGACTTGCGCGGTATCTCGAACATAAGTCGCACTGCCGCGGCCCACACGCGCCGCCCGTTCCATGAACAGACGATTAGGTGCGGCACCGATTCCTACCGTGAACAAGCGCGCTTCGCCAAGATGCCGCGTTATCAATTTGAACAATTCCGATTCATTGGCAACCGCCCCATCCGTAATGAATACGACCTGGCGCAGAGATCCCGTCTGTGGCGGCGAAGCGAGCGCCGCAACCAATGCAGGTCTCATTTCGGTACCACCATGGGCATGCAGATGGCGGATGTAATTCTCGGCCTGGCCACGCGGCCATGCGCCGGCAATGACGCTCGCAGGGAACAGGCTCTCCGTGCTGGTGTTGAACTGGATGACATTGAACCGATCATCGGGACGCAAACCTGCAAGGGCTATAATCAGCGCTTCACGTGCCTGCTCGATCGACTCTCCCTGCATCGAGCCCGAAGTGTCCACCACGAAGATCACCTCACGCGGCACTGCCGGGCGTGGCTGCAGCCCGGGAACGAGCAACACCAGGGCATAGTCTTCGCCGTTAAAGGTTTCGGTGTAGACCGACGTCCCGACCTGGCGCTCCACCAGGGGCGTCCAGCGCAAGATGAAATCACCCGTTAGCGGTGCCTCCGGAGCGATGCCAATCCTGAATGCATCGCCTTCATCCCGGACTTGTAATTCATGGCTTGGGCTGGACAGGTCGGCGATCGCCCATGCCGCATTGAGGCGGACATCGATCTGTGCCCGGGCCGGTGCCTCGCCGCAGTCGCAATCCTGTGCCAACGACCCTGCTTCCGGTGAGCCATCATGCCCCTCCGCGGTGTAGCGCGGAGTGATCGCCAGTGGCACCTGCCATTCAAAATGGCCGCCGTCAAAGCGCACTGTCTGCTGATAGGCGATTTCGACGGTTACCGGAATACCCGGTTCGATACTGGCAACCCTGGTAGTAAACAGGTTGGCTTTTTCCTGCTCGACCAACGCAGCACGGCGGCCCTCGGTGCGAGCCTGTTCATATTCGCGCCGCGCCCTTTCGCGCTCGCGGATCTCGCCGACAATGAGCCGCTCGCCTGATGTCACGGTAAGGCTGTCGACTGCGGCCTGCGGCGGCAACGGAAACTGATACACCCCTTCCACCGGCTCGCTGCCCAGATATAAGAACGTCTGTTTGATCCGCACTCTGGCGACGAGGCCGCTTACCTCAGCTCGGACTTCCATCGCGAGGTTTATCGCCTCCGGGACACCCTCGCCCAGCGAAAGCGCCCCGGCGTTTTGCGCCACAGCGCGTGGCATCTGGAAAACGAGAACAGCGAGAAGTAATAACAGGGATGAGTAATTTTTGTTCATGGCGCCATTGCAACAGCGTGAGGAGTCCTTGCGCTGGCCAATCGTGGCATCCAAACACTGAATTATGGCGAATCCTGGCGTGAGCAATCTTTAATGCCACGGCAAGTTGTGGGTAAACCGGAAAATTCCGCACTTCATGGTGTAGATACTTCCATTTTGTTCTTTATATGGTATTTTCAGCGCATTGGTAACGGCCGATGCCAGAATTGCACAGGAAAGTTTGGACGGGCAGCAGCCCCTCGATGAAGGATCTCAATACTGGCCGGTTCCCCCCGACATACGGAGAACAGCAGTGACTTGGGACATATTTGTGCAGGACCTGCCATACGGCCTGACCCACACACGGGAGATCCCGCGTTCATTCCGCCCCCGCCCACTCGGAAAGCGGGCCCAAATCATCGAGCGAATCGTGGAATTCGAACCCGCGGCAGACTTTACCGACCCGTCCTGGGGTCATCTGCAGCAGCCCACCTTTATCGTCGAATTCAATCTTGGTCAGGACGACGTCGTGGATGCATTCGCGATGCACGTGCGGGGTGCCGCCGAGGCGCGTCTGTTTATTTCCGCCTTGCTCGATTTCCTCGGGTTCCAGGCCTTCGATTCCAGCGCTGACTCCGGACTCTTCCACTCCGGCAGCAATGCCCTGACGAGTCTGCATCGCTGGCGGCAGTATCGTACCCAGCTGCAAGCGGTTGGCGCCTGATATCGCCAGCGGCAGCGACCCGCAGTGTGAGGCCAATTCTGTTCGGGTCTGTCGTCTCGGTCGCCGCACCGATTTCGCTCCGGGTTCCGGTGGCTACACCGGCTGTCATAGAATGAGGCGCTGACAACTCACCGCATAATCAGAAGGACGATTTGTTTTGCTTGACGCGCGCCCCTTCCCGCTACCTTTGCCGTGGTCCTGGCGACGTATCTCGCTGCGCCGGCTTACCGTCGACGATCTCGGTGATTTTCAGGCCTACCGCACCGACCCGGAAGTCGCCCGCTACCAGGGCTGGAAAATCATGGACGACGAAGCCGCGCGCGCGTTCCTCGCGCAAATGCGTACCGCCTTCATGTTCGTTTGCAATCAATGGTTCCAACTCGGCATCGCGATACGTGAGAGCCAGAAGCTAATCGGCGATGTCGGAGTCTGCGTGGACAGCGAGAGAACCAGTGCCGAAATCGGGTTTACAGTAAATCCGCGCTACCAGGGGCAGGGTCTGGCGACCGAGGCGGTAGAGGAAATCACTTCTCGCACGATGCAGTTTGGCGCGGTCAACAAGGTCGTGGCGCGGCCCGATGCACGCAATGAACGCTCGATTCGTCTACTGGAACGAATTGGCTTCGAACTCGAGGGTGAGGCATCGTTTCACGACGACGACGGAGAACAGAAGGAACTCATTTACGCACGCATTCGTCCGCAACCGAAAAAACCCCGGCGCCGCCGCTAGGCCCTTCGACCCGATTTGGCGCCGCGTTGTAAACTCGCAACCCGCGTGTGCCGCCGCCATACTCATGAATCGCCTTTGTGCACCCATTCTGTTGTGCTCCCTGCTTGTGTCGGCGCCGCCAGTCAGCGCCACCGATTGCGTGATCCTGCTGCACGGTCTCGCGCGCACTTCCGCTTCAATGACTAAAGCGGCAACGGTGTTCGCCGAGCGCGGCTACGCCGTCGTCAATGTAGGTTATCCCTCGCGCGAGTACCCGGTCGAGGAACTTGCGCCGATTGCAATCAGGGAAGGCCTCGCAGCCTGCCCGAAGGACGGCAAGGTCCATTTCTATACCCATTCGCTTGGCGGGATTCTGGTGCGTTACTATCTCGAATATAACGACATCGCGCGGCTCGGCCGGGTGGTCATGGTCGCCCCGCCGAACCGAGGCAGCCAGGTCGTGGACAGCCTGAAAGGCGTACCCGGTTTCGGTATCCTCAACGGCCCCGCCGGCGAGCAACTCGGCACCGACGATAATAGCGTGCCGCTTGGCCTTGGCCCGGTTGACTACCCGGTTGGCATTATTGCCGGCACGAAGACTTTCAACCCGATCCTGTCGCAGTTCCTGCCCAACCCGGACGACGGCAAGGTCTCGGTCGAGAGCACGAAAATCATCGGTATGTCGGACTTCATTGAGCTGCCTCACTCGCACCCGTTTATCATGAAAGCACCCGACGCGATTGACCAGGCAGTCACATTTATTGAAACGGGGAGATTCACACACAGTGGCGAATGAGACAGTGGGACTGCGCCGGGCATATGCCGGATTCGGCCACGGCTTTCGCAGCCGGCCGTGTTCGGCATGGCGGCAGGCGGCAACGCCTGATCGCTTATCCTGTTGAACCATGAAACGCCTGATCATGACTATTGTGATTGCGGCGGTTGCATGGAACGGCTATTTTCGCCGCGCGGAACACACGGCAATTATTCAATCACCGGCCTCCGATGCGATCAATGAGACAAAACCATTTGCCGGAACACCAGCCATTCGCTTCACCTGTGACGGCCGTACGCATTGTTCTGAAATGACGTCGTGCGCCGAGGCCACTTTCTTCGTCAAACACTGTCCGGGGACGAAAATGGACGGCGACCGTGACGGTATCCCCTGCGAAACCCAGTGGTGCCGTCGTTAAAGATAACCGTTGTTAGCAAGATAACGTCCTGCGGGGAGATCCGGATTGCTCGATCACATCGTAGCCCTGACATTTGCAATCGGTTTCCCGGCGATCACCGGTCCCGCCTACCTGCGTCGCCGTGCCCAGATGCTAGCCGGTGACCCCTCCGTCCGCCGCAGCGAGTACCTGGAAACGATCGCGTGGCTCAGTGCAATGGGCGTGGCAGCGGTCCTCGCTTTTGTCGTTGGCGACCGGGCCCTCTCCGGTCTGGGACTTTCTTTCGACTTCACATTCCGGCATTTGTCAGCGCTGGTCATCGCCGCGATCGCAGGCGGGTTTTTATTTGCCCAGGCCATCGCAGTGGCTCGTGACCCAGGCATGCAAAAGGCGGCGCGCGAGTCCCTGGAGTCAGTCAGGGAGTATCTGCCGCGCGATGCGCAGGATGCGAGACTATTCCGTGGCGTGGCAATTTCCGCCGGCATCGGTGAAGAGCTTTTCTATCGCGGCTTCCTGCTCTGGTACTTGTCGCAGGCTGTCTCGCTGCCCGTGGCCGTCGCGATCAGTTCGGTCCTGTTCGCTCTGGCTCACTGGATGCACGGTTACCAGGCGGTGATCCGGGCGGGTCTGATAGGGCTGCTGCTCGCTGGCCTGTACCTGCTGGGCGGTGCGCTATGGGCGCCGATGCTGCTGCATACGATGGCCGATCTCAGCAGCGGCGTAATGGGACAAGCAGCGTTTGCCAATGCATCGGATAATCGAAAAAGGACCGCGCCGATCGACCAGGACAGGGGTTGAGCGCCGCGCGATACATGCTTGATCAGGCGCGGGCACTAAAGCAGAATCGCCGTAACCTGCTGCGTGGCATATTCCATGACGAAAATTCGCCCGCAATACCATTTCCGGCGAACCCGGCACGGTCTGGACGCCTGGGATGTCAGACGACTTGTGCGGCTCTCCCGGAACCTGCCAGTGCAAATGATTCGGCCCGCCGACATTGCCGAATTGCACCAGAACCACTGGTTCGACAGCGGCGAGAATGTCCCGTCGCCCCATAGCATCATCGAACATCTCCGGCTGATCGAGGCCTGCGATCTTTCCTTCCCGGTTATCCTCGACCAGGACGGCCGGGTTATGGACGGGATGCACCGAATCTGCAAAGCCGTTATTGAAAACGTGACTGAGATTCCGGCGGTCCGCTTCCGCGAAGATCCGTTGCCCGATTACGTCAATTGTCAGCCGGACTCGTTGCCCTACGATTCCTGAGCAGGCAGCGAACGGAGTAACTTCCCGGCCGGTCTCTGGATATTTTTTCCAGGGGTATGGATCAGTGGCCCTCGAGCAACCTCGAGTTTTCGCCACGCTGCTCCAATGCATCATCAACAATCCAAATTTGCCGCTGAAAATGGCGCCCCGTCACTATGGTAAAAGGGCAGTTTGCACTGTGCTAATATCAGCCACGTTCCGTCTGCCGCAAAGAAACCTGCAGCACTGGCGGCTGTGCGACACAAACCAGAAGGGATAGCGATGAACTGGAGTTGGTTTTTGTTTTCCATTAGCGGCCGCATCAGCAGAAAGCCGTACTGGATGTTCCTGCTCGTCATGCTCGCCGTGCTGATGGTCGTCGAAATTATGACGGGCGATATTGAAACAGATAACTTGAGTGGCGCAACAATATTAGTCTCTCTGATGTCGATATGGCCGGCTATCGCCATTCAGGCCAAGCGCTGGCATGACATGGATCGTTCAGCATGGTGGCTACTGATCAACCTGGTGCCATTTATTGGCGGGTTTGTGGTGCTGATAATGTGTGGCTTCATTCGCGGCACCCAGGGCGCAAACAGATTCGGACCTGACCCGCTTGGCAACGAGACCGTGGCAGCAGAGATACCACGGTCCAACTGAGCAGCCAGGCTGGAGGAAACGTTATTGCGTCTGCGGTATCGGAATTTCGCGGCGACTCCGGTCTTGCCGGCGCAACTCGAATTTCCCCGCGTCCAGTTGTGCCGCTTGATTACGCCAGTTGCACCCGGTGTCAGAATGCGTACTGGAGAAAGCATGACACAGTTTAGAAACCTGTCGAACGCGATCAGGCGATGAAACACCTCGGAATTTCGTGCCTGCTGGTTGCCTGTTTTCTGGCCGGCTGCGGTCCGCAGCAACCTGGCGGGACTGGGGCCGATTCGGAGGGGGATCAAAAAGTGATGGGCGCCGATCGCGACACGCATGGCTGCATCAAGTCGGCCGGGTATTCCTGGTGCGCGCGCACGAACCAATGCGAGCGTCCATGGGAACTGGCTGAAAAGCACGAATTCGACAATACGCCTGAAGCATTTGCAGCCTATTGCAGCAAAGCGGATGACTAGGTGCCCCCCCGCAGTCCAGGCTGGGTCTATCGGCAGCAACGGCTGCACGGCCCGAATCATGAGATGCGCCCCGTCTACCCTGCAACCGGTCCGCCAATCGATCAGATGGCATGGGACCCGGTCCGCTGAAATAGGCGCGTGAGTCACGCTATCCTCGCGCCGTTTGCCCTGATCGTCGTCGATGTTCAGCGTGGCTTTGCCGACGCCGTGCACTGGGGCCAGCGCAACAACCCGGCTTGCGAATCCAATATCGCGACATTGCTTGAGGCCTGGCGCGAGCACGACCAACCCGTCGTCTTCGTGCGCCATGACTCCACGGAACCTGACTCGCCACTGCGCCCCGGTACACCCGGCAATGCCTTGCAGCCGTGCCTGACCGGCACCCCCGATTTACTGGTCGCCAAATCGGTGAATTCCGCGTTCTACGGCGAGCCGGACCTCCATGCCTGGTTACAGCAGCGGCAAATCCGCGACATCGCGATCTGTGGCATCACTACCAACCATTGCTGCGAGACCACCGCACGGATGGGCGCCAATCTCGGCTACAACGTGTACTTCGTGCTCGACGCCACTTTTACCCATGACCGGCACGCCCTCGACGGTGCGATGCTGCCAGCCGCAGAGATCGCGCGGGTGACCGCCGCGAACCTGCAGGACGAATTCGGCGAAGTCATCACCACAAAGGAAGCCGTTTTCCTTGTAGAAGAATAGTGACGCCAACCGCGGGAAAGACCACTCTCTCCGGCCTAACCGGCCTCCTCCTCCAGCGCTGCGACAACGTGTGACCAGACGGTAGGATTAAATCCCATACCAAGGTGCGGCGCGTCGACCTCGATGTGGCGCACGTTGCCACTGTAGTGATCGATCGCAGCCTCCCAGCTAACAATCGCGTCGCTTTTGCTATAGATCGCAGTGATCGGCTGGCGAATTCGGCGCGCCTCCCGTTTTTCGATGCCCTCCTCGATCCAGTCGAGGTCCATGCCGCGCTTGCGAAAAAACCCGGCTGCAGCCGTGTATTTGGGCCCACCAACCGTCGGCGAACCCATCGTGATGACGCGGTCGACGATATCGGGAAGATCACGCGCGGCCTCGCGTGCAAGATAACCGCCGAGACTCCAGCCAACCAGCGCGATCGGCCGGCCGACCTCTGCGTAACGCTCGCGCATGCGCTCCATCAGGCGGTCGCACAAATACGGCACCGAACCCTCGCCGCGATAGTCTGCCTTCGGCGTAAATACCCATCCATCGGACAGGTCGTCGAGATCGTGCGGCAGGTTGACGCCGGCCATGTTCTTGCCAAGACCCCAGCCTTCCGTGCGGAACCCGCGCCGTTCCAGATAGTGGCGTAAAGGTGCGGTAGAACGATCACTCGCACCGAACCCCGGCACAACGACGACATGCGCGCCTGCCCGCTCAGACAGCGGTAGTCGCCTCGCGCTTAGCAGTGGCACCACCATTCTTGCCAGTTCCATTGCCGTGCGTGTCTCCCACACGATCGCACTGCGCCGCGGCGGGCTAAGCGAATCTGTTCTATTGCTCATCGTTCTGCGGCCTCCATGCCTGCGGCGCGCTTGCGCTTTGATATCTCGCCGATAATTTCGTCCGGGTCGATGGTCCGGAGATGCTGACGCATTCGCTTCATTTGGGTCTCGGTCTCCTGCAGTTCGCGGTCGTCGAATGGCGCAAGCTGGCACTTGACGAAAGTCGCGGCAGCAAGCCGGGCTTCCTGCAGTAGAGAGATGCCGGTGGATGTGAGGGTGCAGACGAACGATCGGCCATCATGTGCATGGTGCCGGGTTAGCAGCAGGGAGCGCTCCTGCAGTCGATGTAGTACCCCGGTGATGTTGCCGCGGGTAACGACCAGTTCGTCGGCGATCGCCCTTGGCGTCGCTTGCGCACCAAGCTGCCGTACCGCGTTTAACACGTCGAACTGTGGAATCGTCAGATCAAAGCGCTTCAGAAGCTGAGCATAACGCCGGTTGCACTCCTGGTACGCCCGCACAACGGCAAACCATGATGTGGCCTCCAGCTTTGTTCGTGGGGTTCTCTGCATTGTTGGCGTTCCGGCGAATGAAATATCGTTGAAGCATAAATCATATTAGTTAAAGCTTCAACCAGTTTTCAACCCGGTCGCTGCGGCAATGTCCGCTCATAAACGGAGTTTCGGCATGGCCGCCACGCCCGCTGCACTGCGCCCGCTACGCAAGACCCCACCCTGACATCGCCCGGACCTGATAAGCCGGCCCGCTGCCGTACCGGCTCCATTGAGTTACCGCTGCTGCCTGCACGACACCGGCGCGCCGCGCAGGGCGTTTCTGCTGCCGCGGCCGTCACCCGGACTCTCTCGCCGAACGCTGCCCTGCAACCGGCGCTGCCGTATCGCGGCCGGAAATCGGGAACGATCCAAACCGCGACCTCGGCAAAATGCCAGTAATGTAACCGCGAGCTGTGCCGCCGATGCTGGCCCCACTACCGACAGCATCGATGTGTTTGGGGAACACAACGATGGCAAATATGTTCGTATTGCGAAAGACCACTATGGGCAGTCATAGCAACTGCTGCTGATCGCCGGGTTCAAGTGTGCGCTGGCAGTGGTCATCGACGCAGACGCGTGAAGTCGTCGCATGTTCCGGGCCCTGTTCGCGACCGGACACCCGCACGGTATACACTTTGCAGCAAAGACATTTTGCCAAGCGATTCCAGATCAAAATGCGGAGGTCGTTGGGTTGTAAAGTGACAACTCAGGAGCAGCCCGAGACAACACATGTGAACGTGGCAGTGACGGTTCGACAACAAGGCGTCCCGGCACGGCAATGCGCCGAACAGGTATTTTTATATCCAAGTGAGATTTTTATGCAGAACAGAGTAATTGGTTACAGCCTGGTTCTAGCTGCGGCTATCCTTGCCACGACGATTATCGCGGCGAATATGCCGGTCACATTCGCGGCCTCAATGCTCGCACCGGTGCTGATGAGCCTGACGATAATCGCCGTTGGAGCCTATTGCGACAGCCGGGTCGGCGGCATGATGCGCCTCGCCGTGTTAATGGCTGGTGCGCTGGCGCTGGCCAGCGCAATCGTCGCGATGAAAAATCCGGACAATGTCGCTGCGATGTTGCCGATACTCTCCGCTGCCGTGGTGGCACCGCTGGTTATAAGGCTTTCACGCGGCGCAATCGACGGCAGCGCAGGTCCCGGCGATCGTTGATGAATGGCCATCAAAGGGCGCTGCGTCCCCGCTGATTTGAAGTCCGGGCCGAGGCGGTCAGACTCGCTCGCCAGGCAATCCAGGCTGTGCGGGTGATGGCTTCATGGGTAACGCCGGCAAACCGCCGTTGCCTGGCCAGAAACGTCAGTTGCTGGCTGTCACCGCCCGCGTCACCGGCAACACGTACTCGGCCACGGCAACGAAGTGGCAAATCCCGCCCGCCAATACGAACAGGTGCCAGATCGCATGATTGAAGGGTAGTTTCTTTGCTGCATAGAACACCGCGCCCAACGTGTAACTCAAGCCGCCGGCCACAACCCATGCCATGCCGGTCGGGCCAATTGCGGCGGCGATCTGCGGCGCCGCAATCACAGCCAGCCAACCCAGCCCGAGGTAACTCGCCAGCGAGATCTTCGGATAACGATGGCGAAACCACAGCTTCGTCAGAATGCCCGCGGTTGCGAGTGCCCAAATCGTGCCGAACAGCCACCAGCTGCCGCTGTCCCTTGTCGCAACCAGCATGAATGGGGTGTATGAACCCGCGATCAGCACATAAATCGCGCAGTGATCGAGCATTTTCAAGAACCGCTTGCGCGGCGAAACCGGCCAGGCGTGATACAGCGTCGACGCCAGAAACAGCGAGATCAGACTGAATCCGTAAATGATACTCGCAGCAATCCGCCATGGATCGCCCGCATCGATGGACAGGTACAGCATCCAGCTCAGACCCGCGATGCTCAGGATGACGCCGGCGCCATGGGTAATGGCGTGGGCGAGTTCCTCGGCGAAGGTGTATTCAGGTGGGTGTTTGTGCATATGCAACCATCCGTGGCCGTCTGGCGGGCCCACGGGGTGCGAGACCGTCTTGGAAAGACTGTTTCAGAATACCCCAGATACCCGGCGCAGGACAGGAAACACGGCGACGGGCCGCGCACAGCGACCGCTGCGGCAGGCGTGATCATCCCGGGATGCAGAGAAAAAGCCCACGCTCCGGAGACCGTGGGCTTTCTGGCTTATCTCGAAATTCTGGAGCGGGATACCAGATTCGAACTGGCGACCTACACGTTGGCAACGTGTCGCTCTACCAACTGAGCTAATCCCGCCGCATAGACAAGACTGCGTATTGTATTCGGCGCGCCAGCCCTGTCAACCACCCTACTCTTCGGCCGTGAACTGCGGCCAGGCTGCTTTCAGATAGACGAACATCGACCACAGCGTGAGTCCGGCAGCAATCACCAGCAACCACAGGCCGAATTCATAAACGGGTATGACAAACAGAGGGTTACCTTTACCGTGGAGCATGAAGGCGACACCGAACATTTGCGCCAGGGTCTTGTATTTGGCCACATCTATGACTGCAACCTTGCCCTGTTCGCCGATACCGGCCATCCATTCACGTAGCGCCGATATCGTAATCTCGCGCCCGATGATGATCGCTGCGACCAGCAACACGATGATCCGTTCGTCGGTATGGGTCACCAGCAGCAGCGCTACCGCGACGATGACCTTGTCCGCCACCGGGTCGAGGAACGCGCCGAATTTGGACATCTGGTTGAGCTTTCGCGCCAGATAGCCGTCGAGGCCATCGGTAATTGCCGCCGCGCCGAAAATCCAGGCAGCAGCCGGCTGGGCCCACGCGTATGGCAGGTAATAAACCAGCACCACCAGCGGGATACAGGCGATCCTGAACCAGGTCAGGGTATTCGGGATATTGAAGGCAACACTCACGATGTCAGGATTCCGGGTGCAGAGTTTCGTAAATCAAGCCGGCCAGCTTGCGGCTGATACCGCGTACTTCGACCAGGTCGTCAATGCCAGCCTGCGTCACGCCCTGCAGGCCACCAAATTGTTTGAGCAATTCCTTTCGCTTTTTGGGCCCCAGGCCCGCTATCGACTCCAGCACCGAGCTGTTGCGACTGCGGGCACGTTGTACTCTATGTCCGCCGATTGCAAATCTGTGCGCTTCGTCGCGAATGCGCTGGATCAAATGCAGAGCCCGCGAATCTTTCGGCAGTATAGATGGGCGCTTCTGGCCCCTCAAGAACAACTGCTCGGCGCCCGCCCGGCGCGACGGTCCTTTTGCCACCGCGACCAGTTCGACATCGTCGATCTGCAGCTCTTCCAGTACCGCGGCGGCCTCGCCGAGCTGACCTTTGCCGCCGTCCACGAGCAGCAAGTCGGGTAAGAGCGCCTCGCCCTTTTTCAGCCGGGTATAGCGGCGGGTCAGGGCCTGACGCATGGCGCCATAATCGTCCCCCGGGGTCAAACCCTTAATGTTGAAGCGCCGATACTCACTCTTCAGCGGACCCTCAGCGCCGAAAACCACGCATGACGCTACCGTGGCCTCGCCATGGCTATGGCTGATGTCGAAGCACTCCAGGCGCTCGGGCCGTTGCTCCATCCCCAGTGCCTCTTTGAGCTGGTCGAGTTGTTCGGCAACGCTGGTGCGTTCGTTGCGCCGCGACTCGATGCCATACGCGGCATTGGTTCGCGCCATCTCTAGCCAATGCGCCCGCTCCCCACGCACACGCTGGCGAATCCTCAGCCTGCGGCCGGCCCGCTCACTGAGCAATTTCTCGAGCAACCCGGCATCGTCCACGGCATCGCTGGTGATTATCTCTGCAGGGAGATCGCGGCGAATATAAAACTGACTGATGAATGCGCCCAGTACTTCGCCCGCAGCAGCGCCCGGTGCCGCTTTGGGGAAATACGAACGCGAACCGAGACTGCGCCCGCCGCGGACAAACATCACCGCGACACAATAAAGGGCGCCGTCAATCGAGATCGCCAGCACATCGCTGTCGCCACCGGAGCCCGATACATACTGGCGTTGATCCACCCGCTTGAGTGCGGCGATTTGATCGCGATAACGCGCGGCAGCTTCAAACTCAAGCTGTTCCGCCGCTGCCTCCATTCTCGCGCCAAGGCGATTGACAATCTGCTTGTTCTTGCCCTCCAGGAATTTAACCGCATCGTCGATATCGGCGGCGTAGTCTTCCTTGCCGATCAACCCGACACACGGTGCCGAACAGCGCTCGATCTGGTATTGCAGGCACGGCCGGCTGCGATTGGCAAAGAAACTGTCTTCGCACGGTCGGATGCGAAACAGCTTTTGTAACAGGTTCAGGGTCTCACGCACCGCATTCGCGGACGGGTACGGACCGAAAAATCGACCGGGTTTCCGGGTCGACCCGCGATAGAAGCTCAGGCGCGGGAATTCGTGATCGCTGCCGATATGCAGGTATGGAAAACTCTTGTCGTCACGCAACAGGATGTTGAAACGCGGCTTGAGCTGTTTTATCTGATTGTATTCGAGCAGCAGCGCTTCGGCCTCAGTGCTGGTAATCGTCACCTCGACCCGTGCCACTTGTTTCATCATCGCCGCGGTCTTGGCCGACCCGTGACGCTCGCGAAAATAGCTCGCCACGCGCTTTTTCAGATTGCTCGCCTTGCCGACATAGATCACTTCGGAATCGGCATTGAGCATACGGTAGACGCCCGGACGCGCTGTCAGGTCGCGCAGGAATGCCCTGACATCGAAACCACCGCTTGTGTCTGCAACATCGCGCGCCACCGCCACACTCCGTTAGCGGCCACTGTCCAGCATTCTACGCGCCTGCTCGAAAACGGCATGAAACATCACGTCGGTCAGCCGCCTGGTCTGCGTGTTGTAACGGCTGCAGTGGTAAGAATCCAGCATCGTGCGCTTATCCGGCAGTGAGTGCTCGCGGGCATGGCCAAACCCAAAGTCCTTTTGCCTGAGACCGAGCGCCCTGACGACAGCGCGATGCGCGATGCCGCCCAGGGCCACGATGACCGCACCGGGAGCAAGAGTCGCGAGCTCGCGTGCGAGAAAATCGTTGCAGGCGTTGATCTCGGCGCCCACCGGCTTGTTCTGTGGCGGCAGGCATTTAACCGCATTGGTGATGCGGCAGTCGATAAGTTCGAGACCGTCGCCGGCATGGCGCGAGTCCGGTAGCGAAGCAAACCCGAAGGCGTAGAGAGTCTGATAGAGCAGAACCCCGGCGAAATCGCCGGTAAAGGGACGCCCGGTGGCATTGGCGCCATGCATTCCCGGCGCCAGGCCGACCACCAGCAATCGTGCATCGGCCGGGCCAAATGGCGCTACCGGGCGTGCGTGATACTCGGGGTATCGCTGCGCCACCTCATCGAGAAAGCCGGCCAGGCGCTCGCAGCGGCGACAGTTGACGTCGAAGTAGGGCGCGTCCGCCGCAGCCTCGCCGTTGCTGGCGGATACGGAACGGGCGCTGTCAGTCATCCATATGACGGATCAATGCGTCGCCGAATCCGGAACATGTCATCAGCGTTGCACCCGGAATCAACCGCTGCAGATCCTGCTCCACGCCCTGCTGACCCGGCGGATGGGCACCCGGTTTCTTGATCGCCTCCTGCAGGCGGGCGAGATCGTAGGTTAGTTCTTTCGCATCGATCGTATTGGAGATTCCCTTGACGATCAGATCGGCCGCTTCGGTCCAGCCGATATAGCGCAGCATCATCTCGCCGGACAGAATCAGCGAACCCGGATTGACCCGATTTTTTCCTGCAAATCCCGGCGCAGTTCCATGGGTCGCCTCGAAGACCGCGAGTCCGTCGCCGATGTTCGCGCCGGGCGCGATACCAATACCACCGACCTGTGCGGCCAGGGCATCCGAGATGTAATCGCCATTCAGGTTGAGCGTCGCTATGACATCGAAGTCCTGCGGGTTCAACAGAATCTGCTGCAGAAAGTTGTCTGCAATGATGTCCTTGACGACGATCTCGCGGCCGCTGCCCGGATGGCGAAAACTCATCCACGGACCGGCGTCAATTTCGCTGGCGCCAAATTCCTCGCGCGCTACCTCGTAACCCCAGTTGCGGAACGCGCCCTCGGTATACTTCATGATGTTGCCCTTGTGAACAATACTCACCGATTCGCGATCGTTGTCCACGGCGTACTGCAGGGCTTTGCGTATCAGGCGTTCCGAACCTTCGCGCGAAACCGGCTTAATACCAATACCCGAACTCGACGGGTAACGGAATTTGTGCACGCCGAGTTCGGTCTGCATGAAATGGATGAGCTTTTTCACCTGCTCCGATCCAGCCGGCCATTCGATGCCCGCGTAAATGTCTTCGGTATTTTCGCGAAATACCACCATGTCCACCGAATCGGAATCTTTCATTGGCGTCGAGACACCGGTGAAATAGCGAATCGGGCGGACACAAGCGTACAGATCAAGGGTCTGGCGAATCGAAACGTTGAGCGAGCGAATGCCGCCACCAATCGGGGTAGTTAAAGGCCCTTTTATCGAGACGACATACTTGCGCAGTGCATGCAGGGTCTCTTCCGGCAACCATTGGTTTTCGCCATACAGTTCGGTCGATTTCTCACCGGCGTAGATCTGCATCCACGCGATCCGGCGATTGTCACCGTAGGCTCTCTTGATCGCGGCATCGACCACTTTCAGCATGACCGGGCTGACGTCGATACCGATTCCGTCGCCCTCGATAAAGGGGATGATCGGCGTATCCGGAACGTTCAGGCTGGCGTCTTCATTCAGCGTGATGAGTGCGCCGTCGGCGGGCTCGCTGATGTGTTCGTATTTCATTGTTGTTCGGTCCCTGGAAATGATGGAACGGGTCAGGCGGCCCCCGCGGGGCGCAAATGATACCAGAGCCGCGAGTCGATTCGACCTCAGGCGCCGGCGCGTGCCACCAGCGTCAGCAGGTCATAGTTGGCTACAATCGCATCGTCCTGGTTGGTAACCTCGGCATCCCACCGCACCTCGCCGTACGCCTCTCCTTCGCGCGCGGTTTTCTGCTTGCAGGTCAGGGCGACCTTGATCCGGTCTCCGGGGTAGACGGGCTCGACAAAACGGAGATTATCCAGACCGTAATTGGCGAGCACCGGGCCGGGATCTGGATCGACGAACAGACCGGCCGCCGCCGAGAGAATGAAGTACCCGTGCGCGACGCGGCCGTCGAAAAACGGATTGGCGGCCGCCGCCTCCTCGTCCATATGCGCGTAGAACGTATCGCCGGTGAACTCGGCGAAATGCTCGATATCGGTCAGCGTCATTTCGCGCTCGTTGCTGAACAGCGTGGCGCCAAGGCTCAGTTCGTCGAAATTCAGCCGGAACGGATGTCGTTCGCTCTTGGTGCGGCTGGCTTTCGGCATCCACTTGCCGGCGATCGCGGCAAGCGTATCCGGCGATCCCTGTAACGCCGTGCGCTGCATGTAGTGGAGCACGCCGCGTATGCCGCCAAGCTCTTCGCCGCCGCCGGCCCGGCCGGGCCCACCGTGCACCAGATGCGGCAGCGGCGATCCATGACCGGTCGATTCCCTCGCGCAATCGCGATTGATAAATACGAGACGGCCATGCCAGGCCGCGGTACCGAGCGCCAGTTTGCGCGCGGTTGCGGTGTCATGGGTGAAAACCGAACCGGCCAGACTGCCCTGACCATACCTGGCCAGCGCAATCGCCTCATCGAGATCGCCATACGTGATCACCGAACTGACCGGGCCGAAGGCCTCGACGCGGTGTACCGGATGGTCCGGACCGGGACTTTGACAATGCAGTAAAACCGGCGCGAAAAACGCGCCAAGCCGGGCATCGGCGTCGGCGACTTCGAACCCGTCGAGGGCACCGAACACCATTTCTCCCGCGGCAGCCAGTTCGCTGACGCGTTCCCGCACCTCGTCACGTTGCGCGAGGCTTGCCAGCGCTCCCATATCGACATTCTTGCTGGCCGGATTGCCGGTTCGTACCCTGGCCAACGCGCTCTGCAGTGCTGTCACAACCTCAGCCGCAAGCGCATCGGGAACGATCGCGCGACGTATGGCCGTGCATTTCTGCCCGGCTTTACTGGTCATCTCGCGCACGACTTCCTTGATGTAGAGATCAAACTCCGGCGTATCGGGTGTTGCATCCGGACCGAGGATCGAACAGTTCAAAGAGTCGGTTTCGGCAGTGAAACGTACCGACTCCGAAATCACTCGCGGATGAGTTCGCAGTTTGGTGGCGGTCGAGGCCGAACCTGTGAATGCAATCACGTCCTGGCAACCGAGGTGATCGAAAAGATCCCCGGTCGAGCCGCACACAAGCTGCACTGCCCCCGGCGGCAGCACAGCGGATTCGATCATGCGGTGGAACACGAGTTCGGTAAGGTAGGAGGTGCTGGTCGCCGGCTTTACGATCGCCGGCATTCCCCCGAGTAACGCAGGAGCGAGCTTCTCGAGCATGCCCCAGACCGGGAAGTTAAATGCGTTGATGTGGACCGCGACGCCTTCGAGCGGAACACAGATATGTTGCCCGGTAAAACTGCCGCCGCGCGAAATCATCTCCGGGTTGCCATCGATGTAGACGGTATCGTTTGGCATTTCGCGCCTGCCCTTGCCCGAGTAGACGAACAACGTTGCAATACCGCCATCGATATCGATCCATGAATCGGCCGGCGTTGCGCCGGTTTGGGTAGACAAAGCGTAGAACTCGTCCTTATATTCGCCGAGCGCCTTCGCCAGCGCTTTGAGCATTAGTGCGCGCTGATGAAAGGTCATTTTGCGCAGCGCGGGCCCGCCGGTCCTGCGTCCGAAATCGAGCATCGCGGCAAAATCGAGACCCGCCGAACTGGACCTCGCGAGGGGTTCGCCGTCAACCGCGCTTTGCAGCAACACACCGTCACCATTGCCGCTATGCCACTCACCATACGCATAGCTTCTCAGTACTTTATTCATTTATTTTCCGTGTGTTACGTCTATTTCTCTATGTCATTTATAAGCCAAAACGATACTAGCGCCGGGCAGAGAATGTTTTCAGCACGTCGACCATGCGCCGATTCTCTTCCTCCCGCCCGATCGTGGCTCTCAGCGCTGCGGGCAGACCATAGTTGGCAACCGGTCGCAGAATGATCCCGTCCTTGCGCAAGGCCCCATCCAGCGCGAGCCGCTCGCTCTCGTCAGCGCAATGAAAGAGCACGAAATTTCCGCTGCTGGGGGTCACCTTGAATCCCAGCGCCGCAATCTTGTTGCTGACCCACGGCAACCAGCGGTCATTGTGCTCGCGCGCTTTATCGATATGGGCAACATCACCGAGCGCGGCAATCGCGGCCAATTGTGCCGGCGCGGATACATTGAAGACTCCGCGCACCCGATGCAAAACCATCGCAACCTCTCGCGGGCAGCGCGCCCAGCCAACCCGCAAAGCAGCGAGACCGTAGATTTTCGAAAAGGTATGCAGCACTACCGTGTTGCCGTCCTCGGCCGCGACCATTTCAGCGCCGAAACTGTAGTCCGGCGCGTCGATGTATTCGCAATACGCCGCGTCCACGACCAGTAGCACATTCTGCGGCAGGCCCTCACGCAGACGACGCAACGCGGCACGATCGATTACCGTTCCGGTCGGGTTGTTGGGGTTGGCGATGAACACGATTCGGGTTCGCGGCGTCACGGCCGCCAGCATCGCGTCAACGTCTGCCGTGTATTCGACCTCCGGGACCCGAACGGGCGTGGCTCCACAGGCCAGCGTGGCGACGTGATACATGATGAAGGCATGCTCGGTGAATACCACCTCGTCACCGGGTCCCGCGTACGCCCGGCACAACCCGTCAATCAGCTGTTCCGAGCCAGTGCCACACACCACCTGGTCGCTGGCGAGACCATGCGTCCGGGCCAGGGTCTCGCGCAGCTCGATTGCGGCCCCGTCCGGGTATCGTTCGAGCTCCGCGCCTGCCTTCGCATAGGCGTCGAGGGCGGCCGGGCTCGGACCCAATGGGGACTCGTTTGAGGACAGCTTGGCGGGATGCTCGAATCCGGGCAGCTTTGCCTCACCGGCGATATACGGAACGATCTCGAGAACGTGCGGATTGGGCGCAACGATAGGCATAGAATTCACTTTTAATTAATATATTAATGGATTGTTTATTAACTATTTATATGTCTCTAGTCTTTCAACAAGCACGCTGAGGAAGCGGTTGGTCTGATAGGCATCCAGGACACGATGATCGATCGTCAGACTGATATAGCACATAGGCCGGACCTGCATCACGTCGTCGTCATCCAACTCACGAACGACCACACGCTTGGTAATTTTGCCAACCCCAAGAATCGCGCTCTGCGGCTGATTGATGATGACCGGCGTCGCGATCAGACTGCCACTGACACCGTGGTTTGAGATCGTAAACGTTCCGCCACGCACGTCGTCAGGCACCAATGCATTATCGCGCGCCTTGCGGGTTAGAAGATCCAGCCCCGCCGAGATATCGAACAGATCCAGATCCTGAACGCGCCGCAACACCGGTACGATCAGGCCCTTGTCATCGAGCGCGGTGCCAATGCCGATATTGATGTCATCAAACAGCTCGAGCGCGTCCTCGTGCCAGCGACTGTTAACCTCGGGAACCGTTGCCAGCGCCTTTGCGGCGGCTTCGAGCAGATAAGCGGTCACCGTCAGCGATGCTCCGCGGGCAGCAAATTCCGCTTTGTGCGCACGACGATGGTTCATCACCGCACTCATATCCGCTTCGAAAACAGCCGTCACATGCGGCGCCGTGTGCAGCAGACTCTCAACCATATGCCGCGCGATCGACACACGCATGTTGTCGTGCGGAATACGCTGACTCTTGCCTGCGGTCGCGGCGCGCGCGGCAGCGGGTTCTGTCGCCGTCTTGCGCGACGCAAGGTAACGCTCAACATCGCGCGCGGTTACCCGGCCATCGCGCCCCGTTCCACTCAAGACAGAGACATCGAGTTCGTGCTGTTTGAGCATACGGCGTACAGCCGGGCTTAGCCTTGCACGCTGCGCCGGCGCAGCCGCGGTAGCGGAGTCAACCGGCGCGGCAGCGCTGTCTTCCATTGCCGCCGGGTCCTGCGGCGACGCTCCCACCCTGATCCGTGCCACCACCTCGTCAGGCAACACTTCCTGGCCGGTTTCCTTCAACAACTCGACCAGCACGCCGTCGGCCGGTGCAGAGAGCTCCACCACGACTTTGTCGGTTTCGAGTTCGGCGATCGGCTCGTGCGCGCGGACCTGGTCGCCTTGCTGTTTGAGCCACCCCGACAGAACCGACTGAGTGCCCTCCAGGCTGTCCGCATCGAGGCGGACGTCAATCAAAGCGGTCACCAATCAGACCCGGCACAGCGCGGTAATGGCCGCGGCGATTTCTTCTTCACCCGGCACCACCGCATCGAGCAACACCGGACTGTGCGGACTTGGTACATCGGCCACGGCAAGCCTGCGCACCGGAGCGTCGAGATCGAAGAAACATTCGTCCGCCACCCGCGCCGCGATTTCAGCGCCGAACCCTGCGGTGAGCGTGTCTTCATGAACGATCAGGCAGCGCCGCGTTCTGGATACCGACTCCAGTACCGCCTGCTCGTCCCATGGACTCAATGTACGCAGGTCGATCAACTCGGCGTCGGCCTCCACCCGCTGCAGCGCAGCCTCGCAACGAGGCACCATCGCACCCCAGGTAATCACCGAAATTTCACTGCCGTGACGCAGCATCGACGCCTCACCGAAAGGCACGATGTAATCGTCACCCGGGTACGGCCGCCGCGCCCAGGCAAGGTCGAGCAGGTTGCGATGTTCGAAGAAAATGGTGGGATTGTTATCGCGCAAGGCATATCGCAACAGGCCGACCGCATCCTCGGCATTGGACGGCATCGCCACCTGCCATCCCGTCGCGTGAACCCATTTCACCTCATTGCTCTGGCTGTGCCACGGATCGCCGCACTTGAAAAAGCCACCGGCGACACGCACAACCATCGGCGCCGCGAAGCGGTTGGCGGTTCGCCAGCGCATCGTGCCACAGTCGTTAAGCTGCTCCTCGGCCGGGTCTGCGTACTTGCGAAACTGCAATTCAGGAACGGGCAGCAGGCCGGCCGCAGCCATCCCCAGTGAGCGCCCGATGATCCCCTCCTCCGACAGGCTGGTGTCGAATACCCGGTTCGAACCGTGCGTCTCAGCGAGACCGAGCGTAACCGCATGCACGCCGCCCTTCGCCGCAACATCTTCGCCAAAAACCAACATCCGGCTGTTGCGCGCCAATTCAGTGTCGAGCGTGCGGCGCACCGCGGTAACCAGATTTATCCGCCCAGGCTCGGCCAGAACCTCGGTCGTCGAGGGACCGAAATCATGCTCAGACGGTCCCAGCCCGCCTTGTTGCTGCATAACTATATCGCCTTGATCGTCACGCTCGCTGAACACGAACCGGGTGATAGCGGCCGGATCCGGCAACGGCCTGGCGAGCGCCGACTCTAGCGCAGTCTCGACATCCGCCATCGCGCGATTTTCAAGATCGCGCCACTCTGTCGCGGTCAGCGAATTCGGCACGAGGAAACGGCGCAGCTTCGGCAGCGGGTCGCGCGCACGCTCCGCGGCGATTTGCTCCTCGCTCTTGTAGGCCTGGGTATCCTGGCCAGAATGACCGCACAGACGCGGCACCGTCAGCCGCACCAGCGCCGGCCCACCGCCGCCACGTATCTGCCCCATGGCATTGGCAATCGCGTTAGCGGCGTCACACGCCTCGGTACCGTCGCCGTCAAAAATGGCCAGCCCGGCAAAGGAACCCAGATTAGCGGCAATATTGCGCCCCGGGGTTTGCATATCGGACGTCACCGAGATGCCGTAACCATTGTCCTCGATGAAAAACAACATCGGTAACTGCAACGTCGTTGCAATAGTCAGCGCCGACCAGAAACCATTGGTCGCCACCGATGCATCGCCGCCCAATGCAACCGCAATTGCACCCTGCCACGCATCCTGTTGCAACGTATCACGGTGGTAACAAATCGATTGCGCCCAGCCGGCCACAGGCGTGTACTGGGCGCCGACCCCACCGCTCATCGGCAGAACCGTTGCCGCGTCACTACCCGGCATGTTGAAGACGACGCCGATGTCACGACCGTCACTGAACGAACCGGAGCGCATCATCGGCGCGGCGATCGCGTCGTCCAACGCCAGGCCCAGCGACAGCATAAACGGGCGCGATCGGTAGTAGCCGCTCGCGGCATCATGCGGGTGTTTGAGTAACTGACCCAGCAACACCTGACCCAGTTCGTGCCCGCGTGCGGAGAACTGGTAGAGGATCTTCTTCTCTTTTAGCAGTCGCTCTTCTTCGAGCTTGTCAACTGCCCGGGAAAGCAGGCATTTATAGGCGACCTGGCGCCAGTCTATGGCGGTGGCCGCCGCGTTATCAGAAGTCTGTAATCGACCAAAATCGCTGGCGGTCGCCATGCTGCGCTCCCCGGAATTTTTAGTATCGACAAATCCTATACCGGCAGAGCGGGCACATTGTGCCTTTCTTCACGGTATCAAGCTATACTTAAGCAATATAATTTCCTATTTATTGATATTTAGAGAAATAAATTGCTATGACAATGATACTCAGTCGTCCCGATGTGGAAATCCTGGAAATCCTGCAGTCCAACGGGCGCATCTCGAATCGCGACCTGGCCGCAAAAGTCGCGCTCTCGCCGTCGCCGTGCTGGCGCCGGGTGCGCACGCTCGAAGACGAGGGCATGATTGAGCGCTACGTGGCCCTGCTGGCCCCCGAGAAACTGAATCTCGCGGTGATCGCATTCGCCCACGTATCGCTTACCGATCATCATCCGGAATCGGTCGAGGAGTTCGACGCCGCCGTCGGTCGTGCACCCGAAGTCCTTGAGTGCTACATGACCAGCGGTGAGCACGATTACATGCTGAAGGTAATCACCGCGGACATGGCAAGCTACGAGCACTTCTTATCGGAGAAAATGTTACGCCTGCCGTCGGTACGCGCGGTGAACACCGGCTTCGTCCTGCGACGCAAAAAATATACGACGGCGTTGCCTCTGCCGCACCCGCTCTGACCCGGCGGCCTCAGACCTGGTCATAGTCGACGATAATGTCGCCGCCATCAGGTCGCGCCTGGCAGGTAAGCACGAAACCCGCTTCCAGTTCCCACGGCTCCAGGGCGTAATTGACATCCATTTCGACCGTGCCTTCGACCAACCGCGCCCGGCAGGTAGCACACACGCCACCCTTGCATGAGAACGGCAATTCGAGACCGTGGCGAAGACCGGCCTCCAGCACCGTCTCGCCGCTTGCGGCTATCGGAAATTGCTGACGCCGGCCATCTACAATCGCGGTGACCAGTGCGGTGGCGGAGTCGCTTGCCGGCGCCGGTCGCTTAACCGCCGGCTTCGCCTTGGCGCTGCGAAATCTCTCGAAGTGAACACGCTCCTCCGCCACGTCAAGCCCGGCCAGTGCCGCGCGAACGTCGTCAATCATGCTGCCAGGGCCGCAGACATACCAGTTGTCGACCCGGCCCGCGTCGCAAAAACCCTCTAACAGCAGACGGCACTGCTCAGCGTCAATCCGCCCGTTCAGCAATTCGACATCCTGGGCCTCGCCGCTCAGCACGTGATACAACGCAAAACGCTCGAGATAGCTGTCCTTGAGGTCGGCGAGCTCACGCCGGAACATGACCTCCTCGGCAGTGCGATTGCCATAGAACAACACGACCTGGCTCTCCGGCTCACGCTGTAACAAGGTCTTGACGATCGAGAAAACCGGAGTGATGCCGCTGCCCGCTGCAAACGCGACATGCGTGCGCGCAGACGGAGGCTCGGGTTGGGCGACGAAATGACCGGTCGGTGTCATCACCCGCAGCCGCAGCCCTTTTTTCAGCTCGCTATTGGCGAACCCGGAGAAACGCCCGTCCGGATGGCGTTTTATACCCACCCGCAAACTGTTGTCATCAACGCTGCTGCAGATCGAATAAGGCCGCCGAACTCGCATGCCATCAATTTCCGCCTCCAGCGTGATGTGCTGCCCCGGCAGGTAGGCAAACTCCTCTCGCAACGCGTCAGGAACGATGAAACGGATACACACCGCATGATCGGTTTCGCGCTGTACATCGGCGATTTCGAGTTCATGAAATTTAAGCATGACGGCCTACAGACACTTGAAATAATCAAAGGGTTCGGCACAGGTGCGGCATTGGTAATGCGCCTTGCAAGGCGTGGAACCGAACTCACTGACGCGACGAGTCTCTGTCGAAGCGCAGCGTGGGCACGCGATCGCGAGACCACTACCCCCAAACAGACCACGGCCGCCAGCCGCGCCCTCCGCCGGCGGCGCAATTCCGTATTCACGCAGTTTTCGCCGCCCGTCGTCGCTGATCCAGTCTGTCGTCCATGGCGGACTGATTACCGTGCGGATTTCTGCATCCCCATACCCCGCTGCGTCAAGAGCCTCACGAACCGACTGTTCGATCATCTCGGTAGCCGGACAGCCGGAATAGGTGGGCGTAATGGCCACCACCGCATGCCCCTCATCGGTGACGTCGCGAACGATACCGAGATCGACAATACTGATGATCGGGATTTCCGGGTCCGGCACCGCCTGCAACAACCGCCAGATCTTCCTGGTCACGGATGCGCTGGTCTGTGTCTGGGTCATTGCGGGCGCGCTACCAGGCCGCGCCCGGGTAGGCGCGTTGGAGGAACTGCATCTCTGCCAGCATGTAGCCAAGATGTTCGGTGTGACGGCCGTGGCGGCCGCCACTTGCCATGCCATCGTCGCTCGGCCGGGTCAGCGTCGCTTCGCGAAGAATCCGGTCGAGCTGAGTGTCCCAGTCAGCGCGAAGCAATTGCGGGTCAACCGCAATACCCTCAGCGACCAGCGCCTTCTCGACATCATCGGATTCAAACAATTCTCCGGTGTAACGCCAGATTCGCTCAAGTGCATCCTGCACTCGGTCGTGGCTCTCGGCAGTGCCATCGCCCAGCCGCACCAGCCAGCCGGCACTGTGCTGCAAATGGTAGCGACTTTCCTTGGATGCCTTGGCCGCGATTTGCGCAAGCCGCGGATCGCCGCAACGTTCCAGCTCTCCGTACAGGCCGCATTGATACAAATCGAACAGGCACTGGCGCACCATCGTGAAAGCGAAATCACGATTTGGCAGTTCTGCCAGCAGCAGATTGCGGAAGTCCATGCCATCACGCAGAAACGCGAGATCGTCTTCGCTGCGTCCCGCGCCTTCGAGTTCGGCCGCATAGCTCAACAACATACGCGCCTGGCCGACGAGGTCGAGTGCGAAGTTGACCAGCGCCATTTCCTCTTCGAGCGCTGGACCTTTGCCACACCATTCACCCAGTCGCTGGCCGAGCACCAACGCGTTGTCGGCCAGCCGCAACACATACTCCAGCCTTGGCTCCGCCACGCGAATATCGATACTGCCGGTCACAACACCTCGACCTCGTCAGGTATCTCATAAAAAGTCGGATGGCGATAGATCTTGTCGTCCGCCGGATCGAAATACGCATCGCGCTCGGCCGGATCCGAGGCATGGATCGCCGCCGACGGCACGACCCAGATACTGACGCCCTCCTGGCGCCGGGTGTAAAGATCCCTGGCATTCTGCAGTGCCATTTGCGTATCCGCCGCGTGCAGGCTGCCGACATGTTTGTGGCTCAATCCGGTACGCGAGCGAATAAACACTTCCCAAAGTGGCCAGTCCTGTTCCGCCATCGCTTGCCTCCTCAGGCGGCTTCCGCCGCGGCTCTTTCTCTTTGCTTGCGGGCATGGGCGCGCGCTGCGTCGCGCACCCAGCGCCCTTCTTCGTGCGCGTTCCGGCGCGCCTCGAGGCGTTCCCGGTTACACGGTCCATTGCCTTTGAGCACGGCAAAAAACTCTTCCCAGTCGATCGCTCCAAACCGGTAGTGGCCGCTCTCCTCCTCAAACTCGAGATCGGAGTCTGGCACAGTGAGGCCGAGGTACTCGGCCTGCGGCACCGTCGTATCCACGAACTTTTGCCGCAATTCGTCATTGGTAAAGCGCTTGATCTTCCATGCCATTGACTGCGCGGTATGGCGCGATTCGTTGTCCGATGGCCCAAACATCATCAGCGACGGCCACCACCAGCGATCCAGCGCATCCTGTGCCATGCGTTTCTGCTCGTCACTGCCGCGGCACAATGCGAGCATCAGCTCGTAACCCTGACGCTGGTGAAAGCTCTCCTCCCTGCACACCCGCACCATGGCCCGCGCGTACGGACCGTAAGAGCAACGACACAACGGGATCTGGTTCATGATTGCGGCGCCATCGACGAGCCACCCGATCGCGCCAACGTCGGCCCAGGTCAGGGTCGGGTAATTGAAGATACTCGAATACTTGGCGCGGCCATCCAGCAACTGCCCGACCATCTCCGCGCGTGAGGTTCCGAGCGTTTCCGCCGCACTGTAAAGATACAAACCATGTCCCGCCTCATCCTGGACCTTGGCCATGAGTATCAGCTTGCGTTTCAGCGTGGGGGCACGGCTGATCCAGTTGCCTTCCGGCAGCATGCCGACGATCTCCGAATGCGCATGCTGCGAAATCTGCCTCACCAGCGTCTTGCGATAAGCCTCGGGCATCCAGTCGCGCGGTTCGATTTTTTCCTCAGCGTCGATACGCGCCTGAAACGCGGCCTCGCGCTCACGATCGGTGGCCGCGGCATCGCCGCCGTCCGGGCTACCTTGCTGATCCAGTCCCTGCGTATACATAGCGCCGATCCCGTTTTAAGCAACAGCGGACATGATACAGATTCTCAAGATTTTCAGCCAACCTTGTAATGCTTTATCAGACCCGTTCGAGCAACATCGCGATCCCCTGCCCGACCCCGATGCACATCGTGCAGATGGCGAACCGTGTGTCGCGTTGCGCAAACTCGTGGACCGCGGTCGTAACCAGCCTGGCACCGCTCATTCCAAGAGGATGCCCGAGCGCGATCGCGCCACCGTTCGGGTTCACGTGCGCGGCATCATCGTCGATACCCAGACCTCTGAGCACAGCGAGGCTCTGCGCGGCAAAGGCCTCATTGAGCTCGATAATGCCAACATCCTCAAGCCGCAAACCGGTGTGCACCAGCAATTTATTGACCGCGGGTATCGGACCGATCCCCATAATCCGCGGGCTGACTCCGGCAACGGCGGTGGCGACAATACGGGCCCTGGGCTCGAGCCCGTGAACCGCCGCCGCCGCCTCGGAAGCAATCAGCAATGCACACGCCCCATCATTCACCCCCGACGCGTTACCCGCGGTCACTGTACCGTTTTCGCGAAACGGCGTGCCGAGCCGGGCAAGCTGTTCCAGCGTGGTCTCCGGACGCGGGTGTTCATCCACGGCAACGACGATCGGCTCACCTTTTCGCTGTGCCAGCTCGACCGGCACAATTTCCTGGCCGAGACGACCGGACTCCAGCGCCAGTCTCGTTTTCTGCTGGCTGCGCCAGGCAAATGCATCCTGATCTGCACGGTTGACGTGAAACTCTGCGGCAACGTTCTCCGCGGTCTCCGGCATCGAGTCGATGCCATACTGTTTCTTCAGCAGCTTGTTGACAAAGCGCCAGCCGATCGTGGTGTCATAAATCTCGGCACGACGGCTGAATGCCGCTTCGGCCTTGGGCATAACCAGTGGCGCACGTGACATCGACTCGACGCCGCCGGCAACGACCAGCTCCGCCTCGCCACAGCGGATTGCCCGCGCCGCAATGGCGACCGCATCAATACCCGATCCACACAAGCGATTTACCGTTACGCCGGCGACCTCGACGGGTAAACCTGCCAGTAACCCGGCCATTCGTGCGACGTTGCGATTATCCTCGCCGGCCTGGTTGGCGCAGCCATAAACCAGGTCGTCGATGCGGCTCGCATCGAGGCCGGAATTGCGTTGGAGCAATGCCATGATCGGTTTCGCGCCAAGGTCATCGGCCCGCACTGCCGCAAGGGCGCCACCGTAACGGCCGATCGGCGTGCGGATCGCATCGCATACAAAGGCGTCAGTCATCGGGTATCTCCCTCGTGAATCACTACCGCATCGGTGCTTACTGTCTCGCCGCGGAACAACGCGATCAGGCGGGTTTTGTCGTCACGTAACTCGACGTCGTAACTGGACTTGCGGCGACCATGAAACCGCTCCATGACGCTGGCGGTGATTACCGCACCGGCCGCGGCCGGACGCAGGAAGTCGATGCTGCAAATCGATGCAACGCTCAGCCTGTTGCGGCTGTTACTGGCATGGGCCAATGCCGTATCAGCGAGTGAAAACAGCAGGCCTCCATGGCACACGCCATGGCCGTTCAGCATCGCCGTGGTCACGCTCATTGACAGTTCACAATGGCCAGGCCCCGTCGCAACAATCCTGACCCCAAGCATTTGTGCTGCGTTGTCACGACTGTGCAATGACTCGCTACACGCGCGCGCCAGAAGCTCCTGATCGGTTTCCGTGCTCATCGGCCTTTGAATTCGGCCGCACGTTTTTGCTGGAACGCCGCGACACCTTCGTCAAAATCCGCAGTAAAACCCGCCTCGCGCTGTAGATCGCGCTCGAGATCGAGTTGAGTATCGAGATCATTGGCCAGCGAGGCGTTGATCGCTTTCTTTATCAGCCCCAATCCTACGGTCGGCTGCACCGCGAGATGCCGGCACAGCGTTGCAGCTTCGTGTGCCAACTGTTCGTCTTCGACACAACGCCAGATCATGCCGTAATCCTGCGCCTGCTGCGCCGTCACGGTATCGCCAAGCAGCGCAAGGGCCATTGCACGGGCATGCCCAACAAGCCGCGGCAGCGCCCAGGTCCCGCCCGCATCCGGGATCAGACCGATTTTGCAAAACGCCTGGATAAACCGCGCCGAGCGTGCAGCAAGAACCAGGTCACAGGCCAGGGCAAGGCTCGCTCCGGCGCCGGCGGCGACGCCATTGACCACGGCGACTACCGGCAGCGGCAGGCTTTTCAGACGCCGGACCAGCGGGTTGTAATTGCCATCGAGACTCGCCCCGAGGTCCATTTTCGCGGCGGCTCCGGGGTCGCGTTCAGTCAGATCCTGGCCGGCGCAGAAACCCCTGCCGGTGCCAGTAATCATCAGGCAGCGAATAGCGGTGTCGGCCTCGATGACATCCATCGCCGCGCGCAGTTCCGTGTGCATCTCCGCGGTGAAACTGTTGAGGCTGTCAGGCCGGTTCAGCCTTATCGTGGCGACACCATCGCTGATGTCCAGGACTATTGTGTTGTAGCTCATGCCCGCCCCCTGTACCGGCCAGATGCCGTTTCGTTCCTGCTGAGACGGGCAAGCTTAACGGAATTGCCGGTGCGAGAAAAAATTGCTTCCGGGCTCAAGTTGTCAGCCCGGCGGTCCGCCGAAGCGGGTGTCCAGCGCGCTCCGGGCCGGCAAGAGCCCGCCCCCGGCCGCCTGCAGATTTTGATCGATCCACGCCTCGGACGGCGGTACCAGCCGATGGTAGATCGCGCCACACAGGTCAAACGCCCGCTGGGCCGGCCAGTCGGTCGGCCATAACTCGCCTGGCAGTCGCGGATCGCGCAACACCGCACGCCTGTATTCATGCACGAGGAGAATGCGGGCCAGCATCGACATTCGCGGATCGGGCGCGCGCAACCTCGATAGCGCCACCAGCCACGGCGAAAAGCGCTCGATAAAACCGGCGTAGCGCGCACCGACTTCCGCCAGCGGAAGACCCTGCTGCAACAGTTCGCGAAGTTGCCCCGGCATTACACCGGCACCTGGCGTAGCGATCCAGTCGATCATCAGCCCGGCGCTCTCACCACGCCGCAAAGCCGACAGCGCGTCCTCGTCGTATCGTGGACTGGCCAGCAATCCTGCGGCTACCGGCGTATAACCGAGCCAGCGCAATTCACGCTTCAGGCGCTCGCGACTGGCGGAAGGTCCGCGCAACAGTTGCACCAGGCTCCACTTGCCGTCCCAATGCGGCTTGGGTGGACCGTAAATTTTCCGCGCTGCGACAGCGAAGCGCGAGACGCCATCGTCACTGAATCGGTAATAGCTGTGGCGTCCGATCTTTTCGGACTCGAGCCAGTCCTCCGCCACCAGCCGATGCACTGCCGTGCGCACCAGGCGCTCATTGAGGCCGAAAGGTTCAAGCATTCGAATCAAACTTCCCAGCCACACAACACCACCGCGCGCCGCAACGACGTCACCGAAAACCGTAACGATCAGCGACCCTGCCCGCAGCGGGCGTTGCGAGGCGAAACGCTCCAGGTCTTGCGCGGTCAACTTTGCGAACAGTGAGCGCCCGGTTTTGACCCGCGCGGTGCATTGCCGGCTGGGCTTGGTCATAATCGTGGCAATCCCCGATAGTTCATTGCGTTTCTTTTACTCAGGATAAACCCATGGATCTTGCCGCCTACAGTACAAAATTTCCCAGCTTGCGATTTTCCTCACCGGGCGAGCGGGTCCTGGAGATCATTCTCGGCTCCGGCGAGCGGCTCAATGCGGCGGACGCCGATATGCATCGTGACCTTGCCCTGGTGTGGCGACAGATCGATGCCGACCCGGACATTGCCAGCGTGATCGTCCGCGGCGAAGGTGACAATTTCTCGTCGGGCGGCGACTTCACGCTGATTCAGGAAATGATCGATGACGACCATGCCCTGCAACGGGTGTGGAAGGAAGCCAGGGACCTGGTCTATAACCTGGTCAACTGCAGCAAACCGGTGGTTGCGGCGATCCATGGACATGCCGTGGGTGCCGGACTCGCCGTTGCGCTGCTCGCAGATGTCAGCATGGCTGCGCCGGATGCCAAAATCCTCGATGGTCATACCCGCCTCGGAGTCGCGGCGGGCGACCACTCCGCGATTATCTGGCCTCTGCTGTGCGGCATGGCGAAAGCGAAATACTATCTTCTTACCAACGAACCACTGAGCGGCGAAGAAGCCGAACGAATTGGGCTCGTTTCGCGCTGTGTCGCAGCGGACCGCCTGGTGCAGGAAGCACGCCGAATAGCGCAAAAACTCGCACAGGGTAGTCCGAGCGCGGTGCGCTTCACCAAGTACGCGCTCAACAACTGGTTGCGGCTGGCCGGACCGACATTTGATACGTCGCTGGCACTGGAGTTTATGGGCTTTCGTTTCGCGGACATCCGCGCCGGCCTCGAGGCGGTGCGCAACAAGACTTCCGCGGAGTTCGACCGCGACTGCCCGCTCTAGAAAGGCATAGGAAACCAACACGCAGGATCCGATATGAACATGCAAGCCATGGTGCTGGAGAGACCCGGCCACCCCCTGGTACAACGATCCCTGCCGATCCCGCAGCCGGCTGCGGGACAGGTCCTGATTCGGGTCAAGGCGTGCGGGGTATGCCGCACCGACCTGCATATCCTTGACAACGAGCTCGATCAGCCCACGCTGCCGCTCGTGCCTGGCCACGAGATTGTCGGAGTCATTGAAGCAATCGGCACAGGCGTCAACGGCCTTGCACCCGGCGAGCGAGTCGGTGTCGGCTGGCTCGGGCAAACCTGCGGCCACTGCAGTTTCTGCGAGGATGAACGCGAAAACCTGTGTGAGACAGCGCGTTTCACCGGTTATCAGATTGACGGTGGATACGCTGAATACACCGTTGCCGCGGCCAGCTCTTGCTTTCCGATTCCCGACTGCTACGGCGATATCGAAGCGGCACCAATGCTGTGCGCCGGCCTGATCGGTTTTCGAACCTTGCTCCTGGCCGGGCCCTGCGAAACGCTCGGCATTTACGGATTCGGCGCGGCGGCGCACATAGTCGCCCAGATCGCCCGTTTCCAGGGTAAGCGGGTCTACGCCTTTACCCGGCCCGGCGACCACGTTGCGCAGGCGTTCGCCATATCGATGGGCGCTGAATGGGCCGGCGACTCAGGGCAAACGCCACCGGCAAAACTCGATGCGGCGTTGATCTTTGCTGCGGTGGGCGAGCTGGTGCCGATCGCTCTGTCACGGCTGCGCAAAGGCGGGACCGTCGTATGCGGCGGCATCCACATGAGCGATATTCCGTCGTTTCCGTATGAGCTTCTGTGGCACGAGCGAAGCGTCCGTTCGGTCGCTAATCTGACCCGCCGTGACGGCCGCGACTTTTTTGCGCTGGCGCCATCCGTGCCGGTGCGAACTTCCGCGAATCCTTACCCGCTTGACCAGGCTAACAAGGCTCTCGCCGACCTGCGCTCAGGAAAGCTCAGCGGCGCCGCTGTACTGACTTTATGATATTAGTTTATATAAAACATATATTTGTAATTCTTTATTAAAGTTTTTTAACTGATATGAGTTGAGAATTCCCGAAGCGCCCGGAGGTCGAACCGAACGCGTTGACCGGTTCCTTGTCTATCAACACTGGAAGCGCAAAATCAGAGCCAGACAGCAGCGGCACACCCGGCCATGGAGCGAATTACCGCGATCATCACTGCGATACTGCTGGCAACGACGGTTGCGGCCTCGGAGCGCCCGGTCGTTCCCCTCTGGTGGCCGCTGGACGAGGTCAACAATGACTACCAGATGCTTTGCGAGCGACGGCTGCGGCGGATGCTCGACCCCGGATGGCTGATCGACCCGCTGGCGCCGCCCGCGGCCATGCGTTCCGCCGCCGATGATGCACTCGATCCGCTGCATCGCTCGCAAATCTACTTCTCGATTGCGCAAGCGGATTTTATCGATGGCGAAGCCGTTTCGGCGGCTGCCAATCTTCGCGCTGCACGGGAACTCATTGAACAGCGGGGCGACGGATTCTCCCTCGACCTGATTCCGGTACTCACCGCCCAGGCCCGGCTTGACATGGAAAATGGCGCCTATTCCCGCGCTATCGACACGTTGCAACGAGCACGCGCGATTTTCCGCCGCGCCAACGGTATCAATGAAGCCTGCCAGGGACTATGGCTCGAGGCCGAGGCCGAAGCGCACGCCGCCACCGGCGATCTCATGGCGGCCGACAGCGCGAAATTACTCTCACACCGCCTGCGCCGGCATCCGGATATCGACCAGCACCAGCTACAGGTTGACGCCCTGATCGATATGGCCGAGTGGCAACGGGAACTGCATGCGGCGCTGCCGCCGGAACAGCGCGCCGGCCTCGCCTGTCTGATCGCAAGCGGCTTCAGCCCGGGAATCAGCGAGCAGCGCCGCTGTCACCACCCGGGCATGCGGGAACTCTACAAACTTGCCGTGCGCCTGCTGGAGGACAACGAGGGTGAAGATTCACTGGCCCTGGTGGAGCCTCTCCGGGGCCTGGCGATCAGCTATATGTATGGCACCGTGCATTGGAAACGATACGGCGACCGGATTGGTTTTCACGGTCCGTACTATCGCGGCCGCAAGATGTTGCAGCGGGCGCAGAAAATCGTTGAAAAGGCTGAGTATGGCGCTGACGACCATATGCTTGCGACCATTCTGATCGATCTCGGCGACTGGCACGCGATCTATGACCAGGGCCCGAAGCGGGCGCAGCGGTATTACCAGCGGGCATGGTCGCTATTGAGCCGGGATCTCTCCGCCGGTGAAGTCCCCGAAGCTTTCGCAAGTCCTGTACGCCTGCTCTACCTGCCCGCCGGTTTTCAGAAACCCCAGGCGCGGGGACAGATCAGCGATACGGGACCGCTCCTGCCGGGGTGGGCCCGGGTAGAGTTCACAGTGACGACAGCAGGACGCGCCGAAGACATCCAGGTTATCGAAAACAACCCGCCGTACTGGACCCGGCACAACCGTGACATAGAGCGCTCCATGGCGACCAGTCGTTTCCGGCCCGCGTGGCGTCGAGGCGCGCCCGTCCCGGTCAGGGCCGAGATCGTTTACCGCTTCAGGTACCCCGCGCCCAGCGAAAATGTATCGGCAGATAGTGGCTGAACAAAAAATTGTCGTTAAAATCGGGGCCATGGCCGAACCGGCACCAAAGAAACACACCGCGGGCGCTCGGGCGCTCGTCGGGTTTTACATAATTTGCGGGATTGGATTACTGGTCGCCACCAGGCTGGGCGTGGCCGCAGATTCCGCAATGGTCGCGGACCTGACCGTGCCGCCCGAACTCGAAGAGGCCGCCGCAGAGCAGTCGGTTGCCGCGGGGCTGTATGCGGAAATGCTCAGTGACGCTGCGTTTGGCGAAATTGACGAGGCGTTGCAGCCGGCACAACGCCTCGTGGAGCTGACCGAGCTGGAATTTGGCCCGCAATCACGTCGCGTCGCGCGACCGTTGACCAATCTTGCACTGCTGCAGGAAAGCCGCGGCGATGTGGATAATGCCGGCCGTAACTATGCTGAGGCCGTGAGCATGCTGGAGCGATTTGGCAGCCCGGTGGATCGCGACCTTGTAACCCCGCTGATGGGCATCGGGCGCGTACTCGACAAGACCGGGCGGCCGCAAGAGGCTGTACTCGCCTATGAGCGCGCCCGGCAGATTCTGCGCCGGCATGAAGGCCTCTACTCACTGGACCAGATTGAGATGCTGGACGCGATGGCGGCAAGCTATGCCGCCGCCGGTAATGGTCTTGAGGCCGACCGCCAGCAGCTGCGTGCGTTCGACCTCAGAGCGCGCGGCACGGGCGAAGACAGCGACGAGATGGTGGCGGCGCTGATTGATCTCGCGGAATGGCAACTGGACATCTACCAGGGCCTGTCGCCGCAGGATCAGGCGATCTACGGCTGCCTGATCGAGACCGACATGACGTTTGCCGACGAGAGACCGGCACGCTGCCGGCGTCCGTCCAGCCGCGCGCTGTACAACCGCGCCATCCGGGTCATCGAAGATCAGCATGGTAAGGAGGATATGCGCCTCGTTGACCCGCTGCGTGGCCTCGCCAGCACGTACTACGCAAGATCGGGTCGCTGGGTCTATAAGGGCCTCCACGGTCAGGCGCTGGCGGGAGAGCCTGGATACGAGTACCAGTCGCAACATTCGCGGGCGAGATCCTTGCTCGAGCGGGCCCTCGATATCCAGCTGGCGCAGGATTCGATCGAGACCGGCGAAAAAGCCGAACTGCTGATGGACATGGGCGACTGGTATACCGTTTTCAGCCAGGATCGCGAACGCGGCCTGGACTACTATCGCGAAGCCTGGTCGGTGCTTCAGGATGGCGAGGGCAAGGCGCCAGCGGCGGCGGCTTTCGCCGAACCGAAGAGGCTGGCCTACAGCCGCTCACCCGCCCCGCCGCGAAACAATACCGCTAACCTCTCGCTGGAACTGAAACCGGAGGAACAACTGGGCTTTGTGCTGGTCGAATATACCGTCACACCGGATGGTCAGGCGCAGGACGTTCAGATAATAGAGACTTCTCCACCTGGCTGGGTGCGACAAGAGCGCGCGGTCCTGAGATCGATGCGTACGGCGCGCTTTCGGCCACGACTCAAAGAAGGCGAACCCGTTGCCACTCCGGGGATACAGGTCAAACACGAGTTTCGATACGTTGAGTGAGCATCGCTTAGTGTTTCCCGCCACTGTGCCCGACGCCGACCCCGGGGCGCCGGATTCCCCCGCTTCGAATTCCCGTTTTGGCCCTTGCCGCCCAGCCCCGTTTT
The DNA here is from genome assembly GCA_963783695.1 of uncultured Gammaproteobacteria bacterium. GTDB lineage: Bacteria > Pseudomonadota > Gammaproteobacteria > Steroidobacterales > BM003 > BM003. Next base: position 875,531 of record CAWAOM010000001.1, read on the forward strand.
GCCGCCCGAGTATGACGATCGGTGTCCTGATTGTGGCCGCCTTGATGGCCTGGCGCCCTGTTTCGGCTCAGGAACAGGGCGCCGGCAAGGCCACCGAGACCACCGTCGATGTCAACCGAAACACCGTTGGAGCGTTACTTGGGGGCGAGGAGCTAAGTGAACGGGAACGGCAATACCAGGAGTATTTGTTCAAGTATGAGTCGCGCGAGTACGAAGAGGCCCTGGATCCGGCAAGCCGCGTTGTCAGCCTTACGGAGCGCGAAGCCGGGCCCAATACGCCATTGCTGGTCGATCCGCTGATCAATCTTGCGAGACTGCAGAGCGTCACCGATCAGCCGTTGGAAGCCGTGACCAACTACCAGAGAAGCATCGAGCTGATCGAGGAACACTACAGTGACAATGACCCGCGTCTCGTGCGGCCATTGACGGCGCTCGGGGAAATTCACAATGCGGTTGGGCATTACGAGGAGGCCATACCGTATCTCGAGCGAGCCCAGCACATCCTGCGTCGCAATGACGGTCTCTATAACCTCGAGCAGGTAGAACAACTCGCGCAAATGGCAATCAGCTATCACGGTCTGGAGGACATCCGCATGTCGGTGGCCAAGCAAGCCTCCGCCTATCAGATCTACCAACGCCAGTTCGGCGCCAATTCGCCGGAGGTCCTGCCCGCGCTGTATGACCTCGCGGAGCATCTCGGCGAAGTCTTTTCGACCCGCGATTCCTACGACCAGGTCCGCCTGACCTGCCTGATAGAACGCAAGGTCACCTGGGAGGCCGACGAGAAGCAGATTTGCCCTGTTCCCGGCGAACGCGACCTGTACCGCAAGGCCGTGCATATCGTCGAGGACAATTACGGATCCGACGATATTCGACTCGTGGAACCCCTCGTACGACTGGCCGAATCCTATCGCCACAAATCGGTCGTCAGTGTCGGCGGCCAGTATGTGCGGCAGGACCCTCGGGCGAAGGCCTATTTGAATCGCGCGCTCAAGATCATCGATCACAACAGCGACGTCGACCCGGTTTTGCACGCCAGCGCGCTGGTCGCCCTCGGCGACTGGTATCTGCGGTTCTCACCGGTGTGGGAGAAGGGTATCCAGTATTACGACCTTGCCTGGAGGATCCTGACGCCTGATGGTTCCCGCACCCCCGAAAGTGACCGGTTTTTCAAACATCCCCACCTTGTCTACATGCCTGCAATCCGACCGGCGGTCAGGCGCCAGAACGGTCAATTTGCCAGCATCGGTCAGCTCGGTTCCGGCTATGTACTTGTTCAGTATGATGTCGATCCGGAAGGATGGGCGCATAACGTCGAGATTCTGGAGACCGAACCGGACGAATACCGGAAACAACAGAACTACGTTGCGCGGGCAGTGCGATTGGCCCGGTTCCGGCCTACCTACCATGAAGGCCAGCGCGAATGGGCCCACGACCAGAAACTGAGACATGATTTTTTCTACATGGAATAGGCGTATGGCATCCGGCGCGAAACCAGAGATACAGGACAGGAAGTATGTGACTCCGCCGGGTAACCGCCGGGATTTGACGATTTTTCCATGTACACTTGGCGGGCCGGGAAGTGCAAGTTGGCGGTATGGCATTAATGCCATGAACAGCCATGACTCGCTGGCACAGCGGTGCGGCCGCAGTGGCTCGGCATAGCGGACGAGGTGTGACGATGCACAACAAATTATTGATGACGGCATGCCTTGTTCTTGCGTTGGCGGTGGCAACCGGCTGCGCCAGTCAACAGACGCAGGAGCAGGAACAAGAACAGGAATCCTCCAGCAGTTCTTCTAGCACTTCGGAGTCGTCCAGCTCGAGCAGCGGCAGTCCATCGCAATCGCCCAGCGAATCCAGTTCCGAGAGTCAGTCACAGAGTTCCGGAAGCGCCGAGCAGGACCCGTGGAGCAACCCGCCGGAACAGACCGAATCCGGTGGCGAGTCGAGCGCGCAGAGCCAGAATTCACCACCGCCTGGCGGCGCCCCCCAGGAAAGCACCGCGCAGGAGCAGGGAGGCAGCGAAGGCTCTGGAGAGCAAGGTGGACAACCACCGGGCGGGGCCGAAAGCACTGCGCAGGAACAGGGCGGCTCTCCTCCGGGCGGGGCCGGTGACGGAGCAGAACAGCAACAGGGCGGAGCCGAAAGCACCGCCCAGGAACAGGGCGGCGGCGCTGCGGGCGGAATCGAGAGTACCGGCCAGGAACAGGGTGGTGCTGCCGCGGGAGGCACCGAAAGCACGGCGCAACAGCAAGGCGGCCAGTCTCCGGGGGGCAGCCCCGGAGGAAGCGCAGGTTCTGGCGGAGCGCAGGGTCCTGCAGGCGCAATGCCAGGTGGTGGAATGCCGAGCGGAACGGGTGGTGCATCGAGCGGTTCGAGCCCGGTTCGTGTCGCCGTGATTGGTATGCCACAAACCAGTGACGAGCAGGTTGGAGATCTCGATCAGGTTCTCGACGGTTCGATGGTAATTTTCGACGGCCGCATCCTGGAAGAACAACAGCGCGCACGCGATGCCCGGCGAGGCAGCGAATCGGGTGGCGAAGGCTCAGTGTACGGTGACGAGAGCGAGGGCGGCAGCGGTGCCAGCGATGTCGGTGAAGACGGTGGCATGGGCGAGGAGTCCGGCAGCGGTGATTCGAGTATCGAAAACGGCGGACCGGCCGATACCAGCGGATTGGAGCGGCCGATGCCCGAGGGCGGCGCTGGCAGGGAGGCAACCGGTTCGGCGCCAGAGGGAATTCCCAGTGGCGACGACGACGACGTCGTGGCGCGGCAGCTACGTGAGGCTGCGGAAAGCGAGAGCGATCCGGTTTTACGGGAAAAACTCTGGGAAGAGTACCGGCGTTACAAGGAAGGCACATCGAGGTAATTGGATATGAGGCGAATCACAACTCTCCCACTGCTCGTTGCAACGCTGTCGCTGCTGCTTGGTGGCTGCGTTCAGGAGTCCGTGCGCTCGGTCAACTCGACCGAAGTAATTACGGCGGTGGAGGCGATTCCTGAGAGTCAGTTGCTGGATGTGGGCGTCGAGGTTTTCGATGCCGGTATCCCCGCGGACGAAGAGAGTTGGGAAAAGCTGAGGATTTTCCCGACGGTCCGCAAGGCTGAAGCACGGTTCGTCCCTCTTATTTTACAAGAAACGCTGGAAAAAACCGGGCAGTGGGGTTCGGTGTGGGTCGTTCCGTCAGATACCAATGCGGTCGACGTGCATGTCTCGGGAAAAATTTTGTATTCCGATGGCGAGACCCTGAAAGTCGAAGTTCAGGCGATTGACTCCACCGGTCGCGAATGGCTCGACAAGACCTATGAGGGCGTTGCCAGCAAATACGCATACGTCGACGAACTCGAACTCGACAGCGACCCCTTTCAGAATATTTACAACCAGATCGCGAATGACCTCGTGATTGCGCGGCAGGCACTCGATGCCAGCCAACTGATCGATATTCGCACTGTTTCCGAGTTGCGCTTCGCTACTGAGTTCTCGCCCGAGGCATTCGACCGCCACCTCAAAGTCGATGAAAAAACCGGCCGATACTCAATCAACAGCCTGCCGGCGCGCGAAGAACCAATGATGATTCGAATGGGTAAGATTCGCGAGCGTGAATACATGTTCTTCGACACGCTCGACGAGTATTACGACAGTTTCGAGCGGCAGATGGATGATCCGTACATGGACTGGCGCGCTTACAGCTACGACGAGACCATCGCATTGCGCGAAGTCAAGGACTCGGCGCGTCGACGTATGCTGCTTGGCGCGTTGGCCGTAGTCGGAGGCCTGTATGTCGGCAGTCAGGGTGGAAGTTACACCGAATCGGTTATTGCCAACACCGCCGTGATCGGCGGCGGCACACTCGCCTGGTCCGGTTTCAAGCGCTATGGAGAATCAAAGATCCATGTTGATGCGTTACGGGAACTCGGCACTTCGCTGGAAGCAGAAGTGCGCCCGGTGGTCGTCGACATTGAAGGACAAACCGTGGAGCTCTCCGGCTCCGTTGAGGCCCAGTACGCTGAATGGCGGCGACTGTTGCGGGATATCTATCAACTCGAAACCGGCATCGAGGTGGCCAGCGACAGCGCAGCACCGGACGGCGGCACCGAGGTCAACTAAACAAAAGCAATAGACCAATGCACGACCTCAGCCCCGACCAGATCCTGTTTGGCCGGTACACCCTCCTCCGGCCACTGCGCAGCGGCGCCAGCCATCCCGCATGGCTGGTGCGCGACGCCCGTACCGATTCCCAGCTGGGGCTCTGGTTGTTGCCGCCTGATGCCCTCTGCGCCGAACTTATCGAGCGGCTGCAACAAGAAGCTCCCGGCGCCGTACCGCTGTCGCAACCGGACCTGGCCGGTGTAATTCTGGCGCAGGAAAACCCCGCCCAGTTCTCGCGGGACGCGGCACTGATCGAGCGGCTGATCGAGCAGTACGACGATGACAACGAAGATATCGATGCGGAGGAATTCGAGTCGATCGAACCACTGGAATTCAAAGATACTGCAACAACTTCTGTGGTGTCCGAATCCGACCGCCAGCGCACTGTTTCGAAACCTGTTCTGATCACGCTGTTTGCTGTCAGTGTCATCATCGCCGTCGGCGTCATTTTCTACCTTCCCGATTTTGTCAAACCAACAGTACCGGAACAAACGACAGCCGCCCCGGAGAGCACTGCGCCAACACCGGCCACTGCTGCGCCTGCCAGCAAATCCGAAGCGCCGCAAGAACTGGCTCCCTGGCAACGTGCGCAAATTCTGCAACAGAAGGAATCGGCGGAAGCGATTCTCGAAGAATTTATCCGCAAGCAATTTGACCTGGAAGAAAGCAATGTGGCTGCCTGGGGAGAGGCTGAGTTCAACGCCGCCAAGGAAAATGCACGCACCGGTGACGGCCATTTCAGCATCCGCGAATACGAGGCAGCCCAGCAATCTTACCAGGCTGGCCTCGACCAGCTGCTGGCACTGGAGGCGCTTGCACCGGTGCTGCTGAGCGAGGCACTGGAACGTGGCGAGGCCGCACTGGAGACATTCGACGCCGCCGCCGCGGCGGCGGCGTTCGAGGCGGCGCTTGCCCTTGACCCCGACAACGCTATCGCAGTCGCAGGACTGCGCCGCGCTGGAACTCTGGATGAGGTTGAAAGACTGCTGGCGGAGGGCCGCAGGGCGGAAAGTCGCGAAGAACTCAGCACCGCGCGCGATGCCTACCGTGCGGCGCTGGCGCTCGATTCAGAGGCAATCGAGGCCGCAAAGGGTGCGGAGCGGGTGGCCGCGCGTCTCGCCAGTGATCAGTTTTCGGTACTGATGTCGGACGGCTATGCGGCATTGTCGGCGGGCCGGTTGCAGCAAGCCGATTCCGCGTTCAGGCGTGCGCGCCAGCTCAAACCGGGATCGCCCGAGGTGGCAGAGGCGCTGGCGCAAACCGATATGCAACGGAGATTGACCCGGATTGCCAGCCTGCGCACCGAAGCGGAACGGTTCGAGAGCGAAGAGAACTGGACAGAAGCGCTGGATCGCTATGAGAAGGCGCTCGCGATCGATGCGAATCTCGCTTTTGCAAAACGTGGCCGCTCGCGAAGCGCTGAACGCGCCGAACTCGACAAGCGACTCACTGAGTACCTGGCGGCGCCGGCGAGGCTATCCACTGACGCGGTCTATGCTGCGGCCGAACAACTCATGGCGGTTGCCCGCACGGTGCAACCGCGTGGCCCGAAACTCACGACCCAGATTCAGCAAATGACACAAGCAATGTCGATCGCGAAAGTCCCGGTAACGGTTCGCTTCGAATCCGACAATGCAACCGAAGTCACCTTGTTTCGTGTTGGACGACTCGGGGTTTTTGCAGCCCGCGATATCGAGCTGCGGCCGGGCACATATACAGTTGTGGGGACACGCTCCGGATTTCGCGATGTAAGGCAGAATTTTACCGTCGTTGCCGGCGAGGCCGCCGCGCCAGTCATCGTCCGTTGCGAGGAAAAGATTTGACCCCCACGATCCGACTTGTCGACGGGGAAACAAGCGAGCGCTTTGATGCGACCCAACGCGTCAGCATCGGTGGCGCGACTGCGAACGTGCCGTGGCCAGGCGCTGACGACAGCGCAGCCTTTGCATTTCTGGAGTACGCAAAAGCGGGTTGGGTGGCCACGCCCGTGGCCGAGACGGCGGTGCATATTAATGATTCGCTTTTGACCGAGCCGGTGCTGCTCGCAGTGGGCGACATAATCGAACACCAGTCGAGCATTCTGATTGTGCGTGCGATCGGGCAGGAACTCATTCTCGAGACCGATGCCGGCGAAGAGGTGATCGCGCTGGATTTTGCCAGCGGTGATGGCGACGACACCGAAGACGAATTGATAGAGGCTGCGGTATTTTCGCCATCCGAGCGACGCAGGCGCGGCTGGCGCAGCGCGCTGCGCCCGGTGCCGTTACTGGTATTCGCCGTGTTCCTGGTACTCGGCAGCCTGGCGTGGTTTATGCTGACGGCCCGCAGCGTCGAATTAATTTCCGAGCCTGTCGCCGAAGAAACAGAAATTGATGGGGGCCTCTATGCTTTCGAGCTCGGCGGCCGTTACCTGTTGCGGCCGGGTGAGTATCGCCTGCGAATGGAACGTGAAGGCTACTATGACCTCGATGAAATTCTCAGCGTCGGCGAGGAGCGTAATCAGTCCTTCGTATTTGAACTCAGGAAGCTGCCGGGGATCCTCCACCTTGCCACCCAACCTGGCGAAGGCGTCACGGTAGCCATAAACGGAGAGACTCAGGGGGTCACACCGGTTGCAGCGTTGACCATTGAAGCCGGGCTCCACGAGTTGCGCCTGGATGCAGATCGATTTGCCCCTTACAACGCAGAACTCGAGATCGAGGGAGGCGGCGTCGAACAGTACCTCGAGGCCGCACTGGAGCCACTTTGGGCCGCGATCGAAATAAACAGTGAGCCGGTCGGCGCCGAGGTTCTTATCGACGGCGAATCAATTGGAAACACACCACTTAGCGCAGAAATCCTCGAGGGCTCGCGTGAGCTGCAGGTGACCCTGCCCGGATACAAATCATTCAATGAAGAAATTGACGTGGTGCGATCGGTTGCCCGGACCCTCGAGACCGTCATCCTGGAACAGGCTGACGGCCTGCTGAGTCTGCGCAGTAGTCCGTCGGGCGCCAGCATTATGGTAAACGGCGGTTACCGCGGCCAGACGCCGTCCGAACTCCAGCTGGCCCCCGGTCGGACTTACCGCATCGAATTCAGCAAGGCCGGGTTTCAAAAGGTGACCCGTCGCGTCGACATCGCATCTGGAGCAAGCCAGCAGGTCAGTGTCTCGCTGCAACCGTTTGTCGGGGAGATCAGCATCGTCGCCGACCCTGCCGATGCCCAGGTCCTGATCAACGGCAAGGTGCGCAGTGAAAGACGCCTGACGCTGCCCGCGTTGCCGCAGCAAATCGAGATTCGCAAACCCGGCTTCGCGCCCTATCGAATTACCGTGACCCCGCGGCCCGGATTTCCCCAGGAGGTGTCGGCCCGCCTCAAAACCGAAGCCCAGGCACGGGCCGATGCGCGACCGCGACGGATCAAGACTGCGGCAGGCCCGGAACTCATACTGGTCACGCCGGGTCGATTGAGTATGGGATCATCGCGGCGAGAACAGGGACGGCGTTCGAACGAGAGCCTGAGACAGGTGGAACTGGTCCGTCCGTTCTATTTTGGCGTGCAGGAGGTCAGCAACGAACAATTTCGCCAGTTCGCCGGGCAACACAGCTCGGGGACGTTCGAGGGCGTCGATCTCAATCGGCCCGACTACCCGGCCGCTAACGTCACCTGGCAACAGGCGGCCGCTTTCTGCAACTGGCTGAGCGGACGCGACGGACTCCCCGCGGCCTATGTCGAGCGTGGTGGCGTGCTGGTCGCCGCAGAGCCCATGAACCACGGTTATCGGCTTCCCACCGAGGCCGAATGGGCATGGACCGGACGTCACGTAGCCGGCCGCAGCAGCGGCCGCTTCCCATGGGGTGACGACTGGCCGCCACCGCCCAATCGGAAAACGGGCAATTACGCCGACGAGTCGGCCCGCAGATTGTTCAACGACTACATCAAGGGCTACAACGACGGGTTTGCCGGAAGCGCTCCTGCCGGCAGCTTTGCCGCGTCGCCCATCGGCCTGTTCGACATGGGCGGCAACGTGGCAGAATGGATCCACGATCTGTACACCACCTACCCGGCGGCTGGTGCGAATCTCGAACGTGACCCGATGGGCCCGCTCGACGGCAAGTTCCATGTAATCCGCGGATCTAGCTGGCAGCATGCGACAATCAGCGAATTGCGCTGGTCATACAGAGATTATGGTGACGAAGGGCGCCCTGACGTCGGCTTCAGAATTGCGCGTTACGCCGAGTAGACACGGAGAAATCGGATGCAATATTTGCTGGTCATTGTCTTGTTTCTGGCGTTGGCGATCGCGCCCGTGCATGCTCAGGACGAAACCACGGAAACGGAACCCGATACCACCGCGCAAGACGATGACAGCGCGGCGCAGCCAGCCGCGGCGCCGCCGGCAAGAGCTGAGGAAACACAAACGGAGTCTCGTCGGGCCAGGCCGCAGAAGTTCGAACCGTCCGAAGATATTTCCGAAGACATGTCCGTGTCTTTCCCTGTCGACATCTAGCTGCCCGGAGAGAGCCTGAGAATGGTAAAAAAGCAATTCCCGTTTGAGTTTACCTATCAGGTTTTCGCCCTGATCGTCTCGATCATCATCATTCATGCAATCTATGTTGCGGTCATACGGCCGAACGCAGAGTCGGTTCTTACCTATCAGGCCGAAATGATGGCCCAGGACAGCGACTACGTGGCCGATCGCTCGGTGTGGGTTCTGATCAGGGACTTCGAGCAGGAGTCCTGCTTCATTTTGTTGTTCTGGGCCATTGCGATCATGGCGTACAAGGCCGTTTTGGCCGCTCGCGAACGTGCCCTGCTACAACAGGACCTGCTGCACATTACCGACGGAATGAGCGTCTTGCCGGAAGACACGCGCGAACTATCCCGCCCGCTTCAGGCGCTCCCTGACAAGGACCGCGAAAGTCTTTTGCCCCGTGCGTTACTGACAGCACTGCACCGATTCCGCTCGACCCGGAATATTCAGGACACCTCAGATGCGGTACGGTCGGTCTGCGAGGGTGAGTCGGAGCGTCTCGACTCGGAGCTTTCCATGGTCAGATACATCGCATGGGCGATTCCCTCGGTCGGCTTTATCGGCACGGTTCGCGGTATCGGCGAGGCACTGGGCCAGGCACACAAGGCCGTCGAGGGCGACATTGCAGGAGTCACCGCCAGCCTCGGTGTCGCTTTTAACTCGACATTCATAGCATTGATCCTGAGTATTATTCTGATGTTCCTGCTGCACCAGTTGCAATTGCAGCAGGAAAGACTCGTGCTCAACGCTCAGGACTATTGCGACGAACACTTGTTGCGCCACTTGCAGGTCCGCTAACCGATGACTGCCGTCCTCGAAATCAACGATGTCGGATTGTTGCTCAGCCTTGATGCCGAACCCATCCTGGAATCGCCCGGTTATGCGATGCTGGATGACAAGGAAATCGTCGTCGGCGATGACGCGCTGTCGCAGTCCCGGTTACAGCCAAACCGTATCCAGAACCGGTTTTGGGATCAGCTCAGTATGGAAGAACTGCCCAAGCCGATGGGTCTGGCGCGCAATTACGCGGATCTCGCCTATGCGCATCTGCGCAGCATCAGTACCCGGCTGCTATCTCAGAGCGACAACCGAATCGTTTTTGCCGTCCCCGGGACTTATCACAGACAGCAACTGGCATTACTGCTTGGAATGGCAAAGGAGTGCGGTCTGGATGTCGTCGGCCTGGTGGACACCGCCGTGGCCGCCTCGCCGCATGCGGTACCCGGTCACAGCCTGTATTTTCTGGACATCTTCCTGCACCGCACGATTTTGACGGAATTACAGCAAGGCGTTCGGCTAAAACGTTCTCGCGTGGACGTTCTCGGCAATATTGGCATCACAACACTGTATGACCGGTGGGCCAACCGCATCGCCGACCTGTTCGTGACGGAGACGCGTTTTGATCCGATGCATGTCGCCCAAACTGAGCAGGTACTGTACGACCACCTGCCAGGATGGCTGCGCGAGCTGGAGAACACCGGGGCGGCCGAACTGGAACTGCCAACCGGGCGCAAGTCCTATCATGTAACCGCAAAACGCGAACGCGTGCTGGAGGCGACCAGCGCACATTTTCGTCAGATTGCGGAACAGATCAACACCAGGATCGGCACAAACGGTCCGGTGGCTTTGCAGATTTCGCATCGGATCGCCGCCCTGCCCGGTCTCAGTGCCGAGCTGGCGCAACAGGTCGATTGCCAGATTATAGAGTTGGAGCGTGAAGCGGCTGCGCGCGGAGCAGTGCGCCACGGGGAACACCTGGCCCAACAGGGCAAGGGCGTCAGATTCGTCACCAGTGTCCCCTGGTCGATGGACATGGCGAAACCCATGCCGGCCGCCGCGGCAACCCCGATGGAAACCAGCGCGGCGCCGCAACCTGTGACAGCGCCGTCTCCCCCGCCACGCCTTCCAAGTCATGCCGTGGTACATGGCATCGCTTATCAGTTGAACGACCACGAGACCCGGCTCGACTCGCTGTTAGTTGTGCCAGCCGGCTCGGATGCGGCAGCCATAACTCTGCGTGTGGTAGCCGATGGCGTGCGTATTGACCCGGGTACCGCACAGGTGCGTCACAAACGGCGACAGGTCGATGGCGTCGCGGTATTCGGGGTTGGCGACCGGATTATTTTGCCTGATGGCGAAGAAATGCTACTGATTGAGGTGGCCGGAGAAAATGGCCCGTAAAAAACGACAAACCAACGTTTTCAGCTTGTCCTTCCTCGACTGCATGTCGTGCGGGTTTGGCGCTGTAGTGCTGTTCTTTATGATCATCAATCACGCTTCCGAGGTTCGCTCGGACGAAGTCAATGAAAAGCTCCTGGCCGAAGTCAGCCTGCTCGAGCGCCAGGTGCTGGATGGCGAACGGCATAAGGTCGAGTTACGCAATTCGATTGATGACATTGACAAGGAATCGGTTATCACCGAGGGACTGTCCGCGGTAGTCCTGAGCGACCTCGAAGTCATTCAGGATCAACTTGCCGATATGGACGCGCTAACCGTCGCGCAGCGTGAACACATCAACAAACTCAAGTCCGATCTGAAAACGATCGAAGAGGAAAAGAAACGCCTGGAAGGTGCGCGCGCCAGTGAGGATGACGAGGGTGGCGCCACGAGAACCTTTGTCGGCCAGGGTGACAGACAATATCTGACCGGCCTGAAAGTCGGCGGTGAACGTATTCTGATCCTGGTCGATGCCTCCGCCAGCATGCTCGATTCGAGCATCGTAAACATTATCCGGCGCCGCAATATGTCCGATGCGGAGAAGCTGAAAGCGCGCAAGTGGCAACGCACCATCAATGCGGTGGACTGGCTGAGCACGCAGATTCCGGTCGAGAGCAAGTTCCAGATCTATACGTTCAACACCTCTGTACAGGCCGCCATCCCCGATACGCTCGGCGACTGGGTCGAAGTGGACTCGGGACGCAACCTCAACACCGCGATTGACGGGGTGAAAGGCTATGTTCCGGCGGGCGGCACCAGCCTGCACGCGGCATTCACCGCGGCGCGGGCTTTGAAGCCCATGCCCGACAATATTTATTTGCTCACCGACAGCCTGCCGACACAGGGTGCTTCTCCGCCACGACGAACTACGGTCAATGGCAAGAACCGCATCAAACACTTCGAAGACGCCATTGCCACGCTGCCGCTGGGCATACCCGTCAATATCATTCTGCTGCCGATGGAGGGCGACCCCATGGCCTCCGCCGCATTCTGGCAGCTCGCGCAGGTCACGGGCGGATCGTTCATGAGCCCTTCAAAGGACTGGCCCTAGCGTGAGAGCGACATGAAGAAAAAGGGAAGACGAGACGTCGAGGCCTTCAGTATGTCGTTTCTCGACGCCATCTGTTGTGGCTTTGGCGCGATCGTTCTTTTGCTGGTGCTGTCAAAAACCGCCGAGCCTTTTATCCTTGAGGAGACGACACAGGAGCTCGAGGCGCTGATCGCCAATCTGCAGGAACAGCTTTACGAAATCCGCGGTGAAACCACGGTCATGAACCGCACAATGGTCACCCGGAAAGACCAGCTTGCGGCCGAGAAGGAAAAACTCGCCCGGCTCCAGGGAGACCTCTCGAACATTCGCGGCGAGTTTGAGGCTTCGCGTGATGCGTCCGATGTCGCCGATGTCATCGAAGGCCGCCTTGCCACGGCGCGGCAGAGCCTGTCAGCGGAAATGCAGCGACTGCTCGGTGAGAATTTTCGCCGGAAACCCAAAGACCAGACCGTCGGCGGCATCCCGGTTGACAGTGAATACATTATTTTCATCATTGACACCTCGGGGAGCATGGTGAATTACGGCTGGGACCTGATGATGCAAAAGGTCGAAGAGACCTTGCAGGTCTATCCGGATGTGAAGGGAATACAGGTAATGAACGACATGGGCGACTACATGTTCAGTCGCTATGCCGGGAAGTGGATACCGGACACGCCGGCGCGGCGCAAGGCAATCATGAGTCAGCTCAGGTCATGGACTCCATTTTCCAACTCGAGCCCGGTTGAAGGCATCACCAAAGCAATCAGGACTTTCTATTCGCCGGGCAAAAAGATCAGTTTGTATGTGCTGGGCGACGAGTTCACCGGAGGATCGATTGAGCGGGTCATTGACACGATAGATCGAATCAATAAGGAAGACGACAAGGGCAACCGGCTGGTGCGTATTCACTCGATTGGATTTCCGGTCACGTTTCAACGTGGCGCCGCCCTGGCAACAACAGGCACCCGATTCGCTACCCTGATGCGTATTCTGTGCGAAAAGAACGGTGGCACATTTGTCGGGCTCAATACGTTTGAACCTGAGTCGCACTACGGACTCTGACCATATATGGGCGCAATGAAAATAAACAGTTACCAAATGCCATTCTCAATCCGCCCGGTCGCACATCGCATGCTGTACGTCGTTGTATTGACAGTGCTAAGTGCGTGTACTCACAGCGTACCGGTCGAAACCGAGTTCCCCGAGCCTCTGATTGCGCCCATGCCAGTCGAGGTTGCTGTATATTACGATGAGAGCCTCACCGGCTTCGAGCACACCGAACTCATCGAACAGGGGTCGGATTGGAAAGTAAAACTGGGCGATGCCAATCTGCGGATGTTCGAGCGTCTTTTTGCATCGATGTTCGAAAATCTGGTACCGGTCGACTCGCCCGACGCGGGTTTCGCCCAGGGAAGCAGGTTCGAGGCGATTATTATCCCGGCAATCGAGGAAATGCAGATTGCCCCGCCACGCTACGGTGAATCCGAGTTTTTCGAGGCCTGGATCCAGTACCGGGTGGAAGCATTTCACCCGAACCGCGAACCGATCGTGAACTGGCTGGTCAGCGGATACGGCCGTAGCGAGGGGTCCATGCTGCAACCGTCGAAGTCGTTGCAGGAAGCTACTGTTCTGGCAATGCGAGATGCGGCTGCCAATATCGTTATTAAATTCAGGCAACAACCGCGCATCCGTGAATGGCTTGATCAACAGGAAGGCGCCAATGAATAAATCATCTGGCACACGATCAAAAGGCTATGGCATCCGTTTCGGGGCAACTGCCGTATTTCTTCAGGCCACGCTTTTGCTCGCCACGAGCGGATGTGTCAATTCGAGAATCGAGCAGGTCCGGCAAGGCTCGACGGTGTTACAGGATGGCGAAGCCATCGTAATTCTCGCGCGACGCCATGACCATGCCGGCGAGACCGAGTCGAGCTTCACCGATTGTATCGAGGACAAGCTCGCCAAGGGTGATTCGCCCTTGAATGTGCATCCGAACGAGGAATTCATCGATGCGATGTTCCCCTGGTTCGAACCCTCCGTTGCACCATTGTCAACGGACTCGCTGCCGCAATTGCTCGCCCATCCGGGGGTGCGCGACAAGATTGAGCAAACCGGGGTGCGCTATGTGGTTTGGCTCGACGGCAGCACCGAGCGGATCGATAGTGGCGGCAGCATGACCTGTGCGATCAGTCCGACCGGCGGCGGCTGTCTCGGGTTTGGCTGGTGGGAAGATGCCTCGGACTACGAAGCGACCGTATGGGATCTCAAGAGTTCAAGCGCCGCGGGAATGGTTAGCGCCGATGTCAGCGGCACTTCATACATGCCTGCTTTCGTCGTTCCCATCCCACTGATTGCACGCACCCAGTCGGCCGCCTGCAGCGGCCTGGCGCGGCAGCTGAGCGTGTTCCTCGCGCAGGCGCCCTGAACCAGCACGGTCGCTGACCGCTATTCGATCACCTTGAACAGTTGCCCGGCCTCGGGCTCGTCATGTGGCCCAAGATCATTGAGCAGTCGCAGCTGCTGGTCAACGTAACCTGACAACGCAGAGCGGCGCGCCAACACTTCGATTGTCGTACCCGGGCCAATTTCGATGACTCTCACCGCAATCGGTCGGGTTAGCGGACGCTCATTCGGTTTCAGATCGTCAAAACTGAAGATGGTCGATATGAATTCGCGATCGGCGGCAATCTTCGACAAATCTTTGCGCCCGGCTCCGGAAAACACAAAAGCCTTGCCTTTGCGTGGATCGAAAATTACCGCAGTACGGACAGGTCTCGGACCGTACGGTGACGGCGCCCGCTCGGCAATTGCAATATAGGCCGGCTTGCCTGCGATCGTAAGCGCCCGCCCGTCTTCGAGATTGGTCAACCCAAGCTTGCCACTCATAAACTGCTCCGGCGTGGATCCGTCGCGAGGCATCGGCAGACTGCGCACATGCAACGTTGCCTGATCACCCGGAGAATGTGACACGATCGCGCTCTGCGCCGACTCGACACGCCAGCCTTCAGGAAAAGTGATCTTCATGCGCAAGCCGGCATGGTAGAGCTTGTTTCCGCGGATTACGCCACCCGCCGCACTTTTCCCCCACAGCAGGCCATTTATGCGTTTGAGGTACTCGTCGCGCCGGACCATTTCCGGACTGCCGAAACCCACCGCGCTCGCCGCATCGATTGCCTCGCCAAGACGGGTATCGTTATCCGGGTGACTGGCAAACCAGCCATGGTAGACCTTTGCTTCCCGGCCCTCGATTCGCGCGCGTTCGAGCTCGAATTGTTCGCGCCGTTTCAAGATATCGATCACTTCGAGCATCGACTGCGGGGGATAGTCGGTTTTCGCCAGGTACCGAGCACCCAGAGAGTCTGCCTCGAGTTCCATTCCACGGCCGTAACCGCTGAGTAAAACACCGCCGAACATATTGGTGAGATCGCCCGCACCGCCGGTCCCGGTCGCCACACTTGCCGCGGTGCTCACTGCTCCAACGACCTTGTTCTTGCTATCTTGTCGAACGGCATGGCGACCTGTGACATGACCAATTTCATGACCGAGAACGGCGGCAAGCTCGGCCTCCGAATTCAGGTACGCCATCATCCCGCGCGTGATATAGATGAATCCGCCGGGGATGGCGAACGCATTAACCGCGTCATCGTCGACCAGCGTGAACGTCCAGGCGAGATCGGGGCGTTCGCTAACCGCGGCAAGACGCTGGCCAATCTTGTTTACGTAATCCTGCAATGCCGGATCCGGATAAACCCGGAACTGTTTCAGCACCTGCTCGTGCGAGGTTTGTCCGAGCTCGATTTCGGATTCCTCTGACATCAGCACGAAATCGACTCCGCCGGTTGCCGGATTACTGGCACAACCAGCAAGCCATAGCGAAACGCCAGCAATTCCGAGAAAGTTAATTAGGCGAAACATTTTCATTAGCAGTCGTCCCCTGCACTCAATTTTCAGACCGGCGCGAACATTGCGGAGTCGATTATATAGACAAGCCGCAGGGAAAATTGATCCGGCCAATTTTGCCGCCGTGGAGACGACCGTGAGAGGTCCGCTGCAGCGCGCTGCCCGATGCGCCGGGCAAGTCCGATTCAGGCCTTCCTGCAGCGCGCACGCAACGGCACATCGACCCCGGTCATGGCGACACAAGCTACGCCATTTTGCAGGCGGACCGGCGCCCTTCCCTGCTAGAATAAGATGCTTAACGGCGGAAATACGCCACTGGTTGACACGCAGGAGTCGTTTACATGGCCACCGCTGTGGATGCATTTGACAATAATGTTCTCTCGAAACTCAGCCAGCTGCGTTCGGCGCCCGGTAGCGTGCTGACGAGAGGATTACCCGATTCTGACATCGAACGCTTTGCGCGCACGGATGCATCCCTGGTCAGGGCGATTGACGATGCAGGTGCCGGGTTCGAGCGATTGCGCGAGAAATATCCCGATCTGGCCGCGGCAGACGAGACAAAACAGATCCATGATTTGCAGCAGGGAATAGTCAATTTCTATGCGCAGGATACGGTCAATCCGTATGTTGCGCTTGCGGCGCATGGCCCATGGATTATCACGACCAAGGGAGCCGTAATTCATGATTCCGGTGGCTATGGAATGCTGGGTCAGGGGCACGCACCCGAGGCGGTGCTGGCGGCAATGAGCAAGCCGCACGTCATGGCAAATGTGATGACACCGAGCCTGAGCCAGATGCAGCTGGTCGATGCGTTACGCGAGGAGATTGGTCATACGCGGGAAGGCGGTTGTGACTACGAGAGCTTCGTTTTCATGAATAGCGGATCTGAGGCAGTCACCGTGGCGGCTCGCATCTCCGACGTGAATGCTCGCGAATTGACCGACCCCGGCGCCCGCCATGACGGCAAACCGATCCGGATGCTGTCGCTTGAAGGCGGCTTTCACGGCCGCACCGACCGACCCGCGCAATATTCCGATTCAACCCTGCAGACTTATTCCCGTTATCTCGCGTCATTTCGTGATACCAGCCGACTTTGGACCGTGGCGCCAAACGACTCCGATGCGATTCGCCGCATTTTCGCGCGAGCAGACGAAGAAGGGGTATTCATTGAGTCGATGTTTATTGAACCGGTCATGGGCGAAGGCAACCCGGGCCTGGCGATCGAACGCGATTTCTATGACCTCGCGCGCGAACTGACCCTTGCACACGGCAGCCTGTTGTTGGTCGATTCGATCCAGGCTGGCCTGAGAACCCATGGGGTACTGTCTATTCTCGATTATCCGGGGTTCCGGGACGCTCATGCGCCCGACATGGAAACGTACTCCAAGGCTCTCAATGCCGGCCAGTTCCCGCTGTCAGTGCTGGCACTGACAGCGCGCGCTGCCGGGCTGTATCGGCGTGGCGTCTACGGCAACACGATGACCGCCAACCCGCGTGCGCTTGATGTTGCCGTCGCCGTTCTGGAGGGTCTGAGTCCGGGACTGCGCCGCAATATCTGCGAACGTGGCGAGGAATTCGTGGCAAAACTCCGCCAGCTTGCGGCTGAAACGAACGGAATCATTACCCAGGTCCAGGGAACAGGACTGCTGGTTGCCGCCGAACTGGCCGACGGCTATCGCTCGAGCGGCCATGCCAGTGTCGAGGAAGATATGCGCCGCCACGGCATCGGCGTGATCCATGGCGGCCACAACGCGCTGCGGTTCACGCCGCACTTTGCCATTACCAGCGCGGAAGTCGATCTGATAGTCAAACAACTTCGAGAGGCGTTGCTGCGAGCCGCCGGCTGATCTGCGATGGCGGCCCGGACGCAGCGGCGGCGTCCCGACCACCGCCGTATCAGCCTGGTGCTGTATCGCCACTCGATACTGGCGGTCGTGCACAGGCTAATCATTCTCGCCGCGCCATCCTGTAGCGGGCAGCGCCGACCCTTTCCTGCTGCCGCACGGTCTTTGCAGCCTCTGCCATCCAGCGCCGTCCGCGCGGGACCGTGACTGTCGCCGCTCAACAGAATCGACTGCTCGTCAGCGGAACTCGCCCGCCAGGTCACGGGCGGCAGCCGCACCGGCCGCGGGCAATGCCGCGGCCATACGGATTATTGCCGCGGAGGTTGCCACAGATTTCTCCTCTGCGTATGTTCGCTTTTTCCATCAGATCGGGTCCGGTGCCGTGCTAAAGCCGAAATTGTTCAGGGCACGCCAGTTGCTGGGGAAGTACCGCATTCAGAAAAGAATCGCGAACGGGCCGCTTGCCGCTGTGTACCAGGCGTTCGACACGATACTGTGCCGGAGAGTAGCGTTAAAAATACCTCATGCGGGTCTGGATCCGGCGGTACTCGAGGACTTTCGCAAGGAAGCGAGACTGGCTGTACGCCTCGAACATCCCAACATCCTGCCCGTATTCAATGCAAGCTTCATTGATAACCGTTTCGTCATCGTTACGCCGCTCGGCCTGCGCACACTGGCTGATCGCCTGGAGCGGCGAATGGCAACGCAAACCGGTATCCGGCTTGCAGGCCAGGCGCTCTCGGCAGTGGCATTTGCCCATAGCAAACGTGTAGTCCACTGCGATATCAAACCCGAGAATTTCATTTTGTTTCCGGATAACCGGATGCGCCTTGGGGACTTTGCGTTTGCCAAGCGTTGTATCCGTACGATCAAGGCCTCGGGGTCAGGGACGCTCGGTTACATCGCTCCCGAACAGGCAATGGGGCGTCCGATGCTGCAATCCGACGTATTTTCGCTGGGCCTCGTTCTGTACCGCATGTTTGCCGGGACCCTGCCGGAATGGCCATACGGCTGGCCACCACCCGGTCTCAAACGCCTCGAAACCCGTCTCCCCGGGGAAATGGTTGCGATCATTCGTCGCGCTCTGAAGGTGAAGCCGACTCAGCGTTTCCGTGACGCGATTGCGATGGAGAAGGCGTTTATCGACGCCGCCGACAAGATTATTGTGGCAACACCCGGGCGTCGCAGCAGCGCGCGGAGAAAACGATGAGCACACAGGAGTCAGGGAAGATCCTGATGCTGACCGGCGACGGCGCTAAAGTACAACAGACCTTGTCGTGTCCTTCTTTCGATATTGTCGCCATCAGTATGCGCAGCCCGGTCAAGGCCACTGCCAACGAGGACTCGGCCCTGGCAATGCCGTATGGCGACAACGCAGTCGTGGTCGCGGTTGCCGATGGCGCAGGTGGCCTGCCGGCGGGACAACGCGCATCCAACACGGCCATTGCCGCATTGCGTGACTCCCTGGCAAAAGCGACACGCGAAGATGTCATGTTACGTACCGCTGTTCTCAACGGTATCGAGGCGGCCAATGAGGCCGTGATGGCGCTGAGCAATGGTTCAGCAACGACTCTGACGGTCGTCGGCATCGATGAGAGTTTCGCGCGCAGCTTCCACGTCGGCGACTCGTCCGCACTGCTGATTGGTCAACGCGGCAAACTCAGGTTTCAGACCATCGCCCATTCGCCTACCGGTTTCGCGCTGGAAGCCGGATTCCTCGAGGAAAGCGAGGCACTGTTTCATTGCGAGCGGCATATCGTCTCGAATTTTATCGGCAACAGCGAAATGCGCATTGATGTCGGCGCATCGTTTCGCTTCGCAAAATTCGACACTCTGGTGCTGGCGAGCGACGGCCTGACCGACAACATCAGAGTCGATGAGATAATAGAGGCCGTACGCAAAGGGCCCATCAACAAAGCACTTGCGCGATTGACCCGCGCCGCCCAGCAGCGAATGCTCGGGGCCGATGCCGGGCAGCCATGCAAGCCGGATGATTTTACTGTCCTGCTAATCCGGCGCCGGCGCAATGTCACAAGAGGGACGCCCGCTACAGACGATTAGTCGAGCCGGACAACAATTTGTCCCACATTGACGCGAACATCAATATCGTCGTTACCGTCGCCGGACCAGTGCAGACGGCTGCCGACAAACATCGACCGCTCCGGGTCGATGTCATCGCCGTCGACACGAAGTGATACTTCACCGATATTGGAATCAAGATCGACATCGCCGACACTGCGGGCAGCATGAAGCACTGACACCTCTCCAACCGATGTTTTCAGACGCACTGACCCGCGCGGAACATCGATCTGGATTTCACCGACACCCAACGTTGCATCGATACCGCCCTCGAGCCCGCTGATATCTAATCTGCCGACGCCCATCTCCACGCTTGCCGCAACGGCTCCTGGAGCTACCACACGCCATTTTTGCTGAATGTCCGGCTCGTCATCGGTGCCGCCCGGCTGGTCAGGAAACACAACCTCGAGTTGAATTCGGCCGTTGCGCCGTGAAACCGCCAGTTCAGCATCATCTATCAGGGCGTCGACATCGGAGTCAGCGTCGCCCGTTGGCAGCAGCTCTACCTCAACCCGGATAGTGTCCTCGCTGCCAGCCTGCATACGGACTTCTCCCACCGCTACCGCTATCGCCAGAGTCTCGAGATCTGCGGCCGCATAACTCGCCTCGAGATCGCGCGCCTCGGCAATGGCCAAAGTGGCCAGCGCCAAAATCATGCCAGCAGCGACTCTTCGCAACATCGTTTTTCTCCCGGTGGTTCTGCTACGAGATTGGACGCCGCCGCGCGGGAAATGGTTTAAACGCCCGCCGTTGAGCAACTGCCTACTGGCACTGGCGGCGGCTTTCAGACGATATTGGCAACGGCAGGCATTACGAAAAAAATTATAATTTTTTTATTTCTAAAACATACATTTAAAGAATTTTTCTATCAATTAACTTTAATTTTCAACCGGGTACGCCACCCGCCTCTTCTATCGCTTCGCGAAAGTGCGCAACGATGAGATGGTGCGGAATCAGGAAGGGCTTATCGGTAATTCGAATTTCGAGCATTTCCCGCTCACTGTCCCAGGCATATTCGCCAGCCACGCCGAATGCACTGAGCTGGCCATGCGCCGTGTCGTCAACCGATACACCGTGGGTATGGAGCTTTTTGCGGAGGCGCGCAAAAACATCGGGCGAAATCCCCGCATAGACCATTGATTCGCTGGACTCCCGCTTATCGAAAAACATAATCGCCTTCCACTTCCGTTACAGGTGAATTGTTCCTGCCGTAGCGTCTCACCAGGTCCACGGCTCTGCGAAGAGTATAGTCAGTCGCGCATCGTCGGCAACGCTGCTCCGTTCATTTCACGCCTACCACGTGCCGGCGTTCGGCATCGAAGACCACGGTTCCTGCGGCGGCAACGGCTTGCCGGCCTGCAGCAGCTCTATGGATATACCATCCGGCGACCTGACAAAAGCCATATGGCCGTCGCGCGGCGGTCGGTTTATCGTCACGCCCGCATCCATTAGCTTCCGGCACAGCCCGTAGATGTCATCGACGCGATAGGCAAGATGACCAAAATTTCGTCCTGAGTCGTATTCCTGTGGATCCCAGTTGTACGTCAGCTCAACCTGCGCCTCGCTGTCACCGGGAGCAGCGAGAAATACGAGAGTAAAACGGCCTGACTCAACCTCGACCCGGCGCAACTCTTCCAGTCCCAGCTGATTGCAGTAGAAATCGATCGAAGCGTCCAGATCCGTCACGCGGACCATCGTATGAAGATATTTCATCAACTGTCTCCCTGGCAGTTTCTTCCATCAGGTTGGGTTGCCGGCACGTAAAGCTGCGATCCGCTCGGCGATCGGCGGATGGGACAAAAACAACCGCGACAGCCCGCCGGCTGCCCGTCCGGAGATACCCATGGCCTCAATCTCCTCCGGCAGGTGAGCCTTGTCCGCGCCGCCGCCGAGGCGCTGTAACGCAGCAACCATATTGTCGCGCCCGGCAAGTCTGGCTCCTCCCGCGTCCGCGCGATACTCGCGCTGGCGCGAGAACCACATAACAATCGTTGTGGCCAGAATCCCGAGCACGAGTTGCGCAACCAGCGCGCTTATCCAGTAGCCTGGCCCAAGACCGCGTTCATTGCGGAACACGACCCGGTCGACAACAAAACCGACTACCCGGGACAGAAAGATGACAAATGTATTGACCACGCCCTGAATCAAGGTGAGCGTCACCATATCGCCATTAGCGATGTGCGTTACTTCATGCGCGAGAACCGCCTCAACTTCGTTCTGACGCATGCTGCCGAGCAGTCCCGTACTGACCGCAACCAGGGCCGAGTCACGCCTCGCCCCGGTTGCAAAAGCATTGGGCTGCGGCGAATCGAAGACCGCGACATCGGGCATCCCAATACCGGCCTCGCTGGCCTGACGCCGGACCGTGTCGACCAGCCAGCGCTCGGCGTCATTGCCGGGATTCTCGATGATCCTCGCCCCGGTGCTGCGCAATGCCATCCATTTGGAAATTGCCAGGGAGATAAATGAACCGGTGAAACCGATAACCGCCGAATAGACAAGCAATGCTGTCGGATCCAGGTTGACTCCCTGCTCATCGAGGATGCTTTCAAGGCCGAGCAGCCTCATCACCACACTCAGCACCAAAAGCACGGCAACGTTCGTGCCGATGAACAACAGCACTCTCTTCATGGGGTATCTCCGTCAAACAGAGCTAGATTCATAGGGTCGAACCATGGCGATTCAAGGCACGACCCACGATTCTCGCAAGACCTTGCACATGTGCATCAACGGCACCCAGCCCGGTCAGCGCCTCGTCGAGCCGCATAACGTAATCGACATTCGTACCACTGGGTCCGGCAGCCACGCAAACCTGGCGCGCAATCTCCACCAGAGGCGCGGGGCCAAGGTCGTCGGGGTTTCCGGCCGGAGCGACATAAAACAGCCCGGGGATTCGGCTGCCATCAGAACAGCGCAGCCAGTCCTCATAGCGCTGATAGCCCGCTTTCTCGCGAAAATCAAGTTGCGCCAGCACGCGCTCGCCGCGATCTCCCTGCACACGGTAGGCCATGCCCCAGCACGCAGCACCCGGTCTTCGGCGCAAAGTCACTACCCTGCCAGGTTCTTCAGGTACACCGCGGTGATCAGGCGACGCCTGCCAGAAACGCCGCATCCAGCCCCGCAACAGGGCCGGCCGTCGCTCCGCATAGGCAAATTCCGGCCGCCAGATCAATGACCCGTATCCGAAGATCCAACGTGCGGTGGTCATTGCGCTCCTCCGTCTACGTTCAGCCACTATTCAGGCGTGCGCCGCTCTAATCGCATCCAGACACTAGAGCAAAAAGCACGGGAGATCATCATGCGATTCACCAGGCCCGCCCACTGGATGCTACTGTCCATCCTGATGTTCGGAGTCACAGGCGCTGCGGATGCAGTACGCACGGCCACCGCGCCTGACCTGGCTGACACGGCGCAAACCAGGACCAGCCGCAGCCATGCCTTCGCGACGGCAGACCACGGCGCCATTGTTATGTCTGGCTCGATGCCAACGGCCCGGACCCACAAGTTGTTTGACGTGTTCATTTACGCAGCCGACGTGCAACTGCTCTACGACGACGACGGCGACGGCTTCTTCCATGGCCTCGAGGTGAACTTCGACGCCGACACCACTGACTTCGCCTCCACGCTTTACGCGCGTCTGTACCTGCGTCAGCACGAGGAGCCGTGGTCGCTGTATTTTCAGACTCCCGCATTCACGGTATTCGGCACCTCTCCCGATGACGACTATTTCGTTGCAACCGAACTCCTGAGTGGCTACCAGCGCGGTCAGTACGACCTGATGATCGAACTGCATGATGCAACCAGCCACGCACCAGTGTCGCAATTCGGACCGCGCGACAACGCAGCCTTCACTCAGCTCCCGCTCGAGGATATGGAGCTCGACCGGCGGGCGACCGCGGGCGACGCAATCAGTTACTCCGGCGGCGGCGGTGCTCTGGGTCTGCTGGGCCTCGCGGTGCTATGCTTGGCAGGTCTTCGCCAGCGACGGACTATCCGAGAACTCCAAGATGAGTAACGACAACGATATTGCAGGTCTGCAACGCGAATTTGCCCGGTTCGACCGTGACGGAAACGGCCGTTTGGAGTACGTCGAGTTCGTCGACTTACTCGGCGCCGTGGGACCCCGTCCCAGCGAAGAGGAAGCGCAGCTGGCGTTTTCGATTATCGATTCCGATCACACGGGATACGTCGAATTCGAGGAGTTCGTGCACTGGTGGCTTGATCACTGATCGTCGTCCGCCGCGGCCAGCAGCTCGGGTTCCGCGGCGGCGGTCCGTGGCCAGACCCGCAGTATCGCCTGAATAACCGTTGCCAGCGGAATAGCGAAGAACACGCCCCAGAAACCCCACAGGCCGCCGAAGAATAAAATTGCAACGATAATCGCAACCGGATGCAGATCCACGGCCTCGCTGAACAACAGAGGCGCGAGCAAATTGCCGTCGAGAGCCTGGATCACCAGATAGGCCGCGACCACCCAGTAGAAATCCGGGGTCAGCCCCCATTGAAATAACGCCACAAGCGCGACCGGTACTGTCACCAACGCCGCTCCGATATAGGGAATCAGCACAGACACGCCGGTCAGCGCTGCCAGAAGAAGCGCGTACTCGAGGTCGAGCAGTGAGAATGTCGCATACGCAAATGACGCGACGATGATGATCTCCCAGAACTTGCCGCGTACATAATTGGCAATCTGCACGTCCACTTCGTGCCAGACCGTGCGGCTCAGATGGCGGTCTTCGGGCAGGAATCGGCCAAACCAATCGACGATGCGCCGCCTGTCCTTGATCATGAAATAGACCATCAGCGGCACCAGGAAAAAGTACACGACGACGGTTACGAGCGTCACCAGCGACGAGAGAGAGTAGGACAAGAGCGTCTGGCCAACCCCCAGAATTTCGTTTCTGATTGCGACGATGAAATCGCTGATCTGTTGCTCCGTGAAGACACTCGGATACTCATTGGGTAAGCGCAACAGCAGATCACGCGCCCGCGACATCATCGACGGAATTTGCTGCACCAGCTGGGTTAGCTGGCCGACCAGCAGCGGCATCAGTCCGAATACCGCCAAAGACACCGTAGCTATGAATGTGACAAAAACCACATGCACCGCGACGAGATGTGGCAGGCCGATATTCTCCAGCCGGTTTACCAGGCCTTGAAGAAGATAAGCGATGACCGTTGCGGCAAGCACCGGCGCAAGGCTGTCCCCTGCCAGGTAAAGCGTCAGCACGACCGCGGCAAGTATGAGGATCAGCACGACGAGTTGCGGATTCGCAAATTGTCGGCGCAGCCAATCGGTAATGATGTTCATCGGGGTCCGGTTAAGGGCGGCAGTGGGCTCCGTTGGAGCGGAAGCATAGCACGCAGTTCTTGCCAGGCGGACGCGTGTGGTTTAGGTTCGCCGAAGTTGAATAACCGGGAAGCATCAGGTGGCGACAGAGGAAAGCGAAAAAGAGCCAAATCCGCCTCGCAGTGAAAACAGGCGCGTGCGGCGCGAGCTCGTGCTGCTGGCAGTCGCCCTTTTCCTCGGCCTGCTCGTTGTGCCGGCGCTGATTCATTTCGTCGGCCTCCAGGTTTTTGCAACCGGCGACGATCCGGAAACGCTTGGCGCTTTCCTTGGTCGCTACTTCGCCGGTCTCGGCGCAATGAACAAGATAGTCTGGCTGCTCGCCTTCTCGCCCTATCTCCTTTTGTGGTGGTTGCGCCTGGTCCGGTTACCCTTGCGGAAAAAGGCTGGCTGAAACCGGTGTTCCTCCACACTCGTTCTGTGATGCCGATCACAACGCTGCAGAGCGACGCACACTATTCTGACGTTTGACGGGAACTACGACCGTAAACAGTTGACCTCGCCGGACCAGTCCGGCCCTTTCAGGAGGTAGCACGAATAATGTGGCTGCTCGGAAAAAAATCCGCGGCAAAAAAGAAGAAGGCAGCTAAAACGGTTGCCCCTACGCCCGCGGAAAGAGCTTTGCGCCATTCGCGCAAGACCGATACATCCAAGGCGATGCATGTTCTGGAAGATTCAGAACTCAACATTGCCGCCGAGGACGAATCCGGCTTCGACCCGTATAACTCGGGCGTCTTCGACCGCAGTAAAATCTGGCAGGATAAACGCCACCGCGACTAGACGCTCCTCACAGTCTGCAGCAGAATCACGGCGGTTTGCTACGACACGCACGCGTTTCCCCACTCACTTTATCGCGCCTTCGATGAAGGTGGCAGGCGCAATCTGTGACCTGCGTCACAGAGATGCTGCAGTGCTCAAACACACAATCGAGCTATGACCAAGCCGCCTTCTCCGTACCCGAACCGCACCGTCCTGACGCTGTGCATCTGTTTGAGCCTGCTTACGACGTTACTGCTTTCATCTCCCCGACTACTCGCGGACACCGCTGACGCCGGGAGACCGGAACAGCCTGCGTTGGAGACGACATGCAGTAGCGGCGCTACGATGTGCAAAGCAACGCCAGGCTTGATAACCACAATACCGGCAAGCCTTCAATGGTATCCCGAAAACTTTTCGCTCGATCCCGATTTCGGCGCCGAATTTGACTTCAATGCCGGCACCGGCAACACCTTGCTCATCGACCATGAATACGATTTCAATCCACAGCAAACCTTACTGAGAAGACTGCTGAAGATCCGTGAACTACGCTTGCTGACACTGTGGGAAAATGACGAAACCCGGCTCTTCCTCGGGGTTGGCCGTGACGGCCTGGCCGGACTGAACCTGTCGACCAAACGCAATCGTAAAAAATCGACGCCGCGGACGACGGCGAATGGCCGCCCCGTGGTTTTCGACCCTTATCGTCACTCCGGCGCGTCGAGCCCCTGACCTGCCCGCTGCCGGCTAGCGTGGCAGACTCGCGGTCGCTGACTCGGCGCGGCCCGCCACGGACGTCCATTGCCGCTGCAAGTCCTCGCGTATCGTGCTCTCAACCGCAGCGTATCCGGCGAGACGCTGGATTTGCCTGACACCGGGGATGGCTCCGGCCCACTCAATCTCCCGCCAGCCACCGGCGACCGCCTGGTCCAGATACATCTCTGCATCTGCCTCGTCGCCGAGACCGGCCGCGATCACGGCCAGTGCGAACTGCAGGCGCGGCGTATTCCAACCCGCGCCAAGTGCCCTGCTACCGCGCTCGCGCGCCTGGGTCAGAACACCGATGGCCGAGTCAGCATCGCCAAGTGTGCGCAACACCGCCGCGCGTGCGCCCGCCACTATTAACGCCAACTCCGGTTCGCCATCCGCTGTTACTGCGGCGGCAAGATCGAAACTTTCCAGCGCCGCCGACAGATCGCCACCACGCCAGTTGAGCAGGCCGTTCCACCACTGCCATGGCGGTGGACGGTTTTCGACTTGTAGCGCCGCCCGCAGCCTGTTCTCTGCACCACTCATCAACATTGCGTCCAGCCAGTGAGGTCCCGCCATTGCTCCATCTTCGGCGCCCGGAGCGCGCAACCAGCGTTGCGCGAGTTGCGGCTGACCCAGAGCAGCGAGCGTGCGCGCGAAAAGTGCATGGCCATGCGGATCACCGGTCCGGGATGGCGCATCGGCAAGAAAAACCAGTGCCTCGGCCAGTAGTCCGCGATCCGCGTACAGGGTAGCCTGCAAGAGCTCTGCCTGAACCGAATGTACTCCGCGCGTTGCGAGCATGCGCAGATTGGCAATCGCCTCGTCGGAGCGCCCCAGCCGGGCCAGAACGCCAGCTAGATTTTGCGTGATAGTCGGGTCCAGCGGATCGAGATTCTGCGCAGTGCGCAGGACGTCGAGTGCCTCGCGCGGTCCGGCCCCGGCCTGGCGTTGCAAGACGAGCCCCAGCCACATATGAGCCATCGCATTGTCCGGTGCGATGCTCAGCGCCTCGCGCAGCGCCTGCTCCGCTGCGTTGATGTTCCCCTGATACAGCCGCAGCAAACCGAGTGATGCATGGGCGTCTCCAAGCAACGGCTCGAGTTGCAAAGCGCTGTGAACTGCCGCCTCTGCCTGCGCCACCGCCATTTGCGCCGGTCTTGCCCCGGCGCCCGCCAACAACAGGTAGCTGTCTGCCCTGCCCGTATGTGACCGCGCGAACTGCGGGTCGCGGGCGATCGACTGATCAAAGTAGGCGAGCGCGCGCTCCAGGCTATCCACATCGCGCTTGCGCCAGTTGTGCCGACCCAGGAGATAGAGATCGTATGCACCGAAACTCGAGGGCATCGGCGCGACCGCTGCAATCTGCGCGGTATCCGGAGCCACTACGGCTACGATTTGTGCAGCAATCTGATCCTGCAACGCGAAGATATCCTCGAGGCCGGCGTCAAAGCTACCGGTCCACACTTCAAATCCCGAACGCCCATCCACCAATTGCAGCGATACCCGAACCTGTTCACCGGCCTTGCGCAGGCTGCCGTCGAGGACGAGATCAACCCGCAGCAGTTCAGCAATCTCACGCACGTCTCTCCTGCGCTGCCTGAAGGCAAACGCCGAACTACGCGCAGCCACATCCAATCCGGGAACGGCGACCAGCCGGTTACGAATTTCTTCAGCGATGCCATCGGCGAGATACTGGTAGTCCCCGGTCGCGCTGAGGTCGCTGAACGGCAAAACTGCGATTCCGGAAAGCTCTTTGTCTGGGCGTGGGCTGTGCGCGATGATGGCCAGCGCCACGAACGCCAGCACAGCAAGAACCGCACACAGCGAAAGCAGCGGCCACGGGCCTCGACGTCGCGCCACCTGCGCTCCGCGCCGCCACGCAAAAATCGCTACCGCCGGACATCCGGCCAACGCGACCAGGATGATGGCTCTGAGGCGGTGCGTCGCGCCATCAGCCGCAGACAGCATCGCGGCAGAGATTTCCACGCCAACCCACGCCACGAAGACATAAACGACAAGCGCTTTGATGACACCGCGTCGCTGTAGTTCAACAAGCCATCGCAATCCCGTCACTCCCACATGGTAAAACCGTCTTTGTAAAACCGTCTGTCGGATCGATTCCGCTCACCCCGAAAGCACCAGGCAGGGCCCCACGTCAGCCATATTTGACGCGGCCAATTGTGCGGCGTACGCTGCTTCGGCGAAACGCGTCGGAGCCAAAATAATGACCATGCGAGTTACCTTTGAGCTTCAGGAGGAAGACCTCAAACACTTCCGCCTGATCATGCGCGAAGCGCGCGATGCTGCCAAATCTTTAACCGCAGACGAGATTCTGAGTGCCGCGAACAACCTGCTGCGTGAAATTGAAGACGCCAAGGTTCCGCACTTTATCGAGGAGCGACTGAATCGTTTGCGGACGCTGATTGGCATGGTCCAGGATGAACAATGGAGCCTGCCGCAGGAGGAAACGGCGCGAGTGTTGAATGCCCTCGCCTATTTCGCCGAACCCGAGGACCTGATCCCCGACCACATCCCGGGCCTGGGATTTCTCGACGACGCAATCATGATCGAACTGGTGGCGCGAGAATTACGCCATGAAATAGAAGCCTATGACGACTTCCGCGCCTACCGCGATCGCGAGGGGGCACGCCGCAAAAGCAAGGGCATCGACGACGATGTCACGCGCGGCGAATGGCTGGAAACTAGGCGTACCGAATTGATGTCGCGGATGCGCCGGCGCCGGCGCCGTGATCGCGGTCGCCGTCGATCTGGAGGCCGTTCGCCGCTGTCTCTGCTGTAGATTGGTTTGCCGGCAATCTCGACCGAAACACCGTCTGGGCCTTCCAACCGGCCCGCGCAGTTGCAGGAGCAGCTTCGGCGCCTGGTAACGCCCCGGTTAGCAAGTCTGTGCGACATCGATGGCTCCGGGGTTTCACCTTCCTCGGCCCGCCAGCGGGCACTCGATTATCGGGCGTTTGCCTTGATGGACGACCCCCCGGCGCGAATCCAACATCTGGCCCAACGCCTGATCAGGGAGCACGATCTCGATCTCGACGATTCGGGCGGTCTGAGCGAATTCAGCCGTAATCTCTGCAATACCCTGGCCGCGGTCTACGAAAAGGCGGCTGGGGAGCGCTGAGTGGCTCCTATGGCCAATAATAAAAGCCAGTGAGCACCAGGCTCAGCCACATCATTGCCTGGAGCACCCAGCGGGATGGCTTTTCCCGAAGCAGACTAATGAAACTGAATGCACAAATCGTGGTCAGAATCGAGAAGATTCCGACGCTGACCAGTAGCGGCGTGAATTCGGCGCGGAGATGCGGGTAATCGTCGCCCAGTAACAGGTAGATGAAGGCTACGATGAGCAGTCCAAAGGCAATCGCCCCGGTGCTGGCGAAAAATACGCCGGTAATTACGCTAAGTGGTCGCATGCGTCATGTTTTCTCTGGTTAATGTTAAATCCGGTAAAGATATTGTTGATTTGAAATACCGCTCATGGCTAGGCTTGTGGTATTAAAACAAAATCAAAATCCTTTGTAGCCCAGGGCCGGGCTTTGCTCAAGAGAATATAAAATGAATGGAATTATTAGGTTACGAGCGATTCTTGCGAATGTTTCACTATCGGCGATGGTATTTCTGCTCGCCTCTGCGGGTGTCGGTGCGACTCAGACCGAGGATTCCGATGCGCCGCTGAAGCCGGAACTGCGACACCAGGAGATCGCCCGCGCGGTCTACCATCTCGCCGACCGGTTCCACTATGGCCAGACTGCCTTCGACGACGAGTTGTCGGGGAAAATTCTCGACCGTTATCTGGAAAGCCTCGATGGCAACCGCCAGTATTTTCTCGCCGGCGACATTGCAAGTTTCGAAGCTTACCGGAAGAGCATCGACGATGCCGTCAGGGAAGGCGAGGTCAACCCTGCTTTCGACATTTTCGACGTTTACCGGGAAAGAAGCCGGGAGCGTGTGAATTACGCAATCTCTCTGTTGGATCATGAGCCCGATTTTACGATCGACGAGGAATACGTATTCGATCGTTCCGAAATGCCGTGGGCGGCGGACCGGTCCCAGCTCGACGACATGTGGCGCAAACGGGTAAAGAACGATGCCCTGGGTCTCGCGCTTGCCGGCAAGGAATGGGATGAGTCCCGCGAGATCTTGCAAAAACGCTATGACCGGGTACTCACCCGGGTAAACCAGATAAAGCCCGACGATGTGTTCGAGATATTCATGAACGCATATACCCACACGCTGGACCCGCACTCGAGCTACATGTCGCCGCGCAACTCCGAGGAATACCGCATCCAGATGAGTCTTTCCTATGACGGCATCGGCGCCTCGTTACAGCTGCAGGACGAGCACGTTACGATCATGGGGATTATCCCGGGCGGTCCCGCGGCCCTGGATGGGACGCTCAAACCGAACGATCGCATCATCGGGGTTGGCCAGGGTCCGGACGCCGAGATTGTGGATGTCGTCGGCTGGCGGCTGGATGACGTGGTCGAACTCATCCGAGGCCCGGGCGGCAGCGGCGTACGCTTGCAGATTCTGCCGTCCGGCGCCGCGCCGGGCTCCGAGGAATTTGCCCTGGACCTGACCCGGGACAAGATCAAACTCGAGGCGCAGGCGGCGCAAAAGAAAACCATGACCATTGACCGCGATGGCCGGGACTGGACCATTGGCGTCGTTGAAGTGCCGAGTTTCTACATGGATTATCAGGCCATGATTGCGGGCGAAGAGGATTACACCAGTACCACCCGCGATGTTCGACGGCTGATTGCCGAACTCGAGGACGAAGGCGTGGATGGCCTCGTCATGGATCTCCGCGGCAATGGTGGCGGTCACCTTGCGGAGGCGCGTGCGCTATCCGGGCTCTTCATTCCTGATGGCCCGGTTGTCCAGTTGCGCCAGTCCAACGGCCGGATCGAAGTACTGACCGACAAGGATCCCACGATCGCTTATAACGGGCCGCTGGTCGTGCTGGTTGATCGTTACAGCGCATCGGCATCGGAAATTTTCGCTGCGGCAATCCAGGACTACGGTCGCGGCATCGTTGTCGGACAGCAGACGTTCGGCAAAGGCACCGTGCAAAACCTGTTTCCACTGGATCGTTACAAAAGGGCGCCGAACCCGGGCTTTGGTCAGCTGACGCTGACAATCGGAAAATATTACCGCGTGACCGGTAATAGCACGCAGCATCGCGGAGTCGAACCGGATATCCCGCTGCCATCCTCGATTGACAGCTCGATGGTTGGTGAAAGTACGCGTGACACGGCCCTGCCATGGGACCAGATTGCAGCGACGGAATTCAGCGGCGATCAGTTTCCTTACGCCCCGGTCCCCACTCTCGAGCAACGTCATGTGCAGCGCCAGGAAGGCAACCCGGACTTCGACTACTTACGCGGCGATATAGCGGCGGTGCAGCACGCTCGGGAACGAGTGTCCGTTTCACTGAATCGTGATAAGCGCGAGGCGGAGCGTGAGGAGTTTCGGCTGGAACAGCTTGCACGGGAGAACGAGCGGCGTTCGGCGCAGGGCCTCGAGCCACTCGCGAGCGTAGAAGATCTCGAAAAAGAAGAAGGTCCGGACTTCATTCTCGACGAGGCGGCTGAAATCGTAGTCGATATGGCCGACATTGAAATTGCGGCGCGGTTGCGACGCAAAGACGCGACTGTGCTGAACTGATTGCAAAGTGGGGGTCGCTACGGCGACTCCCACCCTTCCCCTACCGAGAACTTTTCCCCGATGTGGCTGTCCCACGCTGCAGGGTGGGCAGTGAACGGCTGACAGAAAAATGGATGCGATTGTTTTTTGCTATTTGGGTGTTATACTCAACTACAACACTATATTTGTGTAGCACCAGTCAGTCTGGAGGGAGCATCGAATGAGGCGAACAAAGACATTTCTCGCGTTGCTGACTGCGGCCGTCCTGACGATTGTCTCGGGCTGTGATGCCGGACAGGCCGGTACGGTCGAGACAAACGCCGCCGTTCAGACCTCAACCGCGCTTCCGGTTATCGTGGATTATGCCCATAACGGTCCCATTAACGCGGTGTACCCTGCCACCGGAAACATCGAGGCTCTCGAGCGTGCCGGGGTCGTCGCGCGCATCGAGGGTGAGATTCGACAACTTCTGGTAGAGGAAGGCGATGCGGTTGAAGCCGGACAGATTCTCGCCCGTCTGGATGATTCGCGCCTGTCGCTCCGCGCCAGTCAGGCACGTGCCGAACTGGAAAAACTGCGCCAGGAATACAAACGAAACCTGCTGCTTCACGAGCGTGGTCTCGTCAGCCCGCGCGATTACGAAGACCTCAGTTTCGAGGTGGATGCCGCATCGGCGTCCTACGAGCTCGCGATGCTCCAACTCAGTTACGCTGAAGTGAAAGCACCGATAGCCGGAGTTGTCAGCGAACGCTTGGTGAAAGTCGGTAACCGGCTGATCGAGGGAGAAAAACTGTTCGTCGTGACCAATACCCGGCAGCTGGTGGCGTATATTCATGTGCCGCAGGCGGAACTGGGCAAGTTTGCATCGGACCAGCGCGTTGCAGTCCGTGCCGACGCCCTCCCCGGGCTTGACTTCTCGGGGCGGATCGAGAGGGTCAGCCCGATCGTGGATGCGGCAACCGGCACCGCCAAGCTCACTATTTCTGTCGATGATCACGATGCCATACTGCGACCTGGCATGTTCGTGCGGCTCGGGCTGATCTATGCGACTCATGCAGATACGTTGCTGGTGCCACGCGAAGCGCTTGCCGAAGAAGACGGTGAAATAAGGGTATGGATCGTCGATAAGGACATGGTGACTGGCCGCACCGTAACCACCGGACTACGATCAGACAAGTGGATTGAAATCACATCCGGTCTGCGCGAGGGAGAGCGACTTGTCGTCAGAGGACAGCAAGGGCTGCGCGACGGGACGCGCATTGCCGCGATGACGGCCGCGCCACGTCCTGAAGCCTAGACGATCAGACACGGCGAATTTTTTGGCGCTATGAGAAGACGAGTGATGACCGAAACACCAATAAAAATATTACTCCTGGCCTTACTGTTAGCAGTCGGAGGGTGCACCGGGCCGGCAGGGGACGATGGTGACGCCGGCGACAACGAACAGGAAGAGGAAGAACAGTCCATCCCGGTCGAGACGGCGACTTTGCAACGCGGAGACGTCTACGCGATTTACTCTGGCACCGCCTCCATCGAAGCGTTCGGGGAAGCGATGGTCGAAGCCAAGGTCGGCGGCGAGGTCAGGGAGTTGCTGGTCGAGGAAGGCGATGTGGTCAGGTCCGGTCAGATCCTGGCGCGTCTGGACGGAGACCGGCTGCGCCTCGAATTGCAGCAGTCGATAGCAAACATGAACAAGCTGCAGCGCGAATACGAACGCAACGTCGAACTGCATCAGAAAGGGCTGGTCAGTCCCGGCGCTTTCGAGAACATCAAGTACGATCTGGAGTCGCTGCGAGCCGCCAATGAACTGGCGCAACTGGAACTCTCCTACACCGAAATCAAGGCACCGATCGACGGAGTGGTGTCGGAACGATATATCAAGGTCGGCAATACCATCGATCCCAACGATTCAGCATTCAGGGTCACCGACCTCGATCCGCTGATCATCTATTTGCATGTGCCAGAACGTGACTACCGACGGTTGCAGGCGGGCCAGAATGCAACGATTCTGGTCGACGCGCTCACGAGCAAGCAATTTGCCGGAGTGGTTGCACGCGTCAGTCCGGTCGTCGATGCCCAGACCGGCACGTTCAAGGTGACCATAGAAGTTCCGGATGAAACAGGTCAACTCAAACCTGGCATGTTCGGACGCATCAACATCGTCTATGACATGCATGCCAATGCGTTGCAGTTGCCGCGCAGCGCGGTGGTTGGCAGCGACGACGAGCCCGCAGTTTTTGTCGTCGAGGATGAAGCCGTGCGACGGCAGGTGGTATCCCTGGGCTTTAGCAGCGGCGCCAACGTAGAGGTCACCGACGGACTCACCGGAGGCGAGCAGATTGTCGTGGTGGGACAAACCGGGCTGCGCGACGGCACCAGGGTGGAGGTGGTCAATGCAAACGGCGCCAGCACCGCCAATGTGCCGGCGCAGGATGAATAGAGGCCGGCGGCAGCGGGGTAAATAACAATGCGATTAGTCGATATTGCCACCGAGAGACGCGTAACCATCGCAATGTTCGTCGTGGCGATCGTGCTGTTTGGTGCGGTTTCATTATCCCGGCTAAAACTGAATCTGCTACCGGACCTGTCCTACCCGACGCTGACTGTCCGAACCGAACTTACCGGCGGCGCCCCGCTTGAAATAGAGAACCTGCTGACGAAACCGATCGAAGAAGCGGTTGGCGTAATTAAAAACGTGCGGCTTGTTCGCTCAGTGTCGCGCTCCGGACAATCCGATGTCGTCCTCGAATTTGTCTGGGGCACAGACATGGACATCGCCGGTGTCGATGTGCGGGAAAAACTCGATTTGCTTGAATTACCGCTCGAGGCATCGCGACCGCTGCTGTTGCGATTCGACCCCTCAAGCGAACCGATAATGCGGATGGCTCTTGTACCGGACGACGATACCGACGCCGGCGAATCCCGCCTGAAGTACCTGAGACGCTTTGCCGAGGACCGGCTGAAAACCGATTTTGAGGCCGTTGAAGGCACCGCCGCGGTCAAGATCAGCGGCGGCTATGAAGACGAAATCCAGATCACTGTCGATCAGAAAAAACTGGCGCAGCTGGGGCTGACTGTCCCGGCGGTGGCACAGCGTGTGCGGGCAGAGAATGTCAACCTCTCCGGTGGCCGCCTCGAAGAAGGTAGTCAGCGGTTCCTGGTACGCACCATCAACGAGTATCAGTCTGTCGGCGAAATTGGCAACACCATAATTGCGACACCGGACGATCGGCCCGTGTACCTGCGCGATGTGGCAACCGTAGAAAGCGGTTACAAGGAACGCGAAGCCATTACGCGTATCGACGGCAAAGAGTCGGTCGAACTGGCCGTTTACAAGGAAGGCGATGCAAACACCGTACAGGTCGCACAACGCATACAAGCCAGGCTCGGGGAAGTAGAAGAAACGCTGCCGGATGGCGTCACACTGGTCAAGGTGTACGATCAGGCGAAGTTCATCGGTTCGGCGATCAGCGACGTAACCAATGCGGCCCTTGTCGGCGGCCTGCTCGCGGTCATTGTGCTTTTTGGCTTCCTGCGTGACGCCCGCGCGACGACCATCATCGGCATCACCATCCCGGTGTCGGTGATTGGCACTTTCGTGCTGATGTATTCGAGCGATATCACGCTCAACATCATGTCGTTGGGCGGAATCGCGCTTGCGATTGGCATGCTGGTCGACAATTCAATCGTCGTCCTCGAGAACATCGTTCGCAAACGTGAACAGGGGGAGTCCATTCTGCAGGCGGCGCGCAACGGCACCAGCGAGGTGGCTACCGCGGTCACCGCCGCGACCCTGACCACGATTGCGGTCTTTTTCCCGATGGTGTTTGTCAGTGGTATCGCCGGGCAGTTGTTTCGCGATCAGGCTTTAACCGTTACATTTGCGCTGGTTTTTTCGCTCGTCGTTGCCCTGACTCTGATACCGATGCTTGCTTCGCTGGGCGCCGGGGACCGCTATACCGACGCCGCCGACTCCAGCGCGCCCGGGCGGCTCACGCGCGCCGTCGCATTCGTGGTCCGCTGGGCAGGACGCGGTCTGTCCCTGTTTGCATGGCTCGGGCGGATTTTGATGTGGCTGCCGTCGAAAATTCTTCAGGGGCTCTACCATGGTATGGCCGCGATCTATCCCGCTTTGCTCAGATGGTCACTCAAACATCGGTTGCTGGTTGTCATCGCCGCCGTGGCGATATTTGCCGCTACGATGACACTGATCCCGAGGCTCGGCACGGAGTTGATTCCCCAGCTCTCGCAGGGCGAATTTAACGCCAATCTGAGACTTGCCCCGGGCACACCGCTCAGCGACACGGATGCCGCGCTCCAGACTACCCGCGCTGCCGCCGCGGAGATGAATGAAGTCGCGATGTCCTATGCGGTTGCCGGGACCGGAAACCGTCTCGATGCAACGCCTGTCGATGCGGGTGAGCATACCGGGACACTGAGTATCACGCTTGCGTCGGGTTCCGGCCGCGAAGCCGAGGCACGGGTCATAGACAGCATGCGCGAGACGCTGGCGAGACAACCGGGCGTACAATTCGAGTTCAGCCGCCCTGCCCTGTTCAGCTTTGCCAGTCCGCTGCAGATCGAAGTCACCGGTTATGATCTCGAACAGCTCGAAGGCGTCAACAACCGCATTGTGGAGGCGCTGGAAGCAACCAGTCGATTTACAGACATCAAGACCACGGTCGAGGAAGGCAACCCGGAAATACAGATCGTGTTCGACCAGGAACGTGCAGCAAGGCTGGGTCTTGCGGTTCGCGACATAGCCGACCGGGTCGTCGCCAACGTACGTGGAGAACTCGCCACCCGTTACACCTGGCGCGACCGCAAGATCGACGTGCTGGTTCGAAGCGTCGACAATCGCGAGGCGTCGATCGAAGAGATCCGCCAGCTGATCGTCAACCCGAGCAGCGACCGGCCGGTGCCGCTGGAGGCCGTCGCCGATGTCGGAATCGCACGCGGGCCGGCCGAAATCCGCCGCGTAAATCAGGAACGCGTGGCGATTATTACCGCCGATTTTGCTTTTGGCGATCTTGGCGCCGCGGTTCTCGAAGTCGAGCGAATTCTCGAAGCGACGCCAATGCCGACGGGTATCGGCGCCGTTGTGACCGGGCAGAGCGAAGAAATGGAGGCGTCGTTTCGCTCGATGAAATTTGCGTTGACGTTGGCAATTTTCCTCGTCTACCTGGTTATGGCCTCACAATTCGAGTCCCTGCTGCATCCGTTCGTCATTCTGTTCACGATTCCGCTGGCACTGGTCGGTGCGATCCTCGCACTATATCTGACCGGCACATCCATCAACGTAGTCGCCTTTATCGGGGTCATTATGCTGGCCGGTATCGTCGTCAACAATGCCATCGTGCTGATCGATCTGATCAACCAGCTGCGCAGCGGCGGAATGGATAAACATGCCGCGATCATGGAAGCCTGCAAGGTTCGTTTGCGGCCCATATTGATGACGACAACAACGACCATCCTCGGACTTTTGCCGATGGCAATCGGTGTGGGCGAAGGCGCCGAAGTGCGCACGCCCATGGCGATTACGGTAATCGGCGGCCTGTTGACCTCGACACTGTTGACTCTCGTGGTGATTCCCGTCGTCTACTCACTGCTTGATCGCAAACGCTGGGAACCTGCAACGGCGCCGGCCACGAGGTCGGCAAACGCCTGACGGAGACGAAGATGCGGCATACGGAAATCGCGATGCGCAGACCGGTCACCACGGTCATGTTTTTCGTTGCGTTGGCGGCGGTTGGTCTGATTGCGTCGCGATTGCTGCCGCTCGAATACATGCCAGACATCGAGTTTCCCGGAATTTTCATCCAGATTCCGTACCAGGGTTCGAGCCCGGAGGAAGTGGAGCAACGCATCACCCGCCCGATCGAGGAGGCACTTGCGACGTTGTCGGGGGTCGAGCGAATGGATTCGTTCTCTCGCGACAACCAGGCGGAGATAAGGCTGTTCTTCAGCTGGGACGAGGAAGTCTCGACAAAAGGCATCGATGCGCGGGTGAAAATCGATTCGATCCGCCACGAGTTGCCTGAGGACCTGCAACGTATTCTCGTGTTCACCGGTTCGACCAGCGATCAGCCGATACTCGTTCTGCGAATTTCCAGTGATCGCGATCTGTCCGATGCCTATGATCTGCTCGACCGCCATTTGAAACGGCGGATCGAACGCCTGGAGGGGGTTTCCCGGGTCGAACTACAGGGCGTTGAACGGCGTGAAATCCGCATTCTGCTGGATGCCGACCGGGTAGCGGCGCACGGCATTGACTTGCCGGCTCTTAAAGTGCTGCTGGAGAAAAGCAATTTTGCGGTGAGTGCCGGGCGCATCACCGAGGGCGGGCAGCGTTTCAACGTTCGACCCAAAGGCGAGTTCACGTCCCTGGATGACATCCGCAACACGATCATCGACGACGGCAGCCTCCATCTTGGCGACATCGCCGAAGTGGATTTGCTCAGTCCGGAACGCAATTATGGTCGCCACCTCGATGGCCGCTATGCAATCGGCCTGAACGTCTATAAGGCCACCGGGGCCAACATGGTTGCGGTCGCTGACCGGGTCAAAGCGGAAGTCGAGAGAATCGGCGAATTGCCGCAAATGCAGGGCATCAGGATCTTCGATCTGGACAACCAGGCGCAAGGCGTGCGCGACTCGCTCTCTGATCTCCTCAGCGCGGGCATGATTGGAGCGCTGTTGGCCATCATCGTGCTGTACCTGTTTTTACGTCAGCTCAGCACAACCCTGATCGTTACGGCAGCAGTGCCTTTTTCGCTGCTGATCACACTGGCGGCGATGTACTTTTTTGGGCTGTCGCTAAACATCCTTTCGATGATGGGCCTGATGCTGGCAGTAGGCATGCTCGTCGACAATGCCGTTGTCGTGACAGAGAGTATTTTTCGTTACCGCCTGAACATGCCCGACGAACCGGTCAAGGCGACCCTGCTTGGGGTGCAGGAAGTAGGACTGGCCGTGGTCGCAGGAACCGCCACGTCAATTATCGTTTTCGCGCCAATGCTATTTGGCACCAAAGCCGACATTACCGTCTTCCTCGGTCATGTAGCGCTGACAATCGTAGTGGCGCTGATAGCGAGCCTGGTTATTGCCCAGACCCTTGTGCCAATGCTTGCAAGCCGTGTACCGGCGCCGCCGACGCCCAAACCAGGTGCAGTGATGACCCGCCTCACCGATCGCTATGTACGGGCATTGCAGTGGACCCTGCGCCACCCGTGGTGGACCTTACTCGGCATCCTGGTCGTTATTGGTTCGACAATTATTCCGATGAAAATGGTGAAGTTCGATACCTGGCCACAGGACTTTCAACGGCGGCTGTTTATGCCCTACCACATCGAGGGCGAATACCCGCTGGAGCAGATCGAGGGTACCGTGAACAAGGTCGAGGCTTTCCTTTTCGAAAACAAAGAGAAGCTCGACATCGTGTCCGTGTACAGTTATTACGACAACACCCGCGGCGAGTCGACGTTACTCCTGACCGATGACAGCGAAGCCACGATGGCGACAGAGGACATCATCGAGTACATCGAAGAGAACCTGCCGGAAATCGTTATTGGCAAACCGAGTTTCAGTTTTGAACAGGACGGTGGCGGTGGCGAGTCGTTCTCGCTGCAGGTCAGCGGCGATTCGACCGAACAACTCACCGAGATCAGCGCCGAATTAATCCGAATATTGTCCACCGTCGACGATCTGCAGAGTCTCCGCAGCGATTCCACCGCTGGTGAACGCGAGATACGGGTTAGCGTCGACCGTATTCGTGCTACCCAGTTCGGGCTGTCCACCGAACAAATCGCCAACTCGATCGCAACTGCCATGCGTGGTGACTATCTCCGCGAGTTCCGTGGCAAGGACAACGAAATCGCGGTCCGTCTGGCATTTCGTGAATCGGATCAACAGAGCGTCGAACAACTTGCCGATCTTCCGCTGTACACCGCGGACGGACGCCGGGTGAGGCTGGCAAGTGTTGCCAGTTTCCGAATTGAGCGGGCACCGCAGACCATCCAGCGGGTGGACCGGCAGACCGCTGTCGTTATCAATGCAAACCTCGCCAAGGACAGCTCACTCGACGAGGTCAGGCCTGAAGTCGAAAAACTGATGGAACAGTTCGAGCTGCCGCCGGGTTACAGCTGGAAGTTTGGCCGCGGATTCGAGCGTCAGGATGAAACCCAGCAAATCATGGCCGAGAATATCCTGCTCGGCATTGCGATGATTTTTATCGTCATGGCGGCATTGTTCGAATCGGTCCTGTATCCGATGTCCATCATTTTCTCGATTCTCTTTTCGATCATCGGAGTTTTCTGGTTTTTCTTCCTGACCGGCACGACTTTCTCGTTCATGGCCTCGATCGGCATCATGATTTTGATCGGCGTTGTCGTGAATAACGGCATCGTGCTGGTCGATCACATAAACAATCTGCGGCGTGAGGGTATCGGACGCAAGGAAGCCGTCATCGAGGCGGGTCGTGACCGGCTGCGGCCAATTTTGATGACCGTGGCGACAACCATTCTCGGTCTTAGCCCGTTGGCGGTGGGAACGACACAGGTTGGAGGTGATGGACCGCCCTACTTCCCGATGGCCCGCGCCATTATTGGCGGACTTGCATTCTCGACTATCGTGTCTTTGCTGGTGGTACCGAGTTTCTATCTCTGGCTGGACGGTCTTAGCCGCTGGGGCCGCAAAGTCATGCGAACCGCGCGCGAGGGCGGCAAGGCCGCCGCCCGAGCAGGCTAGAACGCCTTAGGGTGTCATTGCCGAGCACACGTCCCAGTAATCGCTCGTAAGAACGTTGATCGGTTCGCCCACAGTCGGTACGCCCGATGTTGCAAGTTTGTGTTGCAGCACCGCATTGATAGACTCCGGACGCGGCACGGTATCGCCTTGCGCTCGGTATTGTGCCACCTGCCTCAGCGCAGCCGTCCTGCGACGCAAAATATCGGAAAGTCCGGGCTCGGAATTCCTCTGCGAAATTGCTCGCGGAATCTCTTCGATATAACGGATGCAGTCGGCGCGATGACCATATTTGATCTCCTCGATCGGTTTGACCATCGCCTCATGTGCCAGTCGAGCCAGCCCCTTTTCATCAAAATAATCGAACAACTGCTGCGCCAGTGCGATCACGGCGAGATTGATCAGCCGTCGCGCCGCAACACTGGTGGCATCGACGTCAGGCGCCTGAGTCTGCTCCAGAGCGGTCTTATCGGCAATCAATTGCTCCATCGTTGACGACAAGCCGTCTACACTCGCGCTCAACTCCTCTATCATGGACTTGCGCTTACGCCGGCGGCTGTGATTCCAGAACCCGGTAAGTCCGGCAACCTCGGCTTCAAGAGTCTGCCGCTGTGCTGCAGCCTGCTGCAGTTGTTCGCGCCGATCCTGAATCTCTCCGCGCAACAACTCGACCTGTCCGGCACGCTCACGATTGAACTGCATCAACTGTGCCTGCCGCGCCCGTTGTAACTGCTGGTTGAGCAACTGTGCCGCGAACTTCTCCAGTTCGGCGCGGCATGTCCGCCACACGAAGCGCAACTGAAAAAACACGATGGCGTTAAATCCTGCCTCGGGGTTGGCCAGCAGCATCTCCAGAGAATCGAATTTCTGCTGCAGTAGCTCCCGGCTCTCGTCCTTGCTCTGCAGTCTCTTGGTCAGCGCATAGTTTTCATCGCGGAGCTTGCGAAATTCCTTTTTTAGCTCCGCACGATTCCAGTAAAGCTCGAGGAGACGTTCGTCCTGGACTTTTTTCGAACCGGACCCGACGATCGGTAATTCACCGGTCAGCTCTTTTGCTTCGCTCATAGCCTTAAACCCAGTGTGGTGCTGGTCTTCACACCGACACGGTATGAATCTCGGTCTGCGATCCGAGCTCATGCCCCAGGTCGACGCAGTACTCGAGCCATTTGTTCAGCATGGTGTTGCGCGCCCAGCGCAACCCAAGTTCGTTGCCGGCTGGTGTCACGCAGTCCCTGAGCGCGTGGTGGCGATGATGGCCGGCACAGCACATGGCCTCGACCAGCCGTGCATCGTGATACACGCGGACAGTCAGATCGGGATCGGCGATGCGTTGAGATTCATCCGCAAAAAAGTAGGTGAGGTGAATCGTTGTCGTATATCGCGCGCGCTCCAGCAGCCGCGCATGCAACGGCAAATCCACACTGAGGCTGGAAACCCGCTCGCCATGCAGCTTGTCCGCGTCGGGCAGCAGCCAGCCGAGCCGCACGTAATTACTCTCGTACAGCGTCATGAGCCCGGTGAAGGTCAGCGGGCGTGTCGGACGTGGCAGGACTATCCGGCTGTCGGCAAGCATAGCCGAAATATAGCACAGGGATGCTAACCGAAGTATCTGACAATGCTCACAAAAATCAGATTGGAAAAAACATCTTGCGCTAGGGTCTTACGCGTCTTTCTACCGCAGTCTTGTCGAGAATCGTGCTGGCGATTTCCTCGATCGAACTTTGCGTGGTGTCGAGGTAGGGAATACCCAGGCGGCGGAACAACTTCTCCGCCTCGCGGAGTTCGAAACGAACCTGCTGAATAGTCGCATAGCGGCCCTCCGGACGACGCTCCTTGCGAATCTGCTGCAGACGCTCCGCGGCAATAGTCAAACCATACAATTTATCCTTGACGGGCTTCAGGACCGCCGGCAGATCGCCGCGCTCGAAGTCATCGTCCGCCAGAGGATAATTGGCGGCATAGATGCCGTACTGCAGCGCCATGTACAGGCAGGTCGGAGTCTTGCCTGAGCGGGACACACCAACCAGCACCAGGTCGGCGCGGTCATAATCGCGGTTTCGTCCGCCATCGTCGCTCGCCAGTGCAAAATTTGTCGCATCGATGCGCTGATTGTACTTTTGCAGATCGCTCATGCCGTGGGCGCGCCCGGCGGCATGACTGGAGCGCTGTTCCAGCTCCTTTTCCAGCGGCGCCAGAAACGCATCGAAAAAATCAAGGTACAAACCGTTGCTACGCTGAAACAACACCCGCAAATCATCGTTGACCAGGGTACTGAAAATAATCGGCCGCACGCCCTCCAGCTCAGCAGTGAGATTGATTTTCTCGACCGCCTCGCGGGCTTTCTGCGGACTCGAGAGAAACGGCAGGGTCACCTGCCTGAACGCCACTCCCTCGAATTGCGTCAGCAAGCTGTGACCGAGGGTTTCAGCGGTAACCCCGGTCTCGTCGGATATGAAAAATACGGTTCTTTGACTCATCGCAGTCGGTATAATGTCCGGTTTGTATATCAGGCGGCGGTTTAACACCTCCGGTTCTGGAAAACAAGGGGTTAGCAAGTGAGCGCATATATCCTCCCTCTCGACGAACTCGGCATGAGCGATGTCGAAACGGTTGGCGGCAAGAACGCTTCCCTTGGAGAAATGATCAGTCACCTGACCGCTTCCGGAGTTAAAGTTCCCGGAGGATTTGCCACGACATCCCTTGCTTTCCGCGACTTTCTCGCGACCGACGGCC
Organism: uncultured Gammaproteobacteria bacterium; assembly: GCA_963783695.1. Taxonomy (GTDB): domain Bacteria; phylum Pseudomonadota; class Gammaproteobacteria; order Steroidobacterales; family BM003; genus BM003. Next base: position 919,265 of record CAWAOM010000001.1, read on the forward strand.
TGCGCGAAAGAATCGACGCGGCCCTCGCCGAACTCGATGTGGACGATGTCGAGGAACTTGCCCGCACCGGCGCTCAAATTCGAGAGTGGATAATGGCCACCGCATTGCCGCAGCGTCTCCATTCTGATCTGCGCAGCGCCTGGGACAAAATGTCCGGCGGCGCGGATATTGCCGTCGCCGTGCGCTCATCCGCGACAGCCGAAGACCTGCCCGATGCGTCCTTTGCCGGGCAGCAGGAAACTCTGCTCAATGTCCGTGGTTTTGCCAACGTTGTGGCTGCAATTCATGAGGTTTTTGCCTCGCTGTTCAACGATCGCGCGATCGCCTATCGGGTTCACCAGGGCTACGATCACCACCAGGTCGCATTGTCGGCGGGCATCCAGCATATGGTTCGCAGCGACATCGGCACCAGCGGCGTAATGTTCACGCTGGACACCGATTCGGGGTTCCGCGAAGTGGTCTTCATCACCGCTTCCTACGGTCTCGGTGAAACTGTCGTCCAGGGCGCGGTCAACCCCGACGAGTTCTACGTCTCCAAGCGTGCCGTGCGCGACGGCCACTACCCGGTGCTGCGACGCACACTTGGCGCCAAAGCGATCAAGATGGTCTACAACGACGACGGCGCGGATTCCTCCACGGTGCGCCAAATCGAGGTTGATCTGGCCGACCAGCATCGATTCTGCCTGACGGATGAAGACATCCTGATACTGTCGCAACAGGCCCTGCTTATCGAAGATCACTATCGCCGGCCGATGGATATCGAATGGGGCAAGGATGGTGAGAGCGGCGAGATTTTTATTCTCCAGGCCCGGCCCGAGACGGTTCAGAGCCGCTCCGGACGAACCATTCAGCGTTTCAAGTTGCGCGGCGCCTCTGACGTCGTGGCATCCGGAAGAAGTATCGGCCAGCGCATCGGCGCCGGGACCGTCCGGATCATCCGCAACGTCAAGGAGATGAGTCGCGTGCAAACCGGCGATGTGCTGGTTGCCGACATGACCGATCCCGACTGGGAACCGGTGATGAAGCGCGCCGCGGCGATTGTGACCAATCGCGGTGGCCGGACCTGTCACGCCGCGATTATTGCGCGTGAACTGGGAATTCCCGCAGTCGTCGGATGCGGTGACGCGACCGACCGTCTGGTCGACGGCAGCGAAGTCACGGTTTCCTGCGCCGAGGGCGATGTCGGCAACGTGTATGACGGTCTGCTCGAGTATGAGCAGCAGGACGTCCAGCTCGATAGCCTGCCGGACATTCCCGTCAAGCTGATGATGAACGTCGGCAACCCGGATCGGGCATTCGATTTCGCCGGCATCCCGAACCATGGGGTAGGACTTGCGCGGCTTGAATTCATCATCAACCGGATGATCGGCGTCCATCCGAAAGCGCTCCTGGAACTCGACACAGTCGATGACGAAACCCGATTGATAATCGAGCAACAGATGTTCGGATATGCGAATCCGCGCGAGTTTTTCATACACAAGCTGGCGGAGGGTATCGCCACCATCGCGGCCGCGTTTGCGCCACATCCGGTTATCGTTCGTTTATCCGATTTCAAATCCAATGAGTACGCCAATCTCGTTGGCGGCGAACGCTACGAACCGCACGAGGAGAATCCGATGCTCGGCTTTCGCGGCGCGTCGCGCTATGTCGACGTCGACTTCAGACCGTGTTTCGAGATGGAATGCGAGGCCCTGAAACGGGTCCGTGAGCACATGGGATTCAGCAACGTGTGGGTCATGGTCCCGTTTGTACGCACCCTGGAGGAAGCCAGCCAGGTCACCGGCTTGTTGCGCGATAACGGTCTCGAACGTGGCGTTGACGATCTCCGCGTCATCATGATGTGCGAAATCCCCAGTAATGCCCTTCTGGCCGAAGAATTTCTCGAATATTTCGACGGGATGTCGATCGGCTCCAACGATATGACCCAGCTGACCCTGGGCCTGGACCGCGACTCGTCGGTGATTGCGCACCTGTTCGACGAACGTGACCCCGCAGTACGCAAACTACTGGGCATGGCAATTTCCGCTTGCCGCCAACAGAACAAATACATCGGAATATGCGGCCAGGGGCCGTCCGATCACCCGGATCTTGCGCGCTGGTTACTGGATCAGGGCATTGAGTCGATTTCGCTCAACCCCGACACTGTGGTCGAAACCTGGATGTACCTGGCAGGAAAAAAGGTCTAGACGGCTACCGCTTAGAGATCGCCCCACCCGGACCGCCGCCGCCGCCGCAATCGCGGCAGAATCAGGCCGAGCAGAATACCCACGAACATCACGCTGGCACCGACCACAAACCACTCCAGCGTGCGCTTGCTCGACAGATCGTCGTTTTCCATGCTCAGACGATCTACTTCCTTCTGCAGACTGTCGACGCGGGTGCTCAATCTCTGGTTCTGCTGGTCCACCTGCAGGACATTCGCGGCTTTCGCTCGCAGATCCTCGAGTTCCTGGGCGGTGCGCTCGTAGTCGGAACGAAACTGGTTACGTTCGGCGATAAGGTCGGAATTCTCGCCTGCCGCCGCACTCGCCGTCTCGCGCAATGCCGCCAGTTGTTCCCGCAGCGTCGCCACTTCCTGCTGGATTTGCGGCAGACGCACCCGCGCAACCGGCTGCGAAACCAGGAACCGCGTCAGCACCCAGCCCTCGGTGCCGCCGCTTACCCTGACCTTGGTGTAGCCCGCTGCCGCATCGGTCTCCAGCACTTCGACGGCGGCACCGCTTTTGAGCATACGGACGATGGCATTGCGCGTACTCTGGCCGCTGCGCATCGTAACTTCGAGTTCGTCAGTTACGTATCGGGTCTCGGCGCTCGCTGCGCCCGTCAACAAGATCAGCACTACTGTAAAAACAAGGCTCTTGAACATCGGTTTCGTCATAATCGGTGAGTTAGTCCAGTATTGTAAACACTCGTTTGGCACGGCCGCAGTGTCGCTTTTCCGCGACATCACAGCCACACCAATTAGTCCTCGCTCAGGTGACTCAAAGCGGCCGCGCTGTGCTCCCAGTTTTGTCCGTCGAACGGGATCACGGTAACCCGGCCCAGAGTTTCCCTTTCAAGGCACCGCAGATTAACACTGTAGCCATCAGGATTGGAACGCGGCACATAAAACGACTTTATTCCGCATATCGAGCAGAACAGATGGCGCGCCGTTCCGGTGTTAAAAGCATAGTTCGTCACTACGTCGCCGCCGCAAATGAGGCGGAAGCAACTCGCCGGTACGATCAGGTGCTGAAAACCGGTCATTGCGCAAACAGAACAGTTGCACTCGTGAATCTCGACATCACGCGGCGCATCGACTTCAAAGCGAACAGCGCCACAATGGCAGCCGCCCCGGTGCGTGGTTTTGCAGTCGATCTCCGGATTCATGCGCAATCTTCGCTTATTCGCCCTCTGCGACGGCTACCACCATGGCGACCCAGCGCTCATCGGCACTCACAGCAATGCGGCTGATGGGTCCGGGAAGGAAGTCAGTGAGATCGGCCCAGACTTTCCAGCGGGTCCGTTGCGCATTGGCGCGGTAAATCACCTTGCCCTCTGCCATCAGAATGGAATCATCGGGGACAAACACGTAGTCCTGGGCACCCGGTCGCGGCTCCAGCATCGACACCCGCTCACCGTCCCGCAGCGAATAGACGACCATTAGCGGACGATCGTCCTCGACGGTGTCGATAAAACTGATGCTGTCCGATTCGGGCAGGTAATGAATCGAGCGGCCAATCCCCGTGGCCAGCACTTCGGCAATGCCGCTGCCAGTGTCGATCACCGCAAGCTGTGGCGGCTCGCCAACCAGGAATGCCAGTACGCGTCGTGAATCGATCCAGGCGTGATAGCCCACGTTGCGCCATTGCGGCAGCAGCAGACGCGGCTCCCCCCGCACGCGATCAAATCGCCATAGACGTTGCGCCCCATCCTGTTCGACACGCACTACTGAAAATGCCCCGTCCGGCCCCAACGGAGTGGGCGAGTATTCACTTTCTTCGGTCTCCGTAAGCTGGGTCATCACTTCTTCGGCAAAATTGTATTCGAAAATATCGGCCTGCTTGCCGTCCACGATTGATGAAAACAACACAGCCTGTTCGCCCGGCACAAACGTCGGCTGATTGTCATAGCCCGGGCGAGCCGTGATATTGCGCAAATTGGCGGGATCCGGCGACCTGGAGATGTCCTTTACCGACAGCAGGAAGATATCCGTATCGGGCACACCGGCCGCGATTGCCGCGCCAGCAGAATCATCGGAGCTCGGGCCACACGCGGCCAGAGAAATGGAAACTAAAACGGCTATCAGGGCTGCAAGAAAGTACTGTCCTCGCATCGAGGCTTCTCCCGTTGCGGATCCGCGTCCGGTACGAATCGTAATCTGGCGATACGATACAGGAGGCGACTGGATCGAGGCCATAGCATTGGGCTCGTTCACGCGGCCCACGGAATCGCCGCCACGGTCGCTACCGCGATTCCGGAGATGCCGCAGATGGGCATTTTCGCGTCAGTTCAATCGCGGCCAGAGATCACAGACGGCCAGCGGCAGAGTGAGATGGCGACCACTTGCGCGTTGCACGGGAGCACCCGCTCCGCACAGCACGGCCACTGCGCGGTCGGCCGGGAAAAGCGGCTCCCGGCATCGCTATCGGACCCATGGCAGGGAGTCCAGATCGACGTTGCCGCCACTGAGGATCACGCCGATTCGCCGGCCCCTGGCGGCAACCACGCGTTCGAGCAAAGCCGCCACCGGCACCGCGGCTGAAGGCTCGATGACGATCTTCATACGCTCCCAGATCGTTCGCATTGCCGTGACGATTGCCGCCTCATCGACTCGCACGATATCGTCGACATAGCGCCTGATCAGAGCAAAATTGAGTGCGCCGAGGGAAGCGCGCAGACCATCCGCGATGGTGTCCGGGGCGTCGAGAATGACCCGCTCACCGCTGCGAAAGCCCTGCCAGGCATCGTCCGCCGCCGCCGGCTCGGTCCCTATGACCGCCGCAGTGGTGGAGCTGCCGCGCGCGGCAATGGCGGTGCCCGCCAGGAGGCCGCCACCCCCTACAGGAACCAAAATCAAATCCAGGTCGGGTACAGCCTCGATCAACTCGAGCGCCGCGGTGCCCTGCCCGGAGATGACCGCCGCGTCGTCATAGGGGTGAACCGGGGTGGCCCCCAGCCTGTCGACCACCTCGGCCAGCGTCCGTTCGCGATCGCTCAGGGTCGGCGCACACTCGATTATCGTGGCTCCATAGCGCTCGACCGATGCCCGTTTCACTGCCGGCGCACTTTGCGGCACCACAACGTGGGCGGGAATACCGCGGCTACGTGCCGCCAGCGCCAGCGCCGCGCCATGGTTGCCCGAGGAATGGGTCGCCACGCCGTGGCTGCAGCGCTCGTCGCTCAGGCCGAATACCGCGTTATGGGCGCCGCGCGCCTTAAACGCTCCAACTCTTTGCATATTTTCGCACTTGAAGAAAATCTCGGCGCCGAGTTCACTCGCCAGGCTGGCGCAGGTAAGGACGGGAGTGTGATGGATGTACGGCGCAATACGGTTGGCCGCGGCAAGCACATCATCGTAGGTCACGGAATCGGTCATTTCGCGCGGTCTCTTTGAAATGCCAGAATAAAATTGTTGGCCGGCATAGGATGCACCGCGAGCGGCGCGAGCCCCGCAGCCAGCGCCTGCTGCTGCACTGCCTCGATGTCGCGCAGACCCTGACCCTTACCTTCGGCACGCAATTGTTCATCAAACAATGCGTTGCCCCGTCCTACATGGCGGCCGTTCTGTTTGAACGGCCCATAAATCAGCAAGCGGCCGCCCGGGACAAGCAGCGAGGCGCTGCCCTCGATCGCCCTGATTCCGCTTTCCCACGGCATGATGTGCAGCGTATTGGCAGTGAAAACGGCATCGACGGCAGGCAACTGCCAGTCTTGCGGATTATCCACATCCAGCTCTTCCGGCCCGCTCAGATTGGGCAATGCGGCCTCCCCCAGCCACGCAGCAATGCCGTCGCGGCGATGGCCAAGATCGCTGGCTATCCAGCTCAGCCACGGCATGCTCGCCGCAAAAAAAACAGCATGCTGCCCGGTGCCGGAACCAATTTCCAGAACGCAGCGGGCATGTTCCAGATACCCGTTCAGAACCTCCAGAATCGGTCGCTTATTATTATCGCAGGCCGGCGCATACGGTTTCATTGCCGTGGCAAACGAAACTCGGGCCCGATGAAGTTGGCGCGGTAGTATTGCAGTTCCTTGATCGACTCAAGTATGTCCGCCAGCGCCAGGTGCTGCGCCTGCTTCGAGAAACCTTTCACCAACTCCGGCGCCCACCGGTTAACGAGCTCTTTCAGGCTGCTGACATCGAGATTTCTGTAGTGGAAAAAGCGCTCGAGCCGCGGCATGGAACGGACCAGAAACCGGCGATCCTGGCAGATCGTATTCCCGCACATCGGTGACTTGCCCGGTTCAACGTAACGATTCAGGAACAATAGGGTCTGGGCCTGCGCCTCGGCTTCGTTATTGGTACTTTCGCGGACACGGGTGATAAGCCCGGAGTCGCCGTGCTGAACGGTGTTCCACTCGTCCATGGCGGCGAGAATCTTATCCGGCTGGTGGATCGCCAGCACGGGCCCCTCTGCGAGAATATTCAAATCCTTGTCGGTAACCACTGTTGCGATTTCCAGGATTCGGTCATGTTCAGGGTCAAGACCGGTCATTTCGAGATCGATCCAGACCAGATTTTGTGGGTCTTTCACAGCGTGTTTATAGCCCTTGGCCAGCTTGCGGCGCATTCTATCAGAGGCTAAGCTTGGCCGCCCTCGTGCTGGCAAAATCCGAATGAACGTTTATACCGTCATATTTCTCGCGCTTCTTGCCGCCGTCACGCTGTGCCGGATGTGGCTGAGCGCGCGGCAAACGCGCAATATCCGCGAACATCGCTCAAGCGTGCCCGGTCCGTTCGATACCCGTATTTCACTGGAAAACCACCAGAAGGCCGCGGACTACACGATGGCGCGTGGCCGCCTTGGCCGAATCGAAACACTCTACGATGCCGTCCTGCTTTGCGCCTGGACCCTGGGCGGTGGATTCGCGCTTCTCGACGGCGCCGTACGCAGCCTTGAATGGGGCAATATCGCTACGGGACTCGCATTCGTGCTGAGCTTCTCAATTATTGGCAGCCTGCTCGGTCTGCCTTTCGCCGTTTACAATACGTTCGGTGTCGAAGAACGATTCGGCTTTAACCGTACAACACCGAAGCTGTTCGTCATCGACCTGCTAAAAGGCGTGCTGGTAAGCCTGTTGCTGGGTGCCCCGCTGCTTGCGGCGATACTCTGGTTCATGGCCAACGCCGGGGCGTATTGGTGGATTTACGCCTGGCTCGTCTGGGCTGGATTCAGCCTGCTGCTGACCTGGGCCTACCCGACTTTCATCGCGCCGTGGTTCAATCGCTTCGAGGCACTCGAGGATCAAGACCTGCAATCGCGTATCGAGGCGTTGCTGGAACGCTGCGGATTTCGCTCCAGCGGCGTCTTCGTCATGGACGGGTCGCGGCGCAGCAGCCACGGCAACGCCTATTTCACCGGTCTCGGCGCTGCGAAACGAATCGTGTTTTTCGACACGCTGCTGAAATCGCTCGAACCAGCGGAAATCGAGGCGGTACTCGCACACGAACTCGGACATTTTCGCCGCCATCACATTCGCAAGCGCCTGATCACGATGCTGGCTTTGGGGCTCGCCGCATTGGCCCTTCTCGGCTGGCTCAGGTTGCAGCCCGGATTCTACTCCGGGCTAGGGTTCGCCGGCATGTCCGATTACGCCGCACTGACCCTGTTTATGGTCGTCGCCCCGCTGGCAGGCTATTTTGCATCGCCGCTTGCTGCCTTGTTGTCGCGCAAACACGAATTCGAGGCGGACGCTTTTGCGGTGGAACACAGTGACGGCGCGGCCCTGATTGCCGCATTGGTAAAACTCTACCGCGACAACGCTACAACCTTGACACCGGACCGCCTGCACTCGCTGTTTTACGACTCGCATCCGCCAGCGCCTATTCGGATCGAACACATTGAAGCCCTGGTCGGTCGGCGGTGAATCCGAGCCTGGATCGACGAGGTATCGTAGTCAGCAATTTCGGCCGCCGTGCCCTGGTCGAGGATGACAGCGGCGAACGTCACCAGTGTATGCTCTCGAGCCGCAGCCTGAAGCCCGTGACCGGGGATGAGGTAGTCTGGACCGCCGCCACCCCGAGTTCACAACCGCTGCTTGTACGCGTGGAACAACGACGCAATGCGCTGGTGAGACCCAATAATCGCGGCAAGATCGAGGTGCTTGCGGCAAATGTCTCACAGGTCGTAATCGTCGTTGCGCCGTCACCCGAACCCGATCCGTTCATCGTCGATCGCTACATTGCAGCGGCCGAATTTATGACAGCGAAGGCGGCAGTGGTGTGCAACAAGCGCGATCTCATCGACGCTGACGGCTTTGCGTTCGACACTGAACTCCACGTATACGCAGCGCTGGGCTATCCGACACTTCACACCAGTGCAACCGCAAGCCAGGGCCTCGCCGAGCTCAGGGATTTACTGCGCGGAAATACCTCGATTCTCGTTGGTCAGTCCGGCACCGGGAAATCATCATTACTGAACGCACTGCTGCCGGAGCTCGATCTCGCCACGCAGAGTGTATCGGCGGCACTTGGCGAAGGGCGTCATACCACCACCGCCTCGACGCTGTATCACCTCGAAAACGGCGGCCGCATCATCGACTCGCCCGGCGTCCGTGACTACGCCCCCGGACAGGCACTTGAAGGCGGCGTGCAACAAGGTTTCGTGGAAATCGAAGCCGCCTCACGGCAGTGCCGTTTTCACAATTGCATGCATCTGAAAGAACCCGGATGCGCGGTAGTCGAAGCCGTCTCCGCGGAGAAAATCAGTGCGCGCCGCTACGAAAGCTACCGGCGTCTGCTACGTCTCGGCCGCGATCTCGCCCGCACGTATTAAACACGGGTGCGCGGTCAACGCAAGACTTTCCGCCACCGGCAACTGCGCAGGCAAACACCCCGGTGATCAGGTATCCGGGTCAGCCCGGCGGCCAGGTGAGAGCGCGGCCACCGAGCACGTGCAGGTGGAGATGAAAAACCGTCTGGCCGGCTCCGCTGTTGCAGTTCATCACCGCGCGGTAGCCCTCTTCGGCGAAGCCGCCATCACGCGCCACCTGAGCCGCCGCAAGGTACAGCTTCCCTATCAGCTCTGCATCATCGGGGGCGATGTCATTGATCGTCGCGATATGCCGTTTGGGGATAACGAGCACATGAGTTGGTGCCTGTGGATTGATATCGCGAAAGGCGAGAACGTCGTCAGTCTCCAGAACAGTGTCGGGCTGAATCTCAGCAGCCACCATTTTGCAGAACAGGCATTCGGTCATGACACTTTCTCCAATGCAAATACGCGTCTAGCGAAAAGACTGGCGGCCGGCCAGGGCATGCGACAACGTACCGGAATCGACGTGTTCGAGTTCACCGCCAAGCGGGACTCCATGCGCGATCCGACTACTGCGCACGCCGCGTGCGGCCGCGAGACCGGCAAGGTAATGCGCCGTCGCCTCGCCCTCCACGGTAGGGTTGGTCGCAAGGATCAGTTCTTGAACCCCGCCGTCGTCGAGCCGTGCCTCGAGCCGGTCCAGCCCCAGCTCATCCGGACCAATACCGTCCAGCGGCGAGAGATGCCCCATCAAAACGAAATACGTGCCGCGGTAGGCGGCGGACTGCTCGACCGCCGCCACGTCAGCCGGCGACTCCACCACACAAACGGTCGCGGCATCGCGCTGTGACGACGCACAAATCGGGCACACATCGGCTTCCGAGAACATCCGGCACTGGCTGCAGTGACCAATCCCGGTCAGCGCACGTTGCAGTGTTTCCGCCAACCGCTGCCCACCTTCGCGATCGCGCTCGAGAATATGGAACGCCATACGCTGGGCAGACTTTGGCCCGACGCCCGGCAGGCAACGAAACGAGTCGATCAAATCCTGTAACAGCGGGCTATAAGCGCTCATTCTGGCAACCCGTGGTTCGGCTCAGCCAAACGGCAACTTCAGCCCTGGCGGGAGCGCCATGCCGCCGGCCAGTCCGCTGAATTTATCCTGCACCGTTTGCTCCACCTTGCGCACGGCGTCGTTGACGGCTGCGGCGACCAGATCCTCGAGCATCTCACGATCGTCCATCGGCAGATCCGGGTCCAGCGTCACCCTCCTGACCTCGTGTTTACAGGTCATCGTAACCTTGACCATGCCGCCACCCGACTCGCCATTTACCTCGATGTTGCCGAGCTCATCCTGCGCCTTCTGCAGATTTTCCTGCATCTTCTGCGCCTGCTTCATCAAGTTACCGATTCCACCCTTCATGCATTGCTCCGTATCATTTTCGAATGTGGGCGCTAGTCTAGCGGACGCACCGACTCTTCCTGAATCGTGGCATCGAAGGTCTCCTTCAACGCGAGGACATTCGGGTCTTCCTCCAGTGATTCGCGGGCAGCACGCTGTTTCTCGTCTGCCTTGCGGCTTTGCGCCATGTTTGGCGTTTCCTGCACCGGTCTCTCAATTGTAATCTCAAGGCTCACATCGTGACCGAAATAGTCGCTCAGACCCCTGCATAGCTTGTCTTTGAGTTGTTTAGTCAACATCGACTCGCCGGAGGGATCGAGCTGCAGCGACAGCTTCTGGCCGTCACGGCCAAGCATCACACAGTTATTCGCAAGCTGTCGAACGGCACCGCGAAGTTTCATCCCGGCAACGATTTCGGGCCAGGTAGCAGTCGCGGTAGCCACCTTTTCGGCCTTAACAGCGGGCTTCTTTCCTCGCTTGCCGGGGGCTGCGGGACCCGGTGCAGGCCTTGCAGGTACAGCAATACCTCCGCCCTCGCCGCCCTCGCCGGCCATGCCGGCCGCTGCCGGGCGAAACACCAGCATTCGCAACAGAGTCATCAGGAATGCCGACCGGGCATCCTGACTGAGCCGCAGGTCGCGGGCCCCATGCAGCGCAATCTGATAGTAAAGCTGCACGTCCTCGGGTGCGAGGCGACCCGCGAGATCGGCCAGAGCCTGGGGATCGTCAATCTCGGCGGCACTATCCGGAACGATCTGCTCCAGCGCTACCTGTTGCAGCATGCTGGCCATGTCGGCGAGCACGGCCGCGTAGTCCGGCGCCTGGTCCGCGAGGCGTTCGGCCTCAGCCAGCAACGCCGGCGGCTCGGCATCGGCCAGACACTGCAGCAGGCCGACAACGTGGTGCTGATCAATGCTGCCGAGCATCGCTCGGACGTCGCCCTCCTTGACTTCACCACCGCCGTAAGCAATCGCCTGATCCAGCAGACTGAGGCCGTCGCGCATGCTGCCGTCAGCGGCGCGCGCCAAAACACGCAGCCCGCCACCGTCGGCAACGATATTCTCGGCCGCCACGATTTTACTCAACCGATCTTCGATCAATTCCAGCGACAAACGCTTCAGGTTGAACTTCAGGCAACGCGACAAAACGGTCACCGGCAATTTCTGCGGATCCGTGGTTGCGAGGAGAAACTTCACGTGCGGCGGCGGTTCCTCGAGCGTTTTCAACAGAGCATTGAAAGAATGCGTCGACAGCATGTGGACTTCATCGATCAGGTAAACCTTGAAGCGGCCGCGAGCCGGCGCATACTGCACGTTGTCGAGTAACTCCCGGGTATCGTCTACCTTCGTGCGCGAGGCGGCATCGACTTCGATAAGATCGACAAATCGTCCCTCATCGATTTCCGTGCATGCGCTGCACTCGCCACACGGGCTGGAAGTGATTCCGTTATTGCAGTTGAGCGCCTTGGCCAGGATTCTGGCAATCGTCGTCTTGCCTACGCCCCGCGTCCCGGAAAACAAGTAGGCATGGTGGAGACGATCGTTGTCGAGGGCATTGACCAACGCACGGCGGACATGCTCCTGACCGACCATATCGTCGAACGATCCGGGGCGCCATTTCCTGGCGAGAACGAGATAACTCATGAATGAACGGTTTCCGCAAAGAAAGCCCACTCTAGCATCAACGCCGAGTGGCTTGGAGGCGGCCCGTACCCGCTACACCCCGGCACCCGAGGTCACCGTTACCGCTGCTCCCTTCCGGGCCTGACGGAGTTCACGGCTGCTCGTCGCGGGGGAACCGGTACGGACCACCATTGACAGGCTAGCGGCAAGTTCGAGGTCAACTGCCACCGTGGATTTTACACATCACCGGCCATCGCATCGAGCGATCCTCGCGCCCGGGCCTCATACCCTCGCGCCAGCCCCCGAAGCGGCCAGCATTCATCTCTTCCACAGCGCTGCCGGCGAAAAATTGGCGCACCGCTTTGCGCAGTTCGGACCATTGCGCCAGCACCAACTCCAGCCGCCCTGTTAGCCCGCTGCTTTCACTCGCGCAATATACTGCGCTACCACGCGCTCCAGTATCGGCAGGGGCACTGCGCCGTTGCGCAGAACCTCATCGTGAAACTCGCGAATATCGAAGCTGCCGCCCAGTTCGGACTCGGCCCTTGCCCGCAGTTCCTGGATCTTCAACATGCCGATCTTGTAGGAAAGCGCCTGACCGGGACGAGCGATGTAACGCTCGATCTCCGTCGTGGCATCACCCACCGACAGCGGCGTGTTTTGCAGGAAATAATCGATTGCCTGCTCCCGGGTCCAGCGTTTGGTGTGCAGCCCGGTGTCGACGACCAGGCGTACCGCGCGCCAGATTTCGTTTTGCAGGCGGCCCACGTCTTCCAGCGGATCGGAGTAAAACCCCATCTCCTTGGCAAGCAATTCGGAGTACAGCGCCCAGCCTTCTATGTAGGAGCCGAAACCTCCGTATTTGCGAAAGCTCGGCAAGGACTCCATTTCCTGCTGCAACGCCAGCTGGAAATGGTGCCCCGGTGCGCTTTCATGATAGGCAATTGCCGTGTGGACATATTTTTGCACCGCCGTCATGTCGCGCAAATTGGTGTAGTAGATTCCCGGACGGGAGCCATCGGCCGAAGGTACGTTGTAAAACGCGATCCCCGCCGTGTTTTCACGAAACGGCTCCACCCGCCGCACATCGAGTTTGGCTTTTGGCAGCAAATTGAAATAGGTGTCTACCTTCTCGTAAATCCCGGTGACCAGTTGGCGCTGCCTTTCAAGGAATTGCTCACGTCCCTCATCGGTGTTGGGATAATAGTTGTTCGGATCGTCGCGAATGAACTGAAAAAATTCGACCAGGCTGCCCTCGAAGCCGACCTTGCCCTGGATGGCCGCGATCTCGGATTGAATCCTGGCGACTTCCTCCAGACCGAGTTGGTGAATGGCATCGGCCTCGAGGTCGAGCGTCGTATAGTTATTGATGCGGTTGTCGTAGTAAGCGACCCCGTTGGGGTGTTCCCAGACACCGTCATTCCCCTCGGCACTCTCTCGTGCCCGCTCCACCTCGGCGCGAAAAGCCAGATAGCCAGTCTTCCAGCCACCACGCATCGCCTCGGCGGCACGCGCCAGTAAATCGCCGGTCGCATCCTCATCGAGCCCGAGCTTTCCCGCCTTGGCGCGAAAATCGGCATAGACCGAATTGTCGTCACCTCCGTCGAAAGGTGCGCCGCTCACCAGGTTGTCGAGATCGGCAAGAATTCTTGGATAAGAGAATTCCGGCGCGTAAATGCCCATGCTGGTCTGCTCGGCAAGCCGACCGGCGAGTTGTCGCAGGGCGGTTTCGGCATTCTCAAGCCGCGAGATATATGCCTCGGCATCGGAGAGGTTATCGACGCGATGCTGATTTTGCAGCATGACTGGTAAATACATGGCAGCGCTATCGAGATGGTGTGCCACATAAATATTTTTGCGAAACTCGAAATTGCGCATCGCCTGTTCGGCGCGATAGACAAAAATGTCGTAGCTGATTTTTCCTTCAGCACCGAGCGCGTTGTAACTAACCGTCGCCGCGAGCCGTTCGAGATCCTCCTTGCGCCGCTCATTCTCCGTTATTGCCGCGGCATCGGAAAAATCGTCCCACTGCCCGTAGCGCTCGTTCTTGATACCGAGCCGGGTTTCGAACATGGGACTATCTGCCAACTCGCGCTGGAAAACCTCTTCCAGGAAAGCGTCGAGAAGTTCGTCGGCAGAGACCACTGCAGCGTCCGGCGCAGAAGTGGCTGGCGCCGGTGCGGCATCCGTCTCGGAGTCGACAATCGCGACATCGGCGGTCTGGTCGGAGGCTGCTCCGCAGCCAGCGCACAAAAGGGCGATGAGAAGCAGCGCAGAAATCGGACGATAGGAATTCAAAATGGTCATCTCCAATAAATCGGCAAGGCGGTCAACCTGGCGCCAGGGCGACCGGGGCTTACGAACAAGCCGGTGAACCTACCCCGGACGGAGATGAATTTCCAGTGCGGGCGCCGTTGCAGATGCTGGTAACCTGTTTTACCGGAATGCCCGCCATTAATTGCGCCATTGACCGGACGAGACGACAACAATGAAAACACTCACAATGCTGACCTGGCTCATCGCCAGTCTGTTCGCCCCGCACATCGCCCTATCGGACAACAGCGGAGCGGTAAAACCCGGTTTGGCAGAGACGATTGCAAGCGTGGCAGAAGAAAACCGCTATCGCGTCGAATTCGACGGCCAGGTGTTTTCCGGTCCCGGTTGGGACAGATTGCTGCAGGAGGGACTCGACGCGCAGTTTTTTTTGATCGGTGAAGAGCATGGCATTGCGGAGCACCCCAAACTCGTCGCGCAGTTGTTTACGGCGTTGACGAAGGGCGGCTACCGCAAACTGGCGATCGAAATTTCGCCGCCCATGGCGAAAGCCCTGGATGCAGCGATTCTGGATGACGGTCTCGAGGGGTTACGGCGTCTATTCTCGCAACCGGGCGGTGAGCCGGCATTTTTCGGCATGGCCGAGGAAGCCGAAATGCTGGTAGCAGTTCGCGCCGCTGTTGCGCGTGGCGAACAGGCATTATGGGGCCTTGATTACGAAGTTGCCGGCGACCGGACACTGTTGCGGATCCTCGATTCAAAGCCGAAACCCGATGCTGCGCAGGATGCGCTTCGTGCGCTGACAGCCGCGTCAAATACGTCCTGGAGCAAGTATTACGAAACCGGCGGTCCGCAGCACATTTTCTCCTTTAGCGGCGACCCGGAATTGGTCAATGCGCTAACCGCCGCATGGCCGGAGCGCGACGACGAGACTGACTGGATCCTCGATACGCTGGAACAGACACTCGCGATAAACGCTCTATGGCAGAGTGGGCGCGGTTGGGAATCAAACCAGCATCGGGCATTGCTGATCAGATCAAACTTCCTGCGTTACTGGCGCCACCCGACGGGCAAAAAAGCGTCGCCAAAAATCATGGCGAAGTTTGGCGCCAATCACATCGTGCGCGGGCGCAACATGACCCAGGCATTCGATCTCGGGTCGTTACTGCCAGAACTGGCCGAGATCGAAAAAGCAAAGAGTTTTTCGGTAATGGTTGTGCCAGGCGCCCATTCGATGACCGCAGTACTGAATCCGTCAACGTGGAGCTTTGAAGCCAAGGCACCGAAAGACGGCTACAACAAGGGAATCGAACCGCTGACACAGGCCGCATACGCCGACGAATTTACGCTGATCGATTTGGCTCCGATTCGCACGGTGCTGGCATCCCGCGCAAAAGGCGCCAAAGCGGAATTGCTGAGAGCCGTTTACGGCTTCGACATGTTGCTGGTGATGTCGGGATCGACGGCTTCATCGGAATTTCGGCACGACTGACTTATTATAGCCGGCAAACCTCCGTCAATAGTCAGTGCGGCCACCTGTGCCGTGCAGCGCCACCGGCCCGGTCGGCAATAACGCATGCCGCCCGAACAGTTGGCCTGTCCGCGGCAAAACCGGTGTCGCGGCCTCAAGACGGCCGCGACACCTATACAACAAAGGACAGATCAGGAACGCATCAATCGCAATCCATATCCTCGTTGCCGGTACGTTTCTTGATCTCCTCGCAGGTCTCTTCCGCGGCATCGGCCACATCGTCTGCGGCTTTGCCCATTGCATCACCGGCGTCCTCGGCCATCTCACCCATTTTCTCGCCGGCCTTGTCCATTGCATCGCCGGCTTTCTCGGTCATCTCATCGATTTTCTCGCCCGCCTTCTCCGCCGAGCCTTTCTTTTCACACGCCGTCATACTGACCGAGGCGGCCAGAATGGCCAGTACGAGAAGTTTCCTAATATCCATATTGCCTGTCTCCTGTTCGCGAATTCGTGTTCAACTCACCGGGGAAGCTTTTGCGGCGATCGAGGTCGCAGCCAGAACTGCGGACCCGGTTGCCGGTCTCGTCCCCACCAGCTGTCCGCCGCGATTCTCGACGATCTGAAACCAATTAACAATTCCGCGGCGGATCCGCCCAAATCGTATCCTTAAAAAAAGGGCGACGGAGGATCATACGCGAAACTGCCAGCAAGGACCCGGTGTCTACACGGCGCATTTGTGATCGGCACGGTTGAGAGGCTGGTTTCAGGTACGCGGCAGGATACAGCGGCACAACGGCCATATTGACGTGATGCGAACTATCAGCCAACGCCAGACACTCGTCTTCAGGGCTGCTCTTCCAACGCCAACCCCCGGGTGGCGAGGAAAACCTCACGTAGAAACAACACCAGAGAAGCAATCAACAGGATCAGCGCAACGATAAACAACATGCCAACCGCTGCTGTCATGTTGGTATTGAGGAAATGCCCGACGAATCCGGTCAGGACGAGCAGGCAGATCAGCAAAGCTGAGTAGACTGCGGAGGTGATCCCCGCATGAACGAGCCTCGACCGACGGTGGAGGTTCGTCAGCTCCCTGTCGATGGCCTCTGTGCACGGATGCTCTTCGGTCCTGAGAATCCCTTCCAGGGTGCGACTGCGGTCGACGATCCGCCCAAGACGACCAGCGAAAACACCTATGAACGCGCCAATACCGGTTAGCAAAAAGAACGGGGCGACCGCGAGCTGGATCACCTGATCAATACTGCCCGGGCTCTCAGGTAACATCGCCACGTTGCCTCTTGCAGGTCATCATCGGGAGGGAAGTATCGAAGCTCCCGATGCTTCGTGGCGAACCGGGAAATGCGAGCACCGAGACGCGCAAGCTACTCACTGCAACTCGAGCGCATATTGGTGCCAGTCGTCAAGACGGCCAGCACCTCCGTTTCGCAGAGAAGATCCGACCGACAGATCGGCGCTCCCACCAGCGCGTTGGGAAACCCCTCGAAGCCGGCTTCATGAATTTTTTCCCGAAGTCGCGCAGCGTCCTCCGGACGCTTCAGATAGGTGATCGCGGAAACCACGTCGCCAAAGCTGGCGCCCTGCCCCTCTAGCAGGGCCGCGATGTTCACCAGCATGCGGTCCGCCTGGGACTCGAAGTCATCGCGATGCGCTGTCCTGCCGTACTCGTCGATGCTCGCGGTCCCGGAGACATGCAGCGCGACCTTGTTCGTCTCCACCATCCTCATCCCGCGAACGAAGTCAGCGCCGTACTGCGGGGCTTCGTTGAGCGTCGGAGAGGTCATCACGGTCCTCACCGGTGACCTTCCCGCTTTCACTGCATAGACGCCCAGGCAAAGATCGTGCGCCTCGGAAACCGGTCCGCCGCCAATTCCGGTGCTGGCCGGAACCGGGTCGATCCCGCGCGCCTCGAAGAACGCGCGTCGAGCCCGATTGAGTTCCGCGTAGTCGCGATCGATGTCGCGCAGGTGGATCCAGGTGCGCACCACGTCGCTAAACTCCATGCCCGCCTTTCGTAGCAGTTCTTCGGCACGAGAGAACATGCCGAGCGTCTGTTCGTAGGCATTGTCACCAGTCCCGCACAGACCGGCCGCATGGAACCGGGTTTCGTCGCCAACGTGGATCCGCAAGCCATGCGCACGCGCGCACTCGGCACAGCCACAGGCGGGTTCGGCCTCGACCACCTCGACCCTCGGCCGCGACTCGTGTGGGATGACCGCCTGCACCGACACCTCCAGGCAAGCGTGCTCATTTAACGGGGGTTGCCCGATCTCGGTCGTGGCCGGCCGGTGCGCAACGTCCCCATTCGCCGCGAGAACCCGCTGGCGTGCATCACGGACAAAGCCGATATTCGCGGGCAGATTGCGCAAGAAGACCATCTCGGAGACAACTGACTGGAAACCTGCCCCCTCTGCTTCGAGGGCGGCGAGGATCGAGCGATAGATAGCATCGGCCTGACGGCCCGCATCCTTGACCTCAGCGGGAGGCTGGCAATGTAAGAACATCTCCCTGGCCTCAGGACCTTCTACCCGGCGCACGGCGATCGTACAGCCATGGGGCTGGTTACTGCCGTCAATGGGATGGGGAGACAATTTCATACTATTGCCGGGGGGGCAGACTCCGGTCTCATGCTCGTGAAATTCTGTGGACCGATTCGGTTAGCAACAAACCAAAGCCGCCCGACGTCGTAAACGTCGGGCGGCTGCGATCAAACGCTGGTCCCAGGTGGAACTCAGGCTCGGCTGCGATTGAATAATCAGCCCGCGAGGCTCAAGCCTGTGCTTTGACTCTCGCTCCTAGCATCCGTCGGTGGGCAGTACCCCTTCGGAGGAAACGAAAGTAAAGCCGTTCTTGGGCTTGTTCTTTTTGAAGCAGTTGCCTGACGACCCGTCACCCACGTCGAAGTACGTGAGGTCGGCGGCAAGGAAATTGAGCGGGCCGGCCTGCGGGTTCGTGCCGTTGTTGCTCAGGTAATTCAGCTGGACGAGATTGTTGCTCGCATCCGGCGGCGTTTTCGGCGGGTTGGCTCCGCAATTTTCAGGAGTACCGTTCGTGGCCGTACACCAGCCCAGCACCCCGATGCCGACGAAATCGTTGTCCTCGACGTTATTCTTCGCAATTACGTGATCGCTGACTCCGAGGGCCAGAACTCCGATTCCCGGCGGCAGAATGCTCTGGAACGTTCCCGGCAATGCCATGTTGGGCCGGTTGTTGTCGTAGATGTCGTTCTGCTCGATGAGCCAGTTTGCCATGACCGGCAGCGGCGGATTACCCGCACCGTTCGGGTGGAACAGGCCGACACCGACGGTGTTGTCGTAGATTTCGTTCTGCTTGACCGTGACTTCGTTGGACACGGTGATCTCGAAACCGATCACGCTACCCCAAAGCTCGTTGCCGATGACGCGAACGTTTTCGGAGCCGGCCACCCACATCGCAGTATCGAGAGAGCCGTAGGATTCGTTGTTGCGCACCAGCCCGTTGGCCGACAAGGTCGGGTAGATCCCGTTGTTCAGATTATTGACCGATACGTTGCGGACGAACTCGAAGCCGTCCACCCAGCGGGTCTGGATCCCGTTCTTCGGGAATTCCTCGACGGAGAAGCCACGAATGTAGAAGCCCTGCAGTTCCCTGCTTCGGCATTCCTGCCCCAGCGGACTGTCATCACCGACATCGTAATCGCAACCCGAGGGCGCCGCATAAACCCCGGTTTCCTGGGCTTCGTTTTGCAGGATGCGGACCTTGCCGGCGTCGCCGCGGCCCTTTTTCACCTTGCCGATCAGGCGAAGGTTGTCGGTTTCGATGCGAAGCCCGTATCTGCCGTTACCCGATTCCTGATAAATCCCGGGTTCCACAAGGATCGTGTCACCGGGAGCGGCGCCATCGATCGCGCCCTGAATGGACTCTCCGGGAGACACACGATGAACGGCCGCGTTGGCGGCGCTGGAGATCATAAAAACGGCAATTCCGAGCAATGAGCAGAGGTGGCGCAAATTCATTTTTGTTCTCCGGGTTTTACCCTGTATTTCAGATGCATGCTGACTCCATTCTAGACGCAGCAGCCCCTCTCAGTCTGATCGATTTTTGCCCGAATGGGTCCGGACTGTCAATTTACAAAGTATGACAATGGCTGTGGCGCGCGCCTCTCGCACTGCATCAATTTGTCCCGGCGAACCTGGTTTGACGCCACCTTGACCGATCACCCACAATCGCCGGCAACGAAGCGGCTGCCCCAGCCTGTTCCCCGATTACGGATTCCCGACGCTATGAATCAATTGGATAGAGGTCGAACCTGCTCAGGCGCACGAAGAAACTGGTCCATGTTTGGAACCTGGATTCTCTTCGCAGCGATGCTGGCACTAGGCAGTTGTAGCAAGGGTTCCGAACCGCCAACGATCGCGTTCCCGGACCAGTCCTCCGGTCGCATCGATATCAAGTATCCGCTGGACGAGACGCTTTTTCCGCCCGAAATCGTCGCACCGACCTTCATCTGGGCAGACGAGACCGAGGGTGTGCAAAGATGGGATATTCTGATGCGCTTCGAAGGGGTGGACGAGGTACTCCGGTTTCACTCCGAACAGCCAAGCTGGCGCCCTACGGAAGCCGACTGGGGCGAGATCAAGCGACGAACCGATGAGCGCGACGCGGAGGTAGCAATCGTCGGCCTCGGCCCGGACGCGCAAGCCACCTCCTCCGCGACCATTCGCATCCGCACGTCAACTGACCCGGTGGTGGACTCGATCTTCTATCGCGAGGTTCCGCTGCCTTTTATCAGCGCCGTTCAGGATCCTTCGCGCATCCGCTGGCGCTTCGGCTCGGTCGACTCCGTCGAACAGCCGCCGGTGGTCCTCCAGGATCTTCCGGTTTGTGGAAACTGCCACTCTTTCTCGGGTGACGGCGGCACCCTCGGCCTCGATGTGGACTATGGCAACGACAAGGGCGGCTACGCGATCCTGCCGGTATCGCAGCAGATGCTGTTGAACGACGAAAAGATCATTACCTGGAGCGACTACAAAAAGGACGACGGCGAAGGTACCTTCGGTCTGCTGTCACAGGTGTCGCCGGATGGCCGCTACGTAATCAGCACCGTCAAGGACCGCGCCGTTTTCGTCGCGACGCCCGGGATCGAATTCTCCCAGCTGTTTTTCCCGATCAAGGGCATCCTCGTCGTCTACGACACCGAGACCGGCGCCTACACGCCGCTGCCGGGTGCCGACGATCCGGCGTATGTGCAGAGCAATCCGACCTGGAGCCCCGACGGCAAGCATGTCGTCTTCGCCCGGGCCAAGGTGTACCAGAACGAGGCAGTGACGAACGCGACCAGTATCCTTCTCAATGAGAAGGACGTTCCCGAGTTCATCGAAGACAAGCAGCCGTTCAAATTCGACCTGTACCGGGTACCGTTCAACGAGGGTCGAGGTGGCACCGCCGAACCCATCGAGGGGGCCTCGCACAATGGAATGAGCAATTTCTTTGCGAAGTTCTCGCCGGACGGCAAATGGATCGTCTTCACCCAGGCCGAAAACTACATGCTGCTGATGCCTGACAGCGAGTTGTTCATCATTCCCGCCGCAGGCGGTGAAGCGCGGCGCCTGCGCGCAAATACACCACGCATGAACTCCTGGCACAGCTTCTCCTCCAACGGGCGCTGGCTCGTGTTCTCGTCAAAGGCCAATACGCCCTACACCCAGCTTTTCCTGACCCACATCGACGAGGAAGGCAATTCCACGCCACCGGTCGTGCTCGATCGCTTCACCGGAACTTACGGCGCTGCCAATATCCCGGAGTTCGTCCCCCTGCCAGCCGACTCGATCGCCCGGATCAAGGAGCAATTCCTCGATGCCTATTCGTTCCTGCGCGCCGGCATGGCCAACGAGCGCACCGGTAACTACCCCGGCGCGGTTCGTGCCTACAACCGCGGTCTTGCGGTCGAGCCCGACAATGTAGAGTTGCTGAACTCCCTCGGGTTCGCGTTGTTCCAGCAAGGCAAGAGCGAAGAGGCGGTCGTCGCGTTGGAGAAGGCACTCGAAGTGGACCCGATGCACTGGAAAGCCCACAACAACATGGCGCTGGCCTCCATCGACATTGGCGAACTGGAGCTTGCCGAGGCGCACTACCGCGAGTCACTTGCGATCGAACCGCAGCCCGCAATCTATAACGACCTCGGGTTCGTGCTCGAACGCCAGGGGATGCTCGAGGAAGCGACTGACGCATATCGCAAGGCGCTCGAACTGGATCCCGAATCGGCCGCGGCCCATTACAATCTGGGTGCCGCGCTGGCGCGAACCGGTCAGTTCGCCGAGGCCGAAAGCCACTTGCGAATGGCCCTGGAGACCAACCCCAATACGCAAACCTACTCCGGGCTCGGATTCGTTTTGTGGCAACAGGATCGAGACGACGAAGCAATCGCCAGCCTGCGGACCGCGATCGAAGTGGATCCGAAGAACGCGGCCGCTTACGATGCGCTCGGGACAATCCTGGTAGAGCAAAAGAGGCTCGAGGAAGCCGCCTCTGTCTATCGCCAATTGATTCGCAACCAGCCGAGCCCGGCTGCCCACCAGAAGCTGGCGCAAATTCTGACGGACCTCGGACGGGCCGACGAAGCGCGCAAACAGTTGGAAATGGCGAACGCGCTGAATCAAAGCGCTGGGCGAACACAGTAGGACATCGAATTCGGGGCTGATAAGCACACGCGCCTGCGCGTTTAGAAAACGCAAACGTTATTAAGGCGCCTGTGTGAATGTCCGGCTGGTCCAGTCATTCCGGCAGATTGCGTCTTTTCCGCCGCACCGCCTCCCGTTACGTTGGGCCCGTACGTTTTCGCCGCTGACATAAGGCCCATTCCACGCATTGCTGCGAAGATGAGGGGCGCCTTAAACTACCTATCCGCTGCGCCGGACGGGGCCCGGCTACATGCGGCTTCAACGAAGCTCCCGAAAAGAGGTGCGGCCCGCTGAACCGCGACGATTCAGCGGCCGCGGGCGCTGTGTCAGAGTGGACAGGCGTCTACCGCATGGCCCGTGCCCTCAATGTAAAAGACCAATTCGTTATCCGCGGTAAATACCATTGCATAGTTCTTCATTTTCATCATTCCCGGCCCTCTGGACGGGCCGGCGATCCCGTACTCGATCAGCGTCCACCCCAGCGACGGTTCTTTGCTCGTGGCGGTAAACGTCACATGCGGGAAACCGGTGTGCTGAACCCACACGCCCGGAATCGGCTCGGCTCCCTCACCCGGCCACTCCAGGTCTATCCAGGTGCCATCCTCTTCGAACGTAAAGCAACTGGGAAAAGCGGCTCCCTCGTATTCGGGGAAAAACGGTGACGACAGGATTGTCACTTCGACAAGGAAAACCTGTCCCGCCAGATCGCCGCGATCGTCGTTGGGATGCCCGGTCCCGTCGGCAAATGTCGCGCCCCCGGCTGCGCTCAACGCCAGCGCCAGTAGAAATCTTGTGATGAACTTCATGACTCCCCCTCCAGTAAGTATTTTGGTTGACCCCCTCGACAAGCTCGCAAGGGCCTATCAGCCTGCCCCAAAGAGCGCGAAGACACCGCGTGACATCACGTGACGTCACGTGACACGGAGAGCTTTCCCGGCCCCGTTGGCAAGCTAAATCCTTCTGACTTACCATGACATGGCACGAAAAACGGGGTGTAGCAGGATCGGGTCAAAGACAGTGATCGCTTGATCGGGGTTTTAGAGTGTGACTCCTCAACAACAGGCAGGACTTGGCAAAGACGTAACGATGGCGGCGATTTCCGCGCAACTGGCACGGATCCAGGCCAGCAAGAGGTTCGCCAATGCTCCCCGCTTGCGTCAGCTGCTGAGCTACCTGGTGGAGAATTCCGCCAGCGGGAATGTTCGCAATCTGCTGGAAGTCTCGATCGCGGTAGAGGTGTTTGGTCGCGGCGGGAATTTTGACCCCCAGTCCGATACGATCGTCCGCGTATCGGCGCGGCGCCTCAGAGTGTTTCTGGCTGATTACTACAAAAATCAGGGCCGCGACGATCCCGTTCGTTTCCGCATCCCCAGAGGACACTACCGGGTCAAAATTTCCCTGCGTGAACCACGAGCGAAAGCCACTGTTCGCGCCTGGTTGAGCAGGCCCTGGCGTCGGTGGACTATTCCTGCCGCTGCCCTCTCAGTGTTAGCGGCCTTAATCATTGTCGGATCCACCCGGCTGCTTCCGACACACGAGACACACGGCGCCGACACCGACTCGAGAGCATCGGCGGAGTTTTTGCTGGGGCAACAGTTGCTGCATCGTCGCGGCCCGGGTGACCTTGAACACGCGGTGAAAGAATTCGAAACAGCTGTCGCGCAAGATCCTGACAATGTCGATGCATGGATCGGGCTGGCCTCGGCTCTCCGGATTCTGAACCTTCACGACCCGGACAGGTATGAACAAACGCTTCCGCGGCAATACGAGGCCTTGCACCAGGCCCTGTCCCTGGACCCGTTGCATCCGGAGGCCAATGCCCGCATGGCGGGCCTGCATTTTTCCTCGGGAGACCTGGCCGGCGCAATCCGTCACATGAGCCAGGCCATGGAATTCGGCGGGGAAAGCTATCTGGTGTTGGGGATGATCGCGGGGCAGGAACGCGCCGGCGGGAACCTCGAGCGGGCCATAGAATTACAGCGTGAGGCCACGCAATATCGGCCTCTCGACGCGAGCTCTTTCCACAACCTTGGTTACATGCTGTACGAGGCCGGCGAATTCGACGAGGCCCTCGGCGCGTTTTACTACGCGGAGAAAATCAATCCCCTGGGGCCCGTGCAGAAGGCAAACATTGTTAAGGCACTGGTGCTCCAGGGCGAATTCGGGAAGGCCGAGAAAAAGCTGAGTCAAATTCCGCCCGGTGCGGACAGGCAGCAAGCGATGGCCCTGCTCCAGCACGCGTACGGGCAAGACGAAGCCTCACGTCAGGCGCTGCAAGCATTGCAAGCAATGGCCAACCAGCCAGCGTCAGCGAATCAATTGATGCAAATAGCAGAGGTCTTTGCTTTTCGCGGCGATGAATACAGGGCACTGGATCAGATCGAGGCGGCGTATCGGCAAATCATGAATCAGGAATGGATCCCATCAATGAAATGCCAGTCTATCCAGACATTGCTCAATTCACCTTACCTGGCGGGTCTTCATGAGCACCCCCGGTTTGTTGCCTGGGCTGACAGGGCTCGAGCCTACGTCGCAGGACAAAGGTCGAACTTGCTTACACTGGCGGTGCTTGAACAGACATCTACTCTCCAGTGAGCGGGCAAGTTCGGGGACAGTGCAAAATGGTGTCAGGTTTATTTACTGTTCATGCAAGCCCAACACGCATCAAGAAAGTAAACCTGACCCCGTTTGCCATCGAATTGGGCCCCGAGTCGGCTTCGGCGCATTACAACCTGGGCGCGGCGCTGGCGCGAAGCGGCCAGTTCGCCGAGGCCGAAAGCCACTTGCGAAAGGCCCTGGAGACCAACCCGAATACGCAAACCTATTCCGGACTCGGATTCGTACTGTGGCAACAGGATCGAGACGACGAAGCAATCGCCAGTCTGCGGACCGCGATCGAAATGGATCCGAAGAACGCGGCCGCCTGCGATGCGCTCGGGACAATCCTGGTAGAGCAAAAGAGGCTCGAGGAAGCCGCCTCCGTCTATCGCCAATTGATTCGCAACCAGCCGAGTCCGGCCGCCCACCAGAAGCTGGCCCAGATCCTGACCGACCTCGGACGGACAGACGAAGCGCGCCGGCAGTTGGAAATGGCGCAATAGCTGAATCGAAGCGCGGGACAAATGCATTGGAACGCAATACTCGGCGCTGATATGCCCACGCGTCCGCGCGTTCAGACAACGCACAAATTGTCAGAGCGCCTGTTTGGATGTACGACTGGTCTCGTCAGTCCCGCGGGTCGCGTCTTTTTCACTGCAACGCCGCCCGGTGCAGCAGACCTCTGGCGGGCTTGGCTCGGCCATACCGATCGGGACTGGTCCGGGTAACCGACCCGGCGTTATTGAACGCGATACAACCCGCCAACGTCATACCGAAACGTCATACCGAAACGTCATACCGAAACGTCATACCGAAACGTCATACCGAAACGTCATACCGAAACGTCATACCGAAACGTCATACCGAAACGTCATACCGAAGAGTTGCAACGACGTTGCTGTCACTCGTCTTTTAGCCTGTTCTGAAGGACTGGATCCCGGGCATCCCAATACCGGCAGCGCCGCAATAGTAGCGGTTCAGACAACACGCACGAGGTGTTGCTAAAACCTGCTCAGACGTATCGCCGCCGGAAATTGGGAAACTCGCGAAATGGCTTCTATACTCAGGGCTATTTGACGCTATAGCCGCACGCCTGAGAAACGCAATTTGACCCGTATCCATCAAGCGACATAAGGATTTCTGCCATGCCGTGGAATCATCGCTCGACCATTGCCGGACTTGCTCTTTGCTTCTCGCTAGCTGTACTCGTGAGCCACCAGGCGTCAGCGGTAGGCTTCATCGTCAGCCCGACCTCTGAAAACACCGGCATCGCCAACGCCGGTTCCGCGGTTTACGACCGCAGCGTTGCCGCCATCAGCAACAACCCCGCCGCAATGTCCCTGATGCCTTACAAGCAAGCCGGTGGAAACCTCTCGGTAGTGATACCGGACTGGCCAGTCAACGAAAACTGGGACTGCCGGGAAGAAGACAATTGCGCCGACAGCAATATCGGTAATCTATTGGCAATCCCGGCGCTGGGCCTGATCCGGCCCATGGATCACAATTTCACCTGGGGAATTGGTCTGGCGGCGATCGCCGGACAGGGGGTGGATTACGGCGATGACTGGAAGGGACGCGCAATCATAAGGGACAACAGCCTTTCGGTACTCGGGCTGATGAACTCGATTTCCTGGCGCATGAACGAAAAATGGACGTTCGGGGTCGGGCTCGGGATTATTTACGGAGAAATGCATCAGAAGCAGGATCTTCCGTCACTCAGCGCCTCGGCCGGGGACGACCTTGAAAGCGTCGTTCAGTTCGCCGGGCTGGCCCAGGATTGCCGGGGGCTGCCGCTACCGCTCCTCGCTATTTGCCTGAACTCTGCCGTGAACGAATCCGGTCTTGATCCCGCGTCTGCCGCTGAGACAATTGGCAGTATCCGCAGCTACCTCGACGGCGAGTCAGGCACCAAGGTGAAACTCGAGGGAGACGATCTCGGAGCCGAAATCGCGCTCGGCACCACTTTTGAATTTCTCCCCGGTCATCGGCTGGGGCTGGTCTATCGCCACACGTCCAATTTCACTTTCGAGGGTGACG
This sequence comes from uncultured Gammaproteobacteria bacterium, assembly GCA_963783695.1. Lineage (GTDB taxonomy): Bacteria > Pseudomonadota > Gammaproteobacteria > Steroidobacterales > BM003 > BM003. The sequence goes on from CAWAOM010000001.1 coordinate 946,303, forward strand.
CCACGATCAATGGAGAGTTGCTGTCGGACGAACCCAGTCAAAAGCAACACATGACGCTGGACTGGAACATGCCGGACCGGCTGATCGTAAGCGGCTCGCACCAGGTCGGAAACGATCTGAAGCTTTACTGGGACTTCGAGCGGGTCTTCTTCGACACATTCGAACGGACTGACCTGCGCATCGATGGCTATCCGACCGTGCAGATCGACCGAAATTTCAAGGATGCCAACCGCTACGCAATCGGCGCCGAGTACGCGCTGGACCACAAGTTGACCCTGCAGTTTGGCCTGAGCTACGACGAATCGCCGGTAGATGACGAGGACAGAATGCCCGATATCCCTGTAGACGAAATCATCAAAACAATGGTTGGCGCAATCTACCAGACGAAACGACAGGTTACATTTGCACGGGTATGCCGCAGTGGAATTTTTCGGTGACAACAAGATCGAGCAGTTGGCCAGTATTCACGGTGAAAAGATCGGCAGATACGGTCAATTTCGATTCTGACGCCGTACTCTACGTACTCGGCCTTAGTTTCGGTTACAAATTCTAGCAGGCGATAGACCGCGGCGAACCGGATAGCAACTACGCATCGGCCGGTAACGCGAGGAGAATCGATCGGAGCGCTAAAGGTCTTGGCGAACCGATTCAGCAAGGGGCGGGATTGATTCGAATCGCCCAGTGGCGATTCCGGTCCCCGCGGACCGCACTTCGTGCGCCCAAACCGCCCTCGCGTTTTCTCGAACCCGGGGGATTCGTCCACGCACACCTCACCGGTAGATAAAAAAGGGCCCGCATGGGCCCTTTTTTTATGCGTTGGCGGTGGAGCCAGTCCGCCGCGGAGATTGCCCTGTGATATTCATGGGAAACTACGGCGGCCTGAACCGAGATCGCCGCCCCGCAACGTCATACCAATTACCTCGGATATCACCGTTCGCACGGCAAATGACAACCCGCTGGGTTCGCAGAGGAAGACGCCTGATATGCGCAATTCCCCATATAGGCAAAGACTCTGATCCAGGTGTAAGGTGGAATTTCTGCCAAAGGGTTTTGCAACGTGGCCCATGCAACATTGAAAACCAGTTACTCTGCTCTGACCGACAGGCTGAACCGTTTTCCGCAGGGCGCACCTCCTTCCGATCTCCTGTTCAAGATTTTGTCAATGCTGTTCAGTGAGGAAGAAGCCGGTCTGGTTTCACTGATGCCCATCAAACCATTCACCGCAGAAAAAGCCAGCCGTATCTGGAAAAAAACCCTCACCGAAACAAAGAACATACTCGATGAGTTGGCCGACAGGGCCATTCTGGTCGATTTCGAGCAGAACGGTGAAGCAGTTTACGCGCTGCCGCCACCAATGGCCGGCTTCTTTGAGTTCTCGCTGATGCGTGTTCGCGATGACATTGATCAAAAGGTACTTAGCGAGCTTTTTTATGAGTATATGAACGTAGAGGAGGACTTTATCAGGGACCTGTTTACGCGTGGTGAAACAAAATTGGGGCGAACCTTCGTACACGAACCTGCTCTGTCCGATGACAATGCTCTGCATGTGCTGGATTATGAACGGGCCAGCGAAGTGATTGAAACAGCGAGCCATATTGGTGTGGGACGCTGTTACTGCCGGCACAAAATGGAACATATGGGCAAGGCCTGTTCTGCGCCACAGAATATTTGCATGACCTTCAACACCACCGCGTCCTCGCTCACGAGACATGGTGTCGCGCGTGCAATCGACAAAAAGGAATGTCACGACTTATTGCAAGAGGCCTATGACAACAACCTGGTGCAGTTCGGCGAGAATGTACGGGAGAGTGTCAATTTTGTTTGTAATTGTTGTGGCTGCTGTTGTGAAGCAATGATCACCGCACGCCGTTTTGCAATCCTCAATCCTGTGCACACGACCAACTATATTCCGGTCATTGACGAAGAAACCTGCAATGGCTGCGGCAAATGCGTAAACGTCTGCCCGGTCGACGCGATGACCCTGGTTTCAGCCCACGATCCGCATAAGCCCAGGATGAAAATAGCCCGATTGAACGATGAAATCTGTCTGGGTTGCGGCGTATGTATTCGTAGCTGTAACAAACACAACAGTTTGTCTTTGGCGTCGCGTCCGAAGCGAGTTCTTACGCCATTGAACGGAACACACCGGGCAGTGCTCATGGCCCTTGAACGCGGCAAGTTACAAAATCTGATTTTCGATAACCAGGTCTTGTGGAGCCACCGCGCCATGGCTGCAGTACTGGGCGTGATTTTGAAGCTGCCGCCGATCAAGCAGGTTTTGGCAAGCGAACAGCTCAGGTCCCGTTACTTGGAAACACTGATACGGTATACAAAGCACTAAACAACGCCCACGCGAACCAATCTCGCGCGACCTGCTATTTTGCCGCTGAACTCACCGCGACAACCGCGGCTCAGCGGCACTTGGTCTCCACCGTCAGGAACACGCGTTGCTTCGAGTCTACCGGCCGGGTCTGCTTCATCCATGTCCCCGTTTACCCGGACGACGCTGTCACCCGATCCAGTCCGCACAATAAAACCGTTCCCGTGCAACGGCGCTTTTGTGGATGTCACGCGGCGATACAGTTGACACCGGAATAGCAATCCTCGAAACGGGAGTACAGTGCCCGCTCTCAATTCCAGGGGCGACGCCGATGCAATCGAACCTAGTATCCTCTGGACACCATTCGCTCAGAGTCATGCCACCCCGTAATTCTGGTCAAAGATTCGTCGCGGGACTTGATTTAGACTGAGGTCGCAAGTCCGGACAAAACGGGTCAATGGACATCCTGCTGATCGTTACCCTGCTGGTTGCAGCTTGTTCACCGTCAGCGGTAGTCGGACCAGACAGGCCGTTTGAATAAGAGAAACATTTGACTCATCGTTACCTTGAAGAGGAACGATGATGACAAAGAAGAAAGGCAGCGCCGAGAAGGCCATACGAGATATCCGCCGAGCAACGCGCCGGCGGTATTCAGCCGAATGTAAGATCCGGATTGTCTTTGAAGGCCTTCGGGGCGAATCCTGCATTGCCGAGCTGTGCCGCAAGGAAGGCATCAACCAGAACCTCTACTACCGCTGGTCGAAGGAGGGATCTTACCCCGATACCGCAGACGGTTCCGGCGCAAAGGGGAAGATTCAGGGGCCTTAATGCCGAGTAATCAGGCCGGCTCCGTCAGCATCGAGACCTCGATCTGCCGTCACCCGCCGGTTTCAGCCTGCCCCAACGGTTTCGCCGCTGACATAAGGCCCATTCCACGCACTGCTGCGAAGATGAGGGGCGCCTTAAACTACCTATTCGCCGCCGGCGACCTGAGAAAAACGGGTTAACGAGCTGTCGCCCTTCAGGGCAGATCCCGGACCTGAGAATATCGGCTGCCTCGTGTTTCGCCGTCGCTGTATCAAAAGCTTCTCAGACCGAGGGTGGTGGGCCGAACGTGTACTGGGGTCCAGTTTTGTCGCGGAGGGTGCCTGTCCACGTGGGGCCGTCGGTCGGTCATGTGGGGACGTCGAAGTCTGGATTAGTTCGGCGTGAGGTGAATGCGAATCATGGCCGTACCGGCTCGACTATCAAATCATGGTCGCTCGTCTCGGTGCATCGGCGGGCTACTCAACTACTACAATCGCCAGCCCCGGTGACTACAGGGTGCTCGGTCGAGTTATTGGACAGGACGTGCCGGGGTGCCAAGAGTGGCGCGACGGCACACTCCAGCTCCTGTCGGTGCGAATGGCTAGAAGCCCAGGTTCTTACTAATATCAGCGCCAATCGTGATGTCGCTATGAACTCCGGCCCTGGTGTTGTAGGAGGTCACCTTGGCATTCTTGAAATGATCCCAAAAGCTCGCACCGGTGTCTTCTGCCTTCGTCGTGTTGGTAGAAACAGCGGCTACGGCCGCTTCCTCTGGCCGCTCCTTTTCCAGGCGCAAATTCAGCACTCCAGTGTCCGCGTATTCGACGCCTGCCGTTGCCGGATTGTTGTGCTCGAAAATTGCCGCGAGACCTGTCGCTCCGACACTGCACATCCACTCCTTCATAAGGGCTTTGCTTAAATTTGTCGGGACGTATTTGAGAAGAATTTTCTGTAGGTCGCCCAGATAAAGATCGAGCGCTTTGTAGTCGGCGTCGATCGTTTTCTTGAGGTAGCTGTTAGCGATGAGATTTCGCAGCCAATGTTTTCTTCCCACAAACTCTTCTCTCTCGAGATCGATTTTGACATTGCCCAGTGCCTTGACGACGATCTTCAGCAGCTTCGTATCTTGCCAGTGCGAAGCCTCTTTACTCGCATGCTTGGTAGAACTGATACTCTCTTCGGCAAGACGTTTGTTGATGGGGCCTCCTCTGTTGGTGCCGGCTTGCTCACGTTCCTTTTTGCGCAGCATCAAAGCGATGAGAAACACTGCAAGCCACTCGACGTCACGATGCTCAAAGACGAGCATCGTAGTTCCCTGTGTTTTCATCTCGATCTCTCCTCAGAGTATTTCTCAAAGCGTACTGGCCTGACTAGCGCCCATCCGTTTTATCGTTCGACTCTTTACGATACCCTCGAGGCGACGGCTTGTCATATCGTAAGCTCCCCTATCTGAGCGACAGCGATTAGTAGAGCTTTCTGGCATCCTACGGCCAGGAGGTTCTTATACGGCAGTCGCGATTCACTGAGACCCAGATCGTCGCCATCCTGAAGGAAGCTGACGCGGGCATGAAGGTCAAAGATCTGTGCCGCAAGTACGGCATGTCCGATGCGACGTACTACAAGTGGAAGTCCAAGTACGGCGGCATGGAGGCGTCGGATCTAAAGCGAATCCGGGAGTTCGAAGGCGAGAACGCCAAGCTCAAGCGGATGCACCCTTCATCGAGCGGATACTGGAGCACCTTGGCGGCGATGGCGAGTCGGCCGATCCGGCACATCCAGGCCGGGCACCGCCTCAGGGCGACCTGTTGGTCTGACAGCTCCGCCATCACCGTCATCACCCGCGCCGCGATGCGCGACGGGCGGGTCTTGGCTGGCCACAGGCTGCGCCGGCATTTCCCGGAGAAAGGGGAAAATTCTCATGCCCCAATAAGGAGGCGGCGGGCCGGCTAAGCATTGATGGCGGCCGCGATCTGCCGTCATCGGCCTGGCTTCAGCCTGCCCCAGCGGTCTCGCCGCTCGCATAATGGCTTCTTATACGTACTATCCTCAGCTCCACCGGCAGATGGACGAACTCGGGCAAGAGAGTTACAAGGGAAACGATGACCATCTCTTCTCTACTTCGGACAACAAGCGCTCGAGACGTGCATCTCCGGCAATTTGCGGCAAAAACGGATCATGCTGTGACAAGTAAGGGTAATTGATAAACCCTTTGTCGACCGCTACGGCCAACCATCTGACAGCCTCGCTGGCATTGCCGGCCAACGCATAGGCCTGCGCTGCAAAACGCGGAAAGATGTCGGTGCTACTTGCGAGAGCATCGGCGGCAGGTCCGGTAATTCTATCGGTGTCTTCCCCGGCGAGCGCCCGGCGCATGAGGTTAATGATCCAGCCGGGCGGTGAATTTTGCATTCCCTCGGGCAGTTCGCGGGCTATCTGCTCAGCTTCTTTATGGTGCTTCGCCGCTGCCAGGACATAGACCAGAAACACTCTTGCCATCGGATTATCGGGATCCAGGGCGAACATATCGCGATACGGACCCACGGCGGATTCGAAACGCCCTTCCAGCTGGTCAGCCCATCCCGGCAAACACCTCGTCAGCGGAGTCAGCGGATCGATGGCAGATAGACTGGTGATCAATGGCCGCGCCGCCTGCGGGCGGCCCGATATCAGGGCGCAGTTCGCGAGTAGACCCAGAGTATCAGGATCTCCGGGTTCCGATTCTAGGGCAGCGGACAGCGACACAACGGCCGCTGGTATATTTGCCTGCGCATAGTGGATCCATCCCTGTAGCTGGTATCCTGCCGGAAGATTGGGAGCTAGCGCGAAAGCCCTGGCAGCGCAGGTCTCTGCCTGTTTTAGCGGTTCCTCACTCAAATCGATACCGGCCTCACGATACTGCAGGAAAGTTCTGCCAAGCGCCGCGTAAAGACGGGCATCTTCGCCTGCAACAGCCAGACCCTCTCGGAGCAGGCGGACAGCCTGGTCGATCGAGTCTTTCCGCCATCGCAGCGACGCCTGTCGTGCCTGCACCAGGCATTGCCAGGCGACGAAGTCGGTCGGCTTGTCCGTCAGTCGCTCTGTCTTGCGCGTGACCGCCGAAAGATCCAGTGATTCGGCGACTTCCTGAGCAATTTGCTCCTGAATGGAAAACAGTTTGTCGATAGTGCTCTCGTAGCTCTGCGACCAGACATACTCGTCCGTCCGGGCGTCCACGAGTTGTGCAGATACTCGGAGACGCGACCCTTCGTGGCGAACAGTGCCTTCGACAAGCCGCTCTACACCTAAAGTCCGGGCAATGCTCGTGATGCTCTTGCTGCTGCCTTTTAACGTCATCGATGAGGTCCACGAGATCGCGCGTAGGGCGCGGATGCGCGAGAGGCCACTGATGATTTCAGCCGTGAAACCGTCAGCTATATACGCGCTCTTCGAATCCGGACCCAGATAGCTGAAGGGCAGAACAGCGATGGACCTGCCCGGAGCCGGGGGCGTGATGCCAGAACCCCGGCGGTCGCGAGAAAGTTTCGTCGAGCGACCGGGCTGTTCCCTCTGCTGCCTCCAGGAGTCGATTTCTGCAGGGTAGGCATAGACCGACCCCTGCGACTTGTGCATCTGCCGGCGCACGGGCAGGCCTTCTTCGCTCTCCCAGCGGCGAGCGGTTCGAACGCTTTTTCCCAGGTAATAAGCGATTGCCTTCCACGAATCGAGGCGGTCCGGATGCGATCTATCGTTCATGCATAGGGATGATAGTGGGACAAAGGTGGCCAAAGCCAGTCACAGCGGCGAATGGCCACAGATGCGCATTGCCGTGCTGGCTGCCGCGTCCGTACGCTACTTTCGCCAGTTTGGAATTCACGTAAAGGAGAAACACGCAATGCGCAATATTATGATTATTCTGTTCGCAATGAGCGTCATAGCTACGACCTCGACAGCCCACGCCAACAACAGCCATGGTCAAGGATACCGATGGCTGCCGGTGTCGGGGACGGGCATCCATTACTTCACGACAGCCATGATTCACTCCCAGGAGGCTACGACAACGGGCTTCATCCAGCGCAGTACTGACATCGTTGAGCTGGATGGCGACATCAAGGGACGCGTCCTTTATCACCCGATGTCAGTCTTTGATTTCGTCGCCGGCACGCTGGTCAACACCGGTCACCAGGTCTTCTCCGGTACCGTGTTGGGCTCTGCTCCGGCGATGATCTATGACGACGAATTTCGCTTCGACGTTAACCTCGCCACTGGAGACACGATCGGAAAAATATATCTGATGGACCCCGTGGCCGGCCCCAAGGTCCAGTGTGAACTTGACGTTGTGGGAACAGGTTATACGCCAGAGGGCGATGCTACCGTCGCCTACACTGGCCGGTGTAAATTGAAGCAATAGACCCACCCTCGAGACGGAGCACCCGAACGTTCAACGGTGCTCCGTTCATATTCTCACTATGATAAGCGCGCTGCGGCCGGTCTTCTCATTGCCCCAACCCGATTCTCCTGAGTAGCAGCTTCTGGCAGGTCAGCGACGGGCTACTACTTGACGACTCTGAGGTGCGGGCGCGAGCGGATCTACTCGGCTTCCGGCTCGCCGTTGCCCTCGTCGGCAGGTCTCGATGTCAACGAGGTGAATTGATGCAAAGCATCAAGAGAAGGCACCCTGGCGTGTGGCGAACACCCGCTTGAGGCGCTGTGCCGAGGTCAACACTCGCTGCCGGTCGCTGCTCGATGCCTCATTGCTCTCGTTGGCCTGGTTGTCCGCGGCGGGGCCAGTTCTCGGCACGACCCGTGCACGATCCGGGCTCGCCGGCGCGAATACGCCGTGGTATCTCGTCAGGTGCGCAGCAGCACAGCGGTTATGCCCACCTGAAACCCTGCGAGACGAACCCGGCACTGGCCGGGCGATAATCGAAGCCGTCGGTCTTAACGTCGAAACGGCACACCTCCGTGTCGAACCGCTATCGCCCGCGTGACCCGTACGCGCCAGCCAGCCGCCAGTGCCGGGATTTCTCGTCACGTTCCGGATGCGCTCTCCTTCGGTTGAGGTCGCGTCCGACGGTGTGCCCGGTCGCCGCGGTCTTTGCTGTAGCGCAACTTTCATCGTTGTCGAGTCGCGCCGGCGGGCACCGGGAGTTCGCGGCGGGCTGGCGAGAAATCAGCCATACCCGCCGCGTTTTCAGTCCGGACAACAGAACCGAAGGGCCGCGGTCAACGCGTGCCACCGCAGGCCCCGGGCTTGCCGATCGACGACTCCGCGGCTGCGTCTTTCAGAGCCTCCGCATCGCTCGGCAACAGATACCGCTGCCGGCGCAGATCGTTGGCCGCCTCCGCAATAGCCCGCACATACTGGCCGTGATTGCGGAAGCGGGTCGGCGGCGTGCAGGTCAGGTCCACCTGGGCGCCCGACAGCGAGAAGAACAGATTTGCCCCCCCGAGGGCGGGATACCGAGATACGCCGGCAGCGATGCGATGTACTGGGCGGCGCCAACCGCCAGGCTCGGCAACCGCACGCCACCGGTGGCATTGCCGTTGGCATCGCGGGCAATCCCGGTGGGAAAGCCGTAAACCGGATCGGGTCCGCCGGAGGTATCCAGGCCGAGGGTGACGCTCGGCGGCGGATCGATGCCTTTGGCGGCCCAGTCATCGCCGGCAAAGAACGCGGCCCTCGCCACGAGCAGGTTATCGAGGAAATTGAACACGAGAGGAAGGCCGGGAACGGGACCGGACAGTGGCAAGTGTGCGGACCCGGCGACCTCCCAGAGGCGGTATTCCGGGTAGGCCAGCGCTCCGCGAATCAGCACTGAATCGCTGATCAACTGGTCGCCCTCGGTCTCGACGAAAATGGTTTTCTCGCTGCCGTCGAAGGGGACAAACGGGACCGGGAGCGCAGCGAACTCCGGGCGAACCCAGGGCAGGTTCCAGACGACGAGGTGCAGCAGCGTGAAGTCGAACCGCCCCGGGACGTCGTGGTAGTACATAAGCTCCGGCATCGCCTGCGCGGTCTGGGAAACGCCGTAGGCATAGAGTTGTACGACGTCTCCGAGCATCCCTGTCGCAATCGGGTCGGCGGTCAGCGCTTCCGTGAACTGATCCAGGATCTCGATGTCGATGATGACCGGCGTCGAGGAATCGAACGGCGGCACCAGCCCCGCAGGCGCGTCGGCCACCTCCAGGTCCGGGGCCGCCAGGTCGAGGCGGTTGAAGCCCCAGTTGCCGAAGCCGACGGTGGCGTGGGAGAAGCCCCGGCCAAACAGCAACTCGGGACCGATCACGCCAATTCTGGCGGCGGCCCCGTAAACGAAATGCGGCGGTTCGAACAGGACTCGCCCATTGCTTTCGGCCGGGTCGGCCGGGGCAACGATCTCGAACGGCATGCGATACGCGCCCTTTGAGGTTTCGCCGACGAAGCGGCCCGAGAACAGCAGGTAATCGACACCGTCGAAGGTGCCGAATGGGGCGGCACTCACCTCCTCGAAACCGGCCGCCTCGGCCCGGTCCGAGCCGATCGCGGCAAGCGCAAGTACCATGGTCAATATCAGCGTTTTTGACATAATTTGAGCGACTTTCATTTTCTCCCTCCTCCTGGAGATGGCAGGTCAGCCGGGCTCCTTGATCCGGCCGCCTGCGAGTCGCTAGGCTATGCAAGGAACCCCTGCGCGGGCTTGAAGGAACTGCGAAGATTCTTCGAAGAACGTCGAAGGCGTTTGCCCGCGGCGCTGGAGTGCTGCCGAGATGGCAACCGAAGACACAAAAACGTTATAAAGATCAGAGACCTGGTCGTTGACGCCAGCGCCCGGCGCGTGACCCGCGGCGACCAGGAGATCGCGCTGCCGAAATTGTCGTTCGATCTGTTGCTCGCGCATGCCAGGGCCGCGCCCGACAACCTCTCGATCGACGAACTGATGGACCAGGTCTGGCGCAAGACCGTCGTCAGCCCGACGACCGTGGCCAAGCGCGTCGAACTGTTGCGCCACGCGCTCGGCGACGACAGCGCCGACCCGCGCTACATCGCGCTCGTCCGCGGGCACGGGTACCGCCTGCTCGCCGATATCCGCGCTGCCCCGCCGGTATCCACTCAAGGTCGGCGATGGATCATTGCGGCCGTCGCCGCCACCGTCATTGCGGCGGTCGTCGTGGGGATCGCCAGGATGTCAGGGAGCGGGAGACCCGCGCCGGAGAAGTCGGTCGCCGTCCTGCCATTCGTTGCCATGTCGCAGGACGACGACGTCGAGATTTTCGCCGACGGTCTGACCGAGGAGGTGAGCCACGCGCGCGCGAATATCGCGGCACTGAAGGTCACCGGGCGCACATCGAGCTTTCATTACAAGAATCGCAACCGGGACCTGCGCGAGATCGGGGCGACGCTAGGGGTCGCCCACCTGCTCGAGGGATCGGTACGGCTCAGCGACGATCGCATTCGCGTCACCGCGCAGTTGATCGACGCCGAAGACGGTTTCCATCTCTGGTCCAAGGTCTACGACAGCACACCCGCCGATACACTGCGTATCCAGGAGGACATCGCGCGCAACGTCGCCGATGCGCTGCGCGTCACCTTCAGCCTCGAACAGGAAAAGGCGCTGGTCGCGCACGGCGATATCGATCCGGACTCGTATCTTCTTTACCTGCGCGCGCAGACACTGGCGAGTCGTGCCGGGCCGAGCACCCCCGAGCGCGACGAGGTATGGTCGCTGCTGCAAACCGTTCTCGAGCGCCACCCGGACTACGTACCGGCGCTTTTGTGGCTCGCAAAGCTGGAAGCGGCATGCCTCAGGTTCTACGACGAGAGTTACGAGGTACCGTGGGACGAGGGCTGGAGCCGGGTCGGGCGCAATGCCGAGCGAGTGATCGAGCTCGAGCCCGGCAACGCCGAGGCGCATGCGGTCCTGTCCACCGTTGCCTGGCACCACCGACGCGACCCGGTCGAGGCCAACAGGCATATCAGCCAAGCACTCGCTTTGGGCCCAACTAACCTGTACGTGCTGCAGCTCGCCACGCAGGGTGCCCGTGCGCTCGGCCGCTTCGACCTCGCGCTCAAACTCGATCGATCGCTCGTCGCGCGCGATCCGCTCTGCGTGCGTTGCCGAATTTGGCTAACCAAGACCTACAAGCAGCTCGGCCGGCTCGAGGAGGCCGAGCAGACCATCCGCGAGGCTCAAACATTGATGGGCGGCGGCGGCGAATGGACGCTGGGAACGATCCTGCTGCAACGCGGTAAGCCCGCGGCCGCGCTGGAGTCGTTTCCGCTGCTCGATCACCACCTCTACCTGCGGCATGCGGGACGCGCGATGGCGCTGCATGATCTCGGCCGACCCGAGGAGTCGGCCGCCGAGATCGCGGCGCTGGAAGCGGAATGGGCAACGGAATCACCGATCATCATCGCCCAGGTTTATGCCTATATCGGCCAGCCCGATCTCGCCTTCGACTGGATCGGCAGGGACCTGGAGGGGCGCGCGGATTTCGCCCGTGGCGATTATCTCGACACGTTGTTTGCCAACCCGCACAGCGATCCCCGCTGGCTGCCATTGCTGGAGCGAATCGGGCGCTCACCGGCCCAACTGGCGCGCGTGCCGTTCGGGGTGCCGATACGGCCCACCTCCAACTGATCGGTTCGAGGACGAGAATTGCGTATGTTAGCTTTGGTTACGCGCAACTTCCGAACACATTAGAACGACATACAGCAAGGTCGTTATGATTCTCGCTCGTCTCGCCAAATCTCTGCGCCGGCAGGACAGGACCACTCTCGCGGTGTAGTTCGCTCTGGTGGTCGCGGGCGTATTCGTCGCCCTGCAGGTGGACAACTGGAATCAGCAGCGCGTCGCTGAACGCAAGTTTCGCAGCGAACTCGCACTGCTACAGGTCGAGCTCCGCGAAGATCGGGGGCCACTGGCGGACACCATCGAGCGTAAAGAGGACAATCTAACCGTGCTCACCGCGTTTCCATGGACGAGGAATTCGCCATCCCCGACCGGCTCGAAGCCCTGAAAAGCTCGGACATTCCTGATATTGCCCGTGCCGCCCTTAACGAGGCCCACTTCACCTACGCCGTGCCGCAATACATGGATCAGAGGGCCTGCGAGAAATTGATTTCCGGGATGCTCGCCTGACCCCGGCAATGGTTGCTTCCCGGAAATACAGTCCGGCGGAATCCGCCCGGAAACGCGGCGAACCTCCCTGCCGGAGGAGTTGAATCCGCACGCCGGCGCCATCCATAAAGGCGTCCGAAACGTCGGAAAAATCGACCCCTGTTAAAATGGGCTGAGCAGACCGACGCACCGGGCGTCAGCGGCTGTATATAAAGGCGTCGCCCCACTTGCGCCCCGGCAACCCCCCTCAAAATCAATATCGGCCGACCGATGAGCGCGGCCCGCGAGGAAAAGTGATGGAGACAATCAGAGAACTTCTCGATTTCCGGTTCATGGAAAACACCGGAGAGCAGTGGCTCCTCGCAGTGGGCATTGCCCTGCTTTTTTATGTCGTCTTTTTCATCATCAAGCCTGTCGTGCGCGCGCGGCTGTCGAGGCTCGCAAAACGGACTGAAACCCACTGGGACGATGCTGTTCTGGATCTTCTGGCCAATACCAAGAGCCTGGCACTCCTGATCTTCGCCCTGTTCTTCGGTTCGCTGGTTCTCACGCTGACCGACAAAGTACGCACCATCATCGTCTCGGTGACTCTGATCGCCCTCATCCTGCAGGGCGGACTGTGGGCCAGCCAGCTCCTGCAGTACTGGATCAAGCGGGCCACGGAAAAACGCCGGCAGGAGGATCCGGGCAGAGTGGCCGCCCTCAACGTTTCGAGCTGGGTGGGGCGGCTGACCATCTGGTCCATCGTGCTGCTGCTGATCCTGGATAACCTCGGTATCAACATCACAGCCCTGGTGGCCGGCCTCGGCGTAGGCGGTATTGCCGTCGCCCTCGCCGTACAGAACATCCTGGGCGATCTTTTCGCATCCCTGTCCATCGTGCTGGACAAACCTTTCGCCGTCGGCGATTTCATCATCGTCGACGATTACCTGGGCAGCGTGGAGAACGTGGGCCTCAAAACCACCCGGTTGCGCAGCCTGTCGGGGGAACAGCTCGTCATGTCCAATGCGGACCTGCTGTCAAGCCGAATCCGCAATTACGGGCGCATGTATGAGCGGCGAATCGTTTTCAATCTGGGAGTTACCTACCAGACTCCCAGGGAAAAGCTGAAAAAGATCCCGGGTATCATCCGCGAAGCCGTGGAGGCACAGGACAAGACCCGCTTCGATCGATCCCACTTCAAGGCCTACGGCGATTTCGCCCTGGACTTCGAAACCGTCTATTACGTGCTGGAACCGGACTACAACGTCTACATGAACATGCAGCAGGCGGTGAACCTCGCAATTCACGAGCGCTTCGAGCAGGAGATGATCGAGTTCGCCTATCCCACCCAGACCCTTTACGTGCAGCAGGTCGGGGCGTCAGCCCCGAGTGACGGAACGAAGAGCAGCCGCCTGCCGGACGGCGGACAGACCGACGAGCGGCCGCAAGAGAGCGGCTGATCTCAGAGACAGCCGCCTGGCTTCGAGGTCGGAGGGCGGATCAGTGATCCGCCACGGCGTGGTAGGACTCCGTGTATGAGATTTACCACCTGCTCATTGCTGCCGGCCCCCTTCTCCACGATCTGCTCGACACGACGGCTCAGCAGCTCACGATCCTTTTCGGTGAGGTCTTTGGCCGTCAGGACAATGACAGGGATCTCCCACCCCTCCGGACCAGCGCGCATCTCCTCCAGGAAATCGAAACCGTCCATTACGAGCATCATCAGATCCAGAAGGATGACGTCCGGCTTTCCCGCATCCATCCGGTCCAGCGCTTCGCGGCCGTTACCGGCCTGACTGACGTTCCAGCCCGATTTGGACAGGGTTCGCGCCATTATTCAATAAGCTGGTTCGTGTCAAGATCCTGCCGATCGACTGGCCGGGTCAACGCCAAGCTCTCGGCTTTCCAGCCGCCTGATCCCCGACCGCCAAAACTGTACGCAGAGACTTGCGCGGATCTGGCGTCGAATCTCACCCTGGTGGGCTGAATGTGGTCGTGAAAGGCACCCGAAAGGTCACGCAACCCCCGGAAAGAAAAAGGCATTCGCAAGTCTCTGACCGGAGACTCAACGAATGCCTGACTGTCTGGCGGCGAGGGTGGGATTGAGTCGCTCGCTGCGCGAGCTCACCCTTCGGGCAGCCTGTGGCTGTCTGTCGCGCGGCTGCGCCGCGCTCGGTTCGAACCCCGGCGGGTTCGTTCACAAACGCCTCACCGCTAGATGCAAAAAGGGCCAGAACAGGGCCCTTTCCTTATCTGCTGGCGGAGAGGGTGGGATTACTCGCGCTGCGCGCTCGCCCCTCGAGGGGGCCGCTCACTCACCTTCGTTCGCTGCGCGTTCTTCGCCGCCTGCGGCGGCTTCGTCGAACCCCGTGGCTTCGTCCACGCACACCTCACCGGCAGATAAAAAAAGGGCCCGCTTGGGCCCTTTCCTTATCTGCTGGCGGAGAGGGTGGGATTACTCGCGCTGCGCGCTCGCCCCTCAAGGGGGCCGCTCGCTTACTTGCGTTCGCTGCGCGTTCTTCGCCGCCTGCGGCGGCTTCGTCGAACCCCGTGGCTTCGTCCACGCACACCTCACCGGCAGATAAAAAAAGGGCCCGCTTGGGCCCTTTCCTTATCTGCTGGCGGAGAGGGTGGGATTACTCGCGCTGCGCGCTCGCCCCTCAAGGGGGCCGCTCGCTTACTTGCGTTCGCTGCGCGTTCTTCGCCGCCTGCGGCGGCTTCGTCGAACCCCGTGGCTTCGTCCACGCACACCTCACCGGCAGATAAAAAAAGGGCCCGCTTGGGCCCTTTCCTTATCTGCTGGCGGAGAGGGTGGGATTCGAACCCACGATACGGGGTTACCGTATACTTGAATTCCAATCAAGCGCCTTCGACCACTCGGCCACCTCTCCGTGGAATTCCTGCACCTGCGTATTGCAGGGGCGCGAAGATTAACTTAGCAGCAAGCGGGATTCAATCCGCTCCCGCCCGGTCACAGCAATCCACGAACCCGCTCCTCTTCAATGTACCACTTGTCACCGAGCCGGATCAGACCAACCTCACGACTGATCGCATAGTTCATCGACGGTGTCTCGAATCGCTGCACAAAGCTCAGCATCACCCTGCCCCCCGACTGCCGCGACACGGACAGATTGTCTATCGCAATACGCGCCGGTTCCGGGTCGGATATCTGTTTTACCCGTGTGTCGCGCCACTCGTCCAGAGACTCCGTCGGGGGATCGAACGAATCGGCGTAAAGGCTAAAAAATGTCGCGAGGTCCTTGTCGGTCCAGGCGTCTGCCCATTCATATATCAGCGCTTCCGGGGAGTCGGGTGCCACCGATCGGCGTGAGAAATACGAAGGTGGTCGCTCGAGACAGTCGTTTCTGGCCGGAGCGGCGGTGGCCGCGCGGCCTTCGGGAACCCGGATAGAGCGGCTCGAATCCGGCGCCGACATCCCCGGCGGCACCGCAATATCCACTGGAGCCCCGCCGGCACCTCCCGGCTGATTCCGTCCGCCGCATTCGAGACCGCTGGCACAGGCGGTGAGCGCCGCAACGAGCGGACCTAATAGCAACAGCCTGGATTGCATCGGGGTCACGGCGTGTCCACCTTGATTCAGGACACCAGCCCGAGATCCTTCAACACCGGTTCCAGCGTGGCCTGACCCGAATCGCTGAGTACGGTCAGCGGCAGGCGGATACCCGAACCGATCATGCCCATCCGGTGAAGCGCCCACTTGGCGGGTATCGGATTTGACTCCACAAACAACCCCTGGTGCAGCGGCGCCAGCGTCGCATCGATCGCGCGCGCCTCGACGGTATTTCCGGTTAGCGCCAGTTCGCACATCCGCTGCATTCGCCCGGGAGCCACATTTGCGGACACCGAAATTACGCCGCGCGCTCCCAGCTCAATAAACTCGAGAACGGTCGGATCGTCTCCGCTTAGCACGACGAACTCGGACGGACAACGCTCGATGAGTTCGCGGCAGCGAGCAACGGATGACGAAGCTTCCTTGATCCCAACAATATTGTCGACGCCCGAGAGCCGCCCAACCGTCTCCGGCAACATATCGCAACCGGTGCGCCCCGGAACGTTGTACAACACGATCGGCAAATCTATCGCCGCGGCAATGGCGGAGTAATGGCGGTACAGTCCTTCCTGAGTTGGCTTGTTGTAATAAGGAGTTACAACGAGACAGCCGTCGACCCCGCCGATATCCTGCACCGCCCGCGACAAATCGACGGTCTGGGCGGTCGAGTTTGAGCCGGTGCCGGCAATCACACCAATACGGCCGGCTGCCAGGCGCACGGATTGCTCCACCAGTTCGACGTGCTCTTCCCGGGTCAGGGTCGCCGACTCACCGGTTGTACCGGCGATAACAAGACCATCTGTGCCCTTGTCAACATGGAAATTGATAAGCCTGGCCAGCGCCGCATAATCAATGGCACCGGTCTCCGTCATGGGTGTTACGAGTGCAACAATACTTCCGCTGAGTTTCACGATTGCAGGGAATCCGCAGTGGGGAGAAGATGCGGAGATGGTACTGGCGAGCACCTGCCATAGCAAGAATCCGCAGGTGCTTGCACGGCGGTCTTTTCCGCGTACACTCCACAACCATGCATACCCCGGCAACCAAGGCATTTCTCGTACGCTGATGAACCAGCTCATCGTGATTTCCGCGGTCGGGCGTGACCGGCCCGGCGTCGTCCACGAACTCACGCATGTGGTACTCGAGTGCGGCGGCAACATCCTCGAAAGCCGAATGACCGCGCTCGGATCCGAATTCGCGATGCTGCTGCTGGTTTCAGGCAGCTGGCATACGCCGGCAAGGCTGGAAGCGGCACTGGACAAGTTGGCCGCGGGCAATGAGTTGTCCGTCACGGTGCGTCAGACCCGGGAAAAAGAGCCCAGCCTCAACCAGTTGCCGTATGCGGTCGACGTCGTATGCCTCGACCAGGCCGGTATCGTCTACAACCTCGCCAATTTTTTCACCTCGCGCGCAATTGATATTGCCGAATTGACAACTCGAAGCTATGCCGCCGCACATACCGGTGCGCAGATGTTCGCCGTACAGATGAACATCAATATCCCCCAGGACATCCAGATTTCGGCGCTCCGAGAAGACTTCATGGAGTTTTGCGACCAGATGAATCTCGACGCCATTATTGAACCCATCAAAAACTGAAGGAGTTGGAGACAGCGATGAGCCAAGTGGCAGTCGGAAAAAAAGTACCGGACTTTTCCCTTCCCGCGACCGGGGACAAGACAGTGCGGCTGAAAGACCTGCGTGGCAAAAATGTCGTTATCTATTTCTATCCCAAAGACAGTACGCCGGGGTGCACGACCGAGGGTCGAGACTTCAGCGAAAATCAGCGGAAATTTTCGCGGGCGAATACGATTATCCTGGGCATCTCACGTGACAGCGTGAAATCGCATGAGAATTTCAAGCTGAAACAGGAGTTTCCCTTCGACCTTCTGTCCGACGCGGACGAAAAAGCCTGCAAGATCTTCGATGTGATCAAGGAAAAGAACATGTACGGCCGCAAGGTACTCGGTATCGAGCGCAGTACCTTTCTGATTGACAAGGAAGGTCGACTGCAACAGGAATGGCGTAAGGTCCGCGTCAAGGGCCACGTCGACGAGGTACTCGACGCAGCGAAAGCGCTCTGACGCCTTGAACAGTTCATCCACGGACAGGGTCTCCGACGACCCGAAACGCGCGTTCGTTCTCGATACCAGCGTCCTGATGCATGATCCGACCTGCATCTTTCGTTTCGACGAGCACGATATCCATATCCCGATGATCGTGCTCGAGGAACTCGACGCCGGCAAGAAAGGCATGTCCGAGTCAGCGCGCAATGCCCGCCAGGTCAGCCGCTTCCTTGACGAGTTGCTGCAGGGCGCGAGCAAAGAAGAAATCGATTGCGGTCTTGACCTGCCTGCCGGCCTCCGCGTGAATGGCGATACAACGAAACGCGGCGGCAGACTGTTTTTCCAGACTCGCCCCGCGGCCGCTCCCATCGCCAGCCGTACGCTGTCCGGCCATATCGCCGATAACACGATTCTGGCAATGGCGCTGGCACTGCAGGCCGAGCAACCCGATGCCACGGTTGCGCTTGTGTCCAAAGACATCAATCTGCGAATCAAGGCGACTGTTCTCGGCGTTCATGCCGAGGACTACTACAACGACAAGACGCTGGACGATCTCGACGTCTTGTTTACCGGCGCGGAAGAGCTGCCAGCGGATTTCTGGGAAAACCACGCAAAAGACATGGAGTCATGGCAAGAAGACGGTCGGACGCTGTACCGAGTCACCGGACCGGAAGCAGGCGGCTGGCGCTGCAGGCAATTCCTGTACTCGACCGACGACAGTGGATTTGAGGCGATGGTGCAATCTGTGCAGGACGCAACGGCGGTTATCGAACTCGTCGATGACTACCACCAGGAACGACACAACGTCTGGGGCATAACCGCCCGCAACAGGGAGCAGAATTTCGCCCTCAATCTGTTGATGCGACCAGAGGTCGACTTCATCACCATCCTCGGTGCCGCGGGCACCGGCAAGACATTGCTGGCGCTTGCTGCGGGGCTGGCCCAAACGCTCGACACCAAGCGCTACCGCGAAATCATCATGACGCGGGTCACTGTGCCTCTGGGTGAAGATATCGGCTTTTTGCCCGGCTCCGAGGAAGAAAAAATGGAGCCGTGGATGGGTGCGCTGATGGACAACCTCGAGGTGCTGACCCAGAGCGATGAGGGCGGCGACTGGGGTCGCGCCGCGACCCAGGACCTGGTTCGCAGCCGGATCAAGATCCGTTCCATGAACTTCATGCGTGGCCGCACATTTCTTAACCGTTACATTATTCTTGACGAGGCACAAAATCTCACAGCGAAACAGATGAAAGCCCTCATCACCCGCGCCGGCCCCGGCACAAAACTGGTTTGTCTCGGCAACGTGGCACAGATCGATACGCCCTATCTGACCGAAACGACTTCGGGCCTGACCTATGTAGTGAACCGTTTTTGTGGCTGGGAGCACGCCGGCCACGTCACGCTTAAACGCGGTGAACGATCACGACTGGCTGATTATGCATCCGATATACTCTGATTAATCAAATACTTATCATATTGTATTAATTCTCTACATTAATTATTTTTACCTCATCGACAACAGCGATAATGCCGATCTCGCGCTTGTGACGACCGGGCAACTCCCGCACAATGAATGAGGATTTCCTCGGAACGATCAGTCTCCGGCGACATCTCATACCTGAGCAGTAAATTCGCGAGAGAGCGCGTTGAGAAATTTTTTAATCAGTTTTTGCTTCACCGTTCTGGCGGTGCAGTCCGCTGTGGTGCTTGGCAATACCGACGATCTGCCGGATATCGGCAGCTCGGCGGATACCATGGTCTCCACCAGCGAGGAGTACCGCATTGGGCGGCAGATCGTTCGTGGCCTGCGTCAGGCTGGCCGCGTCATGGAGGACACTCTCCTCGATGACTACATCGAGGGCCTCGGCCACAAACTTGTCGTTCACGCGCACGACGGCGAACATCGCTTCAAGTTCTTCATGGTTCGCGACAATGCGATTAATGCGTTCGCGATGCCGGGCGGCTTTATCGGCGTCAACGCCGGGCTGATGCTCGCCACCGAGAACGAAAGTGAACTTGCCGGCGTAATGGCTCACGAGGTTGCCCATGTCACCCAGCGCCATGTCGTGCGCCGCGCGCAGTCGACCCAGCGCACCAGCATGGTGACAACGGCGGCACTCATCGCCGCAATCCTTGTTGGCGTCACAACCGGCGCGAGCCCCGACGCGATGCAGGCGATGATCATGGTCACCCAGGGCGCGGCCATGCAGCAGCAAATCAATTACACCCGCTCAAATGAGTATGAGGCTGACCGGGTCGGTATCGGCTACCTGGCGGCAGCCGGCTACGAGCCCGAGTCCATGGCTGACTTTTTCGAAACAATGAATTCGATGTCCGGCGCGTCGGCGTCGCGTGCGCCGGAATTTCTGCGCACTCACCCGATGGGCATTAATCGTATTGCCGAGGCCAAGAACCGCGCCGCCAACTTCCCTCCCCGCAATTACGATGCAGAAAGCGAAAGCTACTGGCTGATGCGTGAGCGATTACGAGTTCTGATGGCGGAGAATGCCGATGATGCGCTCGAGTACTACCAGCAGGAATTCGCCAAGAATCCGGGGTCGCAGCCGGACTACATGATGTACGGGTACGGACTGGCGCTGAAGAACCGCGGGCTTGCGGTGGACGCCGAAGGCGTATTCACCGACCTGCTCAATCGTCGCTCGGACGTTATTGCCTACCACCTGGGCCTGGCCGAGGCACAAATGGTGGCCGGAGACCTGGAGGGATCGCTATCCACCTTCGAGAATGCCTACCGGCTGTTCCCGCGCAACGTACCTGTTACCGTGGCCTACAGCGAAGGGTTATTGCGGGCCGGCCGAGCCGCACAGGGACATCGCGTGCTTCTCGACCTTCTTAACCGGGTACCGCCAACGAGCGAACAGGCACGTCTCATTGCGATGATGGCCAGCGCAGAAGGCGACATGGCGAATGCCCATTACTACATGTCGGAGTTTCACCTGATAAACGGCGATCTGCCCATGGCGGTAAATCAACTGCAGCTCGCGCTCGCGCAACCGGACCTCGAACCGGTGCAGAGAGCGCGCTATCAGGCCAGGCTCCAGGAAATCAGCAAATACCTGACTCCCGAGATGCAGCGCCGGGCGCAACAATCCTCTTGACCCTTGCAACCAGACCCATGCTGCAACGCGTTGCTTTAAACAAGTTCTTCGTGGCACTTGTACTTCTGTGGCTCCATGTCACAGTCCTGTCCGGGTGTGCCGCTCAGCCGGCTACCTATGCAGACGAACCGGACCCCTGGGAAGGAATGAACCGCGGGATATTCGCCTTCAACCGCGGGCTGGACAAGGTCATCATTCGCCCGGCGGCAAAAGGCTACACCCATGTTCTGCCGCAACCTGCGCGTCGCGGTGTCACCAACTTCTTCAACAATCTCGAAGAACCCTTCAACGCCATAAACTCGCTACTGCAGGGGAAACCCGGACTGGCCGGCAATGCCGTGGGACGATTTGCCATCAACTCGACTGTCGGACTTGCTGGCTTGATGGATGTCGCGGCGCATTCCGGGGTCGAGGATGAGGACGGGCGCGAGCGCGGCCTGCGCCGACACGAGGAAGACTTCGGTCAGACACTCGCGGTCTGGGGAGTTCCGGGCGGACCTTACCTGATGTTGCCGTTGCTTGGCCCCTCCAGCGCCCGGGATCTTTTCACAACGGTGCAGCGGTTCTTTTCACCGCTGCGGTATTTTTCAAGCTCGGAGGCGCGCCGGCCCCTGATCGCGTTGCGTATTCTCGATGCCCGCTCACGCTTTCTCTCTCTCGACGACACGATAAACGCTTCGGCCGATCCCTATCTGTTTGTACGCAATGGATATATTCAGAACCGGACCTTCGCCATATACGACGGCGACCCGCCGATCGACGACCTCTACGACGAGTACGATTTCGAACTCGACGAGTAACGCCTGAGCCTGGTTGCTTTGGAGGCGACAACGGTTTTTGCGGCAGCAAGAACAGGCGACGGGTCAAACGTCGCCTGCAGCGACTTTTTCAGTGGCAACACTCCCCGCCCCGAATGCGCCATTAGCGGCCTTTTCTATTAGTGGATGAACGCCCTCTCACGTGGCTCGCCGCATCGCCGAAAGCGCTCACGGCGGCTTGGCAAGTGGCGCCAACGAGGCCCTTCTTTTGGTCGCTTCGAGGGTGCGCGGACAACCAGAATCGAGCGGTAGGGCCGTAAATAGGCCGATCGACTAAGAACCGGAACTCTCGTCCTGGGGGCTAAACTGCACTTGCCACCCAACTTGCGTTATTTGGGCAGGCCGGTCCAGCGTTCACCGGAACGCAGAAACGCATCAACCTCGCTGATATCCGCGAGCGCCTGAATCTGGTCCGGCACATTCAGAAAGCGAATTTCGCGCACATAGTTTTTGGCCCAGTTGACCCACTCCAGCAACAATGCCAGCCCGGCACTGCCGGTATCCGTGACACCGCCAAGATCGACCTCAATGGTGGCATAGCTCTCGAACTTGTCCTCGCTCTCCTCAAGGATAGTGGCAGTTGTGAAGTAGTCGAGCGGCCCCTCTATCCGATAGCGCCCGTCGCCGAGATCCTTTAATTCGGCCGCGTTCTCGGGATGCCCGGCTGATATTCTTTGCTTAGGTTTCAGCACAACAGGGTTGCTCCTTGGCAGCATCGGCTTCGAGCCGCTCTATCGTCGCCTCGAGTCCCTTCGCGGCAATTTCCGCATTGAACTCCTCACGATAGCTGACGACATATGACACGCCCTCAACGGAAACATCGAAGACCCGCCAAACGCCGTCTTTCTGACGCAGGACATAATCGACACGGGCGCTGGTACCGTCATCGAGCGTCACCTCTGTTGCGACCTTTTCAATCGGTCCGGAAGGTTCGCCACGGGACGGAAGAATACGCAATTGCTCCTCGCGAAAATCTACTGCCCGTCCTGCATAATTTCTCATCAGCAGGCGGTAGAAAGCATCGATAAAGCGCTCACGCTGCTCCGGTGTGGCCGTTCTCCAATGCTTTTTCAGCACCTGCTGGCCAGCGAAAGTGCGGTCAAAACGGGGCAACAATACACTGTCGATAACGGGATAAAGTTCGTCCGGATGCTCGCGATAATATTCGCGTTTACCGTCTAGCGCCGCGAGCATCTCATCGGACGCGGACTGGACAACGCCAACCGGAGTATTGTCTGCAGCGATTGCTGCCGCCGCGAGCGCAACCCCGACGAGCGTAACCAACAACTTGCGAAGTGTTGTCATTATTCCCCACCCAGTTTAACCAGGAACTTCCCGATCAGATTTTCCAGCACCAACGCGGAATGCGTAATCTGAATTTGACTGGAGTCAACCAGATAGCCCTCGGAGAATCCCGGTGACAAGCCAATATACTGACCGCCGATCAGTCCGGACGTGAGAATTGATGCATCGGTATCGTCGGGAATGCGATCGAAATTAGTCGAAATGCGCATCGTTACCAGCGCGTCCAGCCGCTCGGAATCGAACGCGATTCCGGTCACCCTGCCGATGGTCACACCGGCCATCGTTACCGGGGCGCGCAGCTTGAGGTCGCCGACGTTTTCGAAGCGCGCCAGCACCTCGAAGGTCTCGCCGCGCAAATCACTCTGGACATCGGTAGTCTTCATTATCAGAAAAAACAACGATGCAAAACCCAGCAACACGAACATCCCGGTTCCGAACTCTACAACGCGAGTCTGCTTCATTCCCTGCTCTCCTCTACCTTGCCCGCGCCGCCGTGGCGACTCAGATCAGTAATGCGGTAATCATAAAATCCAGAATCAAAACGACTATCGCCGAAATCACAACGGTCCGCGTCGTCGCCCGGCTGACACCCTCGGCGGTTGGGTACGCATTGTAGCCTTCAAAAACCGCCAGCACGCTGACCGCGACACCAAAGACAATACTCTTGACCACGCCTTCCATCACATCCGCGACCTCGACATAAGGCCGCATCTGTGACCAGAACGCGCCGCTGTCCACCCCCATCAGGGAGACACCGATGATGTAAGCGCCGAATAACGCGACCATGTTGAAAATTGCGGTCAGTAATGGCAGCGAAATGACGCCGCCCAGGAAATGCGGAACGACAACCCGGCGTATCGGATCGACTGCCATCAATTCCATGGCCGACAATTGATCGGTCGCCCGCATCAGGCCGATCTCCGCAGCCAGCGCCGTGCCTGCGCGTCCGGCGAACAGCAACGCGGTAAGCACCGGACCCAGCTCCTTGAGCAAGGACAGCGCGACCGCAGTACCGAGCCCCTCCTCCGCGCCGAACTGCGCCAGGGTGTCATAGCCCTGCAGGCCCAGAACCATGCCGACAAAGAGCCCGCAAATCAGAATAATCACCAGCGACATCGCCCCGATCGCGTAGATCTCATGCGCAATAAGGCGAAAGCGCGTTATCAGGGTCCTCGGACTGTAAGACAATATTCGCAGCAAAAATAACTGCATCGCCCCGAAAGTCTCGAGGAAATTCCGGAACGCAAACCACAGATCTTCGATGAGTCGATTCACGACTAGTCCCGATCCAGCAATTGATCTTTGTAATCGCGACTGGGGTAATGAAACGGTACCGGGCCGTCCGCCATACCGGATAAGAATTGCCGTACGACGGCATTTCCATGCGTCCTGAGTTCACTTGGGGTGCCCGAGGCAACCACCTGCCCCTCCGATATCAGATAGCTTTCGTCGGCGATGCTGGATGTTTCCTCAACGTCATGAGAAACAACGATGCTGGTAATCCCGAGGCTGTCGTTGAGCCGCTTGATCAGGCGTAACACGACCCCCAACGAAATCGGGTCGAGCCCCGTAAACGGCTCGTCGTAAATAAGAATATCCGGATCCATCACCATCGCCCGGGCCAGTGCCACCCGGCGCGCCATACCGCCCGACAATTCAGAGGGCGCAAGATCGGCCGCTCCTCGCAAACCCACTGCATGCAGCTTTGTCAGGACGATATGCTTGATCAGGCGCTCCGGTAACTTGGTGTGCTCGCGCAGAGGAAACGCGACATTCTCGAACACACTCAGATCGGTAAGCAGAGCACCGTTTTGAAACAGCATGCCGAAGCGCTTGCGCAACACGTATAACTCGTTGCGTTTCAACTTGGTAATGTCCTGCTCGTCGATAAGAACCCTGCCGCGGTCCGGCACCAGCTGGCCGGTAATGAGGCGCAAAAGCGTGGTCTTGCCGGTACCGCTTGGCCCCATGACGGCAGTAATCTTGCCACGCTGGAAGGCAATATCCAGGCCGGTGAAAATCGGTGTCTGACCTCTCGTGAAATAGAGGTCCTCGATCAGAATGACATTGTCACGGCCGTTCTCAGCCATAGTGAATCCTTGCTCCGGCGGCCGAACCGCATTGCCGCGATCATGCCCCCTCACGCGACTCCACGCCTTTAAAACGACAGACGAGAGCCAGAGTTTCCGACTCTAAACCCGGTGCAACAACAAAAGTCGCAACGAATTATAGTCACGATGCACCTTGCGATGGCATTGCCGGCTGCCGGCCGAATTGACTCTGCGAGTAACGGACCGGTGGCGAGCCGGGGAAATTATTGTCCGGCCCAAAATCCTGAAACAACAGCGCCGGCGCCGCCCCTGCCGCCCCATTTGGCCCCCGATCCCCGCCCGCGCCCGCAACGCAGGTATCGGAGTTCGTGACGTAGCATAGCAGATCAGTGTGCCGCCAAGGCTACCCCGCAGCCGCGCCACCGAGGAGCAAAAGACTGAATCCATGTTGCCGTCAAAAACTAATAGGACTAAAATAGTCCTCTTTCCACGGCGCAGGAATCCAGCCGATGTTGCGAATGAGTCGCCTGACAGATTACGGCACGGTAGTGCTGTCGCACATGGCCCACCATGGCGATGGCCTGCATAGCGCGGCGGATGTTGCCAGCAGCACGACGCTGGCCGCCCCGACAGTCGCCAAGTTGTTGAAAGCGCTCGCCCGCGCCGGCCTCGTTACTTCGGTCCGCGGACCGCAGGGTGGCTACACGCTGGCTCGTCGGCCAGCGGACATCAGCGCCGCCGAAATTATTGACGCTCTCGAAGGCCCCGTCGCTCTGACCGAGTGCAGCGCTTCCGACCACAGGTGCGAACTGGAGTCGACCTGCCGGGTGGGCGGCGCCTGGCAGCAAATCAACCTCTCTATTCGCGACGGTCTGCGCGATATAAGTCTTTTACAGCTTATGAACGTCGGACGAAAACGGTTGCCGGCAATGGATTTGCATGGCTCTGTTTCTGCAGCCGGCGGCATAAAAAATTAGCGAACAGCAACGGAATCAGCACATGGCAACGCAATCCAATGACGTTGAGGCGCTCGTAGGCAAAGCCTACAGCGCCGGCTTCTACACCGAAATTGCAACCGATACGGTTGCGCCCGGTCTCGACGAATCGGTGATTAAACACATTTCGCAAAAAAAGAAGGAACCGCAGTTTTTGCTGGACTGGCGCCTGAAGGCCTTTGAGCACTGGCAAGGCATGCAGGAACCGCGCTGGGCCCATGTCCATCATGCCCCCATCGACTACCAGTCCATTTCGTACTATTCAGCCCCGAAGAGCAAAGCGGATGCTCCGAAGAGCCTCGATGAAGTGGATCCGAAGCTGCTCGAAACTTATGACAAGCTCGGCATACCGCTGCACGAACGGGCCCGACTCGCCGGAGTCGCGGTGGATGCGGTTTTCGACAGTGTGTCTGTTGCCACCACCTTCAAAGACAAGCTGGCCGATGCCGGCGTGGTCTTCTGCTCATTCTCCGAGGCGGTACAGGAACACCCGGAACTGATCGAGCGCTATCTCGGTACCGTCGTGCCCTATACCGATAATTTTTTTGCGACGCTGAATTCGGCGGTATTCACCGACGGGTCTTTCGTCTACATCCCGCCAGGCGTGCGTTGCCCGCTGGAACTGTCCACCTATTTCAGGATCAACGCGGCCAACACCGGCCAGTTCGAACGCACGCTGATCGTAGCCGCCGAAGATAGCCATGTGTCGTATCTCGAGGGCTGTACCGCACCGATGCGAGATGAAAACCAACTCCATGCAGCGGTCGTGGAACTGGTCGCGATGGAAAACGCCGAGATCAAGTACTCGACTGTGCAGAACTGGTATCCGGGCGACGAGGAAGGCCGCGGCGGCATTTACAACTTCGTCACCAAGCGCGGCGAGTGCCGCGGCAACCATTCGAAGATTTCCTGGACCCAGGTCGAGACCGGATCAGCGATTACGTGGAAATACCCCAGTTGCGTTTTGAAAGGCGACAACTCTGTCGGTGAATTCTATTCGGTGGCGGTTACCAACAATTACCAGCAGGCCGACACCGGGACCAAAATGATTCATGTCGGAAAAAACACCAGCAGCACGATCGTCTCCAAGGGGATCTCCGCCGGTAAAGCGCAAAATGCTTATCGCGGCCTGGTCCGGATCCTGCCTGGTGCCAGTGGCGCACGTAACTATACGCAGTGCGATTCGCTGTTGATGGGCAAGGAATGCGGCGCACATACTTTTCCATATGTCGAGGTCCGGAACCCAAGCGCGATCGTCGAGCACGAGGCGACGACATCAAAAATCGGTGAGGACCAGTTGTTCTATTGCCTGCAGCGAGGGCTGTCCGAGGAAGACGCGGTCAACATGATCGTCAACGGCTTCTGCAAAGAGGTCTTCAAGGAATTGCCAATGGAATTCGCCGTCGAGGCCCAGAACCTGCTTAACGTCAGTCTTGAGGGCGCCGTCGGCTGATCGCCGCACTGCCCCGGAGTCACATCATGCTCAAAATAGAAAATCTCCATGCCAGCGTAGACGGCAACAAAATACTACGCGGCCTCAATCTTGAAGTCGGTGCCGGCGAGGTCCACGCCATTATGGGTCCGAATGGCTCAGGCAAGAGTACGCTTGTGCAGGTACTGGCGGGTCGCGACGACTACGAGGTAACGGCGGGCAGCGTTGATTACTGCGGACACCCGTTGCTCGACATGGCGCCCGAGGAGCGCGCCCGCGAAGGCGTCTTCCTCGGATTTCAGTATCCGGTCGAGATACCCGGGGTGAATAATGTTTACTTGCTGAAAGCCGCCCTCAATGCCATTCGCAAGCATCGTGGCGAGAGCGAACTCGACGCGGTGGAGTTCCTGTCCCTGGTCCGCGACAAAATGAAACTGATGCAAATGGACGACAGCTTTCTCAAGCGCGGAGTGAACGAGGGTTTCTCCGGCGGCGAAAAGAAGCGCAACGAGATATTCCAGATGGCGGTACTGGAACCTCGTCTTGCCTTGCTCGACGAAACAGATTCGGGTCTCGACATCGATGCCCTTAAAGTTGTCGCGAAAGGGGTCGAGAGCCAGCGTCATCCGGAGCGGGCCATTGTGCTGGTGACCCATTACCAGAGATTGCTGGATTACATATCTCCGGACCACGTTCACGTACTGTCTGGCGGCAGGATAGTTCGCTCCGGTGACAAATCGCTTGCGCTGGAACTCGAACGACGAGGCTATGACTGGGTCAAGGCGGAAGCGGCTGCATGAGCACTACGGCACAGGCGCTCGACGCTTATCAAACTGCATTTGAGCAACGGACCCGGGATAGCGTCGATGCTGCTGCACTCGCGCAGCAGCGGGCAAAGGCATGGTCGACGTTTGCGGCATCGGGGTTTCCGAGTACCCGTGATGAGGACTGGAAATACACCAATCTGCGGCGTTTGTTGCGCAGGAAGTTCACTGCCCCGGCGGCCACGCCAGCCGAGATTGAAGCGGTACAACTCGACGGACAAATTATCGTCGTGCCGGACGCCAGCCGGCTGGTGTTCGTCGACGGCGTATTTGCGCCACGACTTTCCACTGAATCACCTGGCTGTGCGGTTTCGCTGGCGACGATTCTGCGGAATCGCGACCACGCCTCCCAGGCTGTTTTCGACCGGGTTATCGATATTGATCAGCATCGCTTCGGCGCACTCAATACAGCGATGTTTACAGACGGCGCACTGGTCACTGTTCCCCCCGGTCAGCGCGAACTCACCGCGGTCTACCTGGTATTCGTTTCCACCGGAAACGGCGCAAGCCTGGCGATTCACCCGCGCATCCAGGTCACAGTCGGCGCCGGCTCCAACCTGCGACTGGTCGAGCACCATATCAGTCTCGATGCGGCTGACAATTTCGTCAACACGATCTGTGAGATCAGCCTGGAGAATGGAGCGCGTGCCGAGCACATCAGGCTGCAGGATGAGGCGGAGAAAGGCTTCAGTATCGCGGGCATGCATGTTCGTCAGGCACGCGACAGCGAATTCGTCAGCCACAATTATTGCCTCGGTGGTACCCTGACCCGCAACGATGTGACGGTATTGCTCGAGGAGCCCGGAGCCAGTTGCACGCTCAACGGGCTTTTCATGGCCGGAGCCAGTCAGCATGTCGACAACCATGTTCGCGTTGACCATCTCGCCATGCACACGCGCAGCGAACAGAATTACCGCGGCGTTGCCGACGGCCGCGCCCGCGGTGTCTACAACGGCAAGGTGATCGTTCATGTCGGCGCAGACAAGACCGACGCGGTGCAGAGCAGCAAGAACCTGCTGCTTTCCGATGCCGCTGAGATCGACACCAAACCCGAGCTCGAGATTTACGCCGATGACGTGAAGTGCCGCCACGGGGCCACGGTGGGCCAACTGGACGCGGACGCATTGTTCTATCTTCGCAGCCGCGGTATTGACCTCGAAACGTCGCGCGCGCTTCTGACTTACGCCTTTGCCGAAGATATCGTGGCAAAGGTCGGCGTCAGCGCAATTCGCGAGCGACTCGACACGCGGATACTCGGCCGCCTGCCGGCCCAGGACATCATTCGGGAGTTTGTATGAACGCAGCGTCGCAGGATACTCTCCGTGCCCCGACCGAACCGGACCTTGACGTCGCGGCGATACGCCGTGATTTCCCAATTTTACACCAGGAAGTCAACGGCCATCCGCTTGCCTATCTCGACAATGCCGCTTCGTCGCAACGGCCGCAAAGTGTCATTGATGCCGTTAAACGCTACGAAGAGAACGATCACGCCAATGTACATCGGGGGGTGCATACGCTGAGTCAACGCGCCACCGACGCCTATGAGGGCGCGCGCGAGAAAATCAGGGCGTTCATCAACGCCGAATCGTGCCAGGAAATCGTCTACGTTCGCGGCACCACGGAAGCGATCAACCTGGTGGCGCAAAGTTTTGGCCGCAATCGTTTCCAGGCGGGTGACGAAATTGTTATCAGCACGATGGAACACCACTCCAATATCGTGCCCTGGCAGTTACTTGCCGAGCAGACCGGCGTGCGGCTGAAAGTGATACCGATCAACGAGCGTGGCGAACTTGAGCTGGACGCGATAGACGACTTGCTTGGCGAGCGCACGCGTTTGCTGTCGGTCGTCTATATCTCTAATGCGCTGGGAACAATCAATCCGGTCAGGACACTGATCGACAAAGCGCATGCCCGGGGCATACCGGTCATGCTCGATGCAGCCCAGGCGGCTCCGCACACCCGGATTGACGTGCAGGCACTGGACTGCGATTTTTTGGCTTTGAGCGGTCACAAAATGTATGGCCCGACCGGAATCGGCGTGCTTTACGGCAAGCGATCATTACTTGAATCGATGCCGCCCTACCAGGGCGGAGGCGAGATGATTCTGGCGGTTAATTTCGAACGCAGCGTGTACAACGAGCTGCCGTACAAATTCGAGGCTGGTACACCCAACATCAGTGGAGCCATCGGGCTGGGCGCGGCGGTCGACTATCTCGAGGACATCGGACTGGAGCGCATCTCGAACTACGAACACGGTTTGCTGACCTATGCGACGGCAAAACTCGAAGCGATGGCCGAGTTGAAAATAATCGGCACCGCGCGCGAGAAGGCCAGCGTCATTTCGTTTACCGTCGACGGCGTTCATCCGCACGATCTCGGCACCATTGTCGACAGCGAGGGGGTCGCAATAAGAACCGGCCATCACTGCGCAATGCCGGTGATGGAGTACTTCGGCCTGCCAGCCACTGCGCGCGCCTCATTTGCGTTCTACAACACCAGGGCTGAAATCGATGCGCTGGCAACTGCGTTGCAGACGGCGCTCGGGGTACTTCGCTGATGGATCTCCGCGAGCTCTACCAGGACATTATCGTTGATCATAATCGCAGCCCGCGAAATTTCCGTGTCCCCGAGCACTTCGACCGAATGGCGGATGGCTTCAACCCGCTGTGCGGAGACAAGCTGCATGTCTACCTGACCCTCGATGGAAATCGCATCAGCGATATCAGCTTTCAGGGATCAGGGTGCGCGATATCGGTCGCCTCCGCGTCACTGATGACCGAGGCGGTGAAGGGGCTTGACGAAACGGAAGCGCGAGTCTTGTTTGGCGAGGTACACAAGGCGCTCACCGGCGACGAGAATTCGCTGGATCTCGACAAGCTCGGCAAACTTGCGGCGATTGCCGGGGTGCGTGCCTTTCCCTCGAGGGTAAAATGCGCCAGCCTCTGCTGGCATACCCTGACGGCTGCGCTTGACCAGAAAGACGCAGCGGCATCAACGGAGTAAGCGATGTTCGGTCACGACAACGAACCTGTAACGCTGCACCGCGACGTCAATGCCGTGATGATCCCAGCCGGCGTGGAAGTCAAATTGCGCGAAGGCATGTCCGGCTTTATCACCCAGGCACTGGGCGGCAGCTTCACCGTCTATGTCGAAGGCAACCTGTTCCGGGTCGCGGGCGTCGACGCCGATGCACTCGGCAAGGAACCGGTGCGCCCGCCGGAGTTGCCCCCGGGGGCTACCGACCAGGACGTCGAGGAGCTTATCTGGCAACAGATGCGCACCTGTTACGATCCTGAAATTCCGGTCAATATTGTCGATCTCGGCCTCATTTACCGTTGTGAAGTCGGCCGCGGCGAGGACGGTTCACGAGTCGTCGATGTCGATATGACGTTAACGGCGCCGGGCTGCGGCATGGGAGAGATCCTGGTTCAGGACGTCAAGGAGAAGATCGAAATAATCCCGACGATCAATTCGGCGCGGGTGGAACTCGTGTTCGACCCGCCTTGGAATCAGTCTATGATGTCCGAGGCCGCGCAGTTGCAAACTGGTATGATTTAGGGCTTCGTCAGCAGGTCAGCATATGAGTGATTCATGGATTGATGTCGCGCTTGCCTCTGCGGTCACACCCGGCGAATACGAAATCGTCGATACGGATGAACAGGTGATCGCTGTGGTAAATGTGGCCGGCGAGTTCTTCGCAATCGAGGACGTGTGCACCCACGATGGCGAAGAATTGACAGGTGGCCCTATTGAGGACGACCAGATCGTCTGCCCCCGGCATGGTGCGAAATTTTGCCTCCGCACCGGTGCCGCCCTCACGGCACCCGCGTACGAGCCTGTGCGTACTTTTCCGGTGCGGGTTCAGGACGGCATGATTCAGGTCAGTGTAGGATAGTGCCCGTGCAAAACACTGTCCCCAGACCGCTATCCATGGCCATTGCGCTGGGCGCGATACTGTCGCTATTGGTATCCGGTTTCGCCCGCGCAGCGCCCGATCCGGCCGTGGCCGAGACAATTGAATATCTGATCGCCAGCGTGGCGGAATCGGACCTCACGTTCGTACGCAATGGCAAACGCTATGACGGCCCAAAGGCCGCCGAGCACATGCGCAAGAAGTACGACTATTTTGACGATGACATCGCCAGTGCCGAAGACTTTATCCGTCTTGCCGCCACCCGCAGCCTGATGTCCGGTAAACCCTACTTCGTGATTCTGACCGATGGGACCCGCACCAAGACTGCCGACTGGCTCGGTTCGAGGCTGAGTGAGTATCGCATGCATACCGCACAGAAATCGGCGGCCGCGGAGTCCGAGGATGGCTAAATTTTTGCGTAACATTCTCGCCCCTGTGCTCGTTGCGGTTGCCCTCGCGGCGTGTTCCAGCCAGTTGGCGCTGGAACCGGCGCTGGAGCAGCAGAATTCGGTCTCCGTCAGTGCTCCGGTCAGCAACGGCAGCATTGTCAGAGTCATGACTCTCAATGCAGCCCACTCGCGCGGCACCGGCTTTCATCAGATATTGCAGAATGGCGACACCGCACGCACAAATCTCTCGACCATCGCCGCGGTGATAGAACGCGAGGCGCCCGACGTACTTGCCTTACAGGAACTGGACGGCCCGTCGTTCTGGAGTGGCAGTTTCGATCATGCCGAATTCCTGAGTCAGCAAAGCGGATTGCCGTCTTACCTTCGGGCCGAGAATCAGCGCATGGCTGGACTGCGTTACGGCACTGCGCTGATGTCGCGCTACAACCTCTCTGACGGCGAGGGCTTCTCCTTTCCCGCCCGCGGAGTCTGGCCGGCAAAAGGATTCGTGGTCTCGAAAATCGAGGGTGGCGACGATTCCAATCGCGCGGTGACAGTCGTGTCGGTCCACCTCGACCCACTGCGTCCGACCATGCGCCACAAGCAACTCCGCCTGCTTGCGCAGCATCTCGGCGAAAGCAGCGAACCCACTATCGTGATGGGTGATTTCAACTGTGAGTGGGAAGAAGAAACCTGCCTGCAGTGGTTTACCGACACTATGCAATTGCGCGCACACGCACCGGACGCGCCCGACCTCGGTACGTTCCGTTTGGGTGACAAACGCCTTGACTGGGTACTGGCATCGCCGCACTTCGGATTCAGCGACTACCGGGTCCTGGATGACGACCTGTCGGATCATCGTGGCGTGGTCGCAGAACTGCACTGGCTGCCGCATGCGGGTGGGCAGAAGATCGTTGCGGAAGGCGACGAAGGCCGGCCGGCGGGACCCACTCTGTCACGGTGAGCAAGACTCTTACTATTGTCCGCCATGCTAAATCGAGCTGGGACGACCCCGTTCTGGCGGATTTCGATCGACCGTTGAATCCGCGCGGTTTACGCGACGCTCCGCTGATGGGGGCGCGGCTTGCGGCGACCGGCATAAGGCCCGACGGGCTGATTTCGAGCCCGGCCAATCGCGCCCTTGCCACGGCCAAGATCATCGCGGCGGCACTGGACCTTGATACCCGGATTATCGTTCCCGATGAGCGGCTCTATCTCGCCTCTGCCGGCACGATAATGCAGGTCGTGCGGGAACAGGATGATGGGATCTCGAGCCTGATGCTTTTTGGCCATAATCCGGGCATGACTGACTTTGTCCATGAACTTGACGACTGCCCGCTGGCCAATCTCCCGACCTGCGCCTGCGTGACTTTCCGCGTGGAGGTTGATAACTGGGCCGCGACGGAGCCCGGCAAAACCCATCTCGAAGTTATCGATTATCCAAAAAAACGCGTAACAGAGAACGTCCGCTAGCACTCCGGCACGTTTACGGCCAGTCCGGCTTTGGAGGTCTCCTTGTAACTGCTGGACATATCGCGACCGGTCTGGCGCATTGTCGCGATAACCTGATCGAGACTGACTACATGGCGACCATCGCCAAACAATGCGAGCCGTGCCGCATTGATGGCCTTTACCGCTCCCATCGCATTGCGCTCGATACACGGCACCTGGACGAGACCGGCAATCGGGTCACAGGTCAGCCCCAGATTGTGCTCCATCCCGATCTCCGCGGCGTTCTCGATTTGTCCGTTGTTGCCTCCCTGGGCCGCGACGAGCCCGCCAGCGGCCATTGAGCAGGCTACTCCGACTTCACCCTGACAACCCATCTCTGCCCCGGAAATGGAGGCGTTCTCCTTGTACAGGATGGCGATCGCGCCCGCCGTCAAAAGAAACCGCACAACACCGTCCTCGTCTGCGCCAGGGACAAAACGAAGGTAATAATTGAGCACCGCCGGAATCACACCGGCGGCCCCATTCGTCGGAGCGGTCACAACCCGGCCGCCGGCCGCATTTTCCTCGTTGACGGCAAGGGCAAATACGTCAACCCAGTCCATCGCATCCGCGGCATGGCCGCTGGCATGCTGTATTCGACGCAGCAGCGCCGGGGCACGCCGCTGAACCTTCAGCGTGCCGGGAAGAACGCCCTCAGTGCGTAAACCCCTTTCGATACAGTTGCGCATCACACCCCAGATCTGCAGCAAATCGGCGACAATCTGATCACGACTGCGCCACGCGGTTTCGTTTTCCAGCATCAGCGCGGCGATACTCAGGCCAGCAGCGTCCGCCTGGCTCAGCAACTCAGCACCGGAATGAAACGGATGGGCGAGGCGGACGCTGCCACGGTCATCGATCGCTTCTTCGGACTCATCATCACCACGCGTGATGAAGCCACCGCCAATCGAATAGAACTCGGCCGTCGCCAATTTAGCGCCCTCGTCATCGAGGGCGGTGAAGCGCATTCCATTGGGATGCAGCGGCAGGACCTGGTCATCCAGAAACAAGAGATCGAGATCCGTATCGATCGCAACGTCGTGAACACCCCCGAGGCGAAGCATCGCGCGTTGACGAATCCGCCCAATCAGCTCCTCGATTTCTTCCGGCAGCACCGTGTCAGGCAAATTACCCTCGAGCCCGGCCAACACCGCAACATCGGTGCAATGCCCTCGTCCGGTCAGCGCCAGGGAGCCATAGAGTTGCACCGCAACCCGCGCCACATTCTCAAGCAGACCGTCATCAGCCACATCAGCAACGAAATTCTGCGCCGCTCGCATCGGCCCCATGGTGTGCGAGCTCGAAGGACCGATTCCAATCTTGAAGATATCAAATATGCTGACTGTCATGGCTGACCCTGCATCGTCTTCCGCCTAGTCCGACGCCAGTGCCAGCAGGCTCGCGTTACCGCCCACCGCGGATGTATTGATCGTCAACGTCTTTTCGGTTGCAAAGCGATGCAGGTAATGCGGCCCGCCCGCTTTCGGCCCGGTGCCGGACAATCCACAGCCGCCGAACGGCTGCACACCCACCACCGCGCCCACCATATTGCGGTTGACGTAGACATTGCCGACACGCATCCGGCTATGTACATACTGGGCAAAACCATCAATGCGACTGTGCACTCCAAGGGTCAGACCGAAACCCGTGGCATTGATCGAATCCAGCACGGCATCGAGATCGCGGGCGCGGTACCGGACCACATGCAGCACCGGACCAAAAACCTCGCGCTCGAGCTGGCCAATGGCGCCGATTTCAACCAGAGCGGGGGCAAAAAAGGTCCCGCCGGCAGTCGTTGAGCCCGCGCGGCATCTGTGCAATACCTGACCGCTATCGGCGATAGCGGCGAGATGCGTTTCCAGCACGGCCAGCGCTTCAGCATCGATGACCGGACCGACATCGGTTGTCAGCAAACCCGGGTCGCCCACGACCAGCTCATCCATATAGCCTTTCAGTAAATCGAGCACGCGGGGAGCAATTTCATGTTGCAGAAAAAGAACGCGCAGTGCCGAACAGCGCTGTCCGGCACTATTGAATGCAGACTGCACGACGTCGAGTACAACCTGTTCGGGCAATGCCGAACTGTCCACCAGCATTGCATTCTGTCCCCCGGTCTCCGCAATCAACGCGCCAATCGGACCGGGACTGGCTGCCATCCCCGCGTGGATGACACGCGCCGTATCTGTCGAACCGGTAAACGCGACCCCCGCCACACGCGGATCGCCGATAGCGGCACCACCAATCGTTGCGCCGTCGCCCGGCA
Organism: uncultured Gammaproteobacteria bacterium; assembly: GCA_963783695.1. Classification (GTDB taxonomy): domain Bacteria; phylum Pseudomonadota; class Gammaproteobacteria; order Steroidobacterales; family BM003; genus BM003. The sequence continues at coordinate 982,723 of CAWAOM010000001.1, forward strand.
GGAAATTCAGCACGGCTGGCGGAATCCCGGCCTCATGCATCAGGCGAATCGCAAGTGCCGCGACCAGTGGCGTTTGCTCCGCCGGTTTCGCAATGACCGCATTTCCAGCGGCCAGTGCCGCGGCAATCTGGCCGGTGAAAATGGCCAACGGAAAATTCCACGGGCTGATACACACGAACACACCGCGGCCGCTGAGACTCAGGTGATTCGTCTCACCCGTAGGGCCCGGCATTGTCACCGGCTCGGCGAAATCGCTTTCGCCCTGCACCGCGTAGTAGCGCAGAAAATCCACTGCCTCGCGAAGTTCTGCGACACCGTCCTGCAACGTCTTGCCCGCCTCCCGGGTCAATAACGCCAGCAACTGGTCGGCGTGTTGCGCGAAACTATCGGCCGCCGCTCTGAGTGCATTCGCCCGTTGCCCAACGGCCGTCGCATCCCATTTGCGCTGTGCGGATACCGCGCTATCGAGCGCCTTGTCAACGAGCTCCGCCGTAGCCTCAACAACCGTGCCGACTTCGCGGCCGTCCCATGGATCGCGTACGGCAACACCGCGACCGGATTCAGTTGCGCCGGCAATCACCGGAGCTGCCCGCCATTTCTGCTGCAAAGCCGTTTCGAGTCTTACCGACATTGCCCGGAGAAAAGACTGATCGGCAAAATTGATGCCACGCGAGTTGGTTCGGCCGCGACCGAATATCCCATCCGGCATGGGAATTCGCGGATGCGGAATCTGATGCAGGGCTTCGACTTCCGCGATCGGATCGGCCACGATCTCCTCTAGCGGCGCCTTTTCATCCACGATGCGATTGACGAACGAGGTATTTGCGCCATTTTCGAGCAACCGTCGAACCAGGTATGGCAACAGGTCCCTGTGATTGCCAACCGGCGCATAAACCCGGCATGGAAGCCCGAATCGTTGCGCATCGACGATCTCGTCATAAAGCTCTTCACCCATGCCATGCAGTCGCTGAAACTCGAATGCCTTACCCTGCGCCATATGGATGATGCTCGAGACCGTATGGGCATTGTGAGTCGCAAACTGCGGATAAATTCGATTGCCATCACGCAACAGAATCGCGGCACAGGCAAGGTAACTTACATCGGTGTTTACCTTTCGCGTAAAAACAGGATAACCATCGAGCCCCTGCTCCTGGGCGCGTTTGATCTCGGTATCCCAATAGGCGCCTTTGACCAGACGTACAGGTATCGTGCGCCCGACCTCGGAACTTATTTCCGCCAGCCAGCGTACAACCTCGATTGCACGTTTCTGATAACCCTGCACCGCAAGCCCGAGACCGTGCCAGTCAGCCAGACCCGGATCGCGATACACCGCCTCGAATATCTCCAGCGACAGCTGCAGCCGGTCAGCCTCTTCCGCGTCCACCGTCAGTGCGACATTCGCTTTACGCGCGAACTCCGCAAGCTGACGCAGACGGGGCGTAAGCTCTGCCAGGACTCTCTCACGCTGAGCGAATTCATAGCGCGGAAATAACGCCGAGAGCTTTACCGAGATGCTCGGCGCCGCCTCCTCCGTCACCGCCGCACCGTGCGATTCTCCCAACTCCTGGATCGCGTCGGCATAGGCGTTCAAATATCGGTGGGCGTCATCGTCGGTGAGCGCGGCCTCGCCAAGCATGTCGAACGAATACCGATAGACCCGGTTACTCTCTTTCTGGCTGCGCTTTATCGCCGCCTGGATGTCGCGGCCCATCACGAACTGATGCCCCATTATCCGCATCGCCTGGCGCATGGCTCCGCGCACCACCGGGTCTCCCAGCCGGTTCACGACTTTGCCGAAAAAGCCGGCCGGATTCTCGGTGATATCCTGATCGAGCGCGATCAGTCGCCCGGTCAGCATCAACCCCCAGGTCGAGGCATTGACGAACATCGACTCACTGCTGCCGAGGTGATCCTGCCAGTTGGCCGTAGTCAGCTTGTCGGCGATCAGCCGATCAGCAGTATCGGCGTCGGGAATTCGCAACAGCGCCTCGGCAAGACACATCAGCACTACGCCCTCGTGCGACGATAGATCGTATTTGCGCAGAAACGCATCGAGACCGCCCTTGCGATTGCGATTGTTGCGAACGCCACGCACCAACCCCCGTGCGCTGGCGGAAACGCGCTCGGCGACTTCCGGATCGAGTCGCGCCAGTTCCAGGCACTCCTGAACACAGGCGGTCTCGTCAGCAAGATAGAGCCCGTCGAGACGGGAGCCGAATGACGGCTGAGCCGGATAGTTGCGCTGAAAAACGATGCCATTGACTGGTTTGGATATGGGCTCGCGTGCCGCCACGGTGACTCTCCCATGAGTACTTGCCGGTTTCGACCCCGGCATCAGAGACGTGAATTATAGGTGATAGCGCGAACCGCCGGACGATCCCGCATCAATTCGTCATGACCGTTCAGCGTCTGTCGCGCCACCGAATGAAGTCCTCGAGAACCTGCTGATGATCGAACGCCAGCGGCGGGGGCTTGGCCGGATCGAAAACGCCGACTTCCCGGGCGTCGTCCCCCGCCACCGGATCGCCGCTGGCCACCGCGACAAATATGATACTGACGGTGTGTCCACGCGGGTCCCGACCGGGTTTCGAATAACATCCGAGCAGCCCCTCCAGCCGTATATCCAGCCCTGTCTCTTCCCGCGCCTCGCGTAACGCGGCGTGTTCAACGGTCTCGCCAATATCGACAAAGCCGCCCGGCAACGCCCACCCGAGCGGCTCATGCCTGCGTTCTATCAGCACGATTGGCCGGCCCGGACGATCGCGTAATTCGATTACCGCGTCAGCGGCAACCAACGGCGTTTGCGGTCGCATTCCCTCATCCTTTCGTAAAGCGAATAATCTGGCGCCGTGAGCGCTTGTCCGGACGACGTTCAGGATGCGGCGACGCCACCCGCTGCAGGCGCCTTTCCTCTACGGCCAGCCGCAGCCGCTCAATACTGTCTTCCGATTCCGCGTACATCGACGCTGCCTCGCTGGCCGGGCCGCGCCGTCGCGGCAGCCCGGTAACGACATAAGTGCGCGGTGACAAATCCCCGGTAATTTCCACGACGTCGCCTGGTGCGACGAGACGCGCCGGCTTGATCCGGCCACCGTTGACCCGCACATGCCCGGCCACAATCGCCTGGCGTGCCAGCGCGCGCGACTTGTACAGCCTGACGCACCACAACCATTTATCGAATCTCAGGGTTTCTTGCACCACTGTCCGCACCGCTCGGCCGCGCCTGCTTCCCTTCACAGTCTAATCCAACTCGGCAGCGGTTTGCCCCCCTGCCGATGCCCATCTGACTGCTATAATTCGTGACATTCAATTTCGGGACACCCCTATGGATCCGGCATTTCTCCACCGCCTGAGGCAGCAGCTCGAAGAGGTCCGCAGTGAGGGCCTGTTCAAGTCAGAGCGGGTGATCACGTCACCGCAGCAGGCCGACATAAGCGTCGCCGGCGGCAGCGAGGTCATCAACTTCTGCGCAAACAATTATCTCGGCCTGGCCAATCATCCCACGCTCATCTCCGCCGCCCATGCGGCGCTGGATCGGTATGGCTACGGTCTTGCCTCGGTCCGGTTTATCTGCGGCACGCAAAGCGTGCACAAGGAACTCGAGTCACGTATCTCCCGCTTTCTCGGCACTGAGGATACGATCCTGTATCCCTCGGCGTTCGATGCCAATGGCGGGCTGTTCGAAGTGATTCTCGATGAGAACGACGCGGTGATCAGCGACGAACTCAACCACGCAAGCATCATCGATGGGATTCGCCTGTGCAAGGCGAAGCGCCTGCGCTATCGGCATAACGACATGGAAGACCTCGCACTCAGGCTTGCCGAGGCCGGCACCAGCCGCACCCGCCTTATCGCAACCGATGGCGTGTTTTCGATGGATGGAACGATCGCCGACCTGGCGCCGATTTGCGATCTCGCCGAATCGCACAATGCCCTGGTGATGATCGACGATTGTCATGCCACGGGCTTTCTCGGCGAAAACGGCCGCGGCACGCACGAATATCGTGGCGTAATGGAGCGAGTCGACATCATCACAGGCACGCTGGGCAAGGCTCTCGGCGGCGCCTCCGGCGGTTTTACCTCCGGCCGCAAAGAAATCGTGGACTGGCTGCGCCAGCGATCGCGGCCCTACCTGTTCTCAAATACCCTCGCGCCAGTCATCGCCGCAACCTCAATCAGCGTACTCGACCTGCTCGAAGAAGGCAGCGACCTGCGTGACCGCCTGGGCGCCAACTCGCGCTATTTTCGCGCCCAGATGACCGCTCTCGGGTTCGACCTTCTGCCGGGCGAACACCCGATCATTCCGGTAATGCTTGGCGATGCAAAACTTGCAGGCAACATGGCTGACCGGTTGTTACAGGAAGGGGTCTACGTCATTGGCTTCTCCTTTCCGGTCGTGCCGAAAGGCAAGGCCCGGATTCGCACACAAATGTCGGCGGCACACAACCGCGAACACATTGATCGCGCGGTCGCGGCATTCGCCAAAGTAGGCCGGGAACTTGGCGTCATTGACTGATTCGAGGATGCGGCAATGAGAGCACTGGTAAAAAAGCACGCCTCAGAAGGCATCTGGATGGACGATGTTCCGGAACCGGATGTCGGCCATAACGATGTCCTGATACGGGTAAGAAAGACCGCGATATGCGGTACCGATATTCATATATTCAACTGGGACGACTGGGCCCGCCAGACGATTCCCGTACCGATGACCGTCGGCCATGAATTCGTTGGCGAGGTCGTCGAGGTCGGCAGCGAGGTCCGTGGTATCGAAATCGGAGATCGCGTATCCGGCGAGGGCCATATCACCTGCGGATTCTGCCGCAATTGCCGCGCCGGGAAACGCCACCTCTGCCGCAATACCTCCGGGGTGGGCGTAAATCGCCCCGGCTGCTTTGCGGATTATCTGTCGATCCCCGCCTTCAACACTTTCAAACTGCCGGATGCGATCTCAGACGACATGGCCTCGATACTCGACCCGCTTGGCAATGCTACGCATACCGCACTGTCTTTCGACCTGGTCGGCGAGGATGTCCTGATAACCGGAGCAGGACCCATCGGCATCATGGCTGTCGCCATTGCGCGCTTTGCCGGCGCCCGTCATATCGTAATTACCGATGTCAACGATTATCGCCTCGGTCTGGCGGCGCAAATGGGCGCGAGCGTAACGGTCAATGTCAGCGAGATGAGTCTGGACGATGTCATGCGCGATCTCGGCATGCGCGAAGGTTTCGATGTCGGCCTGGAAATGTCGGGCAACCCGGATGCTTTTCGCGATATGTTGCGGACCATGCATCACGGCGGGCGCGTCGCACTACTGGGCATACCTCCCACCGATACCGCGATCGACTGGAACGAGGTGATATTCAAGGGCCTCGTGATAAAGGGTGTTTACGGCCGGGAGATGTTCGAAACCTGGTACAAGATGTCGTCAATGCTGCAGAGCGGACTCAATCTTGGCCCGGTGATTACCCACCATTTTGCTGTTGCTGACTATCAGCCGGCATTCGACATCATGCGTTCGGGTCAATCCGGCAAGGTCATTCTCAACTGGGCCGACGCGGCCTGACCCGCCCGACAGGCGCTCGCTAGTCGAGCCCGCAAAAACAGTAGAGATACAAGCCGCGTGGATCACTCCCGACATTGCCGAATCGTGTGAGATCGGCAAGCAGGTCGGGCAGTACCGGGCCGACAAGGTGTTGCAGAGACATTCCCGGACCGACATGTCGTGCAAGTCCCGACGCGCCTAGCAATGACGCAAGCAACAATTCCGTCGGATCGACCGGCGGTTGCAAGTACTCAACCTCGTATTCGCTTTCCCCCGCGAGTTCCGCAGCTGCTGCAATCGCCGCGTCCAGATCGCCAAGACTATCGACGAGACCAAGTTCCAACGCCTTTTGTCCGGTCCACACCCGACCGCGCGCGAGGTTCTCGACCTTGCCTTGCTCCAGCTCGCGCGATGCCGCCACGAGTTCGACGAAATCGGCATAACCGGCCTCGGTACTCAGACGCATAATCGCCAGCGCTTCCGCCGTCAGGCCGCGGTCCGGCCTGAAGGCGCCAGACAGTTGCGTCGTCCCGACTCCGTCGACATTGATTCCGATGCGTTCGAGCGTCCTGTCAAAGCTCGGAATCATCGCGACAATACCGATGGAACCGGTCAGCGTAGTCGGGTTGGCAAAAATCTGGTCGGCAGCCAGCGCTATCCAATATCCACCGGACGCTGCCACACTGCTCATGGACACGACGACCGGCTTGCCGGACTGGCGCAACAACTCGAGCTCGCGGCGTATCACTTCGGACGCGAATCGGCTGCCGCCACCGCTGTCGACACGCAGCACGACCGCAGCAATATCCTCGTCATCACGCGCCCTGTGGATCATCTCTACCATGGTGTCCGACCCGATCGTGCCGGGCGGCTGGTTTCCCTCGGTGATACCACCCGACGCCACGATTACCCCCACCTGGGGTCCATCACCGGTCTTGCCAGGCCGCACGTCGGCCGCCGCCAGATAGGTAGCGACATCGACCTGGCGAAAGCCCGCGTCGTCATCGTCGTCGTTACCGACCAGCTCGCGCATGCGCGAGCGCAGCTGGTCACCGGTCCATAGACCGTCGACCAGACCGCTGTCCTGTGCCACGGCGGCAAGATCGCCCTCGGCGCGCTCCAGCGCCGTTACAAATCCGTCTGCATAAGCTGACAGGGTGCCGGAGTCGAGTCCGCGCGCAGCGACCACATCGTTGCGATAAGCGCGCCACAGATCCTCGAGATACACACGGCTCGCCTCCTTGTCGTACTCGGACATGTCACTGCGCGAGTAGGGTTCGGCGAAAGACTTGAAGTCACCGACACTGAACACGTGCCAGTCTATCGACAGCTTGTCGATCGCTTCCTTGTAGTAGGTGCGAAATCGCTCATATCCATCCAGATAGACCAGACCGTAGGGATGCATGTAGATCTCGTCGGAATGGGCCGCCAGATAATACTGATCCTGGCTGTAATAATCGCCGAATGCGACCACTTTCTTGCCGGTTTCGCGGAACCGGGATATTGCGTAGCCAAGATACTGCAGTTTGCTCAAACCCCCACCCGCGAGCATTTCCGAGCGTAAAACCAGCGCCTGAATGCGGTCATCCGCAGCAGCAAGATCGATCGCGCGAACGAGATCGTGGACCAGGGTCTGAGGCAACCCATCACCGGTCGCCTCACCGATCGCGCGATCGAGTGGCCCGCCCTCGAGTTGCTCGACAAGCCGGCCTTTGGGCTCGATCACCAGCGCCGCCGTGGCGGGAACCACCGGCAATTCGGGACTCAGCGCGGCCAGAATCAGCATGAACAAAACCAGCAGCACGATCAGGTGCAGAACTTTTCGCAGTCCGTCCAGCCCTTTCCAGAGCAGACCGAAAACGTGGCCAATCACGCTGAATATTGCAGTCATCTACAGTCCTCGCGGCCGAGCCTCAGCCACCTTGGTAAGAAATACGGTAAATCCGCCCACCGAGGTCATCCGAGACCAGCAGGGATCCGTCGTCCAGTTGCAGGACATCCACCGGTCTCCCGGACACTTCGTCGCCGTCCAGCCAGCCATAGGCGAACGGCTCGCTGCTGATCGGTGCGCCGTCTTCCATCTGTACCGATACAACCCGATAGCCGACTTTTCCCGCCTCGCGATTCCAGGATCCGTGTTCGGCGATGAACGCCTGACCACGGAACTCTGGCGGAAACACCGTCCCGGCGTAGAATTCGATACCGAGCGGTGCCACATGCGCCCCCAGCCCCAACGCCGGCGGCGTGAACTCGGAGCAGGCCCGGTCCTCGCCATATTCCGGATCAAGAATGTCGCGCCCGTGGCAATACGGAAAACCGAAGTGCAACCCCGCGCGTGGTGCACGATTGAGTTCGCAGTCCGGAATATCGTCACCCATCCAGTCCCGGCCATTGTCGGTAAACCACATTTCGCCGGTATCCGGATGCCACGTAAAACCAACCGTATTTCGCACACCTTCGGCAAACACTTCGAGTTCACTGCCGTCGGCATTCATCCGCATGATCACCGAGTAGCCATCCTCATCACAGACATTGCACGGTGCCCCAATTGGCACATAGAGCTTGTCATCCGGCCCGAACGCAATAAATTTCCAGCCATGATGCGCATCGGTCGGAAAATCGTCGCGCACGACTTCCGCGTCTGGTACATCATCCAGCCGCTCCTCGATGTCCGGATAACGCACAACCCTGCTGATCTCGGCCACGTACAACGCGCCGTCGTGAAATGCAACGCCATTTGGAACGTTCATCTCCCTGGCAATGGTGGTGACAACCGGTCCGGTCGCACTGTCAAGATCAGTTAACGCATAGACCTTGCCAAGCTTGCGCGTGGAAACGAACAGGGTCCCCTGCGCCCCGAGGGTCATGGAGCGCGCATTCGGGACTTCGTCAGTAAGAACCTCAATGCGAAAACCCGGCGGCACGACCAGATTCGGTTCCGCCGTCAACTCGCGGGCGCACGCGCCCTGGAGAGTAGCGCCAAGAACAGTTGCGGCGACAACCAGGTAGCGAACTGATGGCATGATTTTCGCCCCTCGGATTCGGTTCAGCCCTGCACCAGAAATAGCGACAAAGCGGGCCAGAATGTGATGATGACTACAGCGAGCAAGAGTATCAGCAGAAACGGTAACGTCGCCAGATACACCGACGTGATCGATCGATTGAAACGGAAGCTGGCAATAAACAGGTTAAGACCCACCGGGGGCGTGAGATAACCGAGCTGCATCGCCGAAAGAAAGACGATGCCAAGGTGCACCGGATCCACCCCGAAACTGGCGGCGACCGGTAGTATCAGCGGCACCACCAGAACGAGCGCCGAAAAAATGTCCAGAATCGCACCGAGTGCGAGCAGGAACAGAAGCAAGGAAATAAGGAAGGTGGTTTGCGAGTCGACATGAGTCTGGGTCAATGCGAGCAACTTGTCCGGCACACCAGCGAAAATCATGTAGTTTGTCGAAGCCAGAGACACACCAAGAATGATCAGGATGCCGCCGACCAGCACCATGGCTTCACGCATGATGCGCGGAAGGCTGCGCAACGGCACCTCACGCAGCACGATTACATCGATAAATATGACATAGAATGCGGTCACGGCGGCAGCTTCGGAAACAGCAAAAAACCCGCTGTAGATGCCACCAAGCACGACAATCGGAAGCGGTAACTCCCAACGTGCGGCCCACAGTGCGCGGCCGACCTCCGCGGCAGAAAACTGATCGAACGGCACTCGTATCGAGCGATTCCGCCACAGGCTCCAGCCTGCAAGCATCGCGAGCATAAGAATTCCGGGGAGCAGTCCCGCGCGAAACAACTGATCGATTGAAATCTCAGCCACGACGCCGTACAAAATCAACGGTAAGGACGGCGCGAAAAGCAGGCCGAGACTGCCTGAAGACGTTACCAGGCCAAGATTGAAATTGTCCGGATATCCGGCTTGTTTCAGCGCCGGATAGAGCAAAGCCCCCAGCGCAATAATGGTCACGCCGGACGCGCCGGTAAATGCGGTAAACAACGCACAGGCCACCAGCGAGATCATCGCAAGGCCGCCCGGCATCCAGCCGAGCATCGCTTCCGACAAGTGCACAAGCCGACGCGGCGCACCGCTTTCGCTGAGCAGGTAGCCGGCAAACGTGAACATCGGTATCGCCATCAGGAGTGGCAGGTCGGTCAGACCGAAAACACTTATGGCCACGATCGAAAGCGGATCGCCCTGCTGGTGAAAACCGTTCAATGCACTTGCGCCGATAACAGCAAACAATGGCGCACCGAGCAGCGCCAGCAGTATCAGCAAGGCAGCGGCGATAATCACTGCGCCGAACCGCCGCCGAAAAGTGCCAGCACTTCGCGAATCATCAACACAAAATAGCGATAGGCGATAAGCGCAAACCCGCCGGGCACCACTGACTGGAAGTACCACGCCGGGAGACCGAGAAATTCATCTCCAATCTCACGCGACGCCGAAAGCAATTCGAGCCCGTACCACGCAATGACCAGGCAAACTGCGATGGTAAACAGATGCAGTACGATCCTTACCAGTCGCTGCAGCGGCACGGGCAGCAGGCGGGCAAGCACGTCGATATTGATCTGCTTGCCGTCACGACTGGCGGCAAGCGCACCGAACATGGCTATCCATAGCACCATCTGGTCAAGGACGCTGTCGGCCCACAACCAGCTCGTCTCCAGGACGTTGCGCAGAAATATCTGGGCCGTGGCGAGAAAGATCATTCCGCCGAGCAACGCCACCAGAATGAACGTCTCCAGGTGGCGACCTATGCGGTCGAGCCGTTGCAGCAAAGTACGATGAGCCGGCTCCGCCACGAACTACTGCGCTCGCGCCTGACGCGCGCCCGCGCGGTATTCCTCGACATACTTCAGCATCCTGTCCAGCATCTCTACCGAGTACATGCCTTCTTTCGCGAGGTCCCGATTGGTTTTTGCTATATCGGCACGCCACTTTGCAATTTCACCCGCGGCCGGCTCGACGAATTCGAGACCGGAGGACCGCAACGCGGTCTTTGCCTTCACGTTGTCCGCTCGATTCTGAACATTGAAGTTCGCGTAGACGCTGCCGAGAACCTCACGCACGACCTCCTGGTCGGCTGGCTGAAGGCGGTCGAAGTAGCGCTTCTCGATCACCATATAACCAATCGTGTAGAGCACCGGGAAATCAGTCACGTATTTCACTTTCGTGTGCCATTGCAACACGACCGCACCCACCGGCGGCGTCGCCACGATGTCGAGGAGACCGGTTTGCAGCCCGGTCAACACGTCGGTCAGCGGCAGTGGTACCGGCGCAAGACCGAGACTCTTCATGGTTGCGGCCAGGACCGGGTCGCCGTCCGGTATCCACACTTTCTGCCCCTTCAGATTGGCAAGCGTTGTCACCGGTTTGTTGGACATGATCAGAGCGAATCCGCCACCGGCAAGTCCAAAACTGACCATGCCCGCCTCTTCCATTCCCTTGATCAGGTCGCTGTCCATCCTCTGCCGGACATAGTCGACTTCTTCGAGGTCATTGAATACCAATGGCAACGTGTAGATCTGAATATCGTCATAAATGTTGGTGAGACTGCTAGGCGTGAAAACACTGCCATGCAACTGCCCGGTCCGCATCTTGAGCAGTACCTGGCGGTCGGTGCCCATGACGCCGCCGCCATAGAACTTCAACTGCACCCGCCCCTCCGTGCGTTCCTTTATCTCGGCGGCCCCCGCGCGCATCTCCTTCATCCAGACCGTACCTTCCGGCGCGATACTGGCAATTTTCAACGTAATCGCCGACGCTGACGTCGTCCAGCCGGCGAGCAGCAAAAACACCGTCATTGCAATTGCACGAATCATGGATGTGTCTCCTTGGAGCAAAGCAGCGCTCAGAAATAATCGTCCGCTGACGCAAGCAGGCTTTCCGCCTGGCGCTGCGCCAGTACATTGAATAGGGTCAGACCCGGCACATCCGGATCCGCGGCAAGTACTTCCCGTAGCAACCGGTCATGCAGATCGCGATCGTAGACCAGTCGCGCATAGGTTCGCGCAAACTCTACCTTGACCGACAGATCGCGACCGCCGGTCAGCTCAATCGCACGCTCGAAATACTGCCGCCCCAGCTCAGGGTTACCCCCCAGTGCCGGCGGCCGGATACTGTTGAGGATACCGAGGTAAAGATCGATATTGCCGCCATCGAAGGTCTGATCCAGTTCGTACAGTCGGTTCAAAACCGCCTCGACCTTGGGCAAATCCGCAAGCACCTCCCACTCGTCAGCATGGGCGCGAGTGTAGGCGAGCCAACTTACTGAATAGGCGTAAAGCGCTTCGACATCTCTTTCGCCAACTTCGGTCAACGCCGCATCGAATTCCTCGAAAGACAGCTCCGACCAGCGGCAGGCTGGTTCATGTTGCACGCAGATAGCGCGAGATCCGTAATCGAAGCTGCGCTGCGTGAGACGCTTGGCGCGCGCATCGTCGTCGACGAATACGGAGCCATAGGCGGCGTACAGGTTCGACGCGCCAGCCAACGTCCCGACACTCTCCGGACTGCCCTCGACCAGGCTGTCCATCAGCAACAGGTAGGCCGGCGCCCCGTCACGAACCGTTTCCGGATCGTTCTGGTTCAGGATTGCGCTGGACAGATTGTTTGACATCCGGTCTGTGGCACGTTCTACCAACACACTACAGGCACCGAGCGTCATGGTCGACATCAGTACCAACAATCGCAGTTTTGAGTTAGACAAGCTCATGCCGGGTTATTTGTTCCGCGCTCTCAGCCATACCCGGTGGTTTGATTGCGCAGCCCCGGATTGGTTCGACTGCCGTCGCCAACGCGACCCGGAAAACCGGGCTGCATTGGCGGCGACCGCGAATCCCGTTAGATCTTCTCTTTGATTCGTGCCGCTTTACCGGTCCGCTCACGCAGGTAGTAAAGCTTGGCGCGGCGCACGTCGCCCCGGCGCTTGACTTTGATGTCCTGGATCGCCGGACTGTATGTCTGAAAGACCCGCTCCACGCCTTCGCCGTGAGACATCTTGCGCACCGTAAAGGACGAGTTGAGTCCGCGGTTGCGTTTCGCGATCACAACGCCTTCATAGGCCTGCAGCCGCTCACGTGTGCCCTCGGTAACCTTGACCTGCACGATCACGCTGTCTCCGGGACTGAAATCGGGCACATCCCGCTGCATCTGTTCATTTTCCAACTCGTCGATGATATTGCTCATAGTCCTCACCTGCCTGCAGGTCGTCGTTTCTCAATCTCAACCGCCGTTGCGGTCCCCGTCGCCCTCTTCGGCGATGAATTCGTTCAAAAGGTCAGTCTGTTCCTGCGTCAAACACAAATCTTCAAGCAGTTCCGGCCGCCTGATCCAGGTCCGGCCAAGAGCCTGCTTCAGTCGCCAGCGACGTATTTCCTCGTGGTTACCCCGCAAAAGCACCTGGGGCACCGCCATACCATCGACCATCTCCGGCCGGGTGTAATGCGGGCAATCGAGCAGACCCGAAAAAAAAGAGTCCTGTCGCGCCGACTCCGCATCACCCAATACGCCGGGTAACAGCCGCAAGACGGCATCGATCACTACCGCGGCCGCAAGCTCGCCGCCGCTCAATACAAAATCCCCGATCGACAATTCCTCGTCGATCTCCGATTCGATCAGCCGTTCATCGACGCCCTCGTAGCGCCCAGCCAACAGGATCATGCCCGGCAGACCGGCCAGCTCGCTCAAAATGGCGTGATTCAGCACACGCCCCTGAGCGCTCAAATAAATCTTCCTGCTACCTTCCGGCGCCACCGCCCGCGCTGCTCTCAATGCGCTTCGCAAAGGCTCGACGCCCATCACCATCCCTGGCCCACCGCCGTAAGGCCGATCGTCAACGCTGCGATGACGGTCAGTCGCAAACTCGCGCGGGTCCCAGGTGGAAACGCTGGCAATACCGCGTTCAACGGCACGGCCGGTAACCCCAAATCCCGTCGCGGTGGCAATCAGATCCGGAAAAACCGTGACTACATCAATACGCATCCTCAATAACCCCAGGCTACGTTCCGTAGGTCAAAATTCCGGGTCCCAGTCGACCTCCATCCGCCTTTGTTCTAGATCGACTCCGCGTACGACATCCGGTCGCACGAACGGAATCAGGTGTTGCCTGTCTCCGACCACAACGAGCACGTCATTGGCGCCGGTTTCAATCATCGAATCGACCCGTCCGAGCGAAACGCCGCTGGTGGTGACGACATCCATGCCCAACAGATCGGCCCAGTAGTATTCGCCTTCCGCGCAGCGCGGCAATTTTCCCCGCTCCACGCAAATATCGCTGTCGATCAGCGCCAGCGCGGCATCCCGGTCCTCGATGCCGTTGAGCTTGGCCACCAGACCGCGACCCTGCTGGCGACCCTCGGTGAGCTTGTGTCCTACGCGGTTGCCGTGCTTGCGCAGGACCCAGCCCGGATAGTCAAAAATATTACCCATCGGCCGGGTATAGGAAAAAACCTTTATCCAGCCACGGATCCCATGCACGCCGCTGACGCGCCCGAGGACGACGTCAGAGTCAGCGGAATCCATTTTGCGACCCCGGCCCAGCCACTAACCGGTCTCAGGCCTGCGCCGTCTTCCGGTATTGTTTGATCAGGCTCGCAACCCGCTCAGACGGTTGCGCGCCCTGGCCGAGCCAGTGCTCGGCGCGCGCAATGTCGATCCGCAACCGTTCCTCGCCACCGGTGGCGACAGGGTTGAAAAAACCAAGCCGCTCTATCGAACGACCATCCCGACGCTTCCTGCTGTCGGATACAACAATGTGGTAGAACGGGCGCTTTTTTGCCCCGCCGCGGCTAAGCCGAATGCTAACCATCTGAATATAAAACCTCAGCTAACGCTAGAAATAATCAGGCCCGCCGCAGCGCAAGCTCATCGACGGGCCGTGCTAAACCCTCTATTTTAATCGATTCCCGCAAAAAGGGAAGCGCAATCCCAGACTATCGGCCAAACCCTTTTGGCATGCCCGGCATACCCTGCATCATTCGCTTCAGGCCGCCTCGCGACGCCTTCTTCATCATCTTCTGCATTTGCGTAAATTGCTTGAGCAGGCGGTTGACATCCTGAGCCTGGACACCCGAGCCCGCGGCTATGCGGCGCTTCCTGGACGAATCGATAATCTTGGGGAAGCGCCTTTCCTTCGGCGTCATCGAGTTGATGATCGCGATCTGGCGCCGGATCTGACGGTCATCAAACCCGCCTGGCAGGCCGCCGGGGGGCGCCATGTTTCCCGGCAATTTGTCGAGAATCGCCTCGAGTCCGCCCATCTCCAGCATTTGCCCGAGCTGTTCGCGCAAATCGGCCATATCAAGCCCCTTGCCCTTACGCAGCTTTTTCGCGAGCCGCTCGGCCTTGTCCTTGTCGACCTGCTCCTCGACCTGCTCGACCAGCGATACGACATCCCCCATGCCGAGGATTCGCGAGGCAATTCGTTCAGGGTGGAAAACTTCCAGTGCATCCGTTTTTTCGCCAACGCCGACAAATTTCACCGGCTGGCCGGTGATCTGGCGCACCGACAGTGCGGCACCGCCGCGGGCATCGCCATCGGCCTTGGTCAACACGACGCCGGTCAGCGGCAGCGCAGCGGCGAACGCCTCGGCCGCACGCACTGCATCCTGGCCCGTCATTGCATCGACCACGAACAGTGTCTCGACCGGATCGCAGGCCTCATGAACGGCCCTGGCCTCGGCCATCATTTCGCCATCGACATGCAACCGGCCCGCCGTATCGACGATTAAAACGTCAACCAGATGTTTGCGCGCGTGCTCGCGCGCATCCGTCGCAATCGTTGCAGCCGACGCTCCGGGGTCGGTTGGGAAAAATTCAGCACCGACCTGAGCGGCCAGTTGCTGCAGCTGTTGAATGGCTGCGGGGCGGTAAATGTCGGCGCTCGCAAGCATGACCTTCTTCTTGTCGCGCTCGATCAGCCTGCGCGCAAGCTTGGCGCTGCTGGTGGTCTTACCCGAGCCCTGCAGCCCGGCCATCATGATCACAGCCGGTGGCTGGACTCGCAGATTCAGCGACCCGGAGTCGGCGCCCATTACCGCAACGAGTTCGCTGTGGACGATTTTGATGAACGTCTGGCCGGGAGTAAGGCTGCGCTTTACTTCCTCTCCCAGCGCGCGCGTACGCACGTCGTCAATAAAAGTCTTGACGACCGGGACCGCCACGTCGGCCTCAAGCAATGCCATTCGCACCTGGCGTAACGCATCCTTGATATTGTCGTCGCTCAGCCGGCCTTTTCCGCGCAGTCGCGCTGCAGCCTGGTTGAGACGCTCGCTCAGATTCTCAAACATCGATAGACCCGGGTGCGGCCTGGCCGCAGGCAGAGGATTTCATCGCCGGCATGATATCGCCTGGCGCGGGCCAGCGACAGTCACACTATGTTCAGAGTTGCAGAATCGAGCCGGCCTCGAGCCGACGTATGCGCCGATCCGGTAGCGCAGCGAGGACCTCTTGCATGATCTCCTCTTCCTCACCCGGCTTCATAGCGGTCAGCCAGATATCCGGGGCATGGGACAGTTTGCCGAGATCGCTGGCCAGCGTGCGCGGGCAATAATGTCCCGCCTGCCGCGCCAGTTCGTGCTGGCGATTCGGGAACGAAACTTCGATAACCAGAACATGCAAGTCGGGGTAAGAATTCAAAACCGGCCATAAAGTGCGATTGGTGGTGGTGTCACCGCTGAATGCAAGAACCTTGCCCCCGGACTCGATGCAGTAGCCGAGAGTCGGGACCGCATGCTTGACGTCAACCGCGCGCACAACTCTTGCGCCGCAGTCGACGACCGCACCGGACTCTATGGGCCGGTAGCGAATTGCAGCCTCCTCGCGACTGGGGATGCGGGAAAAATCTGGCCACATCACGTCATTGAAGAGATGGCGCTGCAACGCAGCGATCGTCTCCGGGTGCGCATAGATCTCCAGCGGCCTGCGGCGAAAGGTGTCGAAAACCGCATCGACGAACAGCGGCAACCCTACGGTGTGATCGAGATGAGAATGGGTCAGAAACAGGCGTTTTACGCCGCGCAACTCATCCAGGGTCAGATCGCCGACGCCGGTTCCGGCGTCAACCAGGGTGTCGTCATCAATGAGAATTGCCGTCGTGCGCAATCCAGCGGCAATGCCACCACTGCAACCCAGAATTCGTACCTGCATGGAGCCCTACTCTCCAGGTGTCGGCTCGGCTCCGGCAGCATGCGCGGAAACCGATATCTGCAAGCCTTCTCATGCAAGCAGCCATGTGCGAAGATTTGTCGTCATGCAACGCTAGCCCCTCAGGGTGCCTCTTTCTGTGCTTCAAATCACAGTTCCAATTCTGTACGCCGCCGCGGCATTTATCCTGCTGAAATCGGCCAATTCCGAGCGCGTGTCAGTCTGGTCTTCGCCGCCGCTCGGCATGGCGTTGGGCGTCGTTGCGTTGCTGCTCCACAGCAGCATGCTGGCGCGCGCGATCTTCATCGACGGGACACTGGCGCTCGGACTCGGCAACGTCATTGGCCTGATCGGCTGGCTAACCGCCATTCTTGCGCTGGCGGGTAGCGCACAACCGGCGATGCGCGGGCTTGCCGGCATTCTGCTCGGAATTGCCGCGGTGATGTCGCTCGGCACGGCTCTGCCGATCGCTAACACCTTTACTCGCGCGATGACATGGCAACTGCAAGCCCACGTGATGATGTCGATGCTTGCCTACTCGATGCTCGGAATCGGCGCCGCTCTGGCAATGCTGATCGCGGTTCAGGACCGGCGCCTTCGGCAACGCCGCCCGACCGGGTGGCTGCGGATTCTGCCGCCACTGGAGACACTCGAGCAGTCGTTGTTCGCGGCGCTCACGATCGGTTTTCTGCTACTCACCCTGGCAGTGTTCAGCGGGTTGATTTTCGTCGAAGACCTGTTTGCCCAGCATCTCGTCCATAAATCGGCACTCTCGATCCTTGCGTGGTTTATTTTCGCGGTTTTGCTGGTTGGCCGGTGGCGCTATGGCTGGCGCGGCAAACGCGCCGTCCACTGGACGCTGGTCGGATTTGCCGTGCTGGCGCTGGCCTATTTCGGCAGCAAGCTGGTGCTGGAAGCGTTGCTGGGGCGGCAATGGGGATAGCCATTCAGTATCGTTTCCCTTGACACGGTACCTGCCCGAGCCCCAACATTTGAGCGCAACCAGCCGACCAGAAACAATTTATTGAACGAAGACGTTCCTTTATCCCTGCTTTTCTCCCTGCTTGTTTTCCTGCTGCTACTGTCGGCGTTTTTCTCGAGCAGCGAAACCGCGCTGATGACGCTGAACCGCTACCGGCTGCGTCACCAGGCGCGTGCCGGTAATCGTTCCGCAAAACTGATTGAATCACTGCTCGCCCGCCCTGATCGGTTGATCGGTCTGATTCTGCTTGGCAACAATCTAGTCAATATATTCGCCGCATCGCTGACGACGATAATTGCGATTCGCATTGGTGGTGATTCGGCAATCGCGGCAGGCGCGTTGATCCTGACGGTCGTCATCCTGATATTTGCCGAAGTCACGCCGAAAACGCTGGCCGCACTGCAACCGGAACGGGTGGCCAAGCCGGCCGCCTACGTCTACTACCCGCTGCTGAAACTGGCTTATCCCGTAGTATGGCTACTCAACGCGATAAGCAACGGCATCTTGAGGCTGCTTGGCGTGTCGCCTAACAAGCTGACTGGAGATGCGCTGAGCCAGGAGGAACTGAGAACCGTCGTCATGGAGGCGAGCTCTCTGATTCCACGCCGCCACAAACGCATGCTGTTATCGATCCTCGACCTCGAGAACGTTGCGGTCGACGATATCATGGTGCCGCGCAACGACATAGTCGGCGTGGATCTCGACGACAGCATCGATGAAATTCTCAACCAGCTGCAGAACTCCCCGCACACCCGTCTGCCGCTCTATCGTGACAATCTCGACAACATCGTTGGCATTATTCACGCCCGCAAGCTGATCCGAATTCTTTCGTCCGACCGTTTCGATCGCGACAGCCTCTGCGATCTCGCGCGCGAACCTTATTTCGTCCCGGAAGGAACGCCCCTGCACATGCAGCTGCTCAATTTTCAGGCCGCCAAGCGCAGATATGCGCTTGTGGTGGATGAGTACGGTGATATCCAGGGACTGGTAACACTGGAGGATATTCTGGAGGAGATTGTTGGTGAGTTTACCGCGACGCCGATTACCCTCTATCAGGACGCAGATCGCCAGCCTGACGGCAGTTATGTCGTCAACGGAACTGCCAATATTCGTGACCTGAACCGGTCGCTGCACTGGAGTCTCCCTACCGACGGCGCCAAGACCGTGAACGGGCTGATCCTCGAGGAGCTCGAAACCATCCCGAGTCCGGGCACCACACTGAACATCGACGGGTTTTCGCTGGAGATCATGCAGACGGCGGACAAGGCGGTTAAAACGGTCAGAGTTCGCAGCACCGATTCCGATTCCTGACCCGGACCGTGCTTCAGAACAGCGCGTCCAGGCCTTGCCTGAGCCGACTGACGGCGACAACTTCCATATTTTCCGGCGCCACCCTGGGGCGGTTCGCAGCGGGAACGATAGCGCGCACAAAACCGTGTTTTGCCGCCTCGATCACCCGTTCTTCACCAAACGGAACCGGGCGGACCTCACCGGCAAGCCCGAGCTCACCGAGAATCACGGTACGGTCCTGCAACGGGTGGTCGCGATAACTGGACACAATGGCTGCCACCAGCGCAAGGTCGGCCGCCGTTTCAGCGATGCGTATCCCGCCAACGACATTGACAAAGACATCGCGATCGTAACTGGCAATGCCGCCATGACGATGGAGCACCGCCAGCAACAGCGACAACCGACTCTGATCCATCCCCGCCGCGACCCTGCGCGGGTTGCCGGCGCGGCTCTCGTCCACCAGCGCCTGCAGTTCGAGCAATAATGGCCGACTGCCTTCACGCGTTACCGTGGTGACGCTGCCCGCCACCGGCGCATCATGCGGGGAGAGAAAAATGGCCGACGGATTGCGGACCTCCTTCAGGCCCTCACCGCTCATCGCGAACACCCCCATTTCGTTGGCGGCACCGAAGCGATTCTTTATCGCCCGCACGATCCGGAACCGGCTGCCCGCCTCGCTTTCGAAATACAACACCGTATCGACCATGTGCTCGAGCACGCGCGGGCCGGCGATCGTACCGTCCTTGGTGACATGGCCCACGAGGAAAACGATGCAGCCCGACTGTTTGGCATACCGCACCAGGCGCGCCGTGGCCTCGCGCAACTGGCTGACGGAGCCTGGCGCAGAACTCAGGTCCTCCGAAAACATGGTCTGGATCGAATCGACGACCATAATCGCGGGACGGGCGGCGGCCGTCTCACCGATGACCCGCTCGATCTGAGTCTCGGCCAGCAATTCGATCGCGTCGCTTTCAAGCCCCAGTCGCCGTGCTCGCAGGGCCACCTGGCGCAGCGACTCCTCACCGGTGACATACAGCACAGACATTGCGCCAGACAGACGCGCAGCCGCCTGCAGCAGCAATGTCGACTTACCAATCCCAGGATCCCCCCCGAGCAGGATTACCGATCCTGCTACCAGCCCGCCACCGAGAACCCGGTCCAGTTCACCGATTTGCGTGCCAAGGCGCTGTTGCTGCGCCTCATCAACGTCGCCGAGGCGCTGTCGGCGCGACTCCCCGGCGTAGCCACCGCGACGGCGCGGTGCAGTGCCGGCGCGGGCTTCCTCGAACGTATTCCACGCATCGCAGTCCGGGCACTGACCCTGCCACTTAAGACTCTCGGCGCCGCACGCCGCACAAACAAACAGGGTTTTCGCCCGCGCCATCGAAATCGTTCCCGCGTAAGGACGCTCGATGATAGCACCAGACCCGGTGTCCCGGCGGACTGAAAAAATTACCCTAATGTGCCGGAATCGCTAGTTTTTTCCGACGATACTCGCGTACACTCCGCGCAGCATGAAGTCCCGTGGTTTGTTCTCTCGAATTCTCGAGCCGATTCGCAACTCGAGCGTCGCCAGCGCTCTGGTCTACAGCGTGGCTTTTCTGGTACTCGCGACCGGGCCGCTGAACAGCGCGCTGGTTGCCGTCGAAGGCACACTCTACGATTACAGCCTGGGGCTGACGCCCGATCTTCCCGACCCGCGGGTCACCGTAGTGGGTATTGATGAGCGCTCGCTCGATGAGCAAGGTGCATGGCCGTGGCCGCGCTCGGTCCTGGCGACGCTGCTCGACAAAATCACCGCTGGCGGGGCGTCGGCGATTGTGTTGCTGATTGATCTCACGAGAGCCGAGGCCGGCGCTGCCTCCGCGGCCGGGACAGGCAACTCTGGCGACAACGCAGGGGCAGTGTTACGGGCCTCTATGGAACGCGCCGGCCAGGTCTATCTCGCGGTCATTGCCAACACCGGAGGTACGACTGCACGCGACGGTGCGGTATTTGGCATCCACTTCAGATCGACCGCCGGTGTTCCCGAAATAGCGGATCTGCGCCGACCTCAGCCGCAATTCTCCGCGGTGGCCGGCGGGATCGGGCACTTTCACATGGTGCCTGATGGCGACGGGGTTCAACGCGGCGTTGATCTCCTGATTCGCAACGAAACGGACATCATTCCTGCGCTGTCTCTTCTGGCCGG
Organism: uncultured Gammaproteobacteria bacterium; assembly: GCA_963783695.1. GTDB lineage: Bacteria > Pseudomonadota > Gammaproteobacteria > Steroidobacterales > BM003 > BM003. The sequence continues at coordinate 1,003,889 of CAWAOM010000001.1, forward strand.
CACACCCAATGACGACCCCGCCGGCACCAGCCCTTTTCTCGAGGGGCGCACTTTACGATTCGACAAGCTGCTGGTCGACGTCGAGCCCGACAGTCACTGGCTGCCTCGGTTCTACGCCCCGCGCAGCGGTACCTGGCCATTTCGCGCTGACTCTGCATCCGACGTTCTCCAGGGACGCACGCCGGCGGACAAATTCAACGGCAAAATCGTCCTGGTCGGAGTCACCAGCCCCACCATAGAGCCACCGCTTGCCACACCGGTAGCGGCGGCGATGCCGGCCGCAACCGTCGTGGCGCACCAAATCTCCAGCATTCTACAGCGTGACTGGCTGCGCAGACCCGGGTGGGCGCCCGCGCTCGAAGCGACACTCGGGATACTCGCGATCCTGTACCTGTGCCTGGGTCTGCCACGACTCTCCGCCCTCGCCGGCTGGACCATCACGGCGTCGATGATCGGGCTGCTGATTGCGACCGAGGTCACATTTCTGCTTTCGCAATCCGTCTGGCTGCAACTGGTCACTGCGGCGATTTTCCTGCTGGGCGGTCATCTCGTACTCACGCTGGAAGGCCTGACCGCGCGGTCGTCAGGAACCTCGGCCGAGCGCAATGAATGGCACGAGAGCAATCGAATGATGGGACTGGCCTATCGCGAGCAGGGCCAGCTCGACCTCGCGTTCGAGCGGCTGCAGGTGCTGCCGTACGATGACGACCTGATGACTACGCTCTACCAGCTCGGCCTCGAGGCGGAACGCCGGCGCAAGAACGAGCTGGCAGTCTCAATTTACCGTCATATGGCGAAGCATGAACCGGACTATCGCGACCTGACGAAAAGGATAGACATTAATCAGCGTGCCTACCGCCGCCCGCCGACGGCGAAGCCGCCGCAACCCGTGCAAAAACCGCTACGGGTCAACCCGCAAGCGGATGCGGGAACGCCAAAACTCGGGCGTTACACGATTGAACGCGAGATCGGCCGCAGCGCCATGGGGGTCATGTACCTTGGCAAGGACGAGAAAAACGGGTCGCAAGTGGCGATCAAGGCGTTTCCGCTGTCAGACGAATTCGACGAAGCAGAACTCGGGGGCGTTCGCGAGAGACTATTGCGTGAGGGCGATGCCGCGGCACGACTGAGCCATCCCGATATCGTCAAGGTTTACGCAGCCGGAGAAAGCGGCGGCCTTGGTTATATCGTAATGGAGTATGTGGACGCCCCCCGGATGAGCGAATTCGTGCCCGAAAAATCCCGCCTTCCGGCCGCCCGACTGATGCTGATCGGCGCCCGAGCCGCCGAAGCGCTGCATTATGCCCATGAACAGGGGGTCGTTCACCGTGACATCAAGCCGGCCAATCTTCTTTACAACCCGGTCAGCGATGTTTTCAAGATCACCGATTTCGGCGTTGCCCGATCCGCCAACATGAAACGAACCCGGACAGGGGTCGTAATGGGCACACCCTCTTTTATGTCTCCGGAGCAGATTGCCGGAGAAACTGTGACAGGACACTCGGACTTGTTCGCACTCGGTGTTACGCTATATCAATTACTTACGGCTCTCTTGCCGTTCAGGGCGGATACGCTGGTGCAGCAGATGTACAAAATATCCAATGAACCGCACCAGCCTATCGGCCAGCTACGACAGGACTTGCCGCCGTGTGTGGCAGAGATTATTGACCGGGCGCTTGAGAAGCGGGCCGAAGACAGATTTATAGATGGAACGGTAATGGCGACTGCACTGCAACGCTGTGGCGCCGCGATGAGCCGTTCGGGCACGACATAGGGAAAAATCGCCTACATGAGTTTGAGCGCGAAGATAAAGGCAGCGGCGGCCACAGATACTGGCATGATCCGCGAGCACAACGAGGATGCGATCGGCAGCGATCCCGACCTCGGCCTTCTCGTTCTTGCGGACGGTATGGGAGGCTACAATGCCGGAGAGGTCGCTTCGGGGATTGCGGTCAAGACCGTGTTGAGCCAGGTAACCGCAGCAATCGAGACCATACCCGACCGCAATGAGATCGAACCGGAGTCAGGTCTGCGTCGCGACTCCATCATTCTTCGCGACGCGATCTACCGGGCCAACCGAATCATTCATAACACCGCCCAAACCCAGACCGAATGCGAAGGCATGGGCACGACCGTGGTCGCCTGCCTGTTCTATGACAACAAAATCTCGTTTGCCCATGTCGGCGACTCGAGAATGTACCGCATGCGCGATGGAAAACTCGAGCAGATCACGATGGACCACTCGCTGCTGCAGGAACTGGTGGACCGCGGGTTTTACTCGAAAGAAGAGGCACAGCGGTCGACAAACAAGAATTATGTAACACGAGCGCTCGGCGTCGAACCCGGTGTCGAAGTCGAAGTCAACGAGGCCGAGGTACTTCCGGGCGATTTTTATCTTCTCTGTTCCGATGGCTTGTCGGATATGGTGGAAGACGACGATATTCAGTTAACTATCAGCACTTTTCATGCTAATCTTGATGTAGTTGGTCAACAATTAATCAGACTTTCCAACGATCAGGGCGGACGCGACAACATCTCGTTGATGCTAGCCTATATTGCGCATCCGTTTCCGGCTCGCAAGGGATTATTGGGGAACGTTCTGAATTGGTTTAATTCTTCAAAATAGAGGGCGGGTAATGGCACGTTTGATGCTTAGCCTCGACGGACAGGTTCTGGCGGAATACAACATGACCAAGGAGCGGTACACGGTTGGCCGCCTGCCGGATAACGATGTCCGCATCGACAATGCAGCTGTGAGCGGCCACCACGCGCTCATCATTAATATTCTGAACGACTCGTTTCTTGAAGACCTGAACAGCACCAATGGCACCTATGTCAATGGCAAGCTGATCAAGAAACACGCGCTTCAGCATGGCGACGTAATCACGATTGGGCACCACCAGTTGCGTTTTGTCGACCAGGAAGAGGCGGACGCGGATCCGGACGAATTCGAAAAAACGATGGTGATTCATCCGAGTTCCGCCAGTGCCGAGAAAATGAATCAGGCGGCACAGGCAGTGCAGCAAGCCGCCTCCTCTGGCTCGGGCGCCGTGGAAACGGAAACAGCGACCGCGGCGGCCGCGGCCGCGGCCGCATCGGCGTCATCGCCCAAGATGGCCAAATTGCAAGTATTGTCGGGAGCATTCGCCGGCAAGGAACTCGAATTGACCAAGGCGCTGACGACACTCGGCCGGCCGGGAGTACAGGTTGCAGGGGTGACGCGACGGGCGGAGGGCTATTACATCGTCCACGTCGACAGCCTCGAGGACGGCAACTATCCGGTGGTCAACGGCAAACGCATTGGCCCGCGGGCGCAGAAACTCGATGACAATGACGTCATTGAGCTTGCCGGGGTCAAGATGGGGTTTTTCCTCAAGTAACGTAACGCACGTCAACGCGTTGCGTGACCCCGCAAAGCAACTCGTAGGGAATCGTGCCGGCGAGCTTGGCAACCTGCTCGACCGGTAATTCCCGGCCCCACAGTGTCACCTCGTCGCCAATCGCCGCGGCGGGATGGCCGTCGAGACCGATCGTGATCATGTCCATTGATACCCGCCCGAGCAGAGGCGCACTGCGCCCGTGCAGTGAAACGGGCGCGTCATTGTCCAGATGACGCGGATAACCGTCGCCATAACCGATTCCCGCCACCGCGATCCTGGTCGGCACCGCGGCACACCAATTACCGCCATAGCCGACCGTCTGTCCCGGATCGACCTCGCGCAAGGCGATAATACGCGCCGTCAGGCGCATTGCTGGCCGCAACCCGAGATCGGCGCCTGTGCCGGTGGCGAAAGGGGTGACGCCGTACAGCGCAATTCCCGGCCGGACCCAATCGAAATGACTGCCCGTCCAGCCAAAGACGCCGCCGGAGTTGGCGAGCGTTCTCTCACAACCAAGCGCGTCGGTTAACGCGGCAAACTGACGCATCTGGGCAATCGTTTTTTCATCATCGCGATCGTCGGCGTTTGCCAGATGCGACATCAGTCGCGGCTCTCCCCGTACACTTGCGCAACTACGCAGTCGGCGCAGGAACTGATCAAGGTCGGCAACCGCGATCCCCAGACGGTTCATGCCTGTATCGATTTTTAGCCAAACAGAAAAGGCATCATCGATTTCGAAGCTATCGAGTAACCGCACCTGCTCATCATTGTGAACGACAAGGTCCAGCCCCAGTTGCGCTGCCTGCTCCAGCTCGGCACGGAGATTTACACCTTCGAGCAACACCACGCGCGAAACAATGCCGGCCTTGCGCAACTGCCGCGCCTCCGCGAGACGTGCTACCGCCAGGGCATCCGCCGAAGCGAGCGCTCGCGCCACCGGTACGATCCCGTGGCCATAAGCATTGGCCTTGATTACGGCCATAACGCGGCTGCCTGGAGCGACACCGCGAACGATCTGGAGATTGTGTTTCAGCGCCGAAGTATCGACCGTGGCACTGCAAAACGATGTCACGAAAACCCCTCATCACCGTACGCTTCGGCGATCAGGTTCTCGAATTTCGTGTACTCACCGAGAAATGTCAGGTGTATATCGCCAACGGGACCATTACGCTGTTTGGCGATGATCACATCCGCAATACCCTTGCGCGGGGTATCCGGATCGTAGACCTCCTCGCGGTAAATAAACGCAATGACATCGGCATCCTGCTCGATGGCACCGGACTCACGCAGGTCTGACATGACAGGCCGCTTGTCTTGACGCTGTTCAACGCTGCGGTTGAGCTGCGACAACGCAATAATCGGAACGTTGAGTTCCTTGGCCAGCGCTTTCAGCGAACGTGAGATTTCGGAGATTTCGGTCGCGCGATTTTCCTTCGTCCCGGTCACCTGCATGAGCTGCAGGTAATCGATAACGATCAATCCGAGACCGTGTTCGCGTGCCAGTCGGCGCGCTCGCGCTCGCACCTCCGTTGGCGTCAGCGCGGGCGTGTCATCAATATAGATGGGCGCTTGTGTCATCATCGCCACCGCCATATTGATGCGGTTCCAGTCCTCATCGGTGAAGCGGCCGCGGCGGAGGTTTGACTGGTTGACCCGACCGATCGATCCGATCATCCGGAAGCTAAGCTGCTCGGCCGACATCTCCATGCTGAATATCGCGACAGGAATCTTGCTCCCAATCGCGGCGTTCTCCGCAATGTTGACCGCGAGTGTGGTCTTTCCCATCGACGGCCGCCCGGCAATGATGATCAGATCGCTGCGTTGCAGCCCGGCGGTCAATTCGTCGAACTGGGCGAAACCCGATGACACACCGGTGATGTCTTCGTCGGAATGACTGAGAACATCCAGACGATCCACGGTCGCCGGCAAAATCTGGCGCAACGACTGAAAGCCGGAACCATGGCGCTTGCCACGCTCGGCGATTTCAAATACCCGCCGTTCGGCCTCGTCCACCAGCGCACTGGCGGAACGGCCCTCGGGAGAAAACGCGCTCCCGGCAATTTCACCCGCGGCATCAATCAGCGAACGCAACAGCGAACGCTCGCGGACGATATCCGCATAGGCCCGAATATTCGCCGCGCTCGGCGTCTCGTTGGCAAGTGTTCCGAGATACGCGAGACCGCCGCACTTCTGCAGCTTGTCGCGGCGCTCGAGATGTTCCGACAACGTCACGGCGTCGAATGGCTGATGCTCATCCGCCAATGCCGCAATTGCCGCAAATATCAATTGGTGGTCGGCGCGGTAAAAATCCGTCTCGCTTACACGGTCGGCGATCTTGTCCCACGCCGAATTATCGAGCATCAACCCACCCAGCACGGCCTGCTCCGCCTCGGTCGAATGCGGAGGAACACGGATCGATCTCGTATCCGCTTCCCGGTCCCGTGTCTCGGCTAGTTCTGCCATCGGCCGTGTATCGTTAACCTCTCACCCGAGCACCGGGTATAACCGCCTACACCAGTAAAACGCAAGTTCCGCCGTGCGAGCCTCGCCCAAAGGTCGGGCATTGGGCTGGGAGTGGCCTATTCTTCCGCGACGACGTTGATCGGCACAATCACAGACACGTCAGAGTGCAGGTGAATCTCGACTTCGTGCTCTCCGGCAATCCGGATCGGGCCATCCGCCATACGGACTTCCCGCTTTTCGACCGGAACTCCCGCCTTTTCGCAGGCTTCGGCGATGTCAGCCGTGCCAATCGAGCCGAACAACTTGCCCTCGGCACCGGCCTTTGCCGGCATCGTCAGCTTAAAGCCGTCGAATTGTTTTGCCCGCCCCGTCGCCGCATCAAGTTCGGCGGCAGCCTTGCTCTCGAGTTCGGCCCGGCGCGCTTCCATCTTTGCCACGTTCTCGGCCGTAGCCAGCGCGGCCTTGCCTTGCGGCAACAGGAAGTTCCGGCCATAGCCTGAGCGGACCTTAACCTGATCCCCGATATCACCCAAATTTTCAATCTTTTCCAACAAAATCACGTTCATTTTCTAGTCTCCTGCGCGGCAGACCCGAGCACGGGTCAAATACGCGTCCGAACGTCCAGCCAGTTGTCGAGATATCCCGCCCCGGCCAGAACAGGTACGCCGATCTGGCCAACGAGTATCAGCAACACATACACCATTATCAAAATCGACTTGTGCAATCCTCTTTCCGCCACCAGGAAATGGACGACGGAAAGTCCCTGCAAAATCAGGAAAATCAGGAACATCCAGGCCAGGTTGCTCATGACGAGCCAGTCCGTCACGATCGCCAGACCCATGACCACAGTGGCGAGGATGATCAGCAACCGGCCGAGTCGCAGTTGCCGGAACTGTTCTCCAAACCCCGGCTCGCCGTCCCCGCCCTTGAACCACCAGCAACCGATGAAAAGACTTACCAGGTATCCGAGTGCCATGAATCCGACAAACAGACCCGGGAAAATCGAAACAATCGCACTCTCCGCCTCTTCCGGCATCCGGCCAAATCCAAGCTGGGCCATCGCCTCCCATACGCCACGCAGCACATCCAGCGTCAGTGCACGCACATCGGGCACCAATGCCAGCCCAACCAGCAGCAGCACGAATCCGGTGGCTGCAGCCACCTGAAAACTCAGGCTCAGCGACCTGTAGCGCGCCTGGACCGCCGCCAGACCCAGCAGCGGCAACCAGTTAAAGGCGGCGACCGATGCCGCTCGCGTCACTGCCGCCGGACCGCCGACTGCCAGCGATAACAGGCATAAAACCACGCCGGCGATTGCCGCGGTAATCAAGCCATACCGCGCGTCATGGCGCAGACACAGGTAAACGAGCAGAGCGCCACCGAGAATTCCGAGTGGCGGCAACAACATCGAAGCGGCAAGCAGCAATGCGCCCCTGTGCCGGCGCGCTTCAACCCAGCCGAGAAACTCGTCCACGTTTACGCAAAAATTGCTGAGCGCGGATGCGCCGGCCAGCTTCGGCCGCTGCACCCACCGCAATCTTAGTGACGATCCGTGTACGGCAACAACGCGAGGAATCTGGCGCGCTTAACCGCAACCGCCAGCTGACGCTGGTAGTTCGCCTTGGTGCCGGTAATCCGGCTGGGGACAATCTTGCCGGTCTCGGTCACGTAATTCTTAAGCGTAGCGATGTCTTTGTAGTCGATTTCCTTCACCCCGTCGGCGGTGAAGCGACAGAATTTCCGCCTGCGGAAAAATCTGGCCATATCTAATAACTCCTGATGGTATTAATTCTGATAATCAGACGCTTGTCGGGGATTTGCCGGCCTCAGCTGCGTCGCCGTCAGCCGCTTCGCCGGTTTCTCCGGCCGCCTCTGCAGGCTTCTCCGCAGCGGGCTCAGCGGCAGCGGGCTCAGCGGCAACGAGCTCAGCGGCAGCAGGCTCAGCGGCAGCAGGCTCGGCAGCAGCGGGCTCAGCGGCAGCGGGCTTGGCGGTTTTCGCTTCGTCGTCGGAGCTCGTCGGTTCCGCTTTGGCGCTTTCCTTTGCAGCCGCAGCCGGCGCCGGCTTGCCGCCGCCATCCGCATCACGACGGCTCTCTCTCGGCCGCTCCTCTTCTTCGGCTTTCGCCATCAACGAGGGCTCGGTGACAGCTTCCTTGCGGCTAATTACCAGATGGCGCAACACTGCGTCATTAAAACGGAACGCCCCGGTCAGCTCATCGAGAATGGACTTCTCGCACTCGATATTGAGCAGGACGTAGTGGGCCTTGTGGATCTTGTTGATCGGGAATGCGAGCTGCCGCCGCCCCCAATCCTCAAGACGATGAATAGCGCCACTGCCAGTCTCGATAAGACTGCGGTAGCGTTCGAGCATGGCGGGAACCTGCTCGCTCTGGTCCGGATGGACCAGAAACACGATTTCGTAATGACGCATTGTCACTCCCTTCGGGTTAAACAGCCTCCCGTCGCACATCCGGGGATCACGCGGTGAGGCAAGGAGCTTCGCAGCCCACGGCTGGCGGACTACGAAGAAAGCCGGCGGAGTTTAAGTGAGCGGGAGTTCTTGTGCAACCGGAAAGACCGTATCGCCGGGTTGGCTCAAGAGCCTGCTCGTTGACGCAGGGCCTCGTACAGACAGATGCCGCTCGCAACCGAGACGTTGAGACTCTCCACCATCCCGTGCATTGGCAGGCCAACGAGAAGGTCACAATGCTCACGGGTCAGTCGGCGCAGTCCGCTTTCCTCCCCGCCCATCACCAACGCAATGGGCCCGCTGAGATCCGCATCCGTGTAACTGGCAGCGCCGTCCGCCTCGGTTCCGATACACCAGATACCGGCCTCTTTCAGGCCACGCATGGCTCGCGCCAGATTGCGCACCCGCACCAGCGGTGTCGTCTCCGCCGCCCCACAGGCCACTTTGCGTACGGTTGAGGTCAGCCCCACTGCGCGATCGCGCGGAACGATCACCGCATCGGCGCCTGCGCCATCGGCTACCCGCAAACAGGCGCCGAGATTATGCGGATCCTTGACCCCGTCGAGCACCAGCAGCAGAGGCTGGTCGACTCCGACAAGGTGCCGCAACAAGGTTTTTTCGTCCCATGGCTCGGACGCGCGGACCTGCACAGCGATGCCCTGGTGGACTCCGCCACAATGCCGGTCGAGGACGTCGGCGGCGACCGGGCTCACGGCAATACCGGCTTCCCTCGCCTGCTCCACAAGCGCCGCCACCCGACCGTCGGGACGGTCCTTTAAAACCAGCATCGCGGTCACCCTTTCCGGCGCGGCGCGCAACAAATGCGCAACCGCATGGATACCGTAAACAGTCTGCGAGCGGTCCGCGCTCATCGCCGCCGGCGCCGCGACCGTTTCCGCGAGCCACCAGGACGGCTCTCCGACTGCCCCTCGGTGGCAACCGGCACGAAATCAATCTTGCGGTCTTCGAGACTGGCACGCGCGACCCGCACCCTCAATTCGTCAGTCAGGCCATAGGTCGCACCGGAGCGTTGCCCCACCATTCGATGACGCGTGCGGTCGTGATCGAAGTAATCGTTACCGAGCGAGGTCACATGCACGAGTCCGTCGATCTGCATCCCCTTGAGCGTAACGAATACGCCGAAATCGGTGACTCCGGTAATGATCCCGTCAAATTCCTCACCGAGTTTGTCCTGCATGAACTCGATCTTGAGCCACTGCACCGCTTCACGCGTGGCATCGTCAGCGCGCCGTTCCGCTGCCGAGCATTGCGTGCCAAGCTCCAGCATATGTCCGGGCGAATACGAAAAGTCACTGGCTTTACCGCCCTCGAGCACATGCCGGATACCACGATGAACCAACAGATCCGGGTAACGCCGGATCGGCGAAGTGAAATGCGCATAGGCTTCGAGTGCGAGGCCGAAGTGACCACCGTTTTCGGGACGGTAGTCGGCCTGAGCCATCGCCCGCAACATCACTGTTTCGATCAATTCCTTATCGGGGCGGCCACTGATCGTATCGAACAGCGCAGTGATATGCCTCGGTTCGAGCTTATCGAGTCCACCCAGCGACAACCCGAGTCCCGACAGGAATTCGCGCGCTGCGATAATCCGATCCTCGTCCGGGCCTTCGTGAACCCGGAACAAAGTCGGTATGCGGTGGCGGGCGAGGAACTGCGCTGCCTGTACGTTGGCCGCAATCATGCATTCCTCGATCAACCGATGAGCGTCATTACGGCTCCGCGCCTGGATATCCGCAATCCGCCCGCCGTCGTCGAAAATCAGCTGAGCTTCAGGGATATCGAAATCGATCGCACCGCGCTGACGCCGCGCACCTGCAAGCGCGCGATACACGTCATACAGCTGCTGCAACGCGGGCAGCAATTTACTGTGACGGCGTTTGAGTTGCGGATCGCCATCGATGAGCATTGCCGCAACTTCGGTGTAGGTCAGGCGCGCAGCCGAGTTCATGACCGCGGCGTAGAATTTCGAACGCGTCACCTTGCCTTCGGGCGTCACGTGCATCTCGCACACCATGCACAAACGATCGACCCTGGGCTTTAGCGAACACAGACCGTTCGACAATTCTTCCGGAAGCATCGGCACAACGCGATTCGGGAAATACACCGAGGTTCCACGCTCCTGCGCTTCCGCATCGAGCGCAGTGCCACGGCGAACGTAATGCGACACGTCGGCGATCGCCACCAGCACCCGCCAGCCGCTCCGCGTCTTTTCGGCGAATACCGCGTCGTCAAAATCCTTTGCATCCTCACCGTCGATAGTTACCAGCGGCATATCGCGCAAATCCACGCGGTCCTTTTTCGCCGCCAGCGGTACCCGCGGGCCAAATGTTCCGACCTCATGCCCGACCTCTTTGGACCAGCGATGCGGCAGTGCATGGGCGTGGATCGCAAGCTCGGTTTCAATGCCCGGCGCATCCGGCGCACCAAGCACCTGGCTGACCTTTCCGACCGGTTGCGCAACGGCACTGGGCGGCGACACGATGTCTACGAGCACCAGTTGACCCTGGCGGGCCTCACCGGCGTTCTTGTCCGGCACGATCACCTGGTGGGTAATCCGGGGGTTGTCCGGAATGACGAATCCCACGCCGCGTTCGCGCAGGTAACGTCCAACGATCTCGGTGGAACCCCGCTGCAGAACCTCCGCTATCGTCCCCTCGGGCCGTCCGCGCCGGTCGTAGCCCTTGATCCGGACCGCAACCCGGTCACCGTGAAACACCTCGCGCATCTGTCGTGCCGACAGATACACGTCGTCACCGCCTGCATCCGGAATCAGAAAACCGAAACCGTCGGCATGACCCTGGACCCGTCCGACCAACAGGTGCACTTTTTCGGGCAGGCAATATTCCTCACGCCGATTCTGAATCAGCTGGCCATCACGAATCATCGCCTTGAGACGATGCTGGAAAGCATGGCGTGCGGGGTTGCCTTTCACTCTGAGCGCCCCGACCAGGGCCTTGAAGTCCATCGGGCGACCGGCGCTTTCAAGCTCCGCAATGATCGCGGCGCGTTCCGGCACATCGGCCTTGGGGACGGATTCTTTCGTGCGGCGATCGCGCGAGCCTCGCCCGCGGCGTCCGGCATCTTTCGACAAGTGTTTATCCTGACTGCTGGTTAAATTGACAAGGATACACGCTGTCAGTAAAGTTCGCGCTCCGCGGCAGATGGCGCCGTATTCAGCGCCGTGTTTAGAATGAGCGGAACGACTCGGCCAGCGGTCTCCAGCCCCGCTCCGCGGGGACTGACGGCATCAGACGGCTACAGCCATTTCAGGATTTACGATCGCCAGGGTACCTGAGGTTAGACAACCCGGGCGTTTTTGTAGAAACTGCAGTAATCGCGACGCACTCAAACGGGGGCGACGCGCCGGTTATTGCCCAGGTGGCGGAATTGGTAGACGCGCCAGCTTCAGGTGCTGGTCTACGTATGTAGGTGGAGGTTCAAGTCCTCTCCTGGGCACCAAATCATCAACCCCCCGCAATCGGGGGGTTTTTGTTTGTGCCGCCAGCCGAGGAGTGCCTCCATGGTGACACTCTCTACGGTACCGGCATCCCCCAAGACTGCCCAGCCGCTGCCAACCTCGACGCATCTCCAGCCATGACACTGCGCTGTCTCAATCTGATGCCGCTTTACGCGCTCCGGCGCGGTTCAAGTCCTCTCCTGGGCACCAAATCATCAACCCCCCGCAATCGGGGGGTTTTTGTTTGTGCCGCCAGCCGAGGAGTGCCTCCATGGTGACACTCTCTACGGTACCGGCATCCCCCAAGACTGCCCAGCCGCTGCCAACCTCGACGCATCTCCAGCCATGACACTGCGCTGTCTCAATCTGATGCCGCTTTACGCGCTCCGGCGCGGTTCAAGTCCTCTCCTGGGCACCAAATCATCAACCCCCCGCAATCGGGGGGTTGTTGTTTGTGCCGCCAGCCGAGGAGTGCCGCCATGGTGACACTCTCTACGGTACCGGCATCCCCCAAGACTGCCCAGCCGCTGCCAACCTCGACGCATCTCCAGCCATGACACTGCGCTGTCTCAATCTGATGCCGCTTTACGCGCTCCGGCGCGGTTCAAGTCCTCTCCTGGGCACCAAATCATCAACCCCCCGCAATCGGGGGGTTGTTGTTTGTGCCGCCAGCCGAGGAGTGCCGCCAAGGCGTTGCTCAGGCCGAAATCCGCATCCCCCGGAAATACATGGACCCTGCCGGCGTCGACACATCGCTCACAACGTCACTGCTCTGCCTCTAACTGATACCGTAATACCGCTGCTGGAGTCAGCTCGCCGGAGAAACCGCCGCCTTGGCCGCGGCTTCGCGTCGCTCCGCCAGTCTGGCCAGCAAACGCTCCTCGGTTTCGGGCCCGCGCACCAGCGCCTTCAAAAAGACACCCGTGTAGCTCTTGTCCACTACCGCGCCCCGCGCCTCGATCGTCGGCCGCATCAGTTCGTGCAACTCTTCCAGGTTGTACCACGGCACCGCCGGGTAGACGTGATGACCGATATGCCAGTTAATGTTATTCCAGAAAAACCGTTGTACCGGGTTGGATATGGTCGTGCGCGAACCAACGAGCTGGCCTTCGTTCCACGGTGTTTCATAGTGCTCGGCAAGAAAACGGATTGAGTTGAAAATAGAAAAGATGAACACCGGCACCAGCCAGACTTCGAGCGTTTTGCCCAGCACGCCGTTGCGCATCGCCCACGCGATCAGCGCCCAGTAACAGGCAATTTTCAAAGCGGTTTCAAACAAATGAATTGCCCACTGCTTCGGCCCGAATCGCTGCACCGGGTAAATGAAGTTGAAATGGATGAAACTGAGCACTGCGCCACCGACGATGTACGCATAAAAAAGAACAAAGTCCAGCACGCCGCGCTTGCCCATCGTGAAAGCGTCGGGATCGCGTGGCGAGCGGTTATAGCGGTGATGCTCGAGATGGTCTTCTTTGAATGCGATGAACGAAGCCATCAGCGGCAGCATGCAGACGATACCGAACGCGAGATTGGCCCAGCGCGTCTCGAACAGCGTGTTGTGGGTGCCGTCGTGCATGAACGTCACCATGCCCATCCACAGATAACCGATACCTAAATAGGCCACCCACCGAAGCGCCACCGACGGTGTCGTCCACGCAAGCCAGGTCAACGCAATCATTGCGCTTACAAACAGGGGAATTTTTACCAGGTTTGGCAGAATGCGCTTCTGGGTCAAACGGCGTACATCGGCCCTCGACAAGGGCTTATCGGCTCTGGCGTCCATACTGGCAGGTTTCTCGTGTGATGATCAAAGGAGATGTCGACATCCCTTCACAGAGAACTTGCTCGAAACGAGCGTGGGCAAACACCCCCCGAAGATTGCGCGAATTGTAACTGATCGGGGCGCCCCACGGTTAGCGCGGGGGCGGCAGGTTCCTTTCAAAGGCCCGCTGCTGCGTGACGACAACCATCGGAACCGAACCGCCGCAATGGTCGCGAACCAGCCCGCAACGCGACTGATCCGGCTATATATCTGCATCGTCAGTTCGACCGCTCGCGCGAAATCGTCGGTATTCAGCCGGGTTTCCAGCATTGTTATCGTGACGCCAGCCGGCTTCACATTGCGGCCGCTGCGAGTGAAGAAAAAATCACCGGACTGAAACGGCCCGAGGTTTGCCGGCAGCGGTGACGTTTAATCAATTTCCAGACAAAAAAACCCCGCGCAAAGCGCGGGGTTCCGTCCTGTCGAGGGTCATCAGACCGCTTTAACCCGCCACCTACGTCTTAGAGGCATCGAATATGCTCTGGATCGACGCGTCCAGCATCTGGTCGAACTGCTCGTCCGACTGCTGTGCGGAAAGCCCCTCGCTCAGAGCCCGCGAAAAGCTCGCTACCATGCCGTGATTGCGCGCGAGGCGAGCGTTTGCCTCATCGCGTGAATAGCCACCCGACAGCGCAACAATCCGAACAATGCTGGAATGCTCAATGCATTCTTTGTAGAAATCGTCCTGCTCCGGCAAAGTAAGTTTGAGCATGACCTGCTGACCGGATCCGAGCGCATCGAGATGCTCGAGCAGGCGGGCTTTCAGGATAGTTTCCGCCTGCGCCTTTTCCGGACTGTTGATATCGACTTCCGGCTCGATAATCGGCACGAGCCCCTTGCCCAGAATCTGGCGGCCGATCTCGAACTGCTGGTCAACCACGGCCGCAATACCCTCGTCATTTGCGAGTTTAATGACCGAGCGCATCTTGGTACCGAATATGCCATTCGCGACACCCCTGTCGAGGAGCGCGTCCAGATCCGGCATCGGTTTCATGATCTGCACGCCGTTCTCTTCGTCGGCCAGACCCTTGTCGACCTTCAGAAACGGTACAACCTGCTTGTCCTCCCACAGGTAATGCGCAGTCGGCTTGCCCTTGATCGTCCGATCCATCGTGACTTCGAACAGGATAGCGCCGAGAATGCGATCACCGCCAAAGCTGGGGCTGGTAATGATTCGGGTCCGCATTTCATGGACCTTGTCGAACATTTCGGCTTCGCCGGAATACTCGTCCTCGGAGACGCCGTAGAGACGAAGAGCCTTCGGAGTACTGCCTCCGCTCTGATCGAGGGCTGCGATAAATCCGTCCTGGTTTCGGACCTTGTCGAGTTGCTGCTGGTTCATTGTTCCATCCGCACGCTGAAGAAAACGAGAGACGCACCGGCGATAATGCCCATCGCGCCCCGTATGGATGGCAAAGTATAGCGTCTAAATCGCTGCCGTGCTTCCGCTCGCAGCGGTAGCGAGGTGACATAAGTTTATGCCTCGGTCAGGACGCCTGCCCGGCCGCAAAAAACCGGCCAGGGATTGGCCTTTTTCCGTCGTTATTGACAATACGGACGCTGCCCGGCGTGGCTGTCCGGTTATAATCCACCGGCTTACAAGAAACAGGGTCTCAAAATGTCTTTCCCGAAACCTTTCTACCGCTGGCGGCCTCATCCATGGCATGGACTGTCCCCGGGTGACGAAGCGCCCGGCATCGTACAGGCCTATATTGAGATCACCCCGTTCGATACCGTCAAGTACGAGATCGACAAGATCACCGGATACCTGCGAATCGATCGTCCCCAGGCGACCTCGTCGCGACCGCCTATGCTGTATGGCTTTATTCCGCGCACATTCTGCTCAGAGCGCGTCGCGGCATTAAATCCCGAAGGCAAACGCGGCGACGGCGACCCGCTCGATATCTGCGTGATTTGTGAGAGACCGGTCAGCCATGCCGATATCGTGCTGGACGCAAAGGTCATCGGCGGGCTGCCAATGATCGACAATGAGGAAGCCGACGACAAGATCATCGCGGTGCTGAAAAACGATCATGCCCACGCTCATATCGAGGATATATCCGAATTGCCGCCGGTCTATGTCGAAAGACTGATGCACTATTTCAACACATACAAGATGGCGGTCGGGCAATTACCCTCGCTGGCGGTCAAGGAGATTTATGATCGCAGCCATGCGCTGAAGGTCATCGAGGCCTCCCTCGCCGACTATCAGGACGAATACGGCGACTAACCGCGCTGCGCCGTTCCATCCGCAGCCCGACGGCGGTCGTTCATCATGGTCGTGACCCGCGCAACGGTGTGTTCGACATCCGCGAGAGGCGCTACCGGTCCGGCTGGTGGCGGTTCCGGGAACCATGCAATTCTGCCCTCCGACAAAAGCCGCTCATAAACGATGCGCAGTTCGCGCGACAGGCGCCGCGGCCCGATCTTCATCAACAGCCAGTATGTAAATGCCGTCAGGCGAAAATCGTCCTGGCACAACCAGTCACGCAACTTCTCCGGCTGACCGCGTTGATGGCGCATTGCCAGTGTTGCGTGGCCGAGATCGTAGACGGATACGGGTTTGCGGGTTGCGCATGCCTCGCTGAGCATGGCGATGCTGTCGCCGGTCACAACAAGCTCTTCGGCCGACGACAAGTAGGCGAAATACGGGTTTGGCGCGTCTTTCCGCCATGGAAAGAAATCGTAGTGCCCACGCAGATTCGCACCGATTTGCGCCACCGCCGCCTCGCTGGTGCGCGAGCTGGTGGTAACCAGCAACGAACCCTTGCGCCGTTCCGCATAGCGGCTGAGTTCGCTTGCGAGGCGGCGGCCGCCGTTCGCCCCGAGCGTGTAGGGACCGCTATTCCCCCCGACGATTACCGCGATGTGTGGCCGTGGCAAATTTGCCAGCTGCGACTCCCACCGCAACTCCGCCTGCTCGAGCTTTGCAACCGTCACCGACTGCAGTGTCGTACTATTTTCCAGCACCTGCGGTGCGGGCGCCACGCGGTACTGAGGGGTCGTCACCAGCAAATCGAAATGGCGCACAGAAGACCACGTTCGGCCAATGAAAACCAGGCGAGTCGCTCCACCTGACTGCGCTGCGACCCAGCGCGCGACAGGTTCGTTGCGCAGCCCGGATGTGATTAGCAAATCCGGCCATGGCGACGACAGCTCCGTGCGACTCCGCGCCGCAACGCCGGCGGCTGTGCAAAGGCGCAACAGGCCAATCGCGCCGGCCGACCAGCCGTAGTGCATTACCTTGCGCTCATACGGCCACCCCAGAGCCTCCGCCAGCGCAAGGATTTGCGATGACTCACCCGCCCGGTGGCTCAGCAGGGCCCAGACACGCGGCGGCGAAGTCGCACCATCCGTTTGCTTGTTTTCGTTCAGCGCCAAAAAACACCCTGTCGCAAAAGCCGGCGGCAGCATCTATCCTACCCAATGCCTGCCCCACGATCGCCAAGGCCCGGTACTGTAGCGGCATTACCGAACGGATAGAACCCATCGAAACATCCATGCGTCGCCATCTATCGCCAAACACCGGTCCCTGCGTCGAACCGGCCAAAGAGCAGCCATGACTCCTCTGACGTGGCTCGTGCTCGGTGACAAACTTGGCGATAACGCCCAGGTCCAGTTGGTCGCCGATACCCTGGGATGGCCTTTCGAGCGCAAAACTCTGGTGTTTCTGCCGCAGTTTCGCACTGGGAAACCGCGTTTCCGGTCAACTTTGAGTCATATCGACCGCGACCAGTCGGCCAGACTATCCGAGCCATGGCCCGACCTGATAATCACGATTGGACGGCGTCCGTCGATGGCCGCACTCGCGATACGCAAACTCTCCGGCAACCACACCCGCATTGTAATGATCGGACGTCCGCGGCGGTTGCCCGACCTGGCTCTTGGCGTCGCCACCCCTCAATACTCTGTTCCGAAAGCCGCAAATGTCATGCATCTGGACTTCCCACTGATGAAAATCGACACCGACGCAATCGCGGCTCAGAAATCTGCGACGGCGGCATCAATGGCAACACTGCCCCGGCCCTTGACGGCCGTGTTGATCGGCGGCAGCACCTCTCCATTCGTGCTCGATGTCGAAGCCGCTGAATCCTTGTTGTCGCAAACCCGGGACTGCTGCCCCGACGGCACGATCTACCTGACCACCAGCCGCCGCACCGCGCCTGAAGTTATTGATTTTCTGGGCAGTGCGATGCGCGATAACGAGCGGCTTTATGCGTGGCAGCGCGACGACCCCGCTAACCCCTACCTGGGTTTGCTCGCGCATTCCGACCGGGTCGTCGTTACAGGCGATAGCATTTCGATGATGATGGAAGCGGCCAGGCTCGGAAAACCACTGGCAATTTTCGAGCTGCCAACGCTGTTTACGCCCGCCCAGAAAACCCGGCGTAGCATGGCACGGGTCCTCGATCCGACCCGCGGCGGCGGCAAGAGGGTCAAACGCTGGCTGTACACCGCGGGACCCATGAGTTTCCCGCGCGATCTGGGGCGAATGCAGCGCGCGCTGGTTGCCCAGGGGAAGGCGGTTGCTCTCGGTGCACCCTTCCCTGCCCCGCACAGCGGACTGCCCGACGAAAGCGAGGCGGTAGCCGCACGCATTCGCGCACTATTCGAGGCCTGAGGGCGGTGCCGTCAGGTATCGGACAGCGACCGACGATAGCGTATACTCCGCAGGCGAATCCGGTGCGACGCCATGCTCCCGGAGCACGGGCGTACACAGCAGGCAGCAAAGGGAGAAACAGCGGTGGGTTCTTACCAGGAAAGCGTCACCCTAATCTACGAAGCGCTCGAGCCGTTCCTGCAACCGGGGCTGGTACTCAGCGAGGACTCGGCCCTGGTGTCGGATCTTGGACTGAGTTCGTTGCAGGTGATGGAACTCGTGGCGGAAGTGGAAGACAAGCTCGATATCACGGTACCGCTGAACGTTTTGCCGGATGTACGGAGTATCCGCCAGTTTGCGGAATTGCTGACGCGGCTGACCGGTGAATCGGCATGAGCCTGCTGGACAAATTCGCACCACTTGAGTCAATCCGCGAAGACCTGAATGCGCACGGCATGATGCCGTTCGGTGTCGTGACGGAAAAAATTCTCTCTCCCACCGAAGGCCTGGTCGAGGGCAAAAAGACGATTCTTGCCGGGACGAATAATTACCTCGGCCTGACGTTCGCCCCCGAATGTGTTGCGGCCGCGCAAAGAGCCACAGCCGACGAGGGCACCGGTACAACCGGCTCACGCATGGCTAATGGAACCTATAGCGGTCATCGCGCGCTGGAACAGGAACTGGCTGCATTCTTCGGCCGCGAATCAGCAATGGTGTTCACGACCGGATTCCTCGCCACGATGGGAATGGTCGCAACGCTGACCGGACCCGGAGATGTGCTGCTAATCGATGGCGACAGTCATGCCAGCATTTATGACGGCTGCAAGCTTAGCGGCGCCGATATCGTGCGTTTTCGCCACAACGACCTGGTCGACCTGGAAAAACGGTTGCGCCGTCTCGGTGAACGAACCGCCAACACGTTAATCGTTTCAGAAGGCCTGTACAGCATGATGGGTGACCAGGCCCCGCTTGCCGGAATCGTCGAATTGAAACGCCGCTATGGCGGTTATCTGTTACTCGATGAAGCGCACTCGGTCGGAGTGCTCGGCGCCCATGGCCGCGGTCTCGCCGAGGCGGCCGGGGTCGAAGACGAAGTCGATTTCGTGGTTGGCACTTTCAGCAAGAGCCTCGGATCTGTCGGCGGATTTTGCGTCAGCAGTCGACCCGAACTGGAACTCATTCGGATGGCCGCCCGCGCCTACATATTTACCGCATCGCCGACCCCGTCCGTGGTGGCCTCGACGCGTGCCGCGCTGCGCCTTGTCTCGGCGCATCCGGAGTTGCGCAAGCAGCTTTGGCGCAATGCGGCGCGACTCTACGAGGGGCTTGGGAAAATCGGTTATCAGCTCGGCCCCCAGGCCGGGCCGGTCATCGCGGTCTTCGTCGACGATCGGGAGCAGGCAATTGCCGGCTGGCATCAGTTGCTGGCGTCAGGAGTCTACGTAAACCTGGTGCTGCCGCCAGCAACACCGACCAGCGCAAGCCTGTTGCGTTGTAGTCTCAGCGCGGCGCACACGGACGACCAGATCGACAAGATTCTGGACGCATTTGCCGCCTTGCCGATGGCGGCCGGCGAACAAGCCGGGCCGCAGTCGCGAATGCAGTCAGTCTAGACAGATTGCCCGGCAATTCAGCCGGGAAGCGATGCACTGCCCGATGCGGGCGCCGTTTCGGCATCGTTCGCGAGGCGGTCGTCCACGAGCTTGCCATCGGAGAGTCGATATACGCGATCCGCCACTTCCGCAAGCGCGGGTTGGTGCGATACCGCAAGAATCGTCAGGTCTCCCTTCAAATTGGTCAACGTAGCGCAAATTTCCGCTTCGCTGGACGGATCGAGCGCACTGGTTGCTTCATCCAGCACCAACAGTCGCGGGCTGTGCGCCAGCGCACGCGCCAGCATGATTCTCTGGCGCTGACCAGAACTCAGGCGCGCCCCACCCTCGCCGACCGTAGCGTGAATGCCGCCCGACATGGCAGTGACAAAGTCCCATGCTTCGGCCGCACGCAACGCCCGCTCCGCCTGCGCCTCGCCGAGCTCGGGGTCACTGAGGGTGACGTTGTTCAACACGCTGTCATGCAGCAACAACGTTTCCTGCGGCACATAACCGAGCTGGCGCCGCCAGCTCCGTATATCGAGCTCACCCATCGGCTTGCCATCAATGAGCACTTCCCCTTCGGTCGGACGATGCAACCCCATGATCAGGTCGAGCACGGTAGTCTTGCCTGAACCCGATGGACCGATCAGTGTGGTCAGGCATCCCGCCGGAATCTCAATGCTGACGTTGTCGAGGACCTTGCGCTCATCATGAGCAAAACTGACCCCGCGCAGGGAGATGCCTTTCTCCAATAGCGGCGCCGGTTCGCCGGCCGTATCCTCGCGGCTCGCTACTGCTTCATCGACCGCCTCCTGCAAGGACCAGTAAGCACTGCCGGCGGCAACCATTTTCTGATAGTACTTCTGGATCTTGCCAAGCTGACTCAGAACCTTGGTCAGCACGATCAGCAGCACCATGACTTCGGCAATCGGCATTTGCCACTTCTGCAACAAGCCGAACATACCGATGGCCATCACGGTAGCGAACAAGGGTTCCTGCACCGCACTCAGCGCGGCCTTGCTAAAAACTTCCTTTTCCAGCGCCCGGTTGACCTTGTTTGTCTCGACCGCGAGCACTCCGCCAGCAAGATCCTCTCGCCCCATTGCCTTGAGGCTGCGCACCGATCGCAGCGTATCGGTCATTCGTGCCAGCAGCGATTTCATCCAGATTGTCTGCCGCTTGCCGGCGCGCCGGGTCATTCTGACCAGGAAGTGCGAAATCGCGAGAATGAAGGCCGCGGCCACCAGCGACGCAACCACCGCCTGCCACGACACCGCGAGCGCCACAGCGCTGTAGACCATCGCCTGGATCAACAACGCAACAATCGTTGCGCCGAATTCATAGGCCTGTGCCGCCCGCCATGCCTCTGTCGCCATGCTGTTGGTCAGGCGCCCGGTCGGCTGCGTGACAAAATAGCCCCACTTTGACTCGAGCACGCTGTTCAACAAACGAAGACGAAGATCCGTGGCAACACGGGCCTTGGTGTACCCCACCTGCTTTTCCGCGAAGAGCACGAGCACGTTTTTAAGGAATACGCCGATTACGACAAAAACCAGCAGGCTGCCAATCGATGGCTCAACCCCGACTTTATCGAGCAGACCGGTCACGAAGTTGGTAATGCCGTTGTCCGGCAGCACCGGCTCCGAGTCGACCCCATCGCCGGCCTGTACAGCGAAACTGGCCAGCGGCAATAGCGCTGACAGGCTCGAGCCCTCGGCTATCCCGGCCAGCAGCAAAGCGGTTACCATCAAAAAACTCTGCCACGGGTAGGACCGGGCGTATGTCAGCATCAGTTCCATGTGGCGGCCAGAAATCCTTCGCTCAATTTCACAATGCTTTCATCAGCCATCGTGTCAAATCCGGGATGTACGGGTGAGCAGCGGGTGAACGCTGCGGAAATCAGCAAACCGGGCGAACTAAGCGCCCCGAACAGCCGCGGCAGTGCGCTCGCATTATACACTTGGCCCCGGCCCGCTTCCTGTTGCTGCGACAAGCATTACAATGCGCTCCCATGACCGCTGATCGCGACAGACCGCGCCTTGACCAGCACCTGCCATCGCAACCCCGAATATGGGCATTGCTCGGTCACAAAGCCGGCGACAACAACCAGGTGCTGGCGCTGGCCGAGGCGCTTGGCATTCCGTTCCAAAAAAAATATTTCTCGTACCGGCGCAGCGAGTTGCTCAGCAACCTGATTCTGGGCTCTACCCTTTTGGGCACCGTTGCCAAAGACTCATCCCCGCTGGGGCCGCCATGGCCCGATCTTGTCATCACGTCGGGACGCCGCAACGAGCCGGTGGCGCGCTGGATTCGCAATCAGGCCGGACACTGCGTGCGCATCGTGCATGTGGGTCGGCCCTGGGCCCATCCGGACAATTTCGACCTTGTCATAACCACGCCACAATACGAGCTTGGCGAGACCGCCACGGTCATGCGCCGCGAATTACCGTTGCACCGCGTCGACGCTGCGAAAGTGGCTGCTGCCGAAAGCGAATGGAAACCGCGGCTGCGCCATCTCTACTCTCCCTACATTGCCGTGCTGATAGGCGGCCAGAGCGGCCCGTATTACCTTGACGCAAAAAAGGCTCGCCGGCTTGCCAGCGAGGCCAGCATGCTGGCGAACTCGATGCGGGGTTCATTGCTGGTTACCTCGAGCGCACGCACCCCGGAAGCGGTGCTCGACGCATTCTCGACGGCTGTCGATGCACCCAATTTCGTGTACCGATGGCACGCGGGTGACAGCAATAACCCGTACCTCGCTTTTCTCGGACTGGCCGACGCCTTCATAGTCACAAGTGAAAGCATGTCCATGCTCGCCGAGGCATGCGCGATGCAACGGCCCGTCTATATGTTTGACATGGACGATCGCACGGGCGACGGGTCGATCGCCAGCGACCTGCGGCCGACCGCCGCCGAGCGGTGGACCAATGCGCTACGTTACAAGGCATGGACCCACCGCCTGGCCCAGGGACTAGCGCCACGGCGGATGCGCCGCGACATCGGCCGGATGCACCGGGCGCTAATCGATTCCGGTCGCGCCGTCTGGCTGGGCCAGCGATTTCCGGATGCGTCGCCGCCGCCGTCGCCGGACAATTCGCGCGCGGTCGACCGGGTACTTGCATTGCTGAACGGCCCGATCCAACCCTGACCCGCGCCGGAGCACGCCCGGAACACTACCCTGCCGGCAGTTCCATGGGCAGACCGGGCCCCGGTTGCAGTGGCCGGGTTCGCTCGAGAACATCGAAAGCGTCATGGCGCACGTGATTCGCTGCCATCTCGTTACGCAGCATTTCCTCGGTAACGATCCCCTTGTCGACGCACTCTTTTAGCAGCCCGAAAAAGAAACGCTCCTGGTTGGGATCGGGATGACTGCGGTATTTGCCCAGAAACGCATACTCTCCGAACAAACGCCGGCGCGCACGCATGATCCATGCCAGCGGCGGAAACAAACGGAATCGCTCTGCCGGTCGCCAGTCGGTTGGCAACCCGGTTTTCCATGGTTGGGTCTTGCGCCGGGTGTTATGCAGTAACCGGGTATCCGCCGCCAGCCGGTCAAAATCATTCCACTGTTTTTCCAGTGGACCGATGGACTCGGGATCTTCCATCTTGAGGCAGACCCACGGCATATAGTCGCGTTTGAATGCAAACATTTCGCGGAAACCCTGCTCCGCTTTCCAGTGCGTTAACCGCGAGCAATCGAGGAGCATCACGCTGCTGGCAAAACACTTGTCGATAAACCCCTTCGGGCCTGAACGGGCACGGCACAGAATGGCCTTGCCACCCATGTCGCGGCTGAGCAGGTCCCACACATCGCCAACGGCAAAGATGTCGGGATCGATAACAACCGCGCGGCCCTGGTAGCCCATCAGCTCCGGGGGCATAAAACGCAACGGAGTAAAGGACTGCAGATCCTCGTATAGCCACACCCGGCTAACGCCGTCACGAAGATACATCTGGCCTTCGTACTCACGCAGCCATGGGTAGTCCTCGGTGTGAATCAGTTTCACATCGAACTTCCCGGGATTTGCGGAATTACGTTTGAGTGCGTACTGGGCCACCAGCGCGCCAACGATCTGTTTGTGATTGGTGTGGATGAAGACACAGTGATCCACGATTACGGCACCTCTTGGCTATATCGCAGTCAACGAACGCCAGCCGTGCGTTGACCGCTATTGGGACGTGACGTTCAGCGCGGTATTTTACCGTATCGGCCAACTCCAGCGAAGGAGCCCGCAAAATCATCGGAACGCACCCTGTCGGTATAGCCGCCACAACTCTCCCCACAGGAAAATCAGCGGATACCGCCGCGCCCGATCGCTTAACGTCACCCGTACGCCGGTATGGCGCTCGAGTTTCCAGACGGCGTAGTCCAGACCCC
This sequence comes from uncultured Gammaproteobacteria bacterium, assembly GCA_963783695.1. Lineage (GTDB taxonomy): Bacteria > Pseudomonadota > Gammaproteobacteria > Steroidobacterales > BM003 > BM003. The sequence continues at coordinate 1,028,075 of CAWAOM010000001.1, forward strand.
CGTCAAAAGTCGCCAGCGCCTTGAGCCAGCGCGCGATACTGAGCAACTTGCCTTGCAGGCCCCGCAATCGCCAGCAAACCGCTGACCAGCGTCGCGCCGACGAACTCGCGCTATAGCTAAGCGGTAACGGGTTATCCGGCACGACATCGATGCCGGCCGCTTCCGCCGCAGCAAGGGTGATATCGGCAAAATACTGCGCCGACGAGTCGGCGAGCTCAATTCCGCGTGTCCCGGATTCCGGCCGCAACTCACTGCGATAACTTCTGCTCAGACCCTCTCGCCACAGCTGCACGGCATCAAACCGCGCCGGCATGACCGGTGCGGTACGTGCAAGCAACGTGCAAACGGCACCGGCCAGGCAATCGACAATAAAACTCCGCGCTGCATGGTTAGCGGAGAACACGAGCTGACAGGGCTGCGAGAAGCGGCCCCACAAATAGGAATGAAACCAGCGCTTACTGGTGCCAAGACGGAAGTCACGGCGGGAAATCAGCGCATATTTGGTGCGCGCCACGACCCCGTCTATTTCCACTTCCATGTATTTGACGGTAGGCGGCAAAATGCAATAAACCAGTGACCGCCAAACCGACGACAGCGCGGCCTGATAGCTCTCGACAACGACATAGAGGTCGATCACACCCTCGAGCGCGTCTCCCTGACGCAAACAGGAACCGTAGTAGAGAATTGCCTCTACCGCATCGCCATAGCGCTGCCGCAACACGCCACCGAGTTGCTCCACCGCGTCCGGTGTGTCGGCCAGTATCTGGCTACTGATGAGTTGTTCGAGAGTCGGCGCCGTCATCGCAACAAACCTCGCACCGCGATGGGCGCGCTATTCCACGTGCTGAGGGTCGGCAGTATATACTTCCTCGACGCGAAGCTGTGGCGGTGCCGCATGCCTGACAGCGAGCAGATTGTACTTTCATGGCCGCGGCTGTCCGGCCGATTCGAGGGATAAAGTGCGCGACGAGACTGGTGAAGTCCTGGTGTTCGCCCATCTGACCGACCCGCACCTGACCCGACCCGTCCCCGGCGGCGTTGCCGATCTTGCAAACAAACGCGCGCTGGGCTACCTGTCGTGGCGACGGCGGCGCCATGCCATCCATCGCAGCGAAATAGTCGACGCCCTGGTCGCAGACCTGCATGCGCAGTCCCCGGATCACATCGCCATCACGGGAGACCTGACCCAGATCGGCCTTCCCGCCGAATGCAGCGACGCCCGCGCCTGGCTGGAAAAACTGGGCCCCGGAAACCGGGTCAGCGTGGTCCCGGGCAATCACGATCAGTATGTCCGGGCACCATGGCATGAAACACTGGGCCTTTGGTACGACTATATGGCTACGGACCCGGAAGCCGGGGCGGATCAGCCGCAGGCAGCGCTTTTTCCCAGCGTCCGCGTGCGCGGACCTGTTGCTTTCATCGGCGTCTCTTCCGTGTACCCCTGCCCGCCCTTCCTGGCTACCGGAAGGGTCGGGAAGACTCAGCTCGAGGCGCTTTCCCAGGCTCTGCAGCAAACGCGTGATCGTGGCTTGTGCCGGGTTGTTTTGATCCACCATCCTCCGGTTCCTGACAGTTACAAATGGCGCAAGCGTCTCGAGGATGCCAGCGCGACCTGCGCGATACTGCGCTCCGCCGGGGCGGAACTCGTCCTCCATGGTCATACCCATCGGTTGATGCTGAACGAGCTGGACACGACGGCTGGCACGTTACCGGTATTCGGTCTGTCATCAGCGTCTTCCGGAGATGCGGATTTCGCCCGGCGGGCACGTTACTTCCTGTACCGTGTGCAACGCAACAAGGACGGAATCGCGATCGACTGGTCATCGCGAATCTATGACGCCGGGCCCGGCGCATTTCGACGCGAAACCGACTGGCAGGATATTTCGCGGATCGCCGCGGCGCTGGACGGGAAGAGCGGCTAACAAGACTCCCGCGCAGAAACCATGGCCCGGACCCGCTGCAAATCCTCTGCGCTGTCGACATCGATTGCCGCTTCGCCATTCGTCATCAATAGCGGAACGACCTTGGCGCCGCTACGCCGTGACAATGCCTCGAGCCCCTGGTTCAGCGTGAGACGGCCCAGCAGAAAACGTAACAGAGTGACCATGCCAAGGCTCTGGATCACCCGTACCGGGTTCTTGCGGTGGGCCTCAACGTGGCGCCAGAAACCCACGGCATCGCGACCGCGCCGGGTAAGAAAGGCAAAGAGATTGCAGCCACAGTAGCCGCCGTCGCTGAATCGACTGACCGTGCGCCGGGTATCCGGGCTGGCAGCGAGCACTCTCTCATGGGTTGCAAGCGCGATCGCCACATCGGCTCGCGCGATCAGCGCACCCTCGCAGAATTCGTCAACCACAGCGCTTTGCAGCAACGCATGATCCGCGGTCGTGACCAGCACCGGGGCCGCCGGGTCAATCGTTGCAAGGGCCGCGATGACGCTTTTACTGGGCGTCTCGGCACCGTTCAGGCGCCGCACTGGATGCGCTGCCAGAAACGCTTCCACATCCGCCGGCAACGGATCGGCAAGACCCACCACTACGATCTCGGAGACCGACCTGCTCTGCGCGAGTGCGGCAATGACGCGGCTCACCATCGCGACACCACCAACCTCGGCAAGCGCCTTGGCGGTTACACCTGCCGCGGCAGCCACCGGGTCCGCAGGCCCGCGGCTGCCGGCAAGCACAATCGCGATAAATTGCCGATCCGATTGAGGCTGATGATCTGCCATGACTAGATGGTTAGGCGTCCAGAGTTTTCTCGAAAAACCGGTAGCGTTTGTAGGCAACACCGCCGAGTGATTCAATGATGTTGCGCATTCCAGGATTGTCCGCGAGTATCCACGACAATTCGACTTTTTCGATCCCGCGCCGATAAAGCACCTCGCGTTCCGCGTCGATCAATGCAAATGCCAGCCCCGGCCCCATGCGTGTGTTCTGAAATTCCTTGCGGACCCCCATCAACGGAACACGGGCGGTGCGCGGGTAGCGCACTTTCAACCGCCACAAGAGCCTGGCCCAGTTGAACGGCAGCAACCGTCCGCCCATATCGGCAATGATCTCGTTGATATTCGGCAGCGCAACGATCATCGCGACCGGCCGCCCATCAACCTCGGCGATCTGTACCATTTCGGGATCAGCGAGATACAACATGGCGCGCCCGATTTCGGCGAATTCCGCTTCAGTGAAAGGCACAAAACCCCAGTTTTCCGACCATGCATCGTTGAATATCTCGCGCAGTATTCGGAGTTCCTCGTCGAGACGGTCACGGCGCAGTATCCGCACGACTGTGCGCTTGCGAACATGAGCAAGCAATTTCTGCATGACCGCAGGCGCCTCGTATTGCGGCGGCATGATGTAGGCCAGCGTGTCCGCCGCACCGACGTAGCCGCACTGCTCCAGCCGTCCGCGATAGTACGGTCTCGCATGTCCCATCATCATCGACGGTGGGGTGTCAAAACCCTCTATCAGCAGCCCGCATTCCTCGTTGATATTCAGATTGAACGGTCCACGTACTCGACGCATGCCACGCTCGCGCAACCAGTGTTCCGCTGTTGCCAGCAAGGCTTCGAATACCGCCGGATCGTCCACGCTTTCGAGCATGCCGAAAAACCCCGTGTCATCGGCGTAGCGCTGCATGTGGAGCTGGTCGATTTGAGCGCTGATTCGCCCCACGCATTGGCCTTCGCGCAGCGCCACCCATGCATGCCACTGCAGATGCTTGAAAACCGGATTCCGTTGGGAGAGGTGCTGCTTGCGCTCGATCAGCAATGGCTCCACCCAGTTAGGGTCACCCGCATAGACCGCCCGAGGCATGCGGAGGAACTGTCCGAAGCCCTTGCCCGTTACTGCAGATAGCACATTAATGCCTTTAATATCAGACACTTAAATTACCTCTACTGAATGAAGTAAAAGGCGTGTACTTGACCCACAGTACGAACAGGTTGCAGCGCACAAAAGAAAGCTTTCTTTCCGTCCGATATGAAATTAGAATTGTACGCTTGATTTGCCTAGGGGTAGCCAGGGGTGGTCATGCGGGCGCCGGCAGTATAGCCTTGGTTTCCTGCGGTTGCCATGCAATGCTCAGGGGCAGAACGGGTCGATCCGACGTGCGACTTGGGGCCGGTAATTCGAGAGACTGGCCGCGGAAACGTGGAGATTCTAGGGGGCGGGCGGATCGTTCAGAAAGCACCAGCCGAGAATAGCGACAAGCTGCGCGACCTGGCTCGGGGAAGAGTCCGGCCGGGGCGGTGTTGCGTTTGTGGTTCGGCTGCAAGCAGGCTCGCGCCGCCGTTTGCAAGCAGATCGCGTGACATGTTCCAGCGCGGTGCATAGTTCAGTAAAATGAGTTAATTAGGTAAGATAGTTTACGCAGCGGTGGAATTTTCCCCGCCTTGGGAAAGACGCCAGGGACTTTAGCTGTTACAGGGATTGTTGATTCAGTTAGCGAAGCTTCCCTCATTGTGCTTGGGGAGGTACACGGCGAAGGTGGGATCGAATCAACCGGGGGAAAAGCCCAGGAGAGAGGTACAGCTTAGGTATGGAAGCAACACCTACGCAGAACAACTTGCCACTCCGACCAGCGGATTTCTCTGGTCTCGCCGAGGCGTTGGATTACGCCGCACAGGGTGAGACGGGTGCAAATTTCTATGACGGTCGCGGCCGGCTGTATGCGGCACTGCCCTACTCCGAGATGCGCGATCGTGCCAGGGGTCTGGCGCGCCGGATTATTGCACTGGGGCTGAAACGCGGCGACCGCGTCGCCCTGGTTGCGGAAACCACCCCGGACTTTGTCATCTTCTTTTTTGCCTGCCAGTACGCGGGAGTTATCCCGGTGCCGCTCACCGCGGCCGTAACGCTTGGCAGTCACAACGCTTATGTCCGCCAGTTGCATGGATTCCTGACCAACTGCGACGCATCGATTCTGATCGCGCCAACCGGGTATGAGGAATATCTGGATGAAGCCAGTGAGGGCGTCGAACTCAAGTTTTGCGGCTCGCCGGAAGCGTTCGCCGAACTGCCGGAAGCCGACGTCGAACTCGAGCCGCTGTCAGGAAAGGAAACCGCCTACATTCAGTACACCTCTGGCAGCACCCGGTTCCCGCGCGGGGTGATGATCACCGAGGAAGCGGTACTGAACAACCTCAAGGGCATTGCCGTCGATGGCGCGGAAATCCGCCCCGGTGACCGTTTTTTCTCATGGTTGCCGTTCTATCACGATATGGGTCTGATTGGCCTCGTGCTGACGCCGGTCGCCTGCCAGATTTCAGTCGATTACATTGGCACGCGCGAGTTCGCCATGCGGCCTCGTTTGTGGCTGGAACTGATGACGCGATCCAAGGCCACGGTTTCGTTTAGCCCGCCATTCGGCTACGAACTGTGCGCGCGACGTCTGCGCAATGGCGACGCCGAAAATTACGATCTCAGTAACTGGCGCATTGCCGGAGTCGGCGCGGAAATGATTCGCCCGGAAATCCTGCATATGTTTGGCGCGGCGCTGGAGACAAGCGGCTTCGACGAGAAAGCATTCCTGCCGTGTTACGGCATGGCCGAATGTTCCCTGGCCATCAGCTTCGACCCGCTTGGTACCCCTATTACGGTTGACGAGATCGACAACGAACACCTGTCCAACACCGGCGAAGCTGTCGCGGTCACAACGCCCGAGCAGAAGGCGCGCTCGCGCGCATTCGTAGTTTGCGGCGCACCGCTGCCTGAGTACGAAGTTGAGATTCGCGCGGACGACGGAACGCCAATGCCCGACCGCCGTACCGGCACAATTTTCGTTCGTGGTCCGAGCGTGATGTCCGGTTACTACAATGAGCCGGAAATAACCGCACAGACGCTTTCGGAAGACGGCTGGCTGAATACCGGCGATATCGGTTACCGCATTGGCAAGGAACTGATCATCACTGGTCGCAAGAAGGATCTGATCATCATAAACGGCCGCAATATCTGGCCCCAGGATCTGGAATACCTCGCGGAGCAACAGCCGGAAGTCAGGACTGGAGATGCGTTGGCATTTTCTGCTCCCGGCGCGGATGGTGAAGAGACCACTGTGCTTGTCGTCCAGTGCCGGCTGCGTGACACCGAAAGGCGCAGCCAGCTTGTCGAACGTCTGCAACATCTGGTCCGCGAGGAACTGGGTATCGACTGCAAAGTCGAACTCGTTCCTGCACATACGCTACCGCGTACGTCTTCTGGCAAGCTCTCGCGTTCCAAAGCCCGGCAAAATTACATCGAAAGTCGTGGTGAGCAGTTCGGCTTATCCACAGTTCCCGGCAAGCGCAGGGGCCGAGTGGCGGCTGCAACCAGGTAGCGCAATGCGGCCAGTTGCGGCCGCGTTCGACTGGCGTTTCAATAAAGGGCACCTGTCGGTGCCCTTTTTGCTTCACAGGTAACTGATCAACATTACGATGGCAAAGATCGCGCTCACCGGCGCAACCGGGTTTATCGGACGGCACATAACCAGACTTCTGGCGGCACGCAATATTACCCTGCGCGTGCTGGCGCGGGATCCGAAAACATTGCCTCAGCAAGATGGCGCGGTCGAGGTGGTCCAGGGGTCATTGGCAGACGATCGCGCGCTGGCCGCTCTGGTAGCCGATACTGACGTGGTAATCCACTGTGCCGGCAGTGTCCGCGGAGCTACCCTCGAGCAATTCAACCGGGTCAACGCGGACGGCACGGCCCGGCTGGCTGAAATCGCCCGCTCGGCCGGCTGCGGGCGCTTTCTGTTGTTGTCATCGCTGGCTGCCAGAGAACCGCAATTGTCTCCCTATGCGGCAAGCAAACGAGCAGGTGAACAAGCCGTGGCCAGCGCCGCTGGCGCGATGATATGGGCCGCATTTCGCCCGCCCGCAGTTTATGGCCCCGGTGACACGGAAATGCTGCCTCTGTTTCAGCTAATGGCCCGGGGTATCGCGCCGGTATTTGGCTCGAACCAGGCCCGCTTTTCTTTGCTGTACGCGCCAGATCTCGCCGAGGCGGTCGTTGCGTGGAGTCTCTGCAATACGGCACCACCGCAGGGGACATTCGAGCTGGATGACGGCAAGAAAGACGGCTACAGCTGGGCCGACATTACCCATATTGTTACGGCGCTGACCGGCCGGCCAATAAGAATGCTCCGTATTCCGCCTTCCGTCCTGAGCATTCCGGCCGGCGTAAACTGGCTGCTCGGACGATATCTTGATCGCTCGCCGATGCTTACGCCCGGGAAGATTCGCGAATTGCGTCATCCCGACTGGGTCTGTCGTACCAGCCCCAATCTCGACGCTCTGGGCTGGCGAGCACAACACACCCTGGCCGAGGGTCTCGCGGCAACACCAGGATGGCGCAGGGACACAGCATGAAGCAACGGCGGATATTCCCCGGCCAATGTTGGCAAAACAGACCTACTATTCAGGCAACGCCTGCAAATGAAAAACCGCCATCTGCAACCCGCTCGGTCGCGCGCCGATCACACCAAACCACTTTCGGTAAAGGATCCCGATTTGTTCGTTTCGAAACACGTCCGATAGCGCGCGATTTGCAACAAGGCGGAAATCCGCATCATTACGCCGCACCACCAGTGCATAAGGCTCATAGGAGAAAAAATCGTCCGATACGACAAACTTCGATGCATCGCCCGTGTTCTTTACCAGCCCAAGCAACACCAGCCGATCCGATGCAAATGCATCGACTTTCTTTTCCGCCAGCAATCGCATCCCGTCGCCGTGCTCTGTTACCAGCTCCAGCTCAGCATTGATCAACGCCTCGCTGAGATAGCTTTTCAATGCCGACTCCGTCGTCGTGCCGGCCACAACGGCAATCCGCTTGCCACCGGCATCGGACATCAGACGAATCGGCGAGCTACTTAGCGACAGCAGCGTTCCACCCGTTACGAAAGTGATATGAGTGAAATCGACTAACTCCTGCCGTGACAGCGTATTAGTGGTGGCGCCGCATTCGATGTCGACCCTGCCGCTGGTGACCGCGTTCAGCCGTTCATCCGCGCTCAACGGCACGTAAGTCACGCTCATTTCCTGGATACCAAGCTGTTTCTGCACGGCAGCCGCCACTCGCTTGCACAGGTCGATCGAATAACCGGATGGAGATCCCTGGCCATCGACAAACGAAAAAGGCGGAGAGTTTTTGCGGTAACCGATGACCATTGCGTTGCTTTCTTTCACCTTGGCGAGCGTATCGCCATACTCTGCGGCCTGGCTCTGGACAGAGCAAAAAACCAGCAGTGCCGTCACCATGCAACGCATGCTTGTCGACCATTCGCTCAGGATAGTCCTTTTCATTTCGCACCGGCTCCATTCCGTTGAGATGGGCAAAAGGTAGCATAACTGATTGCCGGCGTGGCGCTTGCGCCGACCCCCGCCTTGTACCTGACACGCGCGCCTACATATACTGGCGGCCCAGGCATTCAAGCGGACTACCGCCACATTGAAAAAAAAGCCCTCTCTCGCCGACGCGGTAGTACCCATAGTCGTACTGGTTTTGCTCCTGTCTTTCTCGGTATATCTGTTCGGGGACTCGTCATCCTCCGGGCCCAACCAGATAGCGATGGTCGTTGCCGCCGCAGTCGCGGCGGTGATTGCATTGAAGAACGGAAATGACTGGCATTCGATTCAAAACGCGATCGTCAAGGGAATCTCGACAGCGATGGCTGCGATCCTTATCCTGCTCGCGGTTGGCACCCTGATAGGGAGCTGGAACCTGGCCGGAACCGTACCGGCAATGATCTACTTTGGTTTAAAGATTCTCAGCCCCGACATTTTCTATGCCGCCACCTGCGTTATCTGCGCCCTGACATCGCTGGCGATTGGCAGCTCATGGACGGTCGCCGGCACACTCGGTATCGGCCTGATGGGAGTCTCCCAGGGACTCGGGCTTTCCCCCGCGGTCACCGCGGGCGCCGTGATATCCGGCGCCTACTTCGGCGATAAAATGTCGCCGCTGTCCGACACCACCAATCTCGCTCCGGCCGTCGCGGGCGTCGAGTTGTTCAGCCACATCCGTCATATGGTCTGGACCACCGGCCCATCATTCGTCATTGCACTTATCGTTTTTGTCTTTATCGGACTCGGGGTCGCCGATACCGATGGCGGCAGCGACATGAGCGTGATCGGCAATATCATCGCGGCCAATTACAGCCTGTCATTTCTGACTCTCCTGCCGCTGGCGCTGGTTTTCTACCTGGCAGTAAAGAGATTCCCTGCGCTGCCAACCATCCTCGCGGGCACACTGGCCGGGGTCCTGGTCGCGCTTATCGTGCAGCGCCCCGCCATCCTGGCGGTCGCAAATAGTCCGGATCTGCCCGCCGGACTAGCGCTGTTAAAAGGTGTTTGGATCACACTCTTTGACGGGTTCACTGCCTACACCGGCAACGGGATGGTCGACAATCTGCTCTCCCGCGGCGGTATGAACAGCATGCTGACCACAATTTTCCTTGTTTTTACGGCATTGAGTTTTGGCGCCGTAATGGAATATGGCGGCATGCTGGCACGCCTCATAGAGTCGATTCTCGGGGCAGCAAAATCAACCGGTTCGATGATAGCGGCGGTCCTGGTAACCAGCGTAGGCGTAAATATTGTAGCCGCAGATCAGTACCTTGCGATCGTATTACCGGGCCGGATGTATCGCGCAGAATTCGCACGGCGCGGACTCCATCCGAAGAATTTGTCCCGCGCTATCGAAGATGCCGGAACGATAACTTCGCCGCTGATCCCGTGGAACACCTGTGGTGCGTACATGGCGGCGACGCTCGGGGTACCGACGCTGGCCTACCTGCCCTATTGTTTCTTCAATCTGGTGAACCCGTTCATTTCGATGATTTATGGGTTTCGCGGTTTCACAATTGCAAAACTCGACGAGCCAGCACAATCCGATAGTCAGGCAGAATCGTCGTCGAACTGAATGACCTTGCCCGGGTTCATGATTTGCAACGGGTCCAGGCTCCGTTTTAGCCGCACCATCAGCTCATACTCAGCACCCGCCCTGTAGCGTGACAATGCATCACGCTTCAAACGGCCAACGCCATGCTCCGCCGCAATACTGCCGCCACTTGCCGTCACGATTTCATAAACCGCGTCGTGGAACGCCTCGGCCTGGGACAGAAAGTCCTGCTCGTCGCCGCCAACCGGCGGAGACAGATTGAAGTGCAGATTGCCGTCACCGATATGACCGTACGAGACCAGCCGGACTCCCGGCAGCAACTGCCGCACCGCGGCGCCTGCTTCGGCGATCAATCCGGGGACCCGGCTCAGCGGCACCGATACGTCATGTTTGATGCTGACTCCCTCGTGCCGCTGCGCCTCCGGAATGCTCTCACGCATCCGCCACATCGCCTGACGATCAGCCTCGCTTTGAGCGAGCGCCGCATCAATCACAAGGCCCTGCTCCATTGACTCCATAAGGAATGTCTCGGTCAACTCCTGCTGGCTCCCCGCCAACGTGGCAAGGGAAAATTCGATCATCGCATACCAGTCATGCTCTCCCTCGAGAAAGTCGCGCACACCGGGGATATGGCGGGTGGTGAGATCGACAGCTATGCGAGGCAACAATTCGAAGGTCGTTACCATGTCGCCGGTGTACTGACGTGCGCGCGACAATATCTCGACGGCTGCTTCCACATCGCGCAACGCCAGCATTGCGGTGACATGAGCCGCAGGCCGCGGAAAAAGCTTCACAACCGCGGCGGTAATAATCCCAAGCGTGCCTTCTGAGCCGATAAATAACTGTTTCAGATCGTAGCCGAGATTATCCTTGCGCAGCGCACGCAATCCGTCGACGATCTCGCCGTTGGGCAGCACGACCTCGAGTCCCAGCACGAGATCGCGGGAATTGCCGTAACGCAGAACCGCTGTACCACCGGCATTGGTCGCGAGGGTACCACCGAGCTGGCAGCTACCCTCGCTGCCGAGACTCAACGGATACAACCGGTCTGCGTCGGCGGCGGCCTCCTGAACCCTGGCGAGAATACAACCGGCCTCGGCGGTCAGTGTGTAGTTGAGAGCGTCCACCGCGCGAATCCGGTCCAGCCGCTCAAGCGAAAGGACAACGTCCTGCCCGGTCTCGCGCGGCGTCGCGCCGCCACAGTAACCGGTATTGCCACCATGCGGAACCACCGGTACCCGCAGCTCGGTGCAAAGCCGCATCACGGCCGCAACCTCAGCGGTGGAACCCGGGCGCAAGACAGCCGCCGTGCTGCCACGATACAGATCGCGAAAGTCAGTCAGGTAGGACGCAAGCTGATCGGCTTGGGTCAGCACGCCGCGGTCACCGAGAAGCGCCCGAAAACGGGCAATGTGACCGGGTTCAGAGTTACTGGTCATCGCTGCGGGCATCCTGTTTCGAGGCCGCAATTCTAACATTTGCAGCGTACCGCAACGGAGCAAGTTTCGCGCGGACGATACATCGCCTACCATGCCCATATATGCCCGCGGGCGTGCTTGTGAAAAACCCCGGAGTGATTATGAATTTCAAGCTACCGTCCCTTCTTGCTGTATTCGTCATAGTGTGCTTTGGCAGCGCTGCAGCGAACGCCGCATCCAAGGAGGTCATTGATGCAAAGGTATCGGCGGCACTAAAGGAACTGTACGAGAAATCCCGGGCGGCCCGTGATCTCGGCGCCAAGGCTTCCGGAATTCTGGTATTTCCAAGTGTGATCAAGGCGGGAATAGGAATTGGTGGTGAGTATGGTGAGGGCTCTTTGTTGATTGGCGGAAGCCCGGTTGGCTATTACAACGTAGCCGCGGCCTCCATCGGTTTTCAGCTCGGTGCCCAGTCCAAAACCCAGGTCATCATGTTCATGACGGATGCGAGCTTAAAACAGTTTCGCGACAGCAACGGCTGGGAGGCCGGTGTCGATGGCAGTGTCGCTCTTGTGGAATGGGGTGCCGGAGGCAGCGTCGACACCAACAACATCAAGGATCCGGTCGTTGGATTTATCTATTCGAACAAAGGGCTTATGTACAATCTGACACTCGAAGGTTCCAAGATAACGTCAATCGTAAAGTAACGCGATACCGCGGGTCAGTCGAAGGGATGACTGCGCACAATGGTGTGATCGCGATCGGGACCGGTTGAGATCATCGCGATTGGCGTATCCACCAGCTCCTCGATCCGCGCCAGATAGCGGCGCGCGTTCTCCGGAAGATCTTCGTAGTTGGTAATTCCCACCGTGGAGCTCTTCCAACCCGGCAGGTCTTCGTACACCGGTTCGCAATCGCCGTAGCTGTCGGCCGCCAGTGGCGGAACATCCGATACGTCATCGCCGATCCGGTATCCCACGGCAACGCGAATTGTGTCCAGGCCGTCAAGCACATCGAGCTTGGTCACGCACAGGCCGCTGACGCTGTTACTGAAAATTGCACGCCTGAGAGCGACGCTGTCAAACCACCCGCAGCGACGCGGCCGCCCCGTGGTGGCACCAAATTCTGCCCCCACCCGCGCCAGGTGCTCGCCCATCTCGTCAAACAGCTCGGTGGGAAAAGGTCCGGCTCCGACACGGGTCGTATACGCTTTCACAATACCGAGGACATAATCGAAAAATCGCGGCCCCATGCCACTGCCTGTTGCAGCCCCTCCCGCCGTGGTATTGGAAGAGGTGACGAATGGATAGGTCCCCTGGTCGACATCGAGCAATGCACCCTGCGCCCCTTCGAAGAGCATGCTCTGTCCGTCCGCCCTGAAACGAGCCAGCCGTCCCGTGACATCGGTAACGAGGGGCTTTATGCGCTCACCCAGCGTCATCGTTTCGTCAAGCACTTTCTGGAAAGACACCGTGTCCGCATCAAAATAATGACGCAACATGAAATTGTGATAATCAAGGACTTCGCCGAGCTTGGCAGCAAACCGTTCTCGATGGAAAAGGTCAGAAACACGCAGAGCCCGTCTGGCCACCTTGTCCTCATACGCCGGCCCGATGCCGCGTCCGGTCGTACCAATTGCCCGACTGCCGCGGGCGCGCTCGCGCGCCAGGTCAAGCTCTACGTGCGATTGCAGAATCAACGGGCACGCCGGGCTGACAAAGAGACGACCATCGACGGCGATACCACGCCCAGCCAGCCCATCGATTTCGTCGATCAGCGCGGAGACTGACAAGACGACGCCGTTACCGATGAAACACTCCACCGCTTCGCGCAAGATCCCGGAAGGGATCAGATGAAGCACCGTCTTTTCACCATCGATCACGAGGGTATGGCCGGCATTGTGACCACCCTGGAAACGCACCACCGCAGACGCACGCTCGGTAAGTAAATCGACGAGCTTGCCTTTACCCTCGTCGCCCCACTGAGTACCGATGACGACTACATTCTTGCCCATAAGATGATGACCGTTTGTGCGCGGTTGGAAGGAATCAGGTCCGGATAAAATAGAGTAAAAGCAGGCCGATTATAATGCTGACCAGGCCGAAGCGCCGCAGTCGTATTTCATCCATCTGCGCCAGCATTGCCATGGTACGGCGCATACCGCCGGGGTTGGCAAAAGGCAACAACCCCTCGATGATCAGTACCAGTGCCAGCGCAGCGAATAAGTCTTCCCAGTTCATCTCCAGCGATTCGCGCCGGCTTACGGCGCCACGCTCATTCGCCTTCCGCCTCGGCTTCGTCTCCGCTGCGGTAACGGAAGTAACGGAAGAAATCGCTATCGGGCGTCAGCACCAGAATATCCCCGTCCCGCCCGACCGATTTGCGATAGGCTTCCAGACTACGGTGGAAGTAATAAAACTCCGTATTCTCGCTGAAGGCCTGGGCATAAATATCCGCTGCCCGGGCATCCCCTTCACCGCGAATCTGCTCTGCCTCCCGGTACGCTTCTGCCAGCATTACCGTCCGCTGACGATCAGCTTCGGCGCGAAGCTTCTCCGATTGCTCCGCGCCTTCCGCACGGAGTTGACTGGCGACACGGGCGCGCTCCTGGCGCATACGCTCGAATACCGACCCCGAGACTTCATCCGGCAAGTCGATGCGCTTGACTCTCACGTCCACGATCGTAACCCCGAGATCGCTGGACGCGTTCCGTGCCGAGGTCAACATGTCAGTGAGTAGCTCCGAACGTTCAGCCGAAACGACTTCCTGAATCGTCCGCTCGGCAAACGTATCACGCAAGCCATCGCGAACAATTGACAACAGCCGGTTGCTGGCCACGAGTTCATCACCGCGGGTTGCACGGTAGAAACTGTCTATATCGCTGATACGCCACTTGACGAAAAAGTCGACCAGCACAAATTTCCGCTCACCGGTGAGAAACCGCTCGGGCCGGTTGTCGAGCGTCAGAATCAGATCGGGAAATGTCCGAACGTTATTGACGATTGGCAACTTGAAATGCAGTCCGGGTTTATAGTCGGAACGCATGATTTCGCCAAATCGGAATTTGATCGCCATCTCGCGCTCATCGACGACGAACACGCTCATAGAAACAGCGAGTACAGCCAGAGCAAGAACAACCACTAGAGCCGAGAACTTGTTTCCCATTATCTTGTCCCCCGGCCGCGTCGGTCATCCTGGGCTCGAGCGTCCGGATCGCGGGTTGTTGAACGCTGCGCGTCGAGACCACTTTCCGGCACATCGGACATGCCGCGACCGGCTCCACCGGCCAGCTTGTCAATTGGCAGATAGAGAAGATTGTTGCCGCTGTCCGAGTCAAGAATCACCTTGTTGGAGCCACGGAATACATGCTCCATTGTCTCGAGAAAGAGCCGCTCACGGGTAACCTCAGGGGCTTTTTCATACTCCGCGAGAAGTTGCAGGAAGCGCGATGTCTGACCTTCCGCGTCCGCGATGATCTGTTCCTTATAGGCAATCGACTCTTCGATGCGGCGCTGCGCAGCACCACGGGCGCGAGGAATGATGTCATTGATATAGGCTTCAGCCTCCAGCACGAAGCGCTCCTTGTCCTCACGCGCCTTTGTCGCGTCGTCCACCGCTGCCTGCACCTGAGACGGCGGGGTTGCATCGACGAGGTTGACCGAGGTTACTTCTATTCCGGTGCCGTAATCGTCGAGCGTCGCCTGCAGCAATTCGCGGGTACGAACCGAAATCTCGCGGCGCCCTTCCTGCAAAACATTTTCTGCATCGCTCTTGCCGACAACTTCGCGGATTGCTGATTCGCTGACGTCCATGACTGTTTGATCCGGATCGCGAACGTTGAACAGGTAGGACTGGGCGTCGGCGCGACGGAACTGAACCGTCATTTCTATAGCCACGATGTTCTCGTCCGACGTCAGCATCTGCGTTTTGTAATCGACCCGGTCGATCTGTGACACGCCAACTGTTTCGACACTCTCAAACGGCCACGGCGCACGCCAGTGCAGGCCCGGCATCGCGATACGATCGTAGGCGCCGAATCGCAAAACAACACCGCGCTCCTGAGCATCGATCTTGTAGAATCCAGTCAGGGCCCATAGCCCGAGCAGCCCAAGCAATATGACCCCAAGCCCGCGCGGACCAGACGAAGTCGATTTGCCACCAGATCCGCCACCCTTCCCAAACCAGGAATTTGCGCGTTTCTGCAGATTTCGCATGAGCTCGTCCAGATCGGGCGGGCCCTGCTCATTGCCCTTATTCCAGGGATTTTTGTCTTTACCGGGTTCGTTCCAAGCCATGATTTCTGTTCTTCGCTTCCTGAAGGTTTTGCGAGACCGTCGATCAGACAGTAGCCAGTCTCGGCGCCGATTCTAGAGAGCCATCAGTGGCATCACAAGCAATGTAACACCAGCTCTCATCTGCAATTTTCTCTCTGTGGCACAAACGCTCGAACTGTGCTCGCGGCATCTTTAGCCGAAAAACCGTTGTGCCGTCGTCATTGTTACGCTCGGAAACCACACTGCCGAGCGCGAAAAGACGCGAACGAATACGGCCATCGCCGCCGTCGAGCGTCAGACTTACTTCGACCAGTTCAGCAGTGGTGGCCTCCGCTATCGCTGCAATGAGCTCTGCCACGCCGTCGCCGGATACCGCCGACAACCATACCCGTCTGACCCGGCCGCTCGCGCTTCGTTCAATGCGCGATTTTCCCTCTATCACATCGATTTTGTTGTAAACCTCAATCTGAGGGACTCGCGCCGCTCCGATCCGTTTCAGCACTTCATTAACCTGACCGATGCGTTCATGCCGGTCAGGGTCGCTACTGTCGATCACGTGCAGCAAGAGTGCCGCTTCTCGGGTCTCGTCGAGAGTGGACTGAAAAGCGGCCACAAGTTCATGCGGCAGGTCGCGAACAAATCCAACCGTATCAGCAAGGATGGCGTCTTCGCCACCAGGCAGTTCGAGTTTGCGCAGAGTCGGATCGAGCGTTGCAAACAGCTGGTCCGCAGCATAAACACCGGCTGCCGACAGCGTATTGAATAATGTCGATTTGCCCGCATTCGTGTAGCCGACCAGGGAAATGACGGGGAGTTCAGAGCGCTGCCGCTGGCGCCGGCTCTGGCTTCTTTGCTGGCTCACCTTCTGCAGCCGCTTGCGCAACATCTTGACCCGTTGCCCGAGCATGCGACGGTCACTCTCGAGTTGAGTCTCACCGGGCCCGCGCAGTCCGATACCGCCTTTTTGTCTCTCCAGGTGGGTCCAACCGCGAACCAGCCGGGTCGAGAGATGTTCGAGCTGAGCCAGTTCCACCTGCAATTTTCCCTCGTGGGAGCGGGCGCGCTGGGCAAAAATATCCAATATCAGTCCAGCTCGATCGAGGACCCGGCATTTGCAAACGCGCTCGAGATTGCGTTCCTGGCTGGCACTCAGATCGTGGTTGACCAGAACGAGATCAGCGCCCGACAGGGCGACCAGTCCGGCAATCTCGTCCGCCTTACCCGAGCCGACAAGAAATTTGGGATTGGCGCTGTGACGAGTCGCGGTGATCGATCCAAGCACCTCCGCGCCGGCAGACAGCGCCAGCTCCTCGAACTCCTGGCTGTGTGCGCTCGAAACAGGCCGGCCGATACCAACATGGACGAGAATCGCGCGCTCGCCAGTACGGGGTCTGTCAATCAATCGGACACCACTTCCTCAGTCTCCGCGCAGGGCTACTCACCCTCGGGGGCTGGTTTCTCCTCGTCACCCGCCGGGAGTCGGACATTTCGTGCAGGGACCACAGTCGAAATCGCATGTTTATAGACCATCTGGCTGACACTATTGCGCAGCAGTACAACAAATTGATCAAACGACTCGATCTGACCCTGAAGCTTGATGCCGTTTACGAGATAGATCGACACCGGCACCTTTTCCTTGCGCAGGGTATTCAGAAAAGGGTCTTGTAAGGTCTGCCCCTTGGCCATCCCAAACTCCTATTTTGATTTTTTTGTCGCCCCTGACGGAACCATAGCGACAGGTCCAGCACCCGGGAGACGGACGATGTTATCACAGTGTGCGATGACCGAAGCCTACTCCACGAACTTGTTTGCGGTGCGGATCAGGACACTAATGCGGTCAAGATTGCCAGATTCAAGAGGGTCGAGAGAAATTGCATTGGTTTGCGCGCGCAACCAGGTGTACTGGCGCTTTGCAAGACGCCGGGTCGCAACGATTCCGCGCCGCACCCCCTCTTGCATCTCGTACTCTCCCTCCAGCACCGCCCACAACTGCCGATAGCCCACCGCCTTCATCGACGCCATGTCCGGCGTGAGGTCGCCGCGCTCACGCAGGCACGCCACTTCGTCGGCAAATCCCGCCGCCATCATTGCAGCAAATCTCCGTTCGATGCGCTCATGCAACCGCGTTCTCTCGATATCAGCAAGCGCGATCTTTATCAGGGGACCGGGTAGCGAGCCTGGTCGCTGCCGGCCGATCCAGTCGGACAAGGTCGTGCCGGAAGTGTAGAAGACCTCCAGCGCACGCTGAATTCTCTGCGGATCGTTCGGGTGAATCCGTTTGGCGCTGGCGGGGTCGATACGGGCGAGCTCCGAGTGCAACTCCTCCCAGCTTGTCTCAGTTGCCCGTTTCTCGATGTCCTTGCGAATTGCGGGCGTCGCTGAGGGCAGTTCCGCGAGTCCGTATTCGAGGGCATGAAAGTACATCATCGTGCCACCGGCCAAAAGCGGGACCTTCCCGGCCTCCTTTATTGCCATAATTTCAGTCAGTGCATCGCGTCGGAACTCACCGGCCGAGTACGGCTGCGCCGGATCGCGAATGTCGATTAGCCGATGGGGTGCTTTCTCAAGGACGTCAGGGGTCGGTTTCGCGGTGCCAATATCCATGCCGCGATACACCATCGCGGAATCGACGCTGATGATCTCGCAGTTCCGCGAGTCCGCCAATTGCACCGCGAGGTCAGTCTTGCCACTTGCAGTTGGCCCCATCAAGAAAACTGTCGGCAGCGACGAAACGCTCATTGGCCACGCATAAAAAGGCGATCGAGCTCCTGCAACGTAAGCCGGGTCCACGTGGGACGACCGTGATTGCACTGGTCGCCACGATCGGTTTTCTCCATCTCCCGCAGCAACGCATTCATCTCGTCCAGGGTCAGCTGGCGATTGGCCCGAATGGAGCCATGGCAGGCCATTGTCGACAGAACCTCGTTGAGGTGCTGTTCCGGGCGCGCGCTGCTGCCCTGCTCGCATAAATCGGCAATAACATCGCGCACGAGCTGCTCGCAGTCGGCATCGCGCAGCAACGCCGGAACCTGGCGCAATGACAAGCGGTCGGGTCCGCTGCGGGTCAGCTCGAACCCGAGGCTGCCAAACCAGGCTGCGTGGTTCTCGGCGGCATCGGCCTCGCTGTCCGAAACCGCAATCGCAGTGGGCACCAACAAAGGCTGAGCAGTCAAGCCTCCGCCTTCAAATTGCGACTTGAGGCGCTCATAAGTGACCCGCTCATGTGCCGCATGCATGTCTACGATAATTAACCCATCGGCATTCTGGGCCAGAACAAAAACGCCAGCCAACTGTGCCAGCGCATAACCGAGCGGTGGAATTTCCCGGTCCGGTTCAGGCTCCGACAGCGTTGCCGAAAGAAAGGACTCATAGGCGGGAAGCTGCTCTTTGACCCGCAACCCGAGCTGCGGCTGCCGCACCTGCCCGGCAAAAGACGGTGCCACGCTCGGCGGCGGAGCCTCCGTGCCCGGCAAGGCCGTGCCAGACCCAGGTCGTGTTTCCGATAATGCCGCGTCAACGGCCCGATTCAAAAAACCATGGACCATTCTGCCGTCACGAAATCGCACCTCGTGTTTGGTCGGGTGCGCATTGACATCGACGAGACCCGGATCCATCGTCAGAAACAGCAAATAGGCCGGATGACGACCGTGAAACAAAACATCACTGTAGCCCTGTCGAATCGCATGACTGACCAGTTTGTCGCGGATCATTCGACCGTTCAGGTAGAAATATTGCATGTCCGGCTGGCTGCGCGAACTGGTGGGCAGCCCAAGCCACCCGCTAAGGGTCAACCCCGCCGCGCTGTGTTCGACCGCCATGCAGTTACCGGCAAACCCATCGCCGAGTACCCGCGCAATCCGCCGCTGACGCGCCTCGTCGCTGTTCGCCGCGGACAAATGCAGCACTTCGCGCTGGTTATGGCGCAAACGAAACTCGACATCGAAATGGCCAAGGGCAATGCGTTTGAACACCCGCTCTGCGTGACCGAATTCGGTGCGCTCAGTGCGCAGAAACTTGCGTCGCGCCGGGGTGTTAAAGAAGAGATCGCGAACGGTTACCGTCGTCCCCCGCGCATGCGCGACCGGCTCCGGGGCGGAAACCACGCCCTGCGAACAGCGTATGGCCCACCCCCGCTCGTCAGCTTCGGTCCGCGAGGCCAATTCAAGCTGGGAGACCGAAGCAATGCTCGGCAGTGCCTCGCCGCGAAATCCGAGACTCACCACATGCTCGAGATCATCGAGCGATGAAATCTTGCTGGTCGCATGGCGCGCCACTGCCAGCGCCAGCTCCGGTGCCGGGATGCCCGCGCCATCGTCTCTGACCCGGACAAGCTTGATGCCGCCCTGACCCAGTTCGACCTCGATCCGACCGGCCCCGGCGTCGAGACTGTTCTCCATCAACTCTTTCAGCACCGATGCCGGTCGCTCGACTACCTCGCCAGCAGCGATCTGGTTGACCAGTTGAGCCGGGAGTTCACGAATAGTCATGGGGAGGCTGGATCATCGGCG
This sequence comes from uncultured Gammaproteobacteria bacterium, assembly GCA_963783695.1. Classification (GTDB taxonomy): domain Bacteria; phylum Pseudomonadota; class Gammaproteobacteria; order Steroidobacterales; family BM003; genus BM003. The sequence continues at coordinate 1,048,153 of CAWAOM010000001.1, forward strand.
ATGCGGAATACGGCATGATGCCGCAGCCCCGAAGTCGTTTCCAGCGAATGGCTGGTGCGGGTCAGCTGGCCGGGATCGTCAGAATCTGGCCGACGCGAATACGGTCGTTTCTCAGCCCGTTGGTCTGGCGCAACCGGGTCATGCTGACATTGTAGCGATCAGCGATACCCGACAATGTGTCGCCGCGCGAAATCACGTGTTTGACCGACCCTGCGCCGGACTGGCCGGACGATTGCGCGAGCAATGTCCCCGGTGGCGGGTTGTCGTTGAAGTAGGCTTTGATACCGAGCAGAATCGAGCTTGCGAAGCGAGTCTGTTCGCTCTTGTCGCGCAGACGCTTCTCTTCCTGCGAGTTTGAAATAAACGCCGTCTCAACCAGGATCGACGGAATATCCGGCGATCTGAGTACGACAAAGTTGGCGGATTGCAGCTTGCTCTGGTGAACCCGGCCGACTTTGCCGAGTTCTGCGAGAACTTTCTCGCCAACACTGGTGCTCGCGCTTATCGCAGCGTTTTGCGAGAGATCCAGCAAAACACTGGCCAACACGTCATCCTTATCGGACAGCGAGACGCCACCTACCAGGTCCGCGGCATTTTCGCGCTGCGCCAGGCGTTTCGCCGCCTCACTACTGGCGCCGCGTTTTGACAGCACGTAGACCGAAGATCCGCGCACTCGCCGATTTTCGGCAGCGTCCGCATGAATCGACACGAACAGGTCTGCCTGCAACTGCCGCGCGCGCTCCATCCGATCGTAGAGATTGACGAAATAGTCGCCGTCACGAACGAGCACCGCCCGCATCCCGGGCTGAGCATCGATTTGTTGTTTCAGTTTGCGCGCGATCGCCAGCGTGACGTCTTTTTCCCGTGTGCCATGACGGCCGCTTGCGCCGGGGTCCTTGCCGCCGTGTCCCGCGTCGACCGCGATGACGAGGTCACGCCCCGTTTGCGGCAACGTCCGCACCTTCTTCACCGCAGCCGCCTGCGGGCTGCGCGGCCCGGATTCCGCGTGCACCAGGTCGATCACGAGGCGGTGACCGCTCGAGGCCCCCGGCCGCGCGACAAAACTCTTTGCCTTGACCGACCCGGTCAGATCCAGCACGACCCGCAAATCGCCGTTATCCTTGGTGCCGGTACGGATGCGGCTCACGCTGCCTGTTGGCGCTGGGATCGCCACCCGGCCGCGGTCAATGCGGGTAGCCACAACATCGATGACCACGCGATCCGGCCCCGACAAAGAGAAAATTTTGTGGCTGACGGGCCCGCTCAGGTCGAGCACGACCCGGGTCTTGTCCGGCGCATCCGACAAGCGGACGCTATGAACCTCTACAGGAGCTGCGGCAGCGCAGCCTACCCAGATGAGACCCAGCAGAATCGTTGCGTAACGTGACATATTAGTCGTTGTTGTTCTCGTATCCCCGGATGCCCGGAGCTGGCCGGGCACGATGCCATAATGTACCCACTATTCTGGTCATTTGGCAATAGTTTCTGCTTCTAAATTATATGGATACGTCTACAACCTAGATACCGGGTGAAAAATCCTGATCAATTGAGCCAGCCGCGCCGGTCAACAGCGCAATGACGGCCTCGCCCCACGGCGCCTGAGCGGAAAGCGTCACGTTTCGGCCCGATCCCTGGTAATCGAGGGCTATTGCGAGGTCCGCCCTGCCCAGCGCCCCGGCGGCACGCTCCGGCCACTCGACGAGACAGACCCAGCCGCTTTCGCTGAAATCCCGATAGCCGAGAAATTCGAGCTCACTGGCGTCGCCGAGCCTGTACAGATCGAGATGGGCCACGCTAAATGTCGCGAAATCGTAAATCTCGACAAGGGTGTAAGTGGGACTCCGGACGGCACCCCGGTGACCAAGAGTGCGCAGAAAACTTCTGACCAGCGTGGTTTTTCCCGCCCCGAGCGGACCAGTCAGCGTAATCAGAACTGGCCGCGCATGCGCCACTCCCGTCATGGCCGCGGCGAGCTCCGACCCGAGCACCTCGGTGTCGGCCTCGGCGCCAAGCGCTCTGGTCAACCGCGCCGATTCAGCCATTCGCGCAGCGGCTCCATCAGATCACCCGCCATCATCCCGCGCTCGCCGCCTCTTGCTGCCGCCAGGTCTCCCGCAGCAGCATGAGCAAGCACGCCGAGCGCCGCGGCGCGAGACAGGTCGTCAATCGTGGCCGCCAGGGCGGCGATCACTCCCGTCAGAACGTCGCCCATACCCGCTGTTGCCATACCGGGATTACCGCGATCGCAAATCCTGACGCCACCGGATTCGTCCGTGACGATACTGCCCGCGCCTTTCAATACCGCGACGCCACCATACCTGTTGACGAGTTCGCGAGCGCTCGTGATCCGATCCTGCTGAACCGCGGCCGGCCCTATGCCGAGCAATCTGCCCGCCTCGCCGGGGTGCGGGGTCAGGATCCAGTGCCCAGAGCGACGCGGACCAGCCGCCAGGAGATTGAGCCCGTCCGCGTCAATGACCAGGCGCGACCCACTCTCGATGACCGCAGCGAAGACCGACCGGGCCCACTCGGACTGCCCCAGACCCGGACCTACAGCGACAATGTCGGCCTGTGCCAGTAGCGGTCCCAGCTCCGCCGCGCCGGTAACTCCCCGGCAGATCAGCTCAGGGCGTCCGGCCACGATCGCCGCACAATGGTCCGGGTGGGTCGCGATCGTGACCAGCCCGGCACCGCCACGCAATGCCGCCTCGCCGCCCAGGCGCACCGCACCGGCCATCCCGGGCCCGCCACCGACGATCAGGACGCGACCATGATCGCCTTTGTGAGCGCTGCGCCCGCGCGGCGCCAACAGATCGGCAAACTGATCACGCTGGAGGCGTTCGGCCTGGGCCGGCACCTGAGCAAGAATCCGTTGCGGGATACCGAGACCGGCGAAATGCAGCCGGCCGACATGGTCGGGTCCGGCACCGACATAGAACCCGACCTTGAGGCCGACGAAAGTGACCGTGTGGTGCGCGCGAACTGCAATACCCATCACGGCGCCACTGTCGGCATGCAGCCCCGAGGGTATGTCCAGCGCAATGACCGGCACCCCGCTTCCATTGATCGCGGACACCGCTGCGCGAAACTGGCCACCCAGTTCGCGATCCAACCCGGTTCCGAGAATTGCGTCCGCCACGACATCGGCATCCTCAAGCAGCGCCGCGTCCCAGCCTAGCGCCACGCCATCGGCCTGCTCGAAATCGGCATACGCGCGGGCCGCATCACCGGTAAGCCTGGCCGGATCGACGAGCGCAATGACGGACACGGCGACACCCTGGCGACTCGCGATCCGCGCAAGCACATAGCCATCCCCGGCGTTGTTGCCCGCGCCGCAGACGACAACGAGCTTGCGGGCATCCGCCCACGCCGCGGACATCACGGCAAAAGCCGCTTCACCAGCACGCTCCATCAATGCGTACCCGGGAATCCGCTCCTCTTCGATCGCCGCGCGGTCAAGCTCGCGGACTTCAGCGGCACTATGAAGTTTTGTAGGCAGGTTCGTCATTACCGCCATTATACTTTCCAGCTGTCACCCAAGTGGACTCAAACAGCGAGGACCAATGCCGGACGCAAAGCGAGAGCTTCCCAAGCTGATTCGAACCTGGGGCGAGGAACTGGGCTTTCAGGCAGTCGGCATCGCCAGCGTCGACCTGCGCGAAGACGAAAAATACCTCGAGCGCTGGCTCGAACTCGGCCGCCACGGCGAAATGAGCTACATGGAGCGTCATGGCAAACGCCGCTCGCAGCCGGCACAACTTGTGCCGGAGACGATTTCCGTGATCTGCGCCAGGATGGACTACCAGCCTGAAGCCCGGGACGCCTGGAGCGTACTGGCCGACCGCGACAAGGCGTATCTGTCACGGTACGCGCTCGGGCGCGACTATCACAAGGTATTGCGCGGGCGGCTGCGGCGCCTGGCGCGCCGACTCGGCGAAAACTATGGTGAATTTGGCCACCGCGTATTTGTCGACAGCGCGCCGGTTCTCGAAAAAGCGCTCGCGCGCAATGCCGGGCTCGGCTGGATCGGCAAACACACCAACCTGTTGAGCCGTGAGGCCGGGTCGTGGTTTTTCCTCGGCGAAATCTACACCGACATTCCTCTTCATGCCGACACGCCACCGGGCGAGCATTGCGGAAGTTGCCGGGCCTGCATCGATATCTGCCCCACTCGCGCTATCGTGGCGCCCTACGAACTGGACGCACGGCGCTGCGTCTCGTACCTGACCATAGAACTAAAGGGCAGCATTCCCGAGGAGTTTCGCACAGCGATCGGTAACCGGATCTATGGTTGCGATGATTGCCAGCTGGTCTGTCCGTGGAACAAATTCGCCAGGGTGGCCGCCGAACCGGACTTTGCCGTGCGCCACGGTCTCGATGATGCAGGGCTGATTGAGTTATTTGGCTGGGACGAAAGCGAGTTCCTGGCAAAAACCGAGGGCAGCGCTATCCGCCGTATCGGATATGTGCGGTGGCTGCGAAATCTTGCGGTGGCGCTTGGCAACTCGAGTGGATCATCGTCCGCTGTCACCGCGTTGCGCGAGCGCATGGATTTCCCGTCCGCTCTGGTGCGGGAGCACGTCGAATGGGCATTGCGGCAGCACGGCGGGCAAGAATCCAACCTGAAAACTGAGAACTGATCCAAGTTATTTCAATTGCGTGACGCGTATGTTTAGCGTCACGGATTATGTCTGCTTGGGGCTTGTAAGGCCGACTTGCAGGGAGGGGTTTTCGGCTTATGTCAAGAAACCGGCAAACAGCAATTTACCGCCGCTACTGCGCGCGCGGACTCGCAACCATGGCGAGCCCGGCGGGCGTAAATGAGGCCCGTGGATGAGTGTTGTCGTTCGCAAATGCGACGCCGGCTTTCTTACCGGATTACGGCTATTCACCGACGTCGATCCCGATGTCGTCCTGCCCTATCTCGAACGGACCTCGCGCCGCGATCTTGCCGCCGGTGAGGTGCTGATTGATCCCGACAAGCCCAACAGGGATGTGTTTGTCGTCCTGTCCGGCAAACTACGAGTGCATCTCGACTCCCCGGAAAGCGCACCCCTGACGCTGCTGGAAACCGGTGCTTGCGCCGGAGAGATGTCGATCATCGAAGACAAGGACCCGTCTGCGCACGTGGTAGCCGCCGAACCAACTCACGTGATGGTTATCCGTCACGGCCTGCTGTGGGAACTGGTGGACGCCTCGCATGCATTTGCCCGCAATCTGCTGGTGCAGCTGTCCGAACGCGTGCGTCAGGATAACGATGTCATCGTCGACAGTGTCGACATCCTGCGCGAATTCGAGCGCAATGCCGTACGCGACGCCCTGACGGACTTGTATAACCGTCACTGGCTGGAAGATATGTTCCGGCGCCGCCTTAACCGGCTGCAAAGAAACAACGGCGATGGCTGCCTGATCATGGTAGACGTCGATCATTTCAAACGCTTCAATGATCGTTTCGGGCATCTCGCCGGCGATCATGCCCTGTGTCACGTGGCGGACAGCCTGCGCAACTATTTCCGCCCGGACGATCTGATTGCCCGTTTCGGCGGCGATGAGTTTGCCGTCCTGCTGCCGGATACCGTGCTGGCCGAGGCATTGAAAACCGCCGAACGGGTGCGAAACAAGATCGAAACCAGCACCAGCACCGAACTCGCGGGCGAACCACCGATAACGGTCTCCATCGGCGCCGCGCAAATGGTTGACGGCGATACGCTGGAGACGTTATTGAACAACGCCGACGCGGCGCTTTATCGCGCCAAGCTCAAGGGAAGAAATTGCGTCTCTGACTGACGCGACGCAAAAATCAGGAACGATTCAAGCGAATGTTGTCTATCAGCCGCGCCTTGCCCAGATAGGCCGCTGCAAGCACAATCAAGTCCTCGCTGTCCGGGCCCGGCAGACGCAGGTCCGAGGCCTCACGTATCTCAAGATAGTCCGGCCTGAATCCCACCGCCACCAGCGCCTCGATCGCATTCTTCTGCAACGCCTGGTAGTCACTCCGGGCGCTTCCGAGAGAGTCCGCAACATCCGCGAGTATCTTTCGCAGCAAAGGCGCTTTCTTGCGTTCAGACTCGGTCAGATAGCGATTGCGCGAGCTGTATGCAAGCCCGTCGGCCTCGCGTCCAATAGGCGCTCCGAGGATTTCGATCGGGAAGTTCAGATCGGAGGTCAGTTTGCGGATGACCAGCAGTTGCTGGAAGTCCTTTTCGCCGAAAACCGCGAGGTCGGGCTGGACGATGTTGAACAACTTGGCCACGACAGTGGCAACGCCCGAGAAATGACCCGGCCGCACCGCGCCGCACAAAATATCGGACATGCCCGGCACTTCGATCCTTGCAGCGTGGGCCTCGCCATCGTCGTACATATCGTTCACCGTCGGGGCAAACAACATATCGACTCCCTCGGCAACGAGAAGTCGTTTGTCCTCATCCAGCGTGCGCGGATATCCGGCAAAATCCTCGGCCGGCCCGAACTGCGTCGGGTTGACGAACACGCTGACGACTACGCGATCGGCACGGTCGCGGGCCAACTGCACCAGTGTCAGATGGCCGGCATGCAGATTCCCCATCGTCGGCACGAAACCAATACTCTGCCCAGCAAGCCGCCAGGACTTTAGCTGTGCGCGGAGCGGAGTAATTGCGGATACGGTCTGCATGCCGAATGCCCCTGGTCAGGCGAAACAGTGCTCTTCGGCCGGATATTCGCCGCTTTTGACGGCGGCGACGTAGGCGCGCAATGCCTCCATCGGGCTGCCCGTACTGCTCATGAAGTTCTGAACGAATCGCGGTTTGCGTCCCGGCGTCAGTTCAAGGATGTCGTAGATCACCAGTATCTGGCCATCCACATCGGGCCCTGCACCGATACCGATCACCGGCACATGCGCGTCCGAAGTAATTTGCGCGCCCAGATCCGACGGAATGCACTCGAGTAACAGGACATCGGCACCAGCCGCCTCCAGCGCCCGCGCATCAGCGCGCATCTGCTCCGCGGCAGCGCCCTCCCGACCTTGCACCTTGAACCCGCCAATCTTGTGCACTGACTGTGGCTTGAGTCCCAGATGGGCGCACACCGGTATATCGTGACTCGCGAGGTAGGCGACGATTTCGACCTGGCCGGCACCGCCCTCGAGTTTGACCATCTGTGCGCCGCCTTCCTGCATCATGCGCACCGCGTTTGCCAGCGCCTGCTCGCGTGTCGAATAGCTCATAAACGGCATATCGGCCATCAGCAACGGGCGGGCCAGGCCGCGGCTGACCGCGCGGCTGTGGTAGATAATGTCCTCGACGGTAACCGGCACCGTGGTGTCATACCCCTGTATGACCATTCCCAGCGAGTCGCCTACCAGGACCACGTCGACTTCCGCCTCATCCACCAGTGCTGCAAAGCTCGCGTCATACGCGGTCAGGCTGGTAATTTTCTCACCCTCCGCTTTCATCTTCTGCAGGGTCGAAACATTGACCGGGGGCCGCGGTGAGCCGCGTTGTTGTAATTGTGCGTACATGCTTGCTCCTTGGCGGGCCGACAAGCTTGGCCCAAGGTTGGCGCGACTGCAATATGCGCGCCGGCTTCAGGCCAGTGCGCCAGTCGACGGATTATAGTAATGACGCCCGCTGCGCACCTCCATGATGCGCTCATAAAGCAACTGGTAATCAGCGGCGTTGTTGACCGGGTCGATGTCCGTCGTATTGACAATCAGCAGCGGCGAGCGATCGTACTGGTGGAAGAATCGCGCATACGATTCCATCAACGCCTCTAAATAGTCGCGCTGTATACGCTGTTCATGCGCGATACCGCGTAGCGCAATGCGGCGCATCAGCACATCTGCGGGCGCTTGCAAATAGACCACCAGGTCCGGATCCGGCGCATCGATCGCCAGCTTCGAAAAAATCTGTTCGTACAGACCCAGCTCGTCGGCATCGAGCGTAAGTTCGGCAAACAGGCGGTCCTTATCCAGCAGAAAATCCGCGACCCGAACCTGTTCGAACATGTCACTCTGACGCAGTTGCTCCATTTGCCGCGCGCGCTGGAACAGAAAAAACAACTGCGCCGGCAACGCCGCGCCGCGCGGATCTTCGTAGAAGCGGGCCAGAAACGGATTGTCTTCCGGCTCCTCCAGAAGCAGCTCACTGCCAAAACTCTGGGCGAGCCGCCGCGCCAGACTGGTCTTGCCGACGCCAATCGGCCCCTCGACGACGACATATCGATAGTGATTGTCAGGCATTCGACTCAGCCTATGCGTTCTATACCGTCACGGTCGCAGGCGCCGGCAAGCGTCGCAACCCGGCCCTGCCCCGGCACCCATAACTCGGGCGCCAGGTCGCGCAAAGGATACAAGACAAAGTTGCGCCTCGAAATGCCCGGATGCGGGACCTGCAAGCCGGGCTCGTCCAGTTCGCTCTGTCCGAACACAAGCAGGTCCAGATCGATAATCCTCGGTCCCCACTTTTCACCATTGCGAACGCGGCCCATCGCGGCTTCGATCTCGACTAGCGAATCAAGAAAATCCGCGGCGTCAAGGCGCGTGAGCAGCGCCGCAACCGCATTAATATAGTGTGGCTGATCCGCGCGACCCATCGGCGCGCTGCGATAAAGCGGAGACACCCCTACTAATCGTGTGTCCGCCAGCCCGTGCAGGCGTTCGATCGCACTGTGCACCTGGCGAGTCGGATTGTCGAGATTACTCCCCAGCCCGACATGAGCCGGCAGCCAGGCAAGATCAGGCATTTTTCTGGTCACCGCCGCCGGAACGGCGCCGGCGGCGCTTGCGCGGACGGCGGCTACCCGACCGTTCGTTGCCCAGCACCTCTCGCCTTTGCTCTTCCGGGTCCAGTTCCTGCAGCCGGGTCCACCAGTCCGCGAGTTCCTGTTCGACCTCACCGGCCTCGGCCCGAAGCAGCAGGAAATCGTAGGCTGCGCGAAATCGTGGATGCGCCAGCAGTCGCATCGCACGGCCACCCTGACGCCTTTCGAAGCGCGGCTGCATGCACAGGATGTCTTTCATCGGGGTGGTGAATCTGCGCGGCACGGAGATTTTCGATTGCTGTCGGACAATAACTTCGTCGCAGGCCGCCGATAACGCCATCACCAGATTGGAGCCCTCCGCGACGTGGGCTTTTGCGGCGCGACTGATCGGACCCCACAACAGGACCGCGAATAAAAACGCCGGCGTTATTGGCTTGCGCTCCGCAACTCTGGCATCGGTATTCGCCAGGCCGTGGGTCAGCAGATGGCGGAACGAATCCGCGTCCTCAAGCCCCAGTTCGCGATCGGAACTCGGGAAAAGATGACGAAAAAGGTCGTAGTGGCGCAGGTGTTCGAAAGAGGCTAGCGCATGCCCCGACTGGAACAGCTTCAGGATTTCCTCGAACAACCGCGCCGGCGGCACATCGTCGAGCAGACCGCCCAGCTCAGACAACGGCTTTTCGGTCTCGGCATCGATACGGAATCCGAGCTTCGCCGCGAACCGAACCGCACGCAGCATACGCACCGGGTCTTCGCGATAGCGTACTTCCGGATCACCAATCAGCCGCAGGGTACCGGCTGCGACATCCGCGGCGCCGTCGCAATAATCCCAGATCGAGAAATCCGCGATGTTGTAATAGAGGGCATTGGCGGTGAAGTCGCGGCGCCACACATCCTGATCGATATCGCCATAGACGTTGTCGCGCAGAATCCGTCCACCCACGTCGCGGACATGATCGCTGTCCTCTTCCTCGTGGATGTCGGCACGCGCGCGAAACGTCGCGACTTCGATGATCTCGCGGCCAAACCGGACATGCGCCAGGCGAAAGCGCCGTCCGATCAGCCGGCAATTGCGAAACAACTGCCGCACCTCATCGGGGCTGGCATCGGTAACGATGTCGAAATCCTTGGGTTCGCGGCCTAACAACAGATCGCGGACACCGCCGCCGACCAGGAATGCCTGATATCCCGAACTCTTCAGCCGGTAAAGCACCTTCAAAGCAGGTTTCGAGATATTGGCCCGCGAGACGCTGTGCTCGGGCCGGGGGATTACCTTGGCGGGGCGGGTCCAGTCGTGACCGGGCGGCTGGGACTCTCCTTGCAAACTTCTATACCACTTGAGCTAAGTTAATGGCGCCGTATAATAGCAGCCTTCCTGTCGGGCGGCATCGCCCACCAGTTCCGCGCTCCCTTCGTCTAGTGGCCTAGGACGTCGGCCTCTCACGCCGAAAACAGGGGTTCGAGTCCCCTAGGGAGCGCCAATTCCAGTCATCCATTTCGAATCCTTCCGGTTTCTGGCAGTTCCTCGCAAGGTCATTTCATTGCAAACGCAGAAACTCGGGGGGCGTCGCTCATATGGAAAATCTAAACGCGGGATTGAATCCAGCGACGCAATCCGGCCACACTTCCCCGTCCCGGCTGGCGCCACGTCCAGCCCGGCCTGCGAGTGCCATCCGTGGCAGATTAGTGGTGCACGACCTTGTCGATGATCTCGTGCACTTCCTTCTCGAGCGTGGCCGAGGGCGTGACGACGACGTCGCGGTCGTGCACGGTCGCACAGTACCGGTTCACGTTTGCGTTACGCTCATAGGCTCGCCGCAGCTGGTCCAGCAATTTTTCCACTTCGAGGGGTTTCAAGCCATGCTCTTCAACCAGAGTATTCAGGCCGCTGATCTTGCCGTCGTGAATCCATGCCAAGCCGAATTTCTTCGGCGGTTTGCCGATGAAAACGTAGGCGGCATGCTCCGACGGAACAATTTCAAGACGATCCTTTACCTGGTCTGCTAATTGATCCAGCTCTTTTTCGACCTGGGCGACACGCGAGGCCGCCGCGCTGTTCTGATCGATGGCCGGGAAATCCGGCTTGCTCGAGAAAAGACTACCTAAAAGACCCATGACTTCCTCCTGTCGATGCTGAGTCTCGCGACTGGAATAGTCACTAATAATCGTAGTCAACACGGACCAAGATTTCTACTCTGCGCCGCCTTGCACACTCCTCCGTCAATGACACAGTCGAGAAATAAAGTTTTCGACCTTTTTGATCTGTCGCCGGAACAGGGCGGGCGTGTCTGTCCCCGATCTTGCGTCGATGCTTACCTATTGCGAACGTCAATCCAGTGACAAATGATCCGGCACGCCAATCGGCGCCGCATCCGGGGAGCGAAAAGTGCTGCTGCAGCGGTCCAGCAAATTGATGCAAGGCCTCGCGGCCGCCAGGGCCGCAATTCGTTCCCCATCGCCCACGCGGACCCCGACGAGCCCTGCCACAAGTCATGCTCAAAAAAGCGCCGAGGACCTTGAGTCGCGCGTCTGCATGTCTGATGGGTAGCGCCCGCCGAGGACGACCGCGATGCGGCCGCTCAGTAGCAGATACCGCGGGAATAGGCCTTACCCACAAAGCGATCGAGGTATTGCGACAGCGCGTCAGGATCAGTGTTCAGCACTCCTTGCCACGCGCCCGCTGCACCGTTCCCGCCACTTCTTCTACCGGATGGTTACCAGCACCGCATCGGCAATCACGAAACCGGCGGAGTCATTGCGCAGGCTAACGGTCAACGTCGATCCCGCAACCAGCCCTGAAACCGCGCACAGCCCGTTGAACTGACCGCCGTTCGCACGCTGGTCCACCGGTGCACCACAGTCCTGCGGCGCACCGCCGTCGACCGAGTACATGTACTGCACACTCGACGCGCGGTTGGATGCCGCCGACCACTGCGCCGCAACGTCATAACTGCCGTTGGCCGCGATGGCGTAGGTCCAGCTCGCCGTCTTGCCGCCCTTGCCCGCCCTCTTGTCATGCGTATAGTCGGTGGCGTAGTAACCCGGCCACCGCGCCGACATGGCCCACGAACCCACCGTTGCGAAGCCCGTATCCGTATTGTCGCAGATCGGTGCAGGGCAAACCGCCCCGCCTGCCGGCTGCACTGTGACCATCTGCGTCACACCGTCGGTCGCGCCCTGGTCATCGGTCACCGTCAGGCTCACGTCGTAACTGCCCGCCGCGGCATACGCGTGCGAGGGCGCAAAACCCGCGCCAAACGTCCCGTCTCCGAAGTCCCAGTCGTAGCTGACGATGCTGCCATCCGGATCATCCGAACCACTGCCGTCAAAATCCATCGTCAGCGTCCCCGGTTGCTGGCCGGTAGTGAACTCCGCTATCGGCGGCGAATTGCCATTGCCACCCAGCTCGATCCGTACCGCATCGGCGATCACGAAACCGGCGGAATCATTGCGCAGGCTGATGGTCAACGTCGATCCCGCAACCAGCCCTGCAACCGTGCACAGCCCATTGAACTGACCGCCGTTCGCACGCTGGTCCACCGGTGCACCACAGTCCTGCGGCGCACCGCCGTCGACCGAGTACACGTACTGCACTCTCGACGCCGCGGTTGGATGCCGCCGACCACTGCGCCGCAACGTCATAACTGCCGTTGGCCGCGATGGCGTAGGTCCAGCTCGCCGTCTTCCCGCCTTTGCCCGAGCGCTTGTCATGCGCATAGTCGCTGGCGTAGTAACCCGGCCACCGGCTCGAACTGGCCCATGAACCCACCGTGTTGAAACCCGTGTCCGCGTTGTCGCAGACCGGCGCCGGGCAAACCGCCCCGCCCGCCGGCTGCACTGCCACCATCTGCGCCACACCATCCGTCGCGCCCCGGTCATCGGTCACCGTCAGGCTCACGTCGTAACTGCCCGCTGCCGCATACGTATGCGATGGCGCCACTCCCGTGCCAAACGTCCCGTCGCCGAAGTCCCAGTCGTAGCTGACGATGCTGCCATCCGGATCATCCGAACCACTGCCGTCAAAATCGATCGTCAGCGTCCCCGGTTGCTGGCCGGTAGTGAACTCCGCCATCGGCGGCGAATTGCCATTGCCACCCAGCTCGATCCGTACCGCATCGGCAATCACGAAACCGGCGGAGTCATTGCGCAGGCTGATGGTCAACGTCGATCCCGCAACCAGCCCTGCAACCGTGCACAGCCCATTGAACTGACCACCGTTCGCACGCTGGTCCACCGGTGCACCACAGTCCTGCGGCGCACCGCCGTCGACCGAGTACACGTACTGCACACTCGACGCGCGGTTGGATGCCGCCGACCACTGCGCCGCAACGTCATAACTGCCGTTGGCCGCGACAGCATAAGTCCAGCTCGCCGTCTTGCCGCCTTTGCCCGAGCGCTTGTCATGCGCATAGTCGCTGGCGTAGTAACCCGGCCACCGGCTCGAACTGGCCCATGAACCCACCGTGTTGAAACCCGTGTCCGCGTTGTCGCAGACCGGTGCAGGGCAAATCGCCCCGCCCGCCGAACCATCATCGATGCTGACGTTAAAACGAGTCAGAACCAGATCAATGCGATTTGCAATGGTGACTGTGTCACTGCCGGCATACAGGAGCCCCACTCCCCGGTTGAGTCCATCGTCACCGACAATGAGTGAGCCCGAATCTCCGCCGGCGCTGAATCCGGCAGGCCCGATAATGATCTGATCGACAAACATCGCAACCTGAGAGCATTGCGGCGCGTCGTAGCAGACGGAGACCGAGGCATTAATAGTGTTGACGCTGCCGCTGGTGAAACGTGTCGTCCGGCCGACTTTTTGCACCGCTGCGCCAAGAAGCAGCCCCAGATTCTCATCGCCAATTGAATCGGCAATCCCGTAAGCCGGGTGCAGCGTGGAACTCGGGGTACCGTACCCGGCGACCGAGCCGAATTGACCAGTTGGCGTTGCAAAGCCGATTTCGTCGGCGCTCGACAGCGCTATTCCTGCATCGATCGTGTTCGGTCCGACAAAATCTAGGGGCTCGAAGTCGAAAAGCGTGGCAATAACGTCATCCGGGTTTGCCCCACCGTCCAATGACCCGGGTTGCACGATGCCATCACCAAAGACCGCCAGATTCAGATCAGCAATGACGTGATTATTGCTTAATATAAAGACGTTGCTGCCGTCAGTTACACGAGCACCCAACGTGCCGGCCGTCACTGCGGGGTGGCCCACGGATACCCCGATGGGCACCGGCACTGGCCAGCGTTCGCTGGTGCTACAGATGTTGTTTCCGGACGTTTCACAGGTCGGTCCGCGGAAGGCCACGATTCGATTGCTCAACTCCTTGTGCACGCGCACGCCGTCGATACTTTGCGGCGTCACGGCGTCTTCGCTGGTAACCAAGACCTTTATGACTGGTTCGCCCTTGGAATCGAGACCGACGCCGCTGGCGACCACATGGGGAATTGTCATTAACGCAGCGGCCTGACGCTGATGAACGAGGACGACGCCATTTACCCGCGCTACCTGTTGCTGAGTGGGCAACACGTCGCTGGCGACGGCAGCGAACCCGGCCAGGATGGAAGCGAAAACGACTGAAAGTCTTGTTGGCAACCCTGGTCTGGATTTCATTAGCTTTTCCGTTTCGGTCAAAATATCTGTTCTGCTGAGTGTAGTGAACAGATCGATCTCTCGCTGCTTCAATCCACGATTCTGATCCAGGCCCGACGGATTCAGTCCTGTGCGAGACCCCCAATAATCGTTTCCGCGTGCGGATGATCAGCGGATTCCGGGATACCTTATGGCAGCCTTACCGAACGAGTGCCCCGGCAACAGAGTGGGCACTTGGCCCGATTGCATGGTAGTTCGCGCCATACTCCGAATAGGTTAGCTTACGTTAGGGGCTACCCGAAAACGGGTCCACGGGTGATGCGAAATTTTCCCATTCTTCAACTCCGGTTAGAGGAAACCCCGCGATGAAGCGGAGGCGCCGTACCCTAGAGAAGATGATTTCGATACGGAAGGAGCACGTAGCCGCAGCCGCGTTACAACTGCCGGCGATCAATCTGATCGGGTCGTGGCCCGGGCCGCATCGGCCAGGATAGTCTCACGGCTCCCCGTCGATGGGAGGCGTTCCGACATTCGATACAAGTCGCGGCGTATTCACGCCGAGGACCTGCAAATCCGCGCAACCCCGTGCCGGCCGGTCGTCCGAGATAAAAATTGCCGCAATTGCGCTATCAGCAACATGCATCCAGCGGCTACCAAATTAGCGCGATGCGATCGGGCTTGTAAAGCAACGCATCTCGACCCGTCTTCGCATTTGTTTCAACGAAACAATAGCCTGCACTACCGTGCCGGTGATCACCAACAGCCCCGCTACCAAGCATCGACAACCGTCATGTTTCCGAGGCGCGGCAACGCCCCGAACGGACCCCTGGAAAATGCATTCGTGGCGCGATCGCATCAGTGTCAATCAATAAATGTTAATCCCGATTTGGCGCCGTTTCCGCGACCTGCCAACGACGATTCGGCCGCCAGTCAACAAGTATCGCGAAGCCCGGTCTACCGCTTGCAGCATCTCGCAGATCTAACGGGGACCTGGTCCCGCGAGCCCTCAACCGGTACTTCGCTGTGCTCGCGCGAACCTCACACGCCGAGCCACCTCAGCACAATGCTTACTCTCTGCTACTTTTAGTCTATGCCGTTCAGGAGAAGAAGAATGTGGCGAATCCTTGGAATTCTGTGTTGGGGCCTGATCGTCGCGGCATGCGGCGGCGATGACGGCAGCATTGACTCTTACGCAGCTGGCGTCGAGGCACACACGACGGCCAGGACCGCAATGGTCAATGTCCTCGAGGGCGTGACCGACGAGGCTTCGGCTAACGCAGCGGCCGCAAATCCAGAATATCCACAAATATTGCGTACACCTCCTGTCTAGATACCCGAAGGCCAATTGGCCGGCTGCCAATAACCCGGCCAATGAACCTACTGAGAGGTATTTCTTCTACCCTAATTGCACAACGGCAGATCAGACAGTATTAGGGGAGAACTCGCCGGACTCCGGTCCGAGCCGACTAAGATCGACGCACCAGCCGACGAACCAACCGTCAGGGTCAAAAGATCACTGCAATCGGCAGTGAAGTCAAAACCATCAGAATACGGCTGTCTCAGTCCCAAGTGGAACGTTATCAGACCCGCCGCGGTTAATTCGACTGAATCGGCTGACTCGAGACTCACACCAAGAAGCTCGCTGAGCGTACCGTCCGACGAAACCTCACCTGCGAATTGCGTCCAGTTTGCAGCAGCGGCACGGACATGGAAACGGTCTGTGCTGCAATCCTTCCATACGACGACCGCATCGTCGCTGGCTGGATCAAAGGCCGGTACCGGCGGACCACATTCCCCACCCACCGGTGGCGGCGGTGGCGGCGGACCGTCGATTACACAAGCCTCCTGCGTTCGCAGATCGAACGGCACACTCACCGGGGTTTTGTTAATGCCCAGCATCACCTGGGCACCTGGAGGCGAGTCCACAAGGTCAAAACAGGTTTCTGAACTTTCGTCCAG
Source organism: uncultured Gammaproteobacteria bacterium (assembly GCA_963783695.1). Lineage (GTDB taxonomy): Bacteria > Pseudomonadota > Gammaproteobacteria > Steroidobacterales > BM003 > BM003. The sequence continues at coordinate 1,064,441 of CAWAOM010000001.1, forward strand.
GATCATGTCCACACCGTCCTGCCCACCATTGATAGCTCTCATCACAAATTCCGCCTGGGTGGATCCTACTTCGCTCACGAGAGAGTCCCCGTTCTCAAAGCTGAACGGCTGCAAGTCCGCAAAACCGAGGCTGGAAGCAATAATGCCCTCATAACGAACCGTTGTTGTGCTGCCGCCCGAACTGGCACGTATAAACCACCGGCCGGAACCGTCACAATCTCCCCAGATGAAAATCCCACCTTCAGAAGCACTCGAATACGACGGCTCGAAACACTCCTGCTCGTCAGCACCTCCACCAGTCGGCGAGAAGGGCTCGATTCCTACGTTTTCGGTGACCCGATACAACTGGCCCGCCGCTACATCTTCGAAGAACTGCGTCGCCCCACTCGGCCAATCGATTCGAATATCAACGGTCGCGTCGTCTCCCAGTCCAAAGTGCAGGCGCTGATGGTCTTGCGACCAACGATGATAGGGTCCGCTTTGTTCCCGCATTTGAGTGACTCCGCCGGAGGTCGCCGTCACAATGGCACCGATTGCATCGCGGTTGGAGACTGTTCCAATCAAGTCGAGTTCGATCCATTGGCGCGGCGGAGAGATGTTGCGAAACAGCTGATTAGGGCCACCATTTCGACGATGCGGCCGCAAATTCAAGCCGTTCATTGCAAAAATATCGAGCCTGCCATCGACATCATAATCGGCCACCGTGACTCCCTCGCTGGAACCGTTGCCGTGAAAAACGGCTGACCCGACCGGACTATTTGCTCCCGCTTCGTTGGCGACCAGCGTGAAATTGAAGTTTCCGTCGTTACGGTACATCCTGTTCTCAAGGTTCTCTACCCCGCCGCGACACACCAGATAAAGATCACGATCCTTGTCGTTGTCGAAATCGCCCGACACACCACTAACGCAGGAAAGAGGAACATCGAGTCCGCTCGTCGCGGTCACGTCCTGGAATCCACCAGGCAAGTTAGAGAGTACTACCGGTCGTATCGGCCGATCGACCGCTCTTATGCCTCTGGTGGTAAGGTCAGTTATCGCATCCGAACTCTGTATATCGATGTAGACACTGGTCCAGACGGTCGTTTTTAAGTCAAAATCCCAGGTCTGGGTAAGAGGATCGTAGCCAATATATATTTCCGGGTAGGTCTTGGGGTCGTATGGCCTTACCCCGAAAACCCCCGGATCACTCGGATCCAGGATTAGATTTTGTTCCGTATCAGGATGATTGCCATCCTGCCCCACCCATATATTCGTGAAGCCGTTAAATGTCTTGTTCCAGTCGATATTCACGGTCAAAACGCCGGACGACTGAAAACTAAACCCACGGTCGTAATTAATGAATTGAGCTTCTATCCTGTCCCCGTCAAACACCTTGACCTGCGAGGGGCGCAATGCACCCTTCAACAAAATCAGGTCGGTTCTTTGATTGTTGTCAAAGTCGCCTGCAATTACCTCATTTACACCTATAACCTCGGGAAACTGATCCGAGATATTCTGAAACGGAGAACTTGAAATATCGAAGGACTGCGCGGCAAAGTCCGCGCCCTTGTGAACGCAAATCAAATCGAGATGACCATCATCATCTGAATCGATCATTAATCCGTATTGATTGTCTTTACACTGCAGGGTGGCCCACGGCAGTTTGGTGAATACGCCCCCGGACTGCTGCATCAGCGGCGCTGGGTAGAATGACAAAATTAGAGTTTCGAGCAGGCCGTCGTCGTCTGAGTCAAACCAAACCGGCATTCGACCACCCTTGTCAATGTCACCGCCAAACCCCATTTCCACCGAGCGGTAATAGAGCAAACCATCAATATTTTCGAAGAACTGCGGATCACAGCAAATTCCGGTCGAAATCAGGAGATCCTGATCGCCATCGTTGTCATAGTCCGCCCAGCTTCCGCCGTGCGTGTCTTCCCAGGAGCCAGCATCTTCCCAATAACCGAGAACGTCGAGTTCCCGCGCCAGATCGGCGAATGTGCCGTTACCGTTATTGACAAATATGCTATTTCGCCGAGCGTGGTTGTTCGCAAAATAGTCGGGAAGTCCGTCGCCGTTAACATCACCCCACGAGCCTCCGTAAGACGTTGTAACCTTGTCGATACGTGCGGCTTGCGATACATCCTCAAAAAGAATGCTCTGAGCAGACACGTCATCAGGTGACGCGAAACACAGAAGGAAGAGCGAAACCGGTATCCCAAAGGCGCCTAAAATATGAACTCGCGCACGCATTGCCGCCTCCTTGGCCTCCCACAGGAACAGCCTTTGCAGACGCCGCGTCCGATTCGAATTGCTACGTGCCTAAGGAGAGTCCAAATCCAATAACAGTGGGATCAAAAAAACATCTGGAGAAAACGGCACGCTTAACCGCGCGTCAGAAACCGTACTGCCGGAAGGCGATCGTGTAACCTTCAAAACGCACTCCTCAAAATCGAGAAGATCTTCTTTACCCGCTGAAAACATGATAGACCCATTTTTTGACAACCGCTACACGGGTAATCGAGGAGATTAGCAAAATAGGGAGAGAGTTCCCTAAACCATCGGCCGACGACCGACAATCCGCCATCCGCGACATCGCGTGTTGACAACGGGCCGTCGCCACATAGTCATCTCTGCATAAATTTTGTTGGCTGCTACTTTTAGTCTATGCCGTTCAGGAGAAGAAGAATGTGGCGAATCCTTGGAATTCTGTGTTGGGGCCTGATCGTCGCGGCATGCGGCGGCGATGACGGCAGCATTGACTCTTACGCAGCTGGCGTCGAGGCACACACGACGGTCATGACCGCAATGGTCAATGTCCTCGAGGGCGTGACCGACGAGGCTTCGGCTAACAAGGCGGCGGCAAAGATCGAGGAATTGGGTGGCCGTCTTGCGGCAATCTCGGCACAAATGGCCGAGCTTCCGCGCCCGGACGCCGCGGAAGTGCAGAAGCTTGCCAAGCAACGAAGAGCCGAAGGCAAGGCCTTCCAGGAGAAGGCCGCAGAGCAAATGGAGAAGCTGGCTCAATATCCGGTGCTGCTGGAGGCCTGGACGCGGGCAATGGATACGATGAGATAGATCTTGCGAGAGCGGCAACAGCAGATTACGTAATAAACTACCAACGCAGCATAAATCTGCAGCGCCGGCGCTGCAATCGGTCGGCCAGAGCCGTTGTCGCAACCGTAAATTGTGCAGCAGCCACAGCGCGATCAGGGAGGGGAAACCGACCCCGCGGTTGCCCAGGTTATTTTAGCGCGCCACCCCAGCCTTGAACTAACCATTGTCAAGTGGGAGAAATAAATCCTCTCAATGCAGCGATCTCGAGCACCGATCGCAACTGATATCCCGCACGCCAGACGCCGCCGTGAACGGCGCCATCCATAAATAGCTCAAGCGGATGCGACAGCGCGAACGAGGGGTTGGCTGCACAATCATCGTTTCGCAGATCGTGCACGAGTAATGCGGTCATGATTGCGTTGCTCGTCGCGGGTTCGAAAACCTCCACCCCGTAATGCCCCGCGCCGGCATACGCCGCCTTGAACTGCGGCCGTGACACAACCGAAGTTGTCGCGGTGGAAGGTGCAACATTGGCCGACACACGGTGCCCGGCCGCCCGTGCCGAAAGCGCGCGCCATTTCTGGATTCGCTTGGCAAGCGCATAATTGGGCCCCTGTTGAGGGACAACGCCGTCGTAAAGCCCGTATCGATTGCCGTGAGCGTCGGTCACGTCTGTTGCCGCGTTTGCCGCGTACAGTCTGCCGCGACTTACGACGCTGAGGGGCATGCGCCACAAGCGGCTTACCCCCGTCGATGCGAAATTCCGTCGAGCCGCAACAGCCGCTGCATAGGGGATCACGAAGACGTCGCTAGGGGTAGGCAGAAAGGCCAGCGCAACGTCATTTCGCTGCGACACCAGGTCTTCCATAATCGCGTCCATCGCGACCTCTACGCGGACATGATCCTGACCGTGGAGATAGGCGTAGCCGCCGACACAAAACGCGCGATCCAGCGAAGCCAGCCAGGTTCGGATTTCGGGCGCCATTGTTAACAAATCGCTTCCGGCCGCTGCGGCCAGACCCGCGTCATCCGCAATAGCCGATTGCGGCTTTCTCAGCGGAAACAGCATCCGCCCCGCCCCCGCGCGCGCAATCCGAAGCAACGTCTCCCAGATCTCCGGGCGGTCCAGGTCCACCGCAATGACATTGGCTCCCAAATTACTCAGGTTTTCGGCGGGACCGATTTCGGCGGCAGCCCCGAGCAGAACAAAAGACTGGTCTCTCAAGTCCAGCCACCGCGGCTGCGCGATGACCTGTGCAATTGCCGTGGCAGCCGACGGTTCCATAATGCCAGCCGCTACCCATTGATCCATTTGGCGACGCAGGTAATCGTCACGCAACAGCTTGCCGCGGTACGGTACTTCGAGGGTCCGTGAATGCGACCCGCTACCCTCGATACATCCAGTGTAAAAAATCTCCTCGCGCAGACCTTGCATGGCCTCTCTCGCAGTCATTCTCTCGCCATCACGGAAAAACCGGAACGACTCGTGCACAGCGTTGAGCCCGTTATTGACCAGTCCGGTGGCTTTGTCGCTATTAGCGAACGCCAGTTTCACGAAATCGACTAGGTAACGACCGTAATTTTTGCGCCAGTTCCGTTCCGACCGAATTGCTGACGAAAATGCCGGATCGAGTTGCTGAACGGCAGCGGCGAGAATTGCCTCACTGGCGGCGTTGCTGCTGCGCCGCCCATCCTCCGTACGAGGAAACTGGATACCAGTGATATTTTCGGAGGAGTGCATAGGTGCTGCGGCCTTACATCACTATCACTTTAAGTTGTAGCAGGTCCACGGTCGTTCGCACGATGTGAACGCGAATGTTCACGCGACGCAGCTGACTGATTGCGAAACGGATATTGCCGTGCACCGCATCCATTGCCGCTGCATAAATCGCTGCTAAAGGTACTGTCGCGCACCAGACAGACAGCCCGGCCAGTCCTTGCAGCGTGCCTCGTCCTTCAGCCTGATCGCGCCGATTCAAACAGGTCCGCACGGGCGGTGTCGGTTATCAGCACCACGGATTCGTGCTTCAGGCGCCGCTCGGGTGATATGGCGTAAAAACGCTCCTTGATATCGTCTGCCCGCCCAACGACGGACATCCTGTACATCCGGCAAATCTCTTTTTCGATCACCGACGGGCCGGCAAACAGCCCGGCACCCGCCTCGCCAAACGCCTTCAGCAGCGCGCTGTCGTCAATTTCAGCAACGATACGGGGTGCAATTCCCTCGCGATCGAACCATTCCTCCATACGTCGGCGCAACGCGGAGTTGGGAGACGGCAGCAACATCGGAGCATCATTGAGACTCTTCGGAAACCCCGCCCTGAACCGGCGACTCGAAGCACGTTGCGCAAAAAACGACAAGCCACTTTCTCCCAGCCGATGATTGTAGGCGCGCAAGCCGAGTCCTCTTGGAAGTGGCTGATCGGAAAGCACAATATCGAGCCTGTGTATGGCGAGTTCGGACAGCAATTTCTCCAGCGAAGCCTCCTGGCAGCGAATTCTCACCGGATGCTCGCTCTGCAGCGCAGGCGCCACAATCCTCTCGGCAATCAATTTCGGCAGAGAATTGACGATCCCTACGCTGAGCATTGACGGTCCGCCGGCCTGGTTGCCGCGGACGACACTGACCAGTTCACCGCCGATCGAGAAAATTTCGTTGGCATACTTGTAGACGACAACGCCCATTTCGGACATGACAAGCCTGCGTCCGACGCGATTGAATAAGGGTTGCTCCACCTCCTCTTCCAGTAACTTGATCTGGCCGCTAATCGTTTGCGGCGTTAGATGAAGGACTTCGGACGCGCGGACAATGCTGCCCTCGCGAGCGACCGTCCAGAAATAGTGAAGATGGCTGTAATTCAGATGGCGCATTTAGACCTCTGTACCGACTTGCAGGAAGGAAACGCCTTGCATCGCAAGCCGCATCCGACTCTGCGAACCCGACGATTAATCAGTCAATGGCCACGACGCAGGGGTAAGAGCGCCGCAGCGAAGCATAGACAACGGACCGTGCAAGCACGTCATCGAGCAATTCGTAGCCCTCGAGCTCCTCCATGACGTGACTGACAACATCCTCGATCGGTACGGGCCGGCCGACGCAGAACTCAGCATAAACCGATGGCCCGTAGTCCTTGATACGGCCGGTGACACGGCTGCGAGTCGCGCGCTCAGTAGTTGTCCCTGAGCGTTCAATCTCCGCAGCAACATTTTCTGCAACGCGTGCGTCCGTCGCCACGGCGCCATCGAGGAATCCCGCAATATAGTTCATGCAGAGGCGCGATTCGGGCCTCGCCGGATCGGCCGCAAAGTTCTCGCAGTGACGATGTAGCTCACTTGCGGTCTTGGGCTGAGCGGCCACGGTGGTTTGCGCCAACGCAAACCAACACAATACGCTTAAAAAAGAAACCCGAACCATGACACTACACCTCTCCAATTTCATGAAAAAAGCAAACACTGAATCCACCCGAAATCGTCGTCACCAACGAACCCCACTGCTCAAGACAAAAACGGCCAGCTACCTGCCAGACCAGCGGTTTCCGCTGCCCCCCTGCGACCCGTCCTGCAATCAGCGCTGGCGCAGCTTCATTCCGCCCCCATCCGCGCAACCGAACAGATCAAATACGGCAATTTTCAGGCCAGGCAATTCCATGCCCGAAAGCATGCCATGCAGGAAAGAACCACTGCTGCATGGGCCCGACGCAGCATTGATCAGGGCCGACTATACATCGGTTTTCCCGAACTTAATAAAACAAATTATCAGTTTTACTCGGACCTTCCCGCTACCGCACTATTATTTTCGCACGTAACCGAAAGTGGTTTTTTCCGCGGCACAGCGGCGCCGATCTGAACCTGGCAATGAGGTGATGATTCGATTCGGCGCCGGGACTATGCGCCCGGATTCGGCAACAGTGGAGACTACCGATGAACGTCAATATTCAGGCCCCGAGTTTTACCGTGACAGCGGCGATCGAACAACGTATCCGGGGGCGGCTCGACAAGTTACTGCAGCGCCATCGCGAGATGGTCATCGGCGCCGATGTATTCCTCAAAGACATCAACGGGCCGAAAGGCGGTGACGACAAACTGGTTACAGTTCGGGTAAGGTTGCGGAATCAGCCTGACATCACGATCGAGAACTCGAACGAAGATCTCTATCGGGCGATCGACCGGGCCGCGAAGCGGGCCGAGCGTACTGTCAGAAGGTCGATACGCAAGCAAAGCCGCTTGGCGCGTAACCAGTTGCGCTGGATGCGCCGGCGGGAGGTCACGGAGCCGCAGCCAACCTGAACACAAGACGACATCACGCCGCGGAGGCGAAAGCGGCAAGGGCCAAACCGGGGCGCGACAAGTTGGGCGCATACTGATGGACCCGGTGGTCTGGTTTTTCGTGCTGGGCATCGTCGCCGGGCTGGCGCGCTCGGACCTGCGCGTGCCCGCCGCCATTTACGACCTGCTCAGCATCCTGTTGCTGCTCGCGATCGGCTTGAAGGGTGGCGTTGAACTGGCGCGACAACCGATTTCGGGGCTCTTGCCGCAGATAGGCGCCGTGCTGGCGATGGGTTTCACGCTGCCCTTGCTGCTCTTTCCCATTGCCCGTTATTTGGTTGGCCTGGCGCGGCCGGATGCCGCTTCGCTGGTCGCACACTACGGTTCCGTCAGTGTCGCCACTTACGCGGTGGGCATAGCCTATCTTGGCTCCAGGAATATCGAATTCGACGCCCAGCTTCCGCTTCTGCTGGTGCTGCTGGAGGTGCCGGCCATCATTGTCGGCATTCTGCTTGCCCGCGGTATCGACGCGAGAACGAAATGGGGCAAATTGCTGCACGAAATATTTCTCGGCAAGAGTATTGTGTTGCTGGTGGGCGGGCTGGCGATAGGATGGGCAGCGGGGCCGGCCGGGATCGGTTCGCTCGAGCCGCTGTTTTTCGATCTTTTCAAGGGCTTCCTCGCACTTTTCCTGCTGGAAATGGGACTGATCGCGGCCAGCCAGTCGAAGTCTCTGCGGTCACGAGGTCTGCAGCTCATCTTGTTCGGCGTCGTGGCACCAATTCCGCTTGCCACCATTGGCGCCATCACGGGGACGGCAATAGGCCTGTCACTGGGCGGTACGACATTGCTCGCAATTCTGGCCGGCAGCGCTTCTTATATTGCCGCACCTGCGGCCATGCGCATTGCCGTGCCCGCAGCAAATCCGGCACTGTCGCTGACCGCGTCGCTGGGCGTGACATTCCCGTTTAATATCTTCATCGGAATTCCGCTGTACTTCGCACTCGCCAGCTGGCTACACCGTGGGATGGGCTGATCGATGCACCAGGAAACGCGAAAATTACTGACCATCATTACCGAGTCCGTAATCGAATCGGCGCTGTGCGAGGAACTGACCGAACTCGGCGCCGGCGGCTACACCGTGACGGATGCTCGCGGGCGCGGAAGCCGTGGCGTACGCGATGCCGGCTGGTCCTCGAGCGGTAACATCCGCATCGAAGTTGTCTGCGATACTGCGGCTGCCGAGCAAATAGCAGCCCGCCTGCGCGACCACTACTACTCCGACTATGCGATGATCCTGTTCCTGTCGGATGTCAGCGTTTTGCGCCCGCAAAAATTCTGATTCCGCCGCCTCCGTGCGCTTATCCACGGGTCGGCGTCGTTTTTCCTGAGCCGGAACGGCGAGCCGTTTCCACGACGAAAGGAGGCAGGCCGTGCCACCGTCTGTCGGGCGTAATAATTGTCAACTCATATCCCGTGCAAATAGACTGCCCGCGACGCTCCATGGACACACTCCGATGAAATTCATCAATGGCCTGACGATATTGCTGATCTACCAGCTGGCTGGCGAAATCACCGTGCTGCTGTTGCAACTCCCGCTGCCCGGCCCGGTTCTGGGTATGATCATGCTGTTTTTGACGCTGATCGCGAGCCGGCGCTCGGCAACATCGCTGGAGCTTGTGTCGAACTCGCTGCTCAGCCATCTTGCCTTGCTGTTTGTTCCTGCCGGTGTGGGAATCATTGTTCACTTCGACCGGATCATCGACGAGTGGCTGCCGTTAACCGTCGCCCTGCTCGCCAGTACGGTTATCACGATGATGGCCACGGCGGCCATCATGCTCGGCAGTATTCGCCTGCTCGCACGCGACGACAAGCACGATGAGTAATCCCGACATCAATACGATCTGGGTCTATTTGTCAGCGACGCCGTTGCTCGGTCTGACGGTCACACTCGTCGCCTACAGTATCGGCTACCGTATTTACACGATGGCCGACCACCATCCGCTGTTGAACCCGGTGGTGTCTGCCGTGGCAATACTGATCGGGTTCCTGCTGCTCACTGGCATTTCCTATGAGTCCTATTTCGAAGGCGGGCAATTCGTCCACTTCCTGCTCGGACCTGCAACAGTTGCGCTGGCGCTTCCGCTTTATCAGCAGCTGGCCAGACTGAAAAAGCTCTGGATTCCCATAACGCTCACGCTGCTGTCAGGTGTCGCCGTCAGCGCGGCTACCTCGATCGGTATCGCTCGCCTGCTGGGCGCCAGTGTGCAAACGCAACTGTCGATCGCGCCGAAATCCGTTACTACTCCGGTAGCGATGGGGATCTCGGAACAGATTGGCGGCCTACCCTCGCTGACTGTCGTGCTGGTCGTCGTGACCGGCATCCTCGGCGCCGTGATCGGCACGCGCCTGTTTGCCATGATGGGCATCGAGGACGACAGCATCAAAGGCGTCGCCATGGGTATCAGCGCGCACGGAGTTGGCACCGCACGCGCATTCCAGGTCAGTTCGCAGATGGGGGCTTTTTCCGGCCTGGCGATGGCACTTACCGCGTTTGCGACCGCGGTCATGCTGCCGTGGTTTCTCAGGGTCATCAGCATGATCGACTGATCGCACGCGCAGCTGAACATTACACTTGCCGCTGCGGCGTTGACGAACGGATATCGTTGTTGCCACCGGGTTCAGACGCCCACGCGATCGCTACGTGCGCTGAATTCGTGACGCTTACCTACCCCCAGCCACAGTTACGGCGATGGCGGCACTAACGGCAGATGACCTCGGCCCCGCGCGGTTCGCAAAAATCCGGCCAGTTTCCTTTGCGCCAATAGCTAAGCAGACCGAGCCGGTCGGCGAGTTCGATAAACCGCGGATCACGCCGGAATGCCGGCGTATCCGGTTGCCACATGACAATCCAGGCGTTGCCGCGGAAGTCGTCAAACCGCTCGTTCGCGACGGCAAACGCCTGATCGAAACGGCCGAGCACAATATTGGTTTCGAACACGGCCTCAGGTTGAGGCTGCCCGGGCAGATTGTCCAGAAACTCAAAATACTCGGCGCGGCTTGACGGGTCGGTTTTGACCCCGATCAGACCGTCGAATAACTCGCCTGGTGCGCCTATTGCATCGGTAAAAGCGGCAAATGCCTCTTTCGCTTTCGGATAGTCGCCACGACGAAAATAGACCCAGCCCTCGAACATCTTGCCAAACGGGTGTCCCAGGTCCCATGCAATCTCGGCATGTCTGAGCGTCTCCGCGTCGCGACCGAGGATGTAGTAGCCACCCGCGAGGTTGGCATTGGTGCCCGGCGACAACGGATCGAGCCGATACGCAACATTGGACTCCGCGAGGCCGTCCTCGAACCGACCAACCAGCGTCAGAAACTCGCCATACCAGAGACGCGCTGTCGCATCTTTTGGCTCGCGCTTAATCGCAGCAAGATAAAAATCCTCCGCTTCTTCCCACAGAAAGTCCGTGCGCGCCAAATCGCCGAGCACCGCATATGCCTCGGCCAGGCTGTCATCGAACTCCAGCGCCTTTAGCGCCGCCGCCTCCGCGCGCTTGTAGGCCTCACCCTCGGCAGCGCCTGCATAGACCGGCAATGTGATATAGGCAGCGGCGAGGCTCGACCAGGCACGCGCGAAGTCCGGCGCGAGTTCGATAGCCTCGGTAAATAACTCGATCGCCTTACGAATGTTGTCGCCACCGCGACGCTGCCAGAAATAGCGGCCCTGCAGATACATCTCGTAAGCTGCGAGATTTTCGGTCGGGTGCCCGGCCGCGGTCATCGCATCCACGGTTCCGGCACCCAACGCGATTTTCAGCGCTTCGACGATTCGAAGTGATATTTCGTCCTGGATTGCAAAGACATCCGCGAGCTCCCGGTCATAGGTTTCGGACCAGATATGCCGGTCCGAGCCGACATCGATAAGCTGGGCGGTAATACGAACTCGGTTCCCTGCCTTGCGCACGCTGCCTTCAACCACATGGTTGACATTGAGCTTCTGCGCGATCTCCGGAACGCTGACCTCCTTGCCCTTGAAAGCAAAGCTCGAAGTGCGCGAGGCAACCGTCAGGCCATCGACCTTTACCAGCACGTTCAATAATTCCTCGGAAATGCCATCCGAGAAATATTCGTTGCTGGGGTCATTGCTCATATTGACGAAGGGAAGGACAGCGATGGACTGCTCGGCGGCAACAGAATCGGTAATGCCCGGCGGTTCTGCTTCGACCGTAACAGCCACATCGTCGCGACCGTCGTTATCACCGATACCGAAACGCTCGAGCGCGAGCAAAGTGACGGCCGCCGCAAGTAACGCGACGATCGCGACGTTCAGTTTGTTACCGGTACGTTCGGTGACCGACTGCGAGCGATCCACCTCGGACTCGCGCTTTATCCCTTCCGGGGTTAGCTCAAAGACCCAGGCAAATATCGCCACGACAGGGAACCCGAGCAGCAATAAGCCGAGTACCAGCCTGAGCCCCCAGTCCGGCACCCCGAGGACCGCGAACAGGACATCCGCAACCTGCAGCAGCAACCAGCCGGCGACCGCATAGACTGCCGCCACGCGAAACACGTTGCGGCGTCGCAGTTCGGTCAGCAAACTACTCGGCAAGGATTGTCAGCAATGCACCCATGCATGCCCTCCAGTCAGAATTTGGCGACCCGGCGGCCATCGCGGGATCGTCTATTCTTCGCGATATCTGGCGCGAAGTGTAGTTGCTTATGCCAACCGCCGGCATGAATGACTCCGTCGGTGTTGATCGTACGGTTACCAGCAGGCCTCGCTGCGAAGCAAAAGAGATCGTTTCACGCAAACTACCGAACCATGCCACGCGGCAGATCGACTGGACCACGCAATGCGCTGGCGACCCGGGTCACATGACGGCGGTCAGTACCGCTACAGCCACCAAAAACGTTTCGCCAGGGCATTCCTACAGCGGCACGCAAGGCCTTGGCCTCGGCACGCCAAGCGCATTGCTGCGACGCAATATCCAATGCGAATGCCGGACATTCGGACCACATAACAGTCCTATGCAGGCTCGATCCGGTATTTGATTTTGTCGGATTTCTTTACAAGACCAGCATTATTGACAATAAGCAATTAACACATGTTATTGTTTTTGTTAACTAAACATAATTTGGCATAGTACTTGCAAAGTTAACACCGGAAAGATTCGAAAGTTTGACGAAACGGCTAACAAGATTAGGAGATAATAATGAAGATGAAGAAATTACTGATCGGCTCGACCGCCATCCTGGGTCTGTCGTTCGGTCTGCAAACTGCAAGCGCTGCCGTAATCTGTGGCGGTTGCGAGTACCTGGAAGAGCCAAGCTACCTCGGCCTCTACAACCCCGAAAACTTCGACAATGGGAATTTCAACCACACCGATATCGAAGATCACGAGGGCGGCGGTGCCGACTTCGTTGATTTCTGGGTGTTCGATGTGGACCCCGATGCGAATGGATCGATTTCGGCAGATTTCACCAATTTGACGGAGATCGATAACTTCGCCGCCAATCTCTGGACCGACAACGGCGGGACATCTTGTGCCGCTGGCCCTCTTCCGTCGGCCTGCGTGATCGATCCGGGCGAAATAATCGAAAGCGCGATGGACATGGGTGACGACCGCTGGGAAATCATTGCCAGGGATCTCGTCGCCGGTCGCTACATTCTCCAGATCTTGGGAACGACCAACAACCGTCCAGTCCCGAGCGCATACTCCGGACAGCTGGCCTTTGCGCCTGTGCCTGAGCCGGCATCGCTTGCCTTGTTGGGCCTCGGCTTGCTGGGACTCGGCGCGACCACTCGTCGTCGCAGCCGCTGATCCAACGGTCATAGCCGACAAATAGCCTTTCGTCGTGGAAGCGGCGGCCATCCGGCCGCCGCTTTTTTCTTTTCCGGATCCCGGCCCGCTCCGGACGCAAAAAGACAAACCTCGGCCAATGCGGCCCTCAGCTGCAAAACCCGGCAATCGATCTGCAGACCCCGCCCCCCCGCACCAAAACAGATAGGATTACCGGACACGCCCCGGCCAATTCAGCCGGCATGCACCGTACCTGGCAGATTCGACCTGACTATCCTTTCACGCCTCTCCCATCCCCTGGGGCGACGTAGCGGCAGCCGCAACAACCGGGCCCACCCACTCATTGTCAGAATCATCCAGTCGCCACCGTTGGCTCGCAAGCAGAGGTACCCGCTGTTGTCACCGCGGATCACTCGCCAAATCGAGGAACCTGGCGCGATGCTGTCAGCGGAAGACGATCCGGGCCCAACGCTCCCGTCGCACCTTACTGACCACGCCAGCCCGCTGCGCGCTGCGGCCGCCACCCTGCGGACTCAACGTGAGGCAGAAAACGCGAATTATTAAGTCAAAAAGAACCAGATTCGCCGATTAAAAACGTTGAATTCCTTTACATCGAGCTAAAACACTTATGTAAAAATGCCTCTAACTCACTGTTTTGTATATTTTTATCGAATATGGCATAGGCATTGCAGGTATAGGGCGAGCATCACGATTGGTGCCAGATGAAAGACTCACTGACGAGGAGAAAAAAATGGACATGAAGAGAATACTGGTCGGGGCCACCGCAATTGCCGGATTTGCCCTGATGAGCCAGACGGCAAGCGCGGATGTCATTTGCGCTGGATGCGAATATCTCGAGGAACCGACCTACCTCGGCCTGTACAACCCCGAGAACTTCGACAACGGTAATTTCAACCACACCGATATCGAAGATCACGAGGGTCCCGGTGCCGATTTCGTCGATTTCTGGGTATTCGATGTAAACCCGGATGCCAACGGATCCATTTCCGCTGACTTCACCCAGTTTACGGCTGTAGATAATTTCCGCGCTAACCTGTGGACCGACGCCGGCGGAACTGCTTGCGCCGCGGGCCCCCTTCCGAGTGCATGCGTGATTGACCCCGGGATGATCATTGCCAGCGCGATGGATATGGGTGACGATCGCTGGGAAATCATCGCGCGTGATCTCGTGGCCGGGCGTTACATCATCCAGGTACTCGGCACCACCAACAGCGTCAACGCACCGACTGCTTATTCGGGTCAGCTTGCGTTCGCACCGGTTCCGGAGCCGACTTCACTGGCACTGCTGGGACTCGGCTTGCTGGGCATGGGCGCGACTTCACGTCGTCGTCGCCGGTAACCGATCCGACTAAGTCCAGCCAGAGTCTTTCAGGAATGAAGCGGCGGCCTCACGGCCGCCGCTTTTTTTCGTTGCGATACTGACAACCACGCTCCTGCCTGCGCGGGGTCGCGGCCTGAACACCCTGACAATAGACGGCAGCGCTAAAGTCATTGCACCGGCCCGGTCAGCCAAGCTTATCGCGACGGATGTGAGGAACAAACGGCATTGCAGCCGATCCAGCGACGGCTGACGCTGCAATGAAACCAGGGCATCACCGATTCGACCTCAGCATGTGCCGATGCGCCAGGGCGCATCACTATCTCGCACCAGCTGATGGCGCAAAAGCTGAGTCCCTGCCCTACTTCAAACCCAGCGCACATGTTCCCTCGGACGCGGGTCCCTCGATGTGGCTATCGCACTGATGTTGCCGGAAATCTTGCGGGTATCCGCGCGCGCCGCCCTGTCACGCTGCACCGCGATGCTGATCCGCATGCGAATTCGGTTCGCGCTTTCGCGGCCTCGGGCTGAGTTGTGATTGGCCGCCGTGCGCGGCCCGGTCGACGGGAAGCCGGGCCTGCCGGCGCCGCCTCGTCCCTAAAACGTCAACGGTATCCCGTTCTCGAACCGCGTTATCAAACCTGACTTGCCGGATTCCGACCCGTCGCTACTGTCACCCTCGATCGTGGTGCGAATAACCCGGGTCGCATCGGCGTCGGCGGCATAGGTATGATGCTCCATCACCCGGTATCCGCCAAAGTAGTACTTGATCAGTTTGACCGACAGTGAATTGTCAATTGAATTTACCCGAACCAGCAGATCCTCATAGCCACTGGTTCGAGAATCCAGCGCTATCACGTCACACATGCCAAGACCCGCGGCGAGATCCTCCTCAAGCGTAATACCGGTGTCGTCATCGAACTCCCACTCGCTGACGGTATAAAGATCCCACACCGGACATGCAGTCGGGGCGCTGTAGCGCTCATGGTTGAGGCGAACGAAAATCTCTGCTTCGCCGTCTTCGTTGACATCTCTGCTGACGATATCCAGGGAATCAACGAAAACTGCTTCTCCCAGATCTTCCGCAGCAAAGCGATACTCTGCGGTCGTTGCGAGGTAGGACTTTATGGCGCCGTTGTCGTCACCGGCGGCCTGCGCCGCTTTTCTCTTGTCTGACGTATCGATCGCGGCGACGCGGCTGGACACAGCAGGTTCAGGCGCGTCTTGCGTCGGCCGGGCCGCGCTCGAGTCGTCCTCGACCACCTCTGCCGTGCCGCCCGACGAGGTCCGTACGCCAGTGGCAGACGTCGACGGATCCTGCCGGACCGGCGATACCGGTGCCGTCGTTACGTCGTCGTCCGAACCACCGGAAGCTGCTTCCTTCTGCACACGCTCCGCTTGCCCCGCGGCTGCCGGACGCACGCCTTCCGTCGCCGCCGCCGATGTCGCGGCGGACGTGCTTTGCGACGGCAATGCGGCAACGGCCTCAACGTCGGCCACCGCAATCAACACTTCCGGCTCACAAATCCAGAAACCCTTTTCAAGGCGTTTGACATATTCCGCTGCCTTATTCACGCAGTAATCGTGGTCAAACTGAGCACTGTAGATTTTCCGCGGTGTACCGTCGCGAAATTTGCGATCGTAAACCTCGCACGGAACCGGCGAGGCGGGGTCGACGCGGGCAATGGTCACCTCGCGCACGGCATCGCCGTTTTTGCAGTGATATATCGTTTCAGCCGTACCGCCCTGGGCGGCTGCCTCAGTGGATAAAAATGCCACACTGGCAACGAGAAGGGTTTTCCTGATCATGAGTTCGCACCGCGCTTTTTAATAATGGCCCAACCGGGCTTATTGGCTTCGCCCGATGACTATAGGCAATCGCGAATAACCAGTCCAACACTAAACGCCGTTGGCGGCGAAAAAAGATCACGCGGGTTGCGGAGAAATCCCGGCCCAGGTAAAAATCTCGTCCTCGGATACTCTGAAAAAGCGCTACTCTCCGGCGCTCGCCGACAAGCAAACTCCGGCTATTTGTCAGCCACCGCTTATCGCAGCGCGGGCCGCAGCGGTCTGACAGTTCCGTGACGGAGTTAACGGAGCCCACTCCGCGCGATGGGTAGCGTAGAGTCCGAGAACAGCCTGTACGAGGGAAGTGCGAAACCGGGTCGAGCAGGAACCGGGCCACCTCCAGAGAATGATACGATGATTGACAATCACAAGCATGCTCCCGTTTTCGGCCATCGCTTTTGCAACCAGATGGCACGGATTAGAAATATTGCGGCAACAGATCGGGAACGTGCCATGGTTACCATGTTGCGGGGATTGACCGAGGTAACCGATCTCGCTTTGTACATGCGCAAGCAAACGGAGTCATTGATCCAGCAGGTTCACGGCAACGCTGGGCGTATCCAGCGCCAGAAGTGACTGGCCGCGGTTGCCCGGGATCAAAACGAAAGGCGCGTAGCTCAGCGGTAGAGCACTGCTATTACCTGGCAGAGGCATGTGGTTCGACTCCCATCGCGCCTACCATCCCGGCAACCATCAATACTCGTGGCAATCCGCAAGCCGGTAGAGAAAAGAACCGGCAATCACGCCCGATCTGACCGGCTCATCTGCTGATCCACGACTTCTGCCTCAATGGAATAATGAGGCAGAAACTGAATCACGACGAAAGCGAGTTTTTCGAAGAACGAGCGGCCATTGGCGAATTCGATGGTGGCTGGCCACGGCCAATTGCCGAATCAGAAGCCCGTCGCGCCCTCGATTACCGGCGCTGGGAAACAGGCATGAACAGCGTCAACCGCTGGCTCGAAGCCCCCGAAATCCGTGACCGGTTGTTGCCGACTCGGGACATCACCCGCAAATAAGCCGTCGCATTTGCCGGGACAGAAGAGCCGCCAATCGTATTGGCACCGACAAGCTCGCGCTTTGGCAATCTCTGGCATGCGGCGGCGGCGCACCACAAGCGCAAATGCCAACCAGTTCCGCAGCGATCCCCGGGGACCCGCCATCCTCGCTCAGACAGACCATGCCTTGATGGCAAATTGCCCGGCCCGAGCTCCGTGACTGACCGGCGTAACCCGGCGTTGCCGTCAAATAGCATAGACCAGACCTTGCCGCAGACAAAAAAAACCCCGCCAAGGCGGGGTTTCCGGTAGTAGCCTGCCGGGTCTGCTGCAGGGTACGAGTTATTGTTGTTGTTTTGTCTCGTTGCCGACCACTACCTGTCTCCTCCCTGGAGATATTGTTTTTCCTTTAAGAGGCGAATCGAACCGATGCAATCATGCCGCCTTTTTACGCCGGGCAATACCCAGGCCTGCCAGACCGAGTCCGAGCAGCAACAACGAGCCCGGCTCCGGTACCGTTTCGAAGCTCAAACCGGCAAGGTAATACGGAATGTTCTCGATCGCGCCGTTGGCGATCATGCCGACCTGGAACGCGAAGGAGTCGCCAATGGTGCTGAAAGAAGGAAACGTCGCGTTGTCACGATACTCGCCCCAATCGGTAAACGAGTTCGCCAGGCTGCCGCCATACAACTGGCCGCTGTCCGGGTAGCTGATAAATCCGTAAGGACCATCGATTTCGCTGTTCAACTCGACGTGATTGCCGTTAAACCAGGCACCGAGGATATTGACGTCCTGGGAGAAGCTAACCCAGATGATCTCATCCTGAATCGCGTTGTCCGCCGACGTGTCATTGACCGCCACCTGATCGGGTGTGGCCGCACCCATGCCGCCTCGATCTTCCGGAACGAGGTCATACCAGGGCACCAGATCCTGGGTGTTCTCGGTCGGATTGCTGCCGGCAGTAACGGTAACGGTGATGCCTTCGACGTCAAAAATCAGCGGGCTCAGGCAGTAGTCCTCAGTGCCGCCACCTCCACCGCAATTGGGCGCGCCGATATTGGTCGGCAGAGCTTCCGCTTCTCCGGTTGCTGACTGATCGAAGGACAGTACCAGGGCGTTGGCGCTTACCGACCCCAAAACGAACGCGGCGCCAATCACTCCGCTCATTATTCTTTTTGTTGAAAACACTATCCGATCCTCCGAATTAGAGATTAAAGCGTTCGTCTGGCTCAAATAGATGCAAATTGCGGGCCAATACCCCTGAAGGCCGCGCCGTTGCTCGCTTTTGTACATAAGTGAATCAGTTGCTTACAGCCAGCTTTGTAAGAGAATTCGACACCTCCACAGCCATTCGGAGCCTCGCGCGCGGCCAACTCCGTCAATATCCCCGCGACGCGGTCGATGCCCGGCCCGACTCAGCCGCCGGAAACCCTGCGCCGGGCCAGGAACTGCAATCAGGTCAGCTGCCAGGAGCCCGGCCTCCCGTAAACGGTTTTTTCCGCCGCTCTTTACCCGGGACGCCGTCATGGCGCGGGCCCACACGGAGTATCCACGCGGAACGCATCTTCGTCCGGCTGGCAACGCCACTGCGGGCGGTTGGGCACAAAGCGGCCGTGCCCATCCCGGCGGAACCGTCTGCCGTCAGTTTCGTCCGACCCGGCATGCAACCTCGCCGCGCTCGATGCATCTAGTTGTCTGCGCGGGAGTTTGTCGCCGCCTCACGGTGGCACTTTTGCGCTGCGGTTCGATGTCGTCAATGCGGCCGGCACGACTGGTAACATGGCGGCAAGGGCAAACCGGCGCGACAATCGGCGGAGGCGACGACAACCCGCGGCACCCAATCGAAAAGCCTCCGTCCCGCTGGCACGGGTCTGGTTTTCTGTTGGTCTGCGGCTCACAAGCGGACAAGTCCGGCCGGCGAAGGGTCAGCTGCGCGGTCCAGAGTCAGATCGACGATAGTTGCCGCAAACCGACCACTCTCGGCGAATTTGATGCGGCGTGCGATCGATCGGGCAGTTTCTCGGGACAGTCACCGGCAAAATCGGCTGATTTCAAATGGATACCGAGAAAAAGCAAGATCCTCGGCCGCGACGGGAAGACAATAGCCGGGCTGCGCGCGCCTCATCCGGATCCGCTGGCGGGGCAAAAAAAATGCCCCGCAAAAGCGGGGCTGAATATAGGGAGGGAGTCAATAATCTCGGTGACACTGCAAGGTCGCGATACTTCGGTTTGCAGCGCCCTCGATACGCAGCAAATAATAGCGACCATCGATTACCGCGGCTTGTCCCAGCAGGCCGTTGACTTGTCCCGACCCATCAAGTTAGAGGAAGCGCCGGCATGCTGATGCCCCACTGGTTTCGTTTGCGCCAGACCCAAAGCGCATACCATCGAGCCGTAACGGCCGTGCTATTCGTCATCACGGCCTGCTTGCTGTTTGCCGGGTGCGGTTCCAACCCGACCCAGCCGGACACACGACTCGTGCTGGTGTTTACCGTCGACCAGCTGCGCGGCGACGTACTGCCACGATACCGGTCGAGGTTTCGAGCTGACCCGGCGTCGGGCTTCGGCTATCTCCAGCGCAAGGGTGTCGTTTTCAGCGATGCGAACTTTGACCATGCCACGACTTTTACCGCGGTCGGCCACGCAACGCTGTTTACCGGAGCTCAGGCCTCAAGCCACGGCATCACCGGTAATGCGTGGTTCGAGGGGACAGAGGAAGTGTGGTGTGTTGCCGACCCGGATGCACCGTTTCTCAACGGCGTCGACAATACGACCGACAACGCCTCGCCACGCAATCTGCTGGTCAACACGGTGGGCGACGCACTGGTCGATGCAGGTAATGGCTCCGCCCGCGTATTTTCGGTTTCAACCAAGGAGCGTGCCGCGATCCTGCCAGGCGGCTATCGCGGCAAAGCGTTCTGGTATGACAGAAAAACCGGCCAGTACGTGACGAGCCGCTACTACTATGAGCAGACCCCGCTATGGCTCAAGCAGTGGAATGAACTGGGGCGAATCGAAACAATGCGCCGCCAGCAGTGGACTCTGCTTGATGACCGGAGCGCCTATATTTACGCCGACGCTGACGATGCGCCATGGGAGACAGGGACCGAAAGCACTGGCAACACGTTTCCGCACCCGCTCGATCGACGGGAGGATGCAGAGTTTTTTTCGGCGCTACGCTACACACCCATGGCTGACGAACTCACTTTCGATGTGGCGCGCCGACTGATTGAAGCAGAGCATATTGGCCAGCGAAACGGCACGGACATGCTGGCGATCGGTCTTTCAGCAACCGACTACGTCGGCCATGCTTTCGGACCGTCCAGCCTCGAAGCCGAGGACAATCTATTCCGCCTCGACAAAGGCCTGGGCAGATTCCTCGCGTTCATCGACGAGCGCGTTGGCCTCGAAAACACGGTTATCGTTCTGGGCGCCGATCACGGCATACCTCAAATTCCGGAACGCTACATTGCGCGGGGCCAGGATTCCGGGCGAATCGACGTCCCTGGATTGTTGCAACGCATCCGCACGGAAATGCGTAAGGCATTCGATACCGACCGCGATCTTGTGGCAGGATTTTCGAATCCGGCATTGTTTTTCGATCGCGCCGCGATTGCGCAATTACAGCTCGACCCGGCTGCAGTGGAATCCGTCGCGGCCGCGGTCGCAAGGGCCGAGCCCGGCGTTGCACTGGCAATAACCCGCACGGATATCCGCGCAAATCGAATACCTGACGCAACGCTCGCCACAAAACTCCGCCATGCCTTTCAACCGGACCGGTCCGGCGACGTAATCCTGGTTCAGAAACGCAACTGGTATCTTCATCCGCAACCTAACGCCTATGCGACGATGCATGGCTCACCGTATCGATACGATACCCACATTCCTCTGATATTCGTCATCCCCGGCGTGCCGGCCAGAGAAGTCGGCCGTCCGGTTCGCGCGGTGGACATGGCGCCAACGCTGGCGCGGATACTCGGGCTGGGTTCGCTCGAGCACGCAAGTGGCGAAATACTGGCCGAGACGGTGCCCGGCGAACCCTGATTCTCAGTCTTTTGCCCGCACCGGATTGCTGCTGGCCTCGCCCATCAGGCACAGGCCGCGAGCGCCACCCCGATCACTTGCTCTTTCGCTCGCCAGGCGTATATTAAGTAAAACCGGCTCGGGTCAGTTTCAAGAGCGAGACAATACAAAAAAAATAGTCTCCGCCGCGAGTCGGGACATAGATGGGGCTGCCGTTCAACGACATGAACAAATCGTTGATCGCGTATTTGAACTTCGGTATTTCAGCGAATTCTGGAGCCAGCAATGACCGAGGCGTGGGAGCGTTTTTATCTGGCGACGCTGACCCTGGTGGGACCGGGGCCTATAAAACAGCGTCTGATAGGTGCCTTTCTGGATAATCTTGGCGATCTGAATCCCGATCAGCTTCCCGAGATTATTAAAAATGATTTCATGGAGTTAGCCAATACACTTAGACAAGTACCTCCAATTGGAGAAGAAACGCGCGTGCACGCAACCGTGCGCAAAATGTCCGATGCAGAAGCCGATCTTTGCGCAGGCAAGATCGTGCAGATCTACTCGACGGTCACCCGTCAACGCGCGATCGCCTGAACCCTGCGGTCGCGGCCACCACGCTCTGGGTGAACTTTCACCATCCGGGGGAACTCAAAAAAATCATGGGTTTCCGGGGACGGGGCGTCTGGGGGAATATCAACATTGAGAAATAATCGGGTAGCCGACGGCAACGACTCAACCCGGATGCGGATTGCCATGCTGTGGCTGGCGTCAATTGCCATGGTTCTGCCCGCCATGGCTGTCGCGGCAAAACCGGGCGCGACAACTCGTACTGAAGCACTGCAAAGTGCTGATAGCGGCACTACCGCCGCGGAACTTCGCGAACTCGAATCGTTTGCCAAGCGCCAGGACACGACCCGGCTCGCCAGTCGTATCGAAACGCTGTTGTCCGATCAATCTCGCCCAACGGCGGCCCGGGAGCGCCTGCTGGAAACCGCCGCGATTCTGCTTGGCGGTCTCCCCCCGCAGCCAAACGCGCGCCGCCTGATAGCGCGAATTTCCGGACTGGCGCCGCAAACCTGGGTCTGGCTGGAGGAAGGTGGCCATCGCGTCGCGGTGCCGCTGTACGACCCCGCCGCTGCCGCTCGCGTGGCCGAGCGGGCGTGGCTGGCGAGAGAATATGAAACGCGCCTCCTGGCAAAACTCGCAGCGGCGGACCAGGGCCTGATTGACGATCTCGCGCGCGCCGGACCAGCCGAGCGCAGCGGCGCACTGGGCGCCGTCGCTAACACGCCGGATGAGCGACTGCTGCGGCTGAAATTCGACCTGATCTCTGCGCTCGAGCACGGCGTGGCCGTTGGCTGGTTTGCGGCTCAGGTTGCGGCCAAAACCGGAGATACTGATTTGGCGCATGCGGCAATCGACCATGCCGGGTCGCGTAATGCACTGGATATGCTGACATCGCTTGCACAACGGCTCGGGCCGGACAGCGCAGTCCCGTTGCTGAGACACAGCCTGCGCAATCCGGCCCTGGCTTCACACAGCCTGTTTATGCTGGCCCGGCTCGGAGCGGTATCGCCGGACGCCACGGCGACAATCTGGAGCGAGTTGCGGGACCCGGACAACGGCGGCTCGGCTGCGGCGGCGCTGGCCCGCCTTGCCGATCCGACGATCGCGGCGCGGGCCGCGGCAATCGTCGCGGACCCGGCCGCCGACAGTACTCATCGCCGGCGCGCCCTGTTGTCACTGTGCCTCGATAACGGCGACACCGCGCAGCGCCATTTGCGGCTTCTGACGGCATCGCTCGGCGACGACACTCTTGGCACCAAGGCGAGACAATGCGCCGGGCGCTAGCGTTTATTACGGCTGTTGCGGCCAGCATGGCGGTATTGACGGCGGAAGCAAACTGCCGGCTGAACGGGGCGTCGATCAGCAACCCCGATGATCCGGCATGCCGCGATGCAATGTTCCGCTATGTCTCAGGCGCGAGGGAGGACAGCAATGAAGTGACCCTCGGCTACCCGGTACCGATCCCGCTCGACTCGCTGACACCGGTGGACGGTTTTCGCAGCTATGACAGCCTGACAGCGCGCCACATGGAACTCGCTGTCATGCTCGACACTGTCGAATCCGTCCGGGTTGGTCAAACCGCTTTCGGCGAGGAAATCCTCGCCTACATCATGGGTGACCGCGATAGAACCACATTGCTCGGCGATCCCGAACCCGCCGTACTGGTAAACGGCACGATACATGCGCGCGAATGGCAATCGCCGGAAGTCGTCACCGGCCTGATGGAAACGCTGGCCCAGCTTTCGAGTGATGCCGGTATCGGTCAATACCTGACTGAAAATCTGAATGTGGTGATTATTCCAACGCTCAACATCGATGGATTCCGCCAGACCCAGCGCTATCCCGATCGTTTCAGCGCCGACCCCGATCAGCCCCGCGACGGGCGGATGCGGCGCAAGAACATGCGCTATTCGGGCGGTCTGGTCGATACGGATCTGGATAGCACGGGCGACAATTTCCAGGGCGTCGATCTCAATCGCAACAACCAACACGGTTACGGTCAGAACAACAGCTCCTCGAGCGACCCGGTCAGTCTCGTCAACCGTGGGCCCGCAATCGCCTCGGAGCCCGAGATTCTGGCTCTCCAGGCAGCGGCAGCATTGGCACCGGCGGAGCGGCTACGGATGTATGTCGACGTTCATTCTTTCTCGCAGATCTTCTTTACGCCGCTGACCGGCAAACCCCGCCGCGACGAACTTACTGTCCAGCTCATGCAGAGGATGCGGGCGGTCACCAATTTCAAATATCGCGACGGTCGCAGTAATGCATCCGGCGTCGGGAATGATGCCATCGGTACGACCGCGGACTATTTCGCGTATCAGTACCAGATACCGTCATGGACCCTCGAACTCGAACCGCTAAACGGCGCGCAGGACTACGGAGGGACCGCAAGCCATGGCCACAGTGGCTTCATTCTTCCCGACGCGGAAGTCGCGCGCATGCGCGATGAACAAGCGCAGACGCATTTGCTGGGATTTTATCGCCAGGCTGGCCCGCCCACCGTTGTCGCGGCGGAAGTTCGCGCTGTAGACACCGGCCAGGTCGTTTACCGCGCCGACTGGTCCGCCACCGGTGACCGGCGTTCGCTTGAAGTGAGCATCAATACAGCACTCCTGCCCGGCGCCGGATACCGTCTTTGGATTGCCTTTAGCAAACCGATGCGATGGCGCGACGAAAACGATGAAATTCAGCCGTTTGCCGGTCAGACGGTCGGCGCGGACAGTGGCAGCGCGAGGCTGGAGTTCCCCGGTCAGAGTGTGGCCAGTCTGCCGCTCCTGATCAACCGCGCCTCGGTCTGGAACGATGCGCCCGGCGGCGCTCCGGACGGTTACCACCGTTACCGTGACGACAGCCTGAGTGTTGAATTCACGCTGCCGGCCAACGTCGGCGCCAGTGCGGGACAGCCGCTACTGCTGGTACTGGACAATGCCGACCTTTCCGGCCAGAAACTCGATGGTGACCCGACGACGCCGGTATCATGGTCCGATGGTCACTGGACGGGATTCGAAAACGAGCTTGGCGAGGATGGCGATATCGGCGGCCCCGATTGCTCGATCAGTTTTTTCGTCGCAACCGATCCCAATGCCCGCCCACCGAGTAGTTCGCCAAGCTGCAAACCGACTCCAACAACTCCAGCAACCCCAAGCGGTGGTGGTGGTGGCGGTGCCCTGCTCTGGCTATTGCCATTGCTGGGTGTATTGTCACTCAGGCCGGGCCGGCTCAAAACCAGCACGTAGTGCGAATTGAGCCCTCTCACTGCATCGACTCCGACCGCGAGTCTCGCACGGCGACTCGCTGCGATGATCTACGACTCGCTATTGCTGGTCGCGCTGTATTTCGTCATGACCGCAGTGTTGCTGTATTTCCGCGATGGCGAGGCAATTCCGCCAGGGAGCCCCGGATATCTTGCGCTACTGGTCGCGGCTTGCTGGGCGTTTCATGTGATTTTCTGGCGCCGCGGCGGCCGCACGCTTGGTATGCAGTCATGGCGGCTGCGCCTGGTGGATGAACATGGACACATCCCGCCAACACCAAAACTGCTGGCCCGCCTCGCATACGCTACCGCGCCCCTGGCGCTGATGGCTTTTGGCATATTCTGGCTACCGCTCGGGTTGTTTGCCCTTGGATATGTCTGGGTCTTATTCGACCGCGATGGTCTTGCCTGGCATGACAGGCTGAGCGCCACACGCCCGGCAGTCGAACAACCGCGCCGCCGTTCCCGGCAGCGCTGACATCAGCGCAGACGCACCAGGCCGACCAGCGTCACCAGTCCAAGAGCCAGCGACGGCGCCCATGCGATCAGCATCGGGTCGATATCGAAAACCTGACCGCTGTTGGCAAGTGTTCTGCTGGCAAGAAAGTAGATCAGGCCGATAATCACACCGATCGCCATTGTCACGCTGGTACCTGATTCGCGTTGGAAACGAAACGCAAACGGCATGGCGAGCAAGGTCATCAGGATAATGGCGACCGGTCCCGCCACCCTGCCCCAGAAGGCAATTTCGTAGGAGGATGCATCGAGGTCATTGTTGCGCAAATAATCAATATAACCATGCAGGTCGCGACCCGTCATATTGTCCGGATAGACCTCGGAGAAACGGATCAGCTCGGGACTGATCCCGGCCGACAGCTTGCGGGTCTCCTCGGTGGATGTCTTGAGCTGGTTCTGATCGAGCCGGGTCTCGACAATGCCCTTGAGCGTCCAGCGCTGGTCGGGGCCGAGCGTGGCCGATTCGGCGCGCCCGACCCCGGTGAGGTTACGTTCATCGTCAAAGTCGAACACGTAAACACCTCCACCCCAGTTACGTTCCGAGCGCGGACTCGCGTTGATTATCAGGCCCTCGTGCATCAGCCAGATACTCTGCTCTGCGCTGAGGTTGAGATCCGCATATTTTGCGAGTGCGCGCTGCTGTTCCGCATAGCGCTCGAGCGGTGGCGCAATGAACTCCCCCAGTGCAGCATTGAGCAATGCAATCAAAAGCCCCACTGCAAAAACCGACATGGCCAGACGCAAAGGCGTAAATCCGGCGGCACGCAGTACGATCAGTTCGCTATGAGCGGCGAGCCGGCTCAGACCAAAAAGCGCACCGAGCAGCGCCGCAACCGGCATGAATTCGAAAGCCCGTTGCGGCAGAACGAGCAACACAAAAGTGAGCGCGTCGGTGATGCCAAAAGTACCCTTGCCGACATTGTCCAATTGGCCGACGAATGTGATCAGCCCGGACAGGGCCAGTAACACTGCTACGACCAGCAAGACACTGGACATGACCGTGCGGAGAATATAGCGGTCGACAATCAGCATGCTGTCACCGCACAACCTCGCGCCGTGGCCGGCGCCGGCTGCGTTCCTGCCACCACAGCATAACGGCCGCGACGGCGACAATCGAAACCGGAACCCAGTAGATGCCCACCGCGGATGGAAACATCTCGCGCTCCACCCATGAGCGCGTGGCTTCGGTCAGGTTGCTGTAAAGAACGTAGATAAGGATACCGAGTGCAATCCGGCCGTAGCGGCCCTCACGCGGGCTTGCCCGGCACAGCGGTACGGCGATAAGGGTCAGCGCAAACAACGAAAGCGGCGACGACAACCGCCATTGCAGTTCCGCCTTGTGCGATGGGTCGGCGGAGCCAATCAGGCTCGCAGTCGGCATCAGCTTTGGCAGCTCGGTGTTGACCTTGCCCGACTTTACCCGCACGGGGATTCCATGCTCGGCGAATCGAATGACCTGGAAATCAACCGAGCCCGGCACACCTTCATAGCGCTCACCGTCATATAACAACATAGTGCGCAGGCCGCTGTTCTCGTCCTCGGTCACCCGGCCACGCCGGGCCACTGCCGCCTCCACCCGCTGCTCGGTCCGCCGCTGCAGGAACAAATTCCGCAGCAAGCCCTGGTCATCGACCCGCTCGACGAAAACCACCGCGCCGTCGGTATTTTCGGTGTGGAAGCGGCCTGGTTCGAGGCCCCCGCGGTCAATCAACTTAGTGGCATCTGCCTGGATCTGGGCCGTGGCAAGCAGGGACTGCGGAACGACGACCAGTGTCAGCCAGCCCAGCAACAGCGCCAGCATTGCAGCGAACAACAGCAGCGGACGCAGAATTCGTGCATTGCCTACGCCGCAGGCGTAAATCGCCGTCAGCTCACTGTCCCGATTGAGCCGTCCCAGCGCCAGCATGATCGCCATCAGCAACGCTACCGGTACCAGCACACTGACGTATTGAACCGAAGTCAAACCAAGCAGCGCAAAGACCGCATCTTTCGGCAACTCTCCGCTCGCCGCCTTGCCCAACACGCGGGCGAACTGATTTGTCACCAGCACAAACAACAGGATCGCGGCCACACCGAGCCATGTGCGGAAGACTTCGCGAAGAATGTAGCGATCAAGAATTGCCACGATGACGGCTCACAGTCGTTTAGCCCGGCGGGTTCTAATCTAGTACACTAGGCGCCCATTCAGTGTCCCGAATGGTATTGGTTTTGTGCAAGTCTACGCCACCGGGTCACACTCGCTAAAACTAAATTAAAACAAAAGCTGAACCGCTCGGGTACGAGCCGGTCAGCGTAACGCGCGGCCACGGCGACGTGGACGAAGGGAGCAGATATGCAGTTTCACGCCACCAGCGGTGCGCCCGCCCGCCAGAAGACCGACTGTGCGATTGTCGGCATATTCGAGAAACGCGAGCTGTCCGCGGCCGCGGCCGAACTCGACAAGTCCAGCAAAGGCGCTATCAGCAAGGTTCTCGCCCAGGGTGATCTCGGCGGCAAACGCGGCGAGACGCTGTTGTTGCGTGACATTGCAGGCCTGAACTGCGCCCGCCTGGTGCTGACAGGGCTTGGCAAACGCAGCGAGCATGATGCGCGCAACCATCGGCGTGCCCTGGGTGCAGCAATGAAAGTCATTGCCGCGACATCCAGTCGCAATGCGCTCAGTTTCCTCGGCTGGGATCCTGCAGACAAATCTGAGTTCCACAGAATCGGCCGCGATACCCTGCTGGTGGCCAATGAGGCAGCTTACCGATTCACCGAAATGAAATCGGGAAGCTCGGAGCCCGCACCGAAGCTGACCCGGGTTGGCATCGGCGTCCCCAGCCGGAGCGCTGCGAATGCAGCGCAAAGAGGCGCTGAAGAAGGTGCCAGCATTGCGGCGGGCATGAGCCTAAGCAAGGATCTGGCCAACCTTCCCGGCAATGTCTGCACGCCAACCTACCTCGCCAACACGGCCAAGAAGCTGGCGCGACAGCATCGCAAAATCAGTGCCGAGATTCTTGGCGAAGCCGATATGAAACGGCTCAAAATGGGGGCTCTGCTGTCCGTGACCCGCGGCACACAGGAACCGGCGAAACTGATAGTCCTGCATTACAAGGGTGCGCAGTCGCAGGCACCGGTCGTGCTGGTCGGCAAGGGCATCACATTCGACGCCGGTGGTATTTCGCTGAAGCCGCCGCTGGCCATGGACGAAATGAAATTCGACATGTCCGGGGCTGCATCGGTGCTCGGCTGTATTCATGCCGTCGCGAGTCTCAAGCTGCCCATCAACCTGGTCGTGGTCGTCCCGACCTGTGAAAACCTGCCGAGCGGTCTTGCTACCAAACCGGGCGACATCGTTCGCAGCATGTCGGGCAAGACGATCGAGATCCTCAATACCGACGCCGAGGGGCGCCTCATCCTGTGCGACGCGCTGACCTATGCGCGGCGCTTCAAGCCGGCCGTAATGATCGATGTCGCGACCCTTACCGGGGCCTGCGTGATTGCGCTCGGGGGGCACCTCACCGGCCTCATGAGCCCGGACGATACGCTTGCCGGCAATCTGCTGGCCGCTGGAGAGCGCACTGGCGACCGTGCCTGGCGTCTGCCGTTGGCGGAGGAGTATCACGAAGGACTCAAAAGCAATTTTGCCGATTTCGCCAATGTGGGCGGACGCGAGGGCGGCGCGGTCACCGCGGGCTGTTTTCTGGCAAAGTTTACCGAAGGCGTGTCCTGGGCCCATCTGGATATCGCCGGCACTGCCTGGAAGGGCGGCGCGCAAAAAGGCAGCACCGGCCGCCCGGTGCCACTGCTCGTCGATTACCTGATCGAGCGCACTCGCTGACGATCCGGAATGACCCGCGTCGATTTCTACGTTCTCGAATCCAGCGGGCCGACGTCGCGACACCGCTGTGCGTGCAGGATCGCGGAAAAGGCTTTCCTGCTGGAACACCGCATTTACATTCATGTGGGTAACGAGCGCGAGGCACGCGCCATCGACGATTTGCTCTGGAGTTTTCGCGGAGGCAGTTTTATCCCGCACGCAGTGGTGACACCGCAAGAGGTTCATGGTGAAGCCGTGCTGATCGGGCACGATCCCGAAACGGACCCCACCGAAACCGACCTCCTGATCAACCTGGCGGATGAAGTCCCGATGTTTTTCAGCCGCTTTGCAAGAGTGGCCGAGGTGGTATCGGAGGACGCGTCGAGCCGGGCGTCCGGGCGTGACAGATTTCGCTTTTATCGCGACAGAGGATACGATCTGCGCACGCATCAGCTGCGCTGAGGAAAATTGCATGGCCTGGTGGAATAAACCGGACACACTGGACGAGACCAGCGAGGATGATATTCCGGTTCTGACCGAGGCGCTTAGTGCCGAGGAGATTGCCGAGCTCGAGGGCGCCATTGTCGCGCCGCCGAGCTATGAGATCAGTGAAGAACAGGTGGCAGAAATGCGCGCCGATCTCGCCGCGCGAACCTATGACCTGGCCGATCAACTCGTGCACACCGCGTTCAGGGATATGGAGGCGGCTTTGTTCGAGCAGGTATCAAATCGCCTGCGCGAGGAACTACCGGTATTGATCGAACGGGTTCTCGGCGATCATCTGAAACAGGACCCGGAGTAGACATTCGCCGGTCCCATCCCCATCCATCGCGGTAATTCTTATACTCAGGGCTGCCCGCTACCAGCCCGTTTAGCTGTGGACTAAGAGGTCATGGAGAAATCATATTCACCCGCCGCCATTGAGGCGCACTGGTACAAACGCTGGGAAGAATCCGGCTACTTTGCTCCGTCCGGCAATGGCGAGCCCTATTGCATCATGATCCCGCCGCCGAACGTTACTGGCACGCTGCACATGGGACATGCGTTTCAGTACACCATCATGGATGCGCTGACCCGCTATCACAGGATGTGCGGACGCGACACCCTGTGGCAGCCAGGCACCGATCACGCCGGAATCGCCACCCAAATGGTGGTCGAGCGACAACTAAACAACGAGGGACTTAGCCGGACGGATCTTGGCCGTGAGGCGTTCGTGCAGCGAGTCTGGCAATGGAAGGACGAATCGGGCGGAGTAATATCGCAACAGCTGCGCCGGCTCGGGGCATCCGTGGACTGGAGCCGCGAGCGCTTTACCATGGACGATGGATTGTCCGCGGCCGTCACCGAAGTCTTCGTGCGTCTCTATGAGGAAGGCCTCATCTATCGGGGTAAACGGCTGGTCAATTGGGACCCGGTCCTGCATACCGCATTGTCCGATCTCGAGGTGCTTGCGGCAGAGGAACAGGGTCATCTCTGGCATTTGCGCTATCCGATCAGCGACAGCGACCAGCATCTGGTGGTGGCAACCACGCGCCCGGAGACCATGCTCGGAGACACCGCCGTCGCCGTTAACCCCGAGGACGAACGCTATCGCGCACTGATTGGCCGCGAAGTGACACTGCCGCTCGCCGGGCGCCGGATCCCCATCATTGCCGATGATTATGTCGATGCGGAGTTTGGCAGCGGCTGCGTGAAAATTACCCCGGCACACGACTTCAACGATTACGAGATCGGCCAGCGCCATGGTCTCGAGATGATCAACATTTTCACTGACGATGCCGCCCTCAACGACGAGGCTCCCCAGCCCTACCGCGGACTGGACCGATTTGCGGCGCGCGAACGCATTATCCGCGATCTCGAACAACAAGGGCTGCTGGAGCGAATTGACGATCATCGCCTGATGGTCCCGCGCGGCGATCGCAGCGGCACTGTCGTCGAGCCTTACCTGACCGACCAGTGGTATGTGCGGGTCGAACCGCTGGCGCAAGAAGCGATTGCTGCAGTTGAAAACGGCAAAATTCGCTTTGTCCCGGAGAATTGGAGCAAGACTTATTTCGAATGGATGCGCAATATCCAGGACTGGTGTATCAGCCGCCAACTCTGGTGGGGGCATCGCATCCCGGCGTGGTACGACGAGGATGGCAATTTCTACGTCGGTCGCAGCGAGCAGGCGGTTCGGGAAAAACATGATATTCCCGCCGATCAGGCGCTGCGCCAGGAAGAGGATGTGCTGGATACATGGTTTTCATCCGCGTTGTGGCCGTTCTCGACGCTTGGCTGGCCGGAGTCGACTGACGCACTGAACAAGTTCTACCCGACCAATGTGCTGGTAACCGGCTTCGATATTATATTTTTCTGGGTTGCGCGGATGATCATGATGGGGCGTAAATTCATGGATGATGTGCCGTTTCATGAGGTCTACGTCCATGGCCTGATCCGCGACCACGAAGGCCAGAAAATGTCGAAGTCGAAGGGCAACGTCCTCGACCCGATTGACATCATTGATGGCGTCGATCTCGACACCCTGCTGGCGAAACGGACCAGCGGCCTGATGCAGCCGCATCTCAAACCTCGTATCGAAAAAGCGACGCGCAAGGAATTCCCGCACGGTATCGAGCCTTACGGAACCGATGCAATGCGATTCACCTTTGCCGCATTGGCCACTACCGGGCGCGACATTCGTTTTGACCTTGGCCGGGTCGAGGGCTATCGCAACTTTTGCAACAAGCTGTGGAATGCGTCGCGGTTCGTCTTGCTTTACCTCGATCAGTCGGGCGACGGCAACGACGCCAAGCAAACCCCGGCGCTGGCGGAAAAGTGGATCCGGTCGCGGCTTTCGGTCGCAATATCTGCGGTTCATGACAACCTCGCCACCTATCGGCTCGATCTCGCGGCAAAGGCCATCTACGAGTTTGTGTGGTACGAGTTCTGCGACTGGTACCTCGAACTCGCAAAACCGGTGCTCAATGATGCCGGAGCTGCCAGCGGACGACTGGCCGCCACCCGTGCCTGCCTCGTCGATGCGCTGGAAACTTCGCTGCGTCTGCTGCACCCGTTGATGCCGTTTGTAACCGAAGAAATCTGGCAACGGGTCGCGCCACTTGCCGGTCGTGCTGGCGACACAATCATGCTGCAGCCGTTTCCGGCGGCCGCAGACTATGCTCGCGACGAAGATGCCGAACGCGAAATGCAGTGGCTGCAGGGCTTCATACTCGGAATACGCCAGATACGCGGCGAAATGGACATCTCGCCAGGACGGCGGCTACCCGTTCTGGTTCTTGATGCCTCGGCGGACGACCGCCAGATGCTTGCGACCCACTCGCCGCTGCTGCAGGCACTGGCGCGAACGGAGTCGATCGACATCATCGATGACGAATCCGCAGCTCCCCCCGCCGCGACCGCGCTGCTCGGTACCACCAAATTACTGGTACCGATGGCCGGGCTGATTGACGTGGAGGCAGAGTGGTCGAGACTACAGAAACAACGCGAAAAACTGCAGTTTGATCGCGAGCGTGCCGATCTGAAACTGCAAAACGAGTCCTTCGTCGATCGCGCTCCGGCAGCGGTGGTAGCAAAAGAAAGACAAAGGCTGGCCGAGCTTGGTGGCGCGTTGGCCGAACTGGACGAGCGGCTGCAAAAACTCGAGGCGCTGCGGTCGGAAACCGCGGACTGATCGTGTTAGCGAATGCAATAGCGCGGCTAAATGAAATTGTCGTCGGGAAGGAACTCGAGATCCGTCTGTGCCTGACCTGCCTGGTCGCGCGCGGACATCTGCTGATAGAGGATCAGCCGGGTGTGGGCAAAACCACGCTTGCGCATGCGTTGGCGCGGGTGCTCGGGTTGACTTATCAGCGTATTCAGTTCACCAGCGATCTGCTGCCGGCGGACGTGATCGGCGTTTCAGTTTTTGACCGGGAGTCTTCCAGCTTCCAGTTTCACAAGGGGCCGATTTTCTCGCAGCTCATCCTCGCCGACGAAGTCAATCGCGCGAATCCCAAGGCACAGAGCGCGTTGCTGGAAGCGATGGAGGAAGGTCAGGTTACCGCCGATGGCAGCACTTACCCGCTGCCAGCGCCTTTTTTCGTGATTGCAACGCAAAACCCCAGCCACCAGATTGGGACCTTCCCGCTTCCGGAATCGCAGCTGGACCGGTTCCTGATGCGTATTCAGCTTGGCTACCCGGACGCCGCAGTCGAGCGCGCCCTACTGACGGGCCGCGACCGCCGTGATCTGCTGCAGGAACTCGAACCGGTGCTCGATCCCGCGACACTTGCAAAAATGCAGCAGCATGTGCCTTCGATTAATGTGGCGCCCGCGCTACTGGACTACCTGCAGGCGCTGATAGCCTACAGTCGCGAGGCGCCGGTATTCGAAACCGGGCTGAGTCCGCGCGCCGCGATCGGCCTCCTTCGCGCCGCCCAGGCCTGGACAATGCTAGCCGGAAGAAAAAGTGTTCTACCGGAAGATGTTCAGGCTGTGCTGGCAGCGGTTGCGGTACATCGGCTACGCACGGTAGCGGACGGCAACGGTGAGGACGGTATGGATATTGGTGAATACCTGCGCCAGGCGGTGCCGGTGCCATGAGGCAGGCGACGCTCGGAAAGAGCGTCGGACGCCCGTCACCGCAGCGCAAGCGGCGGGCATGGCCGCAAAAACTTCGCCAGCGAATCGCGGCGTGGGCACGACGCCGGCATGGCGAGGATCGCGAACCGGTTACGCTGCACAAGCGTCGTGTCTATATTCTTCCCACCCGCGCTGGCATCACATTCGCCGTGCTGTGTTTCGTAATGCTGCTGGGCGCCCTGAACTACGACAACAGTATGGGCCTGGCGCTGGCGTTCCTCCTCTCATCCTCTGCCCTGGTGGCAATGCACCAGTGTCATCGCAACCTGCTCGATGTGGTCTTGCGCTCGGCAGCCATCCGCCCTGTATTTGCTGGCGAGACAGCACGTTTCAGAGTGCTCATCGATAATCACGACTCGCGCGCGAGATATCAGCTGCAACTGCGCCTCAATGAGACCACCGGCGTGGCCGAGGACATCGCGGCCGAAGAGTGTGTCACATTGGAATTGCCGCTGCCCACCGATACGCGGGGTCGTTTGCGGGTCGAGCGATTCAGCGTCACGACTTCGCAGCCACTGGGGCTTTTTCGGGCATGGTCATGGATCCACCTGCCACTCGATTGCATCGTCTACCCTGCTCCGGCGGCATCCGCGACAGCCGCCCCGCCACGCGACAGCCAGGCCGGTTCGACCAGCGGCCATGCCGAAGGCGACGAGGAATTTTCCGGTCTCCGCCCGATGCGCCCCGGTGATTCGCCGCGGCGCGTCGCCTGGAAAACCGCTGCCCGCGGACTCGACCCGATGGTCAAACAGTTTGTCGGAGGGAGCCAGGCGCCCCTCTGGCTGCGCTGGGACAGCGCCACCGCGGCCGACCGTGAACAACGCATCGCGATACTGTGTCGCTGGGTCCTGGATGCCGACCGCAGCGGACGCACGTTTGGCCTCGACTTGCCCGGCGCCCGGATCGAACCCGGTGGCGGGCGGCGGCATCGGCACCGCTGCCTGCAGGCACTGGCGCTGTTACCGGCATGACCATCGCAGCAACGCTGGCCCCGGCCAGGGCAGAACGCAAGGACCAGGTGACAAAGCTCGCCTGGCTGGTTATCGCGCTCATCTTCGCGTTGCTGCCGCATCTCGCCTATCTCCCCGTCTGGATACCACTTACCGGTTTGGCTATCGCCGCCTGGCGCATCCATGGGGCATGGCGTGGTAATCCGCTGCCATCGCGGATCCTGCGCCTGGTCCTGGCGCTGGCCGGTTTCGGCGGAGTCTTCATGGCTTTTCGCGGCCAGCTCAACGGTCTCAACCCGGGAACGAGCCTGCTCGCTGTGATGTTATTTCTGAAGTTGCTGGAAACATCTCGGCAGCGCGACTACATGATGCTGCTGATGTTCGCCATGTTCCTGCCGCTTGCGGCATTTCTTCGCACACAATCCGGCTGGTCTTTTGTCTACCTCGTGTCGACGCTGCTGCTGTTACTGGCGGCGATGATGCAGGCCAGTCGCGATGGCCCTCCGCTTCCGGCTCGAACCGTTGTCGGTCATAGCGGACGATTGCTGTTGCTGGCCGCACCCATGGCTATTGTGCTGTTTGTCTTGTTTCCACGCCTGCCCGGTGCATTCTGGACGTTGCCGCGGCATGGTTCGAGCGGCGTAAGCGGGCTGAGCGAGGAGATGCGTCCTGGCGACCTGAGCAAGCTCGTACTATCCGAGGAAACTGCATTTCGCGCACGATTTGAATCAGACCCGCCGCCACCGCCGCTGCGTTACTGGCGGGCGCTGGTGCTCGAGGAATTCGACGGTCGGACATGGCGCCAGGCCACGCGCCACAGCTGGCGCGCGCAGGAAGCTGCGACGACAAAGTCAGGGTCGCGAATCGACTATGAAATCGTGCTGGAGCCGCATGGTCGCGACTGGCTGTTTGTACTTGATTTACCAACCGCGTGGCCACGTGACGCGGTGCTGTTCCGCCAGTTGCAGTTGCGCCGCGCCAGCGGACCGGTGAACAGTCACTATGTCTATCGTGCCAGCTCCGACGCCGGAGCGCGCGCAACGATGCCGCTTTCGGCGCAAATCAGGCAACTGAATACCAATCTGCCCGGCAACGCCAATCCGCGCAGCGTGGCCCTGGCGCAACAAATTAGCGCCAGCGTCAATGGCGATAGTGATTTCGTCGAGGCCGTGCTGGCCTACTTTGGTAACCAGGAGTTTATCTACACACTGGACCCTGCCGCGATCGACCCGCGCAACCCGGTGGACGACTTTCTATTCGAAACACGCGAGGGATTTTGCGAATACTACGCATCGGCACTGGCGACACTGGCCCGTGCAGCCGGCATTCCTGCCCGTATCGTTACCGGCTATCAGGGGGGCGAACTCAACCCCGTGGGCGACTATTACATGGTGCGCCAGGCCGATGCGCATGCGTGGACAGAGCTATGGCTCGAAGACCAAGGCTGGGTCAGGGTCGACCCGACTGCCGCCGTGGCGCCGGGCCGGATCCGGGCGGGGATCGAGGAAACTCTTGATCTCGGTGGCCGCGACAGGGGTGGAGACTCGCAGTTGTTGCATCGACTGCGGCTCTACTGGGATGCCGCCAATACCACCTGGAACCGCTGGGTCATCAACTACGGTCAACCGCAACAGTTCGCGGTGCTCGACTGGCTCGGGTTTGCCCGGCCGGACAGCACCGCATATATCATCGCACTGCTGGCCGGCGCACTCGCAACGGTTGGCCTGCTCGCGTTGTGGCTCAACTACAGCGGAGCGCCGCGGCGCAGCGACGCCGTGGTCGATCTTTATCGCCGCTTTTGCGACCGCCTGCAAC
Source organism: uncultured Gammaproteobacteria bacterium (assembly GCA_963783695.1). Lineage (GTDB taxonomy): Bacteria > Pseudomonadota > Gammaproteobacteria > Steroidobacterales > BM003 > BM003. The sequence continues at coordinate 1,101,275 of CAWAOM010000001.1, forward strand.
GAATAGGCATTCCGCGTCCGCCATCCGAGGGCCCGCTAGACTTCGCGGCGCGCGCAATCCGCGAGCGCCCGGATCTGGCCGCACCGATCCGCGAGATCACCGACTGCTATGTGGCACTGCGCTACGGCGTTGCCGACCCGGCCCGGTTATTGCCCTACCTGCGCAGCCGGGTCAGACAATTCAGGCCTCGGCGCCATCGTCGTCGAGAAGCTTCGCCGCCGCCTCCCCCGCTTCGACATTGACTCGCCACAGCAATGCGCCGCCGACGAGAAACAGGATCGACACCGCCATAATGCTGTCACGCTCGGTCGCGCCGACAATAACGATTGGGGTAAGCGCCATCAGCGTTGGCCCGATTATTGCCGCAAACTTGCCGACCATATTGAAAAAACCGAAAAACTCAGCGGTTTTGCTCGGCGGTATCAGGCGCGCATACAAAGATCTCGAAAGACTTTGCACACCACCCTGGACGAGGCCGATCGCTATCGCGAGTTTGTAGAAGTCTCCGGCATCCGAGAGCCATTGCCAGGCATAAACAAGCGCGCCGATATAAACGGCCAGACCGATCAGGATCGCGCGCTTCGCCCCAATGCGGGTACCAAGCCAGCCAAACGCCAGGGCCGCCGGGAATGCGACGAACTGGGTTACGAGCAACGCGGTTACCAGCGATGCCTGCGGCAGGTTCAGCACCCGGTCGCCAAAAAACACCGCGGTTTTGATAACGGTATTGACGCCATCGATATACAGCCAGTAGCCAACCAGGAAAAGCAGCAGGACGCGCAGATTGCGAATCTGTCGCGCGGTGTCCATCAACTGCCGCATCCCCTCGCGTACCGCCCGCGCTGGCGGTGCCGCGTCGGCGGTAGGCGTCTCCCGGACATATTTCAGCAACGGGATCGTAAACAATCCCCACCACAGCGCGACGGTCACAAATGATGCTTTTACCGCCGCGATCGAGCCGCTCAAACCAAACAACTCCGGTTTTTGCGCCATCAACACGTTGACGGCGAACAATAATCCACCGCCGACATACCCGGCACCGTAACCGAACGCAGACACGAGATCGAATTCGTCCCGCTTGGCCACATCCACCAGCATCGAATCATAGAAAATATTGGCCCCGGAAAACCCGATCGTACCGAGCCCGTAGAGTAGCAACCCCACCCACCATTGCCCGACGTGAACCCAGGCCAGAGCCGCGGTCATCAGGATGCCGATCGCGGCGAAGGTAACGAGAAATTTCTTGCGGTTGCCACCGCGATCGGAGATCGCGCCAAGCAGCGGTGCAACGATAGCCACCAGCAGGCTCGAACCCGCCAGCGTGATGTTGAACCAGAACTGCGACCGCTCCGCGCTAATGTCCTGACTAATCGCGCTAAAAAATACCGGGAAGAAACCGGCCATCACTGTGGTGGCGAAAGCAGAGTTGGCCCAGTCGTATAACGCCCACGACAGGACCTCGCGGCGGAAGAATACGTTGCGCATTGGCTATTCCTTGCAATTGATCCGACGCCTGTGCGTCAGATCCGGGTTCCGGCCGCCGCTTTTCAGCGACAAATACCGAACCGCAAACCAGGTGTCAGGCAAATTCCGCACAAAAACAGGGTTACTGCAATGACAGGTCTGCCGCCCAATTCGGTGTCCGACTGTCTCCCACACCACTTCAGTCCGCCGCATGCTCGCGTGTTTCCTCGAACCGCACATCCGGCCAGCGTTCCATGGTCAGACTGAGGTTGACCCGGGTAGGCGCAATGTAGACCAACGCGCCGGTGTGATCCAGCGCGAGGTTTTCAGGCGAGCGTCGGCGCAGATCTTCAAGCGTTTTTTGATCGTCCGCATGCGCCCAGCGTGCCGTCGCCACCGACACGCTCTCGAATCCACAATCGACGCCGTATTCCGCCTTTAGCCGATGCGCCACGACATCGAACTGCAGAGGACCAATCGCGCCGAGAATCAAATCGTTGTTCATTAGCGGGCGAAACAACTGCGTCGCGCCCTCCTCGCACAGCTGATCGAGGCCCTTGCTCAGGGCCTTCATCCGCATTGGATCGCGCAACACTGCGCGGCGGAAAAGCTCCGGCGCAAAATCGGGTATCCCCTTGAACGTCAGGGCCTCACCCTCGGTGAAGGTATCACCGATATTGATCGTGCCATGATTGTGCAAACCGATAATGTCTCCGGCGTAGGCCTCCTCGGCACGCTGCCGGTCAGCGGCGAGAAAAGTGACGGCGTCCGCTATGCGAACATCGCGGCCGAGTCGCACATGGCGAAGCTTCATATTGCGCCGGTACTGACCGGAGCAAAGACGCATAAATGCAATCCGATCGCGGTGCGCCGGGTCCATATTGGCCTGGATCTTGAAAACGAAACCGGACAGAGTCTCCTCACTCGCGGCAACGGCGCGCGAGGATGTCTCGCGCGGCTGCGGCGCCGGCGCATGCTCGGAAAAGAAGTCGAGTAGCGGCCTGATACCGAAAACATTCAATGCCGAGCCGAAAAATACCGGCGTCTGCTGCGCAGCCAGATAAGCTTCGCGGTCGAACTCCGGGCACGCTCCGCGGACCAGTTCGATCTCCTCGGTCAACTCCTCCGCCCGGCTTCCGAGCACCTCGAGAGCAAGCGCGGTATCGAGACCGGCGATCGTCTTGTCGTGGCCGACCCGGCCGCCCACTCCCGCTTCATAGACATAGATCGCGTCCTCATACAGATGGTAGATACCGGCAAGCCCTCGCCCCATGCCGATCGGCCAGGTAATCGGTGCGCAGCTGATCCCCAGCACGGACTCGATTTCGTCAAGCAGTTCAAGCGGTTCGCGGCCCTCCCGATCGAGCTTGTTGACAAAACTCATAATCGGCGTGTCGCGAAGACGGCACACCTCCATCAGCTTTATCGTGCGCGCCTCTACGCCCTTGGCGCAGTCAATCACCATCAGCGCCGAATCCACGGCGGTCAGCGTCCGATAGGTATCCTCGGAGAAGTCTTCGTGTCCCGGTGTATCGAGGAGATTGATGACCTTCCCCGCATAAGGAAACTGCATCACAGAAGAGGTTACCGATATACCACGCTGCTGCTCGAGCGCCATCCAGTCGGAGGTTGCGTGGCGCGCAGCCTTGCGTCCCTTAACCGCCCCGGCCAACTGAATCGCGCCACCGAAAAGCAACAACTTCTCGGTCAGCGTGGTCTTGCCGGCATCCGGATGAGAAATGATCGCAAACGTTCGCCGCCTGCCGATTTCGTCACTAGTCGTGGTCATGGCTCAGCGCACAAAAGGAACGCATTCTAACTGATTTGCGTTGCCGCAGTGGCCGCCCCCGCGGGCCGGGTTCAGATCAGAGGTCCAGTTCGAGCGCCAGCACGAGAGCATCCTCGCGGCCCTTTTCGCTGCGGTAGTAGCCACGTCGATGACCGACCTCTACAAAACCTTCAGAGCGATACAGATCCAGCGCGATCTGGTTGGTCGGTCGCACCTCGAGAAACATCGTATTTACGCCCGCCTCTCTCGCTTTGGCCAGCGCATGCGAAAGCAGGTAACGTCCAAGACCCATTCCATGCAGGTCGGGACGGACACATAGATTCAGCAAATGCGCTTCACTCGCACCGAACGAAACAACGCAATAGCCGACCGCCTGCTCGCCGTGGCACAAGACGCGGCAACAATACCCGACCCGCAGACAATCCCTGAAGATGCCCTCGGTCCAGGGGAACGGGTAACTCAGCGCTTCGACCACCGCGACTTCACTGATATCCGCGGCGGTCATGTCACGCAACGAGCAGGCCTCCGGACTGCGGACCGCGCTCATCGCTCAGTCTCTGCAACGGATATCGCCATTTGCATGTCCTGCCAGACCTTGCGCTTCTCCAGCGGGCTGCGCAGCAGATAGGCAGGATGATAGGTGACGATTACCGGAATCGCGGCCGGGCCGAAAGCATGGACCCGTCCTCGCATGCGCCCGATCGCCTCGGTGCTGCCCAGAAGATTCTGCGCAGCCACCCGGCCCAGCGCCACGATCAACTTCGGCCGGACCAGTTCGACCTGACGCTGCAGATAGGGCAGGCATCGCTCGACTTCCTCACTTTTCGGGTCGCGATTCTGCGGAGGCCGGCACTTCAGGATGTTGGCGATAAAAACTTGCTCGCGCCGCAAACCGACGGCAAGCAGTACCGCATTCAGCAGCTGTCCGGCGCGCCCGACGAAGGGCTCGCCCTGACGGTCTTCCTCGGCGCCTGGCGCCTCGCCGACAATCATCCAGTCTGCCGCGGGGTCACCGACACCAAAGACGGTCCGGGTACGATTCTCGCAAAGTCCGCAACGGGTGCAACCGGCTACCTGCGCCTGCAATGCCGGCCAGTCGGCTGCGGCAGGTTGCTGCGCGGACTCACCCTGCGGCGGCAATGCGCCGGGCTCAGCCAACCGGTCGCGGGTAACCCATGCAGTGATGCCCATCGCCCCGAGGTAGGCGCGCTGGCGCGCAGAGCTCATCTCAGTCTTCCTGCTCACCAGCCGCATTCTTCGGCGCCACGCGGTGCTTCCGGCGGTACAAACAAAGCAGGGGTCCGGTTAACGCATAGGAGAAAAACATCAGAAACAAAACAATTGGAGGCTCGAAACTGATGAATACAAATACCATGGGAATGACAAGTACATAGGCGAACGGTACTTTTTTGCCGAGGTTGATGTCCTTGAAACTGTAGTAGCGAAAATTGCTGACCATCAACCCGCCGGCGCCTGCCGTGAACAGGAAAGCGGTAATTAGCGCCATCGCGCCGGACGCCTGCCAATCCGATGCAAGCCAGACCACCGCGGCGACCAGGCCCGCCGCAGAGGGGCTTGGAAGCCCCTCGAAGAATCGTTTATCGCTCGAATCGGCTCGCGCATTGAAGCGGGCCAGACGAAGCGCCGCCGAAACCGCAAACACGAAAGCTGCGAGCCAGCCGAGCTTGCTCCACAGCCAGCCGTGCTCTTTCAGTTCCGCGATGCCCCACTGGTAGGTCACCAGTGCCGGGGCGAGACCGAAACACACCATATCGGAAAGGCTGTCGTACTCCTTGCCGAAATCACTCTCGGTATGGGTAAGTCGCGCGACCCGTCCGTCCAGACCGTCAAGCACCATCGCGACAAAAATCGCAATTGCGGAATTGTGCATATTGCCGTCGATTGCGGCGACGATAGAGTAAAACCCGGCAAACAACGCAGCAGTCGTAAGAAGATTCGGCAAAAGGTAGATGCCTTTGCGCCGATTACCGCCGTTTTTGCTAAAGGTCGACATGAATAATGCGCCGGGCTGCCGCTGGAGGAGCTCACAGTTTGCCATGGATTCGCCTCGCCGGACACGCCACAGGACCACGTCACACTATACGTGCGAACGGTCGCGCCGTTAAAATACCCGGTTTAGTCGCCGAACCATCGCAATGGAGTCCGGGCCGTCATGCGTTTGTCTGCTTTTCCTCTGAATACACTGCGCGAGACGCCATCCGATGCGGAAGTCGTCAGCCACCAACTTATGCTTCGCGCGGGAATGATCCGGCGTCTCGCGTCCGGCCTCTACAACTGGATGCCACTCGGCTTACGCGTCCTGAAAAAAGTCGAGCGAATCGTACGCGAGGAAATGGAGCGCGCCGGCGCACTCGAGTTGCTCATGCCGGCGGTGCAGCCGTCAGAGCTGTGGCAGGAATCCGGCAGATGGGCCGAGTACGGGCCGGAGCTGCTGCGCATGAAAGACCGCCACCAGCGCGAATTCTGTTTTGGCCCCACGCATGAAGAGGTCATCACCGATATCGTGCGCCGCGACCTGTCGAGCTATCGCCAGTTGCCCGTCAACTACTTCCAGATTCAAACCAAATTTCGCGACGAGATTCGTCCTCGTTTCGGGGTCATGCGGGCGCGTGAGTTCCTGATGAAAGATGCCTATTCCTTCCACCTCGACGAAGAATCGCTGCGCCAAGGTTATCGGATCATGCGGGATGCCTACATTCGTATATTTAGCCGGCTCGGCCTGGAGTTCAGACCCGTGAGCGCCGCAACCGGTGCCATTGGCGGCAGCGTTTCCGAAGAATTTCATGTGCTGGCCGACTCCGGAGAAGATGCCATCGCGTTCTCCGATGGCGACGATTATGCGGCCAACGTCGAGCTGGCAGCCGCGCTGCCTTCTACAACCGCGCGCCCCGCCGCGCAATCGCCACTCGCCGAAGTCGCAACACCCGGCGTCAAGAGCATTGCCGAGCTCGGCGCGTTCCTCTCGGTTGCGGCCGACCAGTGCGTCAAGACCCTGCTGGTTGAGGGGGAAGACACGGGCGTAGTGGCGCTGGTGCTGCGTGGCGATCATGAACTCAATCCACTGAAGGCCGAAAAACTCGACGGCGTTGCGGCGCCGTTGCGGATGGCAGACGCACAGGCGATTCGCGCAGCCACTGACTGTGAACCCGGTTTCATCGGACCTGTCGGCCTCCGCTGTCGCGTGTATGCAGACCACTCTGCACTCGCGCTCGCCGACTTTGTATGTGGTGCCAATCGTACGGATTGCCATCTCACCGGGGTCAACTGGGAACGGGATGCCGATCTTCCGATGGCGGCCGATCTGCGCAATGTCGTCGAAGGCGACCCCAGCCCGAGCGGACACGGACGACTGCGTATTGCACGCGGCATCGAGGTTGGCCACATCTTCCAGCTGGGCACGAAATACAGCGCCGCCATGGACTGTACCGTCCTCGATGAGAACGGCCGCTCGGTTCATCCCTACATGGGTTGCTACGGGATCGGTGTCAGCCGCATCGTTGCCGCGGCGGTAGAGCAAAACCACGATGACAGGGGCATTGTATGGCCCGAGCCGATCGCTCCATTCGAAGTCGTTCTGGTGCCAATAAACTGGACCAAGTCACAACGTGTCAGAGATGCCGCGGTTAAACTCTACGACAATTTGCGCGAGCGCGGTGTCGAGGTCCTGCTCGACGACCGCGATCTGCGCCCCGGAGTCAAGTTCGCCGACGCGGAATTGATAGGCATTCCGCATCGTATTGTACTCGGCGAGCGCGGACTCGACGCCGGCAAGCTCGAGTATCGATACCGACAGAGTGAGGAAAACGAGGACATTGCTGTTGATGAAGTCTTCGACAGATTGGATGCGGCGGCCGCGCAATAGCATTGTGGCAAGGGCTTTTCCGACAATGCTTTTGCTGTGTGCCGGCGTATTCGGCGCAACACCATGCTGGTCCCAGGCGAACGAGCATGATGCGGTTCTGCGCGACAAGCTGAGCGATGCGGTTACCGACTCCGCCAGCTTTGGCGATCGTTTCGACGCAGAGGTGTGGCTGCAGTTCAACTCAGCGCGCCTCGAACGCCAGGTACCCGACCCGGCGGAACGGCTGGAAATTCTCAAGCACGCCCATATCGAGGCCAGCCGGCTGGAGCTGTATCCCGAGCTGGTGCTCGCCGTCATCGACATCGAGAGCAATTTCGATCGATTCGCCATTTCCCGAGTAGGCGCTCAGGGCCTGATGCAGGTAATGAGATTCTGGTTGAAGGAACTGGACCGGCCCGATATAAATCTGACCCAGATTCAGCCCAATTTGCGAATGGGCTGCACGATCCTGCGCCATTACCTCGATATGGAGGATGGCAACTTTCGCATGGCACTCGCCCGCTACCATGGCAGCTATCCCAAAACCTATTACGCGGACAAGGTTCTCGATCGATTGCGGCGAAAATGGTACCGGCACTAGTCAGCCGGTGGTAAAACCGCGCAGGCCGGTAGCAGCGTCATCCGCCGGCACCCGCTGGACCCGATCGACCCTGGCCATTGGCGGGCCCGAGCGCAGCCAGCGCTGAAGCGCCTCCACGGCACCGGTCTCCCCGGCGGCCAGCACCTCCACGGTGCCGTCGGTGAGATTGCGGGCGTGCCCGACAAGCCCGAGCCGGTTTGCCTCCATCCGCGTGCTCTCGCGAAAAAAGACGCCCTGCACCCGACCTGAAACGATAAACCTGGCGCTGTGGATTTTCATTGCTGCAACGTAAGCGAACGGGCCGATCAGACACTCCCCAAAAGCGCTATTCCGCGCGCGCTCCTTTCGCCTCCATTGTGATTCTGAGTGCCTGCAGCGCCTCCGCGCGCGCCGCCTCGGCATCGCGGCGGGCGCCGGTAAACAGATGCTGCTCGAGCTTGCTCTCGGCACTATCGAGCAGGGATCTCGCCGAACCGAGCGCCGCCGCCGCGTATTCCGCCGCACCGGCTTCGGCCGCTGCCGCAACCGCCTGACGCGCATCACTCATCTCCTGTACCGGGGCGGCCGCGCAGGCCGCGAGCCCGGACAGTATTGAAACTGCCAGTAATAATTTTAAAATATCTCGTATCATATTAAAATTACTATAAAAAAATAAAAGCTAGCAGGGCCCGATTGGCGCGTCAAGCAACGCAATAATACAATCCGCGGGCGTTTCTGCTTCCCGGACCACCCAATGGACATCAGCATTTATCATAACCCTCGCTGCTCGAAATCGCGCGCCACTCTGGCTTTGCTCGAGGAGCGTGGACTCTCTCCCAGGATTGTCAGGTATCTCGAGATCCCGCCTTCGGTCGCCGAACTGGGACGGATTGTCGCGCTGCTGGGCATAACGCCGCGCGATCTCATCCGTTCCGGCGAGGAAGCCTATCAGGATCTCGAACTCGCCAACCCCGAACTCGCAGACGAAGTGCTGCTGCAGGCGATGCACGATCATCCCGCTCTTATCCAACGACCCATCGTAGTGACCGGAGACGCAGCGCGTATCGGCAGACCGCCGGCCAGTGTGCTGGAAATTATTCCCGCCTGATGCAGATTCTCGTTCTCTATTTCTCCAGGCACGGTTCCACCGAGCGTGTCGCGCGACAGGTTTGCCGTGGTGTGGAGAGTCTTCCCGGCGTCAGTGCCATGCTGCGAACCGTGCCGCCAGTGTCGGCGGACTGCGAAGCGACCGCGCCACCGATTCCGCATAACGGTCCTCCCTATGCCACGCTGGAACAGCTCGCCGATTGCGCCGGACTGATTATTGGCAGCCCGACACATTTCGGCAATATGGCCGCCCCGCTCAAGTATTTTCTGGACCAGACCAGCGCGCTATGGCTCAGCGGTGCATTGACAGGGAAACCCGCTGCCGCCTTCACCTCCACGTCCAGCCTGCATGGCGGCCAGGAAAGCACGCTGCTGACGATGATGTTGCCCCTGCTCCATCACGGCATGATCATCACCGGGTTGCCATACAGCGAAGACGCGCTGAGCAAAACAACCGGCGGCGGCAGCCCCTATGGCGCCAGCGCCTACCAGCCGGACGGTGCACAACCTGCGCTGAGCGCCGCAGAAAACGCGCTGGCGCGAGCACTTGGCAGACGGGTAGCCGATATTGCGCTGCGACTGAACGGCGCAGCCGCCGCGTCATCGTGACGGCCGGCCGCGCGCGCGCCGTAGATGTCGTCGCGGCGGCATTGCTGTTGATCTTGCTGGGGCTGTTCCTGCAACGTTTCATCACGGCTGTCGGCGCGATCGCCGCCATCGTTCTCGCCCTGCCGCTGCTTATTCCGGCGATCGTCTACCTTAGCAACCCGACCCGGGGCTACCAATGGCTATGTGTCCTGATCATCCCGTACCTGGGTATCGCGGTAGTGGAACTGATCGCTGATCCCGAACGACGCCTGTGGGCAACGGCGTTTGCCGTGGCCGGTCTGGTTCAGTTCGGCGTTGCAAGCCTCGGCACGAGGATCAGCAGGAAGCGCCCACCACGCTCTTGACGAAAGGAATCGTCAATCGCCTTTGTGCGCTCAACGACGCCCGGTCAAGCTGGTCGAGTAGACGAAACAGCGAATGGCTGTCACGGGCGAATCGGGTAAGCAGGTAACGCCCGGTCTCTTCCGGCAACTCCAGACCGCGAAAACTCGCCCGCAATCGCAGCGCGCGCAGGCGGTCGGCATCCTCCATCGCGCTCAATTCGAAAACCGGCCCCCACCCCAGACGCGATCTCAGATCGCGTAACGCGATCGCCACCGCGGCCGGTGGCAGCGAAGAGGTTACCAGCCAGCGTCCACCGACTTCGCGGCTCTGGTTGAATAACGTAAACAGCGCAGCTTCCCACGCCTCATTGCCGGCGATTCGGTCGATATCGTCGAAACAGAGCAATGCCGCATTACCCCAGCCCGACACAACTTGCGCGGGAGGCAATGGCTGTGCGCCCAGCGCAAAATAAGCACACGGCTCGCCGCGATCGATGCCCGCGCGGCACAATGCCTGGCACAGATGGCTTTTACCGCTGCCACCCGGCCCCCACAACCACGCTATCGGGTCCTCCGGGTGGCGGATAAAGCGCTGCAGGTAATCGAGCACAGCAAGATTCGGGCCCGGGTAAAAAGACTCCAGGCGAGCCTGGTCAGGCAACGCCACCGGCAGAGGCAGCTGGCTCATGTCGGCTCGTGGCTTACATGGTATGCGCGCATACCCCACCGCCAGACATAATCGATGCCGCTGACAACCGTGGTGACCAGCACGACACTGCCAAGAAACAATACCGCCCAGCCGGGGACCAGCGTCGGGTAGGCCGCTGCGGACAGCACCGCAAGGACATACAGTAATTGCACCCCGGTGTTGATCTTGCTGACTCCGCTGGGCTCGCCATCAACCGGCTTGACCAGGAAATTGTAGGCAAATCCGCCGCCGACGATCAGCAGATCGCGGCCGATCACAATCAGCGCCAGCCACAGCGGATTCAGACCGACATATGTCAGGGTGATGTAGACGCTGAACATCAGCAACTTGTCGGCGAGCGGGTCCAGAATGCCACCGAGACGCGTCCGCCAGTCAAATCGCCGCGCCAGATAACCGTCCAGACCATCGGAAAACCCGGCAACAAAAAACAACATCAGCGCTTTGTCAAACTCACCCCGCACCAGCAACATCACGATCGGCGCGACCAGCAGCATGCGCACGATACAGATCAGGTTGGGAATAAACTTCAGGTTCATCGTCGATAGCGATAGCGCAGCGTCTGCCCGGTCCCAGCTATATCCGGCGACGGCTCCTGTTCAAGCAACGAACCGAGCCCGATCGCCCGCTCGAGCATTTCCGGATCGGCGCGAAGAGCCAGCCGGAAGCGGACACCGTCGGCCGAAATCTCATCGACGGCAATGCTCTCGACCACGCTCAGTTGCTCCAGATAACTGGCCACGGCGCCATAGTCGGCAAATCCTTCAACTCCGCGGACCGTCAATATCAGATCGCTGCCCTGAGGACTTCCGCGAACCGCGTATAACTCGGCGAACCGATCGGCAGCGAGATCGATGCCTGCCGCGAGACCGCCGAGCGCCTGCGCCTGTGTCGCCCCCATCAGCAGCGTCCAACGCACCCTCCACTCGCGATTCTGTTGTAGTTGCGCGCGACCGATCAGAACCGCGTCGGCGCCATAGCGCTCCGACGCCTCGATGATCTTGTCGTCAAACCCGGCCCATACGTCGGAGAAAGGCAGCGTCTGCATGTCTGCGGCATCGTTGAGAGGCAGAAGCAGCGGCAGACCGCGCAGCGCCGCCCGCTCGCGCAGAAGGTCCGGCATGTCACCGACATCCTCGGCGCCGAGAAGCGCGCGTTCGCCACGGCCATTGTCCAGAGCCAGCCACATCAGCGTTTCAGGACGCTCGCCGCCCCAAACCCGCTCGCCACGAGCAACAAGTTCGCCGTTCACGGCTTCTTCGTCGAAGCGCACCCAGAGCTGGTCGTCATCGAGAAACCGGTATTGCTGGACAAATTTTCGTGCCGAACCCAGCAGTTCATGCGCCGCGTCACCCGGCTCGATACGGCGGTATCCGGTCACCCTGATCAGGACCTGCTCCAGCGCCCGGGCGTAACCGGCCGCTACTGTGTTCGCGGTGCGGTTTTCGACCTCCACCGAGGCCTCGTAAAGACCGCTGATCTCGGTAGCGCACAGACGGCCGCAGATGGCCATCGCCGCCACCAGCACAAACGCGGTTTTCCAGATCTTCGGCAAGAGCCTGCTCCTTTGACTTGCCAGCATTCGGCGCTCATTCTCCCACACAGCCCGGTGTACAATACATAGCCTGCGCCGCCGCTGCGGCGGGCCGCACCCATCAATCATTGAGCCGAGTCATTCATGGACAATAAAACATCCCTTACCTACCGGGATGCCGGTGTCGATATCGATGCCGGAAACGAGCTGGTTCAACGCATCAAAACCAGCGTAAATAGCACCCGCCGCGAAGGCGTGCTGAGCGGGATCGGCGGCTTCGGTGGCCTGTTCGCAGTGCCGCTCGACCGCTATGCCAACCCGGTTCTGGTGTCGGGAACCGATGGCGTTGGCACGAAACTCAAGCTCGCAATCGAGATGGGCATACACGACACGATCGGCATTGACCTGGTCGCGATGTGTGTCAACGACGTTTTGGTGACGGGTGCGGAACCGCTGTTCTTTCTCGACTATTACGCGACATCGCGCCTGGAACTCGATGTCGCCGAGGCCGTAGTCGCCGGGATCGCGGATGGCTGCCGCCAGGCCGGGGCCGCGCTGATTGGCGGAGAAACGGCGGAGATGCCCGGAATCTATCGCCCGGGCGATTACGATCTCGCCGGATTCTGTGTCGGCATTGTCGAGCGCGACCGGATCATTGACGGCTCACGCACGCAGCCGGGCGATTGCGTGATCGGGCTCGCCTCCTCCGGACCTCACTCCAATGGCTACTCCCTGGTCCGCAAGATTCTCGAACTCAATGGCAGTCATCTGTCCGCGACGGTTGGCGACGGACAGCTCGGGCCGCAACTCCTGGCGCCGACGCGCATTTACGTAAAGTCCGTTCACACGCTGATGCAACAGGTGCAGGTGCACGCTCTTGCCCATATCACGGGCGGGGGTCTCGCGGAAAATCTGCCGCGCGTTCTGCCCGAAGGGCTCGGCGCAACAATCATCGGCGACAGCTGGGAACGGCCAGCAGTATTCGACTGGTTGCAACAGCATGGCAACGTCGCCGCCAACGAAATGTACCGGACTTTCAACTGCGGTATTGGTATGTGCATCGTGGTTGCGGCAGATGATGCCGACCGGACGATCGATATCCTCGGCGAGGCCGGGGAGCAGGCGTGGGTCATTGGCCACACTCGCGAGGGCGACCACGCAGTGGAGCTGTCCTGATGACCAGCCAGCCATTGCGGCTGGTTGTTCTGATCTCCGGCCATGGCAGCAATCTCCAGGCAATGCTCGATGCTCGCAGCAGTGAACTGTCAGCGCTGCAAATATGCGGCGTAATCAGCGATCAACCCGATGCCTACGGTCTGCAAAGGGCGCACAATGCCGCCGTGCCGACCGCGCTGGTGAGCCGCAGCGAGTTCCGCGACCGCGAGTCCTTCGATCGCATGATCGGCGAACGCATAGACGCTTTTGGCGCCGACCTGGTCGTGCTTGCCGGGTTTATGCGCATTCTCGGCACCGAGCTCGTCACGGCCTATCGCGGGCGCATGCTCAACATCCACCCGTCGCTGCTGCCACGCTACCGCGGACTCCATACCCATCGCCGGGCACTGGAGAACGGCGATACCATGCACGGGACCAGCGTTCATTTCGTTACGGCGGAACTGGATGGCGGTCCGGTCATTGCCCAGGCCGAGGTCGCAATTCGATCCGATGACGACCCGGTCACGCTTTCAGCTCGCGTTCAGCAACGCGAGCACATACTGTACCCGCGTGTCATCAACTGGATCGGCACAGGCCGCCTGACCTGGACCGGCGCGGTACCGCAATTCGACGGCGGACCGCTGGAGAAGCCCATAGTATGGAAACATCAGTCCGAACCCGATTCGTTACCCTGATTCTCGTTCATATCGCGTTGACCAGCGTGGCCGATGCCGCCGCTGGCGAATTCGCTCTGCAACCGTACCAGGCCAAATACCATGTCCACAGTTCGGGTTTTCGCGCCGGCGAGATCATCTCGACGTTGCGGCCGGAAGGGACCGATTACATTTTTGAAACGCGCGGCAAATCACGCGGTCTGGCCACGTTGTTCGTTCCCCGGCAGGCACTTGAAGTCAGCCGGTTTCGCGTGGGTGAAGATGGCCTCATCGCGCTTTCCTATTTCAGAGACGCGGGCAAGTCCGATCCGAGGGACGATACCCGGGCCGAATTTGACTGGATAAACGGGACTGTAGCGACGGTGGATAAAGGCCGCGACGCCATGCTCGAGCTCGCTCCGGGAATGATCGAGAGGCACATCCTGCCGCTCGCCATCGGCCTCGGCCTGCGCCACGGCGCGGCACCGCAGTCATTGACGCTGGTCGAGCGCGACCGGATCAAGAGTTTCGACATCACGGCCCAGGGCAACGAACGGATCGAGTTCGAAGGAGTCGTTCACGACACGATGAAATTTCTCCAGCATCGCGAAGAATCCGACCGCCGCACGACGATCTGGTTCGCGCCGGATCTCGGCTTTGTTCCGGTGAAATTCGAGATTCACGACAAACGCGGACTGCGCGCGCGCATCCTGTTGCAGCACCTGACTCTCGACGGCGTGGTAGTACTCGGAGGCTGATCAGGCCCGCGGCAACGTAACGCCCTGTTGCCCCTGATATTTGCCGCCGCGATCACGGTATGAAACCTCACATACCTCGTCGGACTCGAAAAAAATCATCTGCGCCACACCCTCATTTGCATAGATCCGCGCCGGCAGCGGCGTCGTATTCGAAAACTCGAGCGTAACGTGCCCTTCCCACTCCGGTTCGAGGGGTGTGACGTTGACGATGATGCCGCAGCGGGCATAGGTCGACTTACCGAGGCATATTGTCAGCACATTGCGCGGAATCCGGAAGTACTCGACGGTCCGCGCCAATGCGAATGAATTTGGCGGAATGATGCAAACGTCGCCGCCAAAATCGACAAAGCTGTTGGCGTCGAATTTTTTTGGATCGACCACCGCGGAATTGATATTGGTAAAAATCTTGAATTCCGCGGCGCACCGCACGTCATAACCATAGCTGGAAGTGCCGTACGAGACGATCTTGCCAGCCTCGTTCTTGCGGACCTGCCCAGCCTCGAACGGCTCGATCATGCCGTGGCTATCGGCCATCTGCCGGATCCATTTATCCGACTTGATGCTCATCAGTTGTCCTCGATACTGATTTTCGGGAAAAGCCGGCTGTAGTCGCGCGCCAGCATCGACAAACGGGCCCCCATCCGTCTGGCGATATCGAGATATCTGTGGGCGATCTCGCTGTCGGGTTGCGCGACCACGGTTGGCCGGCCGCTGTCCGCCTCCTCGCGCACTCTAAGGTCCAGCGGAATCGCACCAAGCAGGGGCACTTTATTGTCAGCCGCAATCCGGGCGCCGCCGCCGGCGCCGAAAATCGCCTCTTCGTGGCCACACTGAGAACAAATATGGGTACTCATGTTCTCGACGACCCCGAGCACGCGCACATTGACCTTTTCGAACATCTTGAGTCCCTTTACCGCATCCAGCAGGGCAATATCCTGAGGCGTGGTAACGATCAGCGCCCCGCTCACGGGTACGTTCTGCGACAGCGTCAGCTGGATATCCCCGGTACCGGGCGGCATGTCGATCAGCAGATAGTCGAGCTCGCCCCAGTCGGTCTCGTTTAGCAACTGGGTCAGTGCCTGGGTCACCATCGGCCCGCGCCAGACCATGGGTTGATCCTCATCAATCAGGAATCCGATCGACATACAAACAAGCCCGAGCGTCCGGATCGGCCGCATCGTCTTGCCATCAGTGGTCTGCGGCCGCTCGCTGCGCACGCCCAGCATGCGCGGCTGACTGGGGCCATAGATATCGGCGTCCAGCAAGCCGACCCTGGCACCATCGGCAGCAAGCGCCAGCGCCAGATTCGCCGCGGTCGTTGACTTGCCGACACCGCCCTTGCCACTGGCCACCGCAATGATATTTCTGACCGATCCGAGCGGCTTGAGAGTGGGCTGGACCGCATGCGCGGTAACTTTCCAGCTGATTTCAACCCGGACCTCCGTGACCCCTTCGACCGCGGCGATTCGCTCTCGCAGCGCCTGTTCGAGCAGCGCCTTGTAACCATCCGCCGGAAATCCCAGCTCGATCACGATGTTGACTGCCCCTGCGTTCAAGTCGATGGATTTGATCGCCTTGGCGCTAATCAGGTCGGTCCCAAAATATGGATCCTGATATTGGCCGATCGCGGCTTCGATCTGCTCCTTGCGCGGCTCGCTCATCCTGCTGCTCCGTCGTTGGCTGCCCTGGCGGGGAAAAGGCGCAATCTTAACGTAATCGGGGGCGCATACCAGCGTGTCGTGGCCGTTCCGGCAGCAATGGGCGGCAATACGGTGCAAATAATGCAACGGATGCCACATTTTTCCGACTATCAAAGGCTTGGACGGCGGGAGCAAGCGCGGTATCGTAGAGGTCTGGAAAATACCGGGTGGCCGTGGAAGCCGTGCCGAAACACGGCCGATGGGGCGCTCCGCCAAGCAGAACAGCCAGTTCGCGGAACAATTTGGGAGTAAGTCTGACGTCGCGCAGGACGCCGGGAATCCGGTGCGGCGCAAACGTCGATGTCACTATGCTCAAGCTTTTCGGGTCTCTTAAATCGGAACGTCTGATCGCCCAGATCAAGGAGGCGAGCGACCCCAATTCCGAGGAAACTCAGAAAGCCGCCGGCGCACTGCGCTCGGTGGGACCGAAGGCCATCCCGAAAATCATCGAGGCGATGGCGCATGCCGAGAAGAGTGAAACCGTCGTCTATGTCGAGGTGCTGTCGGCACTGACGAATAACAAAACCCTGCCGATGGTCGTCGCCGGCCTGGCAGACGGCAATCCCCGTGCGGTCTCCGGTGTCGCCTGGGCATTATCCAGCAGCAAGCAGTACGACCCCAACAAACTGGTCGACTTCCTCGACGGCGACGAAATATCCAAGGCGGCCCTGATGGGCGTGTTAATGGCCCACAAGGACAAACTCAATGTTCGCTCGCTGCTGAGCAAAGTCTACGATCTCGAACCGTCCGAGAAGGCGGCCATGTTCAAACTGATCGGCGAGATGGCAGATACCAGCATTGTCGGCGATCTGATCAACCGCATCGAGGGCAAGGACCCGCTGGTGCGGGTGCACCTGATCAACATCCTGTCCCGCTTCGATCGGCCCGATGTGCAGCAGGCACTGGAAAGGCAACTGAAGGACCGCAACAAGATGGTGCGGCAGGCTGCGATTTCGGCAATGGGCTGCATGAGTCATGCGCAAAACATCGGGGTGTTATGCGAGTTGCTGCGCGATCCGGAACTGGAGGTCCAGAGCAAGGCGGTGGACGTGATCTCGCGGCTCAAACATCCGGACACCATGCGTCACCTGGTCCAGGTACTGAAAGACGAGTCGGAATACTCACGCCGGTCAGCGGTTGAAGTCCTCAACGAGATCGGAGATTCGAACTCGATCAAGGATCTCCTGCAGGCTTTGAAGGACGAGGACTGGTGGGTTCGTTCGCGGGCTGCGGATGCGCTGGCCAAGATCGGGGGTCCGCGAGTCGTCGAGGCGGTAATCAGCCTGGTCAAGGATGACGACGAGGATATCCGCCGGGCGGCGATTGAAATCCTCAACCAGACCAAGGACACCCGCGCGGTCAAGCACCTGATGGCGGCTACCGAAGACAAGGACTGGTGGGTGCGCGAGCGTGCCGCGGATGCGCTGGCCGACATCGGCAGCACGAAAGCGGTACCGTCGCTGCTGAAAATGCTCGATGGCGACCCGCGCTCGATCCCGCCCGCGGTTCGCGCCCTGGGTAAGCTTGGCGATCACAAAATTATCGGCAAGCTGATTCCGCTGCTCGACGCCGGTGACAAGGAAATCAAGGTCGAGGCGATCCATGCCTTGTCACGGCTTGCCGACGAGGAGCGCGCCGACACAGTGCGCACACAGTTGAACCGCCAGGCGCAACTCGGCGATGAGACGGTCCAGCGTGCCGTCAACAATGCCATGCATGATCTCGACAATCGTTACTCGCCGACAATGATGGCTGCGCGCGAAGATGCCGAGAAATTCCAGGAACCGGCCAAAACCCTGCTTATCGAATCCGAACAGATTGCCGAGGTCGTCGCCGAACACGAACGGGACGCAAGACTCGATATTTCGACACTCAAACCCGGGGATGTCATCGAAGGCCGTTACCGTTATATCCAGAAAATCGGCAAGGGTGCATTTGGCACGGTGTTACTGATGGAAGACACCGTTGTCGACGAGCGCCTGATTCTGAAATTCCTGAATCCCAATGTTTCCTCGGACGAGGAAATGATGAAACGTTTCGTGCATGAACTGCGGTTCTCGCGAAAGATCACCCACAAGAACGTCATCCGTATCTATGACTTTCTGTACATGGGCGGCAACTATGCCATTTCGATGGAATATTTCCCGTCGCACACGCTGGGCAACGAAATCGTCGACGAAAAACCGATGGCGCCGGCACATGCACTGCGTATTGCCGCCGATATTGCCAACGGCATGTGTGTTGCGCATCAGGCCGGCATCATTCATCGTGATCTGAAACCGGCCAATATCCTGATCAATAATGAGGGGCTGGTGAAGATCGTCGACTTTGGCGTGGCCGCAGCACGCTCGAGCGGCGACACCCAACTGACCAAGACCGGCTATGTTATCGGCTCGCCGAAATACATGGCGCCGGAACAGATCCTGGGCAAAAAGGTCGACGAGAAGGCCGACATTTACAGCCTTGGGGTGATTCTCTACGAGATGCTGACAGGCATACCCCCCTACAGCAAGGGCGACCATATGGCGGTCATGTATCAGCACGTCCAGGGCAAGGCTTTACCCATTCGCGAAGTCAACCCCAACCTTGCCGAGCCGATCGCGGCACTGGTGACCAGGGCCATGTCGGTCGACCGGCTGAAACGGCATCAGTCGATGGACGACCTTCGCAAAAATCTCGAGGGTCTGCTCTGATTGCAGCGGCCGTGCTTGAATGTGCATCGCCTTCGACTATCATGTGTGCTGCTCCCGCCAGCCGATGAGATAGTCAATGGCTCGAATTGATTCCTTCCTGAAACTGGGCCTGGCCCAGGGCTGCTCCGACATACACCTTGCGGTGGGCGTTCCGCCAATGCTGCGCATGAACGGCGACCTGCTGCCCATCAAATTTCGCGACCTTGCGGCTAATGAACTCGAGAGCTACATCGACGAAATTCTGACGGCAACGCAAAAAAATCACTTCCAGAGCGGTCAGGATCTGGATTTCTCATATGTCGCCGAGGAAGGCGCCCGCTTCCGCGTCAACCTGTTCCGCAAGGACACCGGGCCCGGAGCGACGTTCCGCTACATCCCGTCGAACATTCCCACGCTGGACGGGCTGGGCCTGCCCAGCGTGGTCGAGAAACTCTGTGACCTGCACCAGGGCATGGTGCTGGTAACCGGCTCTACCGGTACCGGCAAGTCGACGACACTGGCAGCGATGATAGACCTGATCAACAAGACCAAGGCGGTCAATATCATCAGCCTTGAGGATCCGATCGAATTTGTCCATGACAGCAAGCGAGCGCAGGTAATACAGCGAGAACTTGGCACTCATATTCACAGCTTCGCCGATGGCGTGCGTGCGGCGATGCGCGAAGACCCGGACGTTATTCTGGTCGGCGAGATGCGCGACCCAGAGACCATCAGCATGGCAATGACGGCGGCCGAGACCGGCCACCTCGTACTTGGCACGCTGCATACAACCAGCGCGACCAAAACGATCGACCGCATTATCGACGCCCTGCCGGCCGAGCAACGCGAACAGACCAAGAGCTTTCTGGCGCAGAGCCTGCAGGCAGTGGTCACGCAGATCCTGGTGAAAGCGCATGAGGGCCAGGGCCGCAAGGCAATCGTCGAAGTCATGCTTACCACACGCGCCATTGCAAAGTGCATCATGTCGGACCAGACTCACCAGATTCCGTCACAGTTGCAGACAGGCCGCGATATCGGGATGCAGCTTATGGACCAGGCGCTGCTGCAGGCTATCCAGGCCAAGGAAGTCGATCCCGATGACGCCTACAACTACGCGATCGACAAGAAGCGATTCCAGCGCTTTATTTCCGACACCGGCCTTCTGCCAAAAATCGACCTGGTCGACTAAGCGCGACCGCCAGAACTTTACCAAACGGTAGGACACGTGAAGCAAATCGATCAATACCTGCTAAAGCTGCTGGAGAAGCAAGGATCGGATCTGCATTTCCTTGCTGGCGCGCCGGCGCGTATCCGGGTTAATGGCGACCTGACGGTACTCGACGAGGCAACGATTTCGCAGACGCTGGCCGAATCGGCCCTGCTCGAAATCATGCCGTACAGCGCGCGCGATGCGCTGGAACAGCGCGACGGCGCGGATTTTGCGTACCAGCTCGAAAACGTCGGCCGCTTCCGGGTCAACGTCTTTCGCCACCTGAATGGCATGGGCGGGATTTTTCGCGCTATCCCTTCCGCGGCACTGACCCTGCAGGAACTCGGCATGCCGAGCGTAATCTACAATCTCTGCAAGTATCGCAGTGGCATGATCCTGGTCACCGGCAAGACCGGCTCCGGCAAGTCGACGACGTTGGCAGCAATCATCGACGTCCTGAATAAACGCCTGAAGGGTCACATCCTGACGATCGAGGACCCGATCGAATTCGTCCACCAGCGCCAGGGATGCCTGATCAGCCAGCGCGAAATCGGCGCACACTGTGGCAGTTTTGCCAATGCACTGCATTCCGCCCTGCGCGAAGACCCGGACGTGATACTGATCGGCGAGATGCGTGACCTCGAGACCATGAGCATCGCCGTGACTGCGGCGGAGATGGGTATTCTGGTGATGGGCACGCTCCACACCAACGGTGCGGCAGCCACGGTAGACCGTATCGTGAATGTTTTTCCCTATGAAAAGCAGGCGCAGATCCGGGCGATGTTGTCGACATCGCTGCGCGGCGTCATCTCGCAACAACTGGTCAAGCGTGCCGATCAGCCGGGTCGCATCGCTGCGCTGGAAATCCTGGTCAACACCCCGGCCGTAGCCAACCTGATTCGCCAGGGGAAACTCGATCAGCTCGAGAACGTGATGCAAAGCGGTGCCCAGGCCGGAATGCAGACGATGGACGGCGATCTCCAGCAGTTGCACCGAAAACGCCAGATCAGCGGCGACGAGGTCTACCAGAAAGCGATAAACAAGAGTAAATTCGAGGACCTTAAGGGCCAGGGCGTATAATCCGACTCGCGCGCAACCGATGACTTCGGTGCGCATGCCGGCACGGGCATGTGGCATAATTTCCGCTTTGCACCATTTGCCACGGATTGCAGCCGGAATGCCCTCCAAACCCCGCAAGATACTGGTTACCAGCGCGCTGCCGTACGCCAACGGCTCGATCCATATCGGTCACCTGGTCGAGTACCTGCAGACGGACATCTGGGTGCGCTTCCAGCGCATGCGCGGCAACGCCTGTATTTACGTCTGTGCGACCGATGCTCACGGGACCCCGGTAATGCTCAAGTCGCGTGAACTCGGGATCGAGCCGGAACAGCTCATCGCGGCCATGGGTGCGGAGCACCAGCGCGACTTCGCCCAATTCCAGATCGAGTTTGATAACTTCCATACGACTCACTCGGACGAAAACCGCGAATTGGTGGAGACCATTTTTGCCCGGCTCCAGAACGCGGGACATATTGCCGAGCGCGCAATCACCCAGTCCTACGACGAGAAAGAAGGCATGTTTCTGCCCGATCGTTTCGTCCGTGGCGAGTGCCCGCGATGTGGCGCGGCGGACCAGTATGGCGACAGCTGCGAGGTATGTGGTGCGACCTATGCGCCATCCGACCTGAAAAACCCGTTGTCGGTGTTGTCCGGAACCGCGCCAGTTCAGCGCGAGACGACCCACTTCTTTTTCAAGCTAGCCGACTTCGAACAGTCGCTGCGCGACTGGCTCGGCGGCGGCCACATGCATGACAGCGTCGCGCGCAAACTCGGCGAGTGGTTCGATGACGGCCTGCAGGACTGGGACATTACCCGCGATGCGCCGTATTTCGGTTTTCGTATCCCCGGCAGCGACAACAAGTTCTTCTATGTCTGGCTCGACGCCCCGGTCGGTTACATGGCGAGTTTTCTCAATTTGTGCAAACAGCGAGAAGAGCTCGACTTCGACAGCTACTGGGGCCCGGACAGCGATGCGGAGCTGTATCACTTCATCGGCAAGGACATCATCTATTTCCATTCGCTGTTTTGGCCAGCGGTGCTGGAGGCCTCCGGCTTCCGTCGACCGAGCGCAATCTTTGCCCATGGTTTTCTGACCGTAAATGGCCAGAAGATGTCCAAATCGCGCGGTACGTTTATAACGGCGCACACGTTCCGTGAGCACATAGAGCCTGAGTATCTGCGCTACTACTATGCGACCAAGCTGGGACCAGGAATCGATGATATCGATCTCAGTCTCGAGGATTTCGTCGCCCGGGTAAATTCCGATCTGGTCGGAAAGTTGTTTAATCTCGCCAGCCGTTGCGCCGGATTTATAACGCGAAATTTCGCTGCAACCCTGGCTGACACACTGTTCGACGAAGACCTTTTTGCCCAATTCGCCCATCGCGGCGAGACGATCGCCGAATATTACGAAGACCGCCGCTACGCGAAGGCCATGCGCGAAATCATGGCGCTGGCCGATCTCGCAAACCAGTTCATCGACGAACACAAACCATGGGTGATGATTAAGGACAGTGCGACCGCTGACGATGTCCAGGCAGTCTGCACTCAGGGACTCAACCTGTTCCGCACTCTGATGGTATATCTCAAACCGGTGCTCCCCGGCCGCGCCGCGCTGGCCGAGGAGTTCCTTAGCTGCGCGCCATGGCAATGGAGCGATGCTGCCAGGCCGTTGCTCGGTCATGCCATCAATCGTTACCAGCCACTTGGGGTTCGGGTCGAGCAGAAGGCCGTGGACGCAATGCTCGAGGCCGCGCGCGAACCGGTCCCGGCAGCAGACGTGGCGGCGGCCGAAGAGGACGCGGCAGCAACGATATCCATTGATCAGTTTGCCGCCGTCGATTTGCGCATTGCGCGAATCGTCAGCGCCGAGATTGTCGAGGGCGCAGACAAACTGTTGCGACTTGAGGTCGATCTCGGTGATGCGACGCGGCAGATATTCGCCGGCATAAAATCCGCTTACCTTCCCGATCAGCTGATTGGCCGGCTGACCGTCGTGGTCGCCAATCTCGCACCGCGAAAGATGCGCTTCGGCGTATCCGAGGGCATGGTCCTTGCCGCCGGACCGGGCGGCGAAGACCTGTTTATCCTGTCGCCCGACGCCGGCGCAACGCCCGGCATGCGCGTCAAGTAGACGGCAAATCGTGACCGAACTGGCGCTCATCATTCTCAGCGCGGTACTCGTCAACAATTTCGTCCTGACGAAATTTCTTGGGCTGTGCCCGTTCATGGGCGTGTCGCGGCAGACCGAGAGCGCGGTGGGCATGGCCGCGGCAACGACGTTCGTGCTGACGTTGGCGGCGGGGCTGAGCTATCTCGTCGAGATTTACTTGCTAAGGCCGTTGAGCCTGGAATACCTGCGCACTCTAAGTTTTATTCTTGTTATCGCCGCGGTTGTGCAATTTACCGAGATGGCAGTGGAAAGAGCGAGCCCCCTGCTGCACAAGGTTCTCGGCATATACCTGCCGCTGATCACAACCAACTGCGCGGTACTCGGTGTCGCGCTACTTAACCTGCAGCTGAGCCACAACCTGATGCAGTCTCTGGCTTACGGATTTGGCGCCGCGCTGGGCTTCTCCCTTGTTTTGCTGCTGTTTGCGGGACTGCGTGAGAGACTCGATCGCGCCGATGTACCAGCGCCGTTCCAGGGCGCTGCGATTGCGTTGGTAACGGCCGGGCTGATGTCGCTGGCCTTTATGGGCTTCGCGGGACTCGACTGAGCCGGGCACGCATGGAGGGGATAACAGCAATACTGGCGCTTGGCATTCTCGCCGCCGTGCTCGGCCTGGTTCTCGGTCTCGCTGCTCGCAGCATCCGGGTCGAGGGCGACAAAGTTGAGGAGCAGATCGACGCATTACTGCCGCAGACGCAATGCGCACAGTGCGGGTATCCGGGCTGCCGCCCCTATGCCAAGGCAATTGCCGCGGGCGAGGCCGACATCAACCTCTGTGCACCGGGCGGCGACGCCGCGATCCGGGCGCTGGCAGACCTTCTCGGGCGCGAGGTAAAACCGATGGCGCACGATGTTGCCCCCGAGGAAAGCGCAGTCGTTGCAGTCGTGGACGAACCCCGATGTATCGGTTGCACACTGTGTATTCAGGCATGCCCGGTGGATGCCATCGTCGGTGCGCCACGGCAAATGCACACGGTCATAGCGGCGGAATGCACTGGCTGTAAGCTCTGTCTGCCGCCGTGCCCTGTCGACTGTATCGATCTGGCACCACTTGCTGCGGCCGACGACGAACGACTGTCGACGCGTCCCGACTCGCTTACAGCCACCGCATGAGGCCGCGCCAGCGATGAACCCGACACGTATTGCAGTCACGCCTGGACGGTTCCACGGTGGCCTCAAACTCGATGGCCACCGCAAGCTCGCCAGCGGCGGAGCAATTGCCGCACTGCCGTTGGCCGAAAGGTACTTTCTGTGGCTCGAACAACATTACGGCAGCGCCGCACTGGCATGTGTTTCGGTCGGCGAACGGGTTCTGCGCGGACAGACCGTTGCGATGCAGGAAGGCCAGCCCGGCACCTCGATACATGCACCGACATCCGGACTCGTGCGCGAATTCGAGGATATACCGGCGCCGGCAGCGCACGCGTCCAGCGCACGCATGCTCGTTATTGAAAGCGACGGTGAGGATCGGGCCTGCGCCGATTTGAGTCCGCTTAGCGACTGGGATCGCGCGCCACCCGAAAGGCTGGTCGGGCGCATCGCACAAAGCGGCATCGTCGGACTCGGCGGCGCGGTATTCGCGACCGCAGCCAAAATCGCCCGCGCCGCGGCCGGCGCGACGCTAATCCTCAACGGTGCCGAGTGCGAACCTTACATCAGTTGCGACGACGGCCTGATGCGCGAACGTGCCGACAGTATTATCACCGGCGCGCAGATACTGCTGCGCGCGCTTGGCAGCAGCGACTGCATCATCGCAATCGAACGCGACAAGCCGGAGGCCATTGCAGCGATGGAGCTGGCTCTTCGCGATGCCGGCGACGAGCGCTTCCGCCTCGAGCGAATTTTCAGCCTGTATCCGGCGGGCGGTGAGCGGCAAATGATCGAAGTACTGACGGGACGTCAGGTCCCGCGTGGCGGCCTGCCACAGGACATCGGACTGGTTTGCGTCAACGTCGGCACCGCTGCCGCCGTTCGTCATGCAGTGTGCGATGGCCGGCCGCTAACCTCTCGCGTGACAACCGTGACCGGGCCGGTAATGAGCGCGCCCGGTAATTTCGACGTGCGCATCGGTACGCCGGTGCGGGAACTGATCGCCGCGGCCGGTGGCTGCAACGACCCTACGGCGCGACTGATCATGGGCGGACCAATGATGGGAATCCCACTACGCGACGATCGCGTACCGGTCGTCAAGGCAATGAACTGCCTGCTTGCACTGCCCGCGCGCGAGCTTGCCGATGGCCGCGATCAGCGCCCGTGCATCCGCTGCGGAGAATGTGCTGAAGTGTGTCCGGCACGGCTCCTGCCGCAACAGATGTACTGGGAGCTTCGGGACGAACGCTTCGAACCGGCACGGGAGTTCGGGCTTGACGCCTGTATCGAGTGCGGCTGTTGTGATGTCGTGTGCCCCAGTCACCTGCCGCTGACGGAGTACTTTCGCTGGGGCAAGGAGCAGTTGCACCGGCAAACCGTCGAGCGTGAGCGTGCCGAGCATGCGCGGCAGCGATTCGAGGCGCGCAATGCCCGCCTGGCGCAACAGAAAGCGCAGCGCGAGGCACGCCTGGCCTCCAAGCGCGAAGCGCTGGAGAAAGCACGCTCGGATGGCAATCGCCGCGCCGCAATCGATGAGATCATGGCGCGCAAAAAGGGTGCGGCCGACGGCAATAATGACTCGGGACAATCCGCCTGATGTCGCTACCGGCCGCAACTGCGCCTTTTTTGCACTCCCCCGTCGACGTTACCCGGGTGATGTTGCGTGTCTTGCTCGCTCTGTGCCCGGCGACACTTGCCTACATCTGGTATTTCGGCCCTGGCATCGCCATCAACATGGCCATCGCCGTCACCGCATGCATCGGCAGCGAGGCATTGATACTGCGTTTGCGGCAACGACCAATTGCCGCGTCACTCGGTGATCTCAGCGCGGTCGTTACCGGGGTACTGCTCGCTTTTTGTATACCTCCGCTGACACCGTGGTGGATAACGGCTTGTGGCGGCGTGTTTGCGATCGTATTTGCCAAGCAACTCTACGGCGGCCTGGGCTTCAATCCTTTCAACCCGGCAATGGCCGGCTACGCGGTGATACTGATTTCGTTTCCGGTCGAAATGACCCGCTGGCTGGCACCGCGTGAACTGACCGAGACCACACCGGGGTTTTTCGCATCGCTTGCGTCCATCCTCACCGGCAACCCGCCGGGCGCGCCAAACTGGGACGGTATGACAATGGCGACGCCGCTGGATTTCGCCAAAACCGAGATTGCACGACTGCAGACCATGGCGGAGATACGGGCCGATGCGATGTTCGGCGATTTTGCCGGTCTCGGCTGGGAATGGATTGCCAACTGGATAGCCATTGGCGGCATCTGGATGATCTACAAGGGCGTCATCCGCTGGCATATTCCGGTCGCGATGCTGGCGAGTCTCAGTCTCTGTGCGTTTGTCTTCTGGGTCGCGGATCCCGGCAAGTTCGCATCGCCTGGGTTCCACGTCTTCGGTGGCGCTGCCATGCTCGGTGCTTTCTTTATAGCTACCGACCCGGTCTCTGCCGCAACCACCACCCGCGGCAGGATCATCTATGCCGCTGGTATCGGTGTGCTGACATACGTCATCCGAACCTGGGGCGGCTATCCGGACGGGGTCGCTTTCGCCGTATTGCTGATGAACCTGTGCGTGCCGCTGATAGACCGCTACACCCGTCCGAGGATTTACGGCGATGGCGCCTGACGACAACGGCAAAAGCAGCCTTGCGGGGGCATTTGGCCCGGCGCTGATTCTCGGCATCGTTACCGCTTTTGCCGTGGGTTTCCTTGCACTGACCCACAGCTCTACCGCGGAACGCATTGCCGCAAACGAGCGTGCCTTCATATTGCGCAATCTCGACGATCTGCTGCCGCGCTCGGATTATGACAACGACCCACTGGCGGACATCGTTTACGGGTTCGATCCGGAACTGCTTGGCCGCGGGCAAGCCTCAGCCATCTGGCGGGTCCGCCGCGCCGGCAGACCCGTTGCCGCGGTGTTGCAACCGATCACGCCTCATGGCTACAGCGGAGACATTGCGCTACTGGTCGCCATTGCAGTGGATGGATCCCTGCTCGGGGTGCGAGTCACTTCGCATCGCGAGACACCGGGTCTCGGCGACGCGATCGAGCGCCGTCGCGGTGACTGGATTCTGGCGTTCGACGGACGCTCGCTGGGCAATCCCGGCAACGACGGCTGGGCAGTGCGACGCGATGGCGGCGTGTTCGATGAGTTCACCGGCGCAACCGTCACACCTCGCGCGGTGGTCAGCGGCGTTTACAAGGCTTTACAATATTTTGCGCTCCACGAAGAGCAAATATTCGCTGCCCCGACCGGCAGCACTCTGGAACCGGTTCGTCCAGCGGAGCCCGATTCATGAGTAAACATGATTACCGCCAGACATTTCGCGATGGCCTGTGGCATCAGAACGCCGGCCTTGTGCAATTGCTCGGGCTGTGCCCGTTGCTTGCAGTCACAACAAGCCTGATCAACGGCCTCACACTCGGCCTCGCCAGCACCCTGGTAATGCTCGGCGCCAGCGTTTCCGTATCGCTCGCGCGCAACCACATTCCGCGCGAGATACGCCTGCCCGTCTTTGTCCTGGTCATCGCCGCATTTGTCACTGCCATAGACATGCTGATGAGTGCCTACCTTGACGGACTGCACCGGGTTTTGGGCATTTTCGTCCCGTTGATTGTGACTAATTGCGCGATCATCGGCCGGGTCGAGGCCTTCGCATCACGTCAGCCAGTGATGCCCGCCGCAGCCGATGCCATTGCCACCGGTCTCGGTTTCACCGCCGTTCTCGGCAGTCTCGGCGCAATGCGGGAACTGATCGGTTTTGGCCGCGTCCTTGGCGAATTGAACCCCGGCGGCCCGGCTTCGGGCGGAGGACTGTTGATTGCGATACTGCCACCGGGAGCATTCATTGGCCTGGCCCTGCTGGTGGCGCTGAAAAACTATCTCGACCAGCGTCGTGCCCGCAGCCGCGAGCCTTCCAGCGCCGTCATTGTTGAAAGCGGCGCGGCGTGACCGCGCAGTTGGCCGCATGAACAGGGCGCGCAGGATCGAAATATTTTCGCGCTGGCGGGCGGCGAACCCGCACCCTACGACCGAGCTGGTGTACGCATCGCCTTTCGAATTGCTCATTGCCGTCATTTTGTCAGCTCAGGCGACGGACAAAAGCGTCAATCTCGCTACCACCGGATTGTTTCGCGACGCACCGACTCCTGCAGCCATGCTGGCACTGGGACTGGACGGTGTCCGCAAACACATTCGCACGATCGGCCTTTTCAACACCAAGGCACGCAACATCATTGCCACTTGTGAAATTCTCGAGCAACAACATGGCGGCGAGGTACCGCGGATGCGGGAGCAACTCGAGGCGTTGCCCGGGGTCGGCCGCAAGACCGCCAATGTCATCCTCAACACGGCTTTCGGCGAACCCACCATCGCGGTCGATACGCACATTTTTCGCGTCTCGAACCGGACCGGTATTGCAGCGGGAAAAACCGTGCTGGAAGTCGAAAAACGGTTGCTCCGCCTGGTGCCCGATGAATTCAAGCTCGACGCCCATCACTGGCTGATCCTGCACGGACGCTACGTTTGTGTCGCGCGCAAACCGAGATGCGGTGAATGCACGATCGCCGATCTTTGCGACTACAGGCACAAGACTGATACGCCTGTAAGCGGCCAACGCAGCAAGGCGGCGAACGCCAGCACGAGGCAACGCAGCTGATGTTCTACGGCGATGACCGGGCACAGTTGCGGCAACGTTACATCGATGCCTGGCGCAAGGCGCGCGCCGGCCGGCCGCTGGAACCACTGGAACACCAGATTGTCGCGGTCGTCGAGGCACACCCCGAATACCAGTCCGCGCTTGAGCGTGGCCCCGCTGCGGTGGCTGCGGAATTTACCCCCGCCGCGGGCGCAACCAACCCGTTCCTGCATATGGGGCTGCACCTGGCCGTACGCGAACAGATCAGCACGGACCGACCGCCCGGGATCAGCGCGATATTTTCCGCGCTGTGCAAAAAAACCGGCGACCCGCATTCGGCAGAACATGCGATACTCGACTGCCTGGCTGAAACGCTTTGGGAGTCGCAGCGCCAGGCGCTCGCCCCCGATGAGCAGGCATATCTCTCGCGGCTGCGTAATTTGCTCGCCTGATCCGCGCCGTTGTAATAAATGCCTGCGCTCCCCGGTCTAAGGTCACAGATTCCATCAACTAACGTTTGGAGGCAGCGTGAAGAACCCCGGCCAACGTAGCTATGCGGTAAGCGGAGCTGGGCTCGGTTTGCGGCGTAGCTTTATGGATGCGATGCGCAAAGATCCGCCGGCCGATGTAGATTTTTTCGAGGTGGCGCCCGAGAACTGGATTCGAATCGGTGGCGCACTGAAGAAGAAACTTCGGTTTTTTACCGAACGCTACCCATTCGTGACCCATGGTTTATCACTGTCGCTGGGCGGCCCGCACCCCCTGGATGAGAACATGGTCGGCGAGATCGGGAGTTTTCTCGATGCCCACGATATCAAGGTCTATAGCGAACACCTAAGTTATTGCGCCGATGACGGCCATCTCTACGATCTGCTGCCGATTCCGTTCACCGCCGAGGCTGTTACCTATGTCGCGGACAGAATCCGCCGCGTGCAGGACATCCTGGAGCGGCGTATCGCAATCGAAAACGTCTCGTATTACGCCGCACCCGGTCAGGAAATGACTGAAGCGGAGTTCGTCTGCGCCGTGTTGGAAGAAGCCAATTGCGAGCTGCTGCTCGACATCAACAACATCTATGTCAACAGCATCAATCATCGTTACGATCCGCTCGAGTTCCTGCAGCGGATGCCGCCCGAACGGATCGCTTATCTGCATGTCGCCGGCCACTATGTCGAGGCCGAGGACCTGCGCGTAGACACCCACGGCGCTGATGTGTGCGATCCGGTTTGGACCCTGCTCGAATCCGCCTACCGCGGGTTTGGCGTCATTCCGACCCTGCTCGAACGTGACTTCAACATTCCCCCGGTCGCGCAACTGCTCGGCGAATTGCAGAAAGTTCACGCGCTGCAGGCATCACAGGTTAGCGGACTCGTGCAGCATGGCTGAGCGACAGGACTTCAGAGCGCTGCAGCGGAGCTTCGCGGCGCATATCCGCGACCCGCGCAACGTGCCGCCACCCGCTGATATCGAAGACCGCCGGATGGCAATCTACCGCGACCTGTTTTTCAACAATATTTCAGGTCTGCTGGCCGGTACGTTTCCCGTGCTGCGGCGGATCCTCGGCAATGCTGGCTGGCAGGAACTGATCCGCGACTATTTCACACGGCATCGCGCCCACACGCCCTATTTCCTCGAGATGCCGCAGGAATTCCTCGAGTACCTGCAGGATGAGCGCGGTCAGCGCGATGACGACCCGGACTGGTTACTCGAACTCGCGCATTACGAGTGGGTTGAACTGGCCCTCGCAATTTCCGAGGACGAGCCGGACTGGAATCCGATCGATCGCCATGGCGACCTGCTGGGGCAAAGCCCGGCGCTGTCGCCGCTGGCCTGGCCGCTGAGCTACCGCTACCCGGTACACCGCATCGGACCCGAATTCCAGCCCGACTCCGTACCCGAAGCAGCGACATTTCTGGTGGTGTATAGAGACCCTGACGACAAAGTCGGGTTTATGGAAATCAATGCCGTCACGGCGCGGTTGCTGGAACTGGTGCAGGGCGATGATCAGCGCAGTGGCGAGGACCTGCTGGCCACGATCGCGGCAGAACTTGGCCAGTCACCGGACGAGCAATTTCTTCAAGCCGGGCGCAAGGCGCTCGCCGAACTTCGGGACCGGCACATATTGCTCGGTACACGCCGCCCGCAGTCGTAAACCTTGAACAACACCGGGAATAACGCATGCTTGAATTTGGCAATCGCCTCCAGGACCTTCTGGATGCGACACGGAAACTCGAATTCCTGGGGCCACTGGCACTCCGCCTCTACCTCGTCCCGGTATTCTGGGTGGCCGGCATGAACAAGGTCGGCGGGTTCGACAATGTCGTCGCGTGGTTTGGTAACCCCGATTGGGGGCTTGGCCTTCCCGCGCCGGCGTTAATGGCATTTCTCGCCACCGCAACCGAGGTCGTCGGAGCTGTGCTTTTACTGTTCGGTTTGGCGACCCGCTGGATCTGTCTCCCGCTGATGGCAACGATGATTGTCGCGGCCACGACCGTGCATTGGGACAATGGCTGGCAGGCAGTGCATGATTCGCAAAGTCCGTTTGCCAGCGAGTATGTCGGCGCTATCGAAGGCGGTGACGCCGCCGCTGCCGGGGAGCGCCTGCAGCGCGCCAAAGCGATCCTCGAGGAGCACGGCAACTACGAATGGCTGACCGGGTCCGGCTCGTACGTCATCTCGAACAGCGGGATCGAATTTGCCGCCACCTACTTCGTGATGCTACTTGCGCTGTTTTTTATCGGTGGCGGCAGGTTCTTCAGCGTCGACTACTGGATCGAGGAACGTTTTCGCAGTTAGCGTCGCACCCAGCCACGCCGATTCATTTCTTTTTTGGCGCATAGAGATCGGTAATCGTCCCCTCAAACATTTCGGCGGCGAGGGCCACGGTCTCGGACAAAGTCGGATGCGGATGGATCGTCAGAGCGATGTCGGCGGCATCGCAACCCATCTCTATCGCCAACCCCACTTCGGCGATCAGGTCACCCGCGTTGGTTCCAACGATACCCGCACCGATCACCCGATCGGTTGCCGGATCGAACAACATCTTGGTGAATCCCTCGTCGCGCCCGATTGCCAGCGAGCGGCCGCTTGCCGCCCATGGGAAAACTCCCTTGTGGAACGGAATGTCCTGCTCACGCGCCTGCAACTCCGTCACTCCCACCCAGGCAACCTCAGGGTCGGTATATGCAACCGAAGGGATCACACGAGCATCAAAGGCGCGTTTGCGACCCGCCGCGACCTCCGCCGCCACCCGAGCCTCGTGCGTCGCCTTGTGTGCCAGCATCGGTTCGCCGCATATATCACCGATCGCAAAGATATGGCCGACATTGGTACGTTGCTGTTTGTCCACCGCGATGAACCCGCGCTCATCGACGTTGATGGCGGCATTTTCCGCGCCGATAGAATGGCCATTGGGACGCCGGCCGACCGCCACCAGGACACGGCCGAACGTCTGCGGCTCAGGCGCGCCATCGCCGCCGAAGCTGACGCGCAATCCGTCATCGAGCGCTTCGATGGCGGTGACCGCGACTCCCAGCATAACGCGTCGATAACGCTTGCCGATCCTTTTCTCCAGCGGCCGCACGAGATCCGGATCGCAGCCGGGCATCAATTGTTCGGTTAATTCCACGACAGTCACGCTGACTCCAAGGGCGTCATAGACCGTTGCCATTTCGAGACCGATAATGCCGCCGCCAATCACCAGCAGGCTATCCGGCAACTCCTCGAGTTCGAGCGCGGCGGTTGAATCCATGATCCGCGGATCATCAGGCAAACCCGGTAACATCAGCGCCTCGGAGCCGGCCGCGATGATGCACTGTTCGAACCTGAGCAGCTGCGTGCCGTCAGCACCAAGGACAGACAGATGATGGTCGTCCACGAACCCGGCCTCACCGGTCAAGACTCTCACCTTTCTCTTGCGGGCAAGCCCATCCAGGCCGCCCGTCAGTTTCGCCACGACATCGTTTTTCCAGCCACGCAGCGCGTCCCTGTCGATCGCCGGCTCGGCAAAACGAATCCCATGCGCCGCCATCGCATTTGCATCCTCGATGACTTTTGCCGCATGCAGTAGCGCTTTCGAAGGAATACACCCGACATTCAGGCAGACACCACCAAGGGTTGGCCAGCGCTCAATCAACACAACGTCGAAACCGAGATCTGCGGCACGAAACGCGGCCGTGTAGCCGCCCGGCCCGGCGCCAAGCACGGCGATCGCGCATGACAGGTCAGCACCATCCTCGGCTTGTGATGAGTGCTGACGGCCCTGTGACCGGATCGCCGTCCCGGACTCCGGTGCCGCAACGGTTTGCGCCTCGCCGCTATCGTCTTGTCCACCGCTAACCTGTAGCTGCAGCACAACGTCGCCCGCTGACACCTTGTCACCGACACCCACTGCCATTTTCTCAACGACGCCGGCAAACGGGGCCGGAATCTCCATCGCGGCCTTGTCGGTCTCAAGGGTGAGCAATGGCTGATCGACGGCAATCTCATCGCCCTCGCCGACCAGGACTTCGATGACATCTACATCACTGAAGTCGCCCAGTTCGGGAACAATGACCGGCATGATTTCGCTCACGGGATAGCCTCCAGCAGGCCATCCACATCCGCCAGCGCATCGGCCAGGGCCCGGGTAAACCGGACCGCGGCGGCGCCGTCGATAACACGATGGTCATAAGACAGTGACAGAGGCAGCATCAGCCGTGGCAACCATGCACCCTGCTCGTAAACCGGGGTCATTGCCGAACGCGACACTCCCAGGATCGCGACTTCCGGCGCGTTGATAACAGGAGTAAACGCGGTGCCGCCAATACCGCCGAGGCTCGAAACAGTGAAGGTCCCGCCCTGCATTTCCTTGGCACTCAGCTTGCCGTCGCGCGCCCTCGCGCTCAGCGCCGCCAACTCCTCTGCCAGCTCATAGACGTCCTTCTTGTCGGCATCGCGGATCACCGGAACCATAAGCCCGTTTGGTGTATCGGCGGCAAACCCGATGTGGCAATACTGTTTCATTACCAGGCTCTCGCCATCCTCGTGCAGGGAGGCGTTGACCACCGGAAATTGCAGCAGCGCCCGGGCACACGCGCGAATGATGAACGCCAACGGCGTGAGCCGCAGCCCTCTCTCCGCAGCAGCGCCCTTCAGCTTGGCCCGCCTTGCCTCCATAGCGGTAATGTCCGCCTCATCGAACTGGGTAACATGCGGGATATTGACCCAACTCGCATGCAACCGCGGTCCGGAAATTTTCTGAATCCGTGACAGCGGTTCGACGGTCACCGGACCGAAGCTGGCGAAATCGACGCTGGCGACCGCGGGCAGACCGCCTGATGCGCCCCGTTGCAACTGCTGTTTGACCCAGGCTTTTACGTCGTCACGCGTGACCCGTGCTTTTGCCCCGGTACCTTTGACCTGGCCAAGATCGGCGCCGATTTCACGGGCGAATTTGCGTACTGACGGACTTGCATGAACCTGGCTGAAAGACTTCTCGTCTATTCGCGGCAAGCCAGTTGCGGGTCCCGATGACACCCGGGCCGGCGCCTCTGGCGCCGTCTCTTTCTCAACCGCCGCGGTCACCGCCTTCGCCTTGTGCACCGGCTCCGCATCGGCGATCAGTACCAGGCCGTCATCGCCAACTTCGAGAATCGCGATCAGGTCGCCCTCTGAAACCTTGTCGCCAGCGCTTACTCTCAGATCGCGCAACCGGCCGGCGACCGGGGACGGCACATCCATCGTCGCTTTTTCGGTTTCGAGGGTGATCAAGGCAGTCTCGGCGGCGACGGTATCGCCGGCCGCCACCAGCACCTCAATTACATCGACATCGGCAAACTCGCCAATATCGGGGACCCGAATTTCGCGTAGTGTCGGGACCGGCTGGGTACGTTCGATCGCGGGGTCAGCGCCTCCCGCAGCGGCCGGATCGACCGCCGTTTCCGGCTCATCCGGCTGATCGGCGTGGTCATTGCCGGGCTTGTCGCCGCCATGACCGGCTTCGGATTGCCCCTCTGCAGCGGACACTCGAAGCACAAGGATCGGATCCCCCTCGGACACCGTGGCGCCGGCCGCCAGCGCCAGCGAAACGACTTCACCCGCTTCGGGCGAAGGAATGTCCAGCGTCGCCTTGTCGGTTTCCAGCGTAACCAACGGATCTTCTTTGACAACGCGATCGCCCGGCTTGACCAGGACGTCGATGACATCGACATTCTGAAAGTCACCGATGTCCGGGACCGTCACTTCGATTTCGCGCATCAGTTCCTGCCCTCCACCACGTCCGCAGCCGGCATGACTAGCGACTGACCGGATCCGGCCGCTCCGGATCCACGCCCAGGCGATCGATCGCCTCGTTAACCGTTGCCGCGTCAATCTTGCCTTCGTCCGCAAGCGCCTTCAGCGCCGTCACAACGATGTGATTGCGATTGACCTCGAAATACTCGCGCAGCGCGGCGCGGGTGTCACTGCGGCCATAGCCGTCAGTGCCCAGCACAACATAGGGGCCGCGTACCCATGGCCGTATCTGATCGGGAACGAGCGTCATATAATCGCTGGCTGCAATAAACGGCCCCTCGCGATCGCCCAGGCATTCGCTGACATAGGTTTTACGTTGGGTCTCCTCGGGGTGCAGCCGATTCCAGCGATCGGTGCTGAGACCTTCGCGCCGCAGCTCGCTGAAACTGGTGACACTCCAGACATCCGCCGGGATGCTGAAATCCCGCTCGAGAATCTCTGCCGCGGCAATCACCTCACGCAGGATCGTGCCTGACCCGAGCAATTGCGCTCGCACCCTGCCCTTGCCGCCAATCTGCAACAGGTACATGCCTTTGAGCACACCCTGCTCGACGCCGGGAGGCATCGCCGGCTGGCGATAATTCTCATTCATGCAGGTGATGTAATAGAAGACGTTCTCCATCTCAGTGTACATCCGGCGCATTCCGTCCTGGACGATGATAGCGAGCTCGTAAGCATAGGCCGGGTCGTAGCCAACGCAATTGGGAATCGTCGAGGCGAGGATATGGCTGTGACCGTCCTGGTGCTGCAGACCTTCTCCAGCCAGTGTCGTACGCCCGGCGGTACAGCCGATGAGAAATCCGCGCGCTTGCATATCGCCGGCCGCCCAAGCGAAATCCCCCACACGCTGGAAGCCGAACATGGAATAGAACATGTAGAACGGAACCATATGTACGCCATGGTTGGCATACGAAGTGCCGGCCGCGGTCCAGGAGCTGATGGCACCGGCTTCGTTGATCCCCTCTTCCAGCATCTGCCCGGTCTTGTCCTCGCGGTAGTACATCAGCTGGTCGGCATCCTGCGGCGTGTACAGCTGCCCTACCGACGAGTAGATGCCGAATTGCCTGAACAAACCTTCCATGCCAAATGTCCGGGCCTCGTCCGGCACGATCGGCACGATGTGACGGCTGACATTGCGATCGCGCAACAGCACGGTGATGATTCTCACCAGCGCCATCGTGGTCGAAATCTCGCGATCGCCACTGCCCTCGAGCTGGGTTTTGAATGCCTCGAGCGGCGGCACCGTGAGCGGCTCGATCTTGTGGCGGCGCACCGGAAGAGAACCGCCGAGACGTGCGCGGCGCTCGCGCAGATACTCCATTTCCTCACTTTTCTCGGGCGGTTTGTAGAACGGTACCTTGTTAATTTCCTCGTCCGAAATCGGAATCCGAAACCGGTCGCGATAGTAGCGCAGCGCTTCGTCGTCGAGTTTTTTCTGCTGGTGGGCGATATTGAGACTCTCGCCGGATGCCCCCATGCCGAAACCCTTGACCGTTTTCGCCAGGATGACCGTTGGCTGACCCTTGTGGCTCGCGGCCGCCGCATAGGCAGCATGCACCTTGAAGGTATCGTGACCGCCCCGATTCAAGCGCCAGATGTCGTCATCCGACATGTTCGCAACCATGGCTTTGAGCTCGGGATACTGGCCAAAGAAATTGTCGCGGGTATAGCCGCCTCCCTTGGCCTTGAAATTCTGATACTCGCCGTCGAGACATTCCTCCATGCGCCGCCGCAACAGTCCCTGGTCGTCACGCGCCAGCAGAGGATCCCAGCGCGACCC
This sequence comes from uncultured Gammaproteobacteria bacterium, assembly GCA_963783695.1. Classification (GTDB taxonomy): domain Bacteria; phylum Pseudomonadota; class Gammaproteobacteria; order Steroidobacterales; family BM003; genus BM003. The sequence goes on from CAWAOM010000001.1 coordinate 1,138,416, forward strand.
CCAAAGGACCTTGATGACATTCCAGCCGGCGCCAAGAAATGCGGCCTCGAGCTCCTGAATGATCTTGCCATTGCCGCGCACCGGGCCGTCGAGCCTTTGCAGGTTGCAATTGACGACAAAAACCAGGTTATCGAGACCCTCCCGCACCGGCATCGTCAGCGCACCCATCGATTCCGGTTCGTCCATCTCACCGTCACCGAGGAAACACCAGACCTTCTGGTCGCTGGGAGGAATAATGCCGCGATGCTCGAGATAGCGGCAGAACCTGGCCTGGTACAGCGCCATGAGCGGACCGAGACCCATCGATACCGTCGGGAACTGCCAGAAGTCCGGCATCAGCCAGGGATGCGGGTACGAGGAAAGCCCCTCGCCATTCACCTCCTGGCGAAATCGGTTCAGCTGCTTCTCGCTCAGGCGTCCCTCGAGATAGGCGCGTGCGTAAATACCCGGCGCGGAATGACCCTGAATAAAAACCATGTCGCCGGGATGCTCTGCACCGGGAGCACGCCAGAAATGGTTGAACCCTACCTCGTACAACGTGGCCGACGACGCATACGTCGAGATGTGCCCGCCGAGTTCAGCGCTACGCCGGTTTGCCTGCACCACCATGGCCATTGCATTCCAGCGAATATACGCCTCGATGCGCCGTTCCAGCGCGCGGTCGCCCGGGTAAGCCGGCTGCTGAACGGTCGAAATCGTGTTGAGGTAGGCTGTATTCGGCCGGAACGGCAGATACGCACCAGACCGGCGCGAGTGGTCAATCAGGCGGTCGAGTAAAAAATGAGCGCGTTCCGGCCCGTACGCCCGCAACACGGAATCAATCGACTCCAGCCATTCCTGTGTCTCGTCGGGATCGATGTCGTCAAATCTTGCCATGTCTGCCATGTAGGGATGCCCGCTTTTGCTGCGTAGATTTCGGGGTAGCGGTGGTGATTCGCAACGGCGCTCCTGCTACGATGGAAACCGCTGTGATCCCACAGTCGTTTATATTCTCGATTAGTAGGCCTCGCTATCATCGAGGTTTAGATTTTTCTGGTCAAGGCGCGACTGTTTTCTCGGCTGTGAGACCGAAACAGCGTTACCAAAGGGAAAGCGATGGCCCTCGATCTGCCTGCAATGACACTGCCTCCACCGGTGCAGCGCATCGGTGAACTGACGCCCACCTCGTTTCGTGGCCTCGAAGCAGCCGCATTTCTGTTGCCGCCGTCACCGGCCGCCCGGGTGTGGAAACAACTGCCGGGTGGCGCCGTATTACGCAAATTGTGGAACCGGCGCAGCGACAATCGTGCTGCGGCTCTCAGCCTGCAAAACGGCGAACTCTCGATCCACCTGATCGCTGTCGATGAGGGCGCCGACTGCTTCACCTGTCTGCATGCCGCGCGCAAAGTGGTCGGCGAGGCGCTGAAGTCCAACCCCGCAAGTCTCGGGCTCGGCGCCGCGGGCCACGGCAATCTGTCGACAGCCCGGACTGCAGACGCGTTGCTCGCCGCGGCAGCGGCCGCCGTTTTTCCAATGCCGGCATTCAAGTCACGGGCGAAAGCGCCGAATCGGTTGCGTCGCCTCGTGCTCGTGGGCAATGCGGAACGCATAGATACCGGGAAAACCCTGGCTGCTGCGGCCGGTACAAATCTCGCCCGCTGGCTGACGGCGTTGCCCGCCAACCAGCTCGATCCGAAATCCTATAAATCGATCATCGGTCAACTCGCCAGGGCCGAGGGCTGGCAATTCGAGTATTTCGATCGCGCCAGATTAAGGCGTGAAAATGCCGGTGCGTTTCTGGCTGTCGCAAACGGTTCGGTCGGCGCCGGAATTGCGCGCCTGCGTTACGTGCCACAAGGTGTGAAATCGCCGCCGCGGCTTACGCTCGTTGGCAAGGGCGTCTGCTTCGACACCGGCGGAGTCAATCTCAAGCCTTTCAAGTCGATGCAGGGGATGCACGGCGACATGCAGGGCAGCGCGGTGGCGCTCGGCACGCTTCTGGCCTGCAGCCGCCTCGAATTGCCCTACCCGGTCGAATGTTGGCTCGCGATTACCGAAAACCTGATAGGTTCAGCCAGCTACAAGCCCAGCGACCTGATTACCGCTGCCAACGGCACAACGATCGAAATCGTCCATACCGATGCAGAAGGCAGGATGGTGCTCGCCGATACGCTGCATCTCGCAAGCCGTGAAAAACCCCCTGTGGTAATCGATTTCGCGACACTGACCGGTGCCTGTTGCGTTGCGCTGACTACGCGTTACAGCGGTGTATTCAGTAATCGGCCAACATTGCATGACGCACTGATCACGGCAGGACGTACGAGCGGCGAGCGAGTCTGGCCGTTTCCGCTCGACGAGGACTTCGACGAGTTGCTCGAAAGCAAGGTCGCGGATATCCAGCAGTGTCCGGCGGGAAGCGAGGGCGACCATATCCTGGGGGCCCGGTTTCTCAACCGGTTCGTCGCGCCGGAGTCGGCATGGATTCATGTTGATCTCAGCGCCGGGGAAAACAAGGGCGGCCTCGGGCACGTGGCAACCACCGTCACCGGGTTCGGCGTGCGCTTCGCACTGGATCTGCTCGAAACCCCCGACATGGTGGCGGCGCTGACAGCGGAATGAGTGCAACGACACTGAAGATGGTCCGCCCGGACGACTGGCATCTGCATCTGCGCGACGGACCGCAGCTTGCGAGCGTTGTCGAATTCACCGCGCAGAGATTCGCTCGCGCCATCGTGATGCCCAATCTGCAACCGCCGGTGACCACTACTGACCAGGCGCTCGCATACAAAGCGCGTATTCTCGCGGCATTGCCTGCGGATACCGCTTTTGAACCGTTGATGACGCTTTATCTCACCGACAACACCACCCCTGAGATCATCGCCGACGCGGTTGCCAGCGATTCCGTGCAGGGGGTGAAGCTCTATCCGGCCGGTGCCACGACCAACTCGGATTCCGGAGTAACCGACCTTGCGCTATGCGCGCCCGCACTCGAGACAATGGCAGAGCTCGGCTTACCGTTGCTGGTGCACGGGGAAGTTGTCGATGACGCTATCGACATCTTCGATCGTGAACGGGTATTCGTCGAAACCGTGCTCGACCCGTTACTGCGGCGATACCCCGATCTGCGGGTCGTGCTCGAGCACATTACGACCCGGCGGGCGGTCGATTTTGTCCGCAGCGCGGGCGACCACGTCGCCGCAACCATCACGCCTCAGCACCTGCTGTGTAATCGGAATGCACTGTTGGCAGGAGGCCTGCGCCCGCACAACTATTGCTTACCCGTTCTCAAGGCCGAACGCCATCGGCAAGCGGTCCTCGAGGCAGCTACCGATGATCACCCGCGTTTCTTCCTCGGCACGGACAGCGCCCCGCATGCAAGGGACGCCAAGGAAAACGCCTGCGGCTGTGCCGGAATATTCTCGGCCCATGCCGGCATCGAACTATACGCCGAGGCATTCGCCGCCGCCGGACAATTGGCGCGACTCGAGGCCTTTGCGAGTCTGCGCGGCGCGGATTTCTACGGACTCGCGCGAAACAGCGACGAAATAACGTTGCAGCGCAAGGACTGGACCGTACCGGACACCCTGTCTTTCGGTGCCGAAGTGCTGGTGCCGTTCAGGGCCGGCGAGACCGTGCAATGGCAGTTGCAACAGGAGACGGCTGGTGACTGACGCCGACTACGAAATACGCATGGCACAGAGGTTTCGCGGTTTCCTGCCGGTCGTGGTCGATGTCGAAACCGGCGGATTCAATGCCGCAACCGACGCGCTGCTGGAAGTTGCCGCCGTTCTACTGACACTGGAACCGGACGGGCTTTTGACCCGGGCCGAGACAATTCGGGTCCACGTCGAGCCTTTTGCCGGCTCCAATATCGAACCCGAGGCGCTTGAAATTACCGGCATCGATCCGCACCACCCGTTGCGCCCGGCGTTACCGGAGAAAGACGCGTTGATGCGCGTTTTCCGCGAAGTGCGGCGAGCCGTTCGTGATACGGAGTGCAACCGCGCGGTCCTGGTAGGACACAATGCCAGCTTCGACCTCGGCTTCATTAATGCCGCCGTTGCACGCAACGAGATCAAACGAAACCCGTTTCATCCGTTCTCCTGCTTTGACACGGCCACGCTTGGCGGCGTTGCGTTCGGTCAGACGGTGCTGGCACGGGCCATCGATGCCGCGGGGATCGAATGGGATGCGACGCAGGCGCACTCGGCAGCCTACGATGCAGAGAAAACCGCCGATTTGTTTTGCCTGATTGTCAACAAATTCCGCGATATCCATGCTGAGAGCATGGGCAAGGCGAAAGCGACCCGCTGACCCGCCATTGTGGCGGGCCAGCGTGATCCGCGGGTCTATTATCCCTGCCCGGATTGCGACGCCGTGGCGACGCCCTGCAGCAATTCAGCCAGTTCGCCGGACTTGTACATTTCGATGGCGATATCGCTGCCGCCGACCAACTCGCCACCCACGTACAATTGCGGGTAAGTTGGCCAGTTGGAATAGCGCTTCAACGCCTCGCGCACCTCCGGTTCTTCGAAGATGTTAACGAACGCAAAATCCGCGCCACAGGCGCGCAATGCCGCCACTGCCTGCGCTGAGAACCCGCATTGTGGAAAATCCGGGGTACCTTTCATGTAAAGCAACACCGGATTGGTGCCGATCTGGTCCTTTATTTTGTCGATCACATCCATCTCTTTCATCACTCCTCAATAAAGCGATCTGATGCCATTGAACCGGCCCGCAGCCTGCGTGACTGCGCGCGGGCCAGTATCCGCTGTTGTTCGTCCGGACTTGCACAGGCCCACGCACCGATTTCGTCAACGTGGCGGAAACAGCCGATGCAGACGCTGTCGGTATCAAGCTTGCACACCAGCACGCACGGCGATGCCGGGCTGGCTGCCATATCTTCCGCCGCCCGGCTCAAATCGAAACCGCCCCGGACATGTATCAGCCGGAAAAATTCGCAGCGGCAAATTCCCAGTTGACCAGATTCCAGAAGGCCTCGACATATTTTGGGCGGGCATTCCGGTAGTCAACGTAATAGGCATGTTCCCACACGTCGCAGGTCAATAACGGCTTCGCGTCGCCGGTCAGTGGCGTGTCCGCATTGCTGGTCTGAGTAATGGCAAGACTGCCGTCGCCGTTGCGAACGAGCCAGGCCCAGCCGGAGCCGAAAAGCGTCACCGCCTTGGTACTGAATTCTTCTTTGAAACGATCGAAGGACCCGAAATCGCGGTCGATCGCAGCGCCCAGGTCGCCATCCGGCGAGCCGCCACCGCTGGGGCTCAGGCAATTCCAGTAAAACGTATGATTCCAGATCTGCGCCGCGTTATTAAAGATACCGCCGCTTGCCTTGCGCACGATATCCTCCAGCGAAACCGATGCAAACTCGGAATCCGCGACCAGCTTGTTGAGATTGACGACGTAGGTGTTGTGGTGCTTGCCATAGTGGTACTCGAGCGTCTCTTTCGAGATATGCGGCTCGAGTGCGTCCATTGCGTAGGGCAGCGCTGGCAATTCATGTGCCATGGGTATGTCTCCTTGCGTAGGTCCGAAGTTGTGTTCCGATCGCGGCTCTTGCGCCGCAACCGCGGATTAAGGGCCGATATAATACCAGACCTAGACCCATTCCAACTCCCCACCGGGCATCGTTGATACCGATATAATTAGCCGCATGGCAACCGTTGGAGACCATGCCGTGGCAAATGCCCAACCGCCCGACACGCTCGAGCGTAGCGTCGAACTCGCCCTCGCCGAGGACGTCCGCGGCGGCGATATCACCGGCTTGTTGATTCCGGCGCCGCTGCATGGGCGCGCCAGGGTGCTGTGCCGCGAACGGGCTGTGCTGTGCGGTAGCGCGTGGTTCGACGCGGTATTCCGCAAAATTTCCGCGGATATCGCGATCGAGTGGCTCGTTGCCGAGGGAGCGGAGATTGAGGAAAACACCGTCGTTTGCCGTCTCGAAGGGCCGGCACGGGGGCTGCTTACAGGCGAGCGAAGCGCGTTGAATTTTCTGCAGACCCTGTCAGGAACGGCCACGCTCGCCCGGCACTACGTCAATGCCATCGCCGATACCGGTTGCCGCATACTCGACACCCGCAAGACTCTTCCCGGGCTGCGCGCGGCGCAGAAATATGCCACCCGGATCGGCGGCGCGACCAACCATCGGCACGGTCTCTTTGACGGCATATTAATCAAGGAAAACCACATCATTGCCTGTGGCGGCATCGCCAATGCCGTGACGGCCGCACGCGCCAGCAAAGCCAGCGTGCCGATCGAAGTCGAGGTCGAGAACCTCGAAGAAGCGCGCGAGGCGCTGGCCGCCGGTGCCGACATACTTCTGCTGGATAACTTCTCTACGGACGACTTGCGCCGCGCGGTCGATCTGAATCGGCACTTTGAAGGTAAAGAAGGGCACTCGCGCGCGGCGCTGGAGGCATCCGGGAACGTCACCGCGGAGACGATCGCAGAGGTCGCCGCGACCGGCGTTGACTTCATTTCTGTTGGCGCCCTTACCAAGCATGTCAGGGCTATCGATTACTCGATGCGAATGGAACTGGTCACGCCATAGCCTCAGGCGACAGTGGCCGCGGCAATACGGCTCGGCTCGGAAACGCCGTAACCCTGGGCATAGTCGACGCCAAGACCGCGCAGCATCGTGATTATCTCGACGTTCTCGGCGAACTCCGCGATCGTACGTTTGCCGGTAAGATGGCCAATCTCATTGATCGATCGGACCATTTCACGATCGATAGGGTCGTGCAAAATCTCTTTGACGAAACTGCCGTCGATCTTGAGAAAGTCGACTGGAAAGTGCTTCAGATAGCCGAAAGATGAGAGCCCGGTGCCGAAATCGTCAAGTGCGAACTTGCAGCCCAGTTCCTTGAGTGACTGGATAAAACGTTTGGCCTGGGAATAACTCGCTACCGCGGCAGTCTCGGTAATTTCGAAACAGATTTTGCTGGCATCGAGCCCGCTGCGGCGGAACTGATCCACGACAAAAGGCAAAAACTTGTCGTCACCGAGACTCTGACCGGACAGGTTGATCGAACACAGCGACAGACGCTCTCTCTCATCGGCCTCAGAAACCAGCCAGCGGAAGGCGTTCTCGATCACCCAGCGGTCGATATTTGGCGTAATCCCGTAGCGCTCTGCCGCGGCGATAAACAGCTCGGGTGACACGACACTGCCGTTCTCGTCGCGCATCCGCAGCAACAGCTCGTAATGCGCTCCGCTTTCGGTATTGTCCTGTAGCGGCAGGATCGTCTGGCGGAACAATTCGAAGCGCGCTTCGTCGAGCGCGTTGTTGATACGCGCCGCCCATTGCATTTCGCGGCGCCGGCGCATTAATTCAATGTCGTTTTCGGCAAAGCAGTGAATACGATTACGCCCTGCTTCTTTCGCTGCCGCGCACGCGGCATCGGCCGCCGACAAAAGCGAAGCGACATCGTCGTTGTCCGCGGTGATCGGCACTACGCCGATGCTCACGCCCAGCCGGAACACCCTTTCATCCCACTGGAATTTGAACTCGCGAATCGTCTCGCGCAGGCCTTCCGCGTTGGAAATCGCCTCATCGACGGTGCAGCTTTCGAGGAGTACGCCGAACTCGTCACCGCCCAGCCGCGCCAGCGTATCGCGCCAACGGATCTTGGACTTGAGCAATGCCCCGAGTTGGCCGAGCAACGCATCTCCTGCGCTGTGACCGCAGGTGTCATTGATGATCTTGAACTGATCGAGATCGAGATACAGCAATGCGTAAGAGGTTTCGCGCGCCTTGGCACTCTTGAGGGCCCGCTCCAGCCGACTCTCGAATTCGCGCCGGTTGACCAGCCCGGTCAGAATGTCATGACTCGCGTGATAGCTGAGACGGCGGTTGAGTTCACGCGCCTCGCTGACATCATGAAACACCAGCACCCCGCCGGTCACCTTGCCGCCACCGTCGCGGATCGGCGACGCGGTATTCTCAATGTATAACTCGTTGCCATCACGACGGATCAGCAACGTTGGACGAACCGACTTGATAGCGCGGGTACGGCGGATCGCCATCGACATCGGATTATCGAGCGGTTCGCAGGTCTCTTCATGAAAACTGCGGAATATCTCGTCGATGTGACGGCCGGTTGCATCATCCAGGCGCCAGCCGGTCAATTCCTCGGCGACCGGATTGACATACTCGACATAACCTTCGGCATCGGTAGTAATCACACCGTCGCCAATCGACTGCAGCGTAATCTGCGCGCTTTCCTTTTCGCGGAAAAGCGCCTCCTCGTACAACTTGCGGTCAGTAATGTCGAGTTCGACACCGACCAGTCGCCGCGTCCTGCCGGTCGCATCTTCACGCGCTTTGGCCCGCGACAGCACCCAACGCCATTCGCCGTTGCAGTGGCGCATGCGATGAACGCTCTCGAAAATCTCGGTCTTGCCCTCGAGGTGCTCGCGAATCTGGCCCTGCACCCGGGCGAGGTCATCCGGATGAACGAGGCGCCGCCAATCCGGGGCTGAATTGCACAGATCGTCGGGGCCGTAACCGAGCATGGCCTTCCACCGCGGCGACAGGTACAGCGTGTTGGACCTCATGTCGAAATCCCAGACGCCGTCATTGGCTCCGAACATGGCCAACTCATCGCGTTCCTTGACCTCGTGCAACTCGCGCTCCAGGTCAAGCCGTTCGAGACCCGAAGCCAGCGACGTGGCCAGCAACTTCAGCAGCAAACCGTGATCGACGTCCCACGCGTTACGGCGCTGGCCACCGGCTACCGCCAGCAGGCCACGCAGTTTGCCGCGGGTTCTGAAACCGGCGCCGAGCAAACACCCTATTTTCAGCCTGTGAAGCCGCCGCCCTTCGGCCAGCGCGAGCAACTCGGCGGAACCGGTATCGGTAATATCCACCAGCCGCTGCTGATCGAGCCGGTTGCGCAACCAGCGGAATTCCTGCAACGACTCGCCCGTCAACACTTCCGGGTTGAAAGTCGCAAACACCGCGCGGTCGGAGTGGATTTTCGTAATCCGTTTGCCGTCATCGCTAACCAGAGCGATAAAAGCGGCTTCGACCCCGATGGCCTCGCGCAGATTGGCGAGACAGCGGGCGAACGTCGCCTCGACGTCGTCGTCGATGGTCTGAAAGTCGATGGAGAGTTTGGTGTACACGGTATCGATGTTAGCGCGGATTCGCGATCCGGCTGGCATCAATATCCCTTCTGGGGCGCTGACGGCCGCTCCTTGCGGCTCGTGCCCTGGCCCGTGATTCATTGCGCTCACGGTTTGTAATTATTCAGATGTCTCTCTGCTCAGTAGTTTTTACGAACGGGCCGCCAGGCTTTGTTGTAATTAAGCCTTCCCTTGGATGCGGAGGTAGTTGCGAGCGATTGTGACATAGTTTTTGAAGAAAACAAGGTAAGAGCCTGTTTGTTATAAAATATCATTTACTATAATCACGATTGGAGCAGGAACCGCGTGCGGCCAGATGCGGCGCTTTAGCACAATCGTGTCAACGCTGGCACTGCGGGGGCGTTGCGCTGGCGCGGGTCACCGGGCACTGGCCGGCCGGGGGCGGCGGCACCTGCGGCCACTGCGGCAGCCATCGGCCGGGGCAAATCACGCCGCGGGGTTCGGCACGGCAATGTGGTTGGTTTTGCGCATATTCCACCATGCCCGGCACTGCAAACCGCGCATCATCGTGGTCGGCCGGTGGCCATGCTCTGGCGCCGACAAAGGCGCTTTTGCCTGCCCGATCCGGAGACTGTGTCGCACTGAGTAGCGCGCTGTTGCCTTCAGCCATTGCCGCCGGGCGTTTCGCCAGTACGCTCGCGCGCGGCCTCCCAAAGCCGGACATCCGAACATCCGGCCGGCCTTTGACCTGGCTCGCGCGAATGCGGCTTTGCGGTAGTACCGCAGCCCGGTTAAGCTTTCGCGCGCTCACCCACTCAAGGAACGTCATGCTGGCGGGATTGCTCGGTGCACTGGCAATCGGCCTGAGCCTCGGACTGCTCGGGTCGGGCGGTTCGATACTGACTGTGCCGGTGCTGGTCTACCTGTTCGGCCAGGATGAAAAGGTCGCGATCGCCGGTTCGCTCGCGGTGGTTGGCAGCATTGCCCTTGCCGCGGCAATACCGTACGCGCTTCGCCGCAGCGTCGACTGGCGCAATGTCATGTGGTTCGGCATCCCCGGGATGTTCGGCACCTACGCCGGCGCCTGGGTCGCCAACTTTATCTCGGGTGTCGCACAACTGGCGTTGTTTGCCGCCGTCATGCTGCTGGCCGCGATTATGATGCTCCGCCGACCGCCGCAAGTTGACCCCGACGATTGCCATCGTCACCCGGTCAAGATCATTGCCGATGGTCTGGGAGTCGGGGCGCTGACCGGTATCGTCGGGGTCGGCGGAGGGTTCCTGATCGTGCCGGCGCTGGTGTTGCTTGGCGGTCTCGGAATGCGCGTCGCGGTCGGCACGAGCCTGGTCATCATCGCGATGAAATCGGCCAGCGGCTTCGTCAAATACCTCGATGTACTGGAACGCTTCGACCTCTCGCTCGACTGGCATGTTCTTGGCATTGTCACGATAGCCGGTATTCTGGGCACGTTCGCGGGCAATCTGCTGAGCGGACGGATTCCACAGCCCACGCTGCGGCGAATTTTCGCGGTGTTTTTGTTGCTGATGGGCGCCTGGATACTATGGCGGACGCTGCCACAAGTCATTTGACCCGCACCGCACGCCGAACGCCACCAACCCCGTCAGGTAGTCGCGGTCCGTACTGACCTAGAGCTAACCGCTGCCGACCGCGGTGGCAATCCTGGTCGCGGCGGCGCGGTATTCAGCCTCGAGACGATCGCACAGTTCGCCTACCGTCGGAACATCGTCGATGCCACCGACACCCTGCCCGGCCGACCAGATCGTTTTCCACGCCTTGACCTCGCTATCAATAGCCTTCAGTTCAGGCTTATCGGCGCCTGCCTGCTGCAGCATTTCGATATCGATGTCGTTGTCCTCGAGGCTCTGCCGCAAAAAATTCGCACTGACCCCGGAAATGGCATCTGTGTAAACAATATCCGCCGCCACCGCATCCTCGATCATCGTCTTGTATTCGGCCGGCGCCGCACTTTCGGCGGTATTGATGAAACGGGTACCGAGGTAGGCAAGATCCGCACCCATTGCCAGCGCAGCGGCGATATGGCCGCCATTGCTGATACAACCGGACAGCAGCAACGTGCCAGCAAAAAAACTGCGGATCTCCTGAGTTATTGCCAGCGGATTCAGTGTTCCCGCATGACCGCCTGCACCGGCGCAAACGGCAATCAGGCCGTCAACACCCGCCGCCGCAGCCTTGCGCGCATGACGCATGTTGATCACGTCATGAAAAACGGCTCCACCATAGGCATGCACCCGCTTTACCAGATCCGGGACCGCACCCAGCGAGGTGATGACGAGCGGAACTTCATGCTCCTCACACAGTGCGAGATCCGCCTCCAGCCGCGGATTGCTGCGATGAACGATCAGATTCACACCCCAGGGCGTACCGATATCATCGGCGGCGAGCGCCGTCTTGATCTCCTCGACCCACTCCCCGAAGCCGTCAGAAGTTCTGCAGTTGAGCGCGGGAAAAGTGCCCACGACCCCGCCGCGGCACGCAGCAATAACCAGCGCCGGATTGGAGACCAGGAACATAGGCGCCGCGACCGCGGGCAACCGCAATTTACCTTCAAACGACCTGGGCAGTGGCATTTCGGATTCCCGCGCAATCAGGCCGCGCGCGAAGCACTGGCTGACTTCTTGCGCCGCTCGTCGAGACCGATCCCACGCGCAATGATCTCTTTCATAATCTCGGACGATCCGGCATAGATACGGGATATCCTCGCATCGGTATACATGCGGCTGATCCGGTACTCGTCCATGTAGCCCGCCCCGCCGTGGAGTTGCACGCAATCGTCCATCACCCGCGCCTCAACTTCGCTGGCATGCAGCTTGGCCTCCGCGGCAACCTCGGCCGACAGACGCCCCGCATTGTGCTCCACCACGCACTGGTCGATAAACGTCTGCGCAACATCCAGCGCCGTTCGCATCTCTGCCATTCTGAAGCGCGAATTCTGAAACGCCGCGATCGGCCGGCCAAACGCATGGCGCTCTTTGATGTAGTCCATGGTGATATCGAACGCCGCCTGCGCGTGCGCGATGAACGAGCATGCGCCCATCAATCGTTCCTCGGCGAGGAACTGCATCAGGTAATAGAAACCACGGGTCGGCTCACCGAGAACGTTGGCTTTCGGGATCCGCACATTGTCGAAAAACAACTCGGCGGTATCCTGCGCCTTCAGTCCCATCTTCTTCAGATTCCGGCCGCGGTTGAAACCTTCCATGTCGCCTTCCACGAGAAACAGACCAATCCCATGCGGATTATCGGCCAGGGTCCGGGCGGCTACGACAAACAGGTTGCCGTTGATACCGTTGGAGATGTAGGTTTTGGAACCGTTCAACAGAAAATAGTCGCCCTTATCCTCCGCCCGCGTCTTCATCCCGGCGAGATCGCTGCCGGCGCCGGGTTCGGTCATGCCGATGCCCATGATGCGCTTGCCGCTGATACAGTCCGGCAGAAATCTCTGTTTCTGTTCGTCGTTGCCGAGTTCGCCGATGTACGGACCTACCAGGCGGCTGTGAAGGTTGAGAAAAAAACCGGGCTCGCCATGGGCGGCGTTCTCTTCCATCAGAATCTGTTCGTAACGGAAATCGTTGATGCCGGCGCCGCCGTATTTCTCATCGGCCCACATCAGCAGGAAACCCATGTCGCCGGTTTTTTCGAAAATGTCCGGATCTACCGCCCCCTGCTCGCGCCAGCGCTCCGCGTGCGGCGCCACTTCGTTTTGAAAAAATTTCCGCGCCGTATCGCGGAACATGTCATGTTCTTCCTCGAATATGGTTCTGGGCATCATCAGCCTGTTTCCTCATGCTATCGAATTATTGCGGCGCGCCCCGACCCGGGGCGCGCCGTTGCCGTTACGCCGCGGAGCGCGCGCCCTCGCCAACTCCGCCATAAAAACTCTCGTTCTTTTCCGCTTTTTCCTTTAACCACGCCGACGGTCTGAAGCGCTCTCCATAGGCATCGGCAAGCCGCTCGCATTCCGCAACAAATTTGTCGATACCGATCGTGTCGATCAGCGAGATCGTGCCTCCCGTCCATGGCGGGAAACCCCAGCCCAGTATCGAACCGATATCAGCATCGGCAGCTTCGGTAACGACACCTTCCTCTATACACCGCGCGGTTTCGAGCGACTGAATATAGAGAAGGCGTTTCTGCACTTCTTCCACCGATGGCTGCTCCGCCGCAACCGGGAAGTTCGTGCCAAGCTCCGGCCAAAGATGCTTCTTCCCGTCTTCCGGATAATCGTAGAAGCCCTTGCCAAAGCGTTTGCCCTTGCGGTCGAGGTCTTCGACAAAACGAGTAACCGCGTCATAACTCGAGGGCTTGATCCAGTCGTCGCCAAGGTCCTTCTTGTGTTGAGCCATGATCTTGTATTGCAGCTCGATCGTGACTTCGTCCGACACCGCAAGCGGACCCACCGGCATACCTGCCATCTTCGCCGCGTTTTCTATCAACGCCGGATTGACACCCTCGGCGAGCATCGTGATGCCTTCGTTCGGATACATGCCGAAACAACGGCTGGTGTAGAAACCACGGCTGTCGTTTACCACCACCGGCGTCTTGCGGATTTGCTGGACGTAGTCCATGCTCCGCGCGATCGCTTCCTGTGATGTTTTCTCGCCAACGATGATCTCGACCAGCGGCATCTTGTCGACCGGGGAGAAGAAATGGATGCCGATGAAACTGTGCGGACGCTGCGACGCCTCGGCGAGACCTGTAATCGGCAACGTCGATGTATTACTTGCAAAGATTGCCGTCTCGGGAATCACCGCTTCGGTTTTTGCGGTTACCTCGGCCTTGATGTCGCGATGCTCAAAGACCGCTTCAATGACGAGGTCGCAGCCTTCGAGATCCGCATAGTCGGTGGTGGTTTTGATCAGACCGAGCATTGCCTCGGCCTTGTCCGCGGTCATCCGCCCACGTTTCTGCGCCTTGTCCAGCAGCTTGCGCGAGTAGTCCTTGCCACGGTCGGCGCTGCCCTGATCAGTGTCAAGCAAAACGACCTGCATCCCGGCACGCGCCGAAACATAGGCGATTCCAGCGCCCATCATTCCGGCGCCGAGAATGCCGAGTTTCGCGACCTTGCTGCGCTCGATTCCCGGCGGTCGCCGTACCAGTTTGTCGGCGGCGGTTTTGTTGACGAACAGGCTGCGCATCATGTTGCGCGCAACCACCCCCGTCACCAGCTGGGCAAAATACTTGGACTCGACCTGCAGACCCTTGTCAATCGGCAGAATCGTGCCTTCGAAAACGCACGCCATGATCGCCTCGGGCGCCGGGTAGTTGTGCTGGGTTTTGCCTGCCAGCAACGCATTACCGACGATAAAAGTCTCAACCGACTTCGGGTTCATTGCGCCGGCGCCGCCTGGCACTTTGAATCCCTTCTTGTCCCACGGGGCAACCGCATCCGGCGAACCCTGCAGCCAGTTTTTCGCCGTGTCCAACAACTTCCCGGCAGGCACGACTTCGTCAACGATACCGAGCGCCAGCGCCTTGTCCGGCCGCACATGGCGTCCTTCGAGCATCAACGGCAATGCCTCGCGCAGGCCGACAAGACGCGACAGACGTTGCGTGCCGCCGGCGCCTGGCAATAATCCGACCTGGACCTCGGGCAGACCGACAACAGCCTTGGGGTCATCGACGAGGACGCGGTAGTGGCAGGCCAGACAGAGCTCTAACCCGCCACCGAGCGCCGTACCGTTTATGGCGGCGACAAAGGGCTTGCCGCAGGTCTCGATCCGCCGATACAGATTCGACAGATGCTGACTCCACTGGTAACCCTCCGCGAGCGTGACACCGCGTTCGTAGGCGGTAACCAGGTCCTTTAAATCTGCTCCGGCAATAAACGCCTTCTTGGCCGAAGTAATAATCGCGCCCTTGATGGCATCGTCGGCAACCACTTGCTCGACGGCTTTCGCAAGATCGTCGAGAAACTCCGGTGTAAGCACGTTCATGGAACGGTCCGGCACGTCGATCGTCAACGTGGCAATACCGTCGTCGGCAACTTCAAATCCAATCGAATTATTCATTTCCAATTCCTTTGTCCTTTCCGCTGGACACCTGTTCGTTGGCCAGCTGTAGAGATTCAGTTCGGGCTGGGGACGCTAGACGCGCTCGATGATGGTGGCGGTGCCCATACCGGCACCGATACACAGAGTGGCCAGCGCCGTATTGAGATCTCTGCGCTCCATCTCATCCAGCACCGTGCCAAGGATCATCGCACCGGTCGCCCCGAGCGGATGTCCCATCGCAATCGCGCCACCATTGACGTTCACCTTCTCCGGATCGAGTTCGAGCTGCTGCATGTAACGCAACACTACAGCGGCAAAGGCCTCGTTGAGTTCGAACAGGTCGATATCAGAGGTCGTCATGCCGGCACGCCTCAATACCTTCTCGGTGGCCGGGGTCGGGCCTGTCAGCATAATCGTCGGCTCACTGCCCACTGATGCGAAGGCCCTGATCCGAGCCCGCGGCTTCATCCCCAGCTGTTCACCAATCGCGTCGGTTCCAACCAGCACGGCCGCGGCGCCGTCGACAATCCCGCTCGAGTTACCGGCAGTGTGACGGTGGTCGATTGCCTCGACATCGGGGTAACGCTGAATGGCCACCGCATCGAACCCTGCCTGCTCGCCAGGCATCTGGAACGCCGGTCGCAACTGACCGAGATCTTCCGCACTCGTCCCCGGGCGCATGATCTCGTCATGGTCCAGCAGCACCTGCCCGATCACGTCCTTGACCGGTATGACCGATTTGCGGAAATGCCCCTGTTCCCAGGCATGCGCTGCCCGGCGCTGGCTCTCGGCGGCATACTCGTCGAGATCTTCGCGACTAAACCCGAACCTGGTCGCAATCAGGTCTGCGCTGATGCCCTGCGGCACGAAATAGAGTTTTTGCGCGACCTGCGGATCGGTCGGCCACGCACCGCCATCGGAGCCCATCGGAACCCGCGACATCGCCTCGACGCCACCGCCAATGACCATATCCGATTGACCGGACATGACCTGTGCCGCCGCGCTGTTCACTGCCTCGAGCCCCGACGCACAAAAGCGGTTGATCTGCTTGCCCGGCACCGACTCCGCGTAATCCGCATTCAGCGCCGCGACACGTGCGATATCAGCTCCCTGCTCGCCCACCGGCGAGACACAGCCCAGTACAACGTCATCGACGACAGAGGTGTCGAGCTCGTTGCGATCGCGGATCGCGCGCAATGCCTGGCTCGCCAGTTCGACAGGAGTTACCTCATGCAGCGCCCCATCGGCTTTGCCTTTGCCCCGCGGCGTTCTAACGTGATCATAAATGTATGCTTCAGTCATGGTTTACAGTCCCTGTGTTGCAATAGCTGTCGTGGCAAATACTCACAATTCGGCCGCGCGGTCGTCGTGATTGCCCGGCGGCGTGAGGAGAAACTTGATTTCGCGCTTGAGCGCCTCGTGCATTTCGTATAACGGCATCCGGGGATTCACCAGCCATTGAAACGCAATACCCAGGAGCAGCGCTACGAATTGCTCGGAGACCCTTGCCGCACAGAGTTCGCACCGTACGCTGCCGTCCTTCTGCCCTGATTGGACCCAGCGCTGGACATCCGCGCGCTGCGCCCGGTGCACGTCCGCGACATTGGTCTTGAATTCGGAAACCGGATCTCCGGAGGCCATCCACAGAATGTGCATGGCGCGCAGTTTTTCCGGCGCATCCTTGATGAAATGGTATTGAACGTCGACAACGGCGGTCAGCGCATCGATGCCGATCTGCTCACCCACTGCCTCGTCAACCCGGGTGACCCATTCCGCCGATACATGGCGAAGTACGTGGCGAAACAGGCCGGCCTTGGAACCGAACCGATGCGTGGCGAGACCGCGGCTGTAGCCCGATTCCTCGCCGATCGCCTTAAGTGTCGTGCCACCGACGCCCTGTGTGACCAGCAAACGGATTGCCGCTTCGGTCATAAGTCGATCTGACAACGCGGCACGCTCGGCCTGCGTGCGCGACCGGGGACGAACTTCGTTGCCGACATCCTGACTCAAATGGGCTCGCATCTAAACTTGTTAGCGACAAGCAAGTGTATTGCTGCCTTGCAGCATGTCAAGAGAAATCTGGGGGAAAATTCACCTCGCCGGGCTCTGCGGCCGCCCCGCTGCTCACACCCATGCGAACCGGGTGGGCGCAACAGCGCGTCAGTAAAGGGGTTTCGCGGACAACCGAAAAAACCGGCGCGGCAGGGGCTGACTCGTCTCGCAGGTGCGGTGCCGCCGCGCAGGCGGGCAAGCACCGCCCCTGTCCCGCCCCGCTGACCTTCCTGCGCGGCCATCGGATCCTGCCGCCACCACGGCGCAAGTCAGGCATAACGGGCACCGGGACAGGCCGGCGCCCCGAACTCGGGAGCCACCGGCCGCACGGCGGCGAGCCGTCAGGTCAGGTGCAGCCGCACGGAGTCAGGCCGTCGCCGGATGACCGTCGCGCATTTGCCCCAGCTTCTTGTCCGGGTTGACGAGAATGCGGACCAGGGCTGGCAACAACACCAGCGCGCCCAGCATGTTCCACAGGAACATAAACGTGAGCATAAGGCCCATATCCGCCTGGAACTTGATCGGCGAGAAAATCCACGTACCCACGCCGATTGCGAGCGTCAGACCGGTGAATGCCACCGCGGTGCCGGTGGTGCGCAGGGTCTTGTAATACCCCTCACGCAAGGACATGCCGCGATCCAGGTAGCCCTTCAGGCGACTGTAAATATAAATGCCGTAATCGACGCCGATACCGACACCAAGCGCGATGACCGGCAGCGTTGCGACCTTCACGCCAATCCCGATCATTGCCATCAATGCCTGGCCAAGCAACGACGTCAGCGCCAGCGGCAGGATGATACACAACACGACCTTGACCGAGCGGAAAGTCAGCCAGCACAGCAAACTCACGACCGCATACACCCACATCAGCATCTGGTACTGGGCCTTGGCAATCACCGAGTTTGTCGATGCCTCCACGCCGGAGTTTCCGGCGGCAAGCTCGAATTTGACTGCATCGGTATTGTACTTTTCGGCAAACGCTTCAGCGGCCGCCGTTACTCTCTCCAGCGTTTCCGCCTTATGGTCATCGAGGAAGACCAGTACCGAGGCCATACTGCAGTCCGTGTTGATCAGCGGACTTTGCACATTACCCAGCGAGTTGTTCAGGACGAACCGGTTGCGGCTCAGTGCCGCCCACTTCAGGTTGCCTTCGTTCATCGCCGAGTTGACCAGCTTGGCTATCGTGACCAGCGACACGACACTTTGCACTCCTTCGACATTCTTCATCAGGGCCTCGAAACGGTCGACAGCAGATACGACCTCCCAGGCGCCACAGGACTGCGGTTCGGTCTGCACCATGACGACGAAAACATCTGTACTCGTCGAATAATTTTCAGTCAGAAAAGCGTTATCGAGGTTGTAACGAGAATCCGGGCGCAGCTCCGGTGCCCCGGGATCGAGATCTCCGATCTTGAGATCCTTGCTGACATAGAAGCCACCGATCGCAAGGACGACCGCCACGCCAATCGCAACTTTCGCCGGACCGCCATCGGCAAAGGCGCTTACTGCTTTCCACAGCGGCTGAACCTTGCCGCGGCGCGATTGGTAGAAACGCTTGCCCGACTCGGTGACGCCTATGTAAGACATCAGCATTGGCAGCAGCAACAGGTTGGTCACGATCAACACGGCGATACCAAGACTGGCAGTCAGTGCCAGTTCCTTGATGACCGGGATATCAATGACTCGCAGCGTCAAAAACCCGATGCCGTCGCTGACCAGCGCGACCAGTCCGGGCAGATAGAGCTTGCGAAAAGCGCTGCGCGACGCCTCGAGCGATGTGGAACCACCGGCGCAGGCGATCGCGATATTGTTAATCATCTGCACGCCGTGACTGATACCGATGGCGAAAACCAGAAACGGCACCAGCATGGAATACGGATCAAGACCGAAACCCAGCGTCCGCAGCAACCCCAGCTGCCAGATCACTGCAACGGTGGAACAGATTAGCGGAACTGCAGTGGCGAACGGACACCGCGAATAAATAAACAGCAACACCATCGTAATCAGGAATGCGATACCAAAGAAAACTGCTACCTGGCTCGCCCCTTCGATCAGGTCACCCACGACTTTGGCAAATCCGACGATGTGAATCTTGATCTTGTCGGTCTGATATTTGTCGCGTATCAGCGTTTCGAGGTCTGCCGATAGTCTGCGGTAGTCGAGCCGCTCACCGGTTGCGGCATCAATATCGACCAACGGCGCAAGCACGATCGTCGACTTGAAGTTATTGGCAACGATCCGGCCCACCTGACCGGATTTCAATACGTTGGTGCGCAGCAGTTCGAGACTACGCTCGGATCCGTCATAGCTGTCGGGCACGACCGCGCCGCCACGGAACCCCTCCTCCGTCACCTCGCTCCAGCGTACGTTCGGTGTCCACAGCGACTGCAGATTGCCGCGATCAACACCGTCCACATAGAAGACTTCGTCGGTGACCTTCTTCAGCGTATCCTGAAAATCGGCCGTAAAAATATCACCCTCGGTGGTTTCTACGATAATCCGCACGGTATTACCGAGCGCCGACAATGCATCGCGGTTTTCGAGGAAATTCTCGATGTAGGGATGCGAGGTCGGAATCATTTTCTCGAAACTCGCATCCGGCTGAATCTTGGAGGCGTGGAAACCGAAGAAAACGGTCAGCAGCAAGAAAAACAGCAGCCAGAAGGCACGGAAATTAAAAAACAAGTTCTCGACGAATGGCTCCGCCTGGGAAACCGGATGGCTCAGAACTTCTTTTGTCGATTCTTTCATATCAGCCGCCCTTCGTGTCTTTGCCGTCGGCAGTCACGACCTCGACGCCACCGCGCCCGGCCAGAACCAGATTGCCATTGCCATTTTCGACCACCGCGCTATACGGCAGGCGTTCGGTCCGAATATGATCGGAGAAAGTCGCACCACCGTCGGTACTGCGCAGAACGATCCCGGAATTACCGACGAGTACGACGGCGCCATCCTCCATCGTGGTTCCACCGAACAGTGCCAGTTCGGAACCGGTGGCAACCGGTGCCCAGGTGTCGCCACCGTCAGTGGTCCTGAAGATGTTGCCGCGCAGACCGAAGATCAGGATGTAGGGACTAGCGTTACGCTCGCCCGCAAGAACACCGAAAAAAGAGCCAGCATACGGGGTCGTCAAACGATCCCATTCGGTCCCATTGTCACGCGAACGATACAGGAGGCCCTGCTCGCCAGCGAGGATAAGGGTACCGTCAGCGCTCTTGTCGAGACTGTAGTAATGGAAACCATCGGGATTGGAGATATGTTCGCCCCACGCCTCCCAGGATTCGCCGCCGTCGCGGGTGCGGAAAATCATACCGTAGGAACCAACCGCAACCCCGGTTTTTTCGTCAGCGAACCAGACGTCCAGAAACGGATTGGACGGTCCGTCCTCAATCGCTGCGCGGACCGAATCGAGCGCTATCTCGGCATCCTCGACCGCATATTCGAGATCCTCGAGATCTTCGGCGCCGGCACTGCGCGCCTCTTCGACCGCTGCGCGTGCCCGCTCGAGCCGGCGTTCGCCGAGAACAAGCTCTTGTTGCGACGCATCGAATCCGGTGAACTGCAACGTCCAGTTTTCACCACCATCGTCGGTTCGGAGAATGATGCCCTCATGGCCTACCGCCCAGCCCGTCGTGTCGGAACCAAAGGCAACCGCTGTCAGGGTCTGCGAAACCGGAACTGCGCCCTGCGCCCAGGTCTTGCCGTTGTCGTCCGAGTAGACAATGTAGCCACGCTCGCCCACGGCCACGACTCGGGCGCCGACGCGCACGATATCAAGCAGCAGGCCCTCATCCGCCGAGTCCGTCGGAACCGTCGGTAAGTAATTGAAATCATTCGGGTCTTGAGCAGATGCCAGTGACCATAAAAGGGAGCCAAGCAGAACCAGCGACAACCCGCGAAGACGCGAGATGGCAGTGGATTTGAAGCTGCGAAACTGCCCGAACAGCACGCCGTCTGTCATAGGTTCCCCCATGGGAAGATTGATGTAATGAATGTCTGTCAGGGATACAAGTGACCCGCCATCAGGCGGGCCACTCGTTCCGTTTTTACCAGGCTGCGCGAGAGCGGCTGCTCATCAACGCACACCTGCGCGCCGCAATGCTGCGGGCGTATATTCTTTTGGCGAAGCCTTGTAGTTCCACTCGTACGAATAACCTGGAATCTCGTTATCAAGGCCAATGGGCAGATAGCGCCCCGAAACGAGATCGTAGCTGACCTCCATCGCATACCACGGCACCTGCGATACGAAATGCAGATTCGAGTGAGCTTCTTTTACCCGCCACAATTCGCCGCGGCTGTCGTACAGGTCGCCGACCGCGATCTGCCAGGTGTCCTCATCGACGAAAAACACGCGGCGGGCATAAATGTGACGCGCACCGGACTTCAACGTTGCCTCGACCACCCAGACCCGACGCAATTCATAGCGCAGCAGATCCGGATTGGTATGACCCGGCTTCAGGATGTCTTTGTATTTGAGGCTCTTGTCGGCAAGTTTGTAGGCGTTGGAACCAATATACATTTCCTGCTTGCCAATAAGCTTCCAGTCATAGCGATCCGGGGCACCGTTGTACATATCGAGATCGTCGGCGGTACGCAGACCATCCGAGCCCGTACCCGGGCCGTCGTACGCGACATCAGGAGCACGCCGGACGCGGCGCTGACCGGCGTTGTAAACCCACGCCGCGCGCGGTTCCGCCACCTGATCGATATTCTCATGTACCAGCAGGACGTTGCCTTCGAGGCGGGCCGGGGCCTGAATCGACTGTTTGTAGAAGAACAGACGGTTCGGCTCTACCTTCTCAGACATATAACTGGCGAAAGTAATCTGATCCTGGAACTGTACCGGCGCAAAATTGCCGTTGGCCTGCATTGGAATCTGGGTATAGGTTCGCCGGACACTTCCGCCACGATAACGAATGATGTGATTCCATATTACCTGCAGGCCACTGTCCGGGATCGGAAAAGGCGCATCGGAGGCGAGATTGACCAGCCCGTTGCCGCCCTCGACCATATCGACAGTGGTCGCATTGGCCTTGATCTTGTCATAGACCTCTTGCGGGTATCCGGCAGTGCGCCGCGACTTGTACACATTCATCTTGTACGTATCGGGGTAGCGCTGCAGCAGCGCAATCTGCCCGGGCGACAGTTTGTCAGCGTGGTCCGAATAGTTCTGCGCCGTAATCGTGAACAGGATCGGGTCGCTCGAGAACGGATCGCACAGCGGTTGGCCATCGCTCCAGCACGCCGGCGTGGAAGTCAGCGGCTCCCAGGCGGGAACCGACCCGTCAGCGTTGCCGGCACGTTCCGCGCCCATCGGCGTCAACTCGGGCCCGCCGAGGCGGGCGGCCTCTTCGGCCGAGATCGCCGCCAGCGTCACGGTACTCACAAGAGAGCCCGCGGCGAGGCCGACAATCAGGATTTTTTTCATTGCTTTCATTATCAACTTCCTCGTTAACTGGATATCGTCGCGTGGCAGCGTCAGAAACTCACGCCAACGCTGAGCGACAGAAAGTCACGGTCGTTCCGGGAATCGTAATCGCCACCGAAAAACGAGACATAACCGATGTCGGCGCGATAGCGGCGGTTGTACTCCGCGCGCACGCTGAGACCCAGCGCCTGGTTGCCGGCATTAAAACCCGCGCCCGGGAATACGCCATCGACATCGTGCGACCAGGCAATCTGCGGAAACAGGTTTACACCGGCAAAGACATCGTTGTATTCCGCAACGCCACGAATCCGGTAGCCCCACGAGTTGTCGGTAACGTAGCCATCGGAGGTACAGTGACTCGGGGTCGGGTTGGGGACGATGCCAAGTAACTCGTTGGCAGTTCCTTCACCGCCGGCACAGGTCAGCGGCAAACCAACGCCTATGTCGAGTTCGCCGAAGTCACCCATACCGTAAGCAGGGTGCCGGCCAAGACGGCGCTCGGCCCGGCCGGGGCGGCCGCCGACATGGGACCAGCCCACTTCGCCGACCAGCGTCACGCGACTGGCGCCCATGATCTGATCGAAGAACTTGACGATCGTCGTCTGCGCCTGGGTCAGGTCGACTTTTTCGTAGCCGGAGAAAAACTCACCCGGCGCCAGTGTTGCCACGACCGGCGTCATCTGGCCCCACGGCGGCGCAGCCAGCGAGGCCTGCAGCAATTCGGTCGAGTTGATCTGCGCCGGCCAGTCTTCCTTGTAACTGATCTCACCGGAGACCGCGAAGCTCGCGATATTGGTGGCGAAGCTCGCGCCGATCAGCTGGATGTCCTCGGGAAACTCGGCGGTGTAGGTCGGATTACCGCCGTAGGGGTCGCCCGGAATAAAAAGAACGCCCTCCGGCCCGCCCAGCGCCTCGTTGCTGCCATTGAACCCGCCAAATACCGGGGTGCGGCTGTGGTAATTAATGTAGTAAAGACCGAACTCGGTGAAGTTCAGGTTCTCTGCGAAGTAGCGCAACGCCACACCCCACTGCCCGTCGTCGCTCGGCTCCTCGTCACTGGTCCGATTAATGTAAACACCGTTGGCAACCGAACCGGCATCGTCAATCGGAGCAGTCAGTGTCAGCAGGTTACAACCGTCTGCGGCGAAGTCAGCGTTCGAGAAGTAGGTACCGCAACCGTCAACCTCGGTCTTGGCCCACTCATACTGGTAGAACGCTTCGACGCTCAGGGCATCGGTCAGACCCAGCTGCGTGTAGATCATGCCGACCGGCAACAGGCCTTCCTTGATCTCGACACCCGGACGGCGAAACGCTGTTACGTCGACCGGGTTGATTACATTGATGCCGTTCTGGATGAACGTGCTCTCGCCCCAGCTTACGACCTGCTCACCGACGCGAATATTCAGGGGCTTGTCGAACACCTCGAAATCGCCGTACAGAAAAGCGTCGAGAACTTCGAAACCGGAGCCTTTCGCGAAATCACTGAAACCACCGTCATCGAGCGACGCGTTGCGCTCGTAGTTATTGACGTTGCCGTGATTACGATCGCCCTCCTCCTGCTCGTAGTCGTACCAGTATTTGAATCGAAGAAAGCCGCCGATGTTGCCGCGCTTAAGTTCGAGGTCGTGCACGCCCTTTAGAATAAGCGAGTACATGTCGTTTTCGTCGTAGTTCAGGTTACCGTCATCGGAGTTACTCGACGATGCCTTGCCGCCGGACTTGTTACCGGACCAGAACAGGTTCTCGTCCTGCTCCTGCATTCGCCAGCTCGCTCCGAGACTGATGTCCGAAGTAAAACTCCCATCCAATCCCCACAGATTGAAATCGACGGCCTGAGCAGGCGCCGCCAGTATCGTGGAAAACGCCGCCGCTACGGCAAGGACAAACCGTCGATTTTTGGTGTAACGCGATTTCATACACACACCCTTCTTCTTGTTTGAAGATTTATGTCGAGAATCCACCCTATCCAGGTGCGGGCAGTGAGCCCGCGGAAGGCCTCGGAATGCCGTGATAGCACCCTGGTAAGTTTCCCCCTGAAACCATTCCTCAACAACGTTGAATTCCGGAACTAAATTCCGCCGGTAATCCTAGCACCGATCCTGTGCCGAGAGTACCGTGAATACACGCGAAATCGCTGTATTTCATACTGCATTGCAGCATTCGTGTAGCGGACCAGCGGGTCGCCGATTGTGCTGCACGAGGGGGCGGCGGAGCGACGCCAAACCGTGACTCGACAATGCGCCATTGGCAATGAACAGGACTGCGCTGTCGGTCGGGTATTGAATCACACGTAGCCGCGCACTGACGGACGTGCCATCGGCGCGGCCGCAACCCGAGCAAACATCGGGATACTCGCCTGCTGCGA
The DNA here is from genome assembly GCA_963783695.1 of uncultured Gammaproteobacteria bacterium. Taxonomy (GTDB): domain Bacteria; phylum Pseudomonadota; class Gammaproteobacteria; order Steroidobacterales; family BM003; genus BM003. The sequence continues at coordinate 1,163,377 of CAWAOM010000001.1, forward strand.
GGCGACACAGACGAGATCGGAATCGGCGCCGCGCAGATGCAGCATCGCACCGATCCGGCTCTCCCTGACCGGAGATTTTGGCTGCCGGCCCGGAGCATCGCCGCCCGCGGCGATCCATTGCGGCGCAATAGTCGTTTCCCCGCCCGGCCTGGCAACGGCTATCCCGAACCCGCGACGGCGCGACCCGATCGGACAGTCCGGGCCAGCCGGTTGCAGCCAATCTCCTGAAGATTGCGCAGCCACCGCGGCGATCGACGGGCCGGGAACAACGGGTCTCACACCTGCGCCCGCGAGCACAACCATGGCGGCCGGAAAGCACTGTTGCGCGACCACGCGCTGTGGCAAAAAATCGCATCCGCGCGCGGGCAAACGCGATAGTTCACGCAGGAAAAACAGTACCCCACAGATAACAAATGCCAGCGAAACTGGCTCCGGCACCCTGCCATTTGTCGTCGCTGCGCTCGCTATCTTCCGCCGCTCTCGGGCGACCAACCGGTGCGGCCGGTGTCGCCGCCGGTTTGCAATTTCAGTGTGGAGCGGAGTCCGGGCGAAGCCGCTATCAGAACGCTTTCGCCGCGGGCGCCGACTGCCGCAGAAGCGTAACGTATCGCTGCGGGCCGAAGCTGATCGGACGTCGCGATCGCCGCCAGCCACGGAGACCCGCGACGCAGAGGCGCCACCAGGTGTCAGGATCGGGAAATGGTGCCGGCAGAGGGATTCGAACCCCCGACCCCATCATTACGAATGATGTGCTCTACCAACTGAGCTATGCCGGCGTCGCGCAAGGGTCGCGCAGTATATCGGGTGACCCGCACCCCGACAATGGCGGGCGGGTTCGCTGTCAGGACCGGTTGCGGATTCGAATGATCACCTCGACACCGTCCTCGACGGTGCCATCCGGAAGTCGCGGCATTGCACTGATTTCGACCGCGCCAGGTTCGACATCGAACAGCTGGCCGGTGTCGCAATTATAAAAATGGTGGTGCGGCCGGGTCGTCGAATCGTAAATCATGCGAGTCGGGTCAACGTTGATTTCGCGAACGAGGCCGCGCTCGACAAACAGCTTCAGGGTATTGTAGACGGTCGCCTTGGAGACTCGCGACCGTTCCCGATTGACTTCGGCGAGAATCTCATCGGCAGACAGATGCTGCGGCTGACGCAACACGACCTTGCCAACTTCGAGACGCTGCTCGGTCGGGGTGACCCCACGCGACTCCAGCAACCTGACCAGTTCTTCCTGTCTCAAGGGATTATCCCCGTTAATAATTAGGTGGACGCATTATACGTTGGACCCCATGTCCAGCCAATCGCAGCGGCACCGCTGACGCGAAGGTTTGTGTACAAAGACCAGAAACTGACCTGCACGGACAGATTAACGTGTGGCCGTCGGCGACTGTCGTCTTCTAGTCTCGCTGCGGTGTACCTCACTGACCCGAATCCTGGCCTCGCAAGCGGCACTACCCTGTTGGAGTTGCTGGTGACATTGGCGGTCGCCGTGATCGTGACGGCCGCCGCCGTGCCTTACTTCGGTGATCTGCTCGCTAACCAGCGCCGGACCAGCGCTCTCAACGGCCTGGTCCATGCCGTTCATGTCGCCCGCTCCGAGGCTGCCAAGCGCGGCCGCGATGCCGTGATCTGCGCCTCCGCCGATGGCCTCTCCTGCAGCGGCAACGACAACGACTGGCAGCGCGGCTGGATCATCTTTGTCAACAGCGACCGCGATCGGCCGCCCCATGTCGATGCGGGCGAACCCGTGCTGATCCGGAACACCGGCACGGCCACTGCAACGTTTGCGGGCAACCGCAGCGCATTCGTATTCCGGCCGTTCGGCAAGCGCGCCACCAATGGCACGCTCATCTATTGCGATCGCCGTCGCGAAGCCGCCGCGCGCGCACTTGTCATAAGCTACACCGGGCGCCCAAGAGTGGCCGCCGAGGGTCCCGCAGGGCGCCCTCTGGGCTGTCCGCCGCCGCCGCAATGACCGTTTATCGGCAAATCCCGACCGCTCGTCCGAAACCCCTTGGGACCGCATGTCGTGGCTCGCTAAAGTGGCGCCATGGACAAACTTCGTCAATCCGGAATCACGCTGCTCGAACTGCTGGTTGCCATGTTCATCGCCGGCATAATCCTGGGAATCGGGATTCCCAGCATGGTCGAGTTTCAGCGCAACGCGCGCATCATCACGGTCGCCAACGACATGATCGCGGCTATTTCCGTGGCTCGGGCAGAGGCGGTCAAACGGCGTGCGCCGGTCACGCTTTGCCCTACCGACGACCCGGCTGCTGCCGCACCGGCCTGCGTCGCCGGGGCCAATGCGGGTTGGATCGTGTTTGCGGATGACAATGACGGCAATGGCGATGGCCTGCCGGACGGCGATGGCACTATCGATGGCGGAGAGGACATCATCCGAGTCCAGCCGTTCCCCGCGGGGGTCAACGTGTTCGCCGACGGTACCTACATCTCTATCGCCGCCACCGGATTTACCCGCGACATTCCCGGACTCGGCGCCGGCCTTAACAACTTCCTGTTCTGCGATGTTCGCGGTAACAAGGATCTCGGCGGCGGCAATTCGGCGGCACGAACGATCACCGTTGCCCCGACCGGGCGGCCGCAGGTTTACCGCGACACGGCGCGAGTTGCGGCAACCCTTGGCGGTTGCCCCTAGCGCTAGCGCCCTGCCCGACAAGAATCGAGAGGCTTAGAAATGCAACCTTCACGACATCGAAGAAGACAACGCGGATTCTCGCTGATCGAGGTGCTGGTAGCTCTGGTCGTGCTGTCTATCGGCATGCTGGGAATTGCCGCTCTGTATGTGGACAGCCTGCGTTCGGGCCGCACCGCAATTCACCGTACCCAGGCCGTAATCCTCGTCTCCGACATGGCTGAGCGAATTCGCGCCAACCCGAATGCCGGAATCGCCTACGCCGGGGCCGCGGCAGACAACAACTGCGCCGATGATGTCGGCATCTCCAACGATTGCACAGCGACCGAGATGGCAGCCGACGACCTGCAGATATGGCAGCAATCGATTGCCGGGCTGCTGCCGAACGGCGTGTCGCAAATCCAGTTCGCCCCGGCCGTCGCGGGCCTACCTGCCACATACACCATTTCCGTGACCTGGAACGAGGTGGGCCAGGCCGCTCCGGTGTCCTACGTCCTTACGGTGCAAATATGATTATCGCCAGCCGAAAAACACCGGTCGCAATGGGCCGCTTCGTCCGCGGCGTCACGCTGGTCGAACTGATGGTTGCGCTGCTGATCGGCGCCATTTTGCTTGCCGGCGCCATCACCGTTTATGTCAATAGCCGCAACGCTTATCAGACCAACGAGATGCTGGCGCGGATCCAGGAGAACGCCCGCTTCGCTCTTGATATCGTCGAGCCCGATATCCGCCAGGCAGGGTATTGGGGCCTCAATAACGGCATGATCACCATCGATGGGGCTACCAGTCAGGCGGAACCGTTGGCACTTGCCGTCGCGGGCGATTGCAGCGTCAATTTCTCGGTCGACCTCAACCTCCCGATAGAAGGCAACAACAACGCCTTTCCGTGGGCCGGATGTGCCGCGTTCGGTGCCGGCGTCCAGAATAATACCGACGCCCTCGTGGTGCGTCGCGGTTCTATTCAGCCGACCGTGGCGCAGGCCGGTCGTGTGCAGATCCAGAGCGACCGCCAGCGGATCCAGGTGTTCTGGGATGGCGTCATCCCGGGCGGATTTGCCCCCGCCCAGTCGCAGACTCACGACGTCGTCGTGCATGCCTACTACGTGAGCCAGGATTCAACCATTGGCGCCGGCATCCCGTCGCTGCGACGCAAGACTCTCGTCGCCGGTCCGTTGCTCCAGGATGAAGAAGTCATTCCTGGCGTCGAGGACTTCCAGGTGCAGTACGGCGTCGACACCAGCGGCGACGGTGCCGCCAATCGCTATGTCAACCCGAATAACCTGCCAGCCGGCGCGCTGATCGTGGCCGTGCGGCTGTGGTTTTTGATGCGCTCCGACCAGCCCCAGATCGGACACATCGACAACACCAATTACGTTTACGCAGATCGCAATGTGCCCGCGCCCAATGATGCATTCCGCCGCGTACTCGTCTCGAAAACGATAGAACTCAGGAACTCGCGAACATGAGCAACGTCACACTGCAAACCCGTCAGCAGGGTGCCGCGCTGGTAGTCGGCCTGGTACTGCTGCTCGTGCTCACCGTACTCGGCGTCTCCGGCATGAACACGGCGACGCTCGAGTGGACGATGGCCACCAACGACCAGTACTCGGAAAACGCATTTCAGGCAGCCGAAACCGGAATCGACCGGGCACTGACCGGCGGCAATTTCACAACGCAGGGCACGGTGACCTCACCGCTCACGGTGCTGCCGAATCAGTCCACGTTTGTCAGCGAAACGACTTTCGAAATCGAAACGGCCCCGCCTCCGCGGCCCGGGCTCGGTTTCAGCCAGGGGGTCGGCGGCGGCGGCTTCTCGGCATACCACTTTGAGGTTGGCAGCAACGGCCAGGCACAGCGCAACGCCAATTCCGTGCACAACCAGGGTTTCTACGTCATCGGACCAAACGGTGGCGGCAACTGAGATTCGTCTCAGGGAGGGTAAACAATCATGAGAACCACACTTTTTTTGTCCTTAGTCGCGCTTGCGATATGCGCCTGGACCCCGGCACAGGGCGCCCAGTTCATGGAAGTGCTGGAGGATGCCTACGAGGTCAGCGCTGCTGACGTTCAGTTGCCGGCCGAACAGGGACGCACGATGTATGTGAAAACCTGCGCGGATTGTGCGCCGACCGCAATGCAGACCGACGAGAAGACCAATTTTTTCGAGGAAGATGGCACCGTTGCCTACACGGAATTTCGCGATTTACTGAAAGACAACTATGACTCGGCCGTGTATGTGTTCTACCGCACCGGCACTAATGAAGTGACGCGAATCGTACTTAGCCCCATCACCAGACCGTCGGCTTCGCCGGCAGCACCGCCCGCCAAACCCGAGCAGGACGACCAGCGTCGCCGCCCGGGTTTCCGTGCAGGCTCTTAAGCGAAGCTATAGGGAGGTCAGTACCATGAAACGGACTGCCATACTGAATTTCATCGCAGCGCTTGCCGTGCCGCTGTTTACCGCCGGCCCGGTGACGGCTGACGACACCGAATTGTTTCTCGGCGAAGTCGACCCGGTCGACGGCTCGCAGCCCAATATCCTTTTCGTTCTCGATACGTCGGGAAGTATGGGTGGCAACGTCATCACCAAACTGCCGTATGACGCGAACCAGGTCTACGATTCTGGCTGTCCCGCCGATGTGGTTTTCTGGCGCGAAGGCCCCGGTGATCCGCCCGCCTGCAATAGCGACAACTATTTCAACCGCGCTGCGCTGGAGTGTGAATCGGCCGAGATTGCTTTTGCCAGTTCCGGCGTCTACACCGACCGCGCGACGCAGTACCATCGCGGAAACATTCGTTGGCAACGCATTCGTCCCGGGGCGAAAAACCGCGAGGTCGAATGCCGCGGTGACCGTGGCATCCATGGCGAGGGCGACCCCAACAAGGTTTTTGCGCAGGATGGCGACCTGAACGAGAAATGGACTGCCGACGGGGCCGCCGAGGTGTCCTGGGCCGGCGCTCGCACAGGACGCACGTATTCTTTGTATGATGCCAACTACGTCAACTGGTGGAACGACAACGGCGTAACGATTGGCATCGAAACGCGAATCAATATCGTCAAACAGGTGACCAACCAGCTGCTCGATTCGATGAAGGGTGTCAACGTCGGCCTGATGCGCTTCAACAGCGAACAGGGCGGCCCGGTGCTGCAGCAGCTCGACGATATTGAAGTCGTTCGCGACGACATGAAAGCACAGGTCAACGCGCTGCCCTCGCAGGGCTGGACGCCGTTGTCCGAAACGCTCTACGAAGCCGGCCAGTATTACACCGGCGGCGGCGTGGTGTATGGCAATGTCGGCCCGGTGCTGAGCGTACCCGGCTCGCGTGACCCGGCCGATAATGACGTCTACAACCAGCCGGTCAGTTTCGAATGCCAAAAGAACTACATCGTCATGCTCTCTGACGGTGCCCCCACCCGTGATGTTGATGCCGACGACCGGATTGCCGCGCTGCCAGGCTACGCCCAGGCGGTCGGCCCGGCTTGCGGCACCGGGGCGAATGGCGCCTGCCTCGACGACATGGCGAAATACCTGTTCGAGGCCGATATCGAACCCAATCTGCGCGGCCAGCAAAACGTCACGACCTACACCATTGGCTTTGTGGAGAACATCCCGTTGCTGCAGGAAACCGCCAACAAGGGCGGTGGCGAGTACTTCCGGGCCAATGATGCGGCGTCACTGACGACGGTACTGACCAATATCGTGCGCGAAATTCTCGAAGACGATACGACCTTTGTCTCACCCACGGTGTCGGTCAACGCATTCAACCGCACCCAGACACTCAACGATCTGTTCGTTGCCGTGTTCCGCCCGGCCGGCGAAGAGCACTGGCCCGGCAACATCAAGAAATACAAACTGGTGGATGGTGAAATTGTCGGTGTCGACGAAGTCAGCGCCGTGGTCGACCCCGCTACCGGGTTCTTCAAAGAGAACGCTCACAGCATCTGGTCGGCCCAGGCCGACGGCTCCAATGTCGCCGAGGGCGGCGCGGCCAACCAACTTCCCAACCCCGCCATGCGCAAGGTCTTTACCTACCTTGGCAACAAGAATCTCGCGGCGGACATCAACCGATTCAACGAGGCGAATGCGGATCTGCTTGATGCGCTCAACGGTTTGCCCGGCTATGCCGCTGAGAACTCCTGCCCCTCGCGCAACTGCGACATTATCCGCCACGCCCGCGGTATCGACATGACCGACGCCGACCAGGACGGCAATGTCGATGAGCCGCGCTACGCGATGGGCGATCCGTTGCATGCCAGGCCAGTTTCGGTGATCTACGGCGGCACCGAAATCAATCCGGATCTCGACGACTCCGTCATCTACACCGCCAACAACGACGGGTACCTGCATGCGCTGGACCCGAATAGCGGTGAGGAACTGTGGGCATTCATCCCTGCTGAGTTGTTCGAGCACTTGCCGCGTTTGTACGACAATAACGCCACGGCGAACCGGTTCTACGGGATCGACGGAAATATCAGGGCAGTCAAGGTCGACATCGATCGGAACGGCATCGTCGAACCACTGGAAGGTGACAGGGTGTACTTGTACTTCGGTATGCGCCGCGGCGGCGACACCCTGTTCGCAATGGATGTCACCGACAAGAGAAACCCGATCCTGATGTGGGCTAAAGACGGCAACGATATTCCGGGTCTTGGTCAGACCTGGTCGACGCCGATTCCCACCCAGATAGAGATTGCCGACAAGGGGCAAAATCCCGATGATTTCGTACTGGTGTTCGGTGGTGGTTACGACTCGAGTCAGGACAACGACCCCTACAGCGTCGATGGGAGCGGCAACAACATCACGATCCTTGATGCCTTGTCCGGCGCACTGCTGTGGCAGGCGAGCAGCGATAACAGCAATCTTAATTTGCCCAAGATGGTCAACTCCATTACGGGCGATGTTCGGGTCCTCGACCTGAACAATGACGGCTATGCTGACCGCTTCTATGCTTCGGACACCGGTGGACGGGTCTGGCGCATCGATATCACCAACGGCAACTCGGCAAACACGCTGGCCGCTGGCGGCGTTCTTGCCGAGCTCGGTGCCGCAGGGATGGGCAATCCCACCCTCGCGGACACGCGCCGTTTCTATTATGCGCCGGATACCGCGGTCATCACTACCCAGTCGATGCGGTTCATGCACATAGGCATCGGGTCGGGCTACCGTGCCCACCCGCTCGATCGGGACAATCAAAATGCCTTCTACGCGCTGCGAGACAAGAACACGTTCAACCGCCTGACCCAGGCGCAGTACGATGCGCTTGCGCCAATCACCCCGGCCGATCTGGTTGATGTGACAGACGACGCCAGCCCGAACATCGCCGACGGCCAACCCGGCTGGATGATCGAGTTGCGTGGTGGCGGATGGATCGGTGAGAAAGTGCTGGCGGAGGCACGTACATTTGCGGACAAGGTCTTTTTCACGACCTTTACACCAAAATCTGGCGACAATCCGTGCCTGCCCGGTCTTGGCGTGAACAAGCTGTTCATTGTCAATGCCAGCGACGGCAGCCCGGTGAACAATCTCGATGGCGTGGGCGGCGATGACGATCTCACGGTGGAAGACCGCATTTACAGTCTCTCGCAGGGCGGCATCGCTCCCGAGATCGTGTTCCTGTTCCCGGGTGACGAAGCGTGTAAGGGCGGCGACTGTGACCGTGTCTATGGCTTCGTAGGTGTGGAAGGCATCGGCGGGCTGGATCTGCCACCGTTCGTTCGGACCTATTGGAGTCAGGACGATACCGAGTAAGCAGGCGGGCGCCACAAACGTGGCGCCCGCTTCACTCCGGAGCAAGAGACGATGAAGAAAAAGATACTTGGCGTAACGCTGATCGAGTTGATGGTCGTGGTCCTGATCGTTGGCATATTGGCCGCCTTCGCAATTCCCAGTTACCGCCAGTACGTTTTGCGCGCGAATCGCGCCGATGCCAAGGCGACGCTGCTGCGCCTGGCGGCGGCACAGGAACAGTTCTACGCTCAGAACAACACCTATACAAACAACCTGGCGGCGGCACCGCCGGCAGGGCTGGGAATCGCCGGAACCGAGAAGGGCTACTATCAGCTCAATGTCGCCAACGCCGACGCTACCGGGTTTACAGTCAGCGCAACACCTGCCGCACTAAGCCCGCAACTGCAGGACGGGGCGTGCCAGACGTTTACGATCACGGCGACGGGCGTACGCAGTTCATTGAACGGTGGCGGCGCCGACAGCACCGCCGAGTGCTGGAATCGTTAAGCCGGTCGCGTCGCAAAGCGATTCGACACGCCGACGGCGGACAAGCCGACTGCAACTATTCCGATGACCGTGTCTGGCCCGTGTTTTCATTTTTTCGCAGAAGCCTGGGCAGCGAAAATACGACCTGCTCGGGGCGCCCGGCCACTTCCTCGGCGACATCGCCTCCCCATTCGCGCAGTCTGTCGATGACCTGGCGCACCAACAACTCCGGGGCTGAGGCGCCGGCGGTTACGCCGACGGCGGCGCAGCCTTCAAACCACTGTTTGCGCAGATCCTCCGGGCCGTCAATCAGGTACCCCGGAATCCCGGCTTTTTCCGCAATTTCACGTAGCCGGTTCGAATTGGAACTGGTACGGGAACCCACCACCAGCATTACGTCGACATTAAGCACCAGCTTCTTGACTGCATCCTGGCGATTCTGCGTGGCATAACAAATATCTTCCTTGCGCGGACCGGTCAGCGCGGGAAAACGCGCCCGCAGCGAGTCGACAATCGCCGCAGTGTCATCGACCGAGAGTGTAGTCTGAGTAACGAATGCGACTCTCTCGGGGTCGGCGAACTCCAGGCCTTCAACGTCTGCCACCGCTTCGACCAGCACGATACGCCCACCATGCTCCGCATCAAACTGGCCCATTGTGCCCTCCACTTCGGGGTGACCGGCATGACCGATCAGGACTACCTCGCGGCCCTCGCGTGCGTATCGCGTAACTTCCATGTGCACCTTGGTAACCAGCGGGCAGGTCGCATCGAAAACTGTCAGTTGCCGCCGTTGCGCCTCTGTCTGGACGGCGCGTGCCACACCGTGAGCACTAAAAATGACTGTCGCGTCTTCCGGCACCTCGTCAAGCTCATCGACGAAAATGGCGCCTTTGCGCCGCAGGTCGTCGACAACGAAACGATTGTGCACGACTTCATGACGCACATAGATGGGCGGACCGAATAACTCGAGCGCGCGCTCGACGATCTCAATCGCACGATCTACGCCTGCGCAAAATCCGCGCGGATTGGCCAACAAGATTTTCATAGTCTGCATGCCTGTTTTATCGACGAAACACGATTCCTAGGCGGATTCGGACTCTGCTTCCGTGCGCCGCCCGTCGAGTATGGCTTCGAGGATAAGAAGAACGGCGCCGACGCTGATCGCCGAATCGGCCACGTTGAAAGCCGGGAAATACCATGTCCCATGGTGAACGCTGATGAAATCGACAACATAACCGAGCATTGCCCGGTCAACGACATTGCCGAGCGCTCCGCCAACGATCAGCGCCAGCGCAATTGCAAGAAGAGTCTGCCCCGTGCGCGGCAGGCGCCGCAACCAGATCATTATGAACAGCGTCACTGCCAGCGCGAGCCCGATAAACATCCAGCGCTGCCAGCCGCCGGCGTCACTGAGAAAGCTGAACGCGGCCCCGGTATTGTGCAGGCGGGTAATATCGAGCCACGGTAAAATCTCGATCCGTTCGTACAGATCGAAGCGCGTGCGAATCCACCACTTGCTCACCTGGTCGGCGACAACAATAAACAGCGACAGCCACAACCACTGGCTCGCTCCATGCGTGCGAATCCGCGCGCTCATGCGAAGCGCCGGATCTCGCCGGCATCGAGATTGGTAACGCAACGGCCACAAATTTCCGGATGGGCCTGGTCGCTGCCAACCTCCGCGCGGCGGTGCCAGCAACGCGAACACTTCGGGTTTGGCGAAGCCGCGGCCGCGATCCACAGACCTTCAACCGATTCAGCCGCAGAGGCCGCCGGATCACGCTCCGCGACCGCGCAGACCCGGGCCTCCGACGTAATCAGCACGAAGCGAAGTTCCTCGCCGAGCGCATCCAGCGCCTCGCGCAACGCGCCATCACAATAGAGCGTCACGTCGGCTTCCAGCGCTGAACCGATAACGGCATTTTCGCGCAGCCGCTCCAGCTCCTTGGCGACGGCCTCGCGCACCTCGAGAATCCTCGGCCAGTCGAGATCGTCCGCACCCGCCTCGCTATGCGGCAGCTGATGCCATTGCCCCAGCATGACTGATGCCGGCCGCGCTCCAGGCAGCGCCGCCCAGATTTCCTCTGCGGTAAAACACAGAATCGGCGCCAGCCAGCGGACCAGTGCCTCGGCGATGTGGTACATCGCCGTCTGTGCCGATAAACGGGCAAGACCGTGGGCCGGCGTCGTGTAGAGCCGGTCCTTCAGAACGTCAAGGTAGAAACCACCCAGATCGACAATGCAGAAGTTGTGTATGCCCTGGTAGATCTGGTGGAAATCATAGCTCTCATAGGCGGCGGTGACTTTCTGGTCCAGTGCTTCAGCCTGCTGCAACGCCCAGCGATCCAGCGCCAGCATCTGGTTCACCGGAACGCTGTCAACGGCGGGATCGAACTGGTGCAGGTTGCCGAGCAGGAACCGGGCGGTATTGCGGATACGGCGGTAGGAATCGGAAACCCGCTTGAGAATCTCATCGGAGACGCTGATCTCACCGCGATAGTCGGTTGCCGCCACCCACAACCGCAACACGTCGGCGCCGAGCGAGTTCACCACTTTCTGCGGAGCAATCACGTTACCCAGCGACTTTGACATCTTGCGGCCGCGCTCGTCGACGGTGAAACCGTGGGTCAGCACCTGGCGGTATGGCGCCGCGCCATGCATTGCAACCGCGGTCAGGAGCGAACTCTGGAACCACCCGCGGTGCTGATCCGAGCCTTCGAGGTAGAGGTCTGCGGTTCCGGCAACCGCCGGGAACATCGCCCCGACACAATGATGCGCCAACCCGGAATCCACCCACACATCCATAATGTCGCTGGCCTTCTCATATTTTTCTGAAATATCGACCGGAAGTTGCGCCGGATCCAGGTCATGCCACGCGTTGATCCCGCGCTGCTCCACCTCGCCCGCGACGTGCTCGAGAATTGCCACGCTGTCCGGATGCGGTTCGCCGCTTTGACGGTCGACAAACAACGCTATCGGCACGCCCCAGGTACGCTGCCGCGAAATACACCAGTCGGGCCGCCCTTCCACCATCGCCCGAATGCGTTGTTCACCCCACTCGGGAACCCAGCCGACGCCGGCAATCGCAGCAAGCGCCTTATCACGCAGACCCTGCCGATCCATGCCGATAAACCACTGCGGCGTGGCACGGAAAATAACCGGCGATTTGTGCCGCCAGCAGTGTGGGTAGCTGTGGCCAAATGCTTCGTGATGCAGCAGGCTGCCGCGCTCCGCGAGCAACTCCACAATTTTCTGATTGGCTTCGAATACCTGCTCGCCCGCAAAAATCTCGGTATCGGGGAGAAAACGACCGTCGCGCCCCACCGGGTTCTCGACCGGGAGATCGTAATCGCGGCCGACCGCGAAATCCTCGAGACCATGCCCGGGTGCGGTATGAACCGCGCCGGTGCCCGCATCCAGCGTAACGTGATCGCCGAGTATCAGCGGCACCTCGCGATCGTAAAATGGATGGCGGACGAGCAGCGATTCGAGCGCCCGGCCCGTCGCCAGGCCAAGCTGCGAGAATGACTCGAGGCCATAGCGCGCCATCACTTCAGTGAGCAAGTCCTCGGCGATGACAAGGCGTTCGGGCCCGATTTCACCATGGACCTCCACCAGCGCGTAGGAAAGTTCGGCGTTCAGCGCGACGGCCTGGTTGGCCGGAAGCGTCCACGGGGTCGTTGTCCAGATCACCACCGATATCGGGCCGGCACCCTCGGTCTCGACATCTCCAAAACGCTGCAGTAGCCCGGCCTCATCGACGACCCGAAAACGCACGTCGATAGCCGGCGATGTGCGATCGGCATATTCGACTTCGGCCTCGGCCAGCGCAGAGCGGCAATCGAGACACCAGTGGACGGGCTTGTAGCCCTTGTACATATGCCCGTTTTCGATAATTCGGGCAAACGCGCGCAGTTGCTCCGCCTCATAGCGAAACTGCATCGTCTTGTAGGGATCGTCCCATTGCCCCAATACGCCGAGCCGCTTGAAATCTTTTTTCTGATCTTCGACCTGTTTGTCCGCGTATTCGCGACAGGCCTTGCGAAACGCACCTGCATCGAGTTTTGCGCCAACCCGTCCCTTTTTCTTCTCCACGACAAGTTCGATCGGGAGGCCATGGCAATCCCATCCGGGCAAATATGGCGCATCGAAACCGGCCAGCGTCCTGGAGCGAACAATAATGTCCTTCAGGATCTTGTTAACCGCATGCCCGATATGAATCGCGCCGTTGGCATACGGCGGACCATCCAGCAGCACGAATCGCGGCCGGCCCCTGGATGCCTCGCGAATCTGGCCATAGAGATCCTGCCGATACCACTCCTCGAGCATGGCCGGCTCGCGATTGGCGAGATTCGCCCGCATCGGGAAACCCGTCTGCGGAAGGTTCAGCGTATCCTTGTATTCGGCCACCTTATTCCTGCCTCGATATCGGTTCGGCTTGCTCAGCCCGCGCGGCCAGTATGTGCCGCGCCTCATCTGCATCCCGGTCCATCTGCTCGGTCAATGCCTGCAGCGATTCGAAACGCCGCTCGTCACGTAATTTGGCGACGAAATCCACATGCACATGCTGACCGTACAGATCGCCGTCGAAGTTGAACACATGTACTTCCAAAAGGGCAGTGTCACCGTCGATGGTCGGCCGGGTGCCGATACTCGCCACGGCATCCCGATTCCCCAGCCCATCGCCCTCGATACGCACTGCATACACGCCATGCAGTGCCAGCACCCGCCGTCCCGGGCGGATGTTGGCGGTCGGATAGCCCAGTTCACGGCCGAGACGCCGGCCCGGGACAATCCGCCCCGACATTCTGTAAGGACGCCCCAGCAACCGGTTAGCCGCGCCAATTTTTCCGTCCAGCAGCAGCCGTCTGATTCGCGAACTGCTTACCCTCTCCCCGTCGATTTCGAAGGTCGGAGTGTTCTCCACCTCGAAGCCGTCGCGTCGGCCACAGGCCTTCAGCATCGCGAAATCGCCACGCCGACCATGGCCGAATCTGAAATCGTCACCGACGACCAGGTAACGCACTCCAAGCCCCTCGAGGAGCAACCCCGCCACGAACTGCTCCGCCGGCATTTGCGAATACTCCAGGTCAAAGCGTATGCACAGCATGCGGTCGACACCGGCTGCTGCAAGCGCTTCGTACTTTTCGCGGAAGCGGGTCAACCTGGCAGGTACTTCGCCGCGGTCGAAAAACTCCTGCGGCGTCGGCTCGAAAACCATAACGAGCGACGGCAGTGCAAAAGCGGCCGATTTTTCGAAAAGACGCGCGAGAACCGCCCGGTGTCCGAGATGGACACCATCGAAGTTTCCGACCGTCGCCACGCATCCCGCATGGCGCGATCGCACATTGTGTAACCCTCGAATCAGCTCCATTTTCCCGGGCCGTAAAAAGCTGGCGATTATACGTCAGGCCCCGGAGCATGCCCACGTAAATGCCGCGGCCGCAAGCCGAGTACGGCAAGCACGAAGAAATAGGTTGCGCCGCCGGCGGCAATGCACAGCGCGAGCCGGCCAATTCTCGCCGACAGACCCAGCTCCAGCCAGGTGCTGGCTGGCCCCGCCAGCTGCCACAGCACCAGCGCCATTGCTGCGCTGGCCACGCCGACCCGGATGATCAGCCACAACCAGCCATCGCCGGGGTGATACACCGCGGCCCGGCGCAAGCCGCGGTACAAAAGAAACGCATTCAATGCGGCGGCCAGCGCCGTCGCCAGTGCAAGCCCGGCATGCGGTGCGCTAAATCCGGCCTCGATCATTGAGTAAACAAAAATCAGGTTGAGCGCGATATTGACGAGTAGCGCAACCACCGCGATCCGCACCGGCGTGCGCATTTCCTGGCGCGAGTAGTATCCCGGCGCCAGCACCTTGACCAGCGAAAACCCAAGCAGGCCAATCGAATAGGCCTGCAGGCTGAACGCCGACATCGCCACGTCATTGGCGTCGAACCGGCCGCCAAAAAACAGCGTCGCGAGAATAGGCGCCGCCAAAACCAGTAATGCGACCGCGGCCGGCACCACGATCAGCGCAACCAGCCGCAGCGCCCAGTCGAGCGTTGCCGAGAAGTCCTTGCGCGACTTTTGCGCATGCTGTTCTGACAGGCCCGGCAGAATCACCGTGGCCAGGGCGACTCCGAACACGCCGAGCGGAAACTCCATCATGCGGTCGGCATAGTAGAGCCAGGTAATGCTGCCGGCGGTCAGGAACGAGGCAATCAGCGTATCGATCAACATGTTGATCTGAGCGACCGATGAGCCAAAAATCGCCGGCAGCATCAGGCGCCCGACTTTGCGTACGCCGCTATCGCGCCAGCCCCAGCGCGGACGCGGGAGCATGCCGATCCCGCGCAGAAACGGCAGCTGGAAAAACAGCTGGACCAGGCCGGCCAGGAATACGCCAAGCGCCAGCCCCAGACCCGGTCGCGGCATCAACGGCTCGAGCCAGATTGCCGCTGAAATCATTACGACGTTGAGCAACACCGGTGTGAACGCCGGCACCGCGAACTTGCCGAAACTGTTGAGCATCGCGCCGGCGAGACCGGTCAGTGAAATAAACAGGATGTAGGGGAACGTGAACCGCAACATCGCCGTTGCGAGTTCGTACTGCTCTCCGCGGCCAAGAAAACCCGGCGCAAAAATCATGATCAGAATCGGCGCCATTACAACGCCGATCAGGGTCACAACGAACAGCGCAATACCGAGCGTGCCGGTCACACGATCGGCCAGCGCGGTCAGTTCGGCCCGTGTGCGCGTCGATTTGTACTCGGCGAAAACCGGAACGAAGGCCTGCGAGAACGCGCCCTCGGCAAAAAAACGCCGCAGCAGGTTCGGAATCTTGAACGCAACAAAGAACGCGTCCATCACAATACCGGCACCAAACAACCTGGCGAACACGATATCGCGGGCAAGACCGAGCACACGCGACAGCAGAGTCATGCCGCTCACTACGGACGTAGATTTGAGAAAACGACGGCTCAACAACAGGCTCCGGACCTTACGTGGCCCGTATGATATAGCGTGTCCGCGCTAAGCGCTCGATGTCCCAGCGGGTCAGGCGGAATGGCGTCGCTCGAGCTCGCGTTCGACGCTGGCAAGATCGAGACCGCGGGCGTTAAGCAATACGAGCAGATGATAGACGAGGTCCGCAGCCTCGCCGATCAGGGCTTCATCATGATCGGATACAGCCGCAAGCGCGGTTTCGACGCCCTCCTCGCCGACCTTTTTTGCGATACGTCCAACGCCGTCGGCCAGCAGACGCGCCGTGTAGCTCTCTTCGGCCGGGGCGTTCGCACGGGTAGCAATCACGTCCTCGAGCCGCGCGAGAAAGTTGCGAGCGGACAACTCGGGCAAATCGTCGCCGTCGAAACAGGTGTCCGTCCCCAAATGACAGACCGGTCCCGCCGGACGCGCCCGGATCAGCACCGTATCGCGATCGCAATCGGCGCGAATCGCGACCAGGTTCAGGACGTTCCCCGAGGTTTCGCCCTTGCGCCACAGTTCGCCGCGGCTGCGACTGAAAAACACCACCTGGCGCAGTTGCAGGCTGCGTTGCAGCGATTCTTTACTGATGAAGCCGAGCATCAGAACACGATCGTCATCGGCATGCTGCACGATGGCCGGCAGCAACCCGCTGCCCTTGCCCCAGTCCAGCGCCTCTATATCGTTTTCATTCTCTATTGCCGTCACCGCCTCACCTCGATAGCTTCGCCGCGCAGAAATGCCTTTAGCTCCGGTATCGCGATCGCACCGGAGTGAAATACCGTGGCCGCCAGCGCAGCGTCGACCCGGCAGGTAGCGAAAACGTCCGCGAAGTGTTCCATCGCGCCGGCGCCGCCGGACGCGATCAAGGGTACGCCACAGCGTTCGCGCACGGCCAGCAGTTGCTCGAGATCGTAACCGCTACGGACGCCGTCGTGACTCATGCAATTCAACACGATCTCGCCGGCGCCGCGCGCCTGCACCTCGTCAACCCACTGCAGCGTTGCCACCGGTTCCTGGCGCATCGCGTCCGGATCGCCGGTGTTGGCATGCACATACCAGTCGCCACCGTTAACCCGGCTATCGATACCGATTACGACACATTGCGAGCCAAATCGTTGCGCCAGCTCATCGATCAGCCCCGGGTTTTCGAGCGCGGGCGTATTGATCGATATTTTGTCAGCGCCGGCATTGAGAATAGCCTCGGCGGAGCGGACGTCGCGAATACCGCCCGCCACACAGAACGGGATGTCGATGACCGCCGCAACACGGCTGACCCAGTCATGCTCGACTGAACGGCCCTGCGGGCTGGCGGTAATATCGTAGAAAACGAGCTCGTCAGCCTGCTCCTCACGGTAGCGACACGCCAGCTCGATGATGTCGCCCATATCGCGATGGTCGCGGAAGCGGACACCCTTCACCACGCGGCCGGCGCGCACATCCAGGCAGGGAACTATGCGTTTGGCAAGAATTTTCGTGACTCCTCGAGTTTGAGATCGCCCTCAAGCAAAGCGCGCCCCGAAATTGCTCCGGCTACCCCGGTTGCGGCGAGCTCGCGCAGATCGTCAAGCCTGCGCACGCCACCCGATGCCTGAAACAGGAAATCCGGAAAGCGGCGGCAACATTCCGCGTACAGCGAAATATTGGGGCCGCTCATGGCGCCATCGCGCCCGATATCCGTACACAGCACATGGCGTATTCCCGAACCGGCATAGCTATCGAGCAACTGCCAGAGACTGGTTGGCTGTTGCCGCTGCCAGCCGTGGCTGGCAAGGCGCGGCACGTTATCGTCATCGAAACGAACATCGAGCGCGAGCACCAGTCGTTGCCCGCCGAACTGCCGGGACCAGGCGACAACCGTTTCCGGCGCATTGATGGCAGTGCTGCCGACTACCGCCCGGCTAACCCCCGCATCGAGGATAGCCGCCACATCTTCGCCGCTGCGCAGGCCGCCACCGACCTGCACCTCGATGCCGCCGCCGGCTGCGAGTGTCGCCAGGATCGCGGTATTCACCGGCCGTCCTTCCCGTGCACCATCGAGATCGACAACATGCAATGTAGCCGCGCCGGCATCGCGATAGGCATTGCGCAGCGTCTCCGGTTTCTCCGGGTAATGCGTGACCTGATCGAAATCGCCATGCAGCAGGCGCACGCAGCCGCCCTGGTACAGATCTATCGCAGGGATAAGTTCCATCAGCTGTCTCCACCCAGACGCAGAAAGTTTTCGAGCAACCTCGCACCGTCGTCACCGGATCGTTCCGGATGAAACTGGGTGGCAAAAAAATTGCCCTGTTCTGCGACGGCGGTAAACGCTGCACCGTACTCGCAACGCCCGGTCGTGGCCGCGACCACGGGAACGGCATAGCTGTGGACGAAATAGAAATAGCTGCCGTCCGCGATGCCAGCGAGCAACCGCGAGTCGCTTGCCATTGCGACACTGTTCCAGCCCATATGCGGGACCGTGAGCCCCTGGTCCCGGGGGAAAACCCGTGCGCTCCCGCGTAGGATCCCAAGACAGGGCGTGTCGCCCTCTTCCGAGCGCTCGAACATCAGCTGCAGACCCAGGCAGATACCCAGCACCGGCTGGGTCAGTGTCGGAATCACGCTATCGAGGCGAGCCGAACGCAGCCGCTCCATCGCGGCCGCGGCCGACCCCACGCCCGGCAACAAAACGAGATCCGCGCGCCGAATCTCGTCCCCATCGCGACTGAGCGGCGCCTCCACTCCCAGCCGCGCCAGAGCGTACCGAACCGATCCGATATTGGCTCCGCCGCTATCGACAATGACGACGCTCACAACGCCCCCTTGGTCGACGGCAGCCCGGTGCCGGTTTGCGCCAGTGCCGGCCGCATCGCGCGTCCGATGCCCTTGAACACCGCCTCGATCATGTGATGGCTGTTGTCGCCGGACACCTTGATGTGGATGGCCGCCGCCAGCGCATCCGACAGCGAGCGAAAAAAGTGCGGGACCAGTTCGGTCGGCAGTCCACCGACGCTCTCGCGATCAAACTTTCCGCTGAATTGCAGATAGGGCCGGCCGGCGAGGTCGACGGCGACCTGAGCCTGCGCTTCGTCCATCGGCAAAACGAATCCGTAGCGGCCAATGCCGTGCTTGTCTCCGAGCGCTTCGCGCAGCGCCTGACCGAGCGCGAGCGCGCAGTCCTCGACAGTGTGATGTTCGTCGATTTCCAGGTCGCCTTTGCAGCCAAGCTCCAGTGCGAAGCCGCCGTGTTTCGCAAACTGTTCGAGCATGTGATCGAAAAACCCGATGCCACTGTCGATCCGGATCGGTTCCGGTTTGTCGAGCGCGACGTTGACCGCGATGTCTGTCTCCCGGGTACGGCGCCGGACTTGCGCAACTCTCGGCCGGCGCAGCAACTGGTCCGCGATATCAGGCCATTGCACTCCGCCATCGGCGCCCACCCTGATGCCATCGAGACCGATATTCGCGGCCAGCTGCATATCGCTGTCACGGTCCCCGATTACCCGACTGGCCACACGGTCGAGTTGGGTACTGCGGAGAAAATCTTTCAACAGTCCCGCCGACGGTTTGCGGCAGTCGCAACCGTCAGCGGCAAAATGGGGGCAGATATACTCCTCGTCGAACACGATGCCCTGTGAGGCGAACAGTTCAATGATGAAATCGTGACTCTCGCGAAAAGCCCCCTCGGGGAAACTGTCGCTGCCGCGCCCATCCTGATTCGACACCAGCACCATTCGGTAGCCGGCATCCCGCAACCTGATCAGCGCGGGGATGACACCCGGCAGAAGGCGGATTTTGTGCAACGCGTCCACCTGCTGATCGGCCGGTTCCTCGACCAGGGTCCCGTCGCGATCGATAAACAGCACCTTGACGCTAGCCATTGCCGTATTCCTCCAGCGCGGCGATCAGCGCATCGTTCTGGGCGGGATCGCCGATACTGATCCGCACGCAGTTGGCGAGTTCCGCATGCGACGAAAAATCGCGCAACAAAATCCGCGGCCGGCGGCATGCTCGAGGACACTGGCGGCGTCTGCAAAACGGACCAGCAGGTAGTTACCGTCACTGGGCCAGATCCGCACGACACCCGGCAACGCCGCGAGTGCCGCGCCGAGCCGCGCTCTTTCACTGCGCGCTTGCATGATTCTGTCTTCTATGCAGTTGGCGTAGCCCGCCCCGGCCAGACCCAGCGCGGCGTCGATTGACAAACTCGGTAACGCATACGGCGGCATCACACCGCGCACCAGCTCAACCACGTCCGCCGCTGCAAGCAGCGCTCCGACCCGCGCACCGGCCAGCGCATGCGCTTTTGACAACGTCCGCAAGACGGCGAGGTTTGGAAATTCATCAAGCATCCGTGCCGCGCTTGGCTGCTCCGAGAACTCGATATAGGCCTCGTCAATGACGACCAGCGCGGAACCGGACAGTGCGCTACACAGTTCGCGCACGGTTTGCGCGGCAATCGAATTACCGGTCGGGTTGTTGGGCGAGCACAGGAATACCAGCTTGACGCCTTCGCGGGCAGCGGCCAGAACCGCTGCGGTATCCACGGCAAAGTCACGCTCGGCCAGCAACGGTATCGACGCGACGCCGGCGCCCTGTACCTGCGCCGCGACACGGTACATACCAAAAGTCGGAGGACACACGACAATCCGGTCCTCACCGGCACGGCAAAAAACCCGCAGCAACAAATCGATGGCGTCATCGCTGCCGCGCGTTACCGCCACCTGTGCGGCATCGACCGCGTACAGACGCGCGAGTGCGTCCGCCAGCTGTTGCGGCCACGGCTCGGGATATCGATTGAGCCCGCGTTGGGTTGCGTCCCACTGCTGCCGCCACGGCGCCTCGTTGGCATGCAGACGCACGCCATCCGCAGCCGCGGCGGGCTGGTACGGTCGCAGCGCGCGAATCTCCGGACGCGCCAGATCGGCGGCACCGCTCATGGCTCGGCAGTCCCGCACCGGGCCAGCCGCAGGCTTACCGCCCGCGCATGGGCGTCGAGACCTTCCAACTCCGCCAGCGTCTCGGCAACCGGTCCGACCGCGCGCAATCCCTCCGGATTGAGCTGCTGGACGGTCATCAACTTGACGAAGGCGTCCACACCCAGACCACTGGTGTTGCGGGCGAAGCCATAAGTCGGCAGTACATGGTTGGTACCGGAGCAGTAATCACCCACGGATTCCGGTGTCCAAGGCCCGAGAAACACCGAGCCCGCATGACGAATATCCTGCAGCCACTCGCGCGGCTCGCGGGTCTGGATGATCAGGTGTTCCGGGGCATACTGGTTGCTGACCCCGACCGCCTCGGCCTGGTCGTTCACAACTATCAGCCTGCTTTCTGCCAGCGCGGCCCGAGCGATTGCGGCTCGCGGCAAATCCTCGAGCTGGCGTTCGACCTCGGCCGCGACCGCGACCGCGACCGCCCGGCTCGTCGTCACCAGTACCACCTGCGAATCGGTGCCGTGTTCGGCCTGCGACAAAAGATCCGAGGCGATGAACTCGGGGTCGGCCGCAGAATCCGCCAGCACCAGTACCTCGGACGGACCGGCCGGAAGTCCAGCGCCGCGCCGCCGGGCATTTGCGCGGCGATCATCTTCGCCGCGGTCACCCACGAGTTGCCGGGGCCAAAAATCTTGTCGACCTTGGGCACCGATTCGGTACCAAACGCCATCGCGGCAACCGCCTGCGCACCGCCGAGTTTGAATATCTCGGTGACGCCGCACAGTTGCGCCGCAACCAGTACCGCCGGATCTGCCTTGCCCTCCTTGTTGGGCGGGGTGCACAGCACCCGTTGCGGGCAGCCGGCCACCCGGGCCGGTATCGCCAGCATGATCACCGCAGAGGGCAGCGGCGCGGTGCCGGCCGGGACGTACAGACCCACCGCATCCAGCGGCCGCAACAGCCGCTCGCACAGCACACCAGGGACCGTTTCAACCGCGATCCGCGGCGGCAGTTGCGCCTCGTGAAAACGCTCGACATTGGCCGCGGCCTGGCGAATCGCATCGACCTGCCGCGCATCGAGCACGTTCTCGGCCGCGCTCATTTCGCCGCACCGACCCGGATGCCGTCCAGTTCGACGTTGTCGAAGCGTCGCGTGTAGTCCAGCAGCGCCTTGTCTCCCTCGCGCCTTACCGTTTCGAGAATTTCGCGCACCTGGCGGTCCAGCTCAGCGCCGTCGCGCATTGCCGGGCGACGCAGCAGTTCGTCGCGCGCCGCCGGGTCGAGTTCATCCCAGTCGTGTATCTGCATTTCTCGCACCAATCAGGCCAGCATTTTTTCGACGGGTAACACCAGGACCGAACTGGCGCCGGCGCCTTTCAGATCCTCGAGCGTTTCCCAGAAAACATTCTCGCGACAGACCGCATGCACCGCGACACGATCATCGCAACCCTCCAGCGGAATCACCGTCGGCGTCTCGGAACCGGCAACAGCCGCCGGATCTCGGCCAGCGAACCCCGCGGTGCATGTAACATGATGTACTTGCTTTCGCGTACCTGGAGCACACCCTCCATGCGTCGCAGCAAGCGCTCCAGCCAGCTCCGCTTGGCCTCGGGCAGCCGCGCACCGGTGGTTATCAGCGCGGCCTGGCTTTTCAGCGCCGTTGCCACCGGTCGCAGATGGTTGGCGGCAAGCGTGCGGCCACTGGAAACCAGGTCGCAGATCAGGTCGGCCTTGCCGAGTTTGGGTGCGATCTCGATTGCACCGGACATCACCGCGATCTCCGCGCTCACCCCTTCCCTGTCGAGGTATTCGCGCAGCAGTTGCGGATAACTGGTCGCGATGCGCTTACCCTGCAATACGTCACTCCGCCATAGTCGTCGCTCTCGGGCACGGCGAGGCACAGCTTGCAGTGGCCGTAGTCGAGCGTACGGTGCAGTTCGAAATTGACCGTCATCGCCTCGGCCTCGAGTTCGAGGCGCCGCTCGTGCATCACGTTGTAGCCGACTATTCCGACATCGCAGATATCGTCGCGCACGAGATCCGGGATATCGTCGTCGCGCACCAGCAATACATCGATCGGCATGTTCTCGCCGTAACAAATGAGTTCGTCGCGGCCCCGGCTGTAAATGAGCCCGCAGCGGTGCAACAACTCCAGCGAGTTTTCGGTCAGGCGCCCCGACTTCTGCACAGCGATCTTGATACGCTGATCTTTTTCCATGGCGCAATGCCTTTTGTGTTTGGGTCAGTGACTCGGATCGAGTCGTTGCAGAGCAATCTGGTAACCGCCGTTGCCGTCGGCCAGAAACCGCGCGACACGCCCGACAGTGGTAACGCTTACTCCGGTCAGCTCGTATATCTCGCGGTAGGGTTTTCCTTCGCGCAGCAGTTCTACGACCCGCCAGCGGTCCGCGAACGCCTGCAATTCCGCGGGGCGTACCCAGATCGCGAAAGAAACGGCGGCACTCATCGACACTGCGAAGCGTCAATACTGCGCGATATAACGCTTCCTCACGCTCGAATGCCTCTTCCTCGGTCGCATGTCTGTCTTTCACTGGAGTCACGCTATTAATGTATTAACGCATTAGTACATTAATACGCCCAGGTATTGCAACCCCGGATTGACGCTTTCGCTGTAATCCGGCAAATGGATTGACAAGTACCGCCGCAAAAAAGACAATATCCGGCTTTCTTGCATGGGCCTCGCGAGGCCGTGGACGTAAACAGAGGATTTCGACTTTGGCTAACTCCAGCTCCGCCAGAAAGCGCGCCCGTCAGAACGAGACGCGCCGGCACCAGAACATGGCAATGCGCTCCAAGGCGCGCACCTACGTCAAAGGCGTGCTTGCGGCCGTCGCGGATGGAAACAAGGAAGAAGCGCAGAAACGCTACACGACTGCGCTTCCGATCATCGACAACATGGTCAACAAGGGCATCATCCACAAGAACAAGGCAGCGCGGCAGAAAAGCCGTCTGAACAAGATGCTGCGCGCGATGGAAGCCTGAGCCCTACCCGATTTAACGATTTTCTGGACCGGTGTCCGCAAGGATGCCGGTCTTTTTTTTGCCCGCCTAGTGTGGCTCGGATTCTTCCTCCGCGGCCAATTCCAGGTGACGCATCACCGCCTGGGCAAGCGCGTCAGTTCCGGCACCGCTGATAGCCGATACCCGGAAACTGGGTCCGCTCCATTGCAGGCGCGACTCGATGGCGACACAGATCGAGTCAGCTTCGTCGGCGGCCAGCAGATCCACCTTGTTCATGACCAGCCAGCGATCGCGCTGCGCCAGTTCCGCGCTAAACCGGTGCAGTTCGCGTTCGATTTTCCTGAACTTGATCCACCGGGTCGCTGCCGTCTATTGGCAGAACGTCGACCATGTGCAGCAGCAGCCGGGTGCGCTGCAGACGTTTGAGAAACCGCACCCCGAGGCCGGCGCCGTCCGCGGCGCCCTCGATCAGACCCGGAACATCGGCCATAACGAAACTGCGATGCGCGCCGGCCGAGACGACCCCGAGATTGGGGTGCAAC
>CAWAOM010000002.1:0-314962 GCA_963783695.1 uncultured Gammaproteobacteria bacterium
GGTCTGTCACGTACTCGGGCAGGTCTGAGCCGAAGATTGGCATAGCCACAGTATTTACCACTCAGGTTGACTTGACGAGCTGGATTACTGGGTGATTCGTGCAGGTTCATCCCTTGACCGGCTATGTACATCTCCGAATTGTCCCGAATCGTGCTTCGGTGTACAAAAAAACTGTTATCCGACAAAGGCAAAGGTAGCGAAAGCTATTGACGCAAAGCCACGGGTCCTCACTTCCTCCGCGACGTTCGATCGCCACGAAGGACCCAAGATCGCCGGGCTGCCGGATTGCTTCCGGAAATCCATACCCAACGGAAGTAGGTCGAGTCAGACAAGCCAAGTCCGCTGATTTGACACTTGGCTTGCCAAAGAACCGGTGACAGCCAAGGAGGCAGATCATGAGGCGCGGTTACCCAATTTCGGTTGCCATAGCAGCATTGTTCTTTTTAGGCGTTGTTCTTCCTCTGCCCGCCAATGCCGATCTTCAGGGCATCGTTGATGACTATTGCAGCGAGCTCATCACTGACAGCCAAGAGATGTATTTCTACATGCAAGAGACTGGATTCCAGAAAAACATGCATTTCTGCAAGAACAAATACCTTGACTGTATTTACGAGACACGTACGAAAACAGTGGAATGCATTAACGAGTACAGGCTATGCATCAATACAGAATGGCGGAAGTATCGAAAGGTCTGCGCAACATACCTGAACAGTTTCCGGTCTAGCACCAGGCGCGCACAGGGAAGTGCTCGATCGGAGGGCGTGAAAGACGAATTTCTGGATTGGTTGTACGGTGACACTTCAGTAGTCAGCGAACCCAGCAGCGGAGAATGTCTAGGGGACGATGGTCACCTTGACGGTGCCTGGTACTGTGCTGAGGTGGAGGGTTGGTAAGCCTCCCCCGCAGTGCATCAGCCTGACTATCTTGTGATTCCACCGAGAGATCATTGGAGGCAGATCATGAAACATGCCAACCTAATTTCAATAGCCGCAGTAGCATTCTTATTAACCACTATGTGTCCCATGCCTGCTTTCGCGGACCTCCAAGGCATCGTCAATGACTACTGCGCGGAGGCCGAGAGCGACGCGCAGGAGACACGGGATGAACTACAAATTCATAAATCTGCACTGAGAGAATGTCTAGCCACCTACCAGATGTGCTTGCGAGGTGATTTCGGCATCGCAATCGAAGATTGCGCCAGCGACTATCGAGTATGCACCCGGGATAGATTATGGGCATTTAGAAAAGCATGTTCGTTGTTTCTTGTCGACTTCAGGTCGGATACCAAACACGCGCAGAGGCAAGCTTACTTCGAGGGAATAAAAGACGACTTTCTGGATTGGTTCTCTGGCGACACTTCCGTAGTCAGTGATCCCAGTAGTGAAGAATGCCTGTGGTGGGACCGGCCCAGTCACATTGAATTAATATTTTCGTGCGCAGGGCCGGCATGGGAGTGAGGTTTGCTTGTTAAGCAATCCAAATCACACTATCTGAACGCGGGGTCATTTGGCTCGGATTCGCAAGACGACGAATGGGCTGATTCAGGTGCTTAGTACTTATCGGAACCCCGCTTCGGTAGTGTCCGCTCGCTCACCGCCGACTGCGGCGTGCGGTACCAGCCAGACCGAGCATTCCAAGACCCAAAAGTGAGAGCGAGGTCGGCGCCGGAATCGGCACACGATCCGTCCACACCGTCAACTCACCCGTATAGGCTATGCTACAACTCAGGACACACTCATCTTCTATGAAGAGCACGTAACTCCCAGCAGCAAGATTTCTTACATCGATCTCCCAGTAAAGCGACGGGCTTGCTTGATAAACGTATTCTCCAAATTCAAAATACCCACAGGGCTGCGGAGGTGCCCCGATATCACATTGCACAAGGTTAGCAGAGATCAAAAATGCCTCGAACAAATCGCCTTCTACGGGTGGCGAAGTTTCCGTTAGTTCCGCCGAGATGAAGACGTTCCCCTCGGAAGCCAGGTCAAATACCCAATAGCTGGCACTGTCGCCCGTCTCGATATCCTGGAAAAAGGTCGCGCTATCGAAATTTTCCGGGTCATAAAGACCCAGCCAAGTTGCTTCACCAAGGTACTCACAGGCATCGCAAATGACATCCGCGTTGGCCTGTTGCAGGCTGAGAGACAATCCGAAAATCGCCGCCGCACCGATCATCATCTTTCTGCTGTTCATGATCTGTCTCCGAAGGTTACCTGCTACCGCGCCGCGAGGTACCAGCCAGACCGAGCAATCCAAGACCCAACAGGGAGAGCGAGGTCGGCGCCGGAATCGGCACACGATCCGTCCACGCCGTTAACTGACCCGAGTAGACTAAACCTTCACCCCCCGAGCCCCCCTCCCCGTCGGAGACGTATAGGCCGTAACGTCCGGCGGCGAGGTTTCTTGCATCGATCTCCCAGAATCTAGGCCCGCCATTACCGAACCCTGGGGGTGGGTCCCGCAAAAAACTGCAGCGCTGCGGAGGCGCTCCTGGGTCACATTGAAAAATGTCGTCCGCGAGAAACAAATATGCCTCGAAATAGAAGTCTGGCCAGCCTTCCGCAAGTTCCGCCGAGATTAAGACGTTTCCCTCGGAAGCGAGGTCAAATACCCAGAAGATATCACTTAGGTCAGCCCCGCTGCTCTGGAAAGTTCCGCTATCGAAATTCTCGGGGTCGTAGAGACCTAGCCAGGTCCCGTCGGCCAACCAATAATCCATGTACTCACAGTTATCGCATATGACATCGGCGTTGGCGACATGACAAAAAAGAGACAAGATACCGACGGCCGCCAGCCGAGAATGATTCCCAATCCCGATACTCTTCATTTCCCCTCTCCCCAGGCAAGTACCTACACCGAAAACGATGCAAGTTACGTACCGCCAATGCGAGATATATTAGAAATCAATAATCTAATTTGCCCCAGTGCTCGATGGTCGGGTTCGGTTGTCTTGGTTATGTAAAATTATCTGACAGCGGGGTAGGGCCGACATGGCTGCGATTTCGGGGGGCGTCCAATGACGTTGCGCCCGCCTCAGGGAGTCACGAGAAGGAAACGCGCCGGGCGATTGATTCGCATCCGCGTCACGCGCACACCACTCGCCATTTTCAGGTAAAGGTGTTTGTCGGCATTTTCAAATCTTGCCCGCCTCTCGGTGCCGAGGGTCTTTCACGTAGCCAGGGATGTCTGAGCCGAATATGGGCATGCGCCTAGCCTGGCGCTTCGGCTTTTGACTGGAAAGCGGTAAATCGGGGCGAATGGGCTAGAAAGTCGTCCCATTGGCGGCGTCAGGACCGTTTTTCTGCCTGAAAGCTCGCCCATGTGGGTCAGGAAGTGGGATAAATCGGCGGGTCGCGCTCGTTTAGGTCAGCAAAATCAAGGATTCTGCCCCCTATTCGGCGAGCAGGTGCAGAATATCGAGTAGGGTCCGGGTGCGGTGTCGCCACGGCACCGACGACATTGATAAATAGTCCTGGACCTGTTTTCCAAATTCAGTTGCGATCTTTCACCATGGAACAGAAGGCGGGCCTGATTTCCAAGCTCTGTTACGTTTGCCTGCATGGCTCACGCCACCAACACTGCCGATTAGTATCTGCCGAAATGCAGAGAAAGCAGACCCGGGATCACGTTCCTTATTCCTCGCGGCAGCTTACTCCCGGGAAGCGACTCGTTTCGCGCCCTTACCCCGCCTTCATATCGAAGAAACAGAGCTTGTTGCCATCGGGATCAAAAACGTATGCGCCATAGAAGACCCCGGGGATACGTTCGCCAGGCGGCCCGTTATCCGTTGCGCCGAGTTCGATCGCCTTCGCGTAGAGCTTGTCAACGCCAGCCTTGTCGCCGCCGGGGATGGCGACCATGTTGCCGTTGCCGGGTTGGTGAGGCTCCTCGTTATACGGGATGCAGATAGCAAGCATCGCGTTGCTCATCGCGGTGCCGTAGAACTTGATGCGATCCATGCCAAAGAGCTGGGACGCACCGACCTCCCCGAGCAAGGCATCGTAGAACGCGACGGCGCGATCCATGTCGCTGGTACCTATGGTGGCATAACCAAGCATGCGGGAATCTCCTTTTCACGTTGTATGGACGGGGAGCATACCCCGGTTCGGGCACCGCTACGATACATCGACTGAAAGCACAGGCGCTGCAGATCGGCGGAAAAAGGCTCCGGATCTATTCAGGGCACAAAGTTGTCTAGAGCCGGGGGCAAAAAAGGTGCCGGGTCTATATTCCTGGCGTAAAAAAGAGACCCGGGACATTTTTGGCAACACAGGAGGGTCAGCCGCTATCTCTGTTCGAAGATCTCGCTGAAGAGCCTTCCACCCCGGCACGAGATCTGCCCCGCCGCATCGGGATAGTAAACTTTGTAGACCGTGCTTCCTGCCAGCGCATTTCTGGAGGCCAGCGCAGTTCGCACGCCACTGTCGTTCAGTTCCTGCGCGGCAATCCGCGCGGCCGCGTCACATGCGCTGTAACTTTCGAATGTCTCGTCCAGCAGAATCCGTCCGCCCGCGGGACTGCGCTGGCCCGCCTGCGACTGCACAGCCGGCCCGCCATCAGTGCGATTTTCGGTCTGCGGTAACGCATAGATCAGCGCCCCCAAAACAAGGACAGGAATTATCAGGAATCGGAGCCGGGAATATTGCATTGGTTGCGCTCGGCTGGCCAGGCACGGGATCGTGCCGGTCACATCTCCGTGGTATCGGCAATTATTATCCAGATTATCTCGATCACGCTGACAGTCTAACGCGTTGGAGCAGGTAACCGCGGCAGTCCGCACTTTTTTGCCACTGTCCGCCGCGAACACAAAGAAAAAAGTCGCGGATCAATTTGTCGCGTTCAGTGCCGATTGCATTGCTGGTTCACGTCACTGGCGCTTCAGATTAGTATTCGCTCAAGTGCGAAAAAGGCCCGGGACCTTGTTTGCGCGCCTTATTCCGGGTCCGTCCACATTTTGGCGGTTGTGGGACAGTTACCTAGGCTGCAAAACGAAAGTGCACAGGCTCCGCAAACTTCCCGGGAGGGCACTGCAAACACCATGTTCGATAATGCTGAGATCGCGGCCTTCCCGCTTGTGCTCGATGGCGGACTGTCGAACGTGCTGGAGGATATCGGTTGCGACCTGCGGCAAAAGCTCTGGTGCGCCGAAATGCTGCGGTCGAACCCGCAAGCCATCGTGGAAGCGCACCTGGCCTATCTGCGAGCCGGCGCCGACATCATTACCACTGCAAGTTACCAGGCGAGCATCCCCGGATTCGTCGCGGCGGGGCTCTCACAACGCGAGGGTATCGAACTGCTGCAACGATCTGTCGAACTCGCCGACCGTGCCCGGAAGATCTTCCGCGATGAACAAAAAAACAATCGCGGCAAAGCATGGGTTGCGGCGAGTATCGGCCCCTACGGTGCATACCTCGCCGACGGTTCCGAGTACACGGGCAACTACTCGGCGACCGACGCAGAGCTGCGCAAGTTCCACCGCGTGAGGCTGAGGTGCCTGGCGGAGAGCGGGGCCGACCTGCTCGCCGTCGAGACCCAGCCCTGTCTCCGCGAGATTGCGATTCTCGCCGATCTCATCGAAGACATCCCACTGCCGGCATGGGTCTCGTTCTGTTGCCGCGACGCGAACCATCTCCACGACGGCTCACCAATTCGCGAAGCGATCACCGTGGTCAAAGACGTGAAAAGCGTTTTCGCGATCGGCACCAATTGCACCGCGCCGTCGCACATCAGTGAAATCATCCGGCTGGTGAAACAGGAAGCGCCCGATCAGCGGGTTATCGTTTATCCCAACTCCGGCGAGGTGTATGACGCGTCTACCGGCACCTGGCTCGGATTGTCCGAACCATCAGGGTTTCGGCGCATGACCGAGGACTGGATCGACGAGGGCGCAGACATCATCGGCGGCTGTTGTCGCATCGGCCCGGCCCACATCGCAATGCTGCGGGAGCAGGTCGCCGCCGCGCGCGAATCGTGACCAAAAAAGTGCAAAAACTGTGCGCCAAAAGTGCCGGGGCGGTTTTCGATACCGGTGCCGCGTTATTACTCCTGACACCTAACGAAAAACAGACCCGGCTCTTTTTCTGAACTTCGCGCGGTCGGCTTGGACCACTATTTCGAATTTCGCCTGTCCCGCCGCGGCTTCATCTCCTCCGCATGCCACGTTGATGGCGCGCCGCGCCGACAGCGACTACTTTTTCTAGACAAGCCAAATTTTCGTCGAGGCACCACCATGGAGGGCAAGATGAGAGGAAGATACGCACCGAGATTGCTGTTGGCGCTGAGCGCGCTCCTGCTCGCGGGCGCCGCCGGCGCAACCGAATCCGAGATCGAGGTTCCCCCGATCAAGGTAAAAATCAAAAACCCCGACGGCCTTAAGCAAGACGGGGTGCTGCTCACCGACTACTGGGCACTGGTCCTCGAACTCGAGATCGCGGGCGCGGTCGGCATCGTCGACGAAGATTTGCCGCGCGAGATTTCCAACAAGGCGCTGATTCTCGATGCCGGTCCTGATCCGTGCATCGACATGGCGGGCTGGGTCGAACCTGGGCAGCCGTTTTCTTACGAGTCGGGCTGCGCCGGACCGGACGAGACTTTCATTAAATTCACGCCGGATGACATCGATCGTCCGGGGCTGCAGGATTCCAGCGGTTCGCTCGGCTCAATCGACGATGCGCTGCGGCTGCGCTTGCAGGATGACGCCTACAACCCGGCCAGCGTTGGCGTCCTGAACAAGCAGTACATCCAGTTGCCCTTTTCGCCGACACCCAGCGGCTTTGTCGGGCCGTCCACCGAGAGCTTTACCGAGTTGTCGGATGGCTACGGTTATGGCGTCAATGACGACCTGCCTGGGCTGATGATCTGGGCCGACGTCGGCACCGGCAAGGTGGCATTGCCCAACATGGACCCCTATGTCGACCCGGGTACCGGCGGACGGCGGCTGCGCAACATGGCGGGGCTGGTTTCTTCAGTGTTCTACACGCAGCTGGCAAAAAACGATACGACCAGCCTGGTTGCGGTGATGAATGTCACCCGCGGCGTACTCGAGCCGATCGTGCAGGTCGATTTCAACAATGTCGACTTCTCGGCCGGCGGACCGGGATTCGAACTGCGCCTCGATGACGGACCGATCCAGCACTATGACTTCAGTACACCCGGACCAAAATTCCAGGACGATGCGTGGCGCGAGGTTTTCGCGGTGCTTGAACCGGTTCAGGTCTTCTTGTATGCGGCGGTGGTCGATGGACAGGCCGGCGAGTTCATCGACGACCTCGACAACAACGGAAGATTTAACCGCGTCGACCTCGAACTTGCCGGCTACGAGCTGCTGTCGAATGTCCGGCGCTACAGAGTCCGCGCCATCCAGGAGGAAGCGCTCGAGAGCGGACCGTTCGAGTGTCCGGAGGAGCGCATCTACAAGGAAGTACGTCTGGACAGCGACACGGATAACAGCGTGGGTTGCTCAACCGGCAACGCCCGCTCGATCACCCGGCCACCGCGTTAGCAGCGGCATGACGGCGCGGGTTCAATCCGCGCCGTTTTTGGCCAGTGCCCGGGCCAGGCGGATATCCTCGAGCATCGTGTCTGCCTGGTGCCAGCGCTGCAGGAAGCGCCCGGCCTGACGCGCGGCCTCGTCCGTATTGCCCATCGATGCGTGGCAGCGCGATTGCAACAGGATGGCACGCACGCGATCGATCTCAAGGTCGAGCCTTACATCGCCCGGGTCGCGATCGGTTTCGGCCTTCTGCGCCAGCGCCAGCGCCTGGCCGTGCTGACCGGACTCCTCCAACGCCCCGGCCAGGCCGAGTTCGTAAAGCGCGTAGCGGTAACCCTCGATCCTGTCAGCGCCCTGCAACACCTCCACCGCTTCATTCGCCTTACCGCTGGCAAGCAGCATCATGCCCTCGAGATATAACGCGGCTTTTTCTTCGGTACGATCGGGATCTTCCGCCGGCAGCGCATGAGTGCGAATCTCCGCGACGGTCGTGCGCAGCGCGGGCGCATCGCCCCGGGCAATCTCGAGTAAACCACGGGCGAACAGGTAGCGGGTCGGCGAATACACGTTTCGCTCCAGTGCCACGTCGATGAGTTTCGCCGCCGTATCGAAGTCACCCATCTCCAGGTGCAGCGTCGCCCGCGTCGAATAGGCCATCGCTTCGCGCACCTTCTCTTCGCGCAATTCCTTCCCGAGCTCCAGCAGCGGTTGTTCGGCTTCGTCGAAGAGTCCTTCCGATCGCAATATCGAGCTGAGGTCGAACGCAGCAAAAATGCGGTCGTCGGGAATGATCTCGGTATCACTCACGATATCGCGCCACAACGTTTTGGCCGCCTCGGTGTTGCCCATGATCGCCTCGACCTGTGCCATGCCGAGCCGCGCCGTGGTGAATTCGGGGTTGACTGCTAGCGCCTCGCGGTAGTCATCTGCCGCGGCCGCGAATTTCCCGCGCTGGCGATCGAGGTCGCCGAGCAGCGTCAGCGGATGCTCTCGCTCGGTCGCAACTTCGAGGTATCTCTGCAGCGAGGCCTCGGCATCATCGAGCTGACCGACCATCAACTGGTAGGTCGCCATCGCGCTCCACACAAACTCGTTCTCCGGTTCCTGGCGGGCGAGTATTTCGAGCTGTTCTATGGCCTGCTTTTCCTTGTAGTCATTAAAATAGACCTCGGCCAGAAACTGGCGCGCCTCGACTTCGTAGGGAAACTCTTCCAGCAGTTCCTCGTAAATTTCCGCGGCCCGGACAAAGTCCGGGGAAAAGAACGCCGTGGCGGCATCGACATACAGCCGTTCGCGGCGGTTCAGCGGCGCATCGGCCGGGATTGCATGCAGCGATGCAAGCGCTTGTTCCTTGCGCCCGGTCGACGCCTGCACATGGGCCAGGCGGTAGCGCGCAATATGAAATTGCGGCGCCAGTTCCAGTGCCGTATTCATCGACTGCCCGGCCTGTTCGT
The DNA here is from genome assembly GCA_963783695.1 of uncultured Gammaproteobacteria bacterium. Classification (GTDB taxonomy): domain Bacteria; phylum Pseudomonadota; class Gammaproteobacteria; order Steroidobacterales; family BM003; genus BM003. The sequence continues at coordinate 8,947 of CAWAOM010000002.1, forward strand.
AATCGTATTTGCGAAAGTATTCGAGACCGCCGACGTAGGCCTCGTAAGCCGTCATATGATTCACCACGAAATCCGCCGCAAAAGAATCGACGCTGTCGGTGTGCGGAACCTGCAAACCCTTGCGCGCCAGCAATCCGATCCGGTATGCGGTTCCGAGCATGGTCTCCGGCGTCAGCGCATCGAACGATTCGGCAACAAGATCGATACCGCTTTGCAGGTCGGTCAGGCGCGCCGCCAGGTACAGCCCGGCTGGTGTGGAAATAAACTCACCGGTGACTACATAATCGACACCGGCCTCGGCGGCAGCCGCGGGCACCGCGTCGGCTTCACCCGCGAGCCGCCCGATCGAATCCCAGCGCGCTTTTGACACAACGACCAGGTGACGCGACTGCGCAAGGTTGGTGCGTACCAGGTTCGCCATGCCCTCGCTCAGCCAGTCTAGATCAGGGTTGCCGCTCAGGTTCCTGATGGTAGCCACGGCCACGACCGGGTTGCTGAGGCGGCGCGATTCGTTGGAGATGCGTTGCGCCTCGTCCTCGACGTGACCGGTCCAGACCCACCACACCGCAAGCCCGGTCAGGAAAGCGGTGACAACGCCCACCGCCGTGCGAAACCACCGCGCCGACAAAATCTTCGGCTGGTTGGCGAGATCCTCGGTCGCCTCGATGCCATGACCGGTGAGGTTGAAAAGCCAGGTAAAGATCATCGCCGGGGTGAAGCCGACAAGAAGCAACGTCACCAGCAAACGCATCAGCCAGCCCGGCGCATCGTAGATCGGCAACAACACATCGGCGATCTCGACCAGCAGCCAGGCCGTTACCACATAAGCCGCGGCCGACCGAAACATCCGGCGGCGGCGCAGCTCGGCGACAAATGATCTGAATTTGCTTGCTGGAGGCGCCATTTTGCTGTCGGGAAAAGAGGTGTTTTCGAGTATAACAGTCGTCCCGGACCGGCCCATGGGAACCGCAGACAGCGCTCCAATGGTCGGCTTTCGCAGACTTCGGCCAAAACTCCGCTTTGAATTCGCTTGCAATTGCCAACACGGAATGAACAGCAGCAAACCAAGCGGATAGAGCATGACGATGGCTGTGGCCGAACTGCCGGCCGTAACTGAAAATCCGCGGTCCGCCGCGAATCGGTAGAATCGGGCCTGAAGCGACGACGAGGTGCCCGATGGCATCGTTCTTCAACGAAATCAGGCGACGCAAGGTATCGCAGGTCGCCGGCATCTACCTGGTGACTGCCTGGCTGATCATGCAGGTCGTCGATGTCGTCAACGAACCGCTCAACCTGCCCGACTCGTTCGGCACTATCGTTATCGTGCTGCTCGCGATCGGGTTTCCGCTGGCGTTATTGTTCAGCTGGGTTTTCGATCTGACACCGCACGGCGTTGTGCGTACGCCATCCACCGGGGATTCAACGGCAGGCAAAAGCCGAGGACTGGAAACGGTTCTTGCTGCGTTGCTCGTAGTCGCGCTCGGCTGGATCGCTTATCGCGAACTGGGTAGCACGCCGTACTCGCCAACGTCGGTGCTGCGAAATTCGGTGGCGGTTTTGCCGTTTGAAAACCTGAGCCCCAATCCGGACGATGCGTTTTTCGCGGCCGGCATCCATGAGGAAATCCTGAACCAGCTGACGAAGCTCAGAAACCTGAGTGTGATTTCGCGTACGTCGGTGTTGCGCTACAAAGAGACCAAGCTGACGATCCCCGAGATCGCCGCCGAACTGCATGTACAGAGCGTAATGGAGGGCAGTGTCCGCTACGCCGGTGACCGGGTCCGGATCGCCGCGCAGCTAATCGACGCAAAGACCGACGAACACCTGTGGTCGGAAATCTACGAACGCGACATCTCCGATGTTTTCGCGATCCAGGCCGATATCGCGATCAATATCGCGCGGGCGCTTGAAGCCGAGTTCTCGCTGGCCGAGCGGGAGAGTATCGAGACGCCGCTCACCGATTCACCGCAAGCGTATGCCGCCTACCTTCGCGCAATCGCCAGTGTTGCCGACATCGCGCCATTGATGGACCCACAGGATGTGGTCCTGTTCCACCGCAATCTCGACGAGGCGATTGCAGCCGATCCCGGCTTCGCACAGGCCCATGCGCTGAAGGCCTTCGAATATGCGTTTTCGGCGATCCGGACTTATCCACTCGCCGCGGAGTCCGGCGGCGCGGCGTACGAAGCACTGGCACGCGAGCAGGCGATGCTCGCGCTTCAGGCCGACCCCGATCTCGGCACCGCACACGCCGCACTCGCGATTCTCAACATGCTTGCGCGCCGTGGCCCCGAAGCACGCGCCGCATTCGAACGCGCCTATGAACTGGGCCCAAACGACCTTAACGTCATCGCCGACTACGCCGTGTTTCTCGCCCAGTGGGGCGACTACGACCGTGCCGATGAACTGATCCGTTACACGCTTGAAATCGCGCCCAACAACCCGTCCTCACTGGCGCCCGCCGGCTATGCCTACCTGCTGGCCGGCGACTACGCTCGCGCCGCAAACGCCAATCGCGCGGCCGGACTGATCGCGCCGCAACTGACGATTGTCTATCCACTGCTCGGCCTCGCGGAGACCGGTCGCGGCAACAGCGACGACGCGCTCGACGCGTTACACCTGGCAGAGCAGTTGCTGGCAACGGTCAGCGCCCCGGACCAGCTCGCACAGACCGCCTATGCGTATGGATTGCTGGGCCGCGACGACGATGCAAAGCGAGTCTTCGCAAAGATCGGATCTTTGGCAGAGGGTTACTACGTCGGCCCCGGAAGCTGGGCCGCGGCCTTTCTCGCAATCGGCGACAAGCAGGGCGCGCTCGAATGGCTCGAACGCGCAGCCGCGATGCGTACTCCCGACGAGGGTTTTATCGTGTTGTCGATCCTCGCGGCAAATGCGCTAAGCGATCCGGTGCTGGACGAACCGGCGTTTCGCGACGTCCGGGCACGGCTTGGTTACCGCGACTGACCGCAAGTCTTGGGAATGCGAACAAAATCCTGAGGCAGCTGCCCGACCGGCATCGACGCCAGGGTTCTATTTGAACCAACCCTGTCAAATAAGCCCGGGACCTTTTCCCCCGCTGGTCGCTGCGAATGCGCTTGCCGGTCCGAGATTAGAGAAACCCGCGTTCGCCGATGTCCTGGCCAGGCTCAACTCGCCGCTTCAGTGTCGCAGACCGGACTCCTTAAACGGGGACCTTTTTACGGTCTGCCATGACCACTATTTCGCGTGAGCCTCTATCGCGCCCATCGCGGCCACGGTCGCCATTGCGCGCAACGAAAACGGCGTCTACTCTCTAGGTAGAGCCTAAATATTGTCTTCGCTACGGAAAATAGACCCGGGATCTTTTCCGGGAACAGTTGCAAGAACACGACAGGGTAGGTACGCCATACGAATTGACGAATCCGATCGTCTGGTAAATACAGTCGGGTTTTGCTCGCAAAATATTGTCACTGCGAGCCCTGCGGAAACATCAGTACTTTTTTGTCGCCGGTCCGGCGATGACCTGACGCAACATTGCACCCGGCAATCCTGGTGCCACCTGGGACACGACAGTCGTTGTTCGGCAAGCTGGCTCGGAAGATCATAAAAAAACGAAAAAACACGCTCGACCGCAGAGCGTGAAGGAGCGAGTAATGATGTCCCGTATCTTTAGTGCCCTGGCACTAGTTTCACTCTGTGCGCTTGTGGCACCACAGTTCGCGAGCGCGCAAACTTCACCGGACGGAATCTGGTCCACGTTGCAACCGGCGGCCACCACCCGAGCCGCCGCTGCCGACGGCCCGGCGGCACCGGCCGTGTATCAGCTCAATCACAAAATTCTGCAGCAGATCATCGAGGCAACGCCCGCGGAAGGTGTCGTGGCCCGCGCTGCGCCGGTTATCCTGTCCGTGCCCACACCGGATGGAAAATTCCGGTCATTCCGGATCGAGCAGTCGGCTGTCATGGCACCCGAACTCGCGGCCAAATACCCGGACATCCAGACATTCAGGGGGCAGGGGACCGACGATCCCAATTCGAGCGTTCGCTTTAGCCGGACCGCCCTCGGTTTCCAGGCCACCGTCGTTACACCCGAGGGCGTCTATACGGTTGCCCCGCAGACACGCAGCGACACCTCGCAATACGTAGTTGAAAAAATCGACGGCAGTCTCGACGTGATGTTCCAGTGCCTGGTCGATGCATTCGCGCCCGATTCAGGCCTCTCCGCCAACTTCGGTACCATCACTGCTCTTGGCGCCGCGCCAGCGGGTACCCAGCTGCGCACCTACCGGCTTGCCGTGGCAGCCACCGGCGAATACACCGAGTTTCTCGGCTCGCAGGCGCTCGCAGTGGCGGCCATTGTCACGACGGTTAACGGCATCAACGCCATCTACGAGGTCGAAGTTGCGGTCCGGCTGATGCTGATCGGCAACAATGACCAGATCGTCTATACCGACCCCGATACCGACCCGTTCCCGCTCGCCAACAAGAACGCCGAAACCCAGGCTGCCATAGACACCGAGATTGGCGACGCCAACTACGACATCGGCCATCTTTTCCACAAAGCCGGCGCCAGCATATCGGGCAACGCCGGCTGCATCGCCTGCGTTTGCTCGACCGGCAGCAAGGGCAGCGGCTGGAGCCAGGGCCCCGACCCGACCAACGGCAACTTCCTTTTTGTCGCGTCGCACGAAATGGGGCACCAGCACGGCGGCACCCATACATTTAATGGAAGCAGCTGCAGTGCCAGTCAATACACCGCGAGCAGCGCATGGGAGCCGGGCAGCGGTACCACCTTGATGTCGTATTCGAGTATCTGCGGTGCCGACAACGTGCAGGGTAGCCAGGTCGGCGACCTGTATTTCCACGCCGGCAGCCGCCAGCAAATCACCACCTATACGCAGACCGGCGGCGGCAGTGCCTGCGGTGTGTCGACGGCTACCGGTAATGCGATTCCGATTATCGATGCCGGGCTCGATTACACGATCCCGCGCGACACTCCGTTCGTGCTAACTGCGACAGGGAGCGATCCGGATGGCGATTCACTTACCTACACCTGGGAACAGTTCGACCTGGGGCCGAGATCTCCGCTTTCCGCGGTCGATGACGGAGCGATCCCGCTATTCCGGTCGTACCCGCCCGCGGCCGACGCGAGCCGGACATTCCCGCGTTTCCAGGATCTTCTGGACGGCGCCACGAGTTTGTTCCCCACCAAGCTGGGAGAGCAGCTGCCCAGCATGAATCGTTTGCTGACATTTCGCGCAACCGCACGCGACAACCGTGCCGGCGGCGGTGGCGGCGACGACGACGACGTTGTGCTGACGGTCGTCGGCGATCCTTTCGCCATTACCTCGCCGGTCGCCGGAGGCGGGCTGGAATGTAACGCACCTGACGACATTCTCTGGGACGTGGGCGGCGGCTACGTCGCGGCGAACGTTGACGTGTTGCTGTCCACCGACGGCGGCGGCTCGTTCCCGACCGTGCTGGCAGCCGCGACCGAAAACGACGGCGAAGTCGAAGTCGTCGCTCCGGCCACGCTAACCACGGATGCACGGATTCGAATCGACTCGATCGGTAATGTGTTCTTCGCGCTGTCGGATCAGATCGCGGTCCGGGACACGCTGGCACCGGCGGTCTCCTGTCCCGCAGATGCGGTCGCGGAATGCACCGGCAACAACGGGATCGACAAGACCGACCCGTCACTCGCCGCATTCTTCTCGGGCGCCTCGGCGACCGATCTGTGCGACGCGTCAGTGCCGGCGCCGGTCGACGATGCGCCGGCATTCCTGCCGCTCGGCGACAACCCGGTCACGTTCTCGACCAGCGACGCGTCCGGCAACACCGGCTCATGCTCGGCCAGTGTCATCGTCGCCGACACGACAGCGCCGACGATCTCCGTATCATTGACGCCGGACTCACTGTTCCCGGCGCCGAACCACAAGATGCGCAAGATCAGGGCGACCGTGATCGCCGAGGACACCTGTGATCCCAATCCGACCGTTGTATTGACTTCCGTGACCAGCAACGAGCCCGAGAACGGCACCGGCGACGGCAACACCAGTCCGGATATCAAGGGGGCAAACATCGGCACCGAGGACTATGTCTTCTTCGTCAGAGCGGAGCGCGCCGGCAACGGCGACGGGCGTATCTACACCGTGACCTACACGGTGACCGACGGCTCCGGAAACGCCACATCGGATTCGGCAACAGTAACGGTTGCGAAGAACGCATCAGACTAATGATGCCCGTGACGGCAGGTCGCACTCGCGAGGAGCGCTGTGCTTGATACTCAGGGGCCGGCCGTCATGGCCGGCCCCTTTGGTTACCACGTTTGAACGGGGGCTTTACCAGAGATACCCACTCAGCCCGGCGGCCAGCGGACAGTCCACCCACCCGTGCGAATTAGCGTCACTATCGGCAAATTCGGAGGGCAAAACAGAACCGGGGCCTTTTCCCGTCGCTTTGCTTGCGCTGGCGTAACCGCGGTCTCGCGGACGACAAATAAGGCAAATAACAGTTTAGGGTCAGTGTCCCTAAATTTACTAAATTTATCCGAGACCTTTCTCGCACGTGAAGACAGGCCCGAGACCTTTTTCAAATCGATGAATTTCGGTCACTGTCCCTAAACTGGTGACTGGCTATTTGCGCTGGTTCTTTACGTTTGCGGCCTCCCACGCCCTGACCTTGCGCCGCGCGTCATCGAACAGCCGTTCGTAATTGCCCTTGCGAATAAGCTCGCTGGCTTCGGGTGTCAATGCATCCCATAGCGGCTGGTACTCGTCGAAAACCGCGTAATACATCTCCGGGCTTGAGGGCGCCACGACATCGGTGCCGAACAGGAAACGCTGGGGGAACCGATTAATCAGTTTTGCGCTCTCGGAGACTGACTTGTCGGTGGCAACGATGTACTTGGCAACCTCGTCCCACGAGATATCGAAATAGACATGGCTCAGACTCGCATCGTTCAGCGCGGCCTCGACCAGGCCGAGATGATCGAGGCTGCGCTCGGTCGCCGGCGAGGACGCGGCGGTCTGTACCGGGTGAATCACGCGACCGAGTCCGACATGGGCCCAGATAATCGTGGTATCAGGATGACGTCGTAGCAATGCGTTCATTTGCTCGAGAAAGATCGGCTTCGCGCCGGCCTTGGCAAAGGGCACGTCGAGATCGCTGTGGAGTATCACGACGAGGCCGGTCTCGCCGGCGAAATCGAGAATGCGATCAAGCGCCGGATCGGTAAGACTCGCAATGTCACCGGCCACTTTGGAGGAGACGAATTCCTTGTGGATCGTGAACTCGCCGATTCCGCTAAAGACACCGGGAAACGTCTCGAGCACGCGGCGAATGTGATCGGCCGCATACATGTCGGCGGGGTTAAAGCCGGTGATCATCGGATCGAAACGGTCGCGCTTTTTCTCCGGCAGCGCCAGGTAAGACATCGCGATGTACGCGTCGGTAAACGAATAGTAGTAGAGCGGCGCATCGCTCTGCAGGTAGTAAGTCGGTGCATACTCTCCCGAGTTTTCGAAAGACCAGGTCTGCTGCAGCGGTATGCCGAACAGCGCAACCCGTCCGGTCCGGTTACCCATGATCTCGAGCATCCGCTCGACGCTGATCCCCTGCTGCACATAGTTGGTGAGATGAAAGTGCGAGTCGTTCATCTCATAATCCTGGGCATTGACGGCAAGCGAGAAAGCACCAGCAATCAGCGCGGCCGCGGCAGAAAGCGTTTTGCCGCCACGGCGTAGGAACCCCTCTTCGTTTTTCATGACAACCTCCTTGTCAGAATGTCAGTTCGAGACTGGAATAGAAGACCGGGCCGTCGCCGCCGACGGTGAACGGCACACTCGAGTAACCCACCGGCGAATCCTTGAGGTAGAGCACCTCGGTGTTGAGCCGGAACAGGCGCCGCTGCAGCGGATACCAGTTCACGCCCAGCGCCAGGTCCCACGGATCGCCGTACTCACCGAAAATGTATGAACCGGCGAGATAGGTCTGTACCGTTTTCGGCACCAGCATCATCGATGCCTGCAACTGGAAGCCGTGATCGAACAGGTCGTCTTCGGGGATGTCGCCCTCGGTGCTGAAATCGTCGACCCAGCGGAAATAGTACTCACCCTCAAGTGCATAGCCTTTGTACTTTAACCCGGCATCGATCGACGACATCAGGTAGGTCGCCTTGTTGATACGCCCGCCCGTGGCAAATGCGTCGGGCTGGAATATCACCGTTCCGTCGGACAGTCGTATCTGCGAGTTCTGGATGTCTTCCGTACCAGGCTGGCTTTGCCGGTCCTCGCGGCTTCGCGTCACCTGGACACCGAACAGCGTGGCAAGTTCGTCATGATGTTCGAAATCGCCGTACCCGGCGGCCGGACCGAATTCGCCCGTCGTCGGCATCCACCAAAGCGATCCCGAGAATGTATTGAAGGTATCGTCGAGCTCAGCCGCATTGACACCGAGCTGACTGAGGTTGTTACCGGCCATGACTTTGTATTTCAGGCCTTTCCCGAGGTCGCCGGAGGCCCATAGTCCCGTCGTATAACTCGGACGGAAGAACTCGTCGGCCATCGGCCGCGTATCGACTTTGTTCCAGTACGGAAACGTGCCGCGCAGGCTGCGGGTGCCGGGCAGGGCACCGATGCCGACACCAAGACTCAGCTCCCTGGCAAAGTTGTAACCGAGATTACCGGCGACGACCACCTGTGAGCTGTCGCCCTGGCTGGTGTTGGCGGTCCATGTGTACAGCAGGTAGGTGAGTCGCGGATCGTAGACCCAGCCCTTGAAATAGAGATTGACCTTGTTCAGCTGGATGTCATTGCGGGTATCGATCTCACGCTCGCGCCCGAACGAGTCGGTATAGGTATCATCGAGCGCCAGCTGGTTAAGATAACGCGCGTAGGTCCATGCGCTGAAGTTCACATCGCCAATCGGCGTCTCGGCCAGTTTGAACCCGCGTCCACCAGGCTGGAACTGACCAAAATAGAGCGGCTCCTCCTCCACCACATCGGACTCCACATCCACGATTACTCTCTCGATGTCGGCTCCCTCGCCCGAAGCCGCCGCAGCGACCGGGGCAGGACTGGCGGGACGATCGAGTTGTGCTTCGAGCTCGTCGATCCTGGCATCGCGCTCCGCCAGCAAAGCCTCGAAACGGGCCTGGTTCCGCTCCAGACGCTGCAGCCGCTCGAAAATCTCGGCCTGGTCCGGGCTTTGCGCGACGGCTGCCGCGGGCACGGCCAGCGCCGCTATCAGTGCAATCCAGAATGCCAACGCTCCTTGCCTGAATCCGTGCATAACTCTCTCCTTGGCTCGATAACGCAATTTCAACTGACGATTTTTCGACCCGGTCGCAGGTCGACAGACAACAGACTTATATTAGGATTATTCGATGTCCTCGCCCGCGCAATTCGCAGGTAGTCGGGCGAATCCTCTCCCTGTAGGTAAACCGGCTGGCGCGGCATTGGCCCGTCGCGCCGATGACCAGTGATTTGATATCGCACAACGCCCCACCGCGCAAGGCTGACGTTGCGCTGTATTCGGAAAGACGACTGGAACAGCGAAATCGCATGCCGCCATCGCCGCCGTTCCGGTCACGCCACATGCTATCCCGTAGCGGTTCAATCGAGTCGCCACCGAAAGCAGTAGACTGTACGTAACCCTGGGTCGGCAACTTGACAACCATGCCTGTTCACCATATCGCCTTCCTTACACCGGACCGCATGGTGGCGTGGAAATGCCTGTCGCTGCAGGCACAGCAATCGGCTAGACAAGGCAACTTCACACCTGTGGCGTACGCGTCGCGCAGCCGCAATTTTTTGCGCGGTGTTGCCGGGCAACGCCGGCCGCAGTGCGACGGTCATGCGCCCGAAGCTGTGCTCTGGGTGATTTCCAACCCGAAGTACCGCCTGCGAGACGGCCGCATCCGGCACTTTCCGCCGTCGCTGACCGCGAAGATTGCTGTTGCCAGACTGGTCACCGGCGACGTGGTCAGAGAATGGGCAGCTGCCGACCGTGACGTCAGGCTGAAAGTGCCCAAACCTGAAGCCGACTTCCGCGCGTGGCGCTACGCCGATTCCGTTGCGGGTGCATTCGAAAAATCGGTTTTTCGGATAACGCGGGACTTTGCGAAACTAGCCTGGGACATGCACCGCCGGTCAGGCAAACGACTGACCCAGGCCGCGGCGTGGGCATCGGTCAGAACCGCGATTGCCAACCCCCGCCACAGTGAATTTTTCGCTCATACCGATGCCACGAAAGTCCTCGCCAAGGTTCTGCGCAGCCCCGAGCTTGTGGATCTCCCGGTCGATGAATGCGCGCGTTCAGTGGCGTGGAAACTGATGTCGCCACGCACACTCGGGGCCGAGGCCGGCAAAGGCGTTGCAGCATTGGAGCAACTCGCGGAAAACGGGCGGAAAAACACGGTTTTCCTGAGTTACCGCTGGAACGAGCATATGGATACGGTCGCGGAAATCGGCGCGGCCATTCTCGCAATGCGCCGCGGTATCTGGCTGGACCGGCTGCAGATTCCGGCGTTCGCCAAAGAGCCGGTCTGGCGCGAGAACGGCAAGATAAGGCGCAAGGATCCGCCGCGAAACGAGTTGCGGCAACTGCTGGAGAACGCGATCGCCAGATCCTCTGTGTTCCTGTGTCTCGCCGGAAGAGATCATGCGGATCCGGCCAAGGACGATCCCGCGGCTGGCAATTGGGCACAGGAAGAGTTGCGGATTGCGCAGTGCCTGGCAAAAAAGACCGGCAAGCCGCGAATACTGGTCTTCGACCTGGGAGGCGCTCCGGCGACGCTCAGGTCGATTACCGGGGCGACATGGCCGCCGGTCAGCACCATTGCGGAGTTAACAAAGGCAATAGCCCCGGCCCACGGCTGACGGATCGCTCGTCATGGTCCGAATTAATGCCTTTACCGCCCGCGGCCCCGGCTCCATCACGTCGCCACTTCCCGCGGCCAAAAATCGCCATGCCGCTGAGTGGGTCAATCTAGCCGGTTTTGCTCTCGACAGGCTGGCCTGGTGCATCGGTGCTGTGCTCGACGCCCTCGTTTAGCCACAGCATGAACAACTCATAGCCGACCGCAAGCACCACCGCACCGACAAACAAACCAATGATGCCGGACAGAATCATGCCGCCGATCGCACCGAGCAAAATAACCAGCATCGGGGTTTCCAGACCGCGACCAAGCAACATTGGTTTGAGGAAAGAGTCGCTCACTCCGACCAGCAGACTCCAGACCATGAAGGCGATGGCCGGCCCGGTCGTGGTGGCCGAAAAAACATAGACGATGATCGGACCGAGCACGAGGATAGTCGGCAGCTGGACGACAGCCAGGAACAACACCAGCATTGCCCAGATACCGGCATAGGGCACGCCGACCAGCAACATGCCGAGACCGGCAAGAACGGACTGGATAATGGCCACACCCAGCACACCCTGGGCGACACTGCGAATCGTAGCGCCCGCCATGCCGGAGAATTGCCGGCCGAGCGGATCGCCCATCAACCGCAACGACACCTTTTGCACTGCGGCCTGACCACTGCGGGCGTAAACGAGAAACACCCCGGCAATGATGATCGAAACGACGAATTTGAGAACCGTCGCGCCAGCACCTGCAGCGGCGCCAAGCACCCATTTCGCGACTCCCTTCAGTTGCTCCGTGTAATTGCCCAGCAGCGCGCTGAGATTCGTCGATGCCTGGCTCCACACGCCATACAGCTCGTCGCCGATCAGCGGCCAGTCCTTCACCCCGGCCGCCGGCGGCGGGATGTGAAGCGTCCCTTCCCTCATCGCGGTTGCCAGGTTCTGCGAATTCGCGATGGCGGATTCCGACAACATCACCGTAGGCGTGACCAGCATCGCCAGCGCAATCACCGTCATCAACGTAGCGCTGAGTTTCTCCCGTCCTCCGAGAGCGGCCTGCAATTTGTCGAACAATGGGTAAACCGCTACCGCGAGAATGGCGCCCCAAAGCGTGAGCAACAGAAACGGCCTGACGATATTGAAACACCACAACACCAGCAGAAAGACCAGGGCGATGCGGATCGCGGATTCGATCGCTCCGCGCTGAATTCGTTTTTCGTCAGAGAATTCCAATGAATCGCCCATGCTCAGTTCTCCCAGTTGCATAATGCCGCGCCGGCGCTTGAGGTCGGATCAACAATCGTGCGCTGACGATTCGACGCTGCTGGCAGCCATGATAAATCATGTTCGGCGGCGTGACTCGCGTTAGCTGGCAAAGAGCGCTCGCCTGTTGCGGCACCATCCCACTGCCATCATCGCCAGGATGATCAAAATGCCATTTTCAGCACGGAAAGTGGCCCCGGCATGGCAGCTTCGCATCCCATGACAGAGGCCGGAAAAAGCGTATGCAGCATGCCGGTCGCTTGCCCTGGGCCCAAAAAAGAGCATCCTGCTGCGCTTTACTCCGCAACACCGGCTGCGGCTGTTGCGAGCGGCGGCTCACCGCCCTTCTCGAACAGCGCATAGACATACTGCAGCTCGCCCTTGTTGTTGGACAGGAAACGAAACCCGGTCGCCGACGCGATTTGCGAATCGACAAAGTGGTCGAGTGTGCCGGGTGTACCCGAACGGCCGGACTGCCAGTTCATGTACAGCGTCCATGCGCGCTCGATGTAGGACCGGTCGCCGGTGAACTTGTACGCGAATACCAGGCCATTGACCGGGGGTATCGCATTGACGCCATGCGGTGCGCCAGTTCCACCGGCGGTGATCGGCGCATTCGTCTCGACGTTGTAGCCCAGATGCAGGCGCAGGAAACCATTATCGTCAAGCGGAATATCGCGGTAAAAGGTCGCCATATCGATCAGGCGCCGGCGTACGGCTGCTGCCCGCACGTCGCCTTCCGCGTCCAGCACCCGCCACGCATGCCACAACGCGTCCATCCAGATACCCATGTGAAACGTGATCGAAATCCGGTCGCCGCGCGCAAACGCGCCTTTGCCGAGGCGACTGGAATTGTCAGTCGGCCCGGCGCCGAGCCAGTACATCTTGTTATCGGCATCCCAGTCGGGTGACTGCAGCATGATGTCGATCACCTTGTCCCGCCATACGCGGTTGGCAGGCGCGGCGGAGACTTCGGCGGCGCACACGGCGAACCGTAACTGCCGGGCCCAGCGCCGGCCGCCGGTGCCGACCCTGAATACCGGGTCGCCCGGATTGACGACAAAATCCGCGGCATTCCAGGCGACCATTTCGCTGACGATACGGTCGATGGCCTCGATCGCGGTACTGTCCGATTCCCCGCTCGCCCAGTCGCACAGACCCCAACCGTAGAGATGATCGTGATTGTAGGCGGCGTCTTTTTTCCACGCGTTGCCACCAACGTAAGAAGTTTTGAAGAAGCGTGCCAGATTTTGCGCCCGCCTGTACCAGGCCCGGGCGGCCCCGGGGTGAGTGTCTTGCAGTCGGCGGTACATCGCGTAGGCCGTCCACAGGTCGTCGCCCTCGGTCTGGGTATGGGTATTGGCGATTTCCGCCAGGCCGGTAAATTTCTGCAATGGCTTTTTCGCGTAGCGTCCGTCCGCGATATGCGAGTGGGCCGCGCGGCTGTCGATGCCGCGAACCTCATACGCCATGGCTTCGTCATTCCAGTCCGGCATCGGCGCCGTTGCCGCAAACACTTTGGTTGTGCCAATGCAGGCGAGTCCCGCTGCGGCGAGCGAAACGAACAGCAGGCCGAACCCTGATAACGACAATCGGGCTTTCACAACCCGGGCACACCTATCGCGCATCTGATGCATGGCCCCACACTACCTTCCCGCAACCGCAAAGTTAACCGGCATCGAGTGCGTTACGTTGTTATGTAAGGCGTGGCCGCTATCACCCCTACGCTGACAGGTTGTCGATGATCGCGGCATGGGCGCCAAATTCCGCCCTGAGGCTCCAGTGCGCGTTGCTTTTCCGGACCCGGATCTTCGTCATGGCATCGCCTGGCGGCGGATAGGTCGTCTCAATCATGCACCGGTACTGATAATTGGCGGTAATCGGCTCAGCCGCAACCTTATCGCTCTGGTATTCCACGCTGTTCGCGCCGAAATTGAAAAACAGCGTCTCATGGTCGAGCTGTTGTGCCTTAAAACCGTTGGCAAACGGAAATGGCGCATAAGCTGCCGCGGTATGGATAGAGTAGAGCACGCTCGCCCTGTTATTTACGGTGTCGGTGACCGCAATACGAGCGTAACAGGGCAGGTGTTCGTCACCGGAAAGAAAGACCACGTTTCTCACCTCGGTGTCGACGGCGTGCTTGAGCATACGGAACAGGGATGACGGATATCCGTCCCAGCCGTCCGAGTGCAGGCAACTCTCGACCGCATCCCACTGCGCCGCACGGCGATGGCGCGGCAGCAACATCGACGGCGTAACGACAAACAGCGGCGGCGCATCCGGTCCGCGCGAACCGAGCCGCGTCGCGAGCTCGGCAAGCGCTGGCTCGTCAATGATTTTCGCGGCGGCGGCGTTGACCGCGGCGCGCTGTTCACGTTGGCTGCGGGTGTTGAGCATCCAGAACTCGCAGCCGTCTTTCTCGAAATGAAAATGCGGCGCCACGGCGATCCCGCGCTGGTACTTCTCGTAGCCTTCGATCCCGGCCTCCTTGAGCGCGGTATTTTTCGCATCGTTCGGAAGGGGTTCCCAGTTGTCGGTGACCTCATGATCGTCCGGCAACATGTAGGTGGGAATCCGGCGCAGCACGCTACGCACGTACGGAAACCGCAGCCACATCTGATAGGGCAATTCGAAACGGCCCCTGCGCACGCTCGGGTCGAACAACCCGGCCGAGGCATCCGCGTAGATCTGGTCACCGACAAACAGACCGAAACGCGGTTTGATCGGCACGGGATCGCCCTGGCCGGCCTCCTGTTGCAGTCGCTGAATCGTCTCTCGATACGACTGATAGGCCAGCGCACCATCGAGAAATCCCGCGGGGTACTGGCAGCTCGACAGCAGGAATTCGCACTCGTCGGCCGGAGCGTTATCGACGTCCGGCATCACACCGTTGCTTAGGTCGAAAGTCTCATCGGTCAATCGGTCAAGCGCGGCCTCGTGACCGGCAAGCGCCACCACGATGCCGGTGCCATTGTCTTCACTCGAGCCCCCGTCACCGAGTTCCGGCGGCAACGGCACCGTCAGGTCGAGCTCGCGCGCGGAACTTCGCCCCGGCGCGTCGGAATACAAGTTCGCGCCCTCAATCGGTGCCGCCCTGTTGCCAAGCGCTTTTAGCGCAGCGGCCTTCATCCGGTCGAAGTCTTCTTGCTCGACCAGTACACCGTCGCGCACCAAAGCGTCAAAATCCACACCGCGTGGAGCTTTAACAGAGTACCGGGCCGTGTATAAGGACAGGTCGGGAAAAGACCAGTCCGTTGTACGGTTATCGATGCGTCCGAGATAGCCGACCATCGTCCCGTCCGGCAGTGGAACCATGCCATGGCGGTAGTAACCGCTAGTCGTTTGGTTCAGCGCCTCTGAATCGGCATAGAGCAGCAGCGCGAGCCAGGCGTTGCCGTCCTGATCGGGTGGTAGTTCGAATTTGCCCCAGTAGTCATAGCGCAGATCGTCGCTGGTAAGGAAAAAAGCATGGTCCTGCAGATAATCGAGATCTGCCTGGGTCGTTCCGAAAACCTCGCCGTCAGGGCGGGTAACCGTTGCGCCGTCTTGCTGTACCCGGAACAGCAACACGCCCTCGGTATAGCGGTGGGTCGGATGCGATCCAACCCGAAACGTGCGGATCGCGGGGTTCCCCGGTTCGGTGGTGCGCAGCGGGCCGATCCACGGCGTGTAGGCAACCATCGTCTCGCTGGGACTGGTGCCAGGTGCAATCGCCGTATCCGCGCGATCAAGAAAATCCGCAATCTCGTCCAGGGCCTGCTTGCGCGGCCGTTTGCCGATAAGGCAATCCTGGTGCCCGGCATTACTTATCGTCTTCGTCTCGAGCGAGCAGCCGGCATCGCCGAACACCCGTTTCATGCGATGGGCGCTGCGGCGATCCACCAGGCCGTTGGCATCCGCATTCACGAACAGCAAAGGAACGTTCCATTTCTCGTCCAGGGCCTTGCGCGCAACAAATGTGTTGCGCCCGTCGACATTGGTTATCACGTTGTAACGGGCGAAGTTGATCGTCTGGGTGACCGTATCGATGCTGAGCGGGCCAAAAAAATCATCGATGTGGCCGAGGACTTTTTTGTCCATGTTTTCGGAATTGAAAACCCGTCCGTAAAGGATGTCCATGCGGTGACGCGTCCGCGTCCATGGCGTGCGCTTCCATGGAAGAATTGGATTCTCGACGCGAAATTCCTTTTTCGAGTACGGCACGGTCGCCAGCAAACGATCCAGCAGCCGATCGTCGACGCCCGGATTCGGACCGGGGTCGAATTCATACCGGTCCGGCAGCATCTCGCGGAAGAACTGGGTGACGTAGCCACGGAAGATGTTCATCGGGGCCATTACCAGCACCGGCCCCACCTGGGTGAAAACGACCCGGCGCAGGCATTGCGGCAATGCTTCCCGGGCGTCTTTGTTGGCAAAGTCGGCTTCGGGAATCTGATCGGAATGCAACAACCCCATGCTGAACATTGCCGCACCCATGCAGTGCGCAATCACGTCGGCTTTCGCCGCGTTGCTAACCGGATCGACGTAGTCGGTGCGTTCACAGACGTACTTCACGACCTCCGGAACGTCCCGATACGCGACCTGCTCGAAGCTCCATGGTTCGCGCGCGGTAGGCATGCCGCAACTGGTACGAAAATCCGCCACCCACACATCCCGCCCATTGGCGTGGAAATGCTCGACGAAGTTATTCTTGACGGCATCGTGGGCAAACGTCGTGCCGCTCGCGCTGTAGCCATGCATCATAATCAGCGGCGGCTTGCCGCTGCCGGTCCTGGTGTAGCGGGCAAGCCGGACGTAGACCGGAACGGCCGAGGCCGGATCGGCAGCGTCGAGCTCGGAGCCATGCGGCCGCTCCTCTCCCAGGTAAAGCGTGTGGATTTCCGGGTGTTGCGCAATGCCGTCTACTTTGCCCGGCAGGCGCTGTGGCTGACGCACCTGCACCGGCTCGTCCGGTGCGCGGAAACTGAACCCATGTATGCCGACCAGCATCCGGGCGAAATACGCGAGAAACGATCCTAGCTCGGCCAGCGCGGTCACACCGTCATTCTGTTTCACGATCTCCAGCAACGGGATACGAATCCGCGCGAGAAACGGCAGATCCAGATCGAGACGGCTCCGCCACCATGGCACCATGCCCGGGAAGCGGGTCAGCCGCATCTGCATCAACTGGTTCCACGGGTTGGAGTGCAGTGCATAGGTAAATCGCTTTTCTCCGGCGACCCTGCGCGCATCGTCCCGAGTACCGCAGATGTGTTCCGGAACCGGGTCGCGAAGGGTCAGCTCATAGCGAAATTTCCGCACCTCTCCGGCGCGGGTGCAAAGCGCGATAAGGCTTTTGAACCAGTCCAGTATCGAGGTATCCGAAAATCCCGCGCCGGCCGAAAAAACCGCCTGCCAGATATCTCGCAAACCGTGGTTTAGCTTCCAGGCAAAAGAGCCACGAAGTATTCGCCACACGAACCATGATTTCTGGCGCTCGAAAATCCGCAGCGTGCCGGCGCCAACCGGCGTGCTGAATTCGGCGCCTTCCTCGAGCTGCTCCTCCAGTTCACGTGCCGTTTTTGTTTCGCGGTTGATCTTGTCGTAGACGCTCGCTTTGAAGATTCGCAAACGGCTGCGAACGACCGGGTCGCCGCCCCCGTCCAGAACGTGGAGCGTTGCGTCGTTTGCCGACGGCCGGGTCAGGCTGACCAGGCTCTTGTCATGGAACCGCAACGTCAACTCCACTAGCCATTTTTGGCACAACATGCCGGAGCCGCCGAACAAGGTAACGCCACCGCTCATCCGCTCGGTGAGCCTTACCATCGTCTCTTCCGGGTCGAATGCCTGCTCGATTTCGTCCTTGCGGAAACGCGGCCGCACAAGCGGCGGTGGTGGTGGCGCATTGCCAAACAGTTCTTTCTTGATTTCCTGTTCGGGCGAAATATTGTCCGGCGCGGCGGGCGTCCACGAATTCGGACCGTGCTGATAGCCCCATTCCACAACCAGTGAAACCGCCGCCTGCAGCGACACGGCGGCGATGGTCAGCGCCGGGTTTATGCCGAGCGCAACAGGAATGATCGAGCCGTCCAGTACCGCGAGACCGGCGTGCGTGGTGGCGGAGTCATCCTGATCGAAGACCGCACCCATTCTATTGACGACCCCGTCGCTGGAAGTATCGGCCATCGAGCAGCCGCCCAGCGGATGCACCGTCACAACAGGCCCGCGCTCGACCTTCGTCAGCAACGCCACTTTCTCCGGCAACAATTGCCACAACGGATTCTCGATGATCGCGCCCGGTTTGCCCTCCGCAAGTTTTCGCAAAGCACGCACCTGTTTGTCGAACAGCGGGTGATGCGCGACATCCGGCCAGCGCATTCTGGCCGTTCCGTCACTGTCGCTGGCGTCAATTGGCCCCGGTACTTCGATTTCACCATGCGCGCCGTCATCACCCATCACCGCATACAACGCGGAGTTATCGATCCGGGCTTCTTTCAGTTCGTAAATATCGTCGGCGGGATAACCGGTCTCATGCGCCGTCCGGTCGCAATCACCGAGACGATGCAACGCGTTCGCAGTGGCATAGATTTCGCCAAAAATCCGCCGCATTGACGCCGGCGATGCCATCTCCTCGATCAGCAGTCCGTTGAGATCCGGGTCCGGGTGTTCGCGAAGATCGAGGATTCCCGCGATGGTCGGACCGATCTCTCGCTTTTCCGGCGCAACGTCCTCCTTGCCCACCGCATTGACCTCGTTGCCGGTGTCATAGTGGGTGATCATCGTGTCGCCGTTGGTCGAACATTTCTGCCCCAGCATGCGGGATACATGCAGGCCACCGGCGGCGGAGCGTTTCAGTATTTCCGTGGAGCCAAAGGTGCCGGCCGCGAGAATGACATTGGTGGCAGCGAGAACTATCGGGCCCGGCTGCTGCTTGCGTAATTTCGTATCGGTGTATATCGCGTAGACCAGCCAGCCGTCGTCCGCCGGATTCCTCTCTACCCTGAGGACCGTCGCACCGCTGTAGATCCGCGCTCCGCGGCGATGCGCATTGACCAGCAGGTTTACGTCGAGCGAGTCCTTCGCATTGTGATTACAACCGGTCGCGCAGTCGCCGCAGCGGATACATTGCGAAAGTTGTACATACGCTGCGTTCGCTTTGTCCGAGTTCGCGACCGTCACCGGTGCGAATGCGAAATCCGCCGCAGCACCGAGATCCCGCAGGGCGGTAATTTTTTTCAACTCGTCCCCGTTCAGGCTCTTGTCAATCTTGTTGGGGACGCTCGCACCGGCGCCATGAATACGCGCACCAAGCAACAGTTCGATGCGCTCGTAGAACTTCTCCATGGAGCTGGCAGTCGAGAGTTCGGCGGGCCAGCGGTGGTCGAAAACGTCGTCCAACGGGCGCTTCATGACTCCCGCATTGATAAGCGATCCGCCACCGAGCCCGTTCGCAACCAGGGCGGAAACATCCGGGCCGGCACGGAAATCGAAAAGCCCGGTCTTATTGCGGCCGAACCGTACATGCCCCGCCAGCTCGGTGGAGTTCGCCGGAAAAGAACCCGGCAGATATTCCTCCCCACGTTCCAGAACACCAATATCGATTGGCTGACCGTTGCCCTTTACGCAACGCGTCAACGTATCGGCGGCAATGGCGCCGCCATAGCCCGAGCCGACTATCAATACATCGAAGTTCTGCGGATCCGCGGCCGTCCCGGCGACGAGCGTTGCAAAACTCCTGGAAATCCACGCGCTACCGGATCGATCGAATTTCGCGTCGCCCATCTCTGTCTCCCCGTTCTGACCAGGACACGATTGCATTAGCCACCGGGCGCGGCTCTGCCGTCTAGCGCAATCGCATCTCGGTGGTGGCGGCGCCCGATTCGGTTTGCGCCGGCGCATGCTCGGTGAAACAGGTCATGTCCGGCTGTCTTGCCAGCAGAATCCCCACCAGAAGAACCAATGCTGCAATTACGATCAGGTCCATCTTGCGACCCTTTTGATGCGACATCGCGTGCAGCGAAGACAGGTCCGTATCCCACTCCACCCGCGTGGTGATCTCGATGTACCACGACAGGATCAGCGTTACCGGGAACCCGAGTGCCAGCGCGATCAGGACTCCCTTCATCACCCAGTCCGGAAAACCGAATGCGCCACACAGCACGTCGGCGACCTGTACTGCCAGCCATGCCATCACGATGTAGGTGGCGCCGGCATTCAGGACATTTCTCCGCTTCAACTCAGTATAGAAGTCTGCTGTCTTTTTGCTGCAAGCGGCGCCCCGGCTGACCGGTTTGTTGCGCCTGGCGTCTTCGGCAACGTATCCACTCGTTTCAGCGTCCATGTTCTCGTCCCGTTCGGTGGTGATCTGCAAAACCGATTGTGACTGCGGCAGTCGTCGGTCCCGATTTCGTCGCACACACTGCGGTCTGATGACGATTACAGCCTGCGCCGGTTGCCGTCGCCAGACCATTGCCCATCCGTCTGAATCGACGCCCCGTCGGTGTAAGCCGAATTACCCGAATGGGTATAGTTCCTGACCTTTCGGTCTATTGGTTTTGGCGGTCGAATCCCTTATCGTCATTTTCAGACACGTGGTTTTGGATAGCGCATGAACGCCACGCCGATCACCGACAACAACAAGAGCCTGGAGGACGAGCTCCTCGATTTGCTGGCGAGCCAGGCACGCAAAGTGATGGTCCCGGCGTTTGTCGTTTCGGCGACGATCGCGAGTTTTGCAGCCCCTTTCGTACCCAAACCCCACTGGATTGCCTGGCTGGTCGCGGTTTTCGCGATCCTGCTGGCGCGCCGGATAGTCATTCCGCTACTTGCCACGACCACGACCATCAAACGCCGCGACCGTCTGAACATCATCGTTCTCCTGAGCTTCCTGCACGGTTCGATACAGGGCTACTCGCTGACGTTTTTCCCGCAAATGGGGATACTCCAACAGTCCATGCAATCGATGCTTATGGCCGGCCTGTGCATGGCAGCGGTGGTCACCAGCGGTGGCTACCTGCCGTTTTTCCTGGCTTTCGTGCTGCCGATCATGCTCCCGCTGAGCATTTTGTGGATAACGAGCCTCGGCGGATCCGGCCTGACCCAGCTCGATATCGGTGTGGCACTTTCGATCTTTCTTTTTTTTGCGGTGCTGGTATCGGTCGCGAGGGACACCTACCAACAATTCCGCAAGTCGCACGAAGACCGGCGCAAACTCAGAGAGGCGATGGACTCCAAAACACGTTTTCTTGCAACCGCCAGCCACGATTTGCGCCAGCCGATGCAGGCACTGTCGGCATCGATAGAGTCACTCGACCACCACGCGCTCGATGACTCGGCACGATCGATCGTCACCGATCTGCACACCGCAAAAGAGGATTTGTCAGACCTGCTGCGCGCGCTGCTCGACATCTCCCGACTCGATGCCGGCGTCGAGGATCTGGAGCAAACGGATTTCAGCCTGTATCGCCTGCTGTTTGCCGTCGCCGACGAGCAGACGCCCGGAGCCCGCGACAAAGGCCTCGAATTGAAGTTGGATTGTCCTGAAAACGCCGCTGCGCACACGAACCCGACTCAGCTGAAGCGAATCGTGTCCAATCTTGTCGAAAACGCGGTTCGTTATACAGAAGCGGGTAGTGTGCAAATCCGCTGCAGCATCAAGGGCGACC
Organism: uncultured Gammaproteobacteria bacterium; assembly: GCA_963783695.1. Lineage (GTDB taxonomy): Bacteria > Pseudomonadota > Gammaproteobacteria > Steroidobacterales > BM003 > BM003. The sequence continues at coordinate 30,699 of CAWAOM010000002.1, forward strand.
GCAACTGCGTGGAGATCGCGGACACCGGCATCGGCATCGCCAGGCAGGATCTCGAATCGATCTTCGAGGATTTTCATCAACTCGGTGGTCCGGCGCGAAGCCACAAACGCACGGGCCTCGGCCTGGGCCTTTCGATTGTGCGCCGTCTCGTCGAGCAGCTCGACCTGGAACTGGACATCGAGTCCGAACCCGGACGCGGTTCGGTGTTTTCCGTGTTGCTACCGAAAGCATCGAAAACCAAGCGTGCAAAAGCGGAAAACAGCAGAATACCGTTCGAGTTTCCAGGTCTGCGGGTGGTCGTCGTGGACGATGAGGCAGATGTCGCAACCGCGCTGCAAAAAATGCTTCAAAGTATCGGCTGCAGCGTGCGTACTGCAGACGGAACCGAAATGGTTCTGGGACTGGTGCAACAGCAGGTGCCGGATGTGCTGCTGGTCGACCGGCGCCTGAAAGACGGCGACGACGGTTTGCTGCTGATCGACAAGGTGCGGCAGATTTTTCCCGCGCTGCCCGCGGTATTGATAAGCGGCGACACTGCCCCGGACCGGATTCTCGAAGCAAAGAAAGCAGGCATACCGGCGCTGGTAAAACCCGCTGGTCTCGAGGAAATCAAACGCTCCATCGCGCAGGCCTGCAGTTGAAAGCCGGCCTGGCCGGTCGCGGCGCTGCCGGTCAGCGTTTGCCCGGATCGTAATCGAGAAACATCTGCATCCGGACCGCCTCGATCACGGCTTCCACCCGGTTGTGTACGCCAAGGACACGATAGGCTTCGGACAGATGCGCCTTGACGGTCTGTTCGCTCAGATGGACCTTGTGAGCGATTTGCTTGTTGCCAAGTCCCTGCGTCGCGAAATGCAGTACTTTCATTTGCTGCGGTGTCAACGTCTGCAGGACCTCCTCGCGTTGCCGTTCGTCGGGCGGCGCCAGTCGGGCCGGGTAAGGGTTGGCGCCATCGAGCGCCTCGCTCGGAAGATATACACCCCCGGTCTGCAGCACACACTCGACCGCCGATACCGTCTTCTCCTCCCTGAAAGACTTGGGTATGAACCCGGCGGCGCCTTCCTGGATGGTCGAAAGAATGATGCGGCGCTCGCTTTCGCCGGACCGGATTGCGACCGGGCTTTTCGGGAACGCCGCTTTTATCGCTCGCAAAGCTTCGATGCCGGTCAGTTGCGTGCCATCGTCAGCGCTTGAACTCAGATGATAGTCGAGCAGCACCAGGTCGAAATCCGGCCCGGGCGGCAACGCGAGCGCCTCCTCGCAGGAATAGGCGTAATGCATATCGAGCGTCTGACCGAGCGTATCGGCACGCTTCTGCAGCCATGCAGTGGCGCCTTCCATGGTCGCCGCCTCGTCGTCGATCATCAGTAGTCGCACAGCAAACTCCAACGGGATCGCCTCTCGCGATTCTAGTGGAAATTGCCAAACGGAATCGGCTACCCGGTGTTTCAGATCGTCCCGGCCTCCCGGTAACCGACGGCCGCCGGCTAGACAACGTCGCTCAGTAGCGATCAAACTTGGCGGCTTGAGGATCAGCCTGGGCCGGCGGGCAGTCGCTGTATCGACCGGACTGCCCAAAACCGTCACAATTCGCGTCGCCATGAATTTCAGCCACTCTCAGCCCGACCCGAATGCCACGCAGGCAACCCGGCCGCCGCGGTCATGAACAGCTTCGCCACACCTGGCAAGCTGATTGTCGTGTCGGCGCCATCCGGTGCCGGCAAAACCTCGCTGGTGCATGCTTTGCTCGAGGCCGAGCCCGAGATGCATCTGTCCGTGTCGCACACGACCCGTCCGCAGCGACCCGGTGAAATCGATGGCAGGGACTATTTTTTCGTCACCGTTGCCGAGTTCGAAGCCCTGGTCGCGCAAGGCGAGTTTCTCGAGCATGCCCGGGTTTTTGACAACTACTACGGCACCGGCCGGACCCAGGTAGAACAGCGCCTGGAGGCGGGCGCCAGCGTCGTGCTGGAGATCGACTGGCAGGGTGCGCAACAGGTGCGTGCTGCAATGCCCGGCTGCATCAGCGTGTTCGTATTGCCGCCGAGCCGGCCCGAACTGGAGCGGCGCCTGCGCGGGCGCGGCACCGACAGCGAGGACGTCATTGCCCGGAGACTGGCCGATTCGGTCGACGACATGCGCCAGTGCGACGGGTTCGACTATGCTGTCGTCAACGCCGATTTCGCTACCGCCGTGACCGACCTCAGACGCATCGTGAATGGGGAAGCCGATGAACTGCGGGCCGGACGGAATGAAATCCGGGGGCTGCTGCGGGACCTCGTCGGCGCTTGATCCGGCGGCAAATGCTGGCGCCCGGCGTCCCAGTTGCTTTAAACTGGTGGTTTGCTGCCGCGCAGCATCCAAAGAGGTTTGTCATGGCAAGGATTACAGTCGAAGACTGTCTTGATAAAGTCGATAATTGTTTCGACCTGGTATTGATCGCCGCCAAACGCGCCCGCAGGCTCGCCAACGGTGCAGAGGCCCACGTTGAATGGGAGAACGACAAGCCCACGGTGGTAGCGCTGCGCGAGATCGCCGAAGGCTTAATCAGCCGCGATATTCTGCTGGAAGAAGATCAGTCCATGGAGGAGCTGCTGGAACAGGAAGCCAGCGCCGCTTTCGAGAATCTGGAAGCCGGTCGTCCGCCGCTCGGAGAGCAGGTCTAGCGCAAGCCTGCCGCCCCCGCGATGGATTACGCCGCTTCCTTCCTGGCCCGGTTGCCACGGGGGAAGCGATCCCTGGGGCTAAACAAACTCGTCTCCCGAATCGAGACCTACCTGACCAAAGAACAGGTTGACAAGGTCGTCGAGGCCTACGAATTCGGCGCGCGGGCCCACGAGGGGCAGAAACGCCACAGCGGTGAGCCGTACATCACTCACCCGGTGGCGGTAGCGACCATTCTCGCGGATTTACACCTCGATATGCCGACGGTAATCGCGGCGTTGCTCCACGATGTAATCGAAGATACCGGTACCGGCAAGGGCGAGATCAGCAAGCTGTTCGGCGAGGAAGTGGCCAATATCGTCGACGGCGTCAGCAAGCTCGACCAGCTCCGCTTTCGCAACCGCGAGGAGGCGCAGGCCGAGAGCTTCCGCAAGATGGTGCTGGCAATGGCCGAGGACATTCGCGTGATCCTGGTCAAGCTCGCCGATCGCACCCACAACATGCAGACACTCGGGGTCCTGCCACCGGCCAAGCGCCGCCGTATTGCCCGCGAGACGCTCGAAATCTATGCCCCGATCGCCAACAGGCTCGGTATCAACAGCATGCGTCTCGAACTCGAGGAGCTCGGGTTCAAGCACATGCACCCGCGCCGTTACCGCGTGCTGGAACGGGCATTGCGCCGGGCCAAAGGAAGCCAGCGTCAGTTCCTGCGCCGGATCAGCTCGCGATTCGAGAGCACGCTTGCAGGTTCAAACATCGAGGCGAAAGTCGAGAGCCGCGAGAAACATCTGTACAGCATCTACCGCAAGATGCAGACCAAAGGCCGCTCGCTGGCGGAGATCGTCGACGTGTTCGGTTTTCGTGTGATCGTTGCCGACACTGACGACTGTTACCGCGCGCTCGGCCTCGTCCACCATCTGTACAAGCCGATGCCAGGGCGTTTCAAGGACTACATCGCGATTCCCCGGGTCAATGGTTACCAGTCGCTGCACACCACGTTGTTCGGCCCCAAGAGCATGCCGATCGAAGTCCAGATCCGCACCCAGGACATGAACCGCGTGGCCGAGTCGGGAATCGCCGCGCACTGGCAGTACAAGCTCGGCGGCGCCACCGATGCCGCGCCGCATACCCGCGCCCGAGAGTGGCTGAAAAACCTGATGGAAATCCAGGAGAGCGACAACTCCGAGGAATTTCTCGAAAGCATCAAGGTCGATTTGTTCCCCGACAAGGTCTACGTCTTCACCCCAAACGGCGACATCAAACGGTTGCCAAAAGGCTCTACCTGCGTCGATTTCGCCTATGCCGTGCATACCGGGGTCGGCAACCGCTGCGTGGCGGCCAAGGTCGATCGCAGGCTGGTGCCGCTGCGAACCCAGTTGCGCAACGGCCAGACGGTCGAGGTGATCACCGCGCGCGGCGCGACGCCGAATCCGTCGTGGGTAAATTTCGTCGTCACCGCAAAAGCGCGCACCGCGATCCGCCAGTTCCTGAAAACGATGCGCCGCACGGAGGCCGAAGACCTCGGCCGGCGCCTGCTCGATCACGCGCTCGGCGAATTTCAGACTTCGGTCAGGAAGCTCGGCAAGAAACGCTTTAACGAACTGGTCAGTGAACTTGGCGTGGACAGCACCAAAACGCTGTTTGCCCAGATCGGCCTCGGCGAGCGCCTCGCCCCGCTGATTGCAAAACGCGCTGTGGTGCCCGAGGGCACGCAGAGCAGCGCTGTCGATCAGGATACGCCGCTCGACATCATCGGCACAGAGGGCATGGTCGTCAGCTATGCACGTTGCTGTTTTCCGCTGCCGGGAGACCCGATCATCGGCTATCTCAGCGCCGGTCGCGGCATCGTGGTCCACCGCGACGATTGCGGCAACCTGGCCCAGTATCGCAAGCAGCCGGAAAAATGGATCTCGGTGGACTGGAGCGAGTCGATCGATCGCGCGTTTACCGTCGAGATCCGGGTAGAGGTCATCAACCGGGTCGGGGTTCTTGCCGCGGTCACGTCACAGATTTCCGATCTGCAGACCAATATCGAGTCGGTATCGATCGACGAGCGCGATGGCGACAGCTCCACGATCACATTCCAGATTCATGTAAAAAGCCGGCACCACCTCGGCAAGGTATTGCGCAGCCTTATGAGCATGCCCGAGGTGCTGCACGCGAGCCGCAAGGCCGCCTGAATCCGTTTAACAGGTCCAGCACGAGGTTGGCAGTCATGACACGAGAATTCATCGCGACAGAACAAGCGCCGGCGGCTATTGGCAGTTATTCGCAGGCCATCCGTTGCGGCGATACCGTTTATCTCTCGGGTCAGATTCCGCTCGACCCGGCCACGATGACGCTGGTAGAGGACGGTCCCGAAGCCGCGATCCGCCAGGTACTGGACAATCTCTCCGCCGTTGCGCGCAGCGCCGGCGGCAGCCTGAATCACATCGCGAAGCTCAATGTATTCCTCGTCAATCTGGACGACTTCACTGTCGTCAACGAAGTCATGGCGGAGTATTTCGAACAACCCTACCCGGCGCGCGCCGCGATCGGCGTGGCCGCGCTGCCCAAGGGCGCGCGGGTCGAAATGGACGCGATCATGGTCTTGCCGCAGGACGGCTAGCGCACACCGCAAAATATTCCGTGCCCGAACTTTCCGAACTTCCCGTCACGTCGCTTAGCGGCGTCGGCCCTGCGCTGGCGCAAAAACTCGAGCGGCTTTCGATTACGACCGTGCAGGACCTGCTGTTTCTGTTGCCGCTACGCTACGAGGACCGCACCCGGATCGTTCCGATTGGCAGTGTCCGCCCGGGCCAACGCTGTGTCGTAGAGGGCGAGATCCAGTTGACGGAAGTCCTGTTCCGGCGCCGGCGCATGCTCGCGAGCACGCTCAGCGACGGCACCGGCTGGTTGACGATGCGGCTGTTTCATTTCAGCCGCAGCCAGCAAGGGACGCTCGCGCGGGGCACCCGGCTGCGCTGTTTCGGCGAAGTCCGCGGCATCCCTGGCAAGCTCGAGATGATCCATCCCGAGTACAAACGCATTGGCCCGGCAGGCGGCATGCCGCTGGAGGAGACGCTTACGCCGGTCTACCCGGGTACCGAGGGAATCCAGCAGGGCAGGCTGCGCCGCCTGACCGATATCGCGCTGGATCTTCTCGGGCGCAACCCGCTGACCGACTGGCTCGGGCCGGCAATGGACACCGCATCGGCGCGTCTGCCCACTCTCGAAGCCGCGATCCGGCAGTTGCACCGGCCGCCCCTGGATGCATCGCTCGAGCAACTCGGCAGCGGACGTCACCCGGCGCAGCGCCGCCTCGCTTTCGAGGAACTCCTGGCCCATCAGCTGAGCCTCAGGCAACTGCGTGCCCGCGCCCAGCAGGACGATGCGCCGGCACTCGACGTCAAGGGCCCGCTTTACCAGCAATTCCTAAAGGCGCTGCCGTTCAGCCTGACCGGCGCACAGCAGCGGGTCCTCGGGGAAATCGGTGCCGACATCGGCCAAGCGGTGCCGATGCTCAGGCTGTTACAGGGCGATGTCGGCTCGGGCAAGACGGTCGTTGCCGCCGCCGCAGCGCTGTGTGCCGTGGACAGCGGGATGCAGGCGGCCCTGATGGCGCCGACCGAACTGCTCGCCGACCAGCACCTGCATACGCTGAAAGGCTGGCTGGAACCACTGGGAGTCAGGCTCGCGTGGCTGAGCAGCAGCGCGCGGGCAAGCGAGCGCAAGGCAGCGCTGACCGCGCTCGCCAGTGGCGCGGCGCAGATCGCCGTCGGCACGCACGCACTGTTCCAGGAAGGAGTTGAATTCCGCAACCTGGCGCTGGTCATCGTGGACGAGCAGCACCGATTCGGTGTCCATCAGCGCCTGCGGCTGCGCGAAAAGGGTCTTGCCAGCGGCACCGCCCCGCACCAGCTGATCATGTCGGCGACGCCGATACCGCGAACGCTGGCAATGACGGCCTACGCCGATCTGGACGTGTCGGTGATCGACGAGCGTCCGCCCGGGCGCAAACCGGTTACCACCGCGGTATTGCCCGCCGCCCGCCGCCCGGAACTGATAAAGCGGGTCGCGGCGGCCTGCGGCAGCGGCCGCCAGGCTTACTGGGTTTGCCCGCTGATCGAGGAGTCGGACACACTCACACGCCAGGCTGCGGAGGACATGGCTGCGAATCTCGCCGACGCGTTGCCCGAACTTGCGGTCGGACTGGTTCACGGGCGAATGCGCGGCGAGCAAAAGGAACGGGTAATGGCCGCTTTCAAACGCGGCGAATGCGACCTTCTCGTCGCCACCACGGTGATCGAAGTAGGAGTCGATGTAGCCAACGCCACGCTAATGGTGATCGAAAATGCCGAGACTCTCGGACTCGCCCAGCTGCATCAGTTGCGCGGCCGGGTCGGGCGTGGCAGCGGTGAAAGCAGCTGCATACTGCTGTACGAGCCGCCACTCTCGACGACCGCGCGACGACGCCTGGAAGTCATGCGTGAAACAGACGATGGTTTCGAAGTTGCGCGCCAGGATCTCGAATTGCGCGGGCCCGGCGAAGTGCTCGGGACCCGCCAGACCGGGCTGATGCAGCTGCGCGTGGCCGATTTGCTACGGGACATTGACCTGCTTCCGGCGGTACAGAAACGTGCCGATGCGACAATACGCGAACAGCCGGATGCGGTCGAACCGCTCATTCGGCGCTGGATCGGCGCGGCTGAACGGTTTGGCCAGGTCTGACCGGGCATGGTCAGCGCCGTGGTTTTGATCGACAATACCGCGCCCGGCCCGGACCGGTTCGCGGTCTGCCCGCGCGCTGCGCTGATGCGGCGCTGCGGCGACCGGGTGGCAAAGGCATAGCGCGAAATGGCAAAGAGCAAAAGAGGCATGACCGGCGAGACCCTGCGCGGGCTGATAAAACAGCTCGGCGAGTACGGCAGGCTGATGCGGCTGGACCGGCCAATCGGAATCCTGTTGCTGTTGTGGCCGACATTGTGGGCGCTGTGGATCTCGGGCGAGGGACACCCCGACGAAATGGTCTTCACGGTATTCGTTCTGGGTGTGATCGTGATGCGATCGGCCGGCTGTGTCGTCAACGATCTCGCGGACCGGCGTTTCGACCCGCACGTAAAGCGCACCCGGGACCGGCCCCTGGTACTCGGCACCGTCAGCCTCGCAGAAGCGCTGTGCCTGTTCGCGGGGCTGATGCTGATCGCGTTCGGGCTGGTGCTGACCCAGAACCGGCTGACTATCACGCTCGCTTTTATCGGCGCGTTTCTCGCCGCGACATATCCGTTTCTGAAACGTTTTACCTCGCTGCCGCAGCTCTATCTCGGGGTAGCGTTCGGCTGGGGCGTGCCGATGGCATTTGCCGCCCAGACCGCAGCCTTGCCGCAGATCGCATGGCTGATGTTCCTGACCATAGTCGTTTGGGCAATCATCTACGACACGATGTATGCCATGGTCGACCGCGAAGACGATATCAAGCTCGGGTTGCGATCGACCGCGATCCTGTTCGACGATGCCGACCGTTTCATCATTGGCGTGCTGCAGCTGATTTTTTTCGCCGGCCTGATATTGCTTGCGCCGATGGCCGGTCTCGGCAAATGGTACTGGCTCGGGCTTGGCGGGGCCGCCATCGCGGCGATCTACCAGCAATTTCTCATTCGTGATCGCGACCCGGCAATGTGTTTTCGCGCGTTTCTCAACAACAACGCACTCGGTGCGTCGGTGTTCGCCGGCATTGCCCTCGACTACCTGTTCCGTTCTGCCTGAAACCGGGTTCAGGCGGCCGCGCGCGTCTCCGACCCACCGAGAATCATCGCCGCAGCCTTCTCCGCGATCATGATCGTCGGCGCGTTAGTGTTGCCGCTAACCAGCGTGGGCATGATCGAGGCGTCCACGACACGCAATCCCTCCATGCCATGAACGCGCAGCGCGGCATCGACGACGGCCGCATCGTCGCTACCCATCTTGCAGGTACCAACCGGGTGATAGATGGTCTCGGCCTTTTGCCGGACGAACGCTTCGAGACCGGCCACGCTCTGAATCTCTTTACCCGGGAAAATCTCCGAGCCGCGGTATGGCGCAAACGGCGCGGCCGCGAACAATTCACGCGACATCCTCACACACTCGAGCATCATCGGCATATCGTCCGGATGACTGAGGTACTCGGGGCGGATACTCGGTTGCTCGGCCGGGTCCGCGCTGCCAAGGCGGATCCGGCCACGGCTTTTCGGTCGCAAATTGCAGGCATGCAGTGTAAAGCCATGTCCCGGCAGGCGGTTGCGCCCGTGGTCGTCGAGTTGGGCCGGCACGAAATGGAACTGGATGTCGGGGCGCGCATCGGTGGCATGGCGGCTGCACGCGAATCCGCCGGCTTCAGCGGCATTGGTTGTTCCCGGGCCAGTGCGGGTCAGCAGGAATCGCAATCCCACCCAGGCCTCGCGTAACAAACCGAAATCATAGGTGATCGGTTTCTTGCAGCGGTGGATCGTGCAGACATCGAGATGGTCCTGCAGGTTCTCGCCCACCCCCGGAAGGTCGTGGACGACATCGATGCCGAATTCGCGCAGATGGTCAGCGGGACCGATGCCCGAGAGTTGCAACAGGTGGGGCGAATTGATTGCACCGCCACACAGTATTACCTCGGCGCCGCGTTCACGTTTGAGCCGCCGGCCCACGCTGTACTCGACGCCGGTCGCGCGGCTGCCGTCGGTGAGTATCCGGCAGGCCAGCGCACCGGTGCGCACTTTGAGGTTGGGCCTGCCGCGGGCCGGATTGAGAAACGCGACGGAGGTGCTGCAACGCCGGCCGTTGCGCTGGGTAACCTGGTACAGGCCGAAGCCTTCCTGGGTTTCTCCATTGAAGTCCGGGTTCATCGGGAAACCGCAAGCGGAGGCGGCATCGAGAAAAATCGCACTGAGCGGGTTTACATAGTCGAGATCCTTGACGGTCAGCGCCCCGTCGGCGCCGTGCAGCGGTGACGCGCCGCGCTCCTGTTGCTGAGAGCGCAAAAAGTAAGGGAGAACGTCGGCAAAGGACCAGCCGTCACTACCGAGCGCGGCCCAGTCATCGTAGTCCTCGGGCTGGGCGCGGACATAACACATGGCATTGATAGAACTGCTGCCGCCAAGTACCCGGCCTCGCGGCCACCACAGGCGGCGATTGTTCAGGCGCGGCTCCGGCTCGGTAACAAAGCCCCAGTTGACAGTTTCATTGCCGGCCAGGCGACCGATGCCGGCGGGCATGTGAATTAGCGGATGGGTATCGCGCCCGCCAGCCTCGAGCAGCAACACCCTGGTCGAAGGATCGGCGGAAAGGCGGTTGGCAAGCACGCAGCCTGCGGATCCGGCGCCGACGATAATAAAGTCATACATATGCTGTCTCCCCCAACGGCCTGTCGCGGGCGCCACCCCGTCGGCATCGTTGTGCATTGCAGCGTAAATAATAAATCGGGGCGCTGCAAGCCGGCGATTCACGGCCGCAATCGCCCCAATTCGGCGCGAGCGGCAACCCAGACCTCGATCCGGCGGGCTCCGCCCTCGCGGCAGGCGCGGGCCGCCGCGGCCAGCGTGCTGCCGGTGGTCATGACGTCATCGACCAGCGCCAGCGACGCCGGCAGCGGGGCCCGGGTCGGGCAAAAACCACCCGCGACGTTACGCCGCCGCGAGCGCGCCGACAGGCCGGATTGCGGCACGGTTGCGCGGACGCGCTCGAGCAGGCCGGTGACCAGGTCGATGCCGAGGCGCCGCGCGATCGGCAGTGCCAGCTCGGTCGCCTGGTTGAAGCCCCGCTCACGCTGCCGCACCCGGTGCAGCGGCAGCGGCATAATCGCGTCCGGCAGGTCGCGGTCGTGGCTGTCCAGCGACTCCGCCATCAGTTCACCCAGCGTGCGCCCACAGCCAAGGCGGCCGGCAAACTTCAAAGCGCCGATCATGCGGTCAGCCGGATATTCGTAATGAAGCAGAGCAAATGCGCGGTCGAACGGAGGTGGCCGCCGCAGGCACGCCGGGCACAGACCGGTGGCGGCCGCCTCGGGCAACGCCAGCGCACATCGTTCGCAACCGTGATCAACGTAGGGCATCTCTTCGCGACAGGGTCCGCACAGACCAAACCGCTCGCTTGCACCGCCACACAACAGGCAGCGTGCCAGGGAAGCCAGGGATCGGCTAAACGCGCCCCGGGCTGTGTTAACCATAGCGGCCTCCGAAAGTTGACAGGCAAACATAGGCTATTGATACTCCAGAATATTCCTTTATCCAGAATACTGCGGCCAACCGTATTTACGGAGCCGGCGGGGAGAAATGCGATGGACGGCGACCTGACCACGCGGCTCGGAGAGATTCGCAGCGACTGGAGTCCCGACGAAGTCGAAACACTGTTTTCGCTGCCGTTCAACGACCTGATCTACCACGCACAACGCGTGCACCGGCAGCATTTCGACCCGAATGCGGTGCAGGTCAGCACATTGCTCAGCATCAAGACCGGCGCTTGCCCGGAAGACTGTGCCTATTGCCCGCAAAGCGCCCGTTTCGACACCGGGATCGAGACAGAGCGGCTGATGGACGTCGAGGAAGTGGTGCAGCAGGCGCGGCTCGCCAAGGCCGCCGGCGCAACGCGGTTTTGCATGGGCGCCGCCTACCGTAGTCCGAAAGCGAAACAGCTCGCGGCCATAGAACAGATGGTGCGGGGGGTGGCCGACCTCGGCCTCGAGACCTGTGCCACGCTTGGCATGCTCGATGACGAGCAGGCGAAGTCGCTGAAAGATGCCGGTCTCGACTATTACAACCACAATCTCGATACCAGCGAGCGGTATTACGAAGAGATCATCACGACGCGTACCTACCAGGACCGGCTCGATACGCTTAAGGCGGTCCGCAGTGCGCGGATCAAGGTCTGCTGCGGCGGCATCATCGGCATGGGCGAGAATCGCGCCGACCGCGCCGCGATGCTGCATACACTGGCGACGCTGACCGAGCACCCTGAAAGCGTACCGATCAACATGCTGGTGCAAGTCGAAGGTACACCGCTATATGGCAGCGACCCGCTCGACCCGCTCGACTTCGTCCGCAATATTGCCGTTGCAAGACTTTTGATGCCGGCCTCGCATGTGCGCCTGTCAGCCGGCCGCACCCAGATGAGCGACGAAACCCAGGCGCTGTGTTTCCTGGCCGGTGCCAACTCGATTTTTTACGGTGAAAAGCTGTTGACGACCGCCAATCCGGAAGCCAATCGCGATCGCCGCCTGTTCGACCGCCTCGGAATCAATGCCGAACCACCGCCCGGCGAGGCACACACGGCCTGAGCGCCACCATGACAAGCCTGGCTGACAGCACCTCGAGGCGTCTCGCGCTGCGCCGCCGGGGCGGCCTGTACCGGCGTCGGCGCACGGTGGAGAGCATTGCACCGTCTGACCCCAACCTGCTACGAGTCGATGGCAGGGAATGCATCGCGTTCTGCAGCAACGACTACCTGTCGTTGCGTACCAGCCCGACAGTCGTCGCGGCGTGCCAGCAGGCACTGCGGGCTCACGGCGCGGGCAGTGGCGCGTCCCATCTGATCAGCGGGCACAGCGTCGAACACCGCCAGCTCGAGGACGAACTCGCTGACTTTACCGGGCGCCCGCGCGCTTTGTTGTTCTCCTCCGGCTACATGGCCAACCTCGGCGTGGCCAGCGCGCTGCTCGGCCGCCACGATATCTTGCTCGAAGACCGGCTCAATCACGCATCGTTGCTGGATGCGGCCAAGCTCAGTGGCGCAAGACTGCTGCGCTATCGCCATGGCGACGCCGCCGCGCTCGGCGAGCGCCTGAGCAACAGCGCCGCCGGTAACCGAATGGTGGCAAGCGATGGCGTATTCAGCATGGACGGCGACCTCGCGCCGCTGCCCGATCTCGCCCGTCACTGCAGCCATCACGACGCCTGGCTGATGGTAGACGACGCCCATGGTTTCGGCGTGCTCGGCGCCGGCCGTGGCAGCGTCGCCCACTTCGGTCTGACCGCCACCGAGGTGCCGATTCTGATGCTGACGCTCGGCAAGGCGCTTGGCAGCGCCGGCGCGGCCATCGTCGGTGAAGACGACCTGATCGATACACTTATTCAGCATGCACGCACTTATATTTACACGACTGCCTTGCCGCCCGCGGTCGCGGCGGCGGCGCGCGCAGCACTGGCAGTCGTGCGCGACGACCCCGCACCGCGCGAGGCGCTACGGCAGAATATTTCCCGCTTTCGCGACGCAGCGCACCAGCTCGGTCTGCCGCTTGGCTCGAGCGAAACCCCTATTCAGCCGCTGCTGACCGGCACCAACGACAGAACCGCGCGAATAGGCGAACTATTATTCGAGCACGGCTTCTGGGTCGGCGCTATTCGCCCTCCCACCGTACCCGACGGCAGCGCGCGCCTGCGTATCACGCTAAGCAGCGCACACCGCCCGGCGCAGATTGACGCGCTGGCCGAGCGCATCGCGGCGGCGCTGGAGGCGGTGCCGGCATGAGCGGTCCACACTTCCCGCACCGGCCTCGCCTCGTACTGATTCATGGCTGGGCCCAGTACGGCGGTATCTGGCGCACCTGGCGCGACCAACTGGCGCCGATCGCGGACATCGCCACGGTGAATCTGCCCGGCCACGGCGGCACACCCTGGAAACACTCCATTCGCAGCCTCGATACATTGGCGGACAGCGTATTGCCGGCGCTCGATAAACCCGCCATCGTGGGCGGCTGGTCGCTGGGTGGCATGATCGCGCTGAACCTCGCGCAACGTTATCCCGCCCGGGTCACCAGGCTGGTCCTGTGCAACACAACGCCGCGATTCGTTGCCAGTCACGACTGGATACATGCGGTCCAGCCGTCGCTGCTCGACGGATTCCGGCGCCAGGTTTCGCAAAACCCGGAGCGCGTGCTGCGCGATTTCCTGAGTCTGCAACTGCGCGGAGAAAGCGATTCACGAAAGACACTGGGCCTGCTCCGCAGTGCGTTGATGGAACAGAATCGGACGCGCCAGGCGGCGCTGGAATTTACCCTCGGTCTGCTGGCGCAAACCGACCTGCGCGAGACTCTGGCCGGGATCGCCCAGCCTGCGCTGGTCATCGCAAGCGATGCGGACGCGGTAACACCGGCCACGGCGGGCGATTATCTCGCGCACCATCTGTCCATGGCGCAACTACTGACACTCAACGGCTGCGGCCATGCCGGCTTCCTGTCACGGCCCGAGCGATTGATGCCACAACTTGGTGAGTTTCTTCGCGGTGGAAGCGCGCAGGAGATGGCATCGTAATGAGCGGCCAGCGCAGCGGACCAACGGCTTTCGAACTCGACACGCAACGGGTGCGGCGCTCGTTCGAGAAGGCCAGCGCCACCTACGACAAGGCGTCCGTTCTGCAGGACCAGGTGCGCGCCCGCATGCTCGAGCGGCTTGACCTGGTCCGGCTCGACCCGGGCAGGATTCTCGATGCTGGCAGCGGCACCGGTCCCGGCGCCGACGCTCTGTCCCGGCGCTATCGCAACGGCCAGGTCATCGCGCTCGATCTCGCCCATTCGATGCTGCTCGCCGGGCGCGCACGGCAGCGCCTGTGGCGACGCTGGGGGCTGGTATGCGGAGATGTTGCCGCATTGCCGCTGACGAGCGGCTCGGTCGACATGGTGTTCTGTAACCTCGTGCTGCAATGGTGCCCCGATCTCGACCGGGCGCTGTCCGAATTCCGCCGCGTGCTCGCTCCGGGCGGGTTGCTGATGTTCACAACGTTCGGACCCGACACGCTGCATGAGCTGCGCACTGCCTGGTCCAGCGCCGACGGATACAATCATGTCAACGCATTTCTCGATATGCATGACATCGGCGATGCACTGCTCCGGGCGCGGCTGGCCGAGCCCGTCATGGATGTCGAGCATTTCGTCGTCGACTACGGCGACGCCCGCGGCCTGATGCGCGACCTCAAGGCGATCGGCGCGCGCAATGCAACCGCCGGCCGCGCCCGTGGCCTGACCGGTCCGCGTCGTCTGCGCGCGATGGAGGCGGCCTACGAAAATTTCCGCCGCGACGGCCGGCTGCCGGCAACCTATGAAGTGGTCTACGGCCATGCCTGGGCGCCGCAGCCGGGTGGCGACCCGGGCGACGGTAGCGTCACCATCCCGGTCGATGCCATTGGCAGACGCCGCGGCACGCAACGGTGACCTCCCTGCTGCAACATCGTGGCGTGTTCGTCACCGGTACCGACACCGAGGTTGGCAAGACCCTGGTCAGTGCCGGTCTGGTCGAGCTGGCGGTCGCGGCCGGGCGGCGCACCGCGGTGATGAAACCGGTGGCCGCCGGGTGCGAGGATAGCGGCAACGGCCTCTGTAATGACGATGCGCTGGCGCTGATCGAGCGGTCGAATGTCAGCGCTGACTATGCGACCGTCAATCCCTATGCACTGCGCCCGCCAATCGCGCCCCACCTGGCGGCGCGGCAGGCTGGCATCTCCATCGATGCGGAAACACTCGACACCGCATTCGCTCGTCTCAGCGAAATTTCAGACTTCATTGTCGTCGAGGGCGCCGGCGGTTTCCTGGTGCCGCTTGGCGACGGGTTCGATATGGGCGACCTGGCGGCGCGCTTTGGATTGCCACTGCTGCTGGTGGTCGGATTGCGGCTCGGCTGCCTGAACCACGCACTGTTGTCGGTCGAGGCGATTGCCGCCCGGGGTTTGCAGCTGGCGGGATGGGTGGGCAGCAGCATCGATCCCGATTTCGCCTGCGCCGGCGACAATATTGCAACGCTGCGGGCGCTGATCGCCGCACCCTGTCTCGGAATCGTGCCTTTTCTCGGCGAACCGCCGGGAGCGGGCAGCGCACCCTTCATCGATCTCGATGGTGGACTGGGCAATTAACCGACCTTGATCGATTAGTTCATTCAGAACAACTACTTAAGAGCCCAGAAAAAGCAGTGCGGCAAATTGCGCGGGTATTGGCCATCAAGTAGTATTAGGCCGTTTGGAAAATAGTGAGGGGTGGCCGCGTCGGGGGGCGGTGGAAACCCGGTAGGTTTTCAGGGAAAAGAATACACCGGGTGCAGCGCGTGCGCGTCTTCGAATACCGACCAAATTGCTCCCTTAGTCCGCAGTCTGCGGCGATATTCTTCGCCGTTGTGGCGTTGACGTCGCTGCTGGTAGCGGCTTACTTCGTAACGCTCGGGCTGTGGCCGGTGTTACCCTTCGCGGGGCTGGAGCTCGCTGCACTGGGGGCGGTGCTCGTTCACAGCCTCAGGCAGGGCCGCTGGCACGAAATTGTCAGCGTTTCCCCGGGCAGGGTGGAAATAGATATTTATACGGGCAAGACCCGGCGGAAGATCGGTTTTCCGCGGGCCTGGACCCAGGTGGAATTGCGGCGGGCGCACATCGGCGGTCACCCGAGCCATCTCCTCATCGGCTCGCACGGCCGCTTTGTCGAGATCGGCCGGTATCTGACCGAAAGCGAACGTCGCGAACAGGAAAAGAAACTGAAGCACGCTATTGGCGAAATGGGTGAGAGTCCCGACTTTGAGCGAATCGCGGAATGATTCGCCACGTCGCAGCGTCGTGAATCGATAGTAAAGACGATAAAGAGTAGAAGGAGTCGGGTTTAATGTCCCACAGCAATTGGAAGCGCCTCGGGCTCGGCCTGCTGGGCACTGGTCTCGGTCTGGGACTGGCGGCACCGGCGATGGCCGACTGGGCACTCAACATGCCACGCGGCGCGACGGCGATCAGCAACGAGGTCTACGATCTGCATATGCTGATCCTCGGCATCTGCTGCCTGATAGCGATCGTGGTGTTCGGTGTGATGATCGTGTCGATATTCCTGCATCGCAAATCGCGCGGCGCAGAACCCGCCCAGTTCCATCACAGCACGAAGGCCGAAATTATCTGGACCGTGATCCCGATCCTGATCCTGGTGGGGATGGCCGTACCTGCTGCGGAAACGCTGGTCAGGATGGAAGACACGCGAAACGCGGACATTACCGTCAAGGTCACCGGATACCAGTGGAAATGGCGCTACGACTACCTCGATGACGAGGTCGGCTTCTTCAGCACCCTCGACCGCGACAGCAACGCCGCGCGCCGGCTGAATTCCGGCATCCGTCCGACAGAGGTCGAGAATTACCTGCTCGATGTCGATAATCCCCTCGTGGTCCCGGTTGGCGCCAAGGTGCGGCTGCTGATCACGGCGGCCGATGTACTGCATGCGTGGTGGATGCCCGATTTCGCCATCAAGAAAGACGCAATACCCGGTTACGTCAACGAAGCCTGGTTCCGCGTCGAGAAGGCCGGCACCTACCGCGGACAATGCGCGGAATTGTGCGGCCGCGATCATGGCTTCATGCCGGTTGTGGTCATCGCCAAAGACCCTGCCGACTACGCTGAATGGATGGCGGACCAGCGCAGCGCGGCCGGACTCGACGACGAACCCGGCGAAGCGCTTGCAGCCACAGCGGTAGCTGCGGCGCCTGCCGCCGTCGATGCGGCAATCGCGGAAAAAGACGAGCGCAATATCGACGACCTGGTCGCCATGGGCGAGACCCTCTACAAGCAGCACTGCGCCGCCTGCCACCAGGCCGATGGCTCAGGCATGGCCCCGGTGTTTCCGGCGCTCGCCGGCAACGCGGTTGTCACGGGCAATCTCGATCAACATGTCGGCGTCGTGCTCAAGGGACGGCCCGGTACCGCAATGGCGCCATTCGGCCCCCAACTCACCGACCTGCAACTGGCCGCTATCGTGACCTACCAGCGCAACGCTTGGGGTAACGATACCGGTGATGTTGTGCAGCCCGACTATATCGCTGCTGCCCGATAAGAATTCGAAGGAGAGGATCTGATGAGCACTGCTGAACATCACGTCGGGGACCACGCCCACGACGATCACCATCACGGGCCAGCAAAGGGCATCATGCGCTGGCTGACGACCACCAATCACAAGGACATCGGGACCATGTACCTGGTGTTCGCGCTGATCATGTTCCTGACCGGCGGCACGATGGCGCTCGTGATCCGCGCCGAGTTGTTCCAGCCCGGCCTGCAACTGGTCGAACCGGCCTTTTTCAATCAGATGACCACGATGCATGCGCTGATCATGGTGTTCGGCGCCGTGATGCCGGCAACCGTCGGCCTGGCCAACTGGATGATCCCGATGATGGTAGGCGCCCCGGATATGGCGCTGCCGCGCATGAACAACTGGAGCTTCTGGATCCTACCGGTTGCTTTCACGCTGCTGCTGTCGACGCTGTTGCTGCCCGGTGGCGCTCCCGCCGCAGGCTGGACGATGTATCCGCCGCTGGTACAGCAGACCGGCGACGCATTTCCGTTCATGGTGTTCTCGATCCACCTGATGGGCGCTTCGTCGATCATGGGCGCGATCAACATCATCGTCACGATCATGAACATGCGCGCGCCCGGCATGACGCTGCTGAAAATGCCGTTGTTCGTCTGGACCTGGCTGATCACCGCCTACCTGCTGATCGCGGTGATGCCGGTGCTCGCGGGCGGTGTAACGATGCTGCTCACGGATCAGTATTTCGGCACGACGTTCTTCCGCGCTGATGGCGGCGGCGACCCGGTGCTGTTCCAGCACATCTTCTGGTTCTTCGGCCATCCCGAGGTTTACATCATGATCCTGCCGGCGTTCGGCATCATTTCGGAGATTATTCCGACGTTCTCGCGCAAACCGTTGTTCGGTTACGAATCAATGGTCTATGCGACCGCGAGTATCGCGTTCCTTTCATTTATCGTTTGGGCCCACCACATGTTCACGGTCGGCATGCCGTTGGCCGGAGAATTGTTCTTCATGTTCTCGACGATGCTGATCGCGGTGCCAACCGGGGTGAAAGTATTCAACTGGATTTCGACGATGTGGCGCGGCGCGATGACCTTCGAAACACCGATGCTGTTTTCGATCGCATTCGTGATCCTGTTCACCATCGGCGGTTTCTCGGGGCTGATGCTCGCGATCGCGCCGGCCGATTTCCAGTACCATGACTCGTACTTCGTCGTCGCCCATTTCCACTACGTGCTGGTACCGGGTGCGGTGTTCGCGATCATGGCAGGGGTCTATTACTGGCTGCCCAAGTGGACCGGCCACATGTACAGCGAGAAACTCGGCAAGCTGCATTTCTGGATATCGACGATCTCGGTGAACGTACTGTTCTTCCCGCAGCACTTCCTCGGTCTCGCCGGCATGCCACGTCGCATTCCCGACTACAACACGCAGTTCGCCGACTTCAACATGATTTCGTCGATCGGCGCGTTCGTGTTCGGCTTCTCGCAGTTGCTGTTCGTCTACATCATCTGGCGCTGCGTCAAGGGCGGCGAACCGGCAACCAGCGAAGTCTGGGATAACCCGGTCGGTCTCGAGTGGACAGTGCCGTCGCCGGCGCCGTACCACACCTTCGACGTCGCACCGGACGTGAAGTAAGTGATGGTGTCGCTCCCGGACGAAGCGCAGCGCAGACGCAAGGCGCGGGTCAACGCCGTGAAACTGGCGCTGCTTGCCCTTGCGTTCTATGCGGTCTTTATCGTAGCGCAACTCTACCGCGGCCAATGAGCGACCAGGAAAAACAACAGAAGCGGGAAAACCGCAGCCTTATTAGGCAGCTGCTGGTGTTGACCGTCGCGATGTTCGGTTTCGGTTACCTTCTGGTGCCGTTGTACGATGCATTCTGCGAGCTGACCGGGATCCGCACGACATTCACGGCGAGCGATCCGAATGTCGCGATGGCGGTTGATACCGACCGCGAGGTCACCATTGAGTTCATCGCCACGCCCAATATCAATGCGCCGTGGGATTTTGCCCCTTCCGAGGCCAAGATGAAGGTACAACCGGGCAAGCTCTACCAGGCTACCTATGTCGCGACGAACCTGACTGATGCCTCGATTACCGGCAATTCGGTACCGGACGTCAAGCCCTCGCAGGCCGCAAAATATTTTCGCAAGACCGAATGCTTCTGTTTTACGCCGCAGCCGTTTGCCGCGGGGCAGAGCCGCGAGCTTCCGGTGCGTTTTATCGTGGATCCGGATCTGCCGGCGCATATCGAGACGATTACACTGTCGTACAGCCTGTTTGCGATACAACAGGCTGCCGATGCTTCACAATAATCAAGAACTGTAGACACAACCCGACATACGGACGACGCCATGACACTAGCGAAAGAAGGCACAAGCTACTACGTACCGAGCGGCAGCCGCTGGCCGATAACTGGCGCCATCGCGCTGTTTCTGATGATGGGCGGAGTATCGACCTGGCTGAACGGCTCAGGCGCGGCGAAGTGGATCGCTCTGCTCGGCCTGGTCGCGCTGATCTATATGCTGGTCGGCTGGTTCGGCGACGTCATCGGCGAAAGCGAGCGCGGCATGTACTCGACCCAGGTGGATCGCTCCTTCCGCATGGGGATGAGCTGGTTCATTTTCTCCGAAGTCATGTTCTTCGCGGCTTTTTTCGGCGCGTTGTTTTATGCCCGGCAACTGGCATTGCCATGGCTGGGCGGCGACGGAACGGGCTTTTTCAGCAATCTTTTGCTGTGGGAGAACTTTGAAGCGAGCTGGCCAAGCAACGGGCCGGCAGAAGTCGGCGGCGAGTTCGCGTCGATGGGGCCGCTCGGGCTGCCGTTGATAAATACCATCATCCTGCTTACCAGCGGCGTCACTATTACGGTCGCCCACCATGCGCTGAAAGACGACAAGCGCAATGTGCTGGCGTTATTCCTGTTTCTGACCCTGGCGCTCGGCTTCCTGTTCGTCGGTCTGCAGGCTTACGAGTACATTCACGCCTATCACGATCTCAACCTGACGCTGGAAAGCGGCATTTACGGATCGACCTTTTTCATGCTCACCGGATTCCACGGCCTCCATGTGACCATCGGTGCGATCATGCTGACGGTGATCTGGTTCCGCTGCCTCAAAGGCCATTTCACTCCGAACCATCATTTTGGCTTCGAGGCGGTTGCCTGGTACTGGCACTTCGTCGACGTGGTCTGGCTCGGCCTGTATATATTCGTGTACTGGCTCTGACCAGCGAACGGACGCAAAAGCGAGGGCGCTGCGACCGGGCAGCGCCTTCTTTTTTGCTCGGGAAACCCGCCCGGACCTAGGCCGGCACGATCCCATGGGGCTGGATCAGTCCGTTGGCCCATGCGATCAGCAGCAACACGAAAAGTGCGACCGAGAGCGTGATACGCAACGTCAGCGCCTTGACCATGCGCCTGGAGTCGCTGCCATCGCGCAACAGGAAAAACAGCCCCGACCCGAGACTGGCGACGATGGCGAGCAACACCGCCACAATCAGAAATTTGAGCATCGGCAACGACCCAACGTGCAACAGGACAAGCGACAAATTATAACAGCGGGACCCAACTCAACGCCGCCGCGGCGGTTCCGGCCCTCGTTGTGGAGCGCGGTGCTGGTCGCAGTGCTGATGGCCGCTTTCGTGAGCCTCGGTAATTGGCAGTTGCAACGAGCAAGCGAAAAACGCGCCTTGCTCGATGCGTTCGACAGCGGCAGCGCCATTGCCGATGCGGTCGCCGGGGCGACAGAGGACGCGGCGAACCGGTATCCCCGCTACACGCCGCTGGGCGCACGCGGACAATTCGATAGCCGTCACCAGTTTCTCCTCGACAACGTGGTCCAGAACGGTCAGGTCGGGTTTTACGTATGGACTCCGCTACGTCTCGAAGGCAGCGGTGCAGCCGTACTGGTAAATCGTGGCTGGTTTCCGCTGGGCGCGAACCGCAGTGATCTGCCGCCGCTCGAGGTCGGCGAGCAAAACCGCGCCGTAACGGGGTTACTGGACCGGCTGCCCGAACCCGGCCTGCGGCTCAGCGGCAGCGGACTCTCGACCGACTGGCCCAGGATCGCCGTCTATCCGCGCATCGACGAACTGCGGGCGGTTCTCGACTATCCGCTGTACGATTACCTGTTGCTGCTGGAGGCTGGCGCCGACGACGGCCTGGTCCGCGACTGGCGGCCGCAACTTTTGCCACCGCAGCGTCACGTGGGATACGCGGTACAGTGGTTCGCCTTTGCAACAGCGGTGCTGGCCCTGTTCCTGATTCTGAGTTTCAAACGGGAGAGTTAATGCGACGATGAGCTCGCTCACCAAAAAGCGCCTGCAGCTGCTGGGCCTGATATTTCTGTTCGTCGGACCCCTGTCCGTCGCTGCCTGGCTTTACTACGGCGATAGCGGCTGGCGTCCGGGCGGATCGACCAGCCATGGCGACCTGATGCAGCCGGCGGTACCGTTACCGCAACTCGAACTCCGCGCGGCGGACGGCAGCGGACTCGGCACCGATGCGCTGCGCGGCAAATGGACACTTATCTACATTGGTTCCGGCGACTGCGCCGAACCCTGCCGCGAGGCGCTCTACAATCTGCGCCAGATCCGGCTCGCGCTGGGCAAGGACATGGGGCGGGTGCAACGCCTGTTCTTCTATGGTGGCGCCTGTTGCGACGATCAGTTTTTCGCCGCCGAACACCCCGACCTGTTGCTCGCGAGCGCCGATCCGGCGACCCGCGCGGCGTTGCTCGCCGTGTTTCCGACCTATGACGGCACCGCAGCCGACGCCGCCGGGCGCAGTTATCTCGTCGATCCGCTCGGCAACCTGATGATGAGTTATCCCGCCGACGCCGCGCCCAAGGGCATGCTCAAGGATCTCAAGCGGCTGTTGCGTCTCTCACATATCGGATAGATACAAACGTCATGTCATCGCAGACCTTTCGCAAATTCGCAAGATTGACCGCACTGCTGGCCTTCGCGGTCGTCGTACTCGGAGCCTATGTGCGCCTTACCGATGCCGGCCTCGGTTGCCCGGACTGGCCGGGCTGTTATGGCAAGCTGACCGTCACCGAGGTCATGCGTGACGTCAGTGGCGCGGAGGAGTCATTTCCCGAACGCGCGGTCGACGCCGGCAAGGCGTGGCGGGAGATGCTCCACCGCTACCTGGCCGCGATTCTCGGTCTGGCAATCGTGACGCTGGCCGTGCTTGCCTGGCGCCGCCGCCACCTCCCCGGACAACCGGTCGCACTGCCTCTGGCGCTGGTCGGGCTGGTAATCTTCCAGGGCCTGCTCGGAATGTGGACGGTAACCCTGTTGCTGAAACCGGTAGTGGTCATGGCCCACTTGCTTGGCGGCATGACCACCCTGGCGTTGTTATGGTGGTTATCGCTCACACCGGCCGTGGCCGGTAGCGGCCGCCACCGGCTGGTATCGCTCGCGCTGGCAAGCGTGGCCATACTCGTTGTGCAGATTGCGCTCGGCGGCTGGACCAGCACCAACTACGCCGCCCTGGCTTGCCCCGCGTTCCCCAGCTGCAACGGCAGCTGGTGGCCGGACATGGATTTCACCGAGGGTTTTCGCCTGTGGCGGGGACTCGGTGTCGACTACGAGGGCGGTGTGCTGCACAACTCGGCACGGATGGCGATTCACTACAGCCACCGGATTTTTGCGCTCGTCGTCATCGTGGTTCTCGGCAGCCTGATCGTACGCGGCCTGCGTGATCGCTCACGCCCGGATATTCGCGCCGCCGCGCGGCTGCTCGGCGCCGCACTGATAACCCAGCTCGTCGTCGGTATCGCAATTGTAAAAACCGGGTTGCCACTGAGTCTTGCGACGGCACACAATGCGTTTGCCGCAGTATTACTGCTGTGTCTGCTGACGATGTTGCGACGCCTGTTGCCGACGCCTGCCCAACCGCCACAGCCATGACCCGGACCGCGGCGAAACTCATCGACTATTTCGAACTTTGCAAGCCAAAGGTCGTCGGTCTGATCGTTTTCACCGCAATCGTCGGCATGTTTCTCGCCACACCGGGCCTGGTGCCGTGGCAGGCATTCGTGTTCGGCACGATCGGCATCGGCCTCGCCGCATCTTCGGCGGCGGCGATCAATCATGTCCTCGACCGCCGTATCGATGCCGAGATGAAGCGCACGATGAACCGGCCCATTCCAACGGGTCACGTCAGCGAATCCCAGGCACTTGTATTTGCGTTCGGTCTCGGGCTCGCATCGATGCTGATTCTTGCGCTAGGCGTCAATCCGCTGACGGCGGTGCTGACCTTTTGCAGTCTGATCGGCTACGCGATTGTCTACACCGTCTATCTGAAACGGGCGACGCCGCAAAATATCGTTATCGGCGGAGCAGCCGGCGCGGCACCGCCGGTACTCGGCTGGACCGCGGTTACCAACAGTGTCGACCCGCATGCGCTGTTGCTGTTTCTGATTATTTTCACCTGGACGCCACCGCATTTCTGGGCGCTCGCGATTGCGCGGCGCGACGACTATGCGCGGGTCGGCATACCCATGTTGCCGGTCACCCACGGTGTCGAGTTCACCCGCCTGCATATCCTGCTGTATACGATATTGCTGGTGATCGTTACCGTGCTGCCGTTCATCACCGGGATGAGCGGCCTGGTTTACCTGATCGGCGCGCTGCTGCTCGGCGCGACTTTTCTCTACTATGCCGCGGCCATGAAGCTGACCGACCGGGCGGACCTGCCGATGAAGACGTTTGGCTTCTCTGTTACCTACCTGATGGCGTTGTTTGCGCTGCTGCTCGTCGACCACTACCTGCCTTACCGGTAAAGAATGGACGTTACCCCGATCCTTGATGCTCTCAATGACGCCCAGCGCGAGGCGGTCACGGCGGAGCAGGTACCAATGCTGGTGCTGGCCGGCGCCGGTAGTGGCAAGACCCGGGTATTGACTCACCGTATCGCCTGGCTGATCACTGTCGAGGGGGTGTCACCGCACGGCGTGCTGGCGGTGACGTTTACCAACAAGGCCGCGCGCGAGATGCGCAACCGCATCGAGGGCTTGCTGGGCATGCCTGCGGCCGCGTCATGGGTTGGCACTTTCCACGGACTGGCCCATCGCCTGCTGCGAATTCACTGGCAGGAAGCGGGCCTGCCGCAGTCATTCCAGATACTCGACTCGGACGACCAGTACCGCTTGATTCGCAGAATATTGCGGTCGATGGAACTGGACGAATCGCGCTGGGCGCCGCGCGAGATACAGTGGTTCATCAACGGCCAAAAGGACGAGGGTCTGCGGCCGCAACACATCGACACTGCGGGCGACCCCAATCGCCAGCAATTGGTGCGGGTCTACGAGGCCTACCAGGAAGCCTGCGATCGCGCCGGGGTCGTGGATTTCGCGGAATTGCTGCTGCGTGCACATGAGCTGTGGCTCAACAACGAAGGCCTTCTCACGCATTACCGCAATCGCTTCCGGCATCTGCTCGTCGACGAATTCCAGGACACCAACCGGATCCAGTATGCGTGGCTCAGACTGCTCGCCGGCGACAGCGGCGTGCCGTTCGTGGTCGGCGATGACGACCAGTCTATTTACCGTTGGCGTGGCGCCCGTATCGAACACATCCATCGCTTCGAAAAAGATTTCCCGCACAGCAAGGTGATCCGGCTCGAGCAAAACTACCGCTCGACAGGAACCATCCTGGCGGCAGCCAATGCGCTGATCGCAAACAACCAGTCGCGCATGGGCAAGAATCTCTGGACCGAGGGCAACGACGGCGAGCCAATCCGGGTTTACGCGGCATTCAACGAACGCGACGAGGCGGACTTTGTCGTGACACGAATCCGCCAGTGGGTGACACAGGGCAACAATCGCAGCGAGGCTGCCGTGTTGTATCGCTCGAACGCGCAGTCGCGGGTGCTGGAAGAGGCGTTCTTCAATGCCCAGATTCCGTACCGCGTCTATGGCGGTCTGCGCTTTTTCGAGCGCCAGGAAATCAAGGACGCGCTGGCCTATCTGCGGCTGATGGAAAACCGCGCCGACGATCCGTCATTCGAGCGTATCGTCAATACGCCGACCCGCGGCATCGGCGCCCGCAGCCTCGATATCGTCCGCAGCTACGCACGGGCCAATGCCTGTTCGATGTGGCGTTCCGCAGGCGCCTGTATAGAAGATGGCCTCACCGCGCGCGCAGCCCGCTCGATGCGTGCTTTTCTTAACCTGATCGAGACGCTGGCGGCCGACGCCCGGCCACTGGCGCTGCAGGAACAGGTCGATCTGGCCATCCAGTCCAGCAGTCTGATCGCGCATTACCGCAAGGAAAAAGGAGAACGTGGCGAGGCGCGGATCGAGAACCTCGAGGAACTGGTCAGCGCCGCCCGCGGTTTCGAGCCCGACGAGGAAGACGGGATGTCGCCACTGGCCGCCTTTCTCTCCCATGCCGCGCTGGAGGCCGGCGAGGGCCAGGCCGATGCGTGGGAGGATTGCGTGCAACTGATGACGATGCACTCGGCGAAGGGACTCGAGTTTCCACTGGTCTTTATTTGCGGGATGGAGGACGGGCTGTTTCCGCACCAGCGTTCCCTCGGCGATCCCGGTGGACTCGAAGAGGAACGCCGGCTGTGTTATGTCGGCACGACCCGGGCGATGAGCGAATTGTATTTCACTTACGCCGAGCAGCGCCGCCTTCATGGCATGGACAATTTCGGCACGCCGTCACGGTTCCTCAACGAAATACCCTCGATGCTGATCGAGGAAGTCAGGCCCCAGGTGCGCGTTTCGCGGCCGTTACAAACCGCGCGATTTGCGACCGAGCCGGTTCCCGGCGGATTGCGCCTCGGTCAGCGTGTCCGCCATGCAAAGTTCGGCGAGGGCGTGATCCTGAACGTCGAAGGCCAGGGCGCCCACGCCCGGGTCCAGGTCAACTTCGAGCAGCCGGGAACGAAATGGCTGGTGCTCGCCTACGCCAACCTTGAAGTCATGTAGAATACGGCGGGTCTGACCATTGTCGGTTGCGGCGGTCCGGCCCAAACAAAAACATGAAAATTCTTATCCTAGGCGCCGGTCAGGTCGGTTCTACCGCGGCACAGAATCTGTCCCGCGAAGAAGCCAACGAGATTACCGTGGTCGATCAGAGGGGCGATGTACTGCGCGAGCTGCAGGATCGTCTGGATATCCGCACGGTGCAGGGGCATGCCTCGTATCCGGCGGTGCTCGAACGCGCCGGCGCCCAGGATACCGACATGATCATCGCACTGACCAACAGCGATGAGACCAATATGGTCGCGTGTCAGCTCGCCTATACGCTGTATCACACCCCGACCAAGATCGCGCGAATTCGTGCTGCCGAATACATCGCGCGTGACAACCTGTTTGCCAACGATTCGATCCCCGTCGATGTCGCGATCAGCCCCGAGCAACTCGTGTGCGAGTACGTCGAGCAACTGATCCGCTATCCGGGCGCGCTGCAGGTACTCAACTTCGCCAAAGGCAAAGTACGGCTGGTCGGTGTGCGCGCGCTTCAGGGCGGACCGCTGGTGGGACAGCAGCTGCGAACCCTGCGCGAACATGTTCCCGACGTCGACAGCCGCGTTGCCGCGGTCTATCGCGACGGGGAGAGCATACCTGTTGGTGGCGATACTCGTATCGAGGATGGCGACGAGGTATTTTTCGTGGCCGCACGCAAGGACATACGCGCAGTGATGAGCGAAATGCGCCGCCTCGAAGATCCCGTGCGGCGGGTGGTGATCGCCGGCGGCGGCAACATCGGGTTTCGCCTCGCGCAGACGCTGGAACAGACCAACCAGGTCAGCATCATCGAGCGCGACCCTGATCGGGCGCGGGAGATTTCGGAGAAACTCAGCCGCAGCATCGTACTGTGCGGCGATGCCGCCGACGAGGATCTGCTGCTGGAGGAAAACATCGATAACGCCGATGTATTTTGCGCCCTCACCAATGCCGAGGAAGCGAATATCCTCTCCGCGATGCTGGCCAAGCGGCTTGGCGCAAACAAGGTCATGGCACTGATCAATCGCCCGGCCTATGCCGAACTGGTCGAAGCGGGCACGATCGATAT
This sequence comes from uncultured Gammaproteobacteria bacterium, assembly GCA_963783695.1. Taxonomy (GTDB): domain Bacteria; phylum Pseudomonadota; class Gammaproteobacteria; order Steroidobacterales; family BM003; genus BM003. The sequence continues at coordinate 58,159 of CAWAOM010000002.1, forward strand.
CGCGATCTCGCCGCAGCAAATTACGATAGGGGCATTGTTGACGCATGTCCGCCGCGGCGATGTCGCGCGAGTCTACAGCCTGCGGACCGGCGCAGCCGAAGCGATCGAAGCGGTCGCGCATGGCGATCCGAAGACGAGCAAGGTCGTTGGCCGCAGTGTCGATGAGATCAAATTACCGCCCGGCGCGACTATTGGGGCCATCGTGCGTGAGGATGAAGTACTGATGGCGCATCATGACACCGTGATCGAGGAGGACGATCACGTGATCCTGTTCATGACCGAGCGTAAACAGATCAAAAAGGTCGAGCGCCTGTTCCAGGTCGGCGTCACCTTTATCTAGGCGCCATGCATCTAAGAGCCGTTTTTCGCATCCTCGGCGTGCTGTTGATGGCATTCAGCCTGACGATGCTGCCACCGATCGGCGTCTCGCTGTATTACCAGGACGGCACCTGGCTGCCTTTCACCGAAGGATTCGGCGTCATCCTGGTCAGCGGTCTGGCGATATTTGCGCTGGCCGGCAAGGAAAAGCCGGCGCTGCGCCTGCGCGACGGCTTCCTCATCGTGGCGATGTTCTGGGTCGTGCTGAGCGCGGCCGCGGCAATCCCGCTGCTGGTAGCCGGTCGCCCCGACCTGTCTACCACCGATGCGTTGTTTGAGGCGGTCTCCGGCCTGACCACGACCGGCGCGACAATTCTGATCAACCTCGATACCTTGCCACGCTCCATTCTGTATTACCGGCAGCAGCTGCAGTGGCTGGGCGGGATGGGCATTATCGTCCTCGCGGTCGCCGTTCTGCCCATGCTCGGCGTCGGTGGCATGCAGCTGTATCGTGCGGAGACCCCTGGCCCGGTCAAGGACAACAAGCTCTCACCGCGGATCGCGCAGACCGCCAAGTGGCTGTGGATGGTTTATCTCGGCATGACGGTCGCATGCGGATTCGCCTACTGGCTGGCCGGGATGGATCCGTTCGATGCGATTGGCCATGCGTTCAGCACCGTGGCGATCGGCGGTTTCTCCACTCACGATGCCAGCCTGGGTTACTACAGCCTGATTGGTCTGGAAGGTGCCGGCATCATTGAGATGGTGGCCGTCTTTTTCATGTTTATAGCCGGCGCGAATTTTGCGCTCCACTTTGCTGCTTTCTATCCGCTGTCGCGCTGGAAGCCACCGTCGTTCCGCCTCTACCTGCATGACAGCGAATTTCGTGCGTACGCGCTGGGGCTCTCGCTGCTCATCGTCTTCGTCACCGGCCGCCTGATCCAGAGCGGGCAATACGAGGATATGTCGGAGGCCGTCACCAAGGGCCTGTTTCAGGCCGTGTCGATGGCCACGACCACCGGTTTCACCACCGACAATTACTCGGCATGGCCCGGGGCATTGCCGGTGCTGCTGATTCTCGCGAGCTTTGTCGGCGGCTGCGCCGGCTCTACCGGTGGCGGCATGAAAGTGATCCGCTGGTTACTGATCTACAAGCAGGGCCGGCGCGAGGTGATCAAGCTGGTCCACCCAAGCGCGGAAATTCCGGTCAAACTTGGCGACAAGGCCGTGCCGAGTCGCGTTACCGAAGCGGTGTGGGGCTTTTTCTCCGTTTATGTACTGTTGTTCGGCGTAATGATGGTAATGATGATGGCGACCGGGCTCGACCAGGTGACCGCATTCGCTGCAGTCACCGCGACGCTGAACAATCTCGGTCCCGGGCTCGGCGATGTCACCGCCAATTTTCGCGAGATCAACGACACCGCGAAGTGGGTCAGCGTTGCCGCCATGCTGCTCGGGCGGCTGGAGATTTTCACGCTGTTCGTACTGGTTACTCCGACGTTCTGGCGGCGCTGAGGCGCCAATGAGCAGACGCGCCGCATTCGAGGACATGCTCGCAACAGGACGCGATGATGCATTGCTGCGGTTCGCGCTTGGACAAGCCTGCCTCGAAGAAGACGATGCCGAGACGGCGATCGTCCACCTCAAAGCCGCAATCGCTCACGACCGGCAATACTCTGCGGCCTGGAAATTGCTCGGGCGGGCGCAACAGAATGCAGGCCTGGCGCAACAGGCCGCGCAAACCTATCGCGAAGGAATTACGATTGCCGGCGACAAGGGCGACCGCCAGGCCGCCCGGGAAATGACGGTTTTTCTGCGTCGTCTCGACAAGCGCCTCGGGCCGCCATGAGCGCGACCGCAGCGCAACTCTCGTCATGAAGCCACTCGGCCTGCTGATGCGGCTCGGCGCATTCGCTGAACGGGTCAACGTCGCGGTGGGCAAGACCGTTGCGTGGCTGACGTTGTTCATGGTCATAGTGACCTGTGTGGTCGTCGTACTGCGCTATGCGTTTTCGTCCGGGTGGATCTGGATGCAGGAGACGGTGACCTGGGCGCACGGGATCGTGTTCATGCTCGCGGCTGCTTATACACTGAGTTGCGACGAACACGTGCGGGTGGACATTTTCTATCGCAATGCCAGCCCGCGGCACAAGGCAGTGGTTGATCTCCTCGGCTCGCTGCTGCTGCTGCTGCCGGTCTGCGCGTTTCTGCTGTGGGCGAGTTTTAATTATGCCGCCGCCTCATGGTCAGTCGCCGAGGCGTCGCGGCAGACCGGTGGACTACCCGGTCTGTTCCTGCTGAAGTCGGTCATTCCGCTCACCGCGCTGATGCTGCTACTGCAGGGACTGGCAATGGCCGCGCGCAGCATCGCGGTGTTGCTCGGCGCCGATCCGGGCAGCGCGGCGAATCGGGCCAACTCCGAGCCTGTGGAGCCGCGCTGATGGAACTGGTGGCGCTGTTGCTGTTCGCTGCGGTGATCGTGGTGTTGCTGGCCGGCTACCCGGTCGCATTTTCGCTCGCCGGTACCGCCCTGATTTTCGCCTTTGGCGGTGCGGCACTGGGAGCGTTCGACCCGAGCTATCTGACCGCAATGCCAAACCGGGTGTTCGGCATCATGACTAACGAGACGCTGCTTGCTGTGCCGCTGTTCGTGTTCATGGGCATCATGCTGGAACGGGCAAAAATCGCCGAAAAACTGCTCGATACGTTGAGTCTGTTGTTCGGCTCGATGCGTGGCGGTCTCGGCATCTCGGTCACCGTGGTCGGAATGCTACTTGCCGCCAGCACTGGAATCGTCGGTGCCACGGTAGTCACAATGGGACTGTTGTCACTGCCCAGCATGCTCCGTCGCGGTTACGATCCGCGGGTGGCCACCGGGACCATTTGTGCATCGGGCACTCTCGGCCAGATCATCCCGCCGTCAATCATCCTGGTCATGCTCGGCGATGTGCTGTCGTCAGCGTATCAGCAGGCGCAACTGGCGCAGGGAAATTTCTCGCCGAAAACCGTCACGGTCGGCGATCTGTTCGCGGGCGCGCTGTTACCCGGCTTGCTGCTGGTTATGCTGTATATCGTTTACCTGGTTGGCGTTGCGATCTTTCGCCCGGCAGCGATGCCGGCACATGCGGAGGCGCGGCCGCCACCCGGAGCCATGCTGCGGCGTTGCATCAGCGTGTTGCTGCCGCCGCTTTTTCTCATTCTCGCAGTGCTTGGCTCGATCATGGCGGGTATCGCCACGCCGACCGAGGCGGCCGGGGTTGGCGCGCTTGGCGCGACATTGCTGGCAGTGCAAAACGGCGAGCTGGACACGGCCCGGCTGCGCGAAGTCATGCGCGGCACTGCCCGTGTCAGCAGTATGGTCTTCCTGATTCTTATCGGCGCATCGGTGTTTTCGCTGGTATTTCGCGGCTATGGCGGCGATGAAGTGGTCCGGCATGCTCTGCTGGGGCTGCCTGGCGGCATGGTCGGCGCGGTGATCATCGTAATGTTGCTGATGTTTCTGCTCGGATTCGTCCTCGACTTTATCGAAATCACGTTTGTCGTGGTGCCAATCGTCGCACCGGCGCTGCTGGCAATGGGACTCGACCCGGTCTGGCTCGGTGTAATGATCGCAATCAACCTGCAGACTTCTTTTTTGACTCCGCCCTTCGGATTCGCGCTGTTCTACCTCCGCGGCGTGGCGCCCGCCGAAGTCACGACCGCCGATATCTATCGCGGCGTGTTGCCGTTCGTTGCGATCCAGTTGATGGCGTTGCTGATACTCGCCGCATGGCCCGCCCTGGCCACCTGGCTGCCACATGTCATCTACGGCTCGTGATGGCGTGGCGCCCGGCCGCACCGTGACGCTACAACGAGAGACTCCGGTGATAGGCCATTTCCGCGATGTTCTGCCAGGTCGACATTTTCGCCTGGTAGGCCCTGTAGGCATCGCGCACCCGCCGGAAATCGGTGTCGGCGGCGGATCGCTCGTCGAGGACCACCGCGGTAACCCGGCGTAACTCGCGCAGCACCTCGTCGGGAAACTGCCGCGGCGTGACTCCATGCTCATTCATCAACACCGCGAGCGAGTCCTGGTTCCGTGCCATGAACTCCGACTGCATACGTACATTGACCTGGGCACAGGCCGATTCGACTATTCCCTGAAGATCGTCAGGCAGACTCTCCCATGCGGCGCGATTGATAATGCACTCGAGCGTCGGACCGGGCTCATGCCAGCCCGGGTAGTAGTAGTAGCGCGCCGCGCGGAATAGCCCCAGCGCGAGATCGTTGTAGGGACCGACCCACTCGGTGGCGTCTATCGTGCCGGTCTCGAGCGCGGTAAAAAGTTCCGAGGCCGGCACATTGACCGGAGTCACACCAACGCGTTTGAGCACTTCGCCGCCGAGACCCGGAATACGCATCTTGAGGCCAACGAGATCGTCGAGACTGTCGATCTCCTTGTTGAACCAGCCCCCCATCTGGGTACCCGAGTTGCCGGCGGGAAACGGAACCACGCCGAACGGCGCATAAATCTCGCGCCATAATTCCCAGCCACCGCCGTAGTACAGCCAGGCATTCATTTCGACCGCATTCATACCGAACGGCACGGTGGCGAAAAACTGCGCCGCTTCGCTCTTGCCCTTCCAGTAATAAGCGGCGCCATGCCCCATCTCGGCGGTGCCCGCGCTCACCGCATCGAACACCTCCAGCGGCGGCACCAGCTCACCGGCGGCATAAAACTGGATCCGGATGCGCCCGCCGCTGTTGCGCTCTATTGCGTCAGCAAGATCCTGCGCCCCGGTGCCGAGGCCCGGCAATCCCGGCGGCCAGGTGGTAACCATTTTCCAGCTGAAGCGCTGCTGCTCCCGGGAGTCCACTCCACTTTGCTGCTTGCTGCCGCAGGCAGTCACCCCGGCAACTACGGCTCCGGCCCCCACGCCCTGCAGAAAACGACGTCTTTGCATTGAAATTCTCCACCTGGAAAAATGCAAACACATTGTGCATCAAGCAGTTAGCATGAACAATCGATTTATTAAACCCACTCTTCATCCGAGAAATAGCAAAAATGTAATAATTTTTCCCACTTATTATTTTTTTACAATTTTATTTATCTTTGTGGGAAATATAGATCACTTTATTTTGTTTTTTAATTCCACATCCAGGTAACCTCCGGTCCGCATGGCTTTGCAAACCGACCCTGCCGATCCACCGGCGCAACGCCATCAGCGCTACAATTCGCGCTCTTCCGGAAATCGGGCAGGAGACGCTGCAGTGATCGGTCTGATTCAACGCGTGACCTCCGCGAGCGTCAGCGTGGACGGCGACCCCAGCGGCGCAATCCGGGCCGGTATTCTGCTCCTTGTCGGGGTGGAACGCGGTGACGACGAAGCGAAAGCCACGCGGTTGCTGCAGCGGGTGCTCGGTTACCGGATCTTCGCCGACCCGGCCGGGCGGATGAACCTGAGTCTGGCCGAGACCGGCGGCGGACTGCTGGCGGTGCCCCAGTTCACGCTTGCCGCCGATACCCGCAAGGGGATGAGGCCGGGCTTTTCGCGCGCTGCAACTCCCGAGGAGGGTGCGCGGATGTACGATTTTTTTGTCGAACTGGCACGAAAGACCCACCCGGTGGTCGAACAGGGTGTGTTTGGCGCCTCGATGCAGGTCCGCCTGGTCAATGACGGGCCGGTGACCTTCTGGCTGCAAGTGTGACGTGGTCAGTGAGTTACGGGCGGCGCTCAAGTATCATCGGTGGTTGGAGTACTGTGTTATGTCAGAGGATTACTCATGGGATTAGGCGGTATCAGCTTGTGGCAGCTTCTTATCGTTCTGTTGATCGTGGTGCTGGTATTCGGCACCAAGAAGATTCGCGGAATGGGCAAGGATCTCGGCGGCGCGGTCAAGGGTTTTCGCGATGCGATGAACGACGCGGAGAAAAACCCTCCGAAACTGGCGGACGACAGCGAGGACGCCAGCTTCGAGACCGAGGAGAAACAGAACAGCAGCGCAAAGCAGTAATCACGGATGTTCGACGTCGGCTTCTGGGAAGTGCTGGTTCTGTTCGGCATCGCATTGATGGTGCTCGGACCGGAACGGCTGCCTCGCGTTGCCAAACGCGCCGGCACCTGGGTAGGTCAGGCGCGGGCGCTGGCACGCAGCCTGCGGACCCAGCTCGAGTCGGAAGTCGAACTGGACAACCTCAGGAGCCAGACGCCGTCTGGCCCGCCGCCGGCCGCGGCGCAACCGAACCCGTCTTCTTCGGCCAGCGCTCAAAAAGCCGCTGCGGCAGACAAAGAATCACAACATGACAAAGACCAGCCAGGAGGAGCATAAGTCCGGCGAGGGCACGCTGCTCTCGCACCTGATAGAACTGCGCACGCGTCTGGTCAGAATCGCACTGGCTACACTTATTTTCTTCGTCGCCCTCGCGCCGTTTTCGGAACAGGTCTTTACCCTGGTTGCGACACCGTTGATGGCGCAATTGCCGCCCGATACCTCGATGATCGCAACCCAGGTTGCTTCGCCGTTCCTGACGCCGTTCAAGCTGACTTTTGTCTGCGCGATTTTTCTTGCGATGCCTTTGATTCTCTACCAGGTATGGGCCTTTGTCGCACCGGGACTGTATGCCACGGAGAAACGATTCGTATTTCCGCTGCTGGTCTCGAGCATCCTGCTGTTCTATCTCGGCGTCGCGTTCGCGTACTACGTCGTGTTCCCGCTGATGTTCGGATTTTTCACCCGGGTCGCGCCGGAGGGTGTGGCGGTGATGACCGATATCAGCGCGTACCTGGACTTTGTTATCGCCATTTTTTTCGCCTTCGGTTTGGCATTCGAGGTACCGGTCGCAACTGTGCTGCTGGTTCGCACTGGCATGGTGACGCCGGCACAGCTCGGCAGCAAACGGCCCTTTGTGTTTCTCGGGGCGTTCGTGCTGGGGATGTTTCTGACCCCGCCCGACGTCATTTCGCAGACGCTGCTGGCTTTGCCTATGTACCTGCTGTTCGAGGCCGGCATCATTATGTCGAGAATGGTTGTCCCCGGCCACCGGGAAGTCGAGGCGCAAAAAAACGCGGCCGATACTGCGGAATCGGGTGAGCAGGGCGGCTGACGAGCAGCGGTTACGGCGATGAGCAAGCAAAAGGCGGCGGGAGATACGCTCTCCCGCCGCCTTGTTTGTCCCGCGCTATTTCTTTTTCTAGAACAGTTCGTCGGCAGGCACTACCTTGACTTTTTCCTCTTCGAGTTGCAGCGAGGACGCCTCGATAAGCTTGTCCTCGTCCATCAGTTCCGCAGGCTTCTCGGTGTTGTACTGAAGCGGTGACGGCTGATCGCTGACCAGGCGCTTTTTCAGGTCGTCCGCATCCGCGGTAATAAACACGTAGCGAATGTCTTCGGTCTGAAGATACTCGCGAATGACCCGGTTGACGTCATCGAGCGTCAGGCTGGCGAGACCCGCACGCACATAATCTGTAAATGACTCCGTGCCGTAGTACTCGCTGTCGATCTTATAACCGAGCTGCCGCGACTGGTTGGCAACCAGCAGACTCACGTATTTGTCGAGGTACGAGCGGGTCGCCTCAAACTGCTCGGCGCTGAGACCGTTCTCGATCAGGCTGTTGAGCTCATGCATTGCCACGCGGGTCGCGAAATGCGCGTCATTGTTCGAGCGCAATGGCCGGATCCAGACCTGGAAAATCTGTTGCTGCCGGCCCAGGTTGGCATCGGGCTGGAACTGGAACATGCCACGCGGGAAATACTCAATGTAGGCATAATCGCCATAGTTCATACCGCGCACCGCACGGATGCGCTGGTACAAATGACTGTTGCTGGACCGGTGCTCGCCAAACCATGAGCGCACCAGCCACAACGCGACCCAATCCGGGTCGCCGCGACGCAAGTCAATCGGGAAGCCGAACGACACCGCTACCGCCGGGGTCGATTTCTCAACGATGACCGCTTCATGACCGTCGATTGCAGGCGCCACCGGCAACTCCACCAGGTTGCGCTCGCCGCCAGGCAGACTGCCGAGATCGCCGCGAAGCTGTGCAACGAATTCGTCGGGGTAGCCGCCGGCCAGACCGAGCGTGAGGTTGGCCTGGGTATAGTGCTGCGCATAGAACGCCTTCAGGTCGTCCATCGTTATGGACTCGATATCGGACACGGCGCCGAGGTTATAGCTGCCGTACGGATGGGCATCGCCGTAAATCGAGCTATAGAGCACTTCCTTGCCGAGTTCCTCGTCGTTGTTTCCGACCAGGTCGGTCCGGATGGCATTGGTCAGCTGTGTTTTCAGCCGCTCGAGATCGTCCTCGCGCCAGCCCGGCGTCAGCAATTGCTCGCGCACCAGCACATACCAGCGCTCCAGGTTATCTTTGTGCACCTGGCCCGCCAGCCGGGTCATCTCCTTGTCCACCTGGGCATTGAAACCACTGGCCAGCGGGTACATGGCTTCATTGATTTGCTGAGTCGTCATCCGCTGCGAGCCACCCTCGGTGAGCATCGCGGCAGTCAATGCCGCGAGACCGTGCTTGCCGGCAGGGTCACTGGCTGCGCCAACCTGAAACACGAAGCTGACATCGACCAGCGGCGACGATGCCGACTGCATCGCCGCCAACTCCACCGCGGCGGGCCCGGCCGATTCGATCGCAGCGGGAGCCCCATAGTTCTTGGCGGCGGCGGCACCAGCGCCGCCCGCCGATATTTTCTCGGCCGCGGCGGCGGTCATGGCATCCAGCGACACCTCATCGCCGATGCCCGGCAACGAATCGTCATTGCCAAGCGTCACCGTGACCCTGCGCGCATCGGTGAAATAAGTATTTGCAAGCGTACGGATGTCTTCCGGGGTAATCGCATCGTAACTGCGATACAACTCGTTGATCGTCTCCGGCGTACGTTCGAACTGCACGTAGGCGGCGAGAATGCCGCCAATCGAGTCCGAGCTGTCGAGCTGCGAGGCAAACGTGTACTTCAGACGCGACTTCGTGTCCTCAAGACGTTGCGCATCGATCAGTTCGGTACGCACTCGCGCAAACGTCGCGAAAACCGCCTCTCGCACGGCCGCCGCGTTTTCCGGCGCAGTCAGACGCGCGCCGATGTACAGCAGCTGCGGATCCTTGCGATCGGGGAAATAGGGGAAGAACTGGTCCGCCCACTGGTTCTCGATGACTATTTTCTGGTAGACATCCGACGAATCCGAAAAATAGAGCTGCGAGATCACATCCATTGCCGGCATGTCTTTCTCGCGCGGATTGAACGCCGGACCATGAAACGCCATCAGGATCCATGGCTGGGTCTCGGCTTCCCAGACGATGTGCTCGTACTTCGGCCCTGTCGGCGGGTCTTCGGCCGGAACCGGTACGTCGTAATCGCCAGCCTCCCAATTGCCCCAGTATTTCTCGACCAGCGCCAGCGTGGCGTCCGGATCGAGATCGCCGACCAGGATAACGGCCGACTTCTCCGGGCGGTACCAGCGATCGAAAAACGTCCGCGAGTAGTCGAGCTGGTTGGGCATGTCCTCGATGTCCTCGAAGAAACCCATCGTCGTGTGTCTGTAGGTGTGCTTGTCGAAGGAAATCTCGCGAATGCGTTCAAGCAGCTTCTGTATCGGGTTCGAGTAGTTTTTCAGATACTCACCCTTGACCGCCTGCGCTTCCGTGCGAAATCCCTCTTCACTGTAGGAGAGGTTCTGAAAACGATCGGCCTCGAGCTCGATCACTTTTTCCAGGTCGGTCTTGGTAAAAGTGATGTGGTAGTTGGTGTAATCGTCGGTCGTATAGGCGTTCTGATCGGCGCCGGCCTTTTTCAGAATGTCGCCGTAAACGTCCTGCGGGTACTTCTCGGTGCCCCTGAACATCATGTGCTCGAAGAAATGGGCAAAGCCGGACTTGCCGGGCTCGACCTCGTTACGTGAGCCGGTCTGCACCGGAATCTGGATCGTAACGATATCCGGGTAATCGGTTGGAACGATGATGACGCGCAGGCCGTTGTCGAGATCCTTCATCACGTACGGCATATCGAAAATCCGATCTTCGGCCGGTTGTTCCACAACCGGCTCTGCCGCCGGGGCTGCCGGCGCTGCCGGTGCCGCCTGTTGCGGGGCGGGCTGCACCGCCGAGGTCGGCTCACCCGACTTACCGCAGCCGGCAAGCGCAAAAATCGATAATAACGTCAACAAAAAAAAGTTCGGCCTCATGCCCGAGACTCCTGTGTGCAATCGTTGGTGAGAACGCCTGAACCCCGTTGGGGGCTCCGGTGTACGCTTTTGTCGGCGCTGGAACCACGGCGTTTCGAAGCGCGAAATGATACGCCCAATACCGCCGCCGCGCTTGCTGCGATGCAGCATCGCACATCCTGCGGCTTTCCACCGTCTGCGCCCAAGCTGCGGCTATAATGCGAGGCCTGCCGCCGTCCCGGTACAGAAAAATTCAAGCCGGTGACACGTCAAGAAAACTAACGAGACAGCACAATTTCAGGGGAGTTGTCGCATGAGCAGCGTACCGGACCGGGGCAATTTTCTCGGTCATCCGAAAGGCCTTTTCCTGTTGTTCGGCACCGAACTATGGGAACGATTCAGTTATTACGCGATGCGCGCCATCCTGGTGTTGTATCTGGTGGACAAGGTCAGCAGCGACGGCGGCTTCGGTCTGGGCTGGAGCAATGCCAGCGCGCTAAAACTCTACGGCTGGTTTACCGGTCTCGTCTACATCACGCCGATTCTCGGCGGCTGGCTTGCCGACAATTATCTCGGACAACGCCGCGCAATCATTATCGGCGGCACGTTGATGGCCGCCGGTCACTTCATGCTTGGCACGCCGCATGCCTGGATACCGGGCATGGAGCAGCAGGCGTTTTTTCTTGGCCTCGCACTGCTGATCGCCGGAAACGGCCTTTTCAAACCGAACATCTCAACGATGGTCGGCGATCTTTACGAGCAGGGCGATCACCGTCGCGACGGTGCCTTCACCATCTTCTACATGGGCATCAACGTCGGCGCGTTCCTGTCCGGAATCATCGTCGGTTCGGTCGTTCAGGCCAATGGCGGCAACTGGCAAATGGGTTTCATCACGGCCGGTATTGGCATGTTGCTGTCGCTGGTCATCCAGCTGATGTTCGCGAGAAAGCTGCTCGGCGATGTCGGCGTCGTGCCGTCTGCGCAGGCTTCGAAGGCCATGCTCAAAGGATCTGACGCCAAGCATGAACCCCTGACCGCGGTAGAGCGTGACCGGATCAAAGTCATTTTCATTATGGGCGTGTTCACCATCATATTTTGGGCCGGCTTCGAACAGGCCGGTGGCCTGATGAACATCTACGCCAACGAGTTCACCAACCGCGTCGTCGGTTCCTTCACCGTGCCCACGACATGGTTCCAGTCACTCAATCCGCTGTTCATTGTGCTGTTCGCACCGGTGTTTGCCGCGCTGTGGGTCAAAATGGGTGACCGCGAACCCACGTCGCCGATGAAATTCGGTCTGGGCCTCGTGTTGCTGGCGGTCGGTTTCCTGTTCATGGTCGGGGCGACGCTGCAGCAAGGCGGTGATGCCACAGTGAAAACCAGCATGGTGTGGCTGGTCGGCGCTTACTTTTTCCACACGATGGGCGAGTTGTGCCTGTCACCGATTGGATTGTCCATGGTCACCAAGCTCGCGCCGCTGCGGTTGTTATCGTTGATGATGGGTATCTGGTTCGGGTTCACCGGGCTGGCCAACTATGTCGCAGGCTGGGTCGGGTCCTTTATCGGTCATGGCGATACCGAGAATCAGGTCAACAACGCGCTTTCGATTTTTGGCGGCATTGCCATCACCGCTGCAATCGCCGGCGTCGTGATGTGGCTGCTGGCCGGCCGCCTCGTCGACTGGATGCACGGCGCCGAAGGTGCCTCCGTACATCAGGATACGGACGGCGAAATCAAGGTCACGGGCACCCATGAAGCAATGCCGGAGAAACATCCGTCACGCTGATATGTGGCTAATTGAAAATCACTGAAGAGAATGTGTTTATGAACCCGATGAGAATTGCCATGGCCCTGGCATATGGGCTCGCGGTGCTGGTTGCAGGATCGCAGCTGGTAGCCGCGGAAGACAAAGCGACCGTCGCCGACGCCGATGCGTTTATCGAGCGTTACAACGAGGAGGGCAAGGAGCTGTACCTCGAATCGGCCGCGGCCGCGTGGATTCAGTCGACCTATATCACCAGCGACAGCCAGTTGCTGAACGCCCGGGCTGGCGAGCGGGCACTCAACTTCCAGAACCGGATGATCGAGGAGTCGAAACGGTTCAACGACCTCAAGCTGTCCGGCGATACCGCGCGCGGCATATTGCTGCTGAAAGTCGGAAGTACGATGCCGGCGCCGCGCGACGGCGCCAAGGTCAAGGAACTCGCGACGCTTGCAAGCAGCCTCGAAGCCACCTACGGCACCGGCAAGTACTGCCCCGGTAATGGCGAGGAGTGCTTCACCGAGCAAGACCTGATCAGGCGCATGGCAACCAGCACCGACTACGACGAGTTGCTCGATGCATGGAGTGGCTGGCGCACGGTGTCGCCGCCGATGCGTCCGGATTATCAGCGGTTTGTCGATCTTATGAACGAAGGCGCCCGCGAACTCGGCTTTGCCGACACCGGCCAGCTGTGGAAGGCCGGTTACGATATGGCGCCGGATGCTTTCGAGGCGGATGCCGAGCGGCTCTGGCTGCAGGTCAAACCCCTGTACGAAGAACTGCACTGCTATGTTCGCGATCGCCTGTCAGAGCATTATGGCAGCGACAAGGTCCCGGCCGGAGAACCGATTCCCGCGCATTTGCTCGGCAACATGTGGGCCCAGGAATGGGGCAATATCTATGACCTGGTCAGGCCGTTCGACTCGGAGCTGAACCTCGATGTCACCGCCGCACTGGAAGAGCAGGGCTACGACGCCGAGAAAATGGTCCGCTCCGCCGAGTCTTTCTATACCTCGCTCGGGCTGCGCGAATTGCCGGAGACGTTTTGGCAGAAATCGATGCTGGTGCGACCGCAGGATCGCGAGGTCGTCTGTCACGCCAGCGCATGGCCGATGGATCAGAAGGAAGATGTGCGCATCAAGATGTGCATCACGCCCACCGAGGAAGACCTGACCACGATCTACCATGAACTCGGCCATATTTATTACTTCCTGTATTACAACCACCTCCCGCCGATGTTCCAGAGCGGCGCGAACGACGGTTTTCACGAGGGCATTGGCGATGCGCTGACGCTGTCGATGACGCCCTCCTATTTCGAGCAGATCGGGCTGCTGGGCGAATTCGAGGCGGACGAAGAGGCGCTGATCAACTACCAGATGAAAATCGCGCTCGACAAGATCGCGTTCCTGCCATTCGGCAAGCTCATCGATCAGTGGCGCTGGGACGTGTTCAGCGGCAAGATCCAGCCGGATGATTACAACGCCGGCTGGTGGCGGCTGCGCACCGAGTACCAGGGAATCGCGCCGCCGGTAGCGCGGAGCGAGGCGGATTTCGACCCGGGCGCCAAGTACCACATTCCCGGCAATACCCCTTACACCCGGTATTTCCTCGCGCGCATCCTGCAATTCCAGTTCTATCGTTCGATGTGCGACGCGGCCGGCTACAGCGGGCCCCTGCATGAGTGCTCGTTCTATGGCAGCAAGGCAGCGGGCGACAAACTGGCCGCCATGCTCTCGCTGGGACAGTCCAAGCCGTGGCCGGAGGCGCTTTATGAGCTGACCGGAACCCGTGAAATGGATGCATCGGCCATCATCGAATACTTCCAGCCACTGATGACCTGGCTCCAGGAATCGAACGAAGACCGAACCTGCGGCTGGTAGTAAGCACAAAGAAAAGGGGCGCCCCGGCGGCGCCCCTTTTTCCCGCGGAACCCGCTTCCCCGGGTATCCGCAAACCCCCTCCCCCGAATTTCGTCAGCATCGGTTTCGCCAAGGCGTGACCTGCGTCGCGGTGAGCGCCCCCCGCGCTCGGATAAGCTGAGCCAACATAATATATTCACTTGGTAACACTCGACCACAAACGGTCGAAGCCGGATTTTCGATATCTGGAGTCAACAGACTTGCAGCGAAAGGACACAGTTACGGGGCAACCGACCCCGCCCGTCGTGGACGGCGTCGATATCGCCGCTCTGCTGGGCGTCGCGCTCGCATACCTGCTGGCTACTCTCGTCTCGACCGGGCTAACGACGGGCTCGCCCCCGATCCCGGCTTTGTGGCTGGCAAACGGTGTCGCATTGACCGCATTGCTACTGGGCGGTTCGGCATTGTGGCCCGGTATTGCCCTGGGGGCCGGCGTCGCCGCCGCGACGGTACTCGGTACGTCAGGTGCGGTGGGGCCGGGTCCTGCCGCTGCCGCGACCATGGCATTCACCGTTGCGGTTACCTTCGAAGCCCGTCTCTGCCATCGTTTTCTCGCCCGCCATGCCAATGGCGCGGCCTTTAGCGGCACGCCGCTGAATGCGTTCCGCTTCGTCTACCTCGTGATCGGCTGCGCGGCCATTTCCAGCGCGTGCGTCGGTTTTTGCCTGGCTCAGGTCGAAACCATCAGCGGCGCACAAGCCGCGCAGATGGCGCTGTGCTGGTGGCTGGCCAACGCGGCGGGAACATTTATCATCGTTCCGCTCGTCATCGCTTTTGCCCGCGCGCAAGACTCGCCACGGCTGCACGAGGCCTGGTCAGAAGTCACTGCTCTGGCGGTTTTCGCCGGTGCAATTATCTGGTTACTGTTTTTCCCACCGGTCGCCATTCAGGACTTCGGCGGCGTCGCGGCGCTCTACTGGATCATCGTCCCGGCGCTTTGGGCCGGTTTCCGCATGGGACTGCGGGAACAGGCGTTGTTGATGGCGGCAATGTCGGTTGCCGCAGTCACGGCAACACTCCGCGGAGGCGGCCCATTTACGGCCGCCTACACCGGGGTCGACAGCCTGCTGGCGTTGCAGGCTTTTATCCTGCATCTCGCCGCCGGGACCCTGCTGCTTGGCGCCAGCATGCGACAGACGCTGCGCTATGCCCGTCGTCTGCGCAAACTGAACCGGGATCTCGAGCAGCTTGTCGCCGACCGGACCAGCCATCTGCAGCGTAGCGAGCAACGTCTCGAACTTGCCGTCAGCGGCACCTCGGACGGACTGTGGGACTGGGACCTGACGACTGACGATTTGTGGTGTGCACCGCGTTTTCTCGAACTGCTGGGCAAGCCCGAACAGCATGAGCCCGAGACCCTCCACTGGCAGGATCTTCTCCCTGCCGATGACGCCGGAGAATTACTGGCCGGCTTCCATGAAGCCATACATGGGCTGCGCGAATTCGACTTCGAATGCCGCCTGAGACACAGTTCCGGGTACTGCCCATGGTTTCGGGTTCGGGCCAAAGTACTGCATGACGACGGCAACAAGCCGGTTCGCGTGGCTGGCTCCATCCAGAACATCACCGACCACAAGAACAACGAGTCCGCACTGCGTGATTCGGTCGCCCAGTACCAGGCCCTGTTCGACAACGCGGCTGAGGCGATTCTGGTCTTCGATGCAGACTCAAACTGTTACGTCGACTGCAACGGCAGAGCCGAAACGCTGCTGAAACGCACCCGCGACGACATTATTGGCAGCAGCCCGAACGATATCAGCGGCCCGGTTCAACCGGATGGGCAATCAGCGGCGGAACGGGTCAACAGCAACATTCGACTGGCGCTGGCCGGACACAATCCGATCCTCAACTGGATCATCCACGACAGCGAAGGCAATTCCATAGACTGCGAGGTCCGCCTCGTCAGGCTACCCTCGAGTACCCGCCGCCTCATCCGTTCGAGCATTATCGATGTCACGCAGCAACATCAGCAGACCCGTGCGCTAACCGAGAGCGAAGCCCGCTATCGCACCCTGATGGAGCATGCGCCGGAGGCAATCTTCGTCATCGACGTTGTGAGCGGCCTGATCGTCGACGCGAATGACAACGCATCGAAGCTGGCCGGGGTCGATCGCGGCGGTTTTTCAAGCAAGACATTGCTTGACCTGTCGCAAGAGAACCAGGCCGATGGGCAGAGTTCTGCGACCATGCTGGCGCAGCACACCCGCGATGCACTTACCGGCCTTTCACCGGTGTTTGATTGGCTGTTTCGCGACGCTTACGGTAACCAGGTGCCATGCGAAGTGAGGCTGGCACGTTTGCCGGCGTCGGGGCAGCAACTTGTCCGCGCGAGTGTCACGGACATCAGCCATCGCAAGGACGCCGAACGCGCGCTGCGATTGTCGCAACAGCGCCTCGCTCTGCACCTGACCCAGACTCCACTCGCGGCAATCACCTGGGATACCCAGCTGCGTGTACGTGAATGGAACCCGGCGGCCGAACGCATCTTCGGGTTCACCCGGGAAGACGCCATCGGTCACAGCGCCAGCGAGCTCGGTTTCAGTCTTTTCGAAGACAACTCGGCTCGCGACCTGATGGAGAGATCCGACTACAGCAACGATGTCATCCACAAGACTCTGGCGCATGCTGGCGCGGACGGCACAGCCCAGATTTGCGAATGGTTTTGCTGCGCGTTGATCGACGAGACCGGCGAGCCACTCGGTATCGCCTCTTTCGCCCAGGACGTCACCGATCGAGAGCAGGCCCTGTTGGCCCTGAAGGAAAGCGAGGAGCGCTTCCGCAACCTGATCGAGGGCTCGATCGAGGGCATCTGTGTGCACCGGGACTGGAAACCGCTGTTCGCGAATCAGTCCTTCGCGACGATGCTGGGATTCGAAACCCCCGATGAGCTGACTGCCCATGGATCGCTGTTCGATCTGGTACCAAAATACGAACGCGAACGTCTTCTCGGCTATCTCGATGCACGCAAAACTGGCGGCGGCGCACCGAACTGCTACGAATTCGATGCCCGCCGGCCCGATGGCACGGTGGTTACGCTGCAGGTCCTGGTCAAGATGGTCAGCTGGCAGGACGGGCCGGCGGTACTCAGTACGGCCATCGACGTCAGCGACCGCAAGCGCGCCCAACTCGAGTTACAAAGAAACGAGCAGTACCTGCGCCAGATCATCGATCTCGTGCCCCACATGATCATGTCGCGCAGTGCCCGCGGCGAACTGCTGCTGGCCAACAGCGCTGTCGCAGACGCCTATGGCGAGGAGTTGAAAGGCATCATCGGCCGGCGCCAGGTCGATCTGCATCCGGATCCCGTCGAAGCCGGGCGGATGCTCAAACAGGACAAGGAGGTGCTGGAGTCCGGCCAGCCGCAGTACAGCCGCGACGAAACGTTTACCGACCACGACGGCAACGAAAGAATGCTCGAGGCCACCCGGATTCCCTTCCATCCCAGCGACTCCGACGACACTGCGGTACTCGAGGTCGCAATCGATGTAACGGCCAGGAAGCGTGCCGAGGAAGAACTCCGCACCCATCTTCGCGAACTCGAGGCCATCAATCGCATTACCACGGTGGGCAACCAGGTCGACAGCCTCGATGCGTTGCTGTCCAGCGGACTCGATGTCCTGCTCGATTTTTATCGTGGCGATGCGGCCGCCCTTTATGTGTCCAACGGCAGCGGCGCACTGCGCCTGCTGGCGTGCCGCAATGCGCCCGAGAGCCTGTTCCGCGAACTCTGCCACCACAGTGCCGCGACGTTGCTCGATCCGGTCATCGCGGCTCAGCAACCGGTGCTGATCGATGAATTCGCTCACTCACATCCGCAACTCGCAATGCTCACCGGATTTTCCGCCGTGGCGTCGTTACCGCTCGCCGAGAATCGTGGCAACACCGGGGTAGTACTGCTTGGACGCCACAAACAACGCGAATTCAACCCGCGCGAATTTCAGGGTCTGCGTAGCATTACCGAGCAGTTTGCCGCCCACCTGCAACGCCTGCGCACCGAGGACGCGTTGCGCGCAAGCGAAGAGCGCTATCGCGCACTGTACGACGAGAACCCGGCCATGTTCTTCACCGTCACCGGGGAAGGACAGATCCTGTCGGTCAATGATTTCGCCGCCGAAAGCCTTGGCTACACCAAGAGCCACCTGGTCGGCCTGAACCTGGCAACCCTTTACGAGGAAGGCCAGCAGTCGCTGTGTATCGAACAACTACAGGTCCTGCTCCAGGACTCCGACCAGGTCCATCGCTGGGAGTCCTGCCTGATTCATCGGGAAGGCAAGGAAATCTGGGCCAACATCACCGCGCGGGTCGTCAATGACGACGGCGAACCCACGGTAATGCTCGTGGTCGAGGACAGCACCCTCGCCAAATCGCTGTCGGACAAGCTGCGCTATCACGCCAGCCACGATGCGCTGACCGGCCTGATGAACCGCAGCGAGTTCCACAAGCAACTGCACCAGGCCCTTGCGAGTTGCCAACGCGACCAGTCGGGACATGCGCTGTGTTACATCGACCTCGACCAGTTCAAAGTCATCAACGACACCTGCGGTCATTTCGCGGGCGACGAGTTATTGTGTCAGATCGCGGGCCTGCTAAAAGAAGAGATCGGGACCCAGGACATCGTGGCCCGGCTCGGCGGCGACGAATTCGGCGTATTGCTGAAGAACTGCTCACTCGACAGTGCCCGCCGTGTTGCCGAAGCGTTGCGCCGCTCGATCGCCGGGCAGCGCTTCGAGTGGTCAGGCAAGTCTTTCAATCTCAGCGCGAGCATCGGGCTGGTGCCGATCACCGACGGCAAACTCAATGCCGCCGAGATCATGTCGCGGGCCGACACATCGTGTTTCGAAGCCAAGGACGATGGCCGCGACCGGGTCCGGGTGTTCCGCGAGGACGACCTTGTGCTGGCCAATCGCCATGGCGAAATGCAATGGGTTGCCGAAATTCATCGCGCCCTGGACGAGAATCGGTTCGTTCTGTACTTCCAGACCATCCAGCCTCTGGATCAGGCAAACACCGAAGGCTATCACTACGAATTGCTGGTACGGATGCTCGATGAGGACGGAAACATGGTTCCCCCGGGCTTGTTCCTGCCCGCAGCAGAGCGTTACAGCCTGTCGAACCGGATCGATGCATGGGTAGTGGATGCTGCCTTTGCCTGGCTCGAACAGCACCCCGAACATGTGGCGGCACTCGAGTCCTGCTCGATCAATTTGTCCGGCCTGACAGTCGGCAACCCGCAGTTTCTCGAATTCCTGGTCGATAAATGCCGCAACTCGGTCATTCCGCCGGAAAAACTTTGTTTCGAGATCACCGAAACGGCCGCGATCTCCAATCTCGGACTGGCAACCCGCTTTATCCGCCGCCTGCGTCAGCAGGGCTGCCGTTTCGCCCTTGACGACTTCGGCAGCGGCCTGTCTTCATTCGCCTACCTGAAGAACCTGCCCGTCGACTATCTCAAGATCGACGGTGTATTTATCCGCGAACTGGCGTCCGATGCAATTGACCAGGCTGCAGTCCGCTCAATCAACGAGATCGGACATGTGATGGGCAAAAAGACCATCGCCGAATTCGTCGAGGACGACATTGTGATCGAGAAACTCAAAGAGATCGGTGTCGACTATGCGCAGGGTTTCGGCATCGCCAAACCGCAACCGCTGGAAAACCTCCTGAACGTCTCCGAAAACCAGCGCCGCCAGGCCTGAGTCGGGCCGACACGAAGGGCCGGTCGGGGACTCAACCCTGCCACGGGTCCTGGTGGATGAGGACATCCGCTTCCGGTACGGCGGCGCGAATCTCCGCTTCTACTGTGTCGGCAATTGCGTGAGCCTCTGCCAGCGTCAACAACGGTTCCATTTCGAGGTGGAGCTGGATAAATGCCATTTGTCCCGAGCGCCGGGTCCGCAATTCATGAATGCCGCGAACCGCGTCGTGGGCGAGCGCGAGGCGCTCGATTTTCTCGCGGACCGCATCGTCGAGTTCGCGATCCATCAGGTGATCCAGCGAATCGCGCCCGATGCGCCAGGCGCCAAACATGATGTAGCCGGCAATCGCAATCGCAAAAATGGGATCAAAAACCGGGAAACCGAATTGCGCCAGCAACAGCGCAGCAATCACGCCGAGATTGGAAAAGACGTCAGTGGCGTAGTGCAACGCATCGGCACGAATGGCCACTGAACCGGTGTGACGAATCACGTAGCGCTGGTAGCTCAGCAGCGCCAGCGTCAGTGCCAGGCTGAAGACAATTACCGCTATTCCGATGGTCGTACGCTGTACCGGCTGCGGGTGCAAAATACGATCCGTCGCATGCAACAGCAGAAAAACCGCGGAACCGGCAATAAACGCCGCTTGCGCCAGACCCGCCAGCGACTCAGCTTTGCCGTGGCCAAAGCGATGCTCGTCGTCCGCCGGCACCAGCGAATAACGCACTGCCAGCAGATTGATCAATGATGCGATCGCATCCATCGCCGAGTCCACCAGCGATGCCAGCATGCTGACCGAACCGGTCCACAACCAGGTCACCAGTTTCAACGCGATCAGAACCAGCGCCGTCAGCGTCGAAGCGAGCGTGACTCGCTTGAGCAAGGTCGCATTTTTCGCGGTGATGTTGGGCATCGTGGAGAGTCAGAGTTCCTGATCAGCTGCGGTTATACGAAACAAGCGCAACAGGAATTCTTCGTCAATCGGCGACAGATCGAAACGTAAAGCGGCCTCATCGATTCTGGCACTGTCAACGTTGTCGAGAGAACCGAGCCATGCTACCGCCCGCCTGAGATCTTCGTGCGCCGGCAGCAAGGGATTATTGCTCATTGCGCCTCTTCGGAGCGTCCCGCCAACGCGTCGGACAGGCCGCCGAGATGCTTTTTGTAACGTTTCCAGTGACCCGGCGACTTCGCATAATAAGGTTGCTCAAGGCGCCAGAAGTCATGATACCGACCCGCGTGTTTCGATGCGAAATAACCCAGACACGCAGGGTCCCATTTCAGCCCGAGGTATTTGATCACCGCGCGCAAGGTCCGCTCGGGTTTTGCGACGAGGCGCTCAAAGCTGACCTCGCGAATCTCGATACCGATATCGCGCCAGTGCACTACCGCCGCCTCGTAGGCAAGGTAGCAGCTCGCGAGATCCCCCGGATCGGAGGTGAAATCGTTCTGTCCCGCGTAGGGTTGAAAAAAATTTGCAAGACAAGTATCACGCGGATCACGACGGCAGTGCAATATGCGCGCCCGTGGAAACAGTGCCGCGATGAGTCCCAGATACATGATGTTGCCATTGGCGGAATGACAAACCCTCGAGGGATCGTCCGGACCGCCCCGCGCGCTCATGCTGAGCAAGTAGTTGCGCGCAAGTTCCGCCAGCGCGTCGGGTTCGAGAGCGGCGATGCTGCGCGGGTATTTGTCGATGACCTTGCGGCTCAGCGACTTCGACAGGCGTTCGATACCGTCCCATCCGCCCACACTGCCGATCCCGGGGTGGTCCGACAGCAGGCGGTCCAGTAACGATGCGCCCGCCTGCGGCATGCCTACGACGAACACCGGTACGTCACTATCGCTGCCGCTGCCGGAGAATCGCTCGAACCACTCGCGGCTGCAGACCTCGCGCAGCAAATCGACCTGCCTGGCAAGCGCACCGCGATCGAAAACCGATCCGCGGCGACGCAATTCGTTGGCAGCTACGACATGTTCCCAGGAACGCGCAAACTCAGCGCAATCCGCCATGATCTTGGCCAGCGCAAAATGCAGCCCCTGCGTCTCTTCCTCTCCGGAAGAGCCGGCGAGGCGGCGTTCGATTGCCTTTACATCGGCATTCTCGGACGAGTCATAATTCTTGCACGCGGCGATTTGCACTCGCGCCTCGGCACAACCCGGATCATGCCGCAAGGCATCGGCAAACGCTTCGAGGGCTGCGCTCAGATCACCGCTGTCCTGCAGAACGTTGCCGAGCGTCAGGTACAGACTCACCTCGGCGGGGTCGAGGCGAATCGCAGCACGCAACGTCTCCGCGGCAAGACGGTGCTGCCCGACACCGCGCTGCGCCAGCGCCAGTACGTGCAAACCTTCGACATCGCGAACCGCAGCTGCGCCGCCCTCATCCAGTAATGCAATCGCTTCTTCCGCCTGGTCGCGGTAAATCATCACCCGCGCGAGCGCATAGCGGGCACGCAACAGCCGTGGCTGTGCCGCGACCACTGCGCGTAACGCACGCTCGGCGGCGACCCAGCGCTGCAATGCGATCAGGCTCGACGCCGCACTCAACGAAATATCGGGATTGTCGGGCTGCGCGGCCCGCGCACGCTCGAAAATATCGATGGCTGCGGGATGCTGACCACGCAGCGCCAGCACCTGACCCCAGACATGCAGCACACTGGGGCTGGCAGCGTCCGCTGCCAGCGCCCGCCGGCATACGTCGGCCGCTTCTGTCAGCCGGTTCTGCGCAATCAGCGAACCTGCCAGGTTGGCCAGCAGTTCGGCGCTACCGTCTGTCTCGCCCAGCGCCTCGCGAAATACCTCCTCGGCATCGCGCGCACGCGCCTGGGCCAGAAGTGCATTGCCAAGGCCTGCCGCATATCCCGGATCCGCGCGCAGGTGCCGCGCCTTGCGATAAGCGGCCTCGGATTCGCTCCAGCGCCGCAAATGCTGCAGCAGGCGGCCAAGATTGCCGTAGTAATCGGCGACGTCCGGATCGAGTCGAATACTTTCATGAAAAGACAGCTCGGCTTGCGCAAACTGACCAAGAGCAAACAGTGCGTTACCCAGATTGTTGTGAAAATCGGCATTCCCCGGATTTTGCGCAACGGCCTTGCCGATCAGCTCGACTGCCTCCGGATTGCGGCCGCTCGCCGACGCGATCAACCCGAGCAAATGCAACGCATCCGGGTTTTGCGGCTGCTCTGCGAGAATCCGGCGATAGATTTTTTCTGCCGCACCAAGCTCGCCTTTGCGATGCAGCGCGACAGCCTCGTTCAGCGCATCGTTGTTATCGGGTGGGGGCATCGGGGCAAATATCGGCGGATCGTCGATGGCGCGTCAGTATAGCAGTGCACGAGCAGTTCCGAACGCTAGCTGCGGAGGTATGAGGCGCCGTTGACATCGAGGATTGCCCCGGTCAGAAACTCGCTGCCGGGACACGCAAGGAAAGCGACCGTGTGCCCGACTTCCTCCGGACGCGCCACACGCCCAAGCGGACTTTGCGCACGAATCCGGTCACCGTCGGGACCCTGCAGCAGGTGCGCCGCCATATCCGTTTCGACAAAACCGGGGGCTATCGCGAAGACGTAGATTTTTTGTGGCGCCAGTGCCTGCGCCAGGGACTGGCTCAGCGCATTCAGGCCGGCCTTGCTCGCTCCGTATGCGGCGGCGCGCGGTTCACCGCGGAACGCGCCGCGCGAAGTGATGTTGATGATTCGGCCGCCACCGTGAGCCGCCATCAGCTGCGCCGCCGCATGACACAAAAGGGCCGGCGCCTGGAGGTTTATGGCCAGTGTCCGGTCCCAATTCCTGCGCCAGTTGGCAGCGTTGTCGTCAACCGGCTGGGTCTCGAAGATGCCGGCATTATTCACCAAAATGTCCAGCCCGCCGAGCGCCTGGTCCGCCGCTGCCGCGAGTGTGGCCGCCTGTTCGGGTTGACCCAGATCCGCCCCAATGCAGCAGTGTCCGGTTCCGGGCAGCGATTCGGCTACGGCCTCGGCTGCCGCGGCACTGGTTCCGAAATGGACGGCCACACGAGCACCTTCCGTCGCCAGTCGTTGGGCGATGGCACGGCCAATGCCGCGCGAGGCCCCGGTCACCAGGGCGGTCTTGTCGTGTAAAGGCAGTTTGCCTGCTGTCTGGATCATTGGCTCAGGCCCCGCTGCCATCCCGCCGCGGCAGGTCGATGTCAAAATTGAACCAGTCGACATGGGAGTCCCAGTACACATTCGCTTGTGGCGCCCGGTCGGCATCGCCGTCGAGGTTCCCGCAGGTAATGTGCAGTTCGCCCGGCCAACGCCGGGAGCGAAAGAAAACCGTGGAACCGCAGCGCGTGCAAAAACCGCGCTCCGCGCCGGGCGAGGATTCATACCAGCGCAGTGTCCCGGCCCGGTCGTCGACCGTCACGCTGTCTTCGTGGCAACCCAGCCAGGTGACGAAAGCGGCGCCATGGGCTCGCCGGCACAGCGAACAATGGCAATGCGCGCACCATTTGCTGGCGCTGTCGATCGCAAAGGTCAGGGCACGGCAAAGACAGCCTCCATGCATCCGGGTCTGGGTTGATGTGTTGCTCATTACTGCACTCTCCCCGAGTCGGTCCGGGCCGCCGCGGACTCGTGCCCGCTCCTGAGAATGGCGCTGACTGAAGCATGGGTCGACACCGCAAACGGCACCAGAAAGGTCAGCCCCATTTTGCAGTAATCGATCGCCGTCATCGTCCCGGCCAGCAGCCGGTCCGTGTAATTGATCGCGGCCAGGATAATTCCGACCAGCAGCGCGACCTTCAGCGACCGCTGCCGCACATCCGGACGCATCGCGATTCGCAACCAGCCGCGAATCCCCGTGCCCATGCTCAGAGCCCCCGGCGCACGGGGCGATCTGTTGCCACCGGGTTTGCAGCAGCAGCGCTCATCGCCGCGAACGGGCCAGACCCATGTCGGCGGAAAGCGCGCGAACGAATTTGCCCGGGCGCTGGTCGAACAGGCGCGAACGCAGCGAACGGGCTCGACGCAGCACGCTGCGGTCCTTTCTGTCTATTGCTTTGAGGACCCGGCGGCGGTCTTCCTTCTGCAGATCCAGCGTGTCCCGAACCAGGCGCCGGGTAACGGCATGGTCCTGGCTGCGTCCCAGCAGCTTACCGAGGGCCTTGAGGTCACGAATATAGCGACTCAGTCGGTCCGGATCGAAACGCTCGAGAATCTCGAGCTGATAAAGCAGGTATTTGCTCCAGCGCCGCCAGCGATGAAAATCCTCTGCCCGCTGGCCCCGCGCGGCGTAACGCCCCGAGCGCCGCGCGCGGGCGTAGGTTTCGCGCAGCCCGTGCTCAAGCAGGCTGGCGTCGGCGCGCCCGAGCTCGAGCTTCTGCCATTGGTGCCGGTCCGCTTCCAGTGCCTCGATCAGTTTCTGCTGCTCCGGCGCAGCGGGGAGTTCGACCGTGTCCGCCGCAAAATGCTCGCTGGCCGCTTGCCGGACGGCCACCAGGGAGTGGCGCAATTTCGCCGACGGCGCAGCATCGATCAACTCGTCGAAGGTCGCCAGCATCACGGTCGCATCGCGCTGACCCGCGACGCATCGGGCCGCCAGCCGCAGTCGCTCCTTGGCAGTGGTGTATGCGGATTTTTTCAGTTCCGGGCGGACCAGGTTCCAATGCGCGCGCAGCCGCTTCGTCGCCACCCTGATGCGGTGGATGCTGTCGGCTGAAAACGGTTCGGCGCCACGCAACAAATCCAGCGCCAGCGTGTCCAGCGACACTGCCGAAGACATCACTTCGCCAGGAAGATCAACGCTCGCCGAATCATGTCCCATTATTGCGCCATTCTCCGGCCCGAAAGCCGCCAAAAGTCGCCAGCATTCGGGCCATCTGCCGTTGCCCTGTGCACACCCGGAACGGGGCCGATTACTCTACCATGGCCGCAGCGGGCCACGGCGACCCGGGGCGCCGATGGCGTTGTAACGGCCGGCTGCCCTGAGGTACGCGGGGCAGGAGTTTACCGGCGCGATCATCCCGCGCCGCTGTACCCGCCACGGATCATGGGCGTGACTCTGTCATGCGCAACTCGCCCACGCTGGCGCAAAAAGTCTCCGTGCGGTAGCGCGATACACGGATGTCCGCGGGCCAGCCATGTTCCGGCAAGCCCGCCTTGTGGCGCAAATGACGGAGAAATTCCCGCGGCTCGGGCAATTGCTGCCACACCTTGGGCAGAAAAGTGGCGCGGCGGCCGTCCCCCTCCAGCACTACCCCGTCGATCCGCGGCTCGAGAACCGTGATCAGCTCGTCCTCTGTCGCAACCTGCAGGCGTTGCAGTGGCCCGAGCACCGCCAGCTCCAGTTCGAGGCGGTCGAGCTCCGTGGCGCGCAATGCCGTGAATCGCGGATCGCGGAACGCCGTCGAATAAGCAGCCTCGACAACCTGCTCGACCAGCGGCCGCACCGGCTCGAGGGTCCCGGTGCAACCGCGCAGATTCCCGCCCTCGGTCAGGGTCAGGAAACAAGCCCGCGGTTGCCGCAATGCCGCCACATACTGATCAATATCGACCGCAATGACGCGGCCATGGGCGAGGCCATACTCGATCGAATGCAGTGCCAGCCGCAGCAGCAGCCGGCCGTTTTCCGAATCAATGTTCATACAATGCATAGGCGGCATAGCCCACGACCTGGTCGCGTGGCCCGGCGGTGTCGCCGGAATTACGGCGGTCGACTTCCTCGATCGCAAGACCACGCCCGCCGGCAATATGCAGCAACGCGTTGATACCGGTGCAGCCGCAGGCCTGTTGCGGGCCGAGCGCCCCGCGCAAACCGATTATCTCGCGGCTGGTCGCGGCGTCAATCGCTTGGGCCTCGGCGTAGGGATGATAATGACTGAGGTCGGAGCTGACGACGACAAGCGTTTCACTGCCGCCCCACAGCGACTCTAGCACCAGTGCCACGCTTTCCGCCGCCATCGCTCCGACCACCATCGGGATCAACAGAAATTCGCCGAGCGCGACCTGCAGGAACGGCAGATGAACCTCGAGACTATGTTCATGGAGGTGAGCATCCTCACGCCGCGAAACCCCGGGCAATCGCAGTAGCCGCTCAATTGCGCCGCTATCGAGTTCAACATCGCCGAGAGGTGTGCGGAAAACCCGCGATTCCGGCACTGCAATCCCGGAAAACGCGACGCGATGCGACGGTCCGACCAGTACCACGCGACGGATCCCGACCGCGCCACGGATGCGGCTGTAAACAGCGCCGGCAACGGCACCGGAATACATATAACCGGCATGCGGTGCGATAAGCGCTTTCGGTACCTCGCCGGTGGCCGGATATCCGGCCATCAGATCGTCGACCTGAGCGCTCAGCAGCGCCGCACTTGCGGGGTAAAACATTCCGGCAACCGCCGCTTCCCGGGTATTCATGACGCTGACCTCCCACTGCTCCGAGACGCAATCCCGGGTGTATTATAAGGAGGGTTAGCAGCACGGCGGGAGTGACACTCTTCGACTCCGGCGGGAGGCTCGATGATGGACACGGGAACAGGCTCCGTTCATCCGACTACTTACTGGCACCGGCTCGACGACGGCCGGGTCCAGTGTGACGTCTGTCCACGTGCTTGCCGAATGCACGAGGGCCAGCGCGGTCTGTGCTTCGTCCGTGGCTGCGAAAATGCCGCGGTAGTCCTTTACAGCTATGGCCGTTCGTCCGGGTTCTGTGTAGACCCCATAGAAAAAAAACCCCTCAACCATTTCCTGCCCGGCACCCCGGTGCTGTCTTTCGGCACGGCTGGCTGTAACCTGACCTGCAAGTTCTGCCAGAACTGGGACATGAGCAAATCCCGCGAAATGGACACACTGGCCGACCGCGCGGCGCCCGAAGACCTCGCGGCCACCGCGAACCGACTCGGCTGTCGCAGTATTGCCTATACCTACAATGATCCGGTGATATTCCTCGAATACGCCGTTGACGTGGCCGAGGCGTGCCGTTTGCAAGGCGTACGCAATGTGGCGGTGACCGCCGGCTATATTTGCGCCGAACCGCGGCGCGAGTTTTTTCGCCATATGGACGCCGCAAACATCGACCTCAAAGCGTTCACCGAGCGTTTTTATAAAAAGGTGTGCAGCGGGCGGCTGGCAACCGTGCTCGATACGCTGCTGTATCTGGCGCATGAGACCGACGTGTGGCTGGAAACCACGACGCTGCTGATTCCCGGCGAAAACGACTCGGACCGGGAAATTTCCGAAATGTCCGCCTGGGTCGTCGAGAATCTCGGCGCCGCCACTCCAATGCATTTCACCGCATTCCACCCGGACTACCGGATGCAGGACACGCCTATGACGCCCGCGTCGACGTTGCACCGCGCGCGCAGGATCGCGATGGATCAGGGAATTCGCTATGCCTACACCGGTAATATCAGGGATACCGCGGGCTCGACTACCTGGTGCCATCGATGCGGCGCGATGCTGATCGAGCGAGACGGATATCAGATCGGACAATGGCAACTGGACGAGCGCGGACGATGCGGCGGCTGCCAGAGCCCGGTTCCCGGCGTTTTCGAGTCGCATCCGGGCACATGGGGGGCGCGCAGCTTACCGGTGCGCATCCCGTCGCTCCCGGCCCATGCCTGAACCGGTCTCCGCAGCGGCCCCGCTCAGGGTTTCGGCGTGTACCTGAATTTCTGGCCGGCGATACTCGCTTCCAGCATCAATCCGCCGCGGGGCAACGTAAATACCGCTACACCGTTGTTGTACGCCGCATTCGAAGCGGCGCCGGCAGTCACGGCCACGGCCGATGCCTGGGCACCGAAATTAAATTCGCTGGTCCGGAAAAGGTCGAGGCTTGCCTTGTCGGCGAAAAAGATGATCTGGCGATACGACTGGCCACCGATCTGCGCGCCAAGCGTGAACTGGGTAATCGTCGCGTAGCCGATCAGCCGGCCCTGCTCGAAAACCTGACCGCCGCCATAAGCGCCGCCGACCACGAGCCCGCCCTTGCCGACGCCGGGAAAGACCGCGTAACCATAGGAGTTGTCA
Organism: uncultured Gammaproteobacteria bacterium; assembly: GCA_963783695.1. Classification (GTDB taxonomy): domain Bacteria; phylum Pseudomonadota; class Gammaproteobacteria; order Steroidobacterales; family BM003; genus BM003. The sequence goes on from CAWAOM010000002.1 coordinate 86,991, forward strand.
AAAAACCGCTGCATCCCCGGGTCCGCATTCTTGAATGCCGCGATGGCCTCGGCGACTTCCGGGTTGCTGGCAGGCTGCTCTGCAGGTGTCGCACTTTGGGCCGGATCCCAGCCGGTGCTGGTCTGACTGGTCGCGCACCCGGATAACAGCGCGGCAAAAATCAAAAGCGTAAATGGAAGGGCTAAAATTGCAGTACGCATAGGTAACACCTGAGGTCTCGAATCGCGCGCAACTATATCAGAACCACGCAGCATGACGGAGGCTTGCGCTACTCCAGGTCCACCGCCGTACCGCTGACGCTGACCATCATCATGCCATTGCGCTCGCCGAGAACTTCGTAGTCGATATCCACACCGACGACCGCATTGGCGCCACGTCCGCGTGCCTCGGTTTCCAGCTCTTCAAACGCAATCTCACGCGCGCGCCGCAACTCTTTTTCATATGAAGCGGAGCGCCCGCCGACAATGTCGCGCAGCCCGGCAAACATGTCCTTGAACAAATTGGCGCCGAGAATAGCCTCTCCGGTCACCACGCCGAGATAGCGGCGTACCTTGCGCCCCTCTATATGTGGGGTGGTCGTAACGATCATCTTGCCTCCACAGCCTTTTAGTAAAAGAGATGTACCGCATCGCGATGATAACGTGGCCGCTCTAATTCGCCGAGCATGAAGTGAGCGACGTCCGCTCGCGAAATCGAGCCGCCACGCAACCCCTGTACCGTATTGGTGGCGCGATACTTGCCGCGGCAGCGACCGTTGGTCAGGCGTCCCGGCCGCACCAGGAGCCAGTCGAGCTCACTGCGCCTGACCAACGCCTCCTCACGGTCCTTGTCGGCATACATCTGTCCAAGCAACAGCGGCTGCAGGACGTGGTCATAGAACCAGCCGCCATGTCCGCGGCTCTCACCCGCGCCGATACCGGTCACGACCAGCAACCGCGACGGTCCGTGGCGCTCGAGCAAAGGCAGCAATGCCCGTGCCCCTGACGAAAAAGTGTCGACCGGTGCGCGCGTTGGCGCAACGCTGATGCAGACACAGACCGCGTCGCACCCTCTGCATACGCGCGCGAGGACGGCCTCATCGCGTATATCACCTGCAACGAGCTCGAGCCGCTCATCCGTGACAGTACAAGCCTCGGGTTGGCGCGCGAGCCCGCTCACACTGTGCCCGGCCGCCAGCGCCTGGATGGTCAGCTGAAGGCCGATCCCGCGACTGCCGCCGATCACCGCGATTCGCTGCCCGCTCATCAGCGGCGCGACCCGGTCAGCCGAATCGTGGTGGAGCCGCCGACAGCGGCGTCGACATCCACGATCGGCCAGCCGTCGAGACCCGATCGTTCCGCCCCACAGACAACGTTGCGGTTTTCCAGTACCGCAACCGCCGCATCCAGGTCATCGACTCCGAACGACAGCAGGAATACGCTTTCGCCATGCTCCGCGCGGTGGCGGCCCGGCGGGCTCTCGGGATCGGTCGGCTGCAACAGTACCCGCCAGGTTGCGCCAATCTGAAACCACGCGGTGTCGATGCCACGTTGCGGCAGGCTCTCGCGCGTTTCGCAGTCGAGGTCAAGCACCTCTCGCCAGCGCCTGATCGCAGTATCGAGGTCGCGCACCAGGAAATCGACATGATGAATCGAGTGCAACATTGTTTTTCCCGCCAGTCCGGCCGCCAGCCGCGGCGGCAGCGCAATTATAGCGACTCACCCGTACCTGAAGACCGTTTGGTCAGCGCTGCGCCGCCGGGCAGTCAGACTCGAACTTGCCAGTCAGGTGTTGCAGCACGGCGGCGTTAAACACTTCGAAATAGAGTTCATAGCGACGCGGATCGCTGTCCGGATAGAGACGCGGATCGTTGGAAATCGAAACCGTAGCGGCTACCGCGGCAAAACAATGCTGGTAGGTGTCGCCATCCAGTCCCGGGATGCGCCGCTCGCCGTCCAGTTCTATCCGCGCCAGAAATGCCGTATCGCCTTCGCGAATCACTCGCGCGGACTCATTCAGCGCCGCCAGGCGGATCGCCTGGCGCGCATCCGCGGCCGTTTTCGGCCCGTCGCTATGCTCGCTTGTCCACCGCCCCGGCCCCAGAATCAGCGCGGCAACACACATCCCGGCGAGCGCGATCGTCACCAGTAACTGCGCCGGTTTGACGACGATGCGCAGCGCGCCGGCCTCAGCCGGGTGTGGGCTCGAACAGAGCCACGACGGCCCCGGCCGGATCCCGGATCACACAGTAACGCCCGTAACCGGCCATCGTCTTTGGTCCCGATATCAGCGCGCCGCCGCGCTCCTGGCATGTCCGGATGCTTGCATCCAGATCCGCCACGTTGATGTACATCAGCCATTGCGCCGGCAAATCCGCATTGGGGCCACGCGCATGGCAAACACCGGCCACCGCCTGCCCGCTGCCAGGCACCGTCATCGTGTAATCGTCATAGTCACCCATCGATTGCGGCTGCACCGACCAGCCTACGACGCTCGCGTAAAAATCCTGCAGCGCCGCCGCATCGTCAACCGTTAGATCGAACCATCCGACCGTTCCTGCGGCCGGCGTGTCCTTTTCGCTCATCCAGTTCCTCCCTCCGAGGCTGTCGAATGCAAAGACGGTATGGCCCCGCTTTGCAGGTACAAATGACAGCCGCCGACGCTATGCCATGCTACTTCGGTGGCGGCAGGCAGACGCAGCCAGGTACCGCTGCGATGCACCGAGCCTGCCTCATCAAGGCTGCCAGCGACAATCAGCATCTCCACACCGTCGCGGTAACTACGCTCAACGCTCGTCCCGGCCGCCCAATTTTCCATCCAGATTTGTTGCGGGAAGCCCTGCTGCCGGTACAGGCTGCGTACCTCGACGCCTGCAGTGTCTCCGGGTTGCCGTGCCACGGTATCGCCACGGATTGCCTGGTGGCGTCGCCCCGAACCGGCATACTGCTGCAGCTTGACGAATATCAGGCAGCCCTCGCGCGAAAATGGCGCATGGCGAAAACCTTCCGGATTGAGCAGATGGCTACCGCGCCCCCAATCGCCGTGCTCGTCCGAGAATATGCCGTCCAGCACGAGTATTTCCTCACCGCCCGGGTGATCATGAGCGGGGAAGGTCGCACCGGGGTCATAGCGCACAATCGAGGTGACCTGGGCAGACTCCGCCCGGCCGTAAAGATGCAGACGCTTGCGCCACACTGTAGCGCTCGGGCTCGGTTGCCACTCCATCCGGGTCGAATCGACAACGACCCGTCGGCTCATGTCCGCGTTCAGCGCAAGCACTTCGGCGCCGCCGCGTTCGGGCCTTGATTCATCCGCCGTCATGACCGGCCTCGGGCGGCGATGCATCGCGGCTCCATTGGTAATCACGCTCGATGCGTACTACCCGAACCCGATAGCGCGCATACCATTGTTCCCGGCCGAGTTGCTGCGCCAGCAGATGCTCGGCGTCGCGGCGCCATGCCAATAGCGAGTCACGGTCACGCCAGTACGAAACACTGATCCCCAGGCTGCCCTCGTCGCGCGCGGATTCGAAACTCACGAACCCCGGTTGCGCGGTCGCCAGCGCAAGCATTTTCTCGGCCATATCCTCGTAGGCGGGATCTGCGGTTCGCAGCCGCGAGGTAAAAATCACCGCGTAACAGGAGCCGTCGTCTGCGGACCGTCCCATCATGTTCTGCAGGTAGTAGCTACGCCACGTCAGAATGCGGCGAAAGCCAAAACGACAAGAACGCCGATGACCGCAGTATAGGCAACCCCGCCGCCATCGAAGTTACTCTCGGCAAACCACTTGTTGAATCCGCGCCGGCGCACTTCCAGCGAGCTGATGTCCTCGCGCCGCACCCGCTCGCCATCGCCGATAATCCAGCCGGGTTCCACAACCGCCACCTTGAATTCCATGTGGTTGCCGTCAACCGTGTCGACAACCACCTTGTCGCCGGGTTTGATGTTGTCAGCCCACTGGGCGTCGGTCATCTCGGATGTTACGTCGATCGCTTGAGTACTCGCACAACCGGCGGCCATCACTGCCAGTAGCAGTGTCATCAGCGTCGCGGCGAAAGGCCGTCGTCGTCCCCACATAGCCCGTTCTCCTTATTCGTCTGTTTTGGGCATGCCCACTATGCGCCGTCCGCCTCAGGCTTTACAAGCCGCACCGGACGCCGTTTTTGCTCCCACCAAAGAAACCCCAAAAGCGCCAGAAGTAGTACATATCCAAGCTGCGGCGGCGGATTCCAGCCCGGGCGCGCCGAAGATCGCGGGCGCGCGGCCGTATTTTCGTGCGTTGCCGCAATTCTCTCGGCTGCCTGCAAACCCTTCCAGTCTGTGGCGCCATAAACGTAGAAAAAGTCGGTCGCCTCAGCCGTGCGCAGACCGTGCCAGCCGGCAGTGCGCGGCCACACCAAAGCGCACGACCCGCGGGGCCGGCGATACGTGACCAGCCCCTCCGCGGAACCGTCCGGACCGACCAGTTCTACCTCCGGGTTGACCGCTGCATCGAAACAGAGTTCCAGCCGCATTCCGACAACGGGCAAGCGGGACGACGGTTGCGGAGTCAGTCCGGCCGGCTGCGGACGCGCAATCGCGGCGAGCAGGTGCTGCCAATAGCGGGCATATGCATCCGCCTTGCCCTCGAGCACCCAGCGATAGACCGGCAATCGCAGGGCCAACCCGATCCGCCCGGCTCCCGACCCGGTAAACGCAGCGACCGGCAGCCGGTCGCCATCTTCCCAGACACCCGTTGCGCCGGTTACCGCCAGAGCCGGGAGATCGATCAGGGGCAACGGCGGCGAATTGACCGAGCGCAGGCGCGTATCCGCGCGCGGCGCTGCCGCGATGAGTTCAGGTGCCTGCGCGGGGAACGTCTCCGCTGCCGCCATGGATGTTTCATCGACCAACAGCAGCAGGCCGAGACCCTTGTCGCGCACCTGGCGCTCGATGCGTTCACGCGCCGCGATCGCCAGCATCGACCAGGCCTCGCCGTCGGCGACAACGATATCGAATTTTGCCAGCATCGCAGCTTCGAGGTTGCCGGCCGACATTGCCGCATCCATGTCGTGACGCTGCTCGAGGAAATGCTCCTGGCTTACCCGGGTACGCAACAGCAGACCGGCTTCGTTGTCGCTGAGCCAGTTTTTCAAATAACGCCACGCGAACGATGGCGAAGAGGCTAGCGCCAGCACATTGAGACGGGGCGCGGCAGTGACCCGCAGCGGTATCGGACCGCGATCGACCATACGGTCATCCTCGTCGATTACCTGCAGATCAAGCGCATACCGGCCCGGCAACGGTGCGAGTAAATCAAGCGCGAATTGCCCCTCCGGGGAGGTCGCAGCGATCCCGAGTTCGTGGTCGCCGAGTAGCGCGCGGATGCGGGCGCGATCCACCCCGACAACCGCGCCGGAAAGCCGTATTGGCGACCCCTCGCGCACACGTCGTGGCCAGTCAAGCCGGGCCACGCCCGCGGGTTGAACCGCGGCATCAAAGCGTTCCAGTGCCGCCGCGCCTGCGCCGCGCAAGTGTTCACGCGAAAGACCCCATCCGGACACCGCAAACCGACGCTGCAAAGCCGGGTCCAGCTTCAGCCGCACGGGATCGGCCAGCGACTCGACACCGGGTAGCTCCCGATCCGGATAAACATCGACCGGCTGGAATGCCGGGCGCAAGCCGGCATTGCGTTCGGAGCCGGCGGTCAGGAGCCACTCCGTACCGTTGGCCGCGGGGCGCGCCGCCGCCAACGCCAGCCAGGCCGTAACCAACACTGCCGCGATGTTCGCGATTACGACCAGCATCGCAATCGTGCGCCGGCGCGCTCCGAATACACCGCGGGCGGCGTAGGCCGCCGCCACCGAGGCGGCAACGAGGCCCCCCCATGCGACCCAGTTCGCGCTCATCGCTCTTCACCGGGCAATGCCTCGCGGAAGGCCGCTTCGATTTGCGCATTGGCGCCTTCGCGCGGCAACGGCAGCGGCACCCATTGCGGCAGCTGCGCCAGCGCCAGACCTCGCAGCTGCGCGCGGCAGGGTTCGCAACCAGGGTCGCGGCGCAGAGAGTCCAGAAGTTCGAGCACGGTCAGCCGCAGCTCGTCGCTTACCTCGCCGGCGGCAATGAAATCGCCAAATCGTTCGCCATCGTCGCCGGACAACCAGGTTCGCGTGCGTTCGCGATCTGCAAGGGCCGCGAAAAGATCACGCCACTCGCGCCCCGCAGCGGGAGGGACGAGATCGTGTTCGCTGTGCTCACGCAGGTCGTCCAGCTCGCCGCCCAGACGGCGTTGCTCGTCAACCGGGGGCGGGGCAAAACCAGCCCGGCGCAGATAGATCCGGGAGCTTTGTTGCACTTCCTTGAGATACCGAAGCGCAGCATTTTCAAACGGCAATGCCGCCTGCGGATCTGCAAGCCGCAGGTGCAACTCCGCATCCCACATGTTGCCGAGAGCCTGTTTGAGCAGGGTTTTCGTTTGCTCATCAAACAACGTCGCCTGCTCCGCGACATCATGACTATGGACGAAATATTCCATGGGATCGATTTCTGCAGCATTCGCGGAGGCCGATTCTTCGTGACCATGCTCATCGGCATGTTCGCTTTCGGCGCTATCGGGCTCAGCGCCCGGACCGATGTCGCGGACCATCTCTTCGCCGAGAAACTGGCCGTAGCGCAGACGCAGCAATTTTTGATCCTGGGCAAGCGCCTGGGCCTCATTCGCAAACTCGCGCCGGCTCAGGCGCTCGCCATCCGCGATCAGTTGTTCGGTATCGATAATGATCTGCCGCTGGCTGCGAAAGTACTCCGGCAACACGTCGAGCGCGAGTCCGCCGTCCATCGACGCGGTGGCGGAGCTACCTCCTGCCCAGCGAAAAATCAGTGTTGCCGATCGAGTTTGATTCGCCTCGGGTTCACGATTGTCATGAGCTTCGGCGTTGACAAAAAGCTCGTCCCCCGGCTCCATTCCCAGCTCTTCGAAGTCGAGATCGAGCGTGTATTCGGCATCCGTCGCATCGCCGTCGTCACGTTGCATCTGCCGCGTCAACTCACGAAACCGGACGTTTTCACCACTGCCACGCGCCAGCGTCAGAACGGCGTTGACACTGGCCACGGCGTAGTCGTCGCGAACCCGTAGTGTCACCCTCATCGCCTTTGCTGACAGTGCCGCCACATCGACGACACTGTTGGCGGGAAAGCGCCAGTTCAACAGCGGAGCTTCGTCGCGGACCACCCTTATCCGGTGCAGGCGCTCTGCCGACCCGGACCGCGGTGCGGTCTCGATACGGTACAGCGCCGCGCGCGCGGGCAACTCATCGCTCACCCAGACCCCGTCGGCGTCGATCGTCAAATCGAGCATCGAGTCGTCGTCAAAACCGAGAGAAACTGCGTCAGGATTACCGCCAAACTGTATTCGCCACCGCAACACCGCCGCTTCCTGCACCGTGGCGTCGGCATCCGCCCGATACGCGGCCAGCCCGGTATAGGGCGGCGGCCGCACGCTGATCTCGACAGCCCGCAACGTGATTGCGGCCATTTCGGGGTTGGCGTCGCCAGAGTCAACCGGGCGGCCCGCCGCTCCCGGCTCGCGGACTACGAACACCGCCGCAAGAACCGCCACAGCAAGGAACATCAGGGCCGGCCACAACGTCTTCAGAGACACCCGTTGGGCGGCCTTGCGCAGCGCGGACTCGGGTATTTGCGTCAAACGCGCAGCAATTATCTCGCGCTGCAGTTTCTCCAGCCGGCCCAGCCCGGGACGTTCGCGCAACAACAACTCCGCGCTGTCCTCGAGGCCGGCAAAGGCAACGTCAAGGCGGCGCGCCACGATACCCTGGCTGAGCCGGTTATCACTGGTAGTGCGCCAACGCCATGCGCCCACGAACAAGCCGGCAACAAGCGCGCCCAGCAAGGTTGACCCGGCGTTGGCATCCACGGTTGCGGACAGCAAAGCCACTGCGACGGCAACCGCCAGCACCTCGATCGCGGTCACCGCGCGAGCACGGATTCGCAGCTTGCGCGCAAGCTCGAAAAGCAGCCCGCGCGCGGTCATGACTTTCTCCCGGCGGCCACGCGGCCACTGAACCAGCGCTCCAGCGCCAGCAGCCACAGCAACAGCATGCCGAGAAACGGCGCGAGCGAGTGCGGCGTCGGCTCTCGCTGCACGGCCCCGGTTGCCGCTGTCGCCTGGTCCGCCGTGATTGCAATTCCCCGCGGTAACGGCTCGAGCCGGGCAGCGCCAAGATCGCGCCACAGCCGCAGAGGGAAGGCAAAATCCCTGGAACCGGCCAGTAGCGCCGTCCAGTCCTGCGGCTGGCGCAGCCACAGCCCCGAACCGATTCGTTCCCGCCCGAGGACATGCCCGGAGGTTGCGGGCGCCCCGCCGGAGGCGGGCGAATCGGTAAGCAGCAAAGCGCCTTGAGCGACGGCTTGCTCGACCGCTTCAGGCAAGGCACCAGCGGGCGCATACAGGATCCAGTCGGCACCCGCCGGCGCATCGACCATGACAACCGCTGCGTCGAGTCCACGCTGCCATGCCGCAACGGCCGCCGTCAGAATCGGTATCAGGTCGGAACGCGCGGGGGCGGCATCGACATAGACAGCCAGCGACGGAACGTTCTCGCCAGGTGGCGAGAGCCGATCGTCAGCGCCAGTCGTCAGCCATTCCACTGATCGCGACAAACGCGGCCGCACCGGCCCGAGATCGTCAGCCTGGGGATCAGCGATGACCGCGAGCCGGGCCCCCGCTGACAATCGCGTGTCAGCCGCAAGCAGGACATCCCAAAAAATTCCGTGTTGGCGCTCCTGCGGCGGTGTGGTCCACACTGCGAATCCAGGCTCGAGCCAGCGCACCTCGATTTCGCCCGCATCGATTTCCCAGCGCTGCGACAGCAGCTCCAGAGTCGCGTCTACCTCGTCTTCGAGGCCTGGCTCAACCAGCAACCAGGCCTGCGCCGGCACCAGCGCGGGCCGCAACGCCGGCAACGCAAGGAGCATGGCTGCCGTGGCCACCAGCAAACTGCGTAGCAGCCACAACAGACGCTCGCGCAGGCGTAACCGGCGCAGGCTCGCGCGCGGCAGGTCATCGAGCAGATAAAGTGGGGCGAAATCGAGCTGGCGCGCACTGCCGCGATCAAGCAAATGGATGATGAGCGGCACTACGACGCCGGCCAGCGCAATCAGCGCGGCGGGGTATTGCCATACGAAACCGCTCATTTGTCCACCCGCCTAATACGCTTTCTCCTGACGGTAGCGCAGAAACTCCCACAGCATCCGGTCAAGAGGCTGTTCGATCTGCATCCGGTGGTGCTCCACACCTGCCGCCAGCAAAGTCCGCTGCAGACGCTGATTCGCGGCCTCGAACCGGCGCCGGTAGCCGCCGCGCACGAGATCGGCATCCACCTCGCAAAAGCGACCGGTTTCGGGATCGCGTAGCCGCAGGCCACCGTGGAACGGAAACTCCTCCTCGGCACGCGTAAGCAGCTGCAACGCAACCGTGTCCATGCCAGCAGCAGCCAACCTTACCGCCATGTCACACATTTCCTGACTCTCGTCGAGGAAATCACTGATCAGCACCAGCATTGCCGGTCGTTGCAATCGATTCCAGAGTGGCTCGAGCTGCGGCGCGACCGGTTGCGCGCCTGACGCCTCTGCGGATGTCAGCTCGCGGCATAGCCGATCCAGTTGCGCCTGGCCCGGGCGCGGCGGCAACAGACTGATGCGGCGACCGCCGATAGTCAGCAGACCAACCGCATCGCCATGTTCGTTAGCTAGCCAGGCGAGACTGGCAGCGAGGCACCGGGCGCAATCGAAACGGCGCCAGTTTTCTATCTGATCCGACGCCTGCAGCATCGAGCCGGTGACGTCCAGCACCAGCCATACTTCGAGCTGACTCTCACGGTACGCCTCGCGCACGAAATAGCGATCCGACCTCGCGTAGAGCTTCCAGTCGACCCGGCGCGGGTCGTCTCCGGGTGTGTAGTTGCGGTATTGCGAGAATTCAAGGCCGGAACCGCGCACCCGGCTGCGGTGTTGCCCGGCGTGCAACCCCTCGACCGCCCGCCGCGCGACCAGTCGCAAATCGCGGATTGCCGCAAGCGATCGCGGGTCGAGCAACGATTGCGATTGCGAGATCGCCGATTCGTTCACTGCTCACCCGGCGCCGGCACCTGGTCGAGAAGCGGTCCGATCACATCCTCGACCCGACGCCGGTCGGCCTCGGCCTGGAAATTAAGCAGGACGCGATGGCGCAGGACCGGCACTGTCATCCGCGTCACGTCCTCGCGGGTAACCGCATAACGGCCGCGCAGCAGTGCCCGCCCCTTGGACGCCAGGGTAAGTGCCTGGCCCGCGCGCGGACCCGCGCCCCAGCGCACCCACTGGCGAACGGCATCGACTTCGCTGTCTGCCGGACGTGTCGCCCGGACCAGCCGCGCCACATATTCGATGATCGCCTCGGACACGCTGACCTCGCGGGTCAGGGCCTGCAGTTCGAGCAGCGCCTCACGACTCATCACCGGCTCCAGCTCAGCAGTATGGCTCCCGGTAGTCAGGCGCAATATCGACTGTTCCTCGGCCTCACTCGGATAATCAATCCGCAGGTGCATCAGAAACCGATCGAGTTGCGCCTCGGGTAACGCATAGGTGCCGGCCAGTTCGATCGGATTCTGGGTGGCCAGAACAAAAAAGGGCGGCTCGAGATGATGTGTCTCGCCGCCATAGCTGACGCTATGCTCCTGCATTACCTCGAGCAGCGCTGCCTGAGTCTTCGGCGGCGTGCGGTTGATCTCGTCGGCCAGCAGAATATGAGTGAACACCGGACCACGCTGGAACTTGAAATAACGCCGCCCGGTGCCGTGATCTTCTTCGAGAATCTCGGTTCCGATCAGGTCGCTGGGCATCAGGTCCGGAGTGAACTGCACCCGCCGGAAATCCAGCGACAGGCTCTGGGCAAGACTCTTTACCAGCAGAGTTTTGCCCAGTCCGGGCACGCCCTCCAGCAGGCAGTGCCCCCCCGCAAGCAACCCGACCAGCATCTGCTCGATGACGTCCGCCTGTCCGACAATCGCCTGTCCAATACTGGCTCGAACCTGTTCCAGTTCGGCGATTCTCTGCCCGATTTTTTCCCGTAAGCGATCGCTCTCAGCCACATCGTTCAAGATTTCTCTCCAAAAGGGTCGGCCGCCTGATCACGCGGTCAGCGCGTACATCACGATATTGACCGCAAAACGGGTATTGTCCACCGCCAGCCAGCGCTTGTTGCGCCAGTCGTAGTCCCATTCACAGCCATAGTCCTTGTTGCTGTAGAGGACGCCGAGACGACCATTGATCTCGATGCCGCGCAAATAGTCATGCACGATGTCGTCACCCCAGCCATTTAATTCGAAACTCGTGGTGGGCGGTTCGTCGAATTTGAAAAAAGAGCGGTACAGCGGGTGATCGTCAGCGAGTCGCTGCATCGCATCGGCACCGAATATCTGCGCCATCTGGCGCTCGACCGATCGTGCGAACAACCCGTCGATGTCATGATTGCAATCGTCGATAAAAACGAAACCGCCGTTGCGGACATAGGCGGCGAAATTTTCCCGCTCCTGCAATGTGAATTCCACCAGTCGGTGGCCCGCCAGGTAGCAGAACGGGGCGTGCAGCATAGCCGGGTCGGCAAGCGGGATGATGCGTTCTTCCGCCTCGACCCTGATCGTCGTGTACTGGATCAGGGAATCGAGAATATTGGCAGGCATTCGCTCGTCCACCCACCAGTCACCCGATTCATACATAAGCCGCGTAAAGTAGAAATCCGCGGCAGCGGCGGGCAGCGCATAGCCACCGCAGACAAGCCCCGCGGCAAGCTGAACGGCAGATTGAAGAAAATTCCTGCGCTCCATCTCAACGCCCGCCTGGTCAGTCGCATTCTCGCTGCGGCCGCCACACAGTGGATGGGCCGGGACGGGTTGTCCCGGCCCGCTCCGCGTCAAACCGCGTCCGAAAGACTCGTAAACGTAAACTCGCGAATCTTCATCGCCGGCATCATTATCGGGTTGCCATCAGACACCCGCTCGGGCATGCCCAGTTCCTCGAGGTTGTTCAGCATGATCACCGGGCTTTCGTTGAAGCGGAAATTCTTGACCGGGTACTTTATTTCGCCACCCTCGATGTAGAACGTACCGTCACGGGTCAGTCCGGTATAAAGCTGGGTCTGCGGATCGACCGTACGGATATACCAGAGGCGGGTAACGAGGATGCCGCGCTCGGTGCTCTTGATCAGCTCCGCGGTACTTTTCTTGCCACCTTCCATGATGCCATTGGCCGGCGGCGGTGTTGCGGCGACCTTTTTCTCCTGCGCCCAGAAGCGCGAATAAAAGAGATTTTTGACAACGCCCTTGTCAATCCATACAACCCGTTCGCGCGGCCGGCCGTCCTGGTCCCAGGCGGCGACCGGCACATCCGGGTGCAACGGGTCGGAGTAAAGCGTGACCCGTTCGTCGAACATTTTCTCGCCCAGCCGCGTGCCGCCGCCGTCTTTCGACAGAAAGCTGCGGCCTTCATCGGCGAGTCTAGCGTCGAACGCGCCGGCCATGTTCGAGATAAGCTGGACGCAGGCATTCGGTTCGAGAATGACGGTGTACTTGCCCGGCTCCAGCGCTTTCGCGTCGCGCGACATCAGGGCCTTGTCGAGCGCACGCTGCGAGGTCGCCGCCGTGTCCAGCCGGCTTACGTCGTTGGCGTAACTGGTCGCCCAGCCTGAACCGGTCAGGTCATCGGTACGCATTGTGACGCTGAAGTCGCAAAGGGTGTCGATATGATAGGCAAACAGCCCCTTGCTATTGAACATCGCCTGGAAGCTGGTGCCATCCTCGAGAAAACCTGCAGCGGTCGAGTTGCTTTTCTTCGCCGGTTCGATGCTGCCCGCGGCGGCGGCGGCGCGGTAAGCGGGGTCGATCGACCTGGAGGAATCAAAATAGGCGCGACTCTCAGCGTATTTGTGCGGGCCCTCGATACTGACCCACTCCGGATTCTCGGGCGCGAGCCGGGCCAGTTCCTCGGATCTGCGAACGACTTTTTCGATCGACGCATCATCGAATTCGTTGATCGTCGCGGTACCTACTCGTTTGCCGAAACCCGACTGCACAGCCAGCGTAGTGTTGCTGACCTGGCCTGCCGTCGTCACGCTATTGAGCGCATAACGAATATTGCCACCGACATTGCCGGTGAGATTGGCCTCGCATTCCTCTGACTTCGAGTACTTCATAACTTTTTCGAGGATGCTGCGCGCCTCGTCTTTATTCATAATTGCCATGGGTCTACCTCTGGATTCTGTGTGCGTCCTGAAACCGAATGTCAGCCAATTTTGCGGGCGGTATTGATCACGTTGACGCCATCGAACCGGGTCGTCGAACTGCCATGTGATACCGCGCTGACCTGGCCGGGCTGGCCCTTGCCGTCGAAGAACGATCCGCCGAGGCGATAGTCGCTCTTGTCGCACAATGCGACACAGGAATTCCAGAACTCCTGGGTATTGGACTGGTAGGCAACATCCTCAACCATTCCCTTGATCTCGCCGTTCTCGATTTCGTAAAAAAGCTGCCCGCCAAACTGGAAGTTATAGCGCTGCTGGTCAATCGAATACGAGCCCGCGCCAACGATATAGATTCCCTTTTCGACGTCCTTGATCATCGCGTCCGGCGTCAGCGGCTTGGACCCTGGCGCCAGAGAGACATTCGGCATACGCTGAAATTGCACCTCGGACCAGCTGTCCGCATAGCAACAGCCATGCGATTCCTTCTGGTCGAGCATGTGAACCTGGTCGCGAATTGCCTGATAGTTGACCAGCACACCGTCCTTGACCAGATCCCACTGCCGGGTTTTGACGCCCTCGTCATCGTAAGCGACTGCCCCGAGCGAGCCGGGCTGGATTTTGTCGGCGTACAGGTTCACCAGTTTGCTGCCGTACTGGAAATCGCCGCTTTTCCACTTGTCCAGCGTTGCAAAGCTCGTGCCGGCATAGTTGGCTTCGTAACCGAGCACCCGATCGAGTTCGAGCGGATGACCAACCGACTCATGGATGGTCAGCCACAAATGTGACGGATCAAGAACCAGGTCGTATTTACCGGGTTCGATCGAGGGGGCGGTGAGTTTCTCTTTTGCCTGTTGCGCCGCGGCGATGGCATCTTCGACCATGTCGTAGGACTGGCGGTAACGGGTCGTCACGCCGGGTACTTTTTCCGCGGCGTCGCCGTCGAGGTACTCCCAGCCCATTCCGACCGGCTGCGACAGGCTCTGCCGGGTGCGGAATTTGCCCGTCTCCTTGTCCACGGCAGTCACGAAGAAAGGCGACCACAGTCTGTGCACATCCTGGTCGATATACGAGCCCTCGGTCGAGGCAAAAAACTTCTGCTCATTGACGAGGAAGAAAATGGAATTGATGAAATCGGCACCGTTGGCCAGTGCCTTGCTGTTGACCTCCATCAACATGTCGACCTTGTCCTTGATCGGAATCTCGAACGCGTTCTTCTTTATCGGTGTCGCCCACGACACCTTGCCGGCGCCCTTGTTCGGCGCGAGGTTGACCGGTTTGGTCTGAAACTTCGAATTCGCCTTGGCGATGGCGACCGCATCACGCGCCGCCTGGGCCACGTTTTCGGGTTTCATTTCATTGGTGGCGGCAAAACCCCAGGTGCGATTGGCAATAACCCGGATGCCGATACCGTAGGATTCGGTATTGACGATATTCTGGACATTTTTTTCGCGGGTCACGACAAACTGGTTGAGGTAGCGCCCGACCCGCGCGTCGGCGTAGCTCGCTCCAGCCTTTTTCGCTGCATCCAGGGCCACATCGGCGAGCTTCTGCTTGTGCGCAAGGTCGCCCGGCGAGAGCAATTCCTCTGCCGCGATGACCCGCCCGCTGACCGGCACGGCAAGCGTACCCATCCCCAGGCCTGTGATTTTCAGAAATCTACGCCTGTCCATTATCTACCTCCACAAATGATTAACCTGTTTACCGGCCCGGACGAATTTCGCGACGGGCACGGACAAAAACACGTCCTCGCCGGCAATGACATCGAGTTTTAAAACGGCGCCGCCCTGTTTGCCCTGGTTTTGATCGCCGTGCGGCAATCTCTCCGCGGCGGCTCAACCGGATCTGAGTAACCTGACCGGAGAGCATACGAAAAAGTTCAACGAAATACCCGTGGTTCCGGCCAGTCAGCGACTTTGTTGCCGCGCCGCCATGGCTTTCGCGTGCGGCAAAATCGCACTCGCCGGCAGCAGCCGGATCCCATCCCCGGCCAGCCCTGGCAATGCCGTTTCGAGAATATCCAGCGTGGCAGGGTACGGGTGCGCAATGCCGATGGCAAAGCCGCGCGAAAGTGACAATGCCCGTAACCGCGCGAGTTGGAGGCGAATCGCTGCGGGATCGGGATCGGTATCGAGAAAGATGTCGCGACGAACGGCAGCAATGTCGAATTCCCCGGCGAGCTGTATCGCCACGCTTGACGGGGTCGTGTAGCTGTCGATGAAAAAGAGATCACCGCGCCGACGCAACGCGGCCATCAGCCATGCCATGTGGCCGGGATGACGGGTCAGCAGGCTGCCCATATGGCCGCTGACACCGCTCGCATGCGGCACCGCTGCAAGACTCGCAAGTAACTCCGCCGTGAACTGTTCGCGGTTCATGTCCAGCCACAATGCACCCGGGCCCGGGTCGACCGAGTCGTCCGCCGGCTGCAATGGCAGGTGGACAATGATTTCCTTGCCGCCGGCATATGCTGCCTGCGCCAGGTCCGCTCCGAATCGGGTATGCGGCAGGATTGCCAGCGTGACCGCGCCGGGCAGGGCAACCGCGCGCCGTCCCTCGGCGCGGCGGTAGCCGATATCGTCAATGATAATCGCAACATAGGCGGAAGCCGCGGACGCGGGAGATCCGCAAATGGACGTGGCAAACAGGAACGCGGTCAGGCCAGCACAAACGGCTGCGCGCCGGATCACTCCGCCTTGCTTTGGACGATGCGTCTGTTGCTCTTCAACGTATCGAGCGCAAACTCGATGTCCGAGTCGAACTCCGGCTCGGCACGCGTCGGCGTAATCACCGTGCGATCAGTCAGATCGCGCTGAATAGCAACATCCGGTTCGATTCCGCGGTCGTGAATCGAACCGCCGGAGGGAGTGTAGTAGCGCGAAGTCGTCAGCTTGATCGCCCGGCCCTTGGAGAGCGGCATCACGGTTTGCACCGAACCCTTGCCATACGTGGTGCCGCCGACGATGGTCGCGCGGCCGTTGTCCTGCAATGCGCCCGCCACGATCTCGGACGCCGAAGCAGAACCGGAATTCACCAGAACGACCAGCGCCGCGCCACCGATGATGTCGCCCTGGTGTGCATCCATGCGAAATCGCGCCTCGTCAACACGGCCGTCGGCGGTCACGATGACGCCGGTATCGAGGAACGCGTCGGACACCGCCACGGCCGCATCCAGCACCCCGCCGGGGTTGTTTCTGAGGTCCAGTACCAGCCCCCTGAGCGGACCGTCGTTACTGTTTTGCAGGGCGTTGACCGACGAGCGCACTTCGCGCCCGGTTGTCTCGCTGAAATGCGTGATGCGCAGATATCCGTAATCCGGCTCAAGCAGCCGTGAGCGGACGCTGGTGACATGGATCAGCTCGCGGGTCAGATCGAAACTCACGACCTCGGCATTGACTTTACGCTGGATACCCAGCGAAACCAGCGTCCCGGGCTCGCCGCGAAGCTTCGATATCGTGCTGTCGAGGCTATCGGTGGTGACCGGAATATGGTCGACGCTGAGAATGACGTCGCCTGCGGCAATGCCTGCCCGGGCGGCCGGGGTGGCATCGATCGGGGTCACGACCCTGACGAGCTCGTCGTCTACGGCAACCTCCAGCCCGACTCCGGAATAGGCGCCGGTCGTGCTAATACGGATGTCAGCGTATTCATCGCTGTCGAGAAATGCCGAGTGTTTGTCGAGACCCGACACCATGCCGCGAATCGCGTCCTCGATCAGCTGCTCGTCGGTCACATCGTCGACATAATCGGCCTTGACCCGCTCCAGGACCTCGACCAGCAGCCGCACCTGCTCGATCGGAAGCAAGTATTCCGACTGCTCTGCGTCGGTTTGACGATCTGCGAACACGACCGAGCCGAGCGAAAGACTCAGCCCGAGAATCGTACCGATAGACACTGCGAGTATGCTGCGTACGCGTAAGCTCAAGGTTACCTCCGAGCCGTCTTACTTGCTCAAGATAGCATATGGTCCTGGTAATGGCAGACTACTGCGGCGTTAGGTAAAACGGCCTCAGCGTCGTGCCAGGCGGTCGGCGAACCAGCGATGCGGATTCTGCGGCTGCTTCCCCTGGCGAATCTCGAAATACAGTGCGGGCTGGGCCTGACCGCCCGAATTGCCCACTTCAGCGATTGTCTCACCCGGGGCCACCCACTCGCCAACGCTTTTGAAAACGCTTTCGTTGTGACCGTAGAGCGTCAGGTAGCCGTCGCCGTGTTCCAGTATCACCAGTAGTCCCAGTCCGGTCAGCCAGTCGGCATAGGCTACCCGGCCATGATAGACAGCCCTGACCTGGGTGCCCTGGTCTGCGCCGACGAGCACACCGTCCCATTTCAGGCGGCCGTGGGCGCGCGGCTGACCGAAGTCCTTTAGCAGTCTGCCGCGCAGCGGCCATACGAGCTGCCCCTTGACCTCGGCAAACGGCGCATCCGCCTCCACCGGAAAGTCGCGCAATACCTCCCGTAATTCCTCGACCAGCTTCTCCAGGGTCGCGGCCTGTGTTTCCATTTCCGCAATGGCGTCTCCCTTTTCGCGAATATTGGCGTCGACCCGGGCCAGGACTTCGACGCGGCGGGCGCGCGCCTGCTCGAGTTCATCCAGCTCGCGGGCCTGGCGTTGCTCCAGTTGCCCGAGCCGCACCGCCTCGGTTTCCTGTTCCGCCGCCACGGTATTCAACCGCCCCAGATCCACGGAAACGCTGTCAATCGTGTCCCGCCGCATCCGGTTCAAATAGCCGTAATACACGACCATGCGCCCGAGACTGGCCGGATCTTGTTGATTTAGAAGTAATTTAAGCCGCTCATTCCGGCCGGACATGTAGGCCGCGCGGATCTGGGCGGCGAGGCTGTCGCGTTCCGTCCCGATGCGGCCCTCAAGGACAACCCGCTCCCGGTCCAGGGCATCGAGCCGCCGGGTGGTGTCGCTCTGCTGCGCGCGCAGCCGGCGCAATGACGCCATGCGCTCACCGATATCCGTTTCGGCCCGGCGCAATTCGGTTTCCGCCACGCTGCGCTCGCTCTGGTCGGACTCGAGTGCCCGCCGCAGGTCCGCCATCCGCCCGCGCAATGCCTCGAGCTCGGCTTCCTCGTCAGCGGCAGAAATCGTGCCCGCAGCGGCGGCGAGCAAAAAGGCGGTGATAGTGGCTAGTAGGCGCGACCTCATGATCGGGCACAGTGTAGTGGGTTGCGCGCCGGGCTCAAGCAGTAATGTCTCGCGCCTCGTCGCGTCTATTACTGCTATAATCGCCGCCCCGTTTTTCCAGCATTCGCAGCAGCAATTATTCAATGGAAGGCTTTATCGAATTTGCCGGCGGCCATCCGTGGCTCGTCGCAGCGGCCGTCATCATGACAATCATGGTCATTGGCTATGAAATCCGGCTTCGCTCGCGCGGTTTTAACGAGATCGGGCCGGCTGACGCAGTGCGCCTGATCAACCAGGGCGCAATCGTTCTTGACACCCGCAGTCGCGAGCAGTTCGACGCAGGCCATATCATCAATTCCGAGCACCTGGCGCCGGATATGATCGACCAGGGCATAGAACGCCTGCGAAAACGCCGCCAGACAGCGCTGATCACCTGCTGCGATTCGGGCATGGCGTCCTCGCGTATCGCTGCCCGCCTCCACCGCGACGGCTTCGACCAGGTGTTTAACCTGCGTGGCGGGTTGACCGCCTGGCGGCAGGAAAATTTGCCACTGGAGACCCGCCAGAAGGGGGGTAGCAAGAAGCGCAAGGGCAACAAGCCTTGAACGACGCGCGTCCTGCGGTCCGGATCTATCACAGCAACTGGTGCGGTTATTGCGCCCGGGCGCGGCGCCTGCTCGAATCGAAAGGCGTTGATGCCGAGCTTCGCGATGTCGATACCGAACCAGGCGTGCGCGACGAGATGCTGGAGCTGACCGGCAGGCGCACCGTGCCACAGATTTTTGTCGGCAGTCGTCACATTGGCGGTTGCGACGAGCTGTTCGCCCTCGAACAAAGCGGTGAACTCGACCGGATATTGCAGGAACCGGCCTGAACCGCCGGTTCGCCAATTGACTCAAACGGTTACTGACACAAAAAGGGTTTGGATATGGCTGACAACGAACTTGATCAACAGGGCGCCGCCGCCGAGGAAAACACCGGGCTGCAGATCCACTTTCAGCGCTTCTACCTGAAGGACTGCTCGTTCGAGTCGCCGAGTACGCCGGGGATTTTCAGCGACCTCAATAAATGGCAACCGGAATTGAACATAAACTTCTCCACCAGCACGACGCTGATTGAGGGCGATCTTCGCGAAGTGACGTTAAAAGTGCATGTCGAAGTCGCCGAAGGAGACCGAACCGTGTATCTGGTCGAGGTCGAGCAGGCAGGCCTTTTCACGTTCAAAAATTGCGACGATGCACAGCTCAAACAACTGCTGGGAGTCTATTGCCCGTCGATGCTGTACCCGTATGCGCGTGAGGTTGTTTCCGACATGGTCGTCAAGGGCGGATTTCCCCCGCTGCTGCTGCAGCCGGTCAACTTCGACCGTCTTTACAAGCAGTCGCGTGAGGAGATCGGACCGGCCGCCGGGAGCGCCTGACCATCGCCTCCGACCAGACAAAAATCGCGGTTCTTGGCGCGGGCTCGTGGGGAACCGCCCTCGCTATCCAGTTTGCCCGTGCCGGACGCCCCACGGTCTTGTGGGGACGTGATCCGGCGCAAATGGCTGCGATGGCCCAGGCTGGTCTGAACCAGCGCTATCTGCCGGATGCGCCGTTCCCGCCAAACCTGTCGGTTGAGGCCGACCTCGGGAAGGCCCTGGCCGGCGCACGCGATATTCTCGTTGTCGTTCCGAGCCATGCGTTTCGCGAAATGTTGCAGCAGATCGCACCGCTTTGCGACGCTGCAACCCGAATCGCCTGGGCCACCAAGGGTTTCGAACTCGAGACCGGCAAACTGCCGCACCAGGTTGCCGAAGACGTGCTCGGGCCGGGCGTTCCGCTGGCCGTACTGTCAGGGCCGACCTTTGCCAAGGAAGTCGGCGCGGGTCTGCCCACCGCAATGACCGTCGCATCGAGCGATGCCGGGTTTGCTCGCGAACTCGCAGAATCGCTGTCCAGCGAGGCGTTTCGCGCTTACACCTCGAGCGATATCAGCGGCGTCGAAGTCGGTGGCGCGGTCAAGAACGTGCTGGCAATCGGCGCCGGGATTTCCGACGGGCTGGGTTTTGGCGCCAACACCCGGGTCGCTTTGATAAACCGTGGGCTCGTCGAAATGATGCGCCTCGGAGTCGCCCTGGGTGCACAGCGTGAGACCTTTATGGGTCTGGCGGGAATGGGCGATCTCGTGCTGACCTGTACCGACGACCTGTCGCGCAACCGGCGGATGGGCCTGATGCTCGCGGCCGGGAAAAGCGTCGCCGAGGCGCAGACCGAGATCGGGCAGGTGGTAGAAGGAATTCAGGCAGCGCGCGCCGTGTGGCAGGTTGCCCATCGCCAGGCTGTCGATATGCCGATCACCGAACAGATCTATCGCATCCTTTATGAGGACCAGTCACCGTCGTCGGCAGTGGAAGCACTGATGGCGCGCGATCTGCGGCCGGAATTTCCGCTCGGCTGAACGCATCGCTAGCGGCCGCCGGCAAAACCGCTCTGCCGCCATGCTTCGAATACCACGACAGCCGCCGCGTTCGAGAGATTGAGCGAGCGGCTGCCTTCGCGCATCGGGATGCGCAGACGCTGTCCGGGCGGCACGGACTCGAGCACTGCGGCGGGCAGCCCGCGCGTTTCCGGTCCGAAAATCAGCGCATCTCCGCGGCGGAATCCGACTTTGTCGTAACGTGCGCCACCACGCGTCGACAATGCAAACAGCCGCGCCGACCCGAGGTCACGCAAACAGGCCTCGAGATCCGGATGAACGACGACGCTGGCATATTCACGGTAGTCGAGCCCGGCACGCCGCAGACGCGCATCGTCGAGGTCGAAGCCGAGCGGCTCGACCAAATGCAGCGCGATTCCCGTATTGGCGCACAGCCTGATCACGTTCCCGGTATTGGGCGGAATTTCGGGCTCGAACAAGATCAGGTTAAACACAAAGCCCCCGGGGTTCGGCTTGCCACGCAATTGTCCGCGCCACGATACCCCTGTCCGCAGCGCCGGCGAAAGTCTGATCTGGAAGCGCCGCCGTCGCGGCATGGATTATCGCCGCGCGGCGTAGCAGAATATGCGCCCATACCCGACATGGCATCCCGGCATGAGCTCCGCTCCTCAAGGTCCGCACGCAAATCTCCGGCAACAGTTTTGCGGCGTTGAATTTTCGTCGCCGATCGTACTTTTGTCCGGATGCGTCGGATTCGGCGAGGAGTACACCCGGATCGAGGGTTTCTCCAACCGCGATGTCGGGGCGATCGCGCTCAAGGGCACGACGCTCGAACCCCGTCTCGGCAATCCGCCACACCGCGTGGCCGAGACACCCGCCGGCATGCTCAATGCCATCGGCTTGCAGAATCCCGGCGTGGAGGTCGTGATAAACGGCATTCTGCCGCAGCTGGATTTTGCCGAAACCCGTTTCCTGGCAAATGTCTGCGGGTCGACCATCGAGGATTATGTCGAGGTAACACGGCGGTTCGACGATTCGCCGATCGATGCCATAGAAATCAACATTTCGTGCCCGAATATCAAGGAGGGTGGCGTCGCTTTTGGCAATTACCCGGAAATGTCCGCGCGCGTCGTCGCCGCCTGCCGCGCGGTCACGACGAAACCACTGATTACCAAGCTCTCGCCGAATCAGACCGATATCGGGGAAAACGCGCGGCGCTGCATCGAGGCCGGCAGCGACGGCCTGGCCGTAATCAACACGGTCATGGGCATGGCGATTGACAGTGAATCCCGGACGCCGGTCATCGGCAACGTTCAGGGAGGACTGTCGGGCCCGGCGATAAAACCCATAGCACTGCTGAAAGTACACCAGGTCTACCAGGTTGCGCGCCGCCACAACGTTCCGATCATCGGTCAGGGCGGCATCATGAACGCGCAGGATGCGCTGGAATTTCTGATCGCCGGCGCCAGCGCGGTGGGCATAGGTACCGGTCTTTTTTACGACCCGCTGTTATGCCCGAAAATCAACGCCGCGGTCAGCGCGTATCTGCAGCGCAAATCGATGCAGTCGATCGGCGAACTTGTCGGTTCCCTCCAGGTGCCGGGCACCGAGCCCGAATGCGGCTGATCCGGGCGCGCGCGATTCTAGTCGAGGCCCAGCTCACGAATCTTGCGGGTCAGCGTATTGCGGCCCCAGCCCAGTAGTTTCGCGGCCTCCTGGCGCCGGCCCTGAACGCGCTCCAGCGCGACGCGGATCAGCGTTCGCTCCAGCTGTGGCATCGCTTCTTTCAATAACTCGGATTTGCCCGCGGTCAACTCGGCATCGGCCCATCGCGCGAGCTGGGTTGGCCAGTCTTCATCGGCGGTCTCTCTTTCGCCGCCGCCGCCGCCAAATTCTGCCGGTATGTCACTCGCCTGTACTTCGCGTCCGGGCGCCGTCAACGTCAGGCGGCGGCAGGCATTGACCAGCTGGCGGACGTTACCCGGCCATTCGAAGTCACACAGCAAGCCGCGCGCTGTCTCGTCCAGTTGCTTCTGGGTGACGCCGATTTCGGCGGCGGCCTGGCGCAGATAGTGATCGAGCAACAAAGGAATATCATCGCGGCGGTCGCGCAAAGGTGGCATTTCGACGTGAATAACATTGAGACGATGAAACAGATCCTCGCGAAATTCGCCGCGCTCCACTTTACGTGGCAGATGCTGGTTGGTCGCTGCAAGAACACGGGTGTCGACGCGAATCGGAACCTGACCGCCCACTCGATAGAATTCTCCTTCGGCCAGCACCCGCAACAAGCGAGTCTGCAGCGCCGGTGACATATCGCCGATTTCGTCGAGGAACAGCGTGCCGCCGTCAGCCTGCTCGAAACGCCCGATGCGTCGGCTGTCAGCGCCGGTAAAAGCGCCGCGTTCGTGACCGAACAACTCGGATTCAAGCAACTCCGCGGTGATTGCCGAGGTGTTAAGGGCAACGAAAGGGCGCGCCGCACGCGGGCTGTGCTGGTGCAGAGCCCGCGCCACGAGCTCCTTGCCGGTTCCGGATTCACCGGTAATCAACACCGTCATGCTCGATCCGGAAAGGCGGCCGATCGCGCGAAAGACTTCCTGCATGGCCGGCGCACGCCCGATCAGGCCCGGGAATCCACCGGCGGAACCAGGCTGGGGGAGTTCATCGTCACTCTGCTCCGCGGCGCGGCGAATCAGATCCACGGCCTGATCGATGTCGAACGGCTTGGGAAGGTACTCGAAGGCACCGCCCTGGTACGCTGCCACTGCACTGTCGAGGTCCGAATAAGCGGTAATTACGATCACCGGCAGCGTCGCGTCGCTGCCATGCAGGCGGTGCAACAGGTCGAGCCCGTCGACACCCGGCATGCGTATGTCGGTTACGACCACATCGGGACGATCGTTTGCCAGCGCACCGAGAAGACTGCTGGCATCGGCAAAACACCGGGTACCGATGCCCTCGTGATCGCAGGCTTGCTCGAGCACCCAGCGAATCGATTGATCGTCGTCGGCTATCCAGACCTGCATTGGCTCATTCCTCATTCCCGATCACAGATCGATCGGCAACAGAATTTGAAATACGGTGCGTCCAGGCCGGCTTTCGAATTCGATCAGGCCGCCGTGACGATTTACGAGTTCCTGCGCGATCGGCAGACCGAGCCCGCTGCCGCTGTCACTGCTTGTGACCAACGGGAAGAAGATGTTTTCACCCAACTCGGCGGGAACGCCGCGACCATCGTCTTCGAATTCAATACTTGCCACCAGCCGATGGCGTACGCCGCCGATGGTGAAACCGTTTAGCACCCGGGTTCGCATCACCAGGACGCCCTCGCTGCCCATCGCCTGAATCGCGTTCCGGGCGAGATTCAGGAATACCTGGATCAACATATCCCGGTCCAGTTTCAGCCGCGGCAAAGAGGGATCGTAGTCGGTCCGGACCGCGACGCCGTCCGGCGACTCGGCCGCGACCAGGCGCAAAACATGCTGCAGCAGCTCGTGCACATTGCGTGATTCGCGGCGTACCGGTGATCCCGGCCCCAGCATCGTGGCGAGCAACGCCGTCAGACGATCAGCCTCGCGGATAATGACCCGGGTGTATTCGACCAGGGACTCCTCGGCCATGCGCCGCGCCAGCAATTGCGCCGCGCCACGGATACCGCCGAGCGGGTTGCGAATCTCGTGGGCGAGCTGGCGCATGATCGCGCGCGTCACGTCATGCTGCACCATCAATGCGTTTTCGCGATTGATCCGCTCCATACGGGTGTTGTCCTGGATCTCGAGCATCAGCGGTTCGTCGCTGTCGGCATCCAGAGCAGTGACATGACAATCCACCGCGCGCGGATCCCCCGAATGTTCGCGCAGATGGAACATCAGGTCGCGCAGCGTGTATGACTGGCGAGTCGCGCGTACACAAGCCAGCACCTGCAATAGCTGCGGCTCGGGTTCGAGAAAGTCTTCCAACAGCTTGCCGAAGGCCGATTTGAGACTTGCGCCCAGCAGGTCCGCGGCCGCTTCATTCAGAAAAGTAATGCGATCGTCACCGTCGAGGACGATGACTGCCTCGGAGAGAGAATCGAGAATGCGTTCCGGAGAGTGCCCTGCGCCAGCGGCTTTATCAGCCGCGCCATCGCGCGGCGCGAACAGTTGCTCTAGCCGCCGCCGCGGCGCGGGGTTGGTCGCGGGGGTTGCTGCACACTCTGGCGCACAAAGAATGTGACCGGTTCGCTCTGTTGCAGCGTGCTGCCGTCGGAATCGACCACCGCCGCGACCGCCGTGTGGGTGCCACGATAGACACCGCCGACAGTAAACTGGGTTGCGCGAACCGGTTCCTCGGTGACGCTCTGGCCATCGACCAGCAACTGCACTCTGTGGGTCGGTCGCAGGGACGGTGTCATGGCGATACTGACAGAAAGTTCCGTGCCGATATTCCACAATGTCTCGTCCGGACGCGGCGAAACCACCTCGAGAGTATCGTACTGAAAGGCGTCTTCCCCTGCGGCGTTCGCGGCAGCGCTCGCCGATGACGATGAGCTGGTCAGTTCCGGAGGCGGTTGGAAACCCTGGGCGGACTGCAACTCGACCCGTTCGGCCCCGGGACGCGGAGTATCCGAGAAATGCACGACCCCTTTCTCGTCGACCCAGCGCCACGCTTCCTGGGCGAACGCGGAGGTCGACAGCAACAACAGACAGGCAACGACGTATTTCATGAATCTGAGCATACCGCGAGCTTAGCAGCGAAACAAAAGCGGCGCCCGGAAAATTCCGGGCGCCGTTTACATAACATTGAAAATTCGCGGAAAATCGCATCAGAGGCTGTAATACATCTCGAATTCGACCGGATGGGTCGTCATTCGCAGCCGCGTCACTTCCTCCATTTTCAACGCGATGTAGCCGTCGATCAGATCGTCGGTAAAGACGCCTCCGGCCTTGAGAAAGTCGCGATCCCGATCCAGCGCTTCGAGTGCCTGATCCAACGAATAACATACCGTCGGAATGCCCTTGGCTTCTTCCGGCTCGAGGTCGTAGAGATCCTTGTCGAGCGGGTCACCCGGATGGATCTTGTTCTGGATCCCGTCGAGACCAGCCAGCAACATCGCACTGAATGCCAGATACGGGTTTGCGGTCGAATCCGGGAACCGGATCTCAATGCGTCGGGCTTTCGGGTTGGCGATGTAGGGGATACGGACCGATGCGGAGCGATTGCGCGCCGAATAGGCCAGCATCACCGGCGCCTCGAATCCGGGCACCAGGCGTTTGTAGCTGTTGGTCGTCGGGTTGGTAAATGCGTTCAGTACTTTGGCATGCTTGATGATGCCGCCGACATAAAACAGGGCCTCTTCGGACAGGCCGCCGTAGCCGTCACCGCTGAAAATATTCTTGCCGTCTTTGGCGAGCGACTGGTGCACATGCATGCCATTGCCGTTATCGCCGACGACCGGTTTCGGCATGAATGTCGCGGTCTTGCCGAAGCCGTGGGCGACGTTGTGCACGACATACTTCAATGTCTGAACTTCGTCGGCCTTGAGCACGAGCGAGTTGAACGCCACGCCGATTTCACACTGGCCGGCGGTAGCGACCTCATGATGATGCACCTCGGTTTCGATGCCCATTTCCTCAAGCGCGAGACACATCGCCGAACGCACGTCGTGCAGCGAGTCCACCGGCGGAACCGGGAAGTAGCCTCCTTTCACCCCAGGGCGATGGCCGAAATTGCCGTCGGGATAGACTTTTTTCGAATTCCAGCCGGCTTCCGCCGAGTCGATCTCGTAATGCGCGCCACTCATCTCGGAGCCGAATCGAACATCGTCAAATACGAAGAATTCATTCTCCGGTCCGAAATACGCGGTATCGGCGATGCCGGTCGACTTCAGATAGGCCTCGGCGCGTTTACCGAGTGAGCGCGGATCGCGAATATAGCCCTGCATCGTGGAGGGTTCGATCACATCGCAGCGGATATTTACAGTGGTGTCCTCGGCGAACGGATCGAGCACGGTGCTGACCGCGTCGGGCAACAGGATCATGTCGGACTCCTGGATGCCCTTCCATCCGGCGATAGAGGAGCCATCGAACATTTTTCCGTCCTCGAAGACGTCATCGTCAATCGTGTGCGCGGGCACAGTCACGTGCTGCTCTTTGCCCTTGGTGTCGGTAAAACGGAAATCCACGAATTTGACGTCCTTTTCCTTCAACAAGCTGATTACTTCAGCGGGATTCATCGAAGCTCCTCCAGTCAGATGGCTTTGGTGCGAAATCTGTTGCGGGCGGCAGACCGCCCCAACATCGGGTCCTATCGAGGTGCAGGTTTCGTGCCAGTTGTGCTGCACTGCAAAAACAGCAGCTTAGCGCACTATTTCGGCGCAACGGCAAAACCTGCGCCCCAACATTGTGCGCTTTTTCAGATTAATGCACCAATTCCGTGCAATGCTGCAGCGCAAGCCTACTGTAGCTATACTTGCGCGCTGCTTCGCACTGGAGCCGAGACGTGGGTTCTCCGCTGACATTTCAGGATCTGATCTTTGCCCTGCAACGCTATTGGGCTGAACAGGGTTGTGTCATTCTGCAACCCTACGATATGGAAATGGGCGCCGGGACTTTTCATCCCGCGACCTTTCTGCGCGCGATCGGGCCGGAGCCGTGGAGCGCGGCATACGTGCAGCCGAGCCGCCGCCCAACCGATGGCCGTTATGGTGACAATCCGTTCCGGCTGCAGCATTACTATCAGTTTCAGGTCATCATCAAACCATCGCCGCTGGATATTCAGGACCTGTACCTGAAATCGCTGCAGGCGGTCGGCATCGACCCGCTGGTTCACGATATCCGCTTCGTCGAGGACAACTGGGAGTCTCCGACGCTTGGCGCATGGGGGCTTGGCTGGGAAGTCTGGCTGAACGGAATGGAGGTCACTCAATTTACCTATTTTCAGCAGGTTGGGGGTCTCGACTGTCGGCCGGTCAGCGGTGAAATCACTTACGGTATTGAGCGCATTGCGATGTATCTCCAGGGCGTCGAAAGCGTCTTCGACCTGGTCTGGACCGATGCCCCGCACGGACGAGTTACCTACGGCGATGTGTATCACCAGAATGAGGTGGAGATGTCGGCGTTCAATTTCGAGCATGCCGACGTAGATGCGCTGTTCAGGCACTTCGACCATTGCGAATCGGCCTGCGCCAGCTTGCTCGATGCCAGTCTGCCGTTACCGGCGTATGAACGCGTTCTGGAAGCCTCGCATGCATTCAACCTCCTGGACGCGCGTCATGCGATTTCGGTCACCGAGCGGCAGCGATTCATTTTGAGAGTCCGCGACCTTGCCCGCGCGGTTGCTCAGAACTATTACGAGCGACGCGAGTCGCTGGGCTTCCCGTTGCTTGGCGCCAAAACGGTGGCCGCCAATGGCTGAGATGCGCGATTTTCTGGTCGAGGTCGGTACGGAAGAACTGCCACCCAAAGATCTCAAACGTCTGTCCGCCGCGTTCCAGGAGTTGCTGGTCGCGGAAATAGCGCGCGCCGGGCTCGAACATGGCGCGGTTCTCTCATTTGCAACGCCGCGCCGGCTGGCGGTCAGAATCGACGCTTTGGCGACACAGCAACCGGCTCGCAAACTCGAGATGCGTGGCCCACCGGTCAAAATCGCATTCGACGCGGATGGCAATCCAACCCGTGCGGCGCTGGCGTTTGCCGACAAATGCGGGGTCGAGGTTGCCGCGCTCGGGAGAGTCATTGGCGAGAAAGGCGAATGGCTGAGCTATGACGGCGAGGAGTCCGGGCTTGCCACTGCGGCGCTTATGCCCGATCTGGTCGCACGCAGCCTCGCCCAGTTACCGGTTGCGCGGCGCATGCGCTGGGGCAGCGGCGAGGCCGAGTTTGTGCGGCCGGTACACTGGCTGGTTATGCTTCTGGGCGAGGAAGTGCTGACTTCGTCGCAGTTCGGCGTCGAGGCGGGGCGCACCACCTATGGCCACCGCTTCCATGCTCCGGGCGCGATCACGCTGGCTCGAGCGGCCGACTATCCCGCAGCGCTGGCCGACAAGGGTTTCGTCGTCCCCGACTTCGCTCAACGTCGCGACCGGATCGAAACGGCTGCTGCAGCGGCTGCTCAAGAGGCCGGGGGCAATGCGCACCTGGATCCGCCATTGCTCGATGAAGTCACGGCCCTGGTCGAGTGGCCGGTGGCACTGGTAGGGAAATTCGATCCCGCTTTCCTGCAGCTGCCGCGCGAGGTTCTCATCGCGACCCTGCAGAATCACCAGCGCTATTTCCCGATTCTCGCGCGCGACGGGCAGTTGCAACCCGCATTCGTGACCATCAGTAATCTCGAGAGCACGGCACCGGAGCGGGTTCGCGCTGGCAACGAAAGGGTGATTCGCCCGCGCCTCGCCGACGCCCGGTTTTTCTGGGACACGGACCGCAAGAAGAGGCTCGCCGATCGCGTCGAGGCACTGAAAGGTGTTGTGTTCCAGGCGAAGCTCGGGACGGTTTACGACAAGAGCCAGCGAGTGGCCGTGCTGGCAGCCGAGGTAGCGACCGCCAATCATGCCGATTTGGACCATGTAGGCCGCGCCGCCCTCCTCGCCAAATGCGATCTGGTTACCGCAATGGTCGGAGAATTCCCGGAGCTGCAGGGTGTGATGGGGAAATACTATGCCGCTCACGACGGCGAGCCGGAAGCCGTTGCCATTGCACTCGAAGAACATTATCTGCCGCGTTTCGCCGGCGACAGGTTGCCAACGGGTGCGGTCGGACAGGCAATTGCGGTGGCGGACAGGCTCGACACGCTGTGCGGGATATTTGCGATAGGCAAACGGCCGACCGGGACGCGCGATCCATTTGCGCTGCGGCGCGCGGCAGTGGGACTACTGCGGATACTGATCGAGGACAAACTGGATCTTCCGTTGCGCGACCTGATCGGCGTGGCGGTGCATTTGCAACCAGTGAACACGGTCGGTGAATCGCTGGCGGACAACGTCTATGACTACGCGATGGAACGGTTGCGTGCGTATTACAGCGATAGCGGGATACTCGGATCGCATCCCGAGGTATTCGACGCCGTGCTGTTGCGCAAACCCGCCTCCCCGCTCGATTTCGATCGCCGCCTTGCCGCGGTTATTCACTTCATGGCGCTGGAACAGTCCCATACCCTCGCGGCGGCAAATAAACGCGTTGCCAACATCCTGCGCAAGGCCGAAAACGAGTCCCTTCCGGCGCAGCCCGATCCGGGCTTGTTCGAGCATGCCGAGGAACACCAGCTGTATGACGAACTGATTGCGGCGGAGGCCATCGCAGAGCCGCTGTTTGCAACCCGCAGTTATACCGACGCGCTCGCACACCTGGCGCGGCTGCGCACTCCGGTCGATGCGTTTTTCGATGCCGTCATGGTCATGGCGGAAGACCCGGCTCTGCGGCGCAACCGTCTCGCGTTGCTGGCCCGGATGCGCGAGTCTTTCTTACGTGTCGCGGACCTGTCGGCGCTTACCGTCTGAGGCCACTACGTGTGAACACCGATGCCATACGTCTGGTGGTGCTGGACCGCGACGGCGTTATCAACGAGGCCCCGGAGAGCTATGTGCTCAGCTTGCGAGACTGGGTCCCGATCAAGGGAAGCCCCGATGCCATCGCGACGCTGAACCGGAACGGTTTCACCGTTTGTGTTGCCACGAATCAGTCCTGTATCGGTCGTGGTCTTGTCAGTCGCGGCGACGTGGATCTCATTCACAAGGTCATGTGCGACCGGGTCGAGCAAGCCGGTGGCAGAATCGATCGCATATGGCTGTGCCCGCATCGCCCGGAGCAGTTATGCGAGTGCCGCAAGCCCGCGGCCGGGATGTTGCGCCAGATCGCGGCGTATTATGGTGTCGGTCTTGACCGCGTTCCGGTCGTTGGCGATGCTGCGACCGATCTTGAGGCGGCCGCCAGCGTCGGTGCCCGCGGGCTGCTGGTGCTTACCGGGAAGGGACACGACACGCTCGCAGCACTGGGCAAGAACAGGGTGCCGGAAGTGTATGCTGACCTGAGTGGGGTTGCCGCCATGCTTATCGACGGGACTGGGAACTGACGCAATGCTCTACCTGCGATCGCTGATTTTTACCGTACTGTTCATCGTGACCATCGTCATCACGTCTGCGTTGATAGTTATTTTTGGCGTGTTCAACAGGCGGATCGGATTCAGGATCGGCAGCATCTGGGCCCGGGCCATCATGGACTTTGGGGCATGGTTTTGCGGGATGCGTTATGTGGTTGAGGGCGCCGAAAATATCCCCGGCGAACCCTCCGTCGCGCTGATGAAACATTCCTCGACCTGGGAAACGATCGCCGGACTTTTTTTCGTCCCGCAACACACCTGGGTCCTGAAACGGGAATTGATGTGGATCCCGATCGTCGGCTGGGCGCTGTACATCCTCAATCCAATAGCAATCAACCGCAGCGCCGGAAGATCCGCGGTACAACAGGTTCTGCGGCAGGGTCGCGAACGGCTCGCGGACGGATTGTGGATCGTTATTTTTCCCGAGGGAACCCGGGTGGTCCCGGGCCAGACACGCCGCTATGGCATGTCTGGAGTTTTGCTCGCAAGCGATACAGGCGCGCCACTCGTGCCGATCGCCCACAATGCCGGTGACTGCTGGCGGCGGCGTGGCCTGATCAAGAAACCGGGCCTGATCCGCGTCGTTATCGGCAAACCCATCCCGACCGAAGGGCGTGCCCCGAGAGAGGTCAATGCCGAAGCCCAGAACTGGATCGAATCGACGATCGCCGGCTTCTCGACCACCGCGCCAAACCAAACGAAAAATCTCGAGAGATAACCGTATCTAGCTAATTATTCCCATATATAACTATATATCGAGATTGGCCACGGTCAGGGCATTTCGTTCGATGAATTCCCGGCGAGGTTCAACCTGGTCGCCCATCAGGGTCGAGAATATCTCATCGGCCGCCACCGCATCCTCGATACGCACCTGCATCAGGCGACGGCTGTCCGGGTTAATGGTCGTTTCCCACAGCTGGTCCGGATTCATCTCGCCGAGGCCCTTGTAGCGCTGGACATGCAGACCGCGACGCGCCTGCTCCATCAGCCAGACCATCGCCTCTTCGAAACCGGAAATGTCGAGGCGTCGTTCGCCACGCTGAACATACGCCCCGTCATCGATCAACTGACCCATTTCCGCGCCGAGTTCAGCAATTCTCCGATACTCGGGAGCTTTGAAAAACTCCATTTGAATCAGTTTGTTAGAGGTAACCCCATGGCTGGTTATCGCAATTTCGATGGCTCCGGATTCACCCACTTCTCCGCTAAGCCAGCGCACCGCGAAACGCTCGGTTTCACTGTCGTCCGCAGCCATTAACTCGTGCAGTTGTTCAGCCCAGCGGGTCAGCCATTCGGCATCATCAATATGCTCATCGGTTACCCGGGGCATATACAGCAGTTGATGCAGAACTCTGGCGTTATAGCGCAGTGCCCAGCGGCGAATGATCGCTTCGACCTCGACGTATTTACGCGCCAGACTTTCCAGTGCCGGGCCACGTACAGGCGGAGCGTGGGCATTGACGAACAACGCAGCGTTTTCGAGAGCGGAATTTAACAGGTAAGCGTCAAGTTCGGCGTCGTCCTTGAGATATCTTTCCTGTTTACCCTTGCGAACCTTGTAAAGCGGGGGCTGCGCAATATAAATATGACCGCGCTCAATCAACTCCGGCATTTGACGGTAGAAAAAGGTCAGCAGAAGCGTTCGGATATGCGATCCGTCAACGTCGGCATCGGTCATGATAATGACGCGGTGATAACGCAGCTTGTCGGGATCAAAATCCTCGCGGCCGATGCCGCAGCCCAGCGCCGTTATCAATGTACCTACCTCGACGGAGGACAACATCTTGTCAAACCGTGCTTTCTCGACGTTGAGAATTTTGCCCTTCAACGGCAACACCGCCTGGGTTCTGCGGTCGCGACCCTGTTTGGCGGATCCGCCGGCCGAATCACCCTCGACGAGGAATAATTCTGATTTTGCCGGATCCTTCTCCTGACAGTCCGCCAGTTTGCCCGGCAGACCGGCAACGTCAAGAGCGCCCTTGCGCCGCGTCATTTCGCGAGCCTTCCGAGCGGCCTCGCGGGCCCGCGCTGCCTCGATCATCTTGGCGACAATGGCCTTTGCTTCGGCGGGGTTTTCAAGCAGAAAGTCGTCCAGTTTCTCCGCCACCACGGATTCCACGGCTGCCTTGACCTCCGAGGAAACCAGTTTGTCCTTGGTCTGCGACGAAAACTTGGGGTCCGGTACTTTGACCGACAGCACCGCGGTCAGACCTTCGCGCGAGTCATCGCCACTCGTCGAGACTTTCTCCTTTTTCAGGAGACCCTCGCGCTCCATGTAATTGTTCAGCGTTCGCGTCAGCGCGCTACGAAACCCCGCCAGGTGGGTACCGCCATCGCGTTGCGGGATATTGTTGGTAAAGCAGAACATGTTCTCCTGATAGGAGTCGTTCCACTGCATTGAT
Organism: uncultured Gammaproteobacteria bacterium; assembly: GCA_963783695.1. Lineage (GTDB taxonomy): Bacteria > Pseudomonadota > Gammaproteobacteria > Steroidobacterales > BM003 > BM003. The sequence goes on from CAWAOM010000002.1 coordinate 120,274, forward strand.
ACTTCGACCGCCATATCGTCTCGATCGGCCAAAAAATGCAGGACCGTCGGGTGCACCGCACTTTTTTTGCGGTTGAGATGTTCGACGAAAGCCCGGATGCCACCCTCGTACTCGAACACATCTTCGCGGCCGGTTCGCTCGTCACGCAAGTGAATCCGCACGCCAGAGTTCAGAAACGACAACTCACGCAGGCGCTTGGCGAGGATCTCGTAGTGAAACTCGATGTTGTTGAATATCTCATCGCTCGGCTTAAACCGAATCGTCGTTCCGCTGCGATCGGAGTCGCCCGTTATCTGCAGCGGCGTAACCGGTTCGCCGAGCTGATATTCCTGGTAGTGAACGTGGCCGTCGCGATAAACCGTCAGCTCGAGTTGTTCCGAGAGTGCATTCACGACCGAAACGCCGACCCCGTGCAGACCGCCCGACACCTTGTAGGAATTGTCATCGAACTTTCCGCCAGCGTGCAGAACCGTCATGATGACTTCAGCCGCGGAACGGCCTTCCTCGGCGTGCATGCCAACCGGTACGCCGCGGCCGTCATCGGTAATCGTTACCGACTCATCGGCATGAATAGTGACCGTTACCTCAGAACAATGCCCCGCCAGCGCTTCGTCTATCGAATTATCGACAACCTCGAACACCATGTGGTGGAGGCCGGTCCCGTCATCTGTGTCTCCTATGTACATCCCTGGACGCTTGCGCACCGCGTCGAGGCCTTTCAACACTTTGATATTTCGGGAGTCGTAGGAGTTTTCGTTTGACATGCGGATACCTTGTGACCAATCCGGCCATTATACCATCCGCTGCATTTCTCCATGTTCCACGTGAAACCTTTTTGTATCCTCTGGGAGCGGCAGATCCCTGCCCGGCAACTGCGTAACAAACATCTGCAATGGCAGGGAACACGCCAGCTTTAGCAACCGCTCGACACGGGTCTGGTCCAACTCTGCTTCCGGGTCATCAAGCAGCAGAACGCCGGGTTCTCCGCAACGTTGGTGAAGCAGTTGCATCTGCGCCAGCGTGATCGCGGCAGACAACAGTTTTTGCTGTCCACGCGACACCCGCCCGCGCGCCGCATGCCCGGCCAGCCGCAGCCGCAGATCCGCCCGGTGCGGTCCAAGTTGTGACGCACCGTATTCCCGATCCCGACCGCGGTGCTGCCTGAGACACGCAGCCAGCTCCTGATCCTGCGGCCAGCCGCGGCGGTATTCGCAAACCAGATCTTCGCCGAGTAACGTCATACCGAGGCTTTGCACGCTGCCCTGAAGAAGCTCCGCGTAGCGACGTCTTGCCGCATCGACCTCCGCTGCCGCCACCGCCAACTCCCCCTCCCAAGCCTCAATGACCGCATCCGAGCCGCCGTTGCGGAGCAGCACATTGCGCTGTTGATTTGCTTTGCGGTAGCGACGCCACGCCGAGATAAAGGAATGTTCCACGTGAAACACACCCCAATCGAGAAACTGCCGACGCAGCGCTGGTCCGTCCTCAACGAGTTTGTGAACATTCGGATCGAGGTTTTGCACCGGTAAAGCCCCGGCCAGTTCTGCCAGTCCTCGCACCTTGCTGCCGCCAAGGTGCGCCTCCAACCCATGGCTGGAGCCACTGACACCTGCGACCCGCGGACCAGCCGCTGAATCCAGCCATCCCACCACCGTGAAGGCCGTTGCGCCATCGCGAACCAGGCTGGTCAGACGACCGGATCGGAACGATCGGCCGCGTCCGAGGACATAGATTGCTTCGAGCAAACTGGTTTTGCCCGAAGCATTTTGTCCTTCAATCAGATTTACTTGCGAGCCGAAGTCGGCATCGACTTTTCGCAAACAACGGAAGTTCTCGACCTGGAGTCTGTTGACAGCCATGCCGAGGCGCAAACCGTGATTACAGACGCATCGGCATCACGACGTATTTGCAGTCCGGATTCTCGTCGGCCGAAACCAGGCAACTACTATTGGAATCGTGCAAACCAACCCGAACCTGTTCGCTATCAACTGCAGCGAGGGCGTCAAGCAGGTAATTGACATTGAAACCGATTTCCAGTCCTTCGCCGTCGTAGGAAACCTCGATCTCCTCTTCGGCTTCCTCCTGTTCCGGATTGTGCGCCTGCAGGACCAGGCCGTTTTCCTTCAGTTCCAACCGGATGCCGCGGTACTTCTCGTTAGACAGAATCGCGGTGCGCTGCAGCGCCGAGCGCAGTACGCTGCGATCGGCGATCAGATGCTTGTCCTGATTTTGCGGAATAACCCGGCTGTATTCGGGAAAACGCCCGTCAATCAGCTTCGAGGTAAATCGAATTCCGTCGAGCGATACCCGTATGTGATTCGTACCCACCGATATCGAAGCGGATCCCTGATCGCCGAGCAAACGTTGCAGTTCAAGCACACCCTTGCGTGGAACGATAACCTGCTGACCGGCGGCAAGCTCTTCGCTGAGTTGAATTTCCGCCATCGCGAGACGGTGACCATCGGTTGCGACAGCACGCAGGTGCTGCCCCTCTGCCTCGACGAGCATCCCGTTGAGGTAGTAGCGAACGTCCTGCTGCGCCATTGAGAAATGGGTCTTTTCCAGTAACCTGCGCAGGGACTTTTGCTCCACTTCCAAATCGAGCTGGCTGTTTATTTGCTCGATAACAGGAAACTCCGATGCCGGCAGTGTCGACAATGTGAAGCGGCTACGACCCGACCGAATCATGATCCGGTCACCGTTTTGCGTGACATTGACGGTCGCACCCTCCGGCAGTGCGCGGACAATATCCAGCATTTTTCTACCGGGCACCGTAATTTCACCGGGTTCCTGAACAGTCAGTTCACCGAAAGCAACGAGCTCGACTTCCAGATCGGTCGCGGTAACTTCCAGCCGATCATCCGTTGCCACCAGTAGCACATTCGCCAGGATCGGCATGGTCTGGCGACGTTCGACAACACCGATAACCGCTTGCAGCGGGGCCAGGAGAGCCTCTCTTTCCGCGCTCAACTTCATTGGTCAACACCCATATATAAATAAACTAATTAAAATCTATATTGTTACTACTATTACGGCCCGACAATTCTTGGGATAAGTTTTAAATTTGTTATATAAATCAATAACTTAATTGATGTTTTTTTACATGCACAGCGCAGGTACCGATGCAGGTAGCAGCTGTAGACAGATTGTGGATAAATATCTGTCAACGGTTTATCCACAGTCCGTCCACGTCATCCCGCCAGGGTTCTCAACAGGTTTTGATAGTCTTCGCTGATTCTTGTGTCTGTCTCTCTTAACTCTTTGATTTTTCTACAAGCATGCAGCACCGTCGTATGATCCCGGCCGCCAAACGCATCGCCGATTTCGGGCAGACTATGGTTGGTCAGTTCCTTTGACAGCGCCATTCCAATCTGGCGCGGACGCGTAATCGAGCGGCTGCGCCTTTTCGATAGAAGATCGGCGACTCTTATCTTGTAGTATTCGGCAACAGTGCGCTGGATATTGTCCACGGTAACCAGTCGTTCCTGCAACGCCAGCAAATCACGCAGCGCCTCTTTGGCGAAATCCATTGTGATGGGCTGACCGGTGAACTCGGCGTTTGCCTTCAACCGCCTCAGCGCCCCCTCGAGTTCACGAATGTTCGAGCGGATCCGCTTTGCAACGAAGAACGCCACCTCGTCAGGCAAAGCGATATCCGCCGCTGCTGCCTTGCTCATCAGGATCGCCACGCTGGTTTCGAGTTCCGGGGGTTCAATCGCGACGGTCAGTCCCCAGCCGAAGCGCGATTTCAGTCTTTCCTCCAGGCCATCGACTTCCTTCGGATAGCGGTCGCAGGTAAGAATGACCTGCTGTTGCCCTTCCAGCAGCGCGTTAAAAGTGTGAAAAAATTCCTCCTGCGACCGTTCTTTGCCGGCAAAGAACTGGATATCGTCGATCATCAGTGCATCGAGGGAACGGTAGGCCTGTTTGAACTCATTGATCGTGTTGTGCTGCAACGCCCGAACCATGTCGCCGACAAAACGTTCCGAGTGTACATAGGCGACCCGTGCGTTGTCGTTGTCGGCGATCATCTTGTTGCCGACCGCATGCATCAGGTGAGTTTTGCCAAGCCCCACTCCGCCGTATATAAACAACGGGTTATAAGCTGTACCGGGGTTGGTGGCCACCTGGAAAGCGGCCGCACGCGCGAGTTGGTTGCTTTTGCCCTCGACGAAACTCGGGAAAGTAAAACTGCCGTTGAGGCGGCTGCCCATCACCTCGGGAATGCGCGGCTTGCTTTCGGGCGCGCCGGTGGCAGCTACACGTGGTGGCATCGATTCGACCGATCCTACCTCGAGCAGAACGACCGGCGCGCGGATGCCACCGACATTGCGTACCGCGCCGGTGATCCTGTCCAGGTAATTTTGATTGATCCAGTCGACGACGTAGCGGTTCGGCGCGAGAAGCTTGAGCACACCGCCATCCTCGATTGCCTGCAGAGGCAGAATCCAGGTATTAAAAAGCTGTTCGTCGAGCTCGTTTTCGAGCTCTCCCAGACAGCGAATCCATAGTGCGGAACTCACCAGCGCCAACCCCCAGAGAAACGCGGCACGTGACGATGAGAAAGGGAAGGCAGTCTACCCGCGTTTCGGTGAGTTATCCACAGCCCCTGAAGCCTGTGCTTTTTTCTTCGCAGAGTTGACCCGCGGCCGCCCCCGGATTATCCTTGCGCGTTTTCCGTTAGCCCCGGGCCCGGCAGAATTCTTAGGGAAGCCGTAACCATGAAACGTACATTCCAACCGAGTAATCTGAAGCGCAAGCGTACCCACGGCTTTCGCGCGCGCATGGCGACCAAGAACGGCCGTTTGGTGCTGAAACGTCGTCGCGCCAAGGGCCGCGCGCGACTGGCCGTCTAGTAATTCTGGCACCGACAGGACCCAGACGTCGCGGCGACTCAGGTTTTCCGCGGCAAAGGCGTTTGCTCGCCGCCGAACAATACAAACGGGTCTTCGCCAATCCCATCCGCAGCGCCGATAAATACTTTACCGTGCTGGCGACCGTGAACGATCAAGAATATCCGCGCCTCGGTCTTGCGATTTCGCGCAAGGCGGCGTCTTCGGCGGTACAGCGCAATCGCATAAAGCGCGTGATCCGCGAGTCGTTCCGCCAGAATCCGGGTGATTTGCCAGCCGTCGACGTGGTCGTGATGGCACGACCATTGGCGGCCAAAACCGGCAATGCCGAGCTCGGTACGTCGCTGGAGCGCCACTGGAGCAGAGTACGACACAAATGCGACGCCTGCTGACGGCAATTATCCGCATATATCAATTGGTGCTGAGCCCGGTCCTCGGTTCCAATTGCCGTTTTCATCCGAGTTGTTCGGAATACGCGCGTGAGGCAATCGAAAACCATGGCGCCGTGCGTGGCGGCTGGCTGTCGTTGAAGCGCCTCGGACGCTGTCATCCATTCAACCATGGCGGTCTGGATCCGGTTCCGGATCCGCCCCACATTGCCGACTAGTCGGGATCTCAACGTATGGACAATCGTCGCATTTTTCTCTGGGCAGGCCTGCTGTTCGTCTATTTTGTCGTCTACCAGACCTGGGTGCGCGATCAGCGCGGACCACAGGCAACGCCGCCCGCGGAGACAGTGGCAAGCACGCCGTCCATGCCGGGCGACGATACCGTGCTGGATGCGAACCTTCCGCCGCTTCCGGAAGCGGTTAGCAGTCCGCAAACACAGAATCTGCCGGCGCGGGCCGAAGCCGGAGGTCCGCAGATCAGCGTGAGCACGGATGTGTTCGACCTGGTCATCGACACGCGCGGCGGGGACATCCGCGATGTCAGTCTGCTCAAGTATCCTGTGCGCAAATCCGATCCCGACGATCTGGTCGAATTGTTGCACAACAGTCCCGGCTACCTTTTCGAATTGCATACGGGTTTGCGTACCCGCGGTGTTGACGAAGAGCCTAATCATCTCGCCCAGTTTTCGGCAGCGGCTGAAAGTTTCGTTCTGCGAGACGGCGCGGAAGAGTTGACCGTACCGCTGCGCTGGACCAGCGCGGACGGACTCGTGGTCAACAAAACTTACCGGTTCCGCCGTGGCAGTTATCGCGTGGACATCGAGTACAACGTAGAGAACGGCACTGGCGGCGAAATCGGTGCAGCGTCTTACGTGCAGCTTGCGCGAAGCTATGCGCCACCCAAACGCTCATTGACCGATGTCGATTCGTACTCGTTTATTGGCCCGGTTTTTTATGACGGCAAAAAATACGAAAAACTCGATGCAGAGGACATCGCCGCCGAGCCGCTGCAGGCGACTGTCACCGATGGCTGGATTGCGTCGATACAACACCATTTCCTGACGGCCGTCGTCCCGTCGGCTGGCGAGAGTTACACCTACAACTCGGGCATGCGCAGCGGCACGGTTCTGCAGAGCGCTATCGGTCCGGTGAAAACGCTGGCGCCCGGCAGCAGCGAGAGCTATGCGGAAACGCTGTTTGTCGGACCGAAGCTGCAAGATCAGCTCGAGACAACCGCGAACGGCCTCAAGCTAACCGTCGACTACGGCATGCTGACGATCATCGCACAGCCGCTTTTCTGGGTGCTCAACTGGCTCCACAAGCTGACGGGCAACTGGGGCTGGGCGATAATCCTGCTGACCATTCTGATCAAAATCGTCTTCTACAAGCTGTCTGAGACCAGTGGTCGCTCGATGGCAAAAATGCGCAAGATGCAGCCGCGAATAAAGCACCTGCAGGAGCGCTATGCGGATGACCGCCAGGCCTTGTCGAAGGCGATGATGGAGCTTTACCGCAAAGAAAAAATCAACCCCGCATCCGGGTGTCTGCCGATTCTGATTCAGATGCCGGTGTTTATTGCGCTCTACTGGGTCCTGCTCGAAAGTGTCGAGTTGCGTCAGGCTCCGTGGATGCTGTGGATTGACGACCTGTCGGTTCGGGATCCGTTTTTTATCCTGCCGGTCCTTATGGGCGTCACCATGCTGATCCAGCAACGTCTGAATCCGGCGCCGCCGGATCCGGTTCAGGCCAAGATCATGATGGTTCTGCCAATCGTATTCACGGTGTTTTTCGCGTTTTTCCCGGCGGGGCTGGTCATCTACTGGTTTACCAACAACCTGCTGTCGATAGCGCAGCAATGGCGCATCAACAAACTCGTCGGCGCCGATTAGCGCCGCCCGCATTCCGGGTACTTTGCCGCGGCGCGGGCAGCGTGGCGTAACGAGATGAGTCGCACTGCATACGACATGCTGCGCGAGGACACGATTGCCGCGATCGCGACGCCGCCTGGTCGTGGCGGCATTGGCATCATCCGTGCCTCCGGACCCGCCTCCACGACGATAGCAGAACGTCTGACAGGAGCAATCCCGTCACCGCGGCGCGCGGTCTTCGCACGGTTCGCCGATGCTGACGGCGAAGCCATCGACGAGGGACTGGTGCTGTTCTTCCCGGGCCCGCATTCGTTTACCGGCGAGGATGTCGTCGAACTGCACGGTCATGGCGGGCCGGTGGTTCTCGACCTTTTGTTGCAAGCCGTGCTGGCGGCGGGTGCCCGCCATGCCGAGGCGGGCGAGTTCTCGCGCCGTGCTTACCTCAACGACAAACTTGACCTTGCCCAGGCGGAGGCCATTGCCGATCTTATCGATAGCGGTTCCGCAGCTGCGGCCCGGGCCGCGCTGAATTCCCTGCAGGGGGAATTTTCGACGCGGGTGCATGCCCTTGTCGAAATGCTGACCGAACTACGTAGTTATGTTGAGGCGGCGATTGATTTTCCCGAAGAGGACCTGGATTTTCTCAGCGACAAGGCGCTCGAGCAGCGCTGCAATAAACTCGACCACGAGTTTTCCGATCTGCGTGCCTGCGCGCGCCAGGGCAGCCTGCTGCGCGAAGGTATGAGTGTGGTCATCGCGGGGCCGCCCAATGCCGGTAAATCCAGTTTGCTGAATGCGCTGGCTGGTTATGAGGCGGCGATTGTTACCGATATTCCGGGAACGACGCGCGACGTGTTGCGCGAGCGGATTGCGATCGATGGGCTGCCGCTGCATGTGACAGACACCGCGGGTCTGCGCGAAACGCAGGACAAAGTAGAGATGGAGGGTATTCGCCGCGCCCGCGCTGAACTGGAACGCGCCGACCGCGCCCTGGTGCTGGTCGATGCGACAGCCAATCAGGAACGTGAAATACCCGCGCTGTTAGATGGTCTTCGCGGCGAGATTCCTGTCACCGTGATCGTGAACAAAATCGATCTGATCGGCGCCGCGCCGCGGATCGAGGCGGGTGCGGTGACCCGGGTTTTTATTTCCGCGTTGACCGGTGCCGGGATCGACTTGCTGCGCGAACACCTCAAGACATGCATCGGATTCGAGCCGGCCGGAAGCAGCGCGCTGTCCGCCCGCCGCCGCCATCTCGACGCGCTGGCGCGTGGCGAGGCGCATTTTCGCGAAGCGGTCCGCCAGCTTGCTGAGTATCGCGCCGGCGAACTGATGGCCGAGGAGTTACGCCTCGGGCAACAGGCGCTTGCGGAAATTACCGGCGAATTCGGCAGCGAGGATTTGCTCGGCCGCATTTTCTCTAGCTTCTGTATCGGCAAGTGAGCGCGGGTATCGGGTGACGGCTGGACGGACCGTGCGAACGGTTGCAGCTGGTGAGGGGGTGTCACCGGCGGTGCATACCCGCCGGGCGCTTGGCCCGGCGGGTCGCAAAATGCTGGCGCGGACGCGCGTTTTAGAAGGTGTAGCCGATACCGATGAGGATCTGGGTATCACTTTCGTCGGGCTTTTCGCCGTTTTCATCCTCGGCGGGTTCCGAAATATAGTCCCAGATGTAGCTGACGCGGAGGTCAAGATCGCCGATTATGTCGTAAGAGGTGCCGAACTCCATACGATGGGTATAGCCGCCGGTGTCCTCGTTGGCCCACAACAGGCGGTAGTCCCACCAGATGTCGATGTCGTCGGTAAGTTCGTGATCGAATCGGGACTTGCCCTGTAGAGCGAAGCTGTCTTCGGAATCGCTTTCCCCTGCGGGCACTTCCTCGAACCAGGTCTTGGTGTAAGCGGGCCCGCCACTTACCCGCCATTCAGTAGTCGAGGTATCGAAGATCTCGTAACCGATTCCGGTGCCGAGCGTGGTCCGGTGCTCGATGTTTTGGAACTTGTCCTTGAAATACTCGCCCGTAAGCGGAGTCCAGAACCAGCGGTTGGTGATGTAGCGGGCCCAGTCGCCAGTGAGACGATGATTATTCTCGGTCTCGGTGCCGTCATTCTTGTCATAGTTACCGATATATTCGAAAACCATGCGCTGCTCGACGGTCCGGCGTTTGGCGATGATCCTGCCGTTGAACTCCTCTTTATCGGTGTTGCCAGACTGGTAGTTGGCGCTGCCGCTGACTTCGCCGGTCCAGAAATTTCTTTCCCTGGGCACACCGGCAGTTATTGCAAGAATGTCCACCTGGTCGAATGTAACTGGCGGGGTTGTCATGATGGTGACCTTGCCGTCCTTGACCAGCACCTTGCCGGTTGCCGACTCGCCGACTTCCGGTCGCACTTCCAGAACCCGGACCGAGCGCAGTTCGACCACATCTTCCCAATCGATCTTGAGGATGCCAACTTCGTCGCTGTCAAACTCCAGCGAATCCTCATAGAGCACCTTGATCTCGCCACCCAGCCATTCGCCGGAGGGCACCTGGACCCAGTCGAATTTGTCGGGCATCTCTGCCGGCGGCGGCGGAGTCCAGGCTTTGCCGCTCTGCTGGGCGAGCGCGGCCGGCGCCGCCCACGCGAGTGCCAGCGCGGCGATGGTTAGCAGGAAATCTCTCGGTTTAAGAGCACGGAACTCCCTCTGCATGCTGTCTGCTCCTCCAGACTGGGTCTGTGATGATGGTTTCGCCCTGCGGGGGCGTGAACGGGGGGCAAGGATAGGGCAAGCGCGACCAATACGCCATGGCTTCGTAGCTGTCTGACGATTGAATGAACCTTGGCGGCCGAAACAAGCGGTGTTCCGTGCGCGGAAACTCGCGCACTCAAGCCGCGGAGGTTGCTCTGCGGCACAACCGGTTGCGGCGCCGACGATCGCGAAATAGCGTTGGCGCCGGCATGCGGCCACGGTGGCGGTTACAGGCGTTGTATCTGTTTGCCGACCAGTTTGTCGCGCACTTTCCAGAACAAATTGCTCGGATTGACGACGATGATGAATATCTGCCGCATCCGGTCCTCGGGGCAGGTGATCTCACGCACACCGTGCCAGCCGCGCGGGCTTCGCTCCAGGATTGCGCTGACATTGCCGAGCGATTTGCAGGGAATGACCTGCTTGAAGTCCTCGAACGCCGGCGCGGAGTTCGGGTCCATGCCACCGCCGTCGTCGAGTACCAGTGTCTCGCCGCCCCAGGCCGGATCCCAGTCATCTTCGGTATTGAAGTAAAACAGGTGCGAGCCGTATTCGCGTTTCGAATCGCAGTGCGGCGATACGGAAGCGCCGCGTGGCGCATAGTGCCAGTGGAACCGAAACTCAGGGTTGTTCGCCTCGAACAGTTTCGCAATCACATTCCGATAGCGGTCGCTGCGCAGCTCATTAATAAAATCTTCCCACGGCTTCGGTACGGCCATGCCCTCGACATACTCCAGCGAGTAGCGGTCATGGGGTTGTTGCCCAGCGCGTCGCTCGTAACCGAAGTTCTTTTCGAACATCGCTATGTCCGGCATGTTGTCGCACAGAAGCTTGTAGCCCTCGGCGGTGATCAGGCCTGCGGGATTGACCCACGGGTAGGGTTTTTTGTTGCGGAAAGCCGCGACATCCAGGGCTTCGAGTTTTTCAAAGTCAATGTATTTAGTCATGGTTTCAGGCCGGTAGTGGTGGCGTGCGATCGATGACTTCAAGCGCATCGTGACGCACGTGGTTTTGTTTCATTTCATCGCGAATCAACTGCTCGCTGACGATCCCCTTTTCAACGCACTCGCGCAGGAGCCCGAAGAAGAAGCGCTCCTGGTTCGGATCCGGGTGGCGGTGGTAGTGGCCGAGCAGGCCGTACTCGCCGAAAACTTTCGCCCGCAGCTTCATCAAGGATCCCAGCACCGGGTACTTGCGTAATTTGTCGGCGGGAATGAAATCGACGGGCAACCCGGACTTCCACGGCTGAGTCCTGCGCTTGGTGTTGTGCAGCAGTTTGGTGTTCTCGGTCAGGCGATCGAAATCGTTCCACTCGGGTTCGAAGAAGCCGACGTTGGCCGGATCCTCATGGGCAAGGCAGATCCACTCCTTGTAGTCGCGCTCGAAGGCGAAAAGCTCGGCAAATTCCTTTTCGCAGTCCCAGTGTTGCAGTTTTGCGCAGTCCATCAGCATCACGCTGGTTGCCACGCAGTAGGCTTTGTCCTTGCGCTGCGAACGGTGCCGCCCCATAACCGAGGCGCCCTGCATGTCCCGCGTCAGCAATTCGTTGATATCGCCCGCGGCGAAGATGTCCGGATCAATCACTACCGCACGACCCTGATACTGCATCAGCTTGGGCGGCATGAAACGCAGCGGAGTGAACGACTGCAGATCGCTCATTTTCCACACCCGTGTTGTGCCGCCACGCAAAAATGTCTGGCCCTCGCGTTGCCACAGAAACGGGTGGTCCTTGACGTGAATGATCTTGACGTCGAAAGCATCCGGGTTAGCCGAGTTACGTTTCAACGAATACTGGGAGACGAGCGCACCAATCCACTGGCGCTCATTGGTATGAATGAAGACGCAGTTCTTCATGCGGCATTTTCCTCGCTGTCATCACCACTCGTGGGCGTAATACCCGAATCGCAGTAATCGAATACCGGCGACAGGGTGGCCTTGACGTAGGCATCGATCTGTTCGAGCTGGGCGTCCTCGAAATAGTCGCGGTAGCCACCGACCTTGGCGCGGCGCACCTTGTACGAGTTCGGGTCGGCCTTGTCGCGCGGTGTCAGGCGGCTGCCACTGCGCCAGAAGTAGTCCTGGCTTTCGAGTTTGCGCAGATTCTCCACCGAGCCGAATTCGACCGTCTCCGTAACCTGTTCGGGCTGCGGATTCTCGCCGAGGAACTCGAGCATGCGTGTGAGCTCCCGTTCCGGATACGCACGCAGATCTTCATAGCGGACCACCAGCAGATTTTTGATTTTCGGCAGTTCGCGCGCCCACGCATTGAGGAAGCTCACGATTCGCGGTAGCCCGACATCTTCGTTCATCACGAAGTCCAGCATGTCGATGTCGGCATCCTGAGGGGGGTAACGGTTCAGTGGGATCTTGTGCGGACGCATCCGGTATTTCCACTGAAAGAATTGCGAGACGGCAACGTCCTGCGGCCGCCGTACCAGCAACACGACCTTTTGCTCGTAGAAATCCTCGCGGTTGTCCACATTGCCGGTGTATTCGCGCAGGTAATTGTCATGGGTGAAGAAGATCTTCGGCACATCCGGGTTCTTCTTGTGGAAATTGTCGAAGCCCAGCATCAGGGCTTCGGGGATGCCGTGTGCGATCTGGTAGTACCGCGACAGCATTACCCGCACCCAGGTGCGTCCGCTTTTGGCATAGGAGGCGAAGACATAGTCAGAGGCCCTGAGTTTGCGAAATTCCTCGCGGCCACGACGTTTGCGTTCCAGCGTACGCCCCTTTTCCTCGGGAAGAAAAATCGAGATGAACTGAACCAACCAGCGCGTCAGTCGTTTCGTGACCATGTGCATGTGGCGTCTCCGTGGGGCGATTTCGGTATCAGTGAGACCGTGCCGATGCGGCTCGGGCCTCGGAATCGAGCCCGGGATAAGGCGGGAACACCCGCGAATCAGCCGGAAATTATACGTGAAAACAGGTTTATGTTGAATTCGGGGGCGGGGTCAGACGCAACGGCCGGCGTCATAGCCGGGGCATCAGGCCGGATGCTGCCCGAGAGGTAGCGGAGGAGGGAAATGCGGGTCGCGCCATGCGCTGGAGAACTCGTCGCTGGTCTCGACCCGGTTGCGGCCGAGCTGTTTCGACAGATAAAGCGCGCCGTCGGCGCGCCGCAGCGTGCTTTCAATCGATTCGCCAATACGGAATTCAGCGACCCCGACCGATACGGTGATGTGGCAGCGACTGGCGAAGCGGGCATCGGCGGTAATGCCGCGGATCCGTTCCGCGCACTGGCGCGCTCCCGGCAGGCTGGTATGTGGCAGTAGCAGGATGAATTCCTCGCCGCCGTAACGGGCAAACCGGGCATCGTCTTCGCGCTTGTCCAGCGCGTCGAAATACCGCAGCTCGCTGCGCAGCCGATCGACGAAGTCCACCAGTACCCGGTCACCGGTAATGTGGCCGTAGCGGTCGTTGATTTCCTTGAAATGGTCGAGGTCGAATATACAGATGGAGAACGGCATGCGGGTACGGTCGGCGCGCTTTTTCTCCTCCTGCAACGATTCCATGATGTAGCGGCGGTTGTAGGCCTTGGTCAGTTCATCGCGCTCGGCGAGTTCGCTGATTTCAGCCAGCATTGTTTTCAGAGTCTGGTTCTGTTTTTGCAGGCACAGTCTGAGGCGGCGCGCATGCAGGCTGAAAAGCGAGGTCCACAGGATGGCACTCGCGAGCACGGCGACCCGCATCAGTTCTACCCCCAGCGCTGGCGCGCCCGGCGTGCCTGCCGTGGCAGCAGCGAGCCCGGCATAGCCGCCGAGAGCGAGGGTGCCGAGCAGCATATAGCCGCGTTTTTCGAGCTGAAACATACCGAAAAGCATCGGGATGATCAGCGCAGTCAGCATGAGCCCGCGCGAGGCCGGGACGGTGGCGTGGAGCAGGACGAGGGCCCAGGTGAGACCGACCAGTAACTGCTGCAATGTCATGCCGGGATCGCGGAAGCGCTGATTTATCCCGCTTTGGAACAACAGGAAGAAAGTAAGGTTGCTGGCAACCACGCCCGCAATGCAGGCGGACATGCCGACGGCGTCGAGACGCAGCATACCGGCGGACAGCGCCAGCAACGTCAATGTAATCCAGATTCCGTAGTAGGCCATAGCAAGGCCAAATCGGCGGATTCGCAAGCGTTGCTTCGGATCTGCGGCCATAGTTCCAGAAGGGTGGATGGGTCGGGTTGAGGCGGACCGTTCCCCGCAAACGGCTACCGCCATGCTCTGGCATGTTCGTCGCATTCTTGCGACAAGTCCGTGACAGGCCTCTCAGAACCTGAGTGGGGGATGCGGCAGGAGACCGGGAAATGTGAGCACTCTCACGCTTTGGCCGTCTCGTCGGAGCGTATTTGGGATTGTTCGCCTATAACGCGCACGCGGGACCTAGCCGAGGATACCCTCGCGTTTGTACAGACGCGCGGCGATCGCTGTCAGCAACAGGCCGAACAACAGCGTGCTGCCCATCGACACCAGTGGGTAGGTCAGCGGAATCGGTTCCGCTTTCATCAGGTCGGTGATGATCAGGTGCTGACTGAGGCTCGGCACCATCATGTAACTCAGATCCGGTTTTACGGTGCGGATTGCCGCGAACAGGATTGGTAATGTCGGCACAAGCATGACCACGGTCAGATAGGTTTGCGCTTCCTTGTAGCTCTTTGTGAACGAGGCAACGCAGGTCATCAGCGCGGCGCCGAGCAGCGCGAACGGCAGCATCAGAATGAAAATCCGGACCACCACCCCCGGACCAAAATTGGCGGTCATCCCGAGTTCCTCCAGCGGCACGAAGCGGAGGCTGACCGAGAAGGCCAGCAGCGTTACTGCCAACGACGTCACCATGTAGACGCAGGTCGCCAGGATCTTGCCGATGATCAGGTCGCTGCGCGGGACCGGCAAGGTCAGAAGCGGCTCCAGCGAACCGCGCTCGCGCTCGCCGGCAGTCGTGTCGATCGCGAGATACAGGCCGCCCATCAGCATCGAGAAAATGACAAAGTAGGTCATCATCCCAAGCAGGATCACCGAGCGTCCCGTTGGCGTCGAGACATCGACATCTTCGACGATAACCGGCATCACCGTGGTGGGGTTAACCCCGCGCGCCTGCAGCCGCAGCATCCCCAGCTTGCGCTGGTAGGCCTCGAGCAGGCCACTCGCGCGGCGTACGTCTTTGGTCGTGTTGTTGTTGGCGCTGTCCGAAACGAGGCGGATGACGGCGGGCTGACCCGCGGAGAACTTGTCACCGAACCCGGCAGGGACGATCAGCACCAGGTCATGGTCGCCATCCCGGACTTTCGCGCGCGCGCTGTCGAGATCGGCATCGATTTCGACGATTTCCGTGTTGGCGCGTTCAAGGAATGCAATCAGGTTGGGTGCGTTGGCCGCTCCCGACACCGGCAGAGTCAGCGGCTCGTCGATTTCGGAAACGTGTTTGTCCAGAGCGAATGAGATCATGATCGCAAACAGGAAAGGGCCAAACAGCGGGCCGAATAACAGTGCCGACATCAGGCTGCGGCGATCACGGAAGTTATCCAGCACCTCCTTGCGGAAGACCGTGCCGATGCGGGATTTCATTCCAGTCCCTCCTCGGTGCCGATCGCCGCGACAAATGCCTCTTCGAGACTGCTGGTGCCGGCCTGGCGGCGGATCTCATCCGGTTTGCCGGCCGCCACGACCCTGCCATGACCGACGATTACGATGTCGTCGCACAAAGCGGCCACTTCCTGCATCACGTGGCTGGAAAAAAGGATGCAGATTCCGGTATCGCGCAGCCGCAGGATCATCTCGCGCAGCGCCCGGGTGGCCATTACGTCGAGCCCGTTGGTGGGCTCGTCGAGCAGCAGGTTGCGGGGCTGGTGAACCAGCGCGCGGGCCAGGGCGACCTTGGTGCGCTGGCCTTGCGAGAACCCCTTGGCGCGGCGGTCGGCGAATTCGCCGATATCGAGCAGCCCGATCAGTTCGTCGATTCGCCGTGCCAGCGCCGTGTTGGCGATACCGTGCATGCGGCCGTAGTAAGTAATGTTCTCGCGCGCGGTCAGGTGGGGGTAGAGCCCGGCGCCATGCGGCAGCACGCCGATGCTGCGGCGGGCGGCGAGACTGTCGTTTACGACATCATGGCCATCGACGCACGCGCTGCCGGTGTCCGGGTGCAGCACCGTGTACAGGATGCGCAGGGTCGTCGATTTGCCGGCGCCATTCGGGCCCAGTAAACCGGTTATGCGGCCGTCGCTGGCGCTGAACGTGATGTCATCCAGCGCCCGGACCGAGCCGAATGATTTGCTGATGGACGCGGCCTCGATCATGGCGTCGGTCCAGAGAAATTGATGAAAAAGGGGCTGGGTCCCTGTTTGTCCATGCAAGAGGGGTCGAGTTCCTCGAGACTGCCGCTGGCAACGAAATCGGCCATCAACTGCGGCATACAGCCGACAGCCGCCAGACCATGTCCCTGGCCGTTGCCAACGACGTGCAATACATTTTCCAGTGTATTGGCAACGCGCTCGCCATTGCCGGGTGGCGTAATCGGATCGGCGCTGCCCGACAGGACCAGTACCGGCGTGGGCCCGGTCAGCGGAGTCTTGAGGTCGTCATCGATCACGCCCTGATCCCAGATATTGCAGATCTCGACCAGCGTGTCGAACTGGGTTGCGCCGAGATAGGTTTCCTCGAGCACGGCGCGGTCGATGTCGAGTTCACCGTAAAATGGCGCATCCTCGGTGCAGACCACCGCATTGTGCATGCCAAAACTGAGTGCTTCGGACAGGTCCTGTTGCGCCATTCGCGACTGCGCGGCCAGCGGCGCCATATTGCCGCTTGCTGCAGCATCGATCAGCAGCGGCATCAGCGCGACGCTGTCGGGGTGGTAACTCATCAGCCGCAGCGCGACAACCAGGTCCATTTCACTGAACGCGAACGTTTCCGGATTACCACTGGCCGGATTCTGCATGGCCACGTCGACCGCACCCGAGCGCAGACGCTGGCGCAATTCGTCAAGGCGTTCGCCGAGGCCGGGGAAGTGCTCCGAGCAATCTGTGTCGTCCGCGCAACGGCTGAGAATACGGTCGAGTGCCCGCTGTGCATCGATGGCTATGGCCGGTCCGACCGCGTCCGCCGCTGGCAGGACGCCGTCGAGAATGACGGTCCGGGTCCGTTCCGGATAGCGCCGCGTGTAGTGCTGCGCCACTCGTGTCCCGTAAGACGATCCGTATACGTTCATCTGTTCGTACCCGAGCGCTTCGCGCAACCGGTCGAGGTCGCGCACGGCGACGCTGGTCGTGTATTGCCGGACATCTGCATCGATCGAAGCGAGACATTCACGAGTGCTGTCGCGGACCAGCTGCAGCGACCACTCGGCGCCATCCAGTTCCTCGGGCACGGGGCAATCCAGCGCGTTGGAGCGGCCGGTGCCGCGCTGGTCGATCAGTACGATATCGTGATTGCGCTGAATCCGGCTGAATGCACCGGCATAGGCGGTGTAGAACTCGGTCGACGCAGCGCCCGGGCCCCCGGCGATCGCGGTGAACGGGGTCGGGTCCGGTTTCTGGCTCAGCGCCGGCACCACCGCGACGAACAGATCGATCTGACGCCCGTCCGGCTCGGCGTAGTTCTCCGGCACCCGCAATGAGCCGCACCGGGCGGTTACGCTGCGGATGCCGCTGGAATCGCTGATGCGGCAGTCCTCGAGAGTCAGCCCCGAGTGCGCGCGCGCGGCCGGGACGGATAAAAACAGGGCTATCAGCGTGGCGGCGGCAAGGCGTGTAATCGGCGGCGTGATATCCATCGGGCGCTTATGGTGACGTTGCGCCGCGACGCTTGCAACAGCCCGGTTGCGGCGGCCGCTGCCCTCGCCTGGCCCAAGCGGCTACAATGTCGCGCCCCGATGGGTGTTTTGGGCGGGCGGGAGTCAGCAACGTGAAGCAGGCGGAACAATTTGACGTAATCGTCGTCGGTGGCGGCCACGCCGGAACCGAGGCTGCGCTGGCGGCTGCGCGCATGGGTGCGCGTACACTGCTGCTGACCCAGAATATCGACACGATCGGGCAGATGAGCTGCAATCCGGCGATCGGCGGCATCGGCAAGGGTCATCTGACCAAGGAAATCGACGCCCTCGGCGGTGCGATGGCGCGCGCGATCGATCGCGCCGGGATTCAGTTTCGCACGCTGAATGCGCGCAAGGGCCCGGCGGTGCGGGCGACCCGTGCGCAAGCCGATAGGGTGCTGTATCGACAGGCAATTCGTGGAATGGTCGAGACCCAACCCGGCCTGGCGTTGTTTCAGCAGGGCGTCGACGATTTGCTGCTTGAGGGCGAGCGGGTCTGCGGCGTGCGCACCCAGATGGGCCTGGAGTTCAGCGCGAAAACTGTGGTACTCACCGTCGGAACGTTTCTTGGCGGGCAAATTCATGTGGGCGAAGCCAACTATCAGGGTGGCCGCGCCGGCGATCCGCCGAGCAATGCGCTGGCGGCACGGCTGCGCGAGTTGCCGTTTACGGTAGAGCGGCTGAAAACCGGCACGCCACCGCGTCTCGATGGCGCCACGCTGGATTTTTCGCAGATGCTGGTGCAACCGGGCGATGAGCCTTTGCCGTCGTTTTCGTTTATGGCCAGCGGCGCCGAGCACCCGCGCCAGGTGCCGTGCCACATCACCGCGACTACGGAGCACACTCACGACATCATCCGTGCCGGGTTGCACCGTTCACCGATGTTCAGTGGAGTCATAGAGGGAGTGGGGCCGCGCTACTGTCCGTCGGTTGAGGACAAGGTCGTGCGTTTTGCGGACAAGACCTCACACCAGATATTCGTTGAACCGGAAGGACTGACCACCGCCGAAATCTACCCGAACGGGATTTCGACGAGCCTGCCTTTCGATGTTCAGTGCGCGTTCGTGCGCAGCATTCCCGGTTTTGAGAACGCACGGATCACCCGCCCCGGTTATGCGATCGAGTATGATTTTTTCGATCCTCGCGATCTCCGCGCGACCCTGGAAACCCGCTTTATCGAAGGGCTTTATTTTGCTGGCCAGATCAATGGCACGACCGGTTACGAGGAAGCCGCCGCGCAGGGACTGCTCGCCGGTATCAATGCGGCGCTTGCGGTTCAGGGCCGGCCATCGTGGTGCCCGGGACGGCATGAGGCCTATATCGGTGTGCTGGTGGATGACCTGATCACCCGTGGCACCAGCGAGCCCTACCGGATGTTCACCAGCCGCGCCGAGCACCGGCTGCTGCTGCGCGAAGACAATGCCGATCTGCGGTTGACCCCGCACGGTCGCGAACTCGGTCTCGTGGATGACGAGCGCTGGCGCAGGTTCGAGGCGAAGCGCGGCGCCATCGAGGCTGAATCGGCGCGGCTGCGGGCGATTCTGCTGCGCCCCGGTGATTTGAGTCGTGCCGAAATCGACGCGCTCGGATTTGGGCTGGGGCGCGAGCAGCGGGCCGACGAGGTATTGCGGCGACCGGAAATCGACTACCGTGCGTTGACGGCGCTGGTTGCGGTCGGCGACGGGACGTTCTTCGGACTCGATGACAGGGCGCGCGACCAGGTTGCGGCGCAGGTCGAAATCCAGGCCAAGTACGCCGGTTATATCCGCCGCCAGCAAGAGGAAATAGAGCGCCATCAGCGCCATGGGAATACGTCGCTCCCCGACGATATCGATTACAGTGCGGTAACCGGTCTGTCGAGCGAGGTCCGGCAAAAGCTTGCCGCGGCCAGACCCGCCTCGCTGGGTCAGGCTGCCCGGATATCGGGAGTGACGCCCGCGGCTATATCCTTGCTACTTGTGCACCTTAAGAAACGCCGCGAGCTGCGGCGCTCGGCCTGAGGCGGTCTTGAGCGCGCGGTACCGGGGCGGTTAACTTAGCCATCCAATAGCTTTTCATCAGCCAGGGCCAGCATGCGTCAGAAAATTGTACTCGCCGTAATCGCCGCCGCGGCCGCCCTGATATTGTGGCGCGTTTTTCAGCCGCAGCAGAATGAGGGCGCGACGGTCCAGGCCGACGCTGGCCCGAAAGCCGCGGTGTTGCGGCGTGGTAACGGGTCGGAGCCGGAGGCTCTGAATCCGCACAATGCCCGCACTGATTCGGCATTCAACATCGTCCGCGACCTGTTCGAGGGCCTTACCAGCCATGATCCGGACGGCAAGGTGGTAGCGGGTGTCGCCGAGTCCTGGGAGATCAGCGAGGACGGTCTGACCTACACCTTCACGCTGCGCGAGGACGCGCGCTGGTCCAACGGCGACCCGCTGACGGCGGCGGATTTCGTCTACAGCTTTCGGCGGCTCGCCGATCCGGCGACCGGTGCCTATTACGCCGCGAGCCTGTCCCCGGTGGTCAATGCTGATGCGATAATAGCCGGCAGCCTTCCGCCGGAAGCACTCGGCGTCGAGGCGCCGGACCCACGGACGCTGGTAATGCGATTGCGTTCGCCGACGCCTTATATTCTCGATCTGTGCACCCACCCCAGCATGTCTCCGGTGCATGGGCCGAGCATCACCGAGCATGGCGATGCCTATGGGCGTCCGGAGAACCTGGTATCCAACGGTGCGTTCGTGGCCAGCGAGTGGGTCGTGGGCTCATATGTGGCGGCCGAACGCAACACGGAGTACTGGGGCAACGCGGCAAACGCGATCGACAAGGTAATTTTCTACAACACTGTCGATACATCGGCTGAACTGCAGCGGTACCGTGCCGGTGAGCTGGATTTCACCGGTAGCATCCCGCTGCCGCAGTTCAGCTGGATCAAGCAAAATCTGGGCAAGGAACTGCATATCTCGCCCTACCTGACGACCTACTACTATGGCTTCAACCTGACCCGGCCACCGTTCGCGGGAAGCGCCAAACTGCGCCAGGCGCTCGCTATGGCGGTTGATCGCGAACTGCTCACCGAGCGGATTACCGGAACCGGCGAGTTACCAGCTTATGGCTGGGTACCGCCCGGCACGAATTACTACACGCCGCAGAGTTTTGCGTGGGCCAATCTTGCACCGCAGGAGCGAATTTCCCAGGCACAGCGTCTCTATGCCGAAGCCGGTTATTCGCGGGAACGGCCGTTACGGGTCGAATTGCGCTACAACACCGCCGACCTGCATCGTCGCGTGGCGATTGCAGTGGCAGAGATGTGGAAACAGCATCTTGGCGTGGAGCTCACGCTGGTAAACGAAGAGTTCCGCGTGATGATCCAGAACATTCGCGAGAAACAGGTGACCGAGATTTTTCGCTCGAGCTGGGTCGGCGACTACAACGATGGCTTTACGTTCAGCCAGTTCCTGCATTCGGATTTCGGTCTCAACCTGGTCGGATACGCCAACCCTAAATACGATGCGCTGCTCGAGCAGGCGGCAGCCGAGACCGACCTGCGCAGGCGCCGCGCCCTGCTTGAGGAGGCCGAGCGACTGATGTTGGCGGACACGCCGCTGATCCCGCTTTATTTTCATGTCAGCAGGCACCTCGTAAAACCTTATGTAAGGGGATGGCGCGACAACATCATGAACATCCACTACAGCAAGCATCTGTCGCTGCAATGAGCCGACCCGGGACGCTTCATCCGTCGCGCCGTGACGTAATCAACGGGGCACGCTGAGCCGGTGCTGCGGCTGATCTGGCACAGGCTGCTGGTGGCAGTGCCCACCCTGCTGGTGCTGGTCGTTCTCGCCTTCGTGCTGATGCGTCTTGCTCCCGGGAGCCCTTTTTCCAGCGAACGCAATCTTCCGCCCGCCGTCGAGGAAAACCTCAATGCGCGCTACGGTTTGGACGACCCCCTCGGTGAGCAGCTGGTACGCTACCTGACGAACGTCATGCACGGTGATTTCGGGCCCTCTCTCTACTACAGCGACCATGATGTGGCCGATCTGATCCGGGAAGGATTTCCGACGTCTTTACGGCTTGGGCTCGCGGCCATGATTCTGGCGCTCGCGGCCGGTATCAGCGCCGGAATTGCCGCGGCGCGGTACCCGGGAGGCATACTCGATCATGTCCTGATGGGCGTGGCCATCGGTGGAATATCGATTCCCAATTTCGTTGTTGCACCGCTGCTGATTCTGATCTTCGCAGTCTGGCTCGGCTGGTTGCCGGCAAGCGGCGCCGGCCCCGACGCGACTCTGTCGGCTACCGGCATGATTCTCCCGGTCATTGCGCTGGCGCTGCCGCAGTTCGCCTATGTTGCGCGGCTGACCCGGGCCAGCATGCTTGAGGTGCTGGATAGCAGTTACATCCTGGCTGCGCGAGCCAAGGGTCTGCCGGAGCGCACGATCCTTTTTCGCCACGGCCTTCGCCCCACCCTGCTTCCGGTCGTGTCTTACCTCGGTCCGGCAACTGCGGCGGTGATAACCGGATCTGTCGTCATCGAGGAGATATTCGGTCTTCCGGGGCTCGGCCGGTATTTTGTTCAGGCGGCACTGAACCGCGACTATTTCCTGGTCCTCGGGGTCGTGGTCTTCTACGGCTTGCTGGTAGTGATCGCAAACCTGCTGGTCGATCTTTGCTACGGCCTGCTTGACCCGCGGATGCAGCGCCAGTGAGCGCGGCCGGGAATACCGTCGCCGCCGCAGCCACGCCCGCCGGATTGGTCTGGCGCGGGTTCCTGGCCCAGTCGCGCGGGGTGCGGGTTTGCGTCTACCTGTTGCTGGCGATCGCCGCGCTTGTGCTATTTGGTCCGTTGCTTTCGCCTTATGCCATCGACCAGGTCGACTGGCAACACATTGCCGCGGGGCCATCCTGGTCGAGCGGGCACTGGTTCGGCACCGACAACAACGGTCGCGATCTGTATGTGCGCACGCTGCGGGGTGGCCAGATCTCGCTGCTGGTCGGAATTTGCGCGACCGCGGTCAGCTTGCTCATCGGCGTCAGTTATGGCGCTATCGCCGGTTATGCCGGGGGCCGTGTCGACCAGGTGATGATGCGCCTGGTTGACGTTCTTTATGCGATGCCATTCATGTTTTTCGTAATACTGCTCATGGTGTTGTTCGGGCGCAATCTGTTGTTGATGTTCGTCGCGATAGGGGCGATTAACTGGCTCGATATGGCGCGAATCGTGCGTGGTCAGACGCTCAGCCTGAAGCATCGCGAGTTTGTCGATGCGGCGCGCGCGCTCGGGGTGCCGGCGGCGGTGATCGTACGCCGTCATATCGTGCCCAACATGATGAATGTAGTTGTCGTCTACGCCAGTCTCGCGGTACCGCAGATGATCCTGGTGGAGTCGTTTCTCAGCTTTCTCGGTCTCGGGGTACAGGAACCGATGACATCGTGGGGGCAATTGGTAAGCCTCGGCGCGCGCGAGATGGAAAGCGCGCCGTGGATGTTGTTGTTCCCGGCTTCCTTCCTCGCAGTAACGCTTTATTGCCTGAACGTGGTGGGCGATGCACTACGCGGTTATAACGATGACGGCGGAAGTATTCGAGGTGCGGTATGAGTGCGGAGCTGCTCGAGGTCGAAGGTCTCGGGGTTTGCCTGCCCACCGCCGCCGGAGACCTGCTTGCCGTTGACAGCCTTGGCTTCAGTCTCCGCGAGGGTGAGTTGCTCGGCATCGTCGGTGAGTCCGGTTCCGGCAAGACCCAGACCGCGCTGGCACTGATGGGGCTCAATCCGCTCGGATCGCGGGTGAGCGGCAGCGCCCGGCTTGATGGTCAGGAGCTGATCGGCCAACCCGAGGCAACGCTGAACGATCTCCGTGGAGACCGTATTGCGATGGTGTTTCAGGACCCGCAGGCGGCGCTGAACCCCTACCTGCGTATTGGCCTGCAGCTGACCGAAGTACTCGAACGGCATCGCGATCTCGACCCCGCTGCTGCCGCCAGCAACGCGACGCAGATGTTGCAGGCGGTCGGCCTCGACGACAGCGAACGCTGCATGCGCAGCTTTCCGCATCAGCTCTCGGGCGGGATGCGCCAGCGGGTCACCATTGCGATGGCGCTGCTGTGCCGGCCGCGATTGCTGATTGCCGACGAGCCGACGACGGCGCTCGACGTCACGGTCCAGGCGCAAATCCTCGGTTTGTTGCGGGTTCTGAAAGGCACCCACTATGGAGCGGGTTTGCTGATTACACATGATCTCGGCGTCGTGGCCGAAGTGTGTGACCGGGTGCTGGTGATGTATGGCGGCAAGCCGATGGAAGTGGCCGATGTCGACGCGTTGTTTCACGCCGGTCATCATCCGTACACGCGGGCGCTGCTGCGATCGTTGCCGCGGCTCGATCATCCGGAGGCCGGACTCGTTCCGATTGCGGGACAACCGGGACGGCCCACCGGTAGTGGCTGCCCCTTCAACCCGCGTTGCGTCGAACGTCTCGAGCAGTGCGCTGCGGTCACCCCGCCGAGGCTGGCTATCGCGCCCGGTCATCTGAGTTTCTGTCACCGGAGTGCTGCCTCTTGAGCGGCCGGCTCGTCACCCTCCGCGACCTGGTCGTCGAGTACCCGGGCAGCGGTCCCGGTGCGCGCCGCGTGCGCGCGGTCGACGGCGTAAGCCTCGGCCTGGACGAGGGCGTGACGCTGGGCATTGTCGGCGAGTCGGGCTCGGGAAAATCGACTTTGGCGCGGGCCTTGCTCGGATTGGTGGATATTCATTCCGGGCAAATCGATTATGCGGGCATGGCAATGGTGGCTGCCGGGCGCACCGGTTGGCGCAGGTTTCGCCGCGAGGTGCAGGTCGTGTTTCAGGATCCGGCTGCATCGCTGGATCCGCGCATGAGGGTAGCGAAAATACTCGCCGAACCCCTGCTGGTACATCGTCCGGAGCTTGCGGCCAGGCAGATTCACCAGATCACGCTTGCCCGGCTCGGTGATGTTGGCCTGGAGGAGGGGCATCTGCAGCGGCTGCCACGGCAGTTGTCGGGCGGTGAGTGTCAGCGCGTCGCAATCGCGCGTGCGCTGGTTCTTGAGCCGCGACTGCTGATCTGTGACGAACCGGTCAGTGCGCTGGATATTTCGATTCAGGCGCAGATTCTGGCCCTATTGCGCAAGCTGCAGCAGCGGCTGGGTCTGGCAGTCATGTTTATCGCGCACGACCTCAGCGTCGTCAGATACCTGTGTCAGCAGGTGGCGGTGATGTACCGCGGAAGGCTGGTGGAGACCGGACGCGCGGATGCACTGTTCCGCCGGCCGCAGCACCCGTACACCCGCGCGCTGCTCCGCTCCGTTCCCGTCGCCGACCCGCGGCAGCGGCGAAATTTCGCGGCTACGCCTGCCGCCTTCACCGCTACCGCCGCGGGTGCCGGCTGCGTTTATGCCGAACGCTGCCAGCGTGTACGCGAGCGCTGTCGCGCTGAATCGCCACCGCTGCAACAGCAGGACGATGCCGCGGTCGCCTGTTTTTTCCCTGGCTCAGACGGACGATCTACCGCGTAGGCAACGGCAATGGCAACGGTAACGGCAGGCCGTTTATCGTCAACAGGCCTCCCGAGTACGCGGCTTTCAGTACGAAGTCGTCGTCTTCTTCAAGCAGATACCCCGCCCGGTACAGCATCGTGGTTGCCTGCGCCAGCTGCGGGTTATTTTCAGCGGCGGTCGCGAGCAGCGTCTTCGACACGACGATATCCATTTCGCCCCGTAGCGCCATCAGTAGCTCGCCGAGCATTGCTGCACCGACATCCTGATCGATGACCATTTGTGCGCTGGCGTCGAGGCGGCCGTTTCCCGTCGCGAAGAAAATCTTCTCGACATCGAGCTTGCCGCCACGGGCCAACAACGCGAGCAGATCCGCCTCGATTTCCGCCCAGTCCGGTTCGGACGCCGCGACCGGATCGGGCTGTTGGGCAATTTTGTCGCGCAGCCGGGCCGCCGTTTCTGCATGGAAATCGGTCAGTGCCACGTCGATATGGAGACTGCCGCCGTCAAACCCGGGAGTCGCGATGTGGTCGGCGTCGACAACCAGATCATAAGCCAGCCGCTCGCGGTCGAGACGGACGTCCGCTTCGAAGGCGAAGTTTCGCACCTGGAACGAGCCGGCTGCCGGATCCTCCAGGTCAAGCTCGTCAACGGACAAACTGCTGGCGCCGACCCAAAACTGGTGCTCGGATAGCCTCTGGTCGCCGGCGAAGCGCATCGGGCCAAAAGTAAATCGATTTTCTTCCTCGACGAACTGCAGTCTGCCGGCGTTGCCATTCGCAGTAATGCTGGTGCCATCGGGACCGACCTCGAAGCGCAGCTCACCGCCGTCCCACTGCAGGCGCGAACCGGATTCATCGAAGCGGTGATCGATCGCCTTCCCGGACACAAAACTGCTGGCCGATCCATTCAGATGGATCCGCGTGACCGCTTGCAGCGGCAGTTCCACGCGTTCGTATTCGTCAACGAGGCTGAAACCCGAGTGGATCTCGGCGAGGCCGAAGCCGGAGCCGTCCAGAACGAGGCCATGTTCAACCTGGCTGTCGATGATCAGAAAAAACGGGGTATCGTCGCTTCCTGCACTCAGGGCGATACGCTGGCTGCTGCGGGCGTCAAACCAGCCGCGTTCGTAACTGTGTTCGGTG
The DNA here is from genome assembly GCA_963783695.1 of uncultured Gammaproteobacteria bacterium. GTDB lineage: Bacteria > Pseudomonadota > Gammaproteobacteria > Steroidobacterales > BM003 > BM003. The sequence continues at coordinate 146,553 of CAWAOM010000002.1, forward strand.
ATTTGCGGGCCCGAGCGCGTTACGGCCTCGGCATTGAAGCCGGCGACATAGTCATTGACCTGACGTTGTGCCAATGCGCCTACAACTCGCGGCGTTACCAGCAGAAGCGCCACGACAACGGCGACAAGCAACAGAATCAGTTTGCGCAAACGGTACTCTCCCCGGATTCGATCGGCTCCGCAGCCGAGCATTGCATTATAGGCCTTGCCCTGTCCGGGCGGCGAAACGGGGCTGAGCGTAGTGGGTGGTATTTACGCAGGGGTGTCAGTACCATATTCGGCGCGGCCGGAATCCTGGCCGGATCCATCGACGGCTTGGAGTAGGGTGCGTATGTTGCGGAGACTGGGCAATTTGGCGGTGTGCCTCGCGTTGTCTGCGGTAGTCACGGGGACGGCGTCTGCCGCGGGAGATGCGGCCGCCGGCAAAATTATCGCGGACACCTGCAAGGGTTGTCATTTCATCAACAACTACAAGAACTCCTATCCGGTGTTCCACGTGCCGAAACTCGGTGGCCAGAATGGCGAGTACATCGCTGTGGCGCTGAGGGCATATGCCGCCGGCGAGCGTTCCCACGAAACGATGCACTCGCATGCCGCCACCATGACCGATCAGGACATAGCGGACATGTCGGCCTACTTTGCCAGCCTTGGCGATTTGAAAACCGCCACCGCGGCGACAAATGTGCCGGAACAGGCGGCTGCCTGCGTGGCCTGTCACGGCGAACAGGGCATCAGCGTGATGGAGCAGTACCCCAACCTTGCCGGGCAACACGAGGATTACCTGGTGCACGCCCTGGAACAGTATCGTGCAGGCGAGCGCACGAATGCGGTGATGGCAGGCTTTGCCGGCCAGCTCAGTGACGACGACATCAAGGTGCTGGCAAAGTTCTACGCGTCGCAAAAGGGTCTTTTTACGCCCGATCCCTGAGCCGGGCCGCGGCTGCCGCGAGCTGACGCCCGCTGCCGATACCAGGGCTCCGGCAAGCGCCTGACAAGGATGGCGACAAGCGCCTTTTTGCCAGAGTTTCATCAGTCGTCGCAGAGCCGGAGCCTATGCCTGACCAGTCACAGACCGTCGAATTCGATCATGGCATATGTGCCGTGGACACCCATTATTTACGTGCGGGACTGGCTGCCAGTCACCTGATCGTCGAGAACGGTCGGGTGGCGATCGTGGACACCGGCGCCAATAGTGCCGTGCCACGGCTGCTCGCTGCGCTCGAGGAAAAGGGGCTCGACCCGGAATCGGTCGACTATCTTTTTCTGACCCATGTCCACCTCGATCATGCTGGCGGCGCCGGGTTGCTGATGCGCTCGCTGCCACGCGCGGTGGCGCTGCTGCATCCCCGGGGTGCGCCGCACATGATCGATCCGGCTCGCCTGGTCGCCGGTTCGCGGGCGGTTTACGGCGAGCAAAAATATGCGGAACTGTATGGTGAAATCGTACCGATCGCGGCCGAACGGGTGCGGCAGGTTGCGGATGGCGAGCAGATCGATCTCGGTGGCAGGATGCTGCAGTGCATGCACACCGAGGGTCATGCCCGGCATCACTACTGCATCGCCGATCCGACCGCTGCGGCGGTTTTCAGCGGTGATTCATTTGGGGTTTCCTACCGTGCTCTCGACACCGCTGCCGGACCGTTCATCATTCCGACGACCACCCCGGTACAGTTCGATCCGGATGCGGCGCATGCGGCAATCGAGCGAATCCTCGCAACCGGCGCGGAGTCGGTCTTCCTGACCCATTACAGCCGCGTGCAGGGCCTCGCGCCGCTGGCGCAGCAGTTGCACCGGGATCTCGACTTCTACGTGGCAGCGACAGAGAGCGTCGCCGATGTCGAGGACAAAGAGGACAGTCTCAGCGCGGCGCTGACCGGATACTACCGCGACAGGCTTGCAGCTCACGGTATCGAAGATCCACCGGCGGCGCTGGAATTGCTGCGCATGGACATCAAGCTGAACGTTCAGGGCCTGCTGGTATGGCTCAAACGGCGCGGCGCCTTCTGAAGCAGAACAAACGCGCGAGGAGCAATATGGACAGGGAATTTACCGCATACCGGATTGAAAAAACCGACGCTGGAACCGTCGCAGGCTTCCAGCAAATGACGGTTGCTGCACTGACTGAAGGTGATGTGCTGATACGCGCCGAATTCTCATGCATCAATTACAAGGATGCACTGGCCGGCACCGGTGCCGGACGAATCCTGCGCCGCTTTCCGCTCAATGGCGGTATAGACGTTGCCGGGACCGTCGAGCAGTCACAGGATTCGCGGTTTCGCCCCGGTGACCGGGTCCTGGTAACCGGGTGCGGGCTGGGCGAGGAATTTGACGGCGGTTATGCGCAGTTCGTCCGGGCCCGTGGAGACTGGGTTATTCCGGTGCCGGAGGGGCTCGACACCCGCTCGGTCATGGCGATCGGAACCGCCGGCTTTACCGCGGCGCTCGCGGTTCACCGGATGGAGCAGAATGGCCAGGCACCCGGCAACGGCCCAATTGCGATCACCGGCGCGAGTGGCGGTGTTGGCAGCATTGCGCTAGATATGCTTGCCGGTCGCGGTTACGAGGTGGTCGCGATAAGCAGCAAAACGAACGCGAGTGACTACCTGAAAACGCTCGGCGCCAGCCGGATATTGCATCCTTCTGACATCGATTTCGGGCGGCGGCCACTGGAGAAGGCGTTGTGGGCCGGGGCGGTGGACAATCTCGGCGGCGAGTTCCTGACCTGGCTGACGCGGACGACCGATTTCTGGGGCAACATTGCCAGCATTGGACTCGCCTCGTCGCACGAACTGAATACCACGGTCATGCCGTTTATTCTGCGCGGCGTCAGTCTGCTCGGCATCAACTCGGTCGAGACGCCGCGGCCTCTGCGTGAGGTGGTATGGGAGCGTCTTGCCGGCGATCTGAAACCGCCGCATCTCGACCTGATTGCCAGCCGCTGCATCGGCTTCGATGAACTGCCCGGAGCGTTCCAGGATTATCTCGATGGCAAGGTGACCGGGCGCACGGTCGTGGCGATCCCGGCAATTGCCTAGACCTGTGGTTCCGGCACCGCCGGTAGCGGCCTCATGCTAAACTAGCCGGCCTTTTGTTGCGCTGCGGCGCGACCGCCATCGGGGGGTATATAAATGTCTGGGACTGAATCCGCGGGCCGCCGATTGCGGGCTGCACTGCAACAGGAGCGGCCGCTGCAGGTCGTTGGCGCGATAAACGCGTTCAGCGCGTTGCTTGCCGAGCAATCCGGTTTTCGCGCGATCTATCTGTCCGGCGCAGGTGTGGCCAATGCGTCTTTTGGTCTCCCGGATCTGGGCCTGACAACACTGAATGACGTATGCGAAGACGTGCGCCGTATCACCGGTGCAACGCGCTTGCCGCTGCTGGTAGACGCCGATACCGGCTGGGGCCAGGCCTTCATGATCAGCCGCACAATCCGCGAACTGATTCGCGCCGGTGCCGCTGGTTGTCATCTCGAAGACCAGGTCCAGGCGAAACGCTGCGGCCATCGCCCCGGCAAGGCCCTGGTGCCGCGCGAGGAAATGGCGGACCGGATCAGGGCAGCCGTCGACGGCCGTGAGGACCCCGATTTTGTGATCATGGCGAGAACGGATGCCCATGCGGTTGAGGGTCAGGGGGCAGCGGTCGAGCGCGCACTCGCTTACGTCGAGGCAGGCGCCGACATGATTTTTGCCGAAGCGCTGACGACACTCGAAGAGTACCGGGAATTCACCAGTGCAGTTGGTGTCCCGGTTCTCGCAAATATCACCGAATTCGGCAAGACGCCGTTGTTTGCTGTTGAGGAACTGGGCGATTCCGGCGTGGCAATGGTGTTGTACCCGCTTTCGGCGTTTCGCGCGATGAGCAAAGCGGCGCTGGCGGTCTATGCCGGGCTGCGCGAGAGCGGAACGCAACAGCATCTGCTCGAGACGATGCAGACCCGGGCCGAGTTGTACGAGGTTCTGGGCTATCACGATTATGAACAGAAACTCGACGCATTGTTCGCCGAGGGCAAGGAGAAGTAGGGCGAAAGGAAATTGCGGCGCGAACATGGAGCTAACTGCAGAAGGGGATATTCGATGAGCGAGAAGAAGGGCGGCGGCCTCGCCGGAGTTACCGCGGGCGAAACTGCGATTTGCACCGTTGGTAAGGAAGGTGCGGGGCTGACCTATCGCGGTTACGACATTACCGACCTGGCCGAAAAGGGAAGTTTCGAGGAGGTGGCCTACCTGCTTCACTATGGCAAGCTGCCAACGGTTGCCGAACTGGTCGCCTACCGCAAGCGCCTGAAGGGGTTGCGCGGCATGCCGGACGAGTTGAAGATTTTGCTCGAGGCGATTCCCGCCGATACCCACCCGATGGATGTGATGCGCACCGGGTGCTCGTTTCTCGGTAATCTCGAGCCTGAGGGCGACCCATCGAACCAACACGATGTCGCAGATCGCCTGGTCGCGGTTTTCCCATCGATCCTGTTGTACTGGCACAGGTTTCATAGCGAGGGCAAACGCATCGATGTCGATACTCCGGACGACAGCGTAGCGGGCCACTTCCTTCATTTACTGCATGACCGCGAGCCGGCGGAAAGCCATCGCCGGACCCTCGATATTTCGCTGATCCTTTATGCAGAGCACGAGTTCAACGCCTCGACATTCACGGCCCGGGTGATAACCGCGACGCTGTCCGATTTCCACTCAGCGATTACCGGCGCGATCGGCGCGTTGCGTGGCCCGCTCCACGGCGGTGCCAACGAGGCGGCGATGGACCTGATCGAGAAATTCGGCGATGCCGGGGCGGCCGCATCGGGCGTGCGCGAGATGCTCGAGCGCAAGGAAAAGATCATGGGTTTCGGTCATCGTGTGTACACGACCTCGGACCCGCGCAATACTTTCAATAAAAAGATGTCGAAAATCTTGTCGGAAGAGACGGGTGACACCTGGATGTACGCGGTCTCGGAAGCGATCGAGAAGGTCATGTGGGACGAAAAGAAACTGTTTGCAAATGCCGATTTCTTCTCGGCCAGTGCCTACCATTTCATGGGTATACCGACCTATCTGTTCACCCCGATTTTCGTCTGTTCGCGGGTAACCGGCTGGTCTGCTCATATTATGGAGCAGCGTGCCAACAATCGTCTTATTCGTCCGGGTGCCGACTATATTGGCCCCGCATTACAGCAATGGGTCGCGATGGAAGAGCGCGTCTGAAACCGTAACCCCCAAGGAGCGATTCTGCGATGTCAGGAGTGGATATTCGTTCGGCGCAAAGGCCGGACCCCGATCAGGTTCTGGTCGATATAGCCGAGTACGTGCTCGACACCAGCATCGACAGCGATGAAGCCTATCGTACGGCGCGTCACTGCCTGATGGACACGCTCGCCTGTGGATTTCAGGCGCTCGATTACCCGGCCTGCACCAAGTTGCTCGGACCGGTCGTGCCCGGGGCGGTGATGCCCGGCGGTGCGCGCGTTCCCGGGACGTCCTACGAGTTGGAACCGGTACAGGCGGCATTCAATATCGGCGCGTTGATCCGCTGGCTCGATTTCAACGATACCTGGCTGGCGGCTGAATGGGGCCATCCGTCGGACAATCTCGGTGCCATTCTCGCCGTCGCGGATTATTTGAGCCGGACCCGGATCGCCCGCGGCGAGGATCCACTCACGATGCGCGATGTGCTGACCGCGATGATCAAGGCGCACGAGATCCAGGGTGTCATTGCACTCGAAAACAGTTTCAATCGGGTCGGGCTCGATCACGTGCTGTTGGTGAGAATTGCCTCCACCGCGGTAGTAACGGCGATGCTTGGCGGTGATCGCGACACCGTGATCAACGCGGTTTCCAATGCGTGGATCGATGGTGGCGCGCTGCGCACCTATCGTCATGCTCCCAATACCGGCTCGCGCAAGAGCTGGGCCGCGGGAGACGCGACCAGCCGCGCGGTACGCCATGCGCTGATCGCGATGACCGGCGAAATGGGTTACCCGTCGGCGTTGTCGGCGCCGACCTGGGGTTTCTTCGACGTGTTGTTCAAGGGGCAGCCATTTACGTTCCCGCAGGGTTTTGCCAGCTACGTAATGGAAAACGTGCTGTTCAAGATCTCCTACCCGGCCGAATTCCATGCCCAGACCGCGGTCGAGGCCGCGATGACGTTGCACCCGCAGCTGGACGGGCGGATCGACGATATCGCCCGGATCGTGATCGAAACTCAGGAACCCGGCGTGCGTATCATCGACAAGACCGGCCCGCTGGACAATCCGGCCGATCGCGATCATTGCATCCAGTACATGGTTGCAATTCCGTTGTTGTTCGGGCGGCTTGTGGCAAGCGACTACGAAGACGAGGTCGCGACGGACCCGCGCGTGGATATGCTGCGAAATAAGATGGAAGTCTATGAGAACGAGCAGTTCACCCGCGACTACTATGATGCGGAAAAGCGCTTCATCGGCAATGCGGTGCAGGTGTTCTTCCACGACGGTTCCAGCACCGACCGGGTCGCGGTGGAGTTTCCGATTGGACACCGCAGACGGCGTGACGAGGGCATCCCGGTCCTGGTCGAGAAATTCCGCGCCAGCATCGGCCCCAAAATCACGCCGCAGCAGTGGGAGTTGCTGGATGCGGTTTGCGCCGACCAGGAGCGATTAGAGGCGACACCGGTCAACGAATTCATGGCGCTCGTCATCAGCGCCGGCTGAACGGCGCGCTGTGCGCCGTCCGAATTCACCGCTATGAGTGAGGCGCGCGACCGACTCGTGACGGGCAGCGAGGCACTGGGGCTGACCTTGCCCGCCGCTGCCACGCAGAAGCTTGTCGATTATCTCGAGCTGCTGGCGCGCTGGAATCGGGTACACAACCTGACCGCAGTGCGCGAAGTCTCGCAGATGGTGCCGCGTCATTTGCTGGACAGCCTGGCGGTGTCGCCGCATCTCCACGGGGCCAGTCTGCTCGATGTCGGCAGCGGCGCCGGTCTGCCGGGTGTGCCGCTGGCGATCGCGGACCCTGCCACCGAGGTCTGTCTGCTGGACGCGCGCGGCAAACGGGTCGGTTTCCTGCGCCACGTCAAAACCGTGCTGGGTCTGAACAACGTCACTGTCGTTCACGCGAGGGTCGAGGACTATCGTGCAGAGCGCCGCTTTGATACGGTGATTGCCCGCGCGTTCTCCAGCATTGGTAATCTGCTCGCGGCCGCCGGCCACCTGTGTGCTGCGGACGGGCGAGTGCTGGCGATGAAAGGCGCGTATCCGGGCGAGGAAATTGCAGCAATGCCGGCCGGCTGGCGGCTGCAGAAGACTGTGCCCCTGCAGGTTCCGCTGCTAGACGAGCAACGGCACCTGCTGATTTTCGAGTCGGAGTCCAGCGAGTGACGGCCAAACTGATCGCAGTTGCAAACCAGAAGGGCGGGGTCGGCAAGACCACGACCTGCGTCAATCTCGCTGCGAGTCTTGCGGCGACCAAGCGCAGGGTCCTGCTTATCGACATGGACCCTCAGGGCAACGCGACGATGGGTGCCGGCGTGGACAAGCGCGACCTGGAAGTGACGGCTTGCGACGTTTTGCTGGGTGATGCCAGCGCCGAACAGGCCATGCTGGCGGTCGAACAGGGCGGGTTCCATGTCATTCCGGGCAACGAGGACCTGACTGCCGCCGAGGTCCAGCTGCTCAACGAGTTCGGCCGCGAGATGCGTCTGCGCAACGCGTTGGCCGATATCCGTGAACGTTTCGATTACGTGCTGATTGATTGCCCGCCGTCGATCAATATGCTGACGGTCAATGCGTTGACCGCGGCGGACAGCGTGCTGATACCGATGCAGTGCGAATACTATGCGCTCGAGGGATTGACGGCATTGATGGCGACCATTGAACAGCTGCGCCAGACGGTCAATCCGCGGCTGCAGGTCGAGGGCTTGTTGCGTACGATGTTCGATCCGCGCAATAACCTCACCAACGAGGTGTCCGGGCAGCTGCTGGTTCATTTCGGCGACAAGGTTTTTCGCACGGTGATTCCGCGTAATGTCCGTCTGGCAGAGGCGCCGAGTTTCGGGGTCCCGGTCCTTTATCACGACAAGGACTCGCGTGGCGCACTCGCCTATCTCGCGCTGGCCGGCGAGATGATCCGCCGCGACGAGGCTGCGCAGGACGACGCAGTCGCCGGGACGGCCTGAGATTCACAGCGTACAATTTCCCCGCGCGTGCGGGACAGCTTATCGGAGTACTGAATACATGGCGGCGAAACGCAAGACACTTGGGCGAGGTCTCGATGCATTGCTCGGTTCCGGTGCGCGGCCCGGCGGCAGCCCCGCCAGTGACGGTGAATTTCGCAAGATTCCGATCGAATTGGTCCAGCGCGGGCGCTATCAGCCGCGAACCGATATGCGTCCGGAGAGTCTTGAGGAGCTTGCCGACTCGATCCGCGCCCAGGGTGTGGTGCAACCGATAGTCGTCCGGCCGGTGGGCAGGGCCGAGGGTGGCGGGCCGGAAAATTTCGAGATTATTGCCGGCGAACGGCGTTGGCGAGCTGCGCAGATTGCCGGACTCGCCGAAGTCCCGGCCATAGTCCGCGATGTCGACGACGAAGCCGCCGTCGCAATGGCGCTGATAGAGAACATCCAGCGCGAAAACCTGAACCCGCTCGAAGAGGCGACGGCATTAATGCGCCTGATCGAGGAATTTTCGATGACCCACCAGCAGGCCGCGGAGGCCGTGGGGCGTTCGCGCGCTGCGGTCAGCAACCTGCTGCGCCTGCTGGAACTCAGCGATGCGGTGAAAGGCATGGTCGAGCGGCGTGAGCTCGAAATGGGTCACGCGCGCAGCCTCCTCGGCCTGACCCAGGAGCGGCAGCAGGCCGAAGTTGCGCGGCTGGTCCACAAAAAGGGCCTTTCTGTTCGTGAGACCGAGGCCCTGGTGCGCCGCCTGCTTGAAGGCAAAAAGCCCGCCGAAAAGTCCGCCAGCCCGCCCAGGGACCCGGACGTGCGCACCCTTGAGAACACGCTCAGCGAGCGTCTTGGCGCTCAAGTAGCAATCCAGAGCGGCGCGCGCGGCCGCGGCAAGCTCGTGGTCAGCTTCAATTCGCTGGAGGAGCTCGAGGGCATCCTCGAACACATCAAATGACGCCGCCACGGCCCTGGCGGCGCGACTCTTTGTTGCATTGCTGTGAAACAAGCTCTCGTTGCATTGCAGCGCAACACGCTTACCCCTTATAATTCTGCGGCTCGGGTCCGCCGGGGCGGTTGGCGATGAAAATACCAGTTCGCAGTACTCCCGCGAAAATTATCGTCGGCCAGCTCGGGGTGACCCTGGTGGGAGCAGTGTTTTGGCTCCTTCGCGGTGGCGCAGATGCGGGGCTCGGAGCGCTTGCTGGAGGCGGAATCAGCGTCCTGCTAAGCGCTTACTTCGCGATCAAGGTGTTTGCACGGCCCGACAGCGATCCACAGGCCATGCTCGGCACTTTTTTCAGGGCGGAGGCGTTGAAGCTCGTGCTCGCTGTGGTGCTTTTCTCGGCCGCAGCGATTTTTTTGAGTCACGTGTACGTGCCGCTGATCACGACATTTATCGGGACGCTGGCCGTGTACTGGTTTGCCCTGCTGTTTACACGCTATGACACAGCAGGATTTGGAAGGTAGGGAAGCATGGCAAGTGCAAGCGGTTCGGGACCAACACCGACCGAATACGTCACCCATCATCTGACCCATCTGTCTGTAGGTGAAGGTTTCTGGACCTTGCACCTCGACACCCTGTTCTTTTCCCTACTCACCGGGTTTATCTTTATTGGGGTGTTCTATTCAGTCGCGCGCAAGGCCACGGCGGGCGTGCCGGGCAAGATGCAGAATTTTGTCGAGGTGCTGGTCGAGTTCGTTGACAATTCGGTCAAGGACGCCTTCCACGGCCCGCGCGGATTCGTCGCCCCGCTGGCGCTGACAGTTTTCTTCTGGGTCTTCCTGTGGAATTTGCTCGACCTGATCCCGGTCGACCTGTTCCCGTGGATCGCCAGCAAGATGGGTATCGAGTATCTGCGCATTGTGCCGTCGGCCGATCCCAATGCGACGTTTGGCCTTTCGCTGTCGGTGCTGGCTCTGATCATCATTTACAGTTTCAAGGGCAAGGGCGCTGGCGGGTTTCTCAGGGAGATGCTGTTCCATCCGTTCGGCAAATTCCCGCTGCTTGTCCCGTTCAACATCTTGCTGAACATAATCGAAATGATCGCAAAGCCGGTGTCGCTGGCGCTGCGACTCTTCGGCAATCTCTATGCCGCGGAAATGATCTTCATACTGATTGCCATGCTGCCCTTCTGGGCGCAGTGGATCCCCGGGACCGCGTGGGCTATTTTCCACATCCTCGTAATTCCTCTGCAGGCTTTCATTTTCATGACATTGACTATTGTTTATCTGAGCCTCGCGTACGAGGAACACTGATTTTTTTATCCGTTAACACTTTGCGTTCCAGGGAGAACAGACTATGGAAGCTTTGATTGCTCAAATTCAGGCGAACACTGCGATTGCGATCGGTCTCATTTTCGCTTTCGCCGCGCTCGGCACCGGTATCGGCTTCGGCCTTCTCGGCGGCAAGTTCCTCGAGGGTTCGGCGCGTCAGCCGGAGATGGCGCCGATGCTGCAAACCAAGATGTTCATCGTCGCCGGTCTGCTCGATGCGCTTTCGATCATCGGCGTCGCATTTGCTGCTTTGTTGATGTTCGGCAATCCGCTGCTCGCTGCCCTTGGCGGCTGATCACCGGGGTGTCTGTTCAACCTCCAAATTCTGAAACGGGGGAGAGATCGTGAACATCAATGTCAGCCTAATAGGCCAGATCATCACGTTCCTGGTGTTTGTCTGGTTCGTGATGAAGTTTGTCTGGCCGCCGATCGTCCAGGCGATGGCGGAGCGTGAGAAGCGTATTGCCGACGGTCTTGCCGCGGCTGAGCGCGGCAAGCAGGAGCTCCAGGCCGCGGACGCCAGGGTCGAGGAGATTTTGAGCGAGGCCCGACACCAGGCGGCGCAGATTCTCGACAAGGCCAATAAACGCGGCTCCGAGATCGTCGAGGAAGCCAAGACTCAGGCGCGTACCGAGGGTGATCGTCTGGTGGCTTCGGCCAAGGCCGAGATCAACCAGGAGGTCTCGCGTGCGAGGGAGTCTTTGCGTGCCGAGGTGGCCAGTATCGCGGTCGCCGGAGCAAGTCAGATTCTCAAGAAAGAGGTCGATGCAGGGGCGCATGCGCGTCTGCTCGATGACCTCGTAGCCGAGATGTAAGCAGCGGGAAAAGCAGAAATGGCCGAACGTGTAACGATCGCCAGACCCTACGCGCGCGCTGCTTTCGAGCAGGCGATTGAAGACGGTGCGCTGGAGCAATGGTCGCAGCTGCTGGAGAATGCCGCTGCGGCGATCAGCGATCCCGATGCCAGACAGGCAGTCGCCGACCCGAGAATCGATTCCGCTGAGATCGCCGCTGTCGTTATTGCGGCGTCCGGGGAGTCGGCCGGTGAGCGTGGCGCTAATTTCATTCGCCTGCTGGCCGAGCAGCACCGCCTTGACCTGCTGCCGGAAATCGCGGGCTTGTTCGCGATGTACCGGGCAGAGCAGGAACGCACCATCGACGTCGAGGTCCAGTCCGCGTTCGAACTCGACGAGGCCGCCAGGGCGAAACTTGCCGCGGCTTTGCGCGATCGGCTTGGCCGTGATGTCCGCCTGCACTGCGAGATTGATCGTGGCCTGATCGGCGGGGTGGTCGTACGCGCCGGAGATCTGGTCATGGACGGCTCGGTGCGGGACCGGCTTGCGCAGCTGGCCGACAACATAACCGCCTGATCGCAGGCCGGTATTCGAATAGTCAGAGGAAACAGTGATGTCTGTGAAGGCTTCCGAGATCAGCGAGCTGATCAAGCAAAGGATCAAGAATTTCGAATCTCACGCCGAGGCGCGCGATGTCGGCACGGTGACGTCGGTTACCGACGGTATCGTGCGTATCTACGGCCTGGCCAATGTCGCTTACGGCGAGATGCTCGAGTTTCCGAAACAGACCTTCGGGATGGCATTGAACCTCGAGCATGATTCGGTTGGCGCCGTTGTGCTCGGTGACTACAAACACATTTCAGAAGGCGATACGGTCAAAACCACGGGACGCATCCTGGAAGTGCCCGTTGGCGAAGCAATGCTTGGCCGTGTGGTCAACTCGCTCGGGCAGCCGATCGACGGCAAGGGTCCGATCGAATCCGCAGTATCCTCGCCAATCGAGAAAGTGGCGCCTGGCGTGATCTGGCGCAAATCGGTCGACCAGCCGGTACAAACCGGCCTGAAATCAGTCGACTCGATGGTGCCGATCGGTCGTGGCCAGCGCGAGCTGATTATCGGCGACCGCCAGACCGGCAAAACGGCGGTGGCGATCGATACGATCATCAATCAGAAAGGCACCGGCATTAAATGTATCTATGTCGCTGTCGGGCAGAAAAACTCTTCGGTTTCCGGTGTGGTTCGCAAGCTCGAGGAACACGGTGCGATGGATCACACCATTGTCGTGTCCGCCAGTGCTTCCGAATCTGCGGCGATGCAATACATCGCCCCGTACTCGGGTTGTGCAATGGGTGAGTATTTCCGCGATCGTGGCGAGGATGCGCTGATCATCTATGACGATCTGACCAAGCAGGCATGGGCTTATCGCCAGGTCTCGTTGCTGTTGCGGCGGCCGCCCGGCCGCGAGGCGTATCCGGGTGATGTGTTCTACCTGCATTCGCGTCTGCTGGAGCGGGCGGCGCGGGTCAACGCCGAGTTCGTCGAGCGAGAAACCGGTGGCGAGGTCAAGGGCAAGACCGGCTCGCTGACGGCATTGCCGATCATCGAGACCCAGGCAGGTGACGTGTCGGCATTCGTGCCCACCAACGTCATCTCGATTACCGATGGCCAGATCTATCTCGAGACGGATTTGTTCAATGCCGGTATCCGGCCGGCGATCAACGCCGGCTTGTCGGTGTCACGTGTCGGCGGCGCCGCTCAGACCAAGATCATCAAGAAACTCGGTGGCGGCGTGCGACTGGCCCTTGCCCAGTATCGTGAGCTTGCCGCTTTTGCGCAGTTCGCGTCGGATCTCGACGAAACTACGCGCAAGCAGCTCGAACGCGGCCAACGCGTCACCGAACTGATGAAACAAAAGCAGTACTCACCGTTGTCGGTGGGCGAAATGGCAATGTCGCTGTTTGCCGTCAACGAGGGCTATATCGACAATGTTGAGGCAGACAAGGTGGTTGCTTTCGAGGCCGCGTTGATTGCACACATGAAAGCCAATCATGGCGACCTGCTCGACAAGATCAATGACACCGGTGACTACAGCGATGAAATCCAGGCGGGCCTCAAGGCGGTTGCCGAGGAATTTGTTACGACCGGAGCGTACTGAGCGCGGACCGACTGAGGAGCATCACCGATGGCCGGTGCCAAGGAAATTCGTACCAAGATCAAGAGTATCAAGAATACTCAGAAGATCACCAAGGCCATGGAAATGGTCGCGGCGAGCAAAATGCGCCGCTCGCAGGAGCGTATCAACGCGACCCGGCCGTATGCCGAGCGTATCCATCGTGTGATCGGTCATCTCAACATGGCCACTCCGGACTATTCGCATCCGTATCTGGTGGAACGCGAGGCCAAGCGTGTCGGCTATGTGATCGTGTCCACCGATCGCGGGTTGTGCGGCGGACTCAATCACAACCTGTTCAAGGCGGTGCTCGGTCATGTTACCGAGTGGCAGCAACAGGACGTCGGTGTGGATTTGTGCCTGATCGGGGCCAAGGCAGTGGCTTTTTTCCGCCGCTTCGGCGGGCGCGTGGTGTCGCAGGTAACGCACCTCGGCGATTCGCCGCACATTACCGATCTGATCGGCACGGTAAAAGTCATGCTGGATGCCTATACCGGGGGCGAGATTGACCGCTTGTTCCTGGTCCACAATGTATTCGTCAATACGATGAGCCAGCGTCCCGTTATCAGCACTCTGCTTCCGGTCGAAACGGAAGACCCCGAGGATTTGCAGTCGCACTGGGACTATATCTACGAGCCCAGTGCGATCGAACTGCTTGACGGTCTTTTGATGCGCTACATCGAAAGCCAGGTATATCGGGCGGCGCTGGATAACAACGCCTGTGAGCAGGCTTCGCGGATGGTCGCGATGAAGAGCGCCACGGACAATGCCGGCGACCTCATCGACAAGCTGCAGCTGATCTACAACAAGGCGCGCCAGGCAGCGATCACCCAGGAAATTGCAGAAATCGTCAGTGGCGCAGCCGCGGTCTGAGTACGCGGCGAGTCATTGCAAAGAGAACCATCGAGGAAAATGGCATGAGCCTAGGAAAGACAGTACAGATTATTGGTGCGGTGGTGGACGTTGAGTTCCCGAAAGACGCGCTGCCCAACGTCTATGACGCGTTGCTGATGGATGAGCAGGGCCTGACGCTTGAGGTCCAGCAACAGCTCGGCGATGGCGTGGTTCGTGCCATTGCGATGGGTTCTTCAGAGGGGCTGAAGCGCGGCATGGAAGTGCGCAATACCGGTGAGCCGATTCAGGTGCCGGTAGGAACCGCAACGCTGGGCCGCATCATGGACGTGCTCGGTGAGCCGATCGACGAAGCCGGTCCTATCCCCACCGAAGCACGCTGGCCGATTCACCGGAGTGCTCCGAGCTATGAGGAGCAGGCAACCTCCGTCGAGATTCTCGAGACCGGTATCAAGGTCATCGATCTGATCATGCCCATCGCCAAGGGCGGCAAGGTCGGGCTGTTCGGTGGCGCCGGCGTGGGCAAGACCGTGACGCTGATGGAGCTCATCCGCAACATCGCGATCGAGCACTCAGGCTATTCGGTGTTTGCCGGAGTCGGTGAGCGTACCCGCGAAGGTAACGACTTCTACCACGAGATGAAAGAATCCGGCGTCCTCGATAAAGTGGCGCTGGTATACGGTCAGATGAACGAACCGCCGGGCAACCGTCTGCGCGTTGGTCTCACCGGGTTGACGATGGCCGAGTATTTCCGCGACGAGGGTCGCGATGTGCTGATGTTTATCGACAACATCTACCGTTACACCCTCGCCGGCACCGAAGTCTCGGCGTTGCTGGGACGCATGCCGTCGGCGGTGGGTTACCAGCCGACGCTGGCCGAGGAAATGGGCGTGTTGCAGGAGCGCATTGCCTCGACTCGTACCGGGTCGATCACATCGTTCCAGGCGGTTTACGTGCCCGCTGACGATCTCACCGATCCGTCGCCGGCAACGACATTTGCTCACCTCGATGCAACGCTGGTGTTGTCGCGCCAGATCGCTGAGCTCGGTATCTACCCGGCCGTGGACCCGCTCGATTCCACCAGCCGCCAGCTCGATCCGCTGATCATCGGCGACGACCACTACGACACCGCGCGCGCGGTCCAGGCGACATTGCAGCGGTACAAAGAATTGCAGGACATCATCGCGATTCTCGGAATGGACGAGCTGAGCGAGGAGGACAAACTGACAGTGTCCCGCGCCCGCAAAATCCAGCGCTTCTTGTCGCAGCCGTTCTTCGTCGCCGAAACCTTCACCGGCTCGGAGGGCAAGTACGTGAATCTGCCCGACACGATTCGCGGCTTCAAAGGCATCATCAACGGCGAGTACGATCATTTGCCCGAGCAGGCCTTCTACATGGTGGGCCCGATTGAAGAAGCGGTCGCCAAAGGCGAGGGCATGAAGTAGTTCTGGGCTGATCCGGAGTCATCAGTATGGCGAACAGTATTCGTGTCGACATTGTCAGCGCCGAGGGCGAGATTTACTCGGGCGAGGCAACAATGGTTTTTGCGCCCGCGATCATGGGCGAAATGGGTATCGCGCCGAACCATGCGCCGCTGCTGACGACGCTGCGCCCGGGTGAAGTGCGCGTTCGCGACACGGATGGCGAGGAGCAGTTTTTCTTCGTCACCGGTGGCGCGCTGGAAGTGCAGCCTTTTATGGTTACCGTGCTGGCTGACACAGCGTTGCGCGCCAAGGATCTCGACGAGGCGGCCGCGCTCGAGGCCAAGAGCCGTGCCGAGGAAGCGTTGTCCGAGCAGGCCGATGATATCGACGTCGCCACCGCGCAAAGCGAGCTGGCGATCATTGCGGCACAGCTCAAGACTCTCGAGAAGCTGCGACGCCAGGCCAAACGCTGAGGACACTGGGTCCGCATACGCGCGGCCAAACGCAATGGCCTGCATCGGCGCCGGGTCGCACGCGGACGCGGCAGCTTGTCCGCCGCGAAACGGCGGAAATTATCCCGCCAGGCCGGGCTCTGCCGGCCGCGCCCACGGTTGGTCGGCAGATATTGCTTGCTCGACAGTCTGCGTGGCGCAACCGTTCTATCATTGCCTTTCTTTGTTTGCATGCGACGAGATACCGTTGCCGTTTCGATGGAGTGAAGCATGGCTCTTAGCGTCGTGATTCTGGCCGCAGGCCAGGGAACGCGGATGAAAAGCGCATTGCCGAAGGTGCTGCAGCCGCTGGCCGGCAGCCCGATGCTCGGCCATGTACTGGATACGGCTGCCCGGCTGGAGGCGGGATCGACCCACGTTGTTTACGGCTTCGGCGGTGAGCGGGTCATCGACGCATTCCCCGGGCTCGACGTCAATTGGGTTTTGCAGGCCGAACAACTCGGCACCGGGCACGCGGTGGCGCAGGCAATACCGCACATCGCCGATGACGACATCGTGCTGGTGTTGTGCGGCGATGTGCCACTGATTCGCGCCGGGTCGCTGCAGCCGCTGGTGGATGCGGCGCGGGTCGGCGCGGCTGTGTTGACCGTGGCGGTGGATGATCCGCACGGATATGGCCGTATCATCCGCGACGGTACCGGGCAGGTGCTGCGGATCGTCGAGCAACGCGATGCGAACGACGCCGAGCGCCAGGTCAACGAAATCAACACGGGCCTGATCGCGGCGCGCGCGGATCACCTGCGGCGCTGGCTCGGGGCGCTGACCGCCGACAATGCCCAGGGTGAGTACTATCTGACCGATATCGTTGCCATGGCCGTGGCGGAGAATGTTCCGGTCGCCGCGGTGAAAACCGGCAGTGTAGATGAAGTGCTCGGTATCAACGACCGCATACAGCTTGCCGAAGCCGAGCGGCTTTTGTGTCTGCGGCGGGCACGCGATCTGATGCGACACGGTGTAACCGTTGCCGACCCTGCCCGGCTGGATGTGCGTGGATCGGTGCAATGCGGGCGCGACGTGTTCATCGACGTCAATGTCATTCTCGAGGGCGAGGTCATTCTCGGCGACGACGTCCGAATCGGAGCGAATGTCCGCCTGAAAGATGTGCATCTGGGCGCTGCTACCGAGGTGCTCGACAGCAGCGTGATCGAGTCGAGCCATACCGGCGCGGGTTGCGTGATCGGGCCGTTTGCCCGGGTCCGCCCCGGAACCGAACTTGCGGCCTCGGTAAAGGTGGGCAATTTCGTCGAGATCAAGAAGAGCCGGGTTGGTAAGGGCAGCAAGGTCAATCACCTGACCTATGTCGGCGACAGCCTGATTGGCGAGACCGTCAATGTCGGCGCCGGCACGATCACCTGCAACTACGATGGCGCCAACAAGTACCAGACGACTATTGGCGACGGCGCTTTTATCGGTTCCGGGGCAATGCTGGTCGCGCCGGTCGATATCGGCGCCGGGGCAACGATCGGTGCCGGCTCGGTGATAAGCAAGGAAGCGCCGGCGGGCGAGCTTACCGTCGCGCGAGCACGCCAACGCAGCATCCCCGGCTGGCAGCGGCCGAAAAAAGACACGGCGGGGAAATGAGACCTGGATCGATGCTGGGTGCGGCCGGGTTTTTGCATAATGGAAAGCTACTACGCAATGGAGGGCGTCTGGGCCTATGTGCGGGATAGTCGGAGCAGTTGCTGAAAGAAACATCATCCCGGTGCTGATGGAAGGTCTGCGCCGCCTCGAGTATCGCGGTTACGATTCGGCCGGAATCGCCGCGCTGGACGAGGCCGGCAAGCTGGATCGGCGGCGCACGCTCGGCAAGGTCGGCATCCTCCAGGCCGCGCTGGATTCGGCACCGGTCAGCGGTCACTGCGGTATTGCGCATACCCGCTGGGCCACCCACGGTGAGCCGAGCGAGCGCAATGCCCATCCGCATTTGTCGGTCGGTGGCGATCTCGCGATTGTTCACAACGGCATCATCGAGAATCACGAAAAGCTGCGTGCCGCGCTTATCGAGGACGGCTACGCGTTCGAATCCGAAACCGATACCGAGGTGATCGCCCACCGGATTCACTATCATCTTGCGCGCGGCTGCATGTTCGTCGCGGCGGTGCAGAAGACGGTAGCGGAGCTTGAGGGCGCCTATGCCCTCGCCGTTCTCAGCGAGAAGAACAGCGACGAACTGGTCATCGCGCGTGCCGGTGCGCCGGTGGTGATCGGCGTCGGTATCGGCGAGAACTTCGTCGCCTCCGATGTTTCGGCATTGCTGCCGGTCACGCGCAGATTTATTTTTCTCGAGGAGGGCGACATCGCCCACGTCCGGCGCACGGGCGTGACGATCTACGATGCAGATGGTGAGGTCGTCGAGCGCCCGGTGCGCGAGAGCGAGCTGGCCGCCGACGCAGTCGAGCGCGGCGAGTTTCGTCACTACATGCTCAAGGAGATCTACGAGCAGCCGGTCGCCATCGCGAACACGTTGGAAGAACGCATTGCCGGCGGCAGGGTTCTTTCGGCGGTGCTGGGCCCGCGCGCCGACATCCTGCTGGAAAAAGTCGAGGCGGTACATATTGTCGCCTGTGGTACCAGTTTCCATGCCGGCCTGGTGGCGCGCTATGTCATCGAAGATTTGTGCGGTATTCCATGCCGGGTCGAAATCGCGAGCGAGTATCGCTATCGTTCGCCGGTCGTCGGGCGCAACACGCTGTTTGTAACGATTTCTCAGTCCGGTGAGACCGCGGATACGCTGGCCGCTTTGCGGCGCGCGTTGACGCTGGGGTATCTCGGTACCCTGTCGGTGTGCAACGTCCCGGAGAGCTCGCTGGTCAGGGAATCCGACCTCGCGCTGATGACCCGGGCCGGGCCGGAAATCGGGGTCGCCTCGACCAAGGCGTTCACCACGCAACTCGCCGCGCTGTCGATGCTGACGCTGTTACTGGCACGTCATCACGGCATGGCGGAAGAACGCGAACGGGAACTCACCCGCCAGCTCGAAGCCGTGCCCGCGCTGGTCGAGAGGGCGCTTGCGACTAGTGATGCGATTCGCGAACTGGCGGAGGATTTCGCCGACAAGGACCATGCTTTGTTCCTCGGGCGTGGCATCCACTACCCGATCGCGCTGGAAGGGGCGTTGAAGCTCAAAGAGATTTCCTACATTCACGCCGAGGCCTATGCCGCGGGCGAGTTGAAGCACGGCCCGCTCGCGCTGGTCGATGCGGATATGCCCGTTATCGCGGTTGCACCGAATGACCAGTTACTGGAAAAGCTGAAATCGAACCTGCAGGAAGTCAAAGCCCGCGGCGGTCAGCTCTACGTCTTCGCCGACCCGAACGTAAATATTGGCGATGAAAATGGCACGCGGGTATTGACGATGCCTGACTCGGTTGAGTCGTTCCAGTCGCCGATTATCTATACCCTTCCGCTGCAACTGCTGGCCTACCACGTCGCCGTCCTGAAAGGTACCGATGTGGACCAGCCACGCAACCTGGCCAAGTCGGTGACGGTCGAGTAGTTACTGGCGGCAACAGAGGTTGGTTTCTGGTAATTAAAAGTGTGGGATTGCAATTTAAAATGTCGGAAATCTCGATAAGCACTCGTTCCTAATAGTGAAGGCGCGGTTCATTTGCAATTATGAACTGTCGCAGACCTGATCTGAGTCGACGGTTTTGGCGTAGGCGGGCTGGCAAAGTAGCGCTCATCAATGGCGAGGGCGCTTCACCCTCAATAGCAGCCGGTCAATCGGCCCCATTCGGGGAAATACTCGATGACTGCTACTGACCCCAAGCGGCCGTTGAGAAATTGAAGGCATGATGCATGTGGCTGCGGACATTTAGATACCTTGCAAGCCCATTAGCGGGAATAGCGGTCTTCTTGTTCATGATGGACACGTTGACCGGTTACATGCTGCCTGTCGATTTCATTTCGATCGCTGTTCTGGCAACTTGCTATGCGCTGGCCACTACTGGTGGGCTCGTTACCGCTGCAATCGCGCCGCGATTCAAGATGCTCTTGGCGACGGTAACGGGGGCAATTTTTCCGGTCGCATATTTCTGGTCTGTGCTCTTCGCCAACTGGCCAGAGAACTCGGACCCACTTTCGCTCGATGTTCTGTGGTCGCTTGGATTGCCCGTATTCTTTCTCATAGGTGGAGCTGTTGGAAGGCGTTTAACCAAGGCGCCAGGCTAATTCTTGTCACCGACCACTTTTGGCCGTTTGCTGCCCGTCGGGAGGCAACGGAAAGCCGTCGCTCATCGTCCGCTTCGGTGCGAGAGCTGCCGGTAGCGTTTCCGGTCGATCTATTCCCAGTACGTATAAAAACCCTCTCACTTCTGGCAGTTAGCCCAGAGGCACAGGGAGTTTTTCTGAGGGATATACGTGACGTAAAGGATTACTTCGGGTTAAGGCGAATTCTCTAGACGTCGCCGAAGACTAGCCGAATATAGTTCCTAAATTGCAGTAATTGCTTCGGCAGTATGTCTTTGTCGTTCAGACACTTCGACATGACGATGCCGCCTTCGATCACCGAGGTTAGCATGTCAGCCAGTTCATCGAGCGGCTGATCTGTTTTCATGGGGCGCTTGTCGACAGTCCTTTGTAACTGTTCCATAAAGATGCGGCGCCAGGACAGCATTCCTTCCGCATTCAACTGTCGAACATCCTCGTCAAATTGGTGTGATTCGTAGGTAAAGGAAGCGACGAGGCAACCGGGATGTGAGCTGGGCAAGTCTGACATGGCCTCCGCAAACAGCTTCAGGAAGATAAGCAGTCGCTGCAAGGGGTCTTCACTGAGGTCTTCCGCTCTTGCAATCAAGCTACGAAAGAATGCCTCGTCCTGCTCCAGGAAACGCAGAATCAGCTTTCGGGCCAGGTCGCTCTTGCCGTTGAAGTGGTAGAAGAACCCGCCCTTGGTGATGCCTGCTTGGCCGATGATTTCATCTATCGACGTGCCGATGTAACCACGCTGCAGGATCAGTGATTCCGCTGTGGCCAGGATATGTTCGCGCGTCTGCTCGCCTTTCGTGCTCATTTACTATACCTACCGTCTGATTTTTTTCTTCGCTACGCCTTGCGGGCGTCTTATGCATTCAGATTTTTGCCGCCAACTAATTAATTTTAATAAAAAAATAAAGAAATACTGAAAAAAGTACCGCTCGTCCACTGGATCGAAAACATTTCTAAACTTAGCATATTTCGTACCGACCGGTCGGTTTTTCTGGCCGTACAAACCTTTATTTTGTGAGAATTTAATATGCCTACTCCAATAGAAATCCTCCTGGACCCGATTTCCTTGAGCATCCTCGCGATGTACGCCTTGCTAGTCCTTTGGGAGGCACTTGCCCCAGCGCGCAAATTGCCTGTCGTGAAGGACTGGTTGCCGCGCGCCCTGATGACGTTCACGGTCTATTTCTTCCTGTCATCCTACTTGCCGCTTTTGTGGGATGGCTACCTGGCCCCATACCAACTGATTGACCTGAGCCATCTCGGTACCGTCGGCGGTGCAATAGTCGGCCTGCTCGTTTACAACCTGCTGCATTACACGTGGCACAGATCGATGCATGCGAGCGACACTTTGTGGCGCATCTTTCACCAGATGCATCACAGTGCCGAACGCCTCGATACATTCGGTGCGTTCTACATGAGTCCTTGGGATACGGCTGGCTTTACGCTGCTTGGCAGTCTTGCCTTGGTGCTTGGCGTTGGCATAACTGCCGAGGCCGCGACTCTGTTTCTATTCGCCGCGATGTTCTTCGCGATCTTCCAGCATGCCAACATCAGGACACCACGATGGCTTGGATATTTCATCCAGCGGCCGGAAAGCCACAACATCCACCATGGCAAAGGACTGCATCGATATAACTACGCAGACCTTCCTGTATTCGACATGATCGGTGGAACCTTCAGGAACCCGGCCGCATACGAAATGGAAACAGGCTTCTATGATGGCGCGTCTGCTCGGATCGCTGACATGTTGATGTTCCGAGATGTCAGCGAGCCTGAGCACCCGAAAGTAGTCGCGAACGCGGCCTGATACCCAACAATCCTGTTGCGTCTCATTTAAGGCGCAACAGTTCTTTACCTTGAGTATCAGAATTATTGCTCTTGCTCCAATAGATCGGTATCGCATGCCCAGTTTTAAACGTCCCAAATGCTGCGGCCCCGGGCCGGTCGCGTTCTTCGCTGTTGCGCGATAGTCCAATCGCCATGACGTCACATGTTTCACCAACCAATTCTGAAGAGATTTGGCGGGCTTACGATTCCGTAGAACAGCGTTTGAGCGCGCCGTTAAGTGACAGAATGCTTGACCTTGCCAACCTTCGGCCGGGCATGAATGTTCTGGATTTAGCGACTGGACGCGGGGGGGGGAAGATCACGCCACACCGTGGTTCCGCCTACCCAGATTTCAGACTATTGGCTGAATAATCACAGTGCTTCCTTCGTGGCATTGCGGCAGTCTTGCTAAAACCGGGGCAAATACAATCGGCACGGCAATCGAACGAGGGTTGCTGGCCGGGCCATCTCTGAGGACGGATCGGAACCGCACCCAACCGGGTTTTTATCGTTGTCATTTTCTCGTTATGCTTTCATATCGGAGGCGACCATTTCAATCGGTTTCACTGCGCGACAGGGTCAGGATTGAGAGTCTGCGCCTGCTCCCGCCGTGGCTACCCCATGAGACAGCTTCGGACACCTTCAATCAACAGGCTAGAAGCGAGTTGACGAGACTTTTAGTTACGCCCTATCGGGAGTGGGATACACTGTCAGGGACACTGGCAAGGCTTCGACTGACTGAGATGATCCGATTTGCCCCCCTGCTTGGCGTGCTCCTGCTGCTTGGCGGCTGCAGCACCTTCACGATCGATACCCGTTACGACAAGGACTACCGTTACAACGAGCTGCGCAGTTTCGGCTGGAGCAACCTCGCCCCGGACATTACCGGCGATGCCGAGTATGCGCGGCCCGAAGTCGATGAGGCAATTCGGGTCGATTTGGGCCGCGCCTTCGAGGCGCGAGGGTTTCGCAAGGCTGCGGATGCGGAATCGGCGGACTTTCTGATCGCCTATCGGCTGCTAATCGAAAACCGGCTGTCCGAGCGGGTTCTGAACGACAGTTACGAAGTCGGACCCGGCTGGGGCCCGGAAGGAATCGACGCGCGTCAGTACGCCCACAAGACCCAGGAGACTTTCGTGATCGAGTATTCGGAAGGCACGATGGTTGTCGATGTATTCGAGCCCGAGAGCCGGCGCCTGCTCTGGCGCGGCTCGGTCCAGGGCGAGTTGCACGAAGCAGAGGATTGGGCCGAGCGCCGTGTGCGTTTGCAACGGGCGATACGCGATTTGCTGAAGAAGTTTCCGCCGGGCTGAATCGCGGTCAGCGCGCGGCCGCGCTGGCCTCTCGTTTGACGAGACGATGCTCGGCCAGCGCGATAACGTTCTCGAGCGTTTCCTCGGGCCAGGTAAAACACTCCGGCCGGCGTCGTAATGCGTGCCCGATGTCATCGCCGCGATCGGCGATTTTTCGCAGGTACTCGAGGTTTTGCTCGATCGCCATCAGGTACGGATTGGTGCCATCGAACAACACATTGACATACTCGTAAACGCTCTCGAAGCAGTTATCGAGCCGGGTCTTGACGCTGTTGCGATAAAAGTCATTGGTTTTCTTCAACAAGTCATCGCCTGACCTGTAATTAACCGTTTCGTTACCGTGACCGTCCTTCTCTACCGCGATACCTGCCAGGACGAACTCCGGGTACAGACGGTCGCGGCACTTTTCGAGATAGCAGCGGTCGGCCATCTGGGCCATCAGGTCGGCCGTGCCCAGCAAATGACCGAGACGGCGATCTTTCGGCTCCGCGACGCGAATCTGCTCCGGTCGGACTTCGTAACCGCTGAAATGCACGATCTGTGCCGCGGTCGCCGCAAAGTCGGCAAATCCGATCCGTGGCATATAGTGTTCGAGAAATCGGGCGCTGCGGCTGACGTGAAAGCTGGTCACTTCGGCGCCGTTGCTGAATTCGTCGTCGTCACGCTTGCGAATGTAGCCGGCATCGTGGAACAGAGATGTCACCAGCGCCACCACGGCTCGGCGCGGGCCAAGCTGGTCACGGATTGGATTCGTCATCTCGAAACCGGCGATGAGTCTGGCATTCGCCAAAGTCATATCGAGCGTATGCTGGATATCGTGATAGACGGTGTCGCAGCCGAAGTACCCCGGATACTCACCGTTGAAGAGACGCTGAAAATCGAGGAATGCGCGGCTGATCGGTTTGAATGAGTCGCGCGGGTACAGGCGGCTGTAAATTTCGTGCACCGCCGCACAAACGGCTGATGGCGAACTCACCCTGACCGTGTTCGTGACATCGTAGTCGTTGCGCCGCTCGGCGAGTCGCTGCGACCAGAGCGATTGTTGTTGTAAATCGGACACCGGGGAAGTCTATGGAAAAGTCATGCCCTATGCCAACCCGGTTTCGGACATAACCCGCGAATTATGGGTGTTTTTTTGCCTATTTCCCGAATTCGGCAATCACGGGAGTGTGATCCGACGGTCGTTCCCAGGCGCGCGGTTCGATATCGATGTCGCAGCCGCGGCAGTCTCTGGCAAGGCTTTCGGTCGCCAGGATCAGGTCAATCCGGAGTCCGTTGTTGCGCCTGAACGCACCGCGCCGGTAGTCCCACCAGCTATATTTCCCATCCGCCTGCGAAAAACGCCGGAACAGATCGATCAGGCCGAGTTCCTGCAATTTCACCAGTGCTTCACGTTCGACCGGGCTGACATGCACGGATCCTTCCCATGCCGCGGGATCATGGACATCGCGGTCTTCAGGCGCAATGTTGTAATCGCCCATTATCAGCAGCCGCGGATAACGCGCTATTTCCTTTTCCAGGTAGTCATGCAGCGCCTGTAGCCAGCTCATTTTGTAAACGAACTTGGTGGAATCCAGCGCCTGCCCGTTGGGTACATAGATATTGACGACGCGGGTTTCTCCATAGGTCGCAGCGAGAAACCGACGCTGCGGATCGTCGATACCCGGGAGATCGGTCATTACGTCCTCGCCGGGCAGCCGCGAAAGCAGCGCAACGCCATTGTAGGTGCGTTGGCCGTTGACGATGGCCGTGTACCCCGCTGCAGTGATTTCCTCTGCCGGAAAATCCTCGTTCTGTTGTTTGATTTCCTGCAGGCCGAGCACATCCGGTTCGCTCGACTGCACCCAGTCGAGAACCTGCGGCAAGCGTACGCGCAACGAGTTGACGTTCCAAGTGGCGATGCGCATGGCGAAGTTCCTCCGGGTCAGGCTGCCTTGTTGATGCCGCATTGTTCGAGCAAGGGCTCGAGCTTCGGTTCGCGACCACGAAATGCAACATAGGCGGCCATGGCATCGCGCGTGCCGCCGACCTCGAGGATTTCACCGCGAAACCGGGCCGCTGT
The DNA here is from genome assembly GCA_963783695.1 of uncultured Gammaproteobacteria bacterium. Taxonomy (GTDB): domain Bacteria; phylum Pseudomonadota; class Gammaproteobacteria; order Steroidobacterales; family BM003; genus BM003. The sequence continues at coordinate 172,122 of CAWAOM010000002.1, forward strand.
GGCGGCGTCGAAAACACCGTTTTCGGCGAACGCGGCGAAGGCGTCGGCGGCAAGAACTTCAGCCCACTTGTAGCTGTAGTAGCCGGCCGCATAGCCACCGGCAAATATATGCGAGAAGCTGCTGGGGAAGCGGTTGAATGAGGTATCCGGGACCACGGCTACCCGGTCTCTGATCTGGCGCAGGATTTCCAACGCACGGGGTTTGTTGTGCGGGTCGTATTCGGCATGCAGGCGGAAATCGAACAGCGCGAATTCGAGCTGTCGCACCATCTGCATGCCGCCAAGGAAACTGCGTGTACTCAGGAGTCGCTCGAAAAGCTCGTCCGGCAGCGGTTCGCCGGTCACATAATGACCGGAAATCCACGGCAGCACCTCGCGCCGCCAGGCGAAGTTCTCCATGAACTGACTCGGCAACTCTACGGCATCCCATGGCACGCCGTTGATGCCGGCAACGCTTGGAACGTCCACCCGCGTCAGCAGGTGATGCAACGTGTGCCCGAACTCGTGGAACAGCGTTACCACGTCATCGTGGTTGAGTAACGAGGCCGAATCACGCACCGGTGGCGGAAAGTTGCAGACCAGGTAGGCCACCGGCAGTTGCAGGCGGGCGCCGAGCTTTTTGCGCACAGCGCATTCATCCATCCACGCACCGCCGCGTTTGTGCTTGCGTGCGTAGAGATCGACGTAGAAGCCGCCAATCGGCTCGTCGGCATCGCTGCTGATCTCGTAGAATACGACGTCCGGGTGCCAGACCTCGACATCGTCGCGTCGCGCGATCTTTAGTCCGAACAGGGTCCGGGCCACGCGGAACAGGCCGTCGAGAACCCGCTCGCTTGGAAAATAGGGCCGCAGCGCCTCGTCGGAGATGGCAAAACGTTCGCGCTTCAGTCTTTCGCCGTAAAAACTGATATCCCATGCCTGTAATTCATGCCCGGCGAGTTCGCGCAGTTGCGCGATGTCGTGGCGTGCGAGCTCTACACTGCGGTCGGCGAGGTCCTCGAGAAACCCAAGAACTTCGGAAACCGAGCCAGCCATCTTGGTTGCGAGCGATAACTCGCAGTAGTTTTCGAAACCGAGGATGGCCGCGGCTTCGTGACGCAGGCGCAGTATCTCGTCGATGACCGCGGAATTGTCCCAGCGTCCGGCATGCGGACCCATATCCGAGGCCCGGGTTGTCCATGCTTCGTGAAATTCGCGCCGCAGGTCACGATTTTTTGCGTGGGTAAGGACCGAGTGATAGGTCGGGTAGTCGAGCGACAAAAGGAAACCGCTGCGGTCCTCGTGCTTTGCGCCGTCGCGGGCTCGCTGGCGGTCAATGTCCGGAAGTCCATCGAGATCGCTGTCGTCGTCCGTGTGCCATTGGAACGCATTCATCGAATCGAGCACGTTCTCCTCGAAGCGCGACCCGAGCTGAGCCAGCTCCTGCATGATCGCCTTGTAGCGGGACTTGTCATTCGCGGGCAGATCGACGCCGGCGAGGTGAAAGTCGCGCAGTGCATCATCAATGACCTTTTGCCGGGTGGCGTCGAGTTCGGCGTATTCGTGTTCCGCGATATATTTGTAGGCTTTGTACAGTCGCTCGTTTTGCCCGAGTTCGGTCGCATATGCCGTTATGTGAGGCAGGCACGTATTGTGGGCATCGCGTAACGCTTTGCTGTTTGCAACCGCATTCAGGTGGCGCACCGGCGACCACACCCGGTTGAGGCGGTCTTCCATTTCCTCTAGCGGCACGACGATACGATCCCAGCTGGGTACTTCATCCGAGTCCAGCAGCCGTTCCAGATCTGCCCGGTTCGCTTTGAGCACCGAGTTGATCGCTTCTTCGACATGCGCCGGTTCGATGCTCTCGAAACACGGGAGGCCTTCGCTTATCAATAATGGATTGCTGTTTGACATGATTGCCCTTTGCGTCATGTGACGCCGAATTCTAGCTGGTGTCGGCGGCTATTTCAGGCGCCGAAGCGCAGCGCGAAAAGCCAGGCGAGGATTCCGATGCTGGCGACGAAACCGGCCCCGCTGGCGAAGGCAGCATAGCGCCAGCTCCGGGTCAGGCTGTCCTGCTCGCCAACCGCAAGCAAAAACGGGCGCTGGTCCTGCGGCTGCGCCAGTACCGGGACGCGCGGCAAATGCGGTTCCTCGGCGCGCTCGCGGCGAACCTGCTCCAGCGCCTGCTCGCGCGCCTGTTGCCACTCCCAGGCACTGATTTCGCGGTCACCGTCGCTGTCGAAGCGCTCGATGAGTCCGGGCTGATCGCGTTTCCATTCGGCCAGAAGTGCGCGTAGCTCCTCGGCTTCGGAGAGACCCTGCGCGGCATCGTGACTACGCAGGAAACCGATGGCATGTAACGGATCGCCGATTTCGATGAGCCGTTCGGTGTAGCGGTAACGGCTGCCCAGAGTGGTTCTGAATCGAGGCCGCTTGTCAGCGTCGGCGCGTCGGCGCGAATCACTGGTCCAGGTATTGCGCCTCGCGGTACGGACTATAGCGCCGTCGGGGTCGACGATACAGGTGCCGGTGGCATCGCGAATACCGAATATGGCGTCGCTGACACCGCTGTCGATCGAGCGCCAGCCCTGGCTGCCGCGGCTGCGTTGTTCGCGCTCCTCGACCCGGTAGGACCACCACGCACAGGTTTTGCCACTAAGAGGCGCCTTGATGGGTTCGCCGGGTAAGGCATATGCCTCTCCGACGAGTTCGAGATACCCCTGCGACGCCGAGCGGATCTTCGAGGTCGGGGTGTCAGCGGCGAGGTGGGTGTGGTGGAGCATCCGCCGGAATACGTACAGGCAGAGTCCGGCCACCGCGACCGCGATCGCTGTGACGAGCGCGAACTGAAAATCGGAAAGGTTGCGCAGGTGCTCGCTCAAATGCGGTTCCCCGGCAATCAGGCGAACAGTGCTTTGACGTCGACGTCGGCCGTCTGCGCCTCGGAGAACTCGAGCAGGTCCGCCTTGCGGAAGCCGAAAAGACGCGCCACGATCAGTTGCGGAAACTGATCTATACGGATGTTGTTGGTATTGACGCTGTCATTGTAAAGCTCACGACGGTCGGCAATGCTCTCCTCGAGTTCGGTTATGCGTCTTTGCAGCTTCAGGAATGATTCGTTGGCCTTTAGCTCCGGATAGTTCTCTGCCAGAGCGAACAGGCGCCCGAGATCCGACCGCAATGAAGTCTCGGCATCGCCGAGGGCATCGAGATCGGCGCTGGAGCGGGCGCTGTCGATGGCGCTGCGGGCGCGCATCACGCCCTCGAGTGTTTCCCGCTCGTGGCGCATGTAGCCTTTGCAGGCCTCAACCAGTTTTGGCAACTCGTCGTGCCGCTGCACCAGGAGTACATCGATATTCGACCAGTTCCTGCGGACGTTTTCGCGCAGAAAGATAAAGCCGTTATAGATGACGATAAAGTAAACTGTCAGAACGATGAATGCGGCGCCAAAAACGGAGGCGAGAACCATAATGGCATACCTGAAAGGCGGGAAAACCGCGCGAATTATAGCATTCGGCAAGGGCTGCCGGTCCGGTGACAGCGAATGAGCAGACATTACGATCTGGTCGCCGTGGGCGGCGGCAGCGGCGGGCTGGCATGTGCTCAACGTGCGGCCGAATACGGGGCGCGAACCGCGGTAATAGAAAACGGACCGCTGGGCGGCACCTGCGTCAACGTGGGCTGCGTGCCGAAGAAAGTCATGTGGTATGCAGCGCAGCTCGCGCATGCCATCGATGACGCGCCGGCGTACGGGTTTGGCGTCAGTGCGAATGGCCACGACTGGGGGATGCTAAAAACAAAGCGCGATGCTTATGTAAAACGCCTGAACGGGATTTACGAAAACAACCTTTCACGGCGCGAGGTTGACTATCTGCGTGGCACGGCGAAGTTTATTAGCGCGAACACGCTGGAGGTCGACGGCGACCGGGTCAGCGCAGACCATATCGTCGTGGCGACTGGCGGGCGCCCGATCGTGCCGTCCGTCCCGGGTGCGGAGTTTGGCATTACATCCGACGGTTTTTTCGATCTCGAGCAGTTGCCGCGGCGGGTTGCGATAGTCGGCAGCGGCTATATCGCGGTGGAATTCGCCGGTGTGCTGCGTGCACTCGGAAGCGAAGTTTCGCTATTCATCCGGTTTGACAGCGTGCTGCGTTCGTTCGATCCGATGTTGCAGCAGGGGCTGATGCAGGCGCTGACCGACTCCGGGGTCGAAGTCGTTTCTGCTTTTCGTCCGGCAGCTGTGACGCGTGGCGATGCAGGGCTTGATCTCGCGGCCGAAGACGGGCGGGTTTTTGCCGGTTTCGAATCGCTGATCTGGGCGGTCGGGCGCAAGCCCAATACTGCTGCTCTCGCTTGCGATGGTGCGGGTCTCGAACTCGATGGCGCGGGTTTCATTCCCACCGATACCTTCCAGAACACCAACGTCAAAGGCATCTATGCGATTGGCGACGTTACCGGCAGAGCGGCTCTTACGCCGGTGGCGATCGCAGCGGGGCGTCGTCTGGGTGACCGCCTGTATGGTGGTCAGAGCGAGCGCCATTTGTCTTACGACGACATACCCACCGTTTTGTTTACCCATCCGCCCATCGCCACCATCGGCCTGACAGAACCGGCTGCGCGCGGGCGCTATGGCGATGCGATAAAAGTCTATGCGTCGAGTTTCGTGGCGATGTATCACGCGATGACCGAGCACAAGCCGAAAGCGATGATGAAACTGATTACGGCCGGGGCCGAGGAGCGCGTCGTCGGTTGTCACGTGATCGGCGACGGTGCCGACGAAATGATGCAGGGGTTTGCCGTAGCGATAAAAATGGGCGCATGCAAACGCGATCTGGACGATACGGTGGCGATTCATCCGACCTCGGCCGAGGAACTGGTGACGCTGCGGTGATGGCGGAGAATTCGCTGCGTCCCTACCGGGGTCACCGCCCGCAGATCGGCGAGCGTGTCTTCATCGATCCTGCCGCCGTGGTGATCGGCGCGGTTACGCTTGGCGACGATGTATCGGTATGGCCTGCCGCTGTCGTGCGCGGTGATGTCGATAGCATCGCGATCGGAGCGGCCAGCAATATCCAGGATGGCGCGATTCTTCACGTCACCCATGACGGGCCATTCAGCCCCGGCGGACGGGCGCTCGACATTGGTGAGCAGGTAACCGTCGGCCACCGCGCGACGTTGCACGCCTGCAGCATCGGCGATCGCTGCCTGATCGGAATTGGCGCAATCGTGCTCGATGCTGCGGAAATCTGCCCGGATGTGCTGATTGCCGCGGGGTGCCTGGTACCGCCACGCAAACGCCTCGAATCGGGTTATTTGTATGCCGGGTCACCGGCGCGGCGAATACGCGAATTGACCGGCCGTGAAATCGAACAGCTCAAATACAGCGCGGAACACTATGTCCGGATCAAGGACAGCTATCTCGGGGACCCCAGCGCGACCTAGCCGGATTGCAACCGCGCTATCACGGAGCCGGTTTCGGGGCGCCGGCCGTACCAGAACTCGAACGACTCGGCGGCCTGTTCGACCAGCATTCCCCATCCCGCCGCGAGTCTGCGGGCGCCTGTATTTTCGCACCAGCGCAGAAAAGCGGTACCGCCGCGGGCGTAGAACATGTCATAGCAGAAAGTAGACGGAGCGACACAGCGACGATTAAACCTCGGGGTCTGGCCACTGAGCCCGGCGGAGGTTGCATGGATGATGAGATCGAATGGCGTGGCCGTCGCGCCGAGGTCGTCAAAGCCACAGCCCTCGACGGTTCCGAATTCGCTGAACTGAGCAGCGAGTTGCCGAGCGCGAGCGGCGGTGCGATTGGCGATACGAATCAGGGCCGGCCCCCTCTCCAGTAACGGTCCGAGACAGCCGCGGACCGCGCCGCCGGCGCCGAGTATCAGAATTCGGGCGGCGCCGAGCTCGAGACCATGGTTGGCGCACAGATCGCGCACCAGCCCCGCACCATCGGTGTTGTCGGCAATCAGGCGGCCGCCCTGCGCGCGCAGCGTGTTGACAGCGCCGGCGATCGTGGCGCGAGCGCTGGTCTCGTCCGCCAGCGCGAACGCCGCCATTTTGTGCGGTACCGTGATGTTGAGACCGCGACCGCCGGCGGCAAAAAACTTCCGCACCGCAGCGTCAAAACCTGGTCCATCGACATCGAGGAGGTCATAACGCAGCGGCACAGCGAACTGTTCTGCGAACAGACGGTGGATCAGCGGCGAACGGCTGTGTGCGACGGGATGGCCGATCAGCGCAAACCACAGCTCCACCGACGATTCCTGTTGCATCGGCGTCGGCTCAGTCTCCGTCGAGCCAGCCAGCCACGACCGGCGCAAAGTAAGTAAGAATTGCGTCGGCGCCGGCGCGTTTGAAGGCGGTCAGCGCTTCGAGTACGACCGGTTGCTCGTCCAGCCAGCCGTTGCCGCAAGCGGCTTTCAGCATCGCGTATTCGCCACTGACCTGGTATACGAACGTGGGCATTCCGAGTGCCTCTTTGACCCGCCAGACGATATCCAGATAGGGCATGCCCGGTTTGACCATTACGATGTCCGCGCCCTCCGCGGCATCAAGCGCTGCCTCGCGCAGCGCTTCATCGCCATTTGCCGGATCCATCTGGTAGGTGTACTTGTTGCCTGAGCCAAGGTTGCCTCCCGAGCCCACCGCATCGCGGAAAGGGCCGTAAAACGATGACGCATACTTGGCGGAATAGGCGAGGATGCCGGTGTTGTGAAAACTGGCTCGTTCCAGCATGTCGCGGATCGCGCCGATCCGTCCGTCCATCATGTCCGAAGGGGCGACAAGGTCGGCCCCGGCCTCGGCATGCGAGTGTGCCTGTTTGCACAGGACCTCGACGGTCTCGTCATTCATCACGTACCCGGACTCGTCAATCAGACCGTCCTGACCGTGGGTCGTGAACGGGTCGAGCGCAACGTCGGTAATAACACCGAGCTGCGGCAGCTCGCGCTTCAGCGCCCGCACCGCACGCTGCGCCAGACCTTCGGGATTGAATGACTCGCGACCGTCGTCGGTTTTGCTGTCCGCGTCGGGGACCGGGAACAATGCCACGGCCGGTATCCCGAGACGATGGGCAGTTTCGGCCTCGCGCAGCAATTCGTCCACAGACAGACGCTCCACGCCGGGCATCGACACCACCGGCTCGCGGCGGCGCTCGCCCTCATGGACGAAAACCGGCCAGATCAGATCGGCGCTGGTCAGTTCCGATTCGCGGGTCAGGCGCCGGCTGAATTCGTTGCGCCGCATGCGGCGCGGCCGTGTACGCGGGAAACTCGGGCGATCGCTACTGCTCAATGGCTTGATTCCTCATGGTGTAGGGGGGCATTTTCGCGCCTACTCCGTGCGGAGTCCACGGGCTGCTAGTATTCCGCTGTAATAATTTTCCCGACACCCGGGTCTTTAGCCATGAAGGACAAGGAAAACGAGCTGGCGCAGCGGCGGCGATTTGCAGCGCTGACCCGGGCACACCGAGACGATCTGTACAGGTACGCCTTCTGGCTGGCCCGCGATCATGCGGTGGCCGACGACGCGGTTCAGGAGTGTTTGCTGCGTGCATGGAAGGCTTTTGCCAGCCTTGAAGACGAATCGAGGGCGAAACCCTGGCTGATGACGATACTCCGACGCGAGCACGCCAGGCTTTATGAGCGGAAAAGGCCGGACATGGTGGCGATGCAGGATTTGAGTCAACGCGAGAATGCGATGCTTGGCAGCCAGCACAACACGGACATCGACGATTTGCGCGCGGCGATATTCCGCCTCGACGATTCATACAGGGAGCCGCTGGTTCTGCAGGTATTGATGGGATATTCGACCGAACAAATTGCCGAACACATGGATTTGCAGCAGAACGCGGTGCTGACCCGGCTGTTTCGTGCGCGCAAGCAGCTCAAGCTCGCTTTGGAACGTAAGGGTTGGAGCGGAAACGACGGGGGTGTGGCATGAATTGTCTCGAATACCGCCAGATCTGCGGCGCCGAGCCCGAGCACCAGGCCGAGGCTTTTGCCGCGCACGAGGCGCAGTGCGCGGACTGCCGGGCCTTTGCCGCCGAGACGCGCGCACTGGACGACCGGATTCGCCAGGCACTGAGAATCGATCTGCCCGGGCGGCCATCGGCCGCGCCGAAGCAGGCCGCTGCCGTGCCGCGTCAACGCTGGCAGCCGGCACGACTCGGCTTCGCCGCCAGCCTCCTGGCCGCGGCCGGCCTTGCCGTCGGTGTCTGGTTGTCGGCCCCGCCACCGGCGCTGGCCGACGCGGTTACCGGTCACCTTTCGCATGAGCGCGATGCCTGGCAGATCACTGATAACGCTGTGGCGCGCGATGTGCTGGACGCCGTACTGGAAGATGGCCATATCGAGTTTCGCCAGAGCTTCGGCCTGATTTCCTATGCGCGGACGTGCAATATTCGCGGCCATGATGTGCCGCATCTGATGATCCAGGGCGAGCGCGGGCCGGTAATGCTGTTGATCATGCGCGAGGAAAAAATCGACCGGGCGATTCCGCTCCGTGCGGACGGCTACGAAGGACTGATTCTCCCGGTTGGCGATGGCAGTATTGCGTTGGTTGGACGCCAGGGCGAAGCGCTCGAACCGCTGTCCGAGCAGATATCACAAAGCGTGGACTGGAGTTTTTGATTTAGGCTTCTGGCACAACGCCAGAATTTAACCAGCCCAGGATGGGCTATTTCGAGAGAGGAGTGAGGACAATGACGAAGAAAGACATGTTGAAGCCGGTGGCTGTTGCCGTTGGTAGTGCTCTGGCAGGATCGATGATGGTATCCACCGCCAGCGCAGACGCGACCCCGTTCGCGATGACGGCCCTGTCCAGTGGCTATATGGCAGCCGACGCTGGCGAAGGCAAGTGTGGTGAAGGCAAATGCGGTGGCGATAAGAAGGATGCCAAGGGCGAAGGCGAAGGCAAGTGTGGCGAAGGCAAATGCGGCGGTGACAAGGAAGCCGAGGGCGAAGGCAAGTGCGGCGGCGACAAAGCCGAAGGCGAAGGCAAATGCGGTGAAGGCAAATGCGGCGGATCCATCTGATCGCTGATTGTCATTAGGCGTAATCAATGAAGGGGCCCGCAGTACAAATGCTGCGGGCCTTTTTTTTCGGCAGGGGTCGGACTTGAACGACTGCGACAAACGCGAACGATGCGGATGGGTGAGCGGTGGCAATGACCTCTACGTCGCCTACCATGACGAGGAATGGGGGGTGCCGGTCCGCGACGATCGCACCCAGTTTGAATTCCTGATTCTGGAGGGCGCGCAGGCCGGGTTGTCCTGGGCCACCGTGCTGAACAAGCGCGCCGCCTACCGCAAGGCGTTTGCCCAGTTCGATCCGGAAAAAGTCGCCCGCTTCGGCGAACGCAAAATTGCGTCGCTGCTCGACAATCCCGGGATCATACGAAATCGCCTGAAGGTCAATGCTGCCGTCAGCAATGCGCGGGCTTTCCTCGAGGTGCAGCAGCAATTCGATGGATTCGGCAATTACATCTGGGGCTTTGTCGGTGGCGGCCCGATTCAGAACCGATGGCAACGAATGGACCAGGTGCCGGCGACATCGACGGAATCGGATGCGCTGGCGCGTGACCTGAAACAGCGCGGGTTTAAATTCGTTGGCAGCACGATCGTCTACGCTCACATGCAGGCGACCGGCATGGTCAACGACCACGTCACCGGTTGTTTCCGCCACACCGAGTGTCGCGAGCTTGCCGGAGTAACCGGTCTTTTCCGCTGAGATTTACCAAGCCCGCCTATAATCGTCCCCACAACCCCTGCGGAGAAAACAAATGGCTGTACCGGTAACTGCTTTTTTTGCTGCGATTTGCGCTGTGTTGCTTTTGCTGTTGTCGGGACGCGTGGTGGCGATACGTCGCAACAAGAAAATCAGCCTTGGCAGTGGCGGCGAGGTTGCACTCGAACATGCGATGCGGGTGCAGGCGAATCTCGCCGAGTACATGCCGGTAGCGCTCATTTTGCTGCTGACGCTGGAATTGAACCAGGCGTCATCGGGTTTGCTGCATGGTCTGGGCGGCGTTTTTGTGCTGGGCCGACTGCTGCATGCGTGGGGATTCGGACACCACAAGGGCGTGAGTTTCGGCCGTTTCTGGGGCACCGCGCTGTCGTGGGCCGCGCTGTTGGGGTTGGCGTTGGCCAATCTTTTCATACTTGTGTGAGAGCGGGAGTCAGGCGATGAAGGAATGGAGTGTTTACCTGTCAGGCGAAATTCACAGTGACTGGCGCGAGCAGATCGGGGACGCGGTGCGCGCCGCGCGGATGCCGGTTCAGCTGAGCGGGCCGGTGACCGATCATGCGGCCAGCGACGATATCGGCGAGAAGATTCTCGGCGCGGAAACCAGCGCCTTTTGGCGTGACCGCAAGGGTGCCGGCATTAATGCGATCCGTACCCAGACGTTGCTGCGCCACTCGGACATCGTGGTCGTGCGATTCGGCGACAAGTACCGGCAATGGAATGCCGCGTTTGATGCCGGTGTCGCGGCCGCGCTGGGCAAGCCGCTGATCACATTACATGAGCCCGGGCTGACTCATGCGTTGAAAGAAGTTGACGCCGCGGCGATGGCCGTTGCCGGGACGCCGCAGGAAGTGGTCGAGATTCTCGCGTATGTAACCGGGCAGGGTTAGTGTCCGGACGGCACGTCGCTAGTTGCGGTAGCCGCGGATCTCGTCGTCGTCGAATGTCACACCCAGGCCGAGTGCGATTCTGTTAACGAAGTTGAAATAGGCCGTCACCAGGGTGATATCGAGAACGTCGTGGTCGGAAAACCCGACCGCACGCAGGCGTTGTATGTCCGCTTCCGCGGCAAGTTCGGGGTTCGCCGTCAGCATGGCAGCGTGATCGAGCATCGCGGCGGTTCTTGCATCAAGGTCCTGATAATTGCCCGCACGAATGGCGCGCAGACGATCCCTGTCTTTCTCGAAGTTAGCCAGTGCTTCGTAGTGATGCTCGACGCAATAGTCGCATTGATTGTGGTGCGAGGTGACGACGGCAATCGCCTCGCGCTCGGCGCGCGACAGCCCCGAGCGACCGAACAGCAAGTGAAGATAGAGGTCGCCATGGGTTTGCAGCGCACCCGGGTTGAGGCTGTGAGCCTTGAGGATATTGGCGACCTTGCCACGCTTTGCCGCGATATCCGCGTAGAGTTCGCCGAGTTCACCTTCGGCCTCATTCTCCTCTATCGTACTGATCCAGGTCATAGCCGGCTTGCTCAGGAGGTGTCGCGGGCGAACAAGCGCGCCGGATCGCGAAAGGACTTGAACTCGAGCGCATTGCCGCTCGGGTCGTGAATAAAAAAAGTGGCCTGTTCGCCTGCCTCGCCCGGAAATCTCACGCGTGGGCCCAATACGAATTTGATCCCCAACGACTGCAGACGGTCGCGCAGATCATGCCATGTTTCCCAGTTGAGGACGGCGCCAAAATGGCTGGCTGGGACCTGGTCGCCGTCGACGCTATTGCGAGAAACCGTGGCGAGGGAATCCGTCAGGTGGGCGGTGATCTGGTGGCCGAAGAAATCGAAATCGATCCAGCGTTCACTCTCGCGTCCGATTGCGCAGCCGAGAACTTCGGCAAAAAATTGCCGTGTTGCCGCAAGGTCGGTCACCGGGAATGCGAGATGAAACGGGGGCGCCGGAGCGGTCATTTTGCGGCCTCGCCAAGCCAGTCTCGCGGGCGCAGATAATCGCTGTAGAGCAATTCTTCCTGGCTGCCGTTCTGCGGCTTCCAGTCGTATTCCCAGCGGACCAGCGGCGGCAGCGACATCAGAATGGACTCGGTGCGCCCACCCGATTGCAGGCCAAACAGGGTGCCGCGGTCATAGATGAGATTGAACTCGACGTAACGGCCGCGGCGGTAGAGCTGGAAGTCGCGATGCCTGGAGTCGAAGGCCGTGCCCTTGCGTTTTGCCACTATCGGCAGGTAGGCATCGAGATAATGATCGCCGACACTTCGCATGAAGGCAAAGCAGCGCTCGAACTCCCACTCGTTGAGATCGTCGAAGAACAGCCCGCCGACACCGCGAGTCTCTTTGCGGTGGCGCAGATAGAAATACTCGTCACACCACTTCTTGTAGCGGGGATAGACATCCTCACCGAATGGCGCGCACGCCGCACGGGCCGTCTCATGCCAGTGCAGCACGTCGTCATGGAACGGGTAATAGGGGGTCAGGTCGAAGCCGCCGCCGAACCACCATACGGGGTCGGCATCTTCGGCGTGCGCGACAAAAAACCTCACATTTGCATGGCTGGTGGGCACCATCGGATTCCGCGGATGCAGAACCAGTGAAACACCCATGGCCTCAAAGCGCCGGCCGGCGAGTTCGGGGCGCCTGGCACTGGCCGCCGGCGGCAATGCCGCCCCCATCACATGCGAGAAATTGATGCCCGCCTGCTCGAACACCGCGCCATCGCGTAACACCCGCGACTCGCCGCCGCCGCCTTCTGATCTTTGCCAGCTATCGCGGCGGAAGGCAGCCTCGCCGTCTTCGGTCTCGACCCCGGTGCAGATCGAATCCTGCAGGCCTTGCAAGTACGCACGAATTTCGTCGACATGGGTGTGGGTCACGCTCATGGGCAATCCGCTCCTTCAGGCGCTGCGCAAAACCGTATCGCTCAGCGCGTCACGTATTTCAGTAGGTTGCCGTTGCGGGTCCGTCGCGCCGGCCAGCACCAGATCAACCTGGGCGCCGAATCCGTGCAAAGCGGCAATGCGAGATCGCGCCGGCGGTCTGCCGCTGCGGTTGGCACTGGTGGAGACGAGGGCGTGATCGACTGCCTGGCACAGCGCCCGCACAACCGGATGTGCTGACACGCGAACCGCGATGCTGGCGCGGCCGCCGGTGATCCACGGCGGCGCCGCAGCGTTTGCCGGCACCACCCAGGTCAGGGGTCCGGGCCAGCCGCGCAACAGCTTTTTCATGATATCCGGTGTCAGCGGTGCCATGTAGGGCATGAGCTGGTCTATCGATGAACCCACCAGGACGAGTCCCTGGGTCATCGGCCGGTTCTTCATCAGCAGGATTCGCTGTACCGCGAATTCGTACTCAGGGATGCAGCCAAGTCCGTAAACGGCTTCGGTGGGATACGCGATTACGCCGCCATCGTGGAGAATGCGGCTGGCACGGCGAAAAACAAACTGACCGGGCACCGCGTCAGCCTCCCGCGGGCGCTTTCCCTGCGGTATCGCCGGAAGCGGCTGCGCCCGTGTCGGCGCCGGTTTTGGTCTTGCGAGCGACTTTCTTGACCGTCGCTGATTTCTTTTTGCCGGCGGCCTTCTTTTTAGCCTTCTTCTTCGCGACCTTTTTCTTCGCGACCTTTTTCTTTGCGACCTTTTTCTTTGCGGACTTTTTCTTGACCCCGCGCAGAGGCGCTTTTTCGATCAGCTCTTTCACATCTTCCAGCAACAGCGCCGCCGGATCGGTTTCCTTGGGCAGCCGGGCATTGCGCGAGCCGTCAGTCGCATACGGACCCCACCTGCCCTTCATGATACGGATGCCTTCGTCCGGCCACTCGCGCAGAATCCGCGCGATATCGGCCGCTTTCTTGGCGGCGATCAACTCGAGTGCGCGTTCGAGACCGATGGTGTAGGGATCGTCGTCGCGGATCGAAACAAAATTGTTCGCATAGCGTACATACGGGCCGAATCGGCCGATATTTATCACGATCTTCTCGCCCTCGGCGGTCTCGCCGAGTTCCCGCGGCAACTGGAAGAGTGCAAGCGCCTCGTCCAGTTCGATGTCGTCCATCTTCTGTCCCGGGCGAAGACCGGCAAACCGCGGTTTGTCTTCTTCCTCGCGCTTGCCGATCTGGATAAAAGGCCCGTAGCGGCCCATCCGGACACTTACCTCTCGTCCGCTTTCCGGGTCGACACCGATTACGCGGGCCTGGGAGACCTGGCTGCGTGTTACTGAAGTTGCCTTGTCATCGACCAGGGCCTTGAACGGACCCCAGAAGTCTTCCATCAACGGGACCCAGTCCTTTTCGCCACGCGAGATGGCATCCAGGCTGTCTTCCATCCGCGCAGTGAAGTCGTAATCGACGTATTGGGTAAAGTGCTCGGTCAAAAACCGGTTGACGATTCGGCCGACATCGGAGGGTCTGAATCGTTTCTGCTCGACCTCTACGTATTCACGATTTTTCAGCGTCTGGATAATGCTGGCGTAGGTGGAGGGCCTGCCAATCCCAAACTCTTCCAGCGTTTTTACCAGGCTGGCCTCGCTGAAGCGCGGCGGCGGCTCGGTAAAGTGCTGCTCGGGGCGGATTTCCTTGAGAGCAAGAACCTCGCCTTCCTCTATGCGGGGCAGGCGACGGTCGTTGTCGTCGTCTTCGGCATCTTCGCGGCCCTCGCGGTAAACTTCGAGAAACCCGGGTTCCACCAGTACCGAACCGTTGGCGCGGAAGCGAATGATCTGGTTTTCTTCGCTCGGCCGTTTCTCCATGTCGTCCGCGCCTGGCAGCAGATCGAGAGCGACCGTGTCATAAACGGCCGCGATCATCTGGCTCGCAACGGCGCGTTTCCAGATCAGCTCGTACAGGCGGAACTGATCGTTGTCGATTTTTCCCTTGAGTTGGGCCGGGCGAATCGACGCTAAGGCCGGACGAATCGCTTCGTGTGCTTCCTGGGCATTTTTCGACCGCGTTTTGAAGCGCCGGACTTCCTCAGGCAATTTGTCCTTGCCGTAGTTGTCGCCAATCATCGTGCGAAGATCGTTCAATGCCTCGGCCGACAAGTTGACCGAATCGGTTCGCATGTAGGTGATCAGTCCGACCGGCCCCTCGCCGAAATCCACACCTTCGTAAAGGCGTTGCGCAACGGACATGGTTTTTTGCGCCGAGAAACCGAGCTTGCGCGACGCATCCTGTTGCAGCGTGGATGTCGTGAAAGGCGCGGCGGGATTGCGGCGGCGCTGCTTCTTGTCGACCTTGGCGACAAACAGCTGGCCGTTTGCCTTAGTCTCGATGGTGCGGCGGACGTCTTCGGCCTGTTTATCGTTGCCAAAGCTGAATTGCTCGACTTTCTCGCCCAGATACTGGGCCAGCCGGGCCGGAAAAGTCTGCGCGCCTTTTTCCGCGTCGACCTCGATCGTCCAGTATTCGCGCGGTATGAACGCGCGAATTTCGTCTTCACGCTCGACGATCATTCGCAATGCCGGACTCTGCACCCTGCCGGCGCCGAGTCCCGGCCTGATCTTGCGCCACAGCAATGGCGACAGGTTGAAACCGAGTAAATAATCGAGCGCGCGGCGTGCTTGCTGGGCATTAATCAGGTCGGTGGACAAAACCGCAGGTTCGTCCACCGCATCCTGCACCGCTTTCTTGGTAATTTCGTAGAAATGAACCCGGTGGACTGCTTTGTCGGCGAGCACGCCGCTTTCCTTCAGCAACTCCAGCAGGTGCCAGGAGATTGCCTCGCCTTCGCGATCAGGGTCAGTTGCCAGATACAGCGCGTCAGCCTTTTTGAGCGCTTTTTCGATCGACTTAACGTGTTTTTCGTTCTTTTCGATGATCTCGTATCGCATCTGGAAGCCGTGATCGGTATCCACGGCACCCTCTTTGGGAACGAGATCGCGGACATGCCCGTACGAGGCCATGACCTCGAAGTCCTTGCCGAGGTATTTCTTGATGGTCTTCGCCTTGGCGGGCGACTCTACGATTACGAGATTCTTGCTCATCTGCTAGATCAGCAGCCATTTTCCGACCGACAAAACAAACCGCGGGACATGCCGCGGCCAGAGAAAGGAGACTTTTGCGTCTTGTCAGTGGACCAGGCCGGTGTCCTCCTCGAAAACCAGATCTTCCATGCGTGCGTATGCGGCCTCCTGGCCCGGTTGGCTGAACAACACCATCAGCACGACCCACTTGATTTGTTCGACGTCGATCTCGTCGTTGTCCAGCGCCATCAGCCGGTCGATAACCAGTTCGCGTTGGGCAGCCGACAAAATGCCGATTTGCTCAAGATACATTACATAGCCGCGACAACTGCTGTCGAGACGGGAAATCTCATGACGGTTGAATACCCGCACCGATCTGGCGGTGGGCGCCCGCGTCTCACAGCGCTCGTCGTCGCGAGCGAGGCCATCCAGCCAGTCGAGAGCGCGGTCGATCTGGCCCTCGCCAAAACCGGCGCTGGAAAGCTCGCGGCGGAGGATATCGCGATCGGGCTCGGGCTGATCCTCCTCCTCCATGTAGGTCTCGAAGAGGTACATCAGCACATCGAGAACAGACTCTTTCATGAAAATTATCCCGTGGCCTCGATTCTGTAAAACAGGCCGCCTTGCGCTGCCACGACCGTGCCTCGCAGCTCCAGGATCAGGAGCATGGAGGAAACCTCCGCAGCCGTCAAACCGCTGCGCTCGACCAAAGTGTCCTGGCCGACCGGGTCGAAGCCCATTGCATCGAGCAGTTTGACGTAGTCCGAATCCAGCGGATCCGCGCTTGATTCAGCCGTTGCGGTGACGGTGCCGGTCTGCTCCAGCTGGGCGCCAACCAGTCCTGAAATCTCCTCGAGAACATCTTCGGCCGTTTCCACCAGTTTGGCACCGCCGCGAATGAGACTGTGACAACCGCGTGCCATCGGATTGTGGATCGAGCCCGGGATCGCGAAGACTTCACGCCCCTGCTCGATAGCGGTTCGGGCGGTAATCAGGGAGCCGCTGCGGCGTGCCGCCTCCACGACGAGCGTGCCGACCGACATCCCGCTGATTATGCGGTTGCGGCGGGGGAAATGATGGCGGCGCGGCGCGGTGCCCAGCGGAAACTCGGAAATCAAGGCGCCGTGTTCGGCGATACGGGCGGCCAGCGCCTTGTTGACGGCCGGGTAGGTCTGATCCAGCCCGGTCGCGCATACGGCGATCGTGATACCGCCGGCGTCCAGAGCGCCGCTATGACTGGCGCCATCGATCCCCGTTGCCAGGCCGCTGGTGATGGCGAGTCCGCGCCCGGCGAAATAGCGGGCAAATCGTTGCGCCGTGATCTCGCCTGCGGGTGTCGGATTGCGGCTGCCGACCATCGCCAGCTGCGGCAGCTGCAGGAATTCGTACCTGCCGCGGACGAATAGTGTTGCCGGCGGGTCCGCAATCTCGCGCAGCAGTGACGGGTACTGCGCTGAATTCAGTGTCACCAGGGTGTTGTCCGGCTGGTCAAGCCATGCGCGCGCCGAATCCAGCTTGGAGTCGGGCTGCAACAGTGTTTCCGCCAGCGCAGCCGGTACCCCGGCAGCGGTCAGTGTGTGAGTGGACAACGCTCCCAGGCTCGTTCCTTTCGCAAGGCAGCAGGCGATTCGTTGCAGCGTTGTGGCGCTCAACGGCCCGGCCATTGCCAGCCGCAACCATGTGTCCGGATCCCACTGATCCGTTCCGTGTTTCGCTATTGCCGACTCATTGCTATACATGTGAAATACCGTGGCCCAGAACCGCGCACGCCCCGCAATGCGGGGCGTGCCGGAAAACATCGCGAGAGGCGTGTTATTGCGGTGTGCGTACGCTGTCCAGCACGTGCATGACGTTTTTCGCCCTTACCACCACCGCATAGCTGATCCGGTCTTCGACGCTGAAGACCATCATCTCGCCGGCATATTCCTCGGGCAGCTTGACCTCCTCGGCAAACGCCTTGCCACCGTCGGCAAAGCGATCGCGGACGACTTCGCCCTCGCGGAACACCGAAAGTACATGCCCGGTCTCGATGCCGTCACGGGCGCCCCGGTTGATGACGACAATATAGAATTGTCCGATCAGCTGGGTCGCATCGACAACCGAGATAATTCGTCCATCTATCTGGTTTTGCGGTGCACGCGGCGTGAAATACAGCGGCAGATCATGGCGTTCCGGGAACAGCCGGTTACCCACCAGTACCTCGCGTTCGGTCGCGGTCAGCAGCATCGTAGCAGGATCACCGCCACGTTCTATGCGGCCCTCGCCAACGAAGACACCCTCGAAACCGACAACGTCGCCGTCGTCCGGATCGATCAGCGGATCGCCGACGCTGATGACATTGTAGAGGTCACCTTCGGCGAAATCGGCGCCACGCACAAAAACTGAATTGTGAGCACCGGCGATCAGATGGCCGTCTTTGGCCGAGAGCACGTAGGGTGATTCCTCGGCGTCTTTCTTGCTAAGAACCCGGGGTCGCGACAGGAATGCCTCGACAGCCTGGTACGGGACAGTCGTAATCGCCTGATCGAGCGGCATCTCGCGAACGCGCGGTGACAATTTGACCGTGTTGCCGCGAGTCAGGTGCAGCTGTGGCTGACCGTCCACATAGACCAGGGAGATTATGTCGCCCGGATAAATCAGGTGCGGATTCTCGATCTGTGGATTGACGTACCAGATCTCCGGCCAGAGCCAGGGATCACGCAGGAACATGCTGGAGATGCCCCATAACGTGTCGCCAGTCTGGACCACATAGCGGTCGGGATGGCCGGCCGCGAGTTCGACCTGGCTGCTACCCGCCTGTGCGAGAGTGATAAACGAATTACTTGAGTGGCCCGGCGTTATTGCCATGAACAGTGATAAAGACAGTCCAAGGGCAAATGCCCGGGTCTTGCGATGCCAAGTGGGACGCATATTGATGCTGGCTCCGTCCGTCAGGTTGTGCAGTCAATGCGGCCGGCACTGTTATAATCTCTAGCTACAGTACGCGGGTCGCGGTCGTCGCTCTTAATAGCCTCTACCCCAGAATCTCCGGACGGCGTGACGGTCGTCGCACTTTTGCGACATAACTGTCAGAATTCTCATAACATTATCGTATTTTTGCAGAAAATACACAAAATGGTACCGGCGAATCCATGTCCAAACTCAACATACTCGAATATCCAGACCCGCGTCTGAGAACCAGAGCAAAAAAGGTAGAAAAAGTTGACGAAAAATTGCGTCAGCTGATCGACGACATGTTCGAGACCATGTATGCGGCTCCTGGTATCGGTCTCGCCGCTACCCAGGTCAATGTCCACCAGCGGGTTCTCGTTGCCGATATATCCGACGATCAGAGCCAGCCGGTTGTGCTGATAAATCCCGAAATCATCGCCGCAGATGACGAGGGTATGACCGAGGAGGGCTGCCTCTCGGTCCCCGGCATCTATGAGCCGGTGCGGCGGTTCCAGCATGTTCGTGTGCGTTCGCTCGACCGCGACGGTAACGAGACGGAGGTAGAAGCCCACGGTCTGCTTGCGGTCTGCATCCAGCACGAAATGGACCATCTCGAGGGAAAACTGTTCGTCGACTATCTGTCCGAACTGAAACGCCAGCGGATTCGCAAGAAGATAGAAAAGGGGCGGCGTGATACCGTCGTATCCCGCTCGGGCGCATCGGGCACACCTTCGATAATCTGACCCGGCGTACTGCCGTTAGCGAGGCTACCTGCGATCGCCAGTTCCACTGAGCCGCTGCGAATCGCGTTTGCGGGAACGCCCGATTTCGCGGTGCCATGCCTGACTGCCCTGGTGGCCTCCCCGGCGCGTGTCGTTGCCGTGCTCACTCAGCCCGACCGCCCGGCGGGCCGCGGCCGGCGCATGACGGCGAGCCCGGTGAAACAAGCCGCGCTGGAGCATGGTCTGCCGCTATTGCAGCCGCCGAGCCTCAGGCCGCCCGCGGCTGGAAGCAGACTCGCCGCGCTCGATCTCGACCTGCTGATCGTGATCGCCTACGGACTCATCCTGCCGCCTTCTGTTCTCGCGATCCCACGCCATGGCTGCATCAACGTCCACGCCTCGCTGCTGCCGCGCTGGCGCGGCGCGGCCCCGATCCAGCGGGCGCTGATGGCAGGCGATCGCCAGACCGGTATCAGCATTATGCAAATGGACGAAGGCCTCGACACCGGGGACGTTCTCTACCAGGTCGCGATTGACATCGCGGACGACGAAACCGGCGGAACGCTCCATGATCGACTTGCAGCACTCGGAGCCGGGGCATTGCTGCACGTTTTGCGCCGGTTGCATGACGATCCGTTGCCCGCCATCGCGCAGGATGACGCGCTGGCCACCTACGCGGCGAAAATTGACAAGCGCGAATCCCGCATCGACTGGACTCAATCTGCTGCGGTACTGGCGCGCATGGTTCGTGCCTTTAATCCGTGGCCGGTCGCAGAGAGTCGTCTCGGCGATCGCCGCATCAGGGTCTGGGACGCATATCCGATAAATCGTGACTGTAATGCCGGGCCAGGCGAAATCGTCGCGGTCAGTGCCGAGGGTGTCGATGTCGCTACCGGCGACGGCATTCTTCGTCTGCGCCAGCTGCAGCTGCCCGGAAAACGAATCCATGCGGTGGCCGAGATCATTAACGCGGTCGATTTCAACGGCCGCGTGTTCGGTTGATGGCGGCGGGCTCGCACAGCAGGGCCGCGGCGGCACAAGTACTCGTCGCCGTTGCCGAAGACGGCAAGTCGCTGAACGCGGTACTGCCGGCCGCCCAGGAGCAGCTGGATTGCGAGCGCGATCGCAGTCTCCTGGCGGCTATGTGCTATGGCGCGATTCGCTGGTATCCGCGACTTGCGGCGATCGCCGACGGCATGCTCGACCGGCCGATGAAAGCGGCCGACAAGGACATTCACGCCTTGCTGATCATCGGGCTGTTCCAGTTGCTGTACAGCCGCATTCCGGTGCATGCCGCGGTATCCGCGACCGTCGGCGCGACTCGCGTGTTGGGCAAGCCATGGGCGCGCGGGCTGGTCAACGCGATATTGCGGCGTTTTCAGCGCGAGCGCGATCAGCGACTGGCGGCGGCAGATGAAAACGAGGTGTCGCTGTGGGCACATCCGCAGTGGCTTATCGACGCCATCCGCGCCGACTGGCCGGCGCAATGGGAGCGAATACTGGCGGCAAACAACAGCGAACCGCCGATGTGGGTCAGGGTTGCCACCGATATCGAGCAACGCGATAGCTACCAGCGGCTGTTGGCGTCCAGGCTTGGCGTCGGCGTGCAGCCATCACCCTGGGCCGAAGCTGCAATCCGGCTCGACGTTGCGGCCGGCGTTGCCGCATTGCCCGGTTTTGCCGCCGGCACGGTATCGGTGCAGGATGCCGGCGCCCAGCTTGCCGCGGTTTTTCTCGATGCAAAATCGGGGATGCGTGTGCTCGATGCCTGCGCCGCGCCCGGCGGTAAGACTGCGCATGTATTGCAGCGGGCGGGCGGTAACCTGGCGCTCACCGCGATCGATGTGAACGCGGAGCGGCTGGTCCGCGTAGATGAAAACCTGCGTCGTACCGGTTGCGCGGCGCAGCTGCTCGCAGCCGATGCCGCATGCCCGGAGACCTGGTGGGACGGCCAGATGTACGACCGTATTTTGCTCGATGCGCCATGTACGGCCAGCGGAGTGATTCGGCGTCACCCGGACATAAAGCTGTTGCGCAAGGCGGACGATATCGCGGCGCTGGCGGCGCTGCAGCGGCGGATGCTCGATGCGCTGTGGCCTTTGCTGCGGCCCGGCGGCAGGATGCTGTATTGCACCTGCTCGGTTTTTCACGCAGAGAATGAGAGCAATATTGCCGCGTTCGTTGCCGCGAATGGCGCCGCGCAGGTGGAGTCGGCACCGTTTTCCAGGGCCGAGCCGCCGTGGCAGGCGACTCCTCACGGCATCCAGATATTGCCGGGTGACGCGGACATGGACGGCTTCTATTATGCTTGTCTGACCAGACATGGTGATTCTGGGTAGCTATGTTCTCAGCGGCGGCAATTCGATCAATGGACGTGCGGGTACGCAGCGTTCTTTTCGTATTGCTTTGCCTGTCTTCGATGGCTCCGGCCGTGGCCAGGGACGAGGGCCGTTTCGACATTCGTTCGGCGTTCGCGGAACTCGAGGACGGTGTCTTCTATCTCAATGGCCGTATCGACTACCACCTCAGCGAGGGTGCTTTCGAAGCGCTTGAGGGCGGCGCCACGCTGAATTTCAAGGTACAGATTGAACTGACGCGCAAACGCAGGTTTATGCTGGACGCCGAAGTTGCCAGCCTGCGCCAGCGCTATCGTCTGCAGTTTCATGCACTCACCGGCCGCTACCTCGCACACAACTCCAACAGTGGGGAGCAAGAGAGTTTCGGTAGTCTCGATGCGGCGTTGAAGCACATCGGCCGAATCCAGAAGGTTCCGATAATCGACGCCTCGTTGCTCAAAGACGATGTCCGATATGAGCTGGGATTGCGGGCGATCCTCGATATCCGCGAGTTGCCGAAAGGGCTGCGCTGGCTCGGTATTTGGTGGAACGACGATCTCAAAATCGTCAGCGAGTGGTATCGATGGCCTTTAAGTCCCTGAAGCAGCTCATTAACCGTGTCTTGCTGGTCGGGGGCAGCGTCGTCTGGCTGAGTTCGCTGCTGTTGCTTGCGCAAACGGTCGAAAACACCGGCGACTTCGAGCGTCTGCACAACTGGATACTCCTGCTCAATGCCATCGGTGTGCTGCTGCTGCTCGTGTTGATCAGCGGCAACATCTATCGACTGGTGCGCGACTATCGCAAACATGTGCTCGGTTCGCGGCTCAAAGCGCGCATGGTCTCCATGTTCGTGCTGCTGGCCGTCGTGCCGTTGTTGCTGGTTTATTACTTTTCGGTCCAGTTTCTCAATCGCGGCATCGACAGCTGGTTTCAGCTGGAGGTAGAAGCCGGATTCCGCAACGCGCTCGATCTAAGCCGGGTGTCGCTGGAACTGCGAAAGCGCGAGTACATGGAACGTACCGCCGACATCGCGGAGCAGCTCTCGGGGTGGCCGGACCGCGAGCTGGTCACCGAGCTGGGTTTGCTGCGCAGGGAGAACGGCGCCAGTGAAGTCAGCGTTATCGGGCAGAACCGGCGTATCGTCGCGACTTCGTCGGACCGCCCGGCCGAGGTTGTGCCGACGTCCCCGTCCGAAGAAGTGATGTTCCAGATCCGTCAGGGGAATCACTACGTCAGCGTCGAGCATCCGCCCGGCGGAGGCTATATCGTGCGCACCGCGGTCCCGCTTTCGATACAGTCGCCGCTCGATGAGCAACGCCTGGTTCTGGTGCAGTATCCGGTCGCCGAACGTCTCAGTGCATTGGCGGATGCCGTGCAGGCGGCCTATATCGAATACAACGAGCTCGCCTACCTGCGCGAACCGCTCAAACTCAGTTTCACGCTGACCTTGACGCTGGTGCTGTTGCTGGCTTTGCTTGGTGCTGTGTACGGGGCGTTTTTTCTTTCCAACCGGCTGGTACAACCGGTTTTCGATCTTGTCGCCGGAACGCGCGCGGTAGCCAAGGGTGATTTCGATACGCTGCTGCCGCTGCCGGCTCAGGACGAACTCGGTTTCCTCGTTAATTCATTCAATGACATGACCAAGCGGCTCGGCCGTGCCCGCGAGGATGCCAGCCGCAGTCAGCAGCAGGTGGAAAACGAGCGCGCACGCCTTGCCGTGATACTTGCGCGATTATCCACCGGCGTAGTTTCGTTCGATCGCGAGATGAGAGTGCGTACCGCAAACGAGGCGGCCGGGACCATTCTCGGTGTCGATCTCGCCAGCCGCATCGGCGAATCGATGACCGAACTCGCTGACGAGCGGCCGCTGCTGCAACAGTTCCTTGAGATCGCTGGCAGTCATATCGCGGCCGGCCAGACCGAGTGGCGCGAACAGATCCTGTTGCGGGGCGAAGTCGGGCGCCGGGTGCTGATGTGCGCCTGCACCGCATTACCCGGCGAAAACGACGATGGCGGCGGTTACGTCGTCGTGTTCGACGATATTACCGGGCTGCTGCAGGCGCAGCGGGATGCCGCCTGGGGTGAGGTGGCGCGCAGACTGGCGCATGAAATCAAGAACCCGTTGACGCCGATACAGCTGTCGGCCGAGCGTTTACGGCGGCGCTATTTGCCTGAAATGGAAATCGATGAGTCGCAGATCCTGGATCGCGCCACACACACGATCATTCACCAGGTCGAGGCAATGAAGGAAATGGTCGACGCGTTCAGAGACTATGCGCGGGCGCCGGATCTCGAACTGGGGAGCATCAATCTGAACCAGCTGGTGTCGGAAGTTGCCGATCTGTATCGCTCCAGGGAACTGGGCATTGCGCTGAAACTGAACCTCGATCCCTCCATTGAACGGATCGAGGCGGATCCGGTGCGTTTGCGGCAGATCCTGCACAACCTCGTCCGCAATTCGCAGGAAGCGCTGGAAGGGCGCGAGCAGGGGTTCGTTGAAATTTCGACCCGCAAGGTCGATGTCGGCGATTACGTCACGGTAGAAATCGCTGTCGAGGACGATGGACCCGGATTTGCCGTGGATGATATTGCGCGCATATTCGATCCCTATGTAACGAGCAAACCCAAGGGCACCGGTCTCGGGCTTGCGATCGTGAAAAAGCTGGTCGAGGAGCATGGCGGCCATATCGACGCCAGCAACCGCAGCGAGGGCGGCGCACGGGTGGAAGTGCGTTTACCGGTCAACGACAAGGCGCGTAGCGCGATGCTGTTACAGAGCGCGCGGGCCGTAGAAGGCAGGAGAAAGCTCGCATGAGCACAGCCACCGTACTGGTCGTCGACGACGAAGCCGACATCCGCGGATTGCTGGAGGAGATTCTCACCGAAGAGGGTTTTTCGGTGCGGGTTG
Source organism: uncultured Gammaproteobacteria bacterium (assembly GCA_963783695.1). Taxonomy (GTDB): domain Bacteria; phylum Pseudomonadota; class Gammaproteobacteria; order Steroidobacterales; family BM003; genus BM003. The sequence continues at coordinate 196,664 of CAWAOM010000002.1, forward strand.
CCGCCGATGCGGCAGAGGCGCGTCGACAATACGAAGAAAGCACGCCCGATCTTGTCCTGCTCGATATCTGGATGCCGGATACAGACGGGATTACATTGCTGCGGGAATGGTCACAGGGAGGCCGGCTCGATAGTGCGATTGTAATGATGTCGGGTCATGGCACTGTGGAAACCGCGGTTGAGGCTACCCGGCTCGGGGCGGTGGATTTCGTCGAGAAACCGCTGTCGCTGGCCAAGCTTTTACGAACGGTACAGCAGGCACTCGAGGGCGGGCCAGGCGGACGCCCGGCGCGCGGCCGTCAACTCGTCCCGCCGATGGTCGAGCCAATTGGCAAGAGCGCCGTCATGCACGCCCTGCGCGAGGATGTGAAACAGGTCGCTCCACATGACGCGCCGGTTCTTTTTGTCGGTGAGCCCGGTACCGGGCGAGAAGCATTTGCACGTTATTTGCACAGTCTGAGCACGCGTACATCGGGCCCTTTTGTTGCCCTGGTCGCGAGTGGTTTGAGCGATTCCAATGCCGAAAACCAGCTGCTTGGCAGCGAGAGCCGGGAAAGCGTGGATGCGGGTTCACTGGAACGTGCCCGTGGCGGTGTGTTGTACATCAGCGAACTCGAGGATTTGTGTGACACCGCCCAATCCGTTTTGCTCGGAGCACTGGAGCGAGGCAGCTTCGTACGCAAGAACGGCGCGACAGCTATTCGTCTCGATGTGCGTGTCGTCAGTTCCGCGGGCCCCGGCATTGAGCAGAATGCGAGCGGCAAGGTGCGCCAGGACCTGCTGTCGCTGATCAATGTCGTCAGTCTTCGGGTTCCGCCGTTGCGTGAATATGCCGAGGACGTACCGGAGTTATTGCGCTACTACGTCGACAAGCTTGTCGATATGGAGGGGCTGCCGTATCGCCGTTTCAGCGTTGCGGCGCAGAATCGACTGCGCAATTATCCGTGGCCAGGCAATGTTCGCGATCTGAAAAACATGGTGCATCGACTGCTGATGCTCGATAACGGCGAAGTGATTACGCTCGAGGAGGTCGAGACACAGCTGGCAGCGGCACCGACGGTCGACGAGCCGCTGGTCAAGCAGGATTTACTCGCGCTGCCGTTGCGCGAAGCGCGCGAACAGTTCGAGCGGGCGTACTTGCAACAGCAACTCATCCTGTGTGGTGGCAAAGTCGGGCAACTGGCGAAACGCGTGGGAATGGAACGCACTCATCTGTACCGAAAACTGCGTTCGCTCGGCGTCGATTTCCGTCAGGCCGGCGGTGACGAGTAGCGCGGCGGCGGGCGCTACTCGCTCATCCTGATCACCAGCGCATCGATATCGGCCTCGGACAGGCGCCGTTGCATCTCCTTCGCACTGCCCGCGTCATAGACGGGGCCAATCCTGACCCGATGAAACGTATCCGCATCGATAGATACTTTCTGGATCCTGGCTTCGATACCGATTAGCGCCAACTGCGCCTTGCGCCGGTCCGCGTCGGTATAGTTTTTAAAAGACCCCGCCTGCAGCACGAACTTCCCGGGTGGTCCCGGGTTCGCCCCCGGGGTGCTTTTGTCGACTGCTTCGCGTTCGGGCAGGACCACTTCCTCGTAGGTCGGGACTTCGAGGTTTCGCAGCTTGTCATAGAAATCGTAATGCCCCGCGCTATCCTCCGGTTGCGTTTCTATCTCCACGCTGGCCGGTGCAGGCGTGTTGATACTGGAGCGCGGACCCACAGGTGCATTGAGACTGCGGCGGTCGGTCAGGTACACGGCGAGGGCAACAGCAAGGCCAATTGCCAGCCCGTACATCATCCATATCCAGCCCGGGGCCTGCTGCTGGCGGCGCCGGGCTGGTCGCTTCCTGGTCTGCCGGGCCATCGCCTACATCTGCTCCGGAGCCGATACGCCGAGCAGCCCGAGCCCGTTGCGAATAACCTGCTGCACGCCGAGCACGAGGCTGAGCCGGGCGTCGCGCAGGGCATCGTCCTCTACCAGGAAGGTATGGGCGTTGTAGTAGGTATGAAATTCGTTGGCCAGATCGCGCAGGTAGTGCACCAGCGTATGGGGCGCGCGCGTTGCCGCTGCCTGCTCAATGACCTCGGGATAACGGCTGAGCGAAGTCAGGAGCGCGCGCTCGTGTGCCTCCACCAGTGTCTCCAGGCTGGCGCGTCCTCTTTCCGCGTCGAATTGCAGCGACTTCTCCTGTAGCTGACGCATCACGCTCTCGACCCGGGCATGGGCATACTGGATGTAGTAGACCGGGTTGTCGGCGCTGCGCGACTTGGCCAGTTCGAGATCGAAATCGAGATGCTGGTCCTGCGATCGCATGACATAGAAAAACCGGCACGCATCGTTGCCGACTTCGTTGCGTAACTGGCGCAGGCTGATGAATTCACCGGAGCGGGTCGACATCTGCATTTTTTGCCCACCGCGATACAGCGTCACGAACTGTACGAGCTTTACTTCGAGCGCATCGCCGGGTTCGCCCATGGCCTCGAGGCCGGCGCGGACACGGGTCACATAGCCATGGTGGTCCGAGCCGAGCACATCCAGCAGCAGGTCGAATCCGCGCTCGCGTTTTTGCAGGTGATAGGCGATGTCGGAGGCGAAGTAGGTGGTGTGGCCGTTTTCCCGCACCACGACGCGGTCTTTCTCATCGCCATAATCGGTTGCGCGAAACCAGGTGGCGCCGTCGCGCAGGTAAAGCTTGCCATGGGCCTCGAGTTTTTCCAGCGCACGCGCGATAGCACCGCCCTCGGCAAGGCTGAGTTCGGAATACCAGGTGTCGAACTCGACGCCAAATTCACCGAGGTCCTCGCGTATGTCCGCGAGTATTCCGGATAGCGCGAAATCTACAACCGCGCGAAAACCTTCGTCGCCGAGCAGGTCGCGCGCGCGATCTATCAGCGCGTCGATATGTGCTTCTTTGTCGCCCTCCGGGGCATCGGCAGGCAGGCCGGACATCAACGCGGCCGCATCGCGCTGCAGAGAGGTGTCATCCTTGTCCGCCAGCGCAGCGGCGATGTCGCTGATATAGCTGCCGCGATAGGCATTCGCCGGAAATACGATTTCCTCTCCGAGCGCCTCCAGGTAGCGCAGCCAGACACTGACACCAAGAATGTTCATTTGCCGGCCGGCGTCATTGACGTAGTATTCGCGTTCGACGACATAGCCGGTTGCATCGAGCAGGTTCGACAGCGTTGCGCCATACGCGGCATGACGGCCATGACCTACATGCAGCGGTCCGGTTGGATTGGCCGACACAAACTCGACCAGCACTTTTTCACCCTTGCCCAGATCGCTGCGGCCGTACGCTGCACCGCGGTCGAGAGTCTCTAACAGCGCGGCATGAAACGCCCGCGGTGCGAGGCGAAAATTGATAAAGCCCGGGCCGGCGATGTCGGTTGCGGCAATCAAGTCGTTCGCCGGCAGATTGCTGACGATGGCCTCGGCGATTTCGCGCGGATTGCGCCGCGCGGGCTTTGCCAGCGTCATGGCGACATTACAGGCGAGGTCACCGTGACGCGGATCACGGGTACGCTCCACCATGACCGTTGCCGGCAGCTCCACGTTTTCCAGCAGGCCGTCAGCCAGTTGTTGCAGTGACGCCAGGACGAGTCGTTCTATCTGGTGTTTCATTTTAAGACCGGATGGCCGTGCGAAAAGACCGCATAGTCTAGCCCAATGCCGCCCATTTCAGCAGCCGTGGGGATCAAAACAGTTCTCCTGGGTCAACGTCGACGGCCCAGCGTACTTTCCTGGCCTCCGGCAGCTTTGCGAGCTGCTCGACCCACGGGCGCAGCAGCGACTGCAGCGGGCCGCGGCCATTTGCCTGCACCAGCAACTGCGCGCGAAACCGGCCGGCTCGCCTCTGCATCGGTGCCGGCGCCGGTCCGAGCAGCGTCACAGGCAATGCGAACTGCTCGGCATTTGCGCGCGCGACGCGGAGAAAATTGAGCGGTGCTTCCATCGTGCTGGCTTCGGCCCTCAGCAGGGCGAGGTGGGTAAACGGCGGCCATGCAGCTTCCTTGCGTTCGCTGAGCGCGGCTTCGGCGAAACCGCTATACCCCCCGCTGAGCAAGCGCTGCAGCAACGGATGGTCCGGGTACTGCGACTGCAACAACACCTCGCCAGGTTTATCGGCACGTCCGGCGCGCCCGGCAACCTGAAGTATGGTCTGAGCGAGCCTCTCGCTGGCGCGCAGGTCAGTGCCGAATAATCCTTGGTCGGCATTCAGAATCCCGACCAGTGTGACGTTGGGGAAATCGTGGCCCTTGGTCAGCATTTGCGTTCCGATCAGGATTCGCGCCGTACCGCTGCGCACGGCGGCGAGTCTCTCCTCGAGTGCGCCACGGCGTTGCACGCTGTCGCGATCGATCCGCACTATCGGCTCGTCGGGGAAAAGCCGCGAAAGGGTTTCCTCGATCCGTTGCGTCCCCTCCCCGACCGGGTGCAGCTCGGCGGCGCACTCCGGGCAGGCGTCGACCAGCGCTGCCGTGGCACCGCAATGATGACAGCGCAACTGGCGCACCTCGCGGTGCAGCGTCATATGCGAATCACAGCGACGGCAAGCGGCAATCCAGCCACAGCCGCCGCAGAACAGCGCCGGCGCATAGCCTCTCCGGTTCAGATACAGCAACACCTGGTTGCCACGCTTGAGATGCTGCTGCATCGCGAATACCAGTGGCGTTGACAAGCCGTTGTTCGCTGCATGGTGTTTGAGATCGACCGTTTTTATTGGTGGCGTGACCGCGCTGCCCGGCCGGTGCGGCAGCTCGAGTTGGACGTAGCGGCCTTCGCGCACGTTGTAAATTGACTCGAGAGAAGGGGTTGCCGACCCGAGTACGACAGGGGCGTCGGCATGACGACCGCGCAGGACCGCGAGGTCGCGCGCCGAATAGCGAAACCCGTCCTGCTGTTTGAACGACGCATCGTGCTCCTCGTCGACTACGATCAGGGCGAGATTGGACAGCGGGGCGAAGATTGCCGAGCGCGTACCGAGAATAACCGTCGCCGTACCGCTGCGGGCGTCGCGCCAGGCCGCCAGCCTTTTGCTGTCCGCAAGCCCGGAATGCAGCAGTGCCATTGGCAAACCGAGGCGGAGGCGAAACCGCTCTACCAATTGTGGTGTCAGTCCGATCTCGGGTACCAGAACCAGGGTCTGCCCACCGCGCGCCGCCGCCGCGCGCGCGGCTTCGAGATAGACTTCCGTCTTGCCACTGCCGGTGACGCCGAATAACAGAAACGGCGAGAACGTCCCGAGGCCGCGCGCAATCGACGCAACCGCGTTTTGCTGGGCCGGGGTTAGTTGCGGTCCGGCCACCGGCGCCGGCTGCGGCGGGTCCGGCGAGCCCTCCCAGGCAAAATCCTCGATCCAGTTTTTTTGCCGCAGACGTTTGAGCGTATCCCGCCAGCTGCCGCCCAGTGAGGCCAGATCCGCTTTCTCGCAGCTACTGCCGCACTCCCGCAGAAACGTCAGCATCCGCGCTTGTGCCGGAGAGCGGCGGCTGATTGCAGCGGGGTCGATACCCGAGCCCAAACAAGTCAGGCGCACCGCGGCAGCTGGCTCCTCCGACGCACGTCCGCGGCGCAGCGCGGCGGGAAGCGCTGCCATTAACACCTCGCCGATCGGGTGCTGGTAGTAGCGCGATGCCCAGCACAGCAGCTCCAGCAATTCCGGGTCGAGCACCGGATCGGTGTCGATGACTGAGAGTGCCCGACGCAGCTTATGCTGCGGAAACTGCGAATCTGCTGCTGTTTCAACGAGGATGCCGACCTGCTTGCGGGAGCCAAATGGGACGAGAATCCGGACTCCGGGCCGAAGCGTATGGGCCGCGCTGTCTTGCGGCGGCAGGTAGTCGAACAGCCGCCTTAGCGGGGCATTCAGGGCGATCTTCAGGACCATATTTGCCCTGGCGTGCAATGCAGCATGAGTTGTCCACAAGGGTTGTGGATAAATCTGTGGATGAGTTGCCTCCTGCCGCCCGTGTCAGGATTGCAACAATGTCCGGCCGATGCCTGTGACGGCGAGATGTTGTGAGGAATTTCTTTCATTAATCAATTAGTTAGAAAATTTTCGGCGTCGTGCTGCATGATTTTGTCTATGCTTCGTCGAGATCACCATCTGGACTGTGTATAAGCCGATTGCCCGGGTGGCTGTCAACCGCGATGTGAGCGGGCCGTTAAAGGATAGGAGTGTGACGCTTCGACGAGCAGGGGGGAAGGGTTGGAATCCTCGGAAAAGATTTTGACAGAGTGCTGCTGCCGCACGGACTATGTAGTGAGGTGCCGGTTTTGCCCGGGCACGGCGAATTGACGCTGCCCGGCGCCGGTGTGCGGCGTCGCGGATACGGCGCGGAGGAGTCATTACTGCATCAGGCGGCGCAAATGGAGCGCTTTCTGGCCGGGGTAGAACGGCGCGCATTCCACATTGCGCGTTATTCGTTGCGCGACGAGGATGAGGCGCTCGACGCAGTGCAGGATGCAATGCTGAAACTGGTGCGGCGTTATTCGAAGCGGCCGGCCGCGGAATGGGCGCCGCTTTTTTACCGCATCCTCAGTAACTGTGTGCGTGACATCCAGCGCCGGCGTGGGGTCAGAAACCGGGTAATTGCATGGTTCGGTCGTAGTGATGCGACAGGACGGCAACGGGACATTATTGGCGAGGCCCCGGATATTTACGGGGCCGGACCGGAAAAACAACAGCAGCTCGATGATGCGATGGATGCTCTGCAGCAGGCGGTCGAAAATTTACCGACGCGCCAGCGCGAGGCGTTCTTGCTGCGTCAGATGGAAGGACTGGACGTGGCCGGTACTGCGCGAGCGATGGGTTGTAGCCAGGGCAGCGTGAAGACGCATTACCACCGCGCAATCCATACCCTTAGGGAGCGACTGGGAGAACACTGGTAGTGGCGGGCGATAACGCGCAATCGGATTTCGAAAAACGGGTCGGGCAGGCGTTGCGCGAGAACAGCGAGCAACTCGATGCGGCGACGCGTTCTCGACTCTTCCGCGCCCGCGCGGCCGCGGTCGACGAACTGCGCAACAATCGATCGCATATGGGCAGCCGCTGGCTGCCTCTTGCCGCCGCTGCCGCCGCGATTGTTGTTGCGCTGCTTTTGTCCACCAATTCGCCGCCACCGGTGCCCGACAGTACCACCCGGATCGAAGCGCTCGAGGATCTGGATATCGTTCTCGCCGAGGACAGTTTAGAGCTGATTGAAGACTGGGAGTTTTATCGCTGGCTCGAGGATGTTCAGGATGTCAGTTAGAGCGGTATGGATACTGGCGGCAGTGCTGGCCACCGCCCCTGCGCATGCCGACGAGGATCCCAACGCGGTCGATGCGGATTTTCTCGAATTTCTCGGATCCTGGGAACGCGGTGACGCCGAGACCTTTCTGGAAATCTGGAATCGCGAAATACAGGAAAACGAAACGCAAACCGGAAAGGCCGACCGTCATGACAAAGAAACGGATGGGGAGCGACCCGATGATCAGGCATAGCGTTATTGCCATGGCGTTGGTCGTTTGCGCCGCCTGGGCGCCATCGACGCCGGCTGAATCCGAGCCGGGTATCTCCTGGCAAAGCCTCAATCCCACTCAGCAGCGTATGCTGGCCGGACTCGAGGAACAATGGCACGAGATACCGGTGGAACGTCAGGTTCGCCTCGTGCGCGGCGCCAACAGATGGGGAAAGATGGACCCGGAGCAGCGTCAACGAGCGCGTCAGCGGTTCAACAACTGGCAGGCCCTCAGTAGCGAGCAGCGCTCGCGGATCCGCCACTCCTATAGTCGCTTTCTCGAATTACCTGCGGATGAGCAACGCCTTGTACGGGATAATTTCGAGCGCTTTCGCGAGTTACCGCCGGAGCAGCGCGAGCGTCTCCGCGAACGGTGGCAGGCGATCAGCCCGGAGCAGCGCGAGACTATGCGTCAGCGTTGGCGCGAAATGAGCCCGGAGGAGCGCGAACGGGCGCGGGACGATCGCAACTAGATCGGCGTCAGCTTACTGGTCAGCTTGTGCGCAATTTTATGGCCGTCGCGATTCAGCTGCCGGCGGTAGCCTGTGATAAATCCTGCGGTCGCGGTGTCCGGTAACCGCCCTCCCTCGTCGCATTGGCTGGCGAGCGTGTTGATTGCGCTGTCGCTATCACAGATCGGCCAGCCGCAATCCGGTGATGCCGCATCGGTGCGCGTACCCGGACTGATCATGTTGTTTGCGCCGCTTGTCAGCGCAACGCAAGCTTCCCTTTACCGGCACGGACTTTTTCGACGGCGCAGAACAGATCGTCGCAACAGTCGCTGACAGCCAAATACGGGCCTTTGCGCGAGCTCCATCACGTGGCAGTGATTCCGTAGCGGTTGAAGTTGCAATTTTGTGCCCGTTCTGGAATAACAAGTTGCGGCGCCGACCGGAGGGAACGCAATCGGTGATCGACCTGAGTCAACAAGTCCTGAGGACCGATCTGGCGGGAATGCCGCTGGAATGGGTCGACTATCGCGATGCGGTTCGTCTGTATCACACCGGCCAGGTTGCCTACACCTGCGGTTCGCTGCTTTATAGTTTGCGCGGTGGTATCAACGCCTGCAGCGGTAACCGCAGCATCGTTGACGTTAATTCGATTATCGCGACCGCGGGCAATTGCAAGGGCCATGCGCGCCTGCAGCGCAATTACATGCCGCCGCTCAACAACGAAACCCTGTTTCGTCGCGATGCCGATATGTGTCTTTACTGCGGCAACCGCTTTGCGTCGTGTGACCTGTCGCGTGACCATGTCACACCTATTTCTCTCGGCGGGCTCGACGTCTGGACCAACGTCGTCACGGCTTGCCGGCGCTGTAACAATCACAAGGCGGGGCGAACGCCGGAGCAGGCTAATATGTTGTTACTTGCCGTCCCGTTTACGCCGACCTATGCCGAATACATCTATCTGAAGGGAAGACGGGTGCTTGCCGACCAGATGAAGTACCTGCTCGCGCATTTTCCGCGCAGCAGCCCGTTGCATGCCCGTTTGCGCGGCCAGCTGCAGGCGCACCACTGAACCCGGTATGACATTCAGCGTCGGGACGTCGGGCTAGTGCTGTACCTGGTAGACGCAAGCGTTTATGTGTTTCGCGCCTATTACTCGATTCCTGACAGCATGACCGACCGTGACGGCCGGCCGGTCAATGCGCTGTACGGTTTCGCCGGATTCCTGATTGACCTGCTGCGCGATGCGCGCCCGGAACAAATGGCCGTCGCCTTTGACGAGAGCCTGACTTCCTCCTACCGCAACGAAATTTATCCGCCATACAAGGCCAACCGGGAGTTGCCACCGCAGGATCTCGAGTACCAGTTCGGGATGTGCCGCCGGCTTACCAGGGCGCTCGGTCTGGTCGATCTCGCCAGCGAGTTGTACGAGGCAGACGACATTATCGCTACGCTGGCACTGCAAAACCGCGCGCGCGGGTCGAACTCCGTGATCGTCACCCGTGACAAGGACCTCGCCCAGGTACTGAGGCGCGGAGATACTTTCTGGGATTTTGCCGGGCGCCGCCGGATTGCCTACGAGCAGGTGGCAGAAGTGTTTGGAGTGCGTGCCGAGCAAATTGCCGACTTCCTCGCGCTGGCCGGTGACAGTGTCGACAACATACCCGGGGTGCCGGGGGTTGGCGCCAAGACGGCCACGGCCCTGCTGCAACGCTTCGACGACCTCGACGCCATTTACGCGGATATCGACCAGGTGCTCGATGTGCCGGTTCGCGGCGCGGCCCGTGTCCGCGAGCGGCTGGAGGCGCACCGCGACGATGCCTACCTCGCCCGCCGGCTGACCCGAGTTCACGAAGAAGTGCCGCTCGATCTTCCGCCAACCGGGCTTGCGGTCGGCGCTCCGGATTTCGATGCGCTGGAGGCACTGTTCGCGGCCGCCGATTTCGGTACTGCTTTACGCCGGCGGGTGCGCCGGCTGGCGCCATCCTAGCGGCGCAACCGGGCAATGGACTGGACCGCGATCGTCGCCGATATTCGTGATCGATTCGATCTGACGCTCGATCCCGATATGGCGCGCCCGATCGGCGGCGGCTGTATCAATCGTTGCTGGGAGATATCCGGCGCCGGAACCCGATGGTTCCTGAAAACCAATACTGCCGACAAGGCTGCGATGTTCACGGCCGAGGCACGTGGTCTGGCCGCGCTTGGCGAGGCAGGACCGTTGCGGGTGCCGGCCGTGGTCGGTGGCGGATGCGCCGGCAACGCGGCCTATTTGCTGCTCGAGTGGATCCCGCTCGGCGCGGTATCGCGCGAAGTCGAAGCAAAACTTGGCGCGGGTCTCGCGAGGTTGCATCGCACGACATCAACCCGGTTCGGTTTCGATGCCGACAATTTTATCGGCAGCACTGTGCAGCCCAACGGCTGGCGCGCAAGCTGGGGTGAGTTTTTTGCCCGCCAGCGGCTCGGGTTTCAGCTCGACCTGGCGCGTAAGAATGGTCTCGGCGCCGGACTGCAGAAGACCGGCGAGCGTTTGCTCGGGGTGCTGCCGGAGCTGTTTGCGGACCATGCACCGCAACCGTCGCTGTTGCACGGCGACCTGTGGGGTGGGAACCGGGCCTGCGACCAGCACGGCCGTCCGGTAATTTTCGATCCGGCGGTTTATTTCGGCGATCGCGAAGCGGATCTCGCGATGACTCGCCTGTTCGGCGGATTCGGCGCGGATTTCTATGCGGCCTACCAGCAGGAATGGCCGCTACCTCCCGGTGCCTCCGGACGGATTGATCTCTACAACCTGTATCACGTACTCAACCACGCCAACCTGTTTGGCGGTGCCTACCGCGATCAGGCGCTGGCGATCATGCGGCGCCTGTTGTCGAACCATGGATAGCGGTGCGCGGGGTCTAATCTCCGCTTCGCGCTGAACCAGTGGCGGCACAGTGGAAAAAACGGACCGGCATGAGAGCCGGTCCGTTGAGAAAGGTATTGCCAGTCAGATGGTGTCGTCAGAAAGTCGGTTTGCGCCGGGCCGGGTTCAGGCGCACGGTGCCGCTGAGGAACAGGATGGCATTGGGGTCGAATTCACCTGCGAACCTGACCCCCTGTGAAGTCTGGTCGACCTTGGAGTCACCAAACAGATACAAGGTGGCGCCAATCGAATAACTGGCGATACCCTTGCCGCGCCAGCCGAAAGCAGCTGAGATCTTGTACGTCTCGTCAACCGGAAAATCGATCGTTCTATGCTCGTCCTCGACCGGCGAGCTGTCGTAGAGCACGCCGAATGACATCAGGTATTTGCCGCTGTTACGAAACGCGGCGACCCCCGCATACCAGGTGTCATCCCATTTTCTGTCAATGGTGCCGACTGTGCCGTTGCCACCTTCGAGAAACCCGTCGACCGATAGCTGGTTGCCGCTGAATTTCGACCATTCCTGCCAGCCGCCACTGAGGGCAACACCCCAGCCGACGTCTTCAGGGCTGCCGAAGCGCAGGCCCGCCTCCGCCCATTGCGGGTTGGTCCAGTCCACCTCGATATCGCTGTCGAGGCCGACCGGTACCGGCAGATTCCGCAACTTGATGTCGCCCTCCAGCTCGGCGTCGAATTCGGCACGATAGACCAGACCGAGAACGATGGAATCGGTAAAGTGATACTGCAGTCCCGCATAGGGCTGTACGCCCCAGTCCTCGGCATCCTTGATTTTGGCTATGCCGTCATCGGTGTTGGCAAAATTTATTGCAATATTTTGATTCAGCGTCGTTTTTATTATCGTTGCGCCGGCTCCGAGCGACAGGCGATCGGTGACCCGGTAGCCGAGCGAGGCGGTCAAACCGAACGCGAGCAGTTCGACCTTGGTCGCGCCGTAGCGGCCGGCAAAGTCGGAGCCGTAATCGACTCCGCCACCCTGCGGTGCGGCAAGCCCGACGCCGATCGCCCAGCGGTCGGAGAACTTGCGGCTGGCAAACATGCTCGGGACGATAGCCGTGCCTCCGGCATTGCCGCCATCGCTGCCCCCGGCCTCGGCGATATCCGGATCGAACTCCATGCTGGGGATCAGGGTCATCAGCCCCAGAGACATCGCGCGCTCATCCATCCACACCATGCCGGCGGGGTTGGTCAGTGCCGAGTCGGGGCTGTAAGAGTTGGTCGGGTTGACCACACCGGCGGTGCCGACGCTTCCTGTCGTGCCGACTTCCGGCAGGTAGAAACCGGCCGCGTGGACCGGGCCGCCCGCACACAGCACGAGCATTGCCGACATCACCGCCAATAGCTGTTTGGTTCTCATTGCGCAATCCTCGCGAGCAGCGTTCGTCATCCTGGAGACAAAGTTTCCCGGGGGAACCTAAGGAACGAGGGCAAGAGTAACTCCGGCACCCGCCTAATACAAAGAATGCGTCATGGGCAGTGCTTTGACAGCTTGCCGCCAATCGGCGATACATGCGGTCTTGAGTTGAGCAGCGGGAGGGTGTGCGGATGGTTCCGCTCGATGGTCTGAGAGTTCTCGATTTTTCGACGCTGTTACCAGGCCCCTACGCCAGCATGATGCTGGCCGACATGGGAGCGGACGTATTGCGGGTAGAGTCTCCCACCCGCCCCGACCTGATGCGTTTGTTGCCGCCGGCCGACGCCGACGGTATCGGCGCGGGGCATGCGTTCCTGAACAGGTCGAAACGCAGCATCGCGCTGGACCTGAAAAATGCGGAGGCTATTGCAATCGTCAAACGTCTCGCCGCGCAACACGACGTGCTGCTGGAGCAGTTCCGGCCAGGAGTCATGGAACGGCTCGGGCTCGGATATGAGACGTTGCGTGAAATCAATCCGCGGCTCGTTTATTGCTCGTTGACCGGCTATGGCCAGACCGGCCCGTACCGCGATCGCGCCGGCCATGACATCAACTATGTGTCTCTCGCCGGCATGGCAAGCTATGCCGGGTATGCCGACAGCGGGCCGGCGCCACAGGCTTTCCAGATTGCGGATCTTGCCGGTGGCGCGTTGCACGCGGTGATCGGAATCCTCGCGGCGCTGAATGCGCGGCAGCGTAGCGGTGAAGGTCGCCACGTCGATGTCAGCATGACCGACGCGACGTTTGCGCTGAACGCGATCGGGGCGCCGTCATGTTTGGTTGGCGGTCAAGATCCGCGGCCGCAGTCGAATCTGCTCAACGGCGGTGGATTCTATGGGTTTTACCGCACCGCGGATGACCGCTACCTGTCAATCGGCAGCCTCGAACCGCAGTTTCGCGAGCAACTGTGCCGCGCGATCGAACGACCCGACTTGTTGCCACTGGCGCTAACCACCGATCCGGCAAAGGAAGAGCAGTTTATCGGTGAATTGCGTACGGTTATCGCGGCGCGGCCACTGGCTGAATGGCGCGAGGTTTTCGCGACCGTCGATGCATGTGTCGAACCGGTGCTGACGCTGAGCGAGGCGGCTGAACATCCTCAGCTTGCGGCCCGCAATATGACGGTCGAGGTCAAAGGAGTCAGCGCGAGTCAGCGCCAGCTTGCCTCCGCGATAAAATTCTCGGACTCGGAGCCGGCATACCGCTTTTGCGGAGTCGCGCTCGGCGCCCACACCCACGAAGTGTTGCGCGAGCTCGGTATGAGCGAGGACGAGATCGGCGCACTCGATGCGGCCGGCGCATTCGGCTAGCCGCGGCGCAGGGTCCGTTTACTCGCCAACCAGCAGATGCAGGTCGAATCCCTCGGGGCTTTCCAGCACCGCGGAAAGCTCGCCTGCATTGGGCAATGGCGATGGACGTGCAATGCGCATGTCCTTGGCGATAAGAAATTCGATGCGCCGGTCCATGTCGGGCTCGGTGAAGACCAGCCCCGGGCGAAGCAACCTGTTGCCGCCGTACAGTCCGAGGTTGATGCAGTCACTGATCAGCAGCGCGCGCGGCGACGGCTTTTCCTCGCGATCGGTCATCACAAACCCCAGCGGTTCCCAGAACTGCGCCGATGCATCGATGTCGGCGACGGCAATGCAATACTCGCTGCAGCGGCCAAGAATCGAGAAGTCCTCTTCGCCACCGGTGTAGGGTGAATAGGTACGGGCTTCCAGCAGCGACACCATTTGCCCATCAGGGTCCTTGAAGCCCGCCTCGTTGAACTGGTCGTCGGAAAGTTTGCGGAAAGCGAACATGATCCCGCTGTCCTCGAGGCTGCGTACCCGGTTGGCCAGTTCCGGCCGGGCATAAGTCAGCGACGGCGAATCGAAGCGGTAATCGTGCAGGCCGATAAACAGATGCCCATCTGTCACTACCGCATAGGGGTGCGACCAGGTCTCGCCCACGTTTAACTGCGTGAAGCCAAGCTCCTCGTAAAACCCCAGTGACGACTGGATGTCAGGGGTATACAGGCTGATTTCGAGAAATCTCCCGAGCATCCGGCTATGTTGACACAGCCGCGCGCCTGCTCCCAGTGATACGGGTCACGTTGTACGCAGGTATCGTGTCGTGGCGGTGTCGGAGATCTGCGACACTGCCTGGGTCCGCAACAGGTAGCGCAGGTGTGCCATCGTCTCGCCGAATGCAAGCAAGGTGTTGAGCGAATCGAGCTTGCGCGGAAAAAGAACGGGGATCAGATCGGCGGCGCTTTGCGGTGATTTGCAGGCTGCGAGCGCAGCGTCGAGCGCCGCGCGATGTTCGGCTTCGAGCTCGTCGAGGCGCTCGTGCAGGCCGTGAAAAAGCCGCCCGTGAGACGGCAGTACCAGCGTTTCCGCTGGCAATTCGCGAAACCGCGCAAACGACGACAGGTAGTCGTCAAGTGGGTCCGCCGCGCTGTCCTCGCTCCACAAGCTGATGTTCGGGGAGATGGTAGGCAGAACGTGATCACCGGAAATCAGGGTGGCAATCGCCTCGCAGTACAGGGCAGCATGACCGTTGGCATGGCCCGCAGTCACAATGATCTGCCATTTGTGAGCGCCAATGGTCACGAGTTCGCCGTCACGGATCGGTCGAATCTTCTCGGGAATACCCGAGATAATTCGCTTGTAGCCTTTTCCGGACAGAAACGGCGCGATGTCGTCACCGATCGACATGCCGTTCCTTTCCAGGTTGCGGCGGCGCTGGCGGGCCCGTTCGAACGGATCGATATGACGCGGCCCCAGCGCGCTGTCGAATTCCGCATCGGTCATCCATACTTCGACATTGCAGCGCTCGGCGAGCCACGCGGCCTGGCCAAAATGATCCGGATGATGATGGGTAACGATAATGCGGCGGATCGGTATAGTGCCAAGCTGTTCCAGCAGGTCCTCCCACGCGGTAGTGACCGGGTCGATCCCCATTCCCGTGTCTACCAGTGTCCAGCCGTCATGATCCGCTATAAGCCAGACGTTGATGTGGCTGAGACCGCCGGGCACCGGCAGGCGGATCCAGCGCATCCCGGCGGGCAGATCGACCATTGCGCCGTTTTTTGGCGGGTCTGTGTCCGGGTAACGGAGTCTGGAGTTAGGTTTCCTTGGAATTGGCATCGCGGGTATCCGGTGGCTGACGCTGGAGAGCCGCAGTCGCGGCCGGGATGACGCCTGTGGCGTTACTGTTTGGCGCCGAGCGCAATCGCGCGTTGCGCACTGAGCTTTCGCTCCGCTGACCGTTCGTCTCCCGCCGCGAGATCCGGCCAGCCCTGGCAGTGTCTCAGCGCCAGATCGACAAGGAAGGAAATATGATCGTTGCGATCGTTCAACGCAGGCACATAATTGAGCGTTTCGCCGCCGGCTTCTTCGAATATTTCGCCGTTTTGCATCGCGATCTCTTCGAGCGTTTCTAGGCAGTCGGCGGAAAACCCGGGACACGCGACATCGAGCGAGCGGATGCCTTCGCGCCCGAGTCGCGCCACGGTCTCATCGGTGTAGGGACGCAACCACTCCTCGCGGCCCACGCGCGACTGGAAACTCAGTATCCAGTCGCCATCGTCCAGGCCGAGTTTCGCTGCAAGCAGGCGCGCCGTCTTGTGACAATGACAGTGGTAAGGATCGCCGCTTAGCAGGTAGCGGTGCGGCAGTCCGTGGAACGAGAACAGCAGGCGCTGGGCACGGCCGTTGTTTTGCCAATGTTCGCGGATACTCGCCGCAAGCGCTTCGATATAGCCGTGTTCATCGTGGTACTGGTTGATGAAACGCAGTTCCGGCAGCCAGCGCGTGCGCTGCAAATCGGCGGCGATGGCGTCGAATACCGAGGCGGTGGTGGACGCTGAATACTGCGGATAGAGCGGAAGGACCAAAAGCCGGCGCACGGCCTTCGCGCGTAACTCCGCGAGCGCACTGGCGATCGACGGATTGCCGTAACGCATGCCGAGCGCTACCGGAATGTCATGCCCCATGCGTTCGCCGAGCTCATGTTGAAAAGCGGCATGCTGGCGTTTCGAGATGCTGAGCAGTGGCGAGCCCTCTTCGCTCCATACCTTTGCATAGGCCTCTGCCGATTTGCGCGGGCGGATACGGAGTATGACGCCATGCAGGATCAGCCACCACAGCGGCCGCGCTACCTCGATGACACGAGGATCCCACAGAAACTCCGCCAGGTAACGCCGCACAGAGGCCGTATCCGGGGCGTCCGGTGTGCCGAGATTGACCAGCAAAATGCCGGTTTTCTCGTCCGTGCCGTGCTTGTAATCCGCTTCGCCGAGATAGCGTGTCATGATTGGCTCCGTGCCGGGGTGGTGCAACCTTACCTGAAGCAACTGGTGCCACCAACACGTGGGCGGCACTCTAGTTGATAGACTTGCTGCCGGTTTCGTTTATGCAGGTTAGCCGGATTCGACACGATGAACGAACACAATGACGAAGCAGTACCGCCCTCAAGGTGGGCATTCATTCGCGACGTTGCGGTCTTCCAGGGCAAGCTGGTCATCGACGGTCTGCGCGACCTGGTGCTGGTGCCGCTGTCGCTAGCGGCTGCCATCATTGGAATGCTGGCCGAACCGAAAGACCCGGGAAAGAAATTTTACCGGGTCGTTGCGTTCGGCCGTCGCAGCGACCGCTGGATCAATCTGTTCGGAGCCGCCCGTTCGTCACACCCGGAAGAATTTACCGACGAAGACGCCGATCACGGCATTGATGATCTGGTTGCCAGGCTGGAGCTGCGAATCGTCGAGCAGAACGCGCGTGGCGGCATCACCGCTCAGGCCCGCCGCGCCGTTGACGGTGCCCTCGACCGCCTCACCGCCACGATTGGCAAGGCAAACAGGCATAGCCCGGGCGAAAGCGGCGACGCCGATAACAGTGGAAACTCGTCGCCCGGGAACCACGATGCCGATAACAGTCGAAAGTCGTCGCCCGGGAACCGCGGCGCCTAGTCGACATCGCGTCCGCTGATCAGGTCCTCGAGGCTCGGTGCCGCATGCCCGGGACCCATTCGCCCGCTTTTCAGGCGCTCAACGTAGTTGCGGTATGCTCGCATCGCCTGACTCGCAAAAATCCAGATGATCGGGAGGTTGCCAAGCAGCATCACTCCGGTACCGATACCGGTCAGGTTGTCGAGCTCGGTTGCGGTTTTTACGATTCCCGATGTCGCGACGACGATCAGCAGGCAATACACTAGCTTGTAAATCATTATCGATTTTTCGCCGGCCAGGAACACCATTCCCTGTTCGCCGTAATAACTCCACGAGATCATCGTCGAAACGGCGAACAGCCAGACTGCGATCGTGACCAGCCATTTGCCGAGTCCGGGTGTCACTGAATCGAAGGCGCGCGCGGTAAGCGTGGCGCCAACCAGCGATGCATAAAGACCCGGGTCGTCGACGCGCGGACGTTCGGCACTCTCGAAATCGTTCCATTCGACGATCGGTCGATCTTCCGCGTCGTATCTGATCGTGCCGCTAAGGCGATGGAGACGGTTACCGCTCTGCTCATTTTTGTGCGCATTTACGATCATGTAGACTGCCTCGCCGTCGCTCCAGGTCACCCCGCGAGCAGACGGCGCCGCAATGGTCTCCAGGCTCCAGTGGCCATCGATGTCGGTCTGCACCACTGCCGGCGGGGTCGGGAAATTGACCTCGGCGCCGCGGTTCCACACACCGGTGGAAAGAATAACCAGAGCGGTAAAAGTGCAAACGACCAGCGTATCGATAAACGGTTCCAGCCCGGCGACGATACCCTCGCGCACCGGTTCGTCGGTTTTGGCCGCCGAGTGGGCGATCGGCGACGAGCCCTGACCCGCCTCGTTGGAAAACAGCGCACGCTTCATGCCGTAGAGGAAGGCATAACCCATCGTGCCGCCGATAAAGGCACCGCTGGCCTCCGATCCGGAGAATGCCGACGTAACAATGAGTTTCAGCATCGGCAGCAACAGGTCGATATTGACGGCCAGTACGTAAGTGCCGGCGAGCAGGTACAGCGCCACCATCAACGGGACCAGCCGGCCGGCGACGGCGCCGATCCGCTTGATGCCGCCGATAATCACGGCGGCCACGATCAACGCGAGAATGATGCCGGTAGCAACGCTGGGGATACCGAAATATTCCTGGGTGATCTCGCCGACGTTCCATGCCTGGAACATGTTTCCGCCGGTGACCGTCGAGACCAGTAGGGTGATACAGAAAACGACGCCGATAAATCGCCCAACTCCCTTCAGCGAGGGGTTCAGGCGTGGCAGGCCCTTGCTGACGACCCACATTGGGCCGCCATGCGGATTGTCGGGGTCGTCGGTGTTGCGATAGAGCATCGACAGCGTGACCTCGGTCAGCTTGATCGACATGCCAAAGAAACCGACGATCCACATCCAGAAAACGGCGCCGGGTCCGCCAAGCGCGATCGCGAGCGCGACACCGCCGATATTACCCAGACCGACTGTCGCCGACAGCGCCGCGGAGAGCGCCTGGAAGTGGTTGATCGCGCCGGGATCGTCCGGATCATCGTAATGGCCACGGATGATCTTCCAGCCGTGGGTCAACGCAACACCCTGGCTGAAGCGGCTCCAGATTGTCAGCACGATGCCGGTTCCGAGCAGCACAAAAAGCACCACGTTGTGCCACAGGATATTGTTCATCGTCGCCATGACGTCGTTCAGTGAGTCCATCTATTGCAGACCTTTTTGTTGTATGTGCGTGGTTTGAACAAGATCGCCACGGCTTCGTGGCTGCGCCAACTGGCGCACACTGCAGTCTGGCTGACGATCAGGCCGCCTCGAGAATAGCAGTGACGCCCATGCCCCCGGCGGTACAAACGGAAATCAACGCGCGTCCTTCGCCGCGTTCGGCCAGCAGCTTGGCCGCATTGGCCAGTACACGGGCGCCGGTTGCGGCGAACGGGTGTCCCATCGCCAGGCTGCCCCCCTTTACGTTCAGTTTGGCGCGATCGATGCTGCCCAACGGCGCTTCGCGACCGAGACGATCCTTGCAGAACTCCGCGGATTCCCAGGCTTTTAGCGTGGCGAGGACCTGCGCGGCAAAAGCCTCGTGGATTTCGTAGATATCGAAATCCTGCAACGACAGACCGGCATCGGCGAGCATTCGCGATACCGCGAATGCGGGGGCCATCAACAGCCCGTCGCGATCGCGCCCGGCAAAATCGACCGCCGCCGCCTTGCCATAGCGGAGGTAAGCCTGGACCGGAATCTGCCGTTCGCGGGCCCAGTCTTCCGCTGCCAGCAGCACGGCCGCGGCGCCGTCGGTCAGCGGCGTGCTGTTGGCCGCCGTCATGGTTCCGCCGGCGCTACGATCGAAAACCGGCTTCAGTTTGGCCAGCCGTTCGAGGCTGGTGTCGCGACGCATGTTGTTGTCTTCGGAAAGGCCCTCGAACGGTGTTATCAGGTCGGAGTAAAAACCCTCGTCGTACGCTGCGGCGGCTTTCTGGTGGCTCTCGAAGGCGAGCTGGTCCTGGTCGGCGCGGGTGATGCCCCAGGCCTTTGCGGTCAGTTCCGTACTTGCACCCATCGATAACCCGGTACGCGGTTCGTTGACCCCGGGCAGCACCGGTTTAAAGTGCCCCGGCCGCAACCTGAGCCAGGGCTTCATCCGCTCTCCGGTGCTGCGGCCGCGGAAGCTCTCCAGCAGAATCTGCTGGTAGGCGTCCGGGTAGACAATCGGGATATCGCTGATGGTATCGCTGCCACCGGCCATGCCAGCATCGATCTGGCCGAGCGCGATTTTGTTACCGACCAGGATCGCCGCTTCCAGCGCGGTGCCGCAGGCACGTTGCAGGTCCAGTCCCGGGGTCTCCGGCGACAAACCGCAGCCGAGAACGGATTCGCGACAGAGATTAAAGTCGCGCGAGTGTTTCATGACCGCGCCCGCCGCGACCTCGTCGAGGCGAACCCCGTGCAGGTCAAACCTGTCGACGACACCGCGGAACGCGGCGGTCAACATCGCCTGGTTGCCGACTCTGGCGTAAGCCGTATGCGCTCTTGCGAAGGGGATTCGGCTGCCGCCGAGGATTGCTACGCGTTTTGCTTCACCAACGATCATATTCGGCCTCCAGGCCGGCAAATAGGCAGGGCTCTGCGGGCGCTCGATACTAGCACAGGCTGTTTTTTACCGACCCTGGCCCTCGCCCCGCTGCCGTGCCTCGCGGCGCAGGGGCGAATAACGCAGTTCGATACATCCGGCCAGCACCAGGCAATAGCCGAGCAGTTCGGTCATTTCCTCAGCGGCGAGTTTGGCGATGCGCTGATAGTCGTCCGCCAACAGCGCCGTCCACAGGTCGGTCTGACCAAAAACTCGCGAGAACCCGAGCAGCACCAAAAGTCCTGCAAACAGCAATCCGAACGCCGCGCTGGTGGCCAGCGCATGACCCTGGCGCCGCAGCTCTGGGCGGTTTCGCCACGCCACGTATCCGAGGCAAACAGCAACCAGGGCTGCGGGAAGACGCCAGGTGCCCCACGGCAGCCACTGGTCAATGAAGTAGTCCTGTTCGCGAACCAGCATCAGCAGCAGAAAAAGAGCGGCAACAGTCGTCAGTGGCCGGGTCAGCGGCAAGGATGCGGCGTACCACCCGGTCACCAGGATACTGGCAAGCAGCAACGCCGTTTGCAGCAGCTCTACCGCAGAGAACTCACTGGTGCCGAAAACGTCCGTGGGTTTGGGGCGGACGAACAACGCCAGTGCGTCATCGCCTGTCCCGGCAATCATCACCAGTGCCTGGAACAGCAGCAATATCAGGATGCCATAACCTAGAAATCTGACAGCCGTGCGGCTGTGCCATTGCAACATCGCCGTGCCTCGCCCGATTGAATGCGGAGTATCAGAAACGCCAGACGAGGCCGAGCGAGGCAAAGATGGGCAGGTATTTGGTGGATTCCGTGTCCAGCTGCAACGGCCCGTCCTCGTCATCGACATCGTATTGGATGCAGCACTCGTTGTTCCAGTCGAAGACGTTGGCGACCTCGAGGAAAAGCGTCGCAGAACTGCGCTGGAACACCAGTTCCCGCGCTATCCGGATATCCACCGATTTGAAATCGCCGAGGCGTGTACTGTTTCTCGGTCCGGTGCCGACGATGACTTGCGGCTCTTCCGCAACCAGCTCGATCGGAGTCGTCGGCCAGCCGCTATGGAAATCGCCGGCAATGCTGAATTCCCAGTATCCGAGGCCCATCACCATCCCGCCGCGCAACGCCTGCTGCTGGTCCCAGGCACGGCGTATATTGCCGCGGTCGAATCGGTCTTTCACGGTAGACCAGGTATAAGTGACCCACCAGTCGAGCCAGGTCGAATGCTTGCCCCATAAAGATGTTTCTATGCCCCGTGCCCGGGCGCTGTCCGGGTCGATGCGCACCCGGTCGGGGGTCAGCTCGGGCAGCAGGACCAGCGGGTTGAGAAAATTCTCGTAACGCGGCCGCAGGTCGTCCATGTCCTTGTCATACGCTTCGACCCGCAACACGATGTCCCTGGGCAGGGTCTGCTCGACGCTAAGTACCAGGTGATCCGAGCGTTGCGCGTCGTCGAATTCCACCACGCCGTCGGAGACCTGCAATTCGTTGATGCTTTGAGACTGGTAAAAGCGGCCCCAGCTGGCCCGCAGCTCAGTGGAGTCGGTAAGTCCGTACATCAGGCCGAGGCGCGGGCTGAACTGGCTGTCGCTGTTGGCGCCGAGCGTTTGCCGATCCCAGCGCAAACCGGCGTCGGCCGCGAGTTTATCCGTGAGCCCGATCTGGGCACGGGTGTACAACCCGTACTGGTAACCATCGGGACGGGTCCGGATGTCGCGTTCGCGTTCGGGTTCGAGACTGGCGCCGGGAGTCAGGAACACCAGCTCAAACCCGGCAGCGTCCTGGTAATCGTATTTGCCCTCTTGCTGGCGCAGTTCACCGCCGAACTCCAGACGCAGGTTGTCCGCCGCCCGCCAGCTCAGCTCCGATTGCAATGAGTTGATGGTGAAGTTGCGGTCGTCATTGAGCCAGCCGTGGCTGACGCCCTCTTTCTCGGCGGTGCCGCTGCGTTTGCTGTCGAGTTCCGCGCGCGAGGCGATCGTGTGCCCGGAGACATCGTCGCTCAGGTCGTAGTCGAGCCGCAGCCAGTAGTAATAGTCGTCGTAGTCGGCGTCGGCATCCTCTTCTTCGTCGGGGTCCTTCAGATTGATGTCGTCACCGAAATACAGGAAGTGGGCCGAGGCGCGCAGCCGGTCCGTGACCTGGTAGCCAAGCCGGGTGTAGACATCGACATAGCGCGGATCGCCGAGGTCAGAGTCGACGGCATCGAGTAACAGATTGAGATTGCCGCGGCGCGCGGAGACGAGCCAGTCGCCGCGGCCGCCGTCGAGCGGCCCGGCGCTGAGAATCGATGCGTTGAAAAAACTCAGGCCCAGTTCGTTTATCCGGGACGCGCTGGGATCGAGCGTGCCGATGTCGATGACACCGCTCATGCGGTCGCCGAAGGTGGCGGGGAAACCGCCGGTATAAACATCGAGGCTGCTGACGATACGGGGATCGATGGTGCTGAATACGCTCTGGAAGTCCTTCAGATGAAACGGGTCGAACAGTCGCAGCCCGTCGAATTGCACCAGCGACTCGTCGGTCTCGCCGCCGCGGATATTGGATTTCGCGGTGACGCTGTTATTGGCCGTTCCGGGGAGCCGGTTGACGGAGCGCAGCGGGTCGTCACCGAGATCCGGCAGTTTTTCGATGTCTTCAATGGTGAGGAATCGGTGCGATGGTGGAATCCTGCGGTCGATTTGGTAGCGGCTCGCGTTGACGACCATCGTGCCGAGTTCCCTGATCTCCGGCGTTTTTACGTCAATCAGTGCGACCGAGGTCTTGCCCGGCTCGACATCGGCAACGACGGTTGTGATTAACGCTCGCTCGGACTGGTTGACCTTGACGACATAGGAGCCGGGGGCGAGGGCACTGAAGCTGAAATGTCCTCCGAGCGACGTCTTCGTGGCCAGCCGCTGGCCGATAATCGAGACATCCGCGCCGCTGACGCGGTTGCCGGAATCGGTTTCCGTGACGATGCCGAGCAGGTCCCCGGTGTGATCCGGCGCGGATGCCGCACGCCGGGTAATCAGCAGGCTGTCGTGCGGCCCGCGCTCCACCGCCAGCGAGTAGGGGGAGACGATCCGGGCAAGGAGGTCGGCCGCGTCGCCGCCGCCCGGTTCGCCGCGCACGCTCATCCATGGTGCCACGAGATCGCTGCTGTAGTAGATGGCGATTCCATGCCGCGCCTCGATCAGAGTAATCGCGCGCTGCAGCGATTTTCCGCGCAGCGCTGGCGCGGTTTCTGCATGGGCCGGGAGACCGCAAAGAGAGGCGCCCGCCAGTGCCAGCAGGCACAGCAGTGTCATGCGGCGGCGAGCCTCGCCGGGCCTCGCTATGCGCTTCGCCATAAGCGAATCAACCTGATGAACACAATCATTTCCTGCCGCGGCAGTTTAGCAGCAGGGCTCTGTTTTCATTCGTCCGGATTCTCACTATTGCGCTCTGCAGCCGCACCGCTAATGTCCCGGATCAGGATCGAACCGTCCTCGAGCAGCTCGTAGGACAGGTCGGTGGTTGCCAGCATTACGTCGAGAGCCTCGAGCGGGGAGAGCCGGTCGACGCGGCCATGCAGCCGGGTTCGTGATGCCCGCCCTTCGACAACGGCACTGGCGAACCGGACATCGCGGCCGCTTTCGCGGGTAACCCATGCGAGCAACTGATCGAGCGCGATGTTCGTCATCCGCGGTAGCGGTGCAACCTGTAAGGTCCAGTCCCAGCCCGGATCGCTGGGCGAGAATCGCGAACGCGACACTGCGCCTGTGCCATCAACGACAACCTCCTCGCCGGCATTACTCAGTGCACTGACCGTGGTGCTTGCAAAAGTCACGCTTCCGTCGCGTACCCGCAGCCGCAGCGTACCCTGCGTTTGGCGGACCTCGAACTGGGTCCCGATGTCACGAAACACACCGCCACCCGTTCTTATCTCAACGCCCGGACTGCCCTCCACCCGACCGTAGGTATCGACATAGATCCTGCCCGATAACAGTTCGATCACGCCCGCCGCAGCCAGCACGATCCGCGTTTGTTCATCGACGCGCAGCGACGAGCCGTCGCCAAGACGCAAACCAGCAAAGCTGGCGGTGCCCGTTTGCAGTGTCGATCCGGTGTTGATCGCATCATCATCGCCAAGCCGTGTGGCGGCCGGTTTGTTGTCGGCCGCGACGATCGACAGCTCGCCGATGACCTTGTAGGTGGTGGCGACGCTGCCAATTCCGGTCCGCGGAAACTGCACCCAGATTCCAACTGCCACAACAAGCGTGGCTGCGACAGCACCCCATTGCAGCCATTGCCGCTGGTTCCGGGTGCGTCTCGTTTTTCGCTCCCACGTCGCGGTCACCGCGGCCCGTGCCTCGGCCATCGCGGCTGCGGAGGGAGTCACGCGCTTGCCGGCGGCACGAATAATCTCGCCCACGACATCGCGTTCGTCCGTGCCGTTTTCCCCATAATCGCCATCGTTCATAGTCATTAGCCTCGAGCCCTGTCAGTCAGGGCGTTCGCTGCCGGGCATGTTTGTGATGCCCGCCAGTGCGCCTATCGTGTCGCGAAAGGCCTTGCGTGCCCGCGTCAGTAGTGACTCGGCCGCTTTCGGCCCAACCCGCATGCGTGCGGCAATTTCCTTTACGCTCAACCCGTCCACGTATTTCCATTCCAGGACGTCCGCTTGACGCGGCGTCAGGTGATCCATTACCGACTGGATCAGGCGGCCAAGCTCGACGCGGCGCGCCAGCGCTTCCGGTTCCTCGGTCGCCGGTCCGGTCATCGCCTCCAGAACGGCGCGTGCCTCCGGCTGATCCTCGATCAAAATCACCCGGTTCGCTTCCCGGTTGGTGGCGCGCAAGTGGTCGATCAGGTTATTGCGGCAAATCTGGCAGACCCAGGTATACAGCGCCGCCTCGCCGCGATAGCGATCGAGTTTCTCGATCGCGTTGCACAACGTCTGCTGAGCAATTTCAAGCGAAGCGTCGTGATCGCCACCGAGGCGCGCCATTGCATACCGGTACAGACGCGGGAAAAAATCATCGAACAGGGTGCGAAACGCGGTCTCGTCACCCCTGAGTATTTTCCGGGCTGTTGCCCGGTCCGCATGTATCGGTTTTGCCACGACAATTCCCGGCCTTTTTTTATTAGACGCCGGACGACTGCAAATCCTTCGTTCGCTTTCTTATCGCGATCGGGTTCCGGGGCAGCGCATATCGACCGAGCGATCGGTGACGCACCTGGTCACCGATACGCTCGTGTCTGCCACGGGCGTCGCCTCCCAGCATGAGAGCAGCATGGCGGTAGTGCAAATGGGCGGCATTTTGTGCCCGCCATCCTCTCTTCGACGGCGAAGGATTTTTCCGCTGCAGTCGTCTAATCGGCTGCAGATCGAAAAAATTCTGCGAGTGCCGAATCGATCAACATGATTTTGGCTGATACCGGATGGAGGTAATGACTAATGAGAAAGCATCTGTTCCTGGCGGCGCTGACACTGGCGCTGTCACCATGGGCGGCATTTGAGACTGCGGAGGCGGGTGTGCCTTTCTGTTCCAAAACCGCCAAGCAAATGTTGGGCGCATGTCGCGCGGACGTTAATGACAATTTCCGCGAAGCGAGGGCCAAATGCCTGAATATCGCTGATGATCAGGAGCGTGGAGAATGTTTCGCGGGGGCCTGGGAGGAGCGCCACGAAGAATTCGACGAGTGCTTTGATCAGCGCGAAGCGCGTGACGAGGCCTGCGAGCTGCTCGGCGAGGATCGCTATGACCCGGATCCGTTGAAAGACCCGGCCATCATGTTCATCGATCCCGATGAGATCGGCGCCTCGTACGAACCCAACCCCTATTTAAACCTGACTGTCGGACACACTTACGTCCTTCGTGCCGGCGAGGATTTCGAGGAGATCGTCGTCGTGACCGTGACTGACGAGACCCGCGAAGCTGCAGGGTACGATGGCGCACAAGTCCTGTGCCGGACCGTCGTCGACGCGGTGGTGATCGAGGAGATAGATGAGGAAGACGGCACTATCGACTACGAGCCGGTTGAAATCACTGACGACGAGTTTGCCCAGGACGTCAACGGCTCTGTCTACTATTGTGGCGAAGTCTCGCGCAATTTCGAAGACGGCTACCTGGTCGATATAGACGGGTCATTCTTCTCCGGAATCGATGGCGCGAAAGGCGGTGTGCTGATGCGTTCAGTGCCGGCCGAAGGCCAGGCCGATCGACAGGAATGGTTGGTCGGAGAGGCTGAGGATGTCGTCGAGTATGTCAGCCTGGCAACGAGTCCGGACGAGGAAAATCCGCTTTTCCCCTGCAACGATCAGTGCTTGAAGACGCATGATACGGCGGCGCTGAGCCCGGGCGAAACCGAGTTCAAGTACTACCTCGAGGATGTCGGGTTCGTGCTGGCGGTTGCGCTCGAAGATGACACGCCTACCGGTGAAAGAGAGGAGCTGCTGTGCGTTGGCGACTCCCTTGCCGTATTGGCGGATCCGGACTGCGGCATCGAAGATCTCGACGAGTTGCTCGATGAACTCTGCGAGCTCTCGCCCGATGCGTTCTGCGAGGATGATGACGACGACGAGGACGAAGACTAACCGATAGCGTTGCAGTACCCGGCGCGGGAACGGACTCCCGCGGCGGTAGATTTGACCGCAACAGGCGGGCCAGCGGGCCGGGTGCAATTCCCCCGGCACCGGTTCCTGGCCCGCCGTCTTTTTTCCCTTCCCCCTCCTGTCAGTGCAAAGAGCCATGGAACCGAATGATCGCCGTGGCGTCTGAATGGCCATTGACTGGTATCTCGCGGCCGCCTGAGCTAGAAAGGCTGCATGACTGCGTGAGGGGGCTAACAAATGAAACAGGGTCTGATCGGCGTGCTGGCGATTGCGTTTCTGTGGGGGTGTGGCAATGATCAGGGTTCCACTGGTCAGTCGGGGAAGGCGCTAAGCACCCCGGCTGTGGCCGCGCCGGCCGTGAACGGCGGCAGCGAAACCGGGAGTAAATCCGAGACCGCATCGGCGCGGCTCGCCAGCCTTGTCGATGCCTATTTCGAGGAAAACCTCGAGCTCAACCCGGTGACGGCCACGTTTATCGGTGACAGCCGCTATAACGATCGTCTCGGTAACAGCATTGGACCGGAACACCGCGCCGCCCAGCTGGCAATGGAGCGGCGTTTCCTCGAGACGGCCATGGAAATCGATGGCGATGCGCTCGAAGACCAGGATCTTTTGACGCTCGAAGTGTTCATGCTTGGGCGCCGCGAGGCAATCGAAGGCAGCGAATTCCCTGCATATTTGCTGCCAATCAACCAGATGTTCAGCATGCCCAGCCTGATGGCGATGCTCGGCTCGGGACGGTCGGCGCAGCCGTTCGCGACGGTTGCCGACTACGACAACTTTCTCGGGCGCATCGACGATTTCACGGTCTGGGTAGACCAGGCCATTGCGAATATGCGCGAGGGGGTCGAGAAGGGCGTGGTACAGCCGCGAGTGATTATGGAAAAGGTGTTGCCGCAGCTTGCCGCCCACGTGGTCGATGAGCCCGAGCAAAGCCTGTTCTGGGGTCCGGTGGCGGCGATGCCCGAGGGCTTTGCCGAGGAAGATCGCGCGCGGCTGACCGCTGCGTATCGGGACGCGATAGCGGGTCAGATCGTGGCGGCATATAGCCGCCTGCATGACTTTATCGAGACCGAGTACATGGCGCAGACTCGCGATAGCGTTGCCTGGGCCGAATTGCCCGACGGGGCGGACTGGTATGACTACCGCGCACGGGTTAGCACCACGACGACGATGAGCGCGCGCGAGATTCATGAGCTGGGCCTTGCCGAGGTCGCGCGTATCCGGTCGGAGATGGAGCAGGTGCGCGATACCGTCGGTTTCGAGGGCGATCTGGCCGCGTTCTTCGAATACCTGAAAACGGACGACGCCTTTTATTACGACAACGCCGAGGATCTCCTCGACGGTTACCGGGCGCTGAAAACCCGCATCGATGCGATGTTGCCGGCGCTGTTCTCGGACTTTCCGGCGGCCGACTACGAGATTCGCGAGGTGGAAGCATTCCGTGCGCAGTCGTCGGCGGGCGCCTCTTACCAGCGTCCGGCACCGGACGGCTCGCGACCGGGTATTTTCTACGTCAACACCCACAATCTCCGCGCCCAGCCCAGGTACGGCATGGAAACCCTTTCCTTGCACGAGGCCTCCCCGGGCCACCATTTCCAGGTCTCGATCCAGCAGGAGCTGACCGAGCTGCCGCGGTTCCGGCGGTTCGGCGGCTACACGGCTTATGTGGAGGGCTGGGCGCTCTACGCCGAGTCGCTGGGTCGCGAGCTCGGCCTGTTCACCGATCCGTACCAGTACTACGGCAAGCTCAACGACGAGCAGTTGCGGGCGATGCGCCTCGTTGTCGATACCGGTCTCCACACGGAGGGCTGGAGCCGCGAGCAGGCGATAGCATTCATGCTCGAGAATTCGTCGCTTGCCGAGTCCGATATCGTCGCCGAAGTAGAGCGCTACATCGCGATCCCCGGGCAGGCATTGTCATACAAGATCGGTCAGATCCGGATTCTCGAGTTGCGGGCACGGGCCGAAGAGAAACTGGGTGACAAATTCGATGTGAAAGCTTTTCACAGCATGGTTCTGCGCGGTGGCGCTCTGCCGATGGCGGTGCTCGATGCGCGAACGGATCGCTGGATCGCGGCCCGGATGTAGCTGGCTTATCCGTTTCAGTACTTGCCGTGTCTGCCACCCGCAGGGTGCGCCTGCGTGCCTGTTTCGGTGCCTCGAGCATTTGGTATCGATGCGTGGATACGAGTATCCTGCGCCGCCATCCCATTCGCTTCCGATTGATCGATGCGTTCACCCCGCAATGAGGCTCACATGAACTTACGCCTGACAATAGCGTTTGCCGCAGTAGTGCTTTTCGCCGCCTGTGGAGGCGCTGAAAACGACAGGGAATTGAAACCGGCCGCTGCCGGCACCGCAGTGCCGCAGGCCGCTCCGGATGCGCCGGGTGCAGTATCCGACGAGCCCGCCGCCCGGCTGAATCGACTCGCCGAGGCGTACTTCGAGGAAATGTTGAAACTGAATCCGCTGTTCGCGACGTTTATCGGCGACGACCGGTACAACGACCACATCGCCAACAACATCGGCCCGCAACACCGGGCGGCGGAGAAGGACCTGAACACGCGCTACCTCGCAATGCTCGGTGAGATCGATGCGGAGGTGCTGGAGGGCCAGGATCGGCTCACCTACCTGGTATTCGAACGCGATCTGCGCGAGAACATCGAAGGTTCCAGATTTCCATCGCATCTGATCCCGGTCAACCAGTTTTACGGCATGCACAACTCGTTCGCGCGACTGGGTGCGGGCGGAGGTCTGCATCCGTTCAATACCGTCAAGGACTACGACGATTTTCTGTCGCGCAGCGACGATTTCGTCGTCTGGGTCGACCAGGCCATTGCGAATATGAAAGTCGGGGCGACGCAGGGCGTTGTACAGCCGCGCATCCTGATGGAGCGAGTCGTCCCGCAGATCGAGGCGCTGCTCAATGACGATCCGGAGCAGACGATTTTCTGGAAGCCCGTGGCGAACATGCCCGAGACCATTAGCGGCGCGGAGCGTGACCGGCTGACCACGGCCTATCGCGAATCCATCGCGACCAAAGTCATGCCGGCCTACCGGCGTCTTCTGGCGTATATCCAGGACAGCTACCTGGCGGCCGCGCGCGAGACCGTCGGTCTGAATGCGCTGCCCGACGGTGAGGCCTGGTATGCGTATCGGGTCAAGAGTTACACGACGACCGACCTGACCGCGGATGAGATACACGAAATCGGTCTTGCCGAGGTCGCCCGTATCCAAGAGCAGATGCGGTCCGTTATTGCCGAGGTCGGTTTCGAGGGTACGCTGGAGGAGTTTTTCGCGTTTCTGAACGACGACCCGCAGTTCTATTTCGGTTCGGAAGAAGAGCTGTTGACCGCGTACCGCTCGCTGATGGCCGATCTCGACGTCAAGGCGCTGAAGTTGTTCGACAGCCTGCCGCGGACCGGTTACGAAATCCGTCCGGTCGAGGCGTATCGCGCGAAGTCGTCGTCGGCGGGTTCCTATGTTTCGCCATCGCCTGACGGCTCCCGTGCCGGCATCTTCTATGTCAATACCTACGACCTGTCGGCGCGTCCGCGCTGGGGAATGGAGTCGTTGTTCCTGCACGAAGCGGTTCCGGGACATCATTTCCAGAATGCGCTGGCTATCGAACTGACGGACCTGCCACGGCTGCGCCGGTTCGGCAGCTACACCGCGTACGGCGAAGGCTGGGGGCTTTATGCCGAATCGCTGGGTAAGGAACTTGGTGTCTACGAGGATCCCTACCAGTATTTTGGTGCACTCGCAGCAGAGCTGTGGCGCGCGATCCGCCTCGTTGTCGATACCGGGCTGCATCACAAAGGCTGGAGCCGCGAACAGGTCCTGCAGTTCATGTACTCCAACACTGCGGTCAAGGAGGCGCGCGCGGTGTCGGAAGCGGAGCGTTACATCGCGATTCCGGGCCAGGCGCTTGCTTACAAAATAGGCCAGCTGCAGATTCGTGCGCTGCGTGATGAAGCGGAGATGGCCTGGGGCGAAGAGTTCGATGTCAAAGCCTTCCATCGCCAGGTGCTCAACGATGGCGAATTGCCGCTTGACGTTCTGGCGGCGAAACTGCGCCGTTGGAACGACGATCGCGGCGGCGAGTAAGCGGCTGCCTGAATCATTGCACTGCCGGGCCGTGAGCGGCCGGGATTTGGATGAGGCCAGCACCGTCGCGCCAGTTCGGGCGCTGCGGCTGCCGGGAAACAAAGCGGAGTGAGAGAAGATGAAGAGATTGATATTCGTAATCCTGGCGCTTGCGCTGACCAGTGCCTGTTCGAAGAAGGAGCCGGTGGCGGCGGCGGCAGAGTCAGCCGCAAAGCCCGCCCCATCGGCCGCCGCGCCGACGCCGGAGCAACCGGCGCTGGTCGATGCGTCCGCGCGTCTCAACGAAATCGTCGAGGAGTACTTCGACGAGATGCTGGTGCTAAACCCGGTGTATGCGACGTTTATCGGTGACAACCGGTATAACGATCGGCTTACCAACACGATCGGGCCGGAGTACCGCGCCGCATCACGCGCGCTCGAGGAGAAGTACCTGGCGCTGATCAATGCGCTCGATGCATCATCGCTGGAAGCGCAGGACCTGCTGACCTACGAGGTATTCAAGAGCGAGCGCGAGCAGGCCATCGAGGGATTTCAGTACCCCGCCTACCTGCTGCCGGTCAACCAGTTCTTCAGCGTGCCGAACCTGTTTGCCCAGCTCGGGTCCGGCGCCAGCGTGCAGCCATTCGCTACCGCTGAGGACTACGACAATTTCCTCGGCCGGGTCGACGGCTTTGTCGTGTGGATCGACCAGGCGATCGTAAACATGGACGAGGGCCGCGCCAAGGGGATCGTCCAGCCGCGCGTGCTGATGGAGCGAGTGTTGCCCCAGCTCGCCTCGCAGGTGGTTGAGGATCCGGAGCAGAGTCTCTTTTACGGGCCGATCACGCGTATGCCGGAGGCCATCGCAGGCGACGAGCGCGACCGGCTGACCGCCGCGTACAAGGAAGCGATCACCACGCAGATCGTACCGACCTATAAGAAACTGCACGACTATATCCGTGATGTTTACCTTCCTGATACGCGCGACTCGGTAGGCCTGTCTGAGTTGGCGAACGGCCGTTCCTGGTACGACTACCTGGTCGGTGAGACAACCACGACCGCGCTGAGCGCCGAGGAAATTCACGAGATCGGCCTGGCGGAAGTTGCGCGAATTCGCGCCGAGATGGAGCGGGTCAAGGATGAGGTCGGGTTCGAGGGCAGCCTGAACGAGTTTTTCGATCACCTGAAAACGGACCCGCAGTTCTTCTATGCCGAGCCGGAACAGTTGCTCGAGGCCTACCGTTCGCTGAAGGGTCGGGTCGATGCCGCAGTGCCGGAGATGTTCTCGCTGCTGCCACAGGCGGATTTCGAGATTCGTCCGGTTGAGGAATACCGCCAGCAGTCGGCGGCGGCGGCCTCTTACATGCCCTCGTCGCCGGATGGTTCGCGGCCCGGCGTGTTCTACGTGAATACCTACGACCTCAAGTCACGTCCGCGCTACAACATCGAGGCGATCTACCTGCACGAAGCTGCGCCCGGACATCATTTCCAGATTGCGCTGGCGCAGGAACTCGACGAGTTGCCGCGTTTTCGCCGTTTTGGCGGCAGCACGGCCTATGTCGAGGGCTGGGGTCTTTATGCCGAGTCGCTGGGGTCCGAGCTTGGCATGTACCAGGATCCCTACTCCTACTACGGAGCGCTGACCGCGGAAATGTGGCGCGCGATCCGGCTGGTCGTCGATTCCGGCATGCACGCAAAGGGCTGGAGTCGCGATGAGGCGCTGGCATTCATGCGTGACAACTCATCGATAGGTGAAGCCGACGTCGTTGCCGAGATCGACCGCTATATCGCGATTCCGAGCCAGGCGCTGGCCTACAAGATCGGGCAACTGAAGATCCGTGAGCTGCGCACGCGTGCCGAAACCGAACTGGGCGAAGACTTCGATATTCGTGGTTTCCATGCGGCCGTGCTGCAGGATGGCGCACTGCCGCTGAATGTACTCGAAGCCAAGGTCGATCGCTGGATTGCAAGTCAGCGCTAACGCCGATCGTCGCCATACTGGGTTGAATACGGGGGCATGGTCTGGAGCCATGTCCCCGTTTCTTCTGGTTGCGGCAAAATACGGTTTGAAGTGCCTCGCCGCCGGCTAGCCGAAATCGCGCAGGTCTGCGCCGAGATAGGCCTGCTCCTCGGCGGTGTCCGCGCGCCCGAGCGTCCTGTTACGGTGTGGAAAGCGGCCAAACTGGCGAATGATGTCACGGTGCAGTTCGGCGAAATCGAGAAACGTCTGGAAAGTGGCCTTGTACGACGGATCTGCCGAGCGCAGCAGGGAGCCGAATATCCGCACTGAGAATTCCTGCACCTTGAGCGACTCCGAGCTTTGCAGTGGCATGTAGAAGAAGGCGCGCTCGAGCGCGGCGAGTTCGCGGTCATGCCTGCACTCGATACCGTGAACCGCGAGACGCAGGGCTGCATGATCTTTGGCGTAGGTCGCCACCGTTCCGCGGTGCAGGGTCCGGCGAAACCGGTCGAGCAGCAGAATCAGCGCCAGCCGGCTGCGCGGATGCCCGGCCCAGTTATCCAGGTCGCCGCGGCTGGCACGTTCGACGTCGTCGGGAAATTGCTCACGAATCATCGTCGCGAGCTGTCGTTCGTCGCCGAACCACAGCGCCATGCGGGCATCTATCTCGAACGCACTGCGCGGAGTTTCGGCAAACCAGAACCGGAGAATTTCTCCGGGACGATCGCTGTTTCCCATGTCTTCACCCTGATGAGATGAGATGAGTGCAACGTTAATGCGAAATGCCGCGCTTGCAAAGCGCGAAGCGATTATTTGCGGTGAATCAGTCGTCGCCGCGGCGGATATCAGGCAGGGCCCCAGGTTTTACTGTGCCCGAGTGTATGTCACAGTGACATGCGCCTGCAGATGCGATCAATACAATGATTGAATTCAGCCCGCTGATCACCGCTACGTTTGCCATCTATCTGGTTGTCGTTTTGCTGATCGGCGCGGTCGCCTGGTGGCGCACCCAGAATCTCAAGGACTACATTCTCGGCGGCCGCCGCCTCGGACGCTGGGTGACGGCCTTGTCGGCGCAGGCGTCGGATATGAGTGGCTGGCTGTTGATGGGTCTGCCCGGCTACGCCTATCTTGCCGGCCTCGAATCAGCGTGGCTGCTGGTCGGTTTGCTGGTCGGGACATATCTCAACTGGCGTTTTGTCGCAGCGCGTTTGCGCCGCGCGACTGAACGCTACGATGATGCCATCACGCTGCCTGAATATTTCCAGCGCCGTTTTAATGACCGTAGCGGCATCCTGCGGGCGTTGTGCGCGTCTTTTATCCTGATCTTTTTCACGTTTTATACCAGTTCCGGGCTCGTTGCCGGCGGCAAGCTGTTCGAAGCGGTTTTTGGCCTGCCGTATGGCTGGGCCGTTGCGGCCGGCGGGGCGACGGTGATCGCCTATACGTTTGTCGGCGGCTTCCTCGCGGTGAGCTGGACAGATCTGTTCCAGGGGCTGCTGATGTTTTTTGCGTTGGCGCTGGTGGCGGTTATCGCACTCGGACAGATCGGCGGCCCGGGCGCCCTTGGCCCGGCGCTCGAGGCGATAAATCCGGCGCTGCTGGACCCGTTCACGGATGGTA
Source organism: uncultured Gammaproteobacteria bacterium (assembly GCA_963783695.1). Taxonomy (GTDB): domain Bacteria; phylum Pseudomonadota; class Gammaproteobacteria; order Steroidobacterales; family BM003; genus BM003. The sequence continues at coordinate 231,287 of CAWAOM010000002.1, forward strand.
GCGGCGAGGCCCTGTCGATCATTGCCGTGGTATCGCTGCTCGGATGGGGGCTGGGCTACGTAGGGCAGCCGCATATCCTGGCCCGGTTCATGGCGATCCGCAGCGCCGATGAGATCGCGGCGTCGCGAATGATCGCAATGACCTGGGTCAGTGTCGCGTTGTTCGCCGGGCTGCTTATCGGACTGACCGGAATCGTGGCGCTCGAAACGCCGCTCGAGGGTGCGGACAGCGAAAAGGTCTTTATGGTGCTGGCCGCCGGCCTGCTGCACCCGGTGGTCGCGGGAATCTGTCTCGCCGGAATCCTCGCCGCGGTGATGAGTACCGCCGATTCACAGTTGCTGGTGGCCTCGTCAGCCGTGGCCGAGGACTTTTACAAAGGCCGTCTGCGTCCCAACGCGAGCGAGAAGGAGCTGTTGTGGGTCGGGCGCGGCGCCGTGCTCGGCATCGCCGCGATCGCGCTGTGGCTGGCGCGCGATCCCAACAGCAAGGTGCTCGAGCTGGTGGCCTATGCCTGGGCCGGTTTTGGCGCGGCGTTTGGCCCGGCTGTCGTACTGTCGTTGTACTGGCAGGGAATGACCCGCCAGGGTGCCATCGCGGGCATCCTGCTGGGCGGTGTGACGGTAATAATCTGGAAGCAACTCGCCGGTGGCATATTCGGTCTTTACGAAATTGTCCCGGGCGTGCTGATATCGATGTTGGCGATCGTCGTGGTCAGCCGCCTCACCCGGCGACACTAGAGCTGGGGGAAAGCGGTTGAACAGTATCTCGCGAGTGGTTGTTGCGGTAGTCGGCGTATTCCTGTTTGCGGGCGGGGATGTTGCCGCCCAGGAGGCAACGACTATTCCCGAGCCGCTGGAGCCATGGGTGCCGTGGGTACTGCATGGGCTTGAATACCGCCAGTGTCCGTCCCTGACTCCCGGTAGTCGTGATCCCTCCGGCTATGCCTGTGCCTGGCCGAGCGTGTTGCTGCTCGAGGCGGATGCCGCCGGCGCCGGTTTCAGACAAACCTGGGAGCTGTTCGCCGACGGCTGGGTGGCGCTGCCGGGCAGCGTCGGGTTCTGGCCGGAAGAGCTCATCGTCGACGGTGATGCGACGGCGGTGGCGTTGCATGGCGGTGGACCGGCAGTGTGGCTCGAAGCCGGAGTGCGGCGGATCGAAGGGCGTTTCGAGTGGCAGAAACGCCCCGGACGGCTGCGTATTCCCGCTGCAACGGGCGTCGTCGAATTGTTCGTGGATGGCCGCCGCATCGGTTTTCCGCAGCGCGAAGACGACAACCTGTGGCTGGGCGAGCGGCCACGCCAGGCGGCGACGGCGGCGTCGGTTCGGGTCAGCGTGTTCCGCCGTCTCGAGGATGGCAGCCCGGTTTTACTCCACACCCGGCTGATGATCGACGTGTCCGGACCCGCGCGCGAGGTCGTGCTGGGCAAGGCGCTACCGGAGCAATTCGTGCCCACTGCGCTCGATGCGCCGTTACCGGCGAGGCTGGAGCATGACGGTGCTTTACGGCTGCAGGTGCGTCCGGGTAGCTGGGTGATCAACCTGACTGCGCGCGCGACCGGAATTCTCGATGACGCAGTGCTCGGGGCCGCCGCGGGCGATTGGCCGGACGAGGAAATCTGGGTATACCGGCCGCTGCCGCAACTTCGGGTCACCCAGTTCGAAGGCGGCGTGGCGGTCGATCCGGCGCAGGCCGGTGTTCCTGGGGAATGGAGCGGTTTGGCGGCTTTTCTGCTGCGGCCAGGTGATCGCTACGCTATCGCTGAGCGCAGCCGCGGGCGCAGCGAGGAAGAGCGCAACCGGCTCCAGCTCGAGCGCACCCTGTGGCTTGATTTCGATGGTGACGGCTATCTCGTGCTGGATGCGCTTTCCGGCACGCTGGCACAGCGCTGGCGGCTCGACATGGCCAGGCCTTTTCGTCTGCGCCACGCCAGCGAGGGTGGCGAGACTTTGTTGATTACCGAGGGCGCCGCCGAGGGCGACACCGGGGTCGAATTGCGCGGCCGTGCGTTGCAGCTCGAAGCGCTGAGCAGTATCGATTCCGGAGCCGCAAAATTCCCGGTCAGCGGCTGGGCCCATGATCTCGACAGCGTCGCAATATTGCTCAACCTGCCGCCCAACCACAGGCTGCTTGCTGCCGTCGGTGCCGATACTGCCCGAGGCTCGTGGTATGGCCACTGGAGTTTGCTCGACATCTTCGTCGTCTTGCTGGTTACTGTCGCAGCGGGGCGCCTGCTCGGGTGGCCAGCGGCGGCGCTGGCGCTGGCCGCCATGGCGCTGGTTTTTGTCGATGCCAGGCATATTGGATGGGCTGTCCTCAATGTGTTTTTGGCCCTGGCGCTTGTCCGGGCCGCGCCGGAGGGGCGTCTGCGTGCCTGGCTGTCGCGCTATCGCCTTTTTGCGCTGTTGCTTGCGGTCGTCGTTGCGCTGCCGTTTATTGCCCAGCAGGCGCGGCTGGTCATTTATCCGCAATTGGAAAACCCGTGGTGGCAGGCCGGACAGCCGCAGCATGCAGGCAATATGGCGTACTCTGCGGAACGGCCGCGAGCGGTTGCGGAGGATATGCCTGCCGCGGCGCGGCGGGCTGTTGCCTTGATGGAAGAGCCGGTGGCGGGGAAAGCAGATCAGGATTTCTCGGCTGTGCGACTGCAGCAGCGGCCGGCGCAGAGAGATATGCCGATGGAACGTTATGCGCCCGGCACGGTTTTACAGACCGGTCCCGGGGTGCCTGACTGGAACTGGAACCGCTACAGGCTGCAATGGAACGGACCGGTGACGCCGGACCAGATGCTGAAGCTGGTATTGCTGGGGCCGCTGGCAAACACTGCCTGGCGCCTGGGAGCCATTTTTTCGCTGCTGGGGCTTCTCGGCTGGATCGCCAGGTCGTGTTTCGACTGGCCAATACGGCGCGGCGACAGGCATAGCGCTTCGGGCCTGGCCGCTGCGATAGTGTTTACCGTGGCATTGCTGCCTTCTGCGGTGCCGCTCGCGCGAGCAGAGATCCCGGGCGAACCCATGCTTGGCGAGCTGCAGCGGCGCCTGACCCAGGCGCCCGAGTGCGCGCCGGCTTGCGCACAGATCAGCGTATCGCGGGTTGTCGTAACTGCCGACCAGCTCGAGTTGCAGCTGGCTGCAGCTGCGATGGTCGACATGGCGCTGCCGGTGCCGGCGGCAACGGATGGCTGGTTTCCGCGCGAGATCTTCGTCGACGATGTCGCCCAGCCGTTTCTTTTGCGTAACGCCGGCACGACTTATCTGAAGCTGGCGGCGGGTACGCACGATGTGCGGATGTCGGGATCGCTTGCGCCGACCGACACGGTGGAGATCGTTTTTCCGCTGCAACCACGACGGGTGGTCGTCGACGCGGACGGCTGGGAAGTGATCGGTCTCAGCAATGGCCGCCTCACCGCGGCAACGCTGACGTTGCAGAGAAAAGCGGTTGCCGGCTCAGGCGAACTCACCCCGGCCGGTTTTGCGCCGTTCGTGGTGCTTCGGCGCCAGATCGATCTCGGCGTCGAGTGGCGGATGATGAGCCGGGTCGACAGGATCGCTCCGGAATCCGGAGCGATTGATCTGAAAATACCGCTGCTCGCGGGCGAGACGGTATTGAGCGACGGTCTCGAGGTCCAATCCGGGGAGATTTCCGTTGCCCTTGGCGCTTCCCAGCGCCGCCGCGGGTGGGAGTCGAGACTGGATCCGGCTGCTGTGTTGCCGCTGACCAGCGCGAGCGATCGTCCCTGGACCGAGATTTGGCGTCTGCGAATCGGCTCGCAATGGCACGTTGCGGTGGCGGGACTGGCACCCGCGGCCATGCCGGCGGGCGATCAGTGGACGCTGGAGTTCTATCCACGACCGGGCGAGACGCTTGAGCTGGCAGTGAGCCGGCCGCAGCCGGCCGAGGGCCGCAGCATCGCTATCGACAGCGTTGCGATCAACGCCGACGTCGGTGCTCGCACCGGCGCATACACGCTCGCGCTGGACTACCGCAGTACCCGCGCCGGTGAGCAGGCATTGCAACTGCCGGCAGGCGCGATTCTGGAGTCAGCCAAGGTGGATGGCCGGCCACAACCGCTGCAACTGAATGGCGGCAGGCTGTTGCTGCCGGTTGCGCCGGGAGATCACAACGTGGCATTGCGTTGGCGAGAGGACGCCGAACTCGATCCACTATGGCGTCTGCCCGCGGTCGATCTTGGTATTCCCGCGAGCAATGTCTCGATGGTCGTCAGCATGCCCGAGAACCGCTGGGTTCTGTGGGCCGGTGGTCCGGACCTCGGTCCGGCCGTGCTGTACTGGTCGGAGTTCGCCGTCTTTGTGCTGGTTGCGTTCGCGCTGGGCGCCGTGCCGGGCATGCCGTTGCGGCGCCGCGACTGGTTGTTGCTGGGGCTCGGGTTGTCGACCGTTTCCTGGAGTTTGCTGGTGGTCTTTGCGCTGTGGGTATTCGTCCTGGCCTGGCGTGGGCGGGCACGCCCTGACTGGGGCCGCAACCTGTTCAATGCGCTGCAGCTGGGTATTGCGCTGCTCAGCGTCTTCGTGATGATCTCGCTTGTTTCGGCGATTCCGACCGGGTTGCTGGCAGCTCCTGACATGCATGTTACCGGGGCCGGTTCGTACGGCAACGAGTTGCACTGGTTCCAGGACCGGGTCGAGTCGGCGTTGCCGGGCGCATCGGTACTGTCATTGCCGCTGTGGGTTTACAAGGCCGTGATCCTGGCCTGGGCGTTGTGGTTGTCGTTTGCGCTGATGCGCTGGCTGCCCTGGGCGTGGCGGAGCTGGAGCGAGGGCGGGACTTGGCAGGGTCGGATTGCTGCCGCCGGCCCGGACGGCGCGGGATGAGCTGGATTCGCAGCGTGGGCGCAGCCGCGGCGCGCAGCGGCCGCAAACAACTCTGTGACCGTTTAAAGGGTCAGGATTCGCTCGACAGTTTGCATTGTGCCGACCGGATCGTGCCGGGGCCGGAGTCGGCGCGGGAAAAGGCGTGCGGCCGATAGCGATGAGATCCCTCAAAGTAATGATATCGCTGCTATTTATGCTTGCCCTTGTGTCGGGCTGCCAGCGCGATGTCGGCCCCGAAGACGAGGTACGCGAATGGATAGATGACGCGGTCGAGGCGGCAGAACGGCGTGACGTGGGAGCCCTGCGCGGTCTGATAGCGAGCGACTATGCGGATGGGCGCGGCAACGACAAAGGCGCGCTGGTCAACTACTGCCGGTTTCTGATCCTGCGGCACCAGACGCTTCGTGTGTTTGCCGATGTCGGGCAGATCGAGTTGCTGTCGCCGGTGTGGGCCAGGGCGACGCTGCGCGCGGCGCTGGCCGGACGCGAGGTCGAGCAGGGTTGGTGGGAGACTCAGGCCGATTTCTACCGGTTCGAACTGGAGCTGATCGCCGACGATGGCCAATGGCGATTGGTCCGCGCGGACTGGTCGCGAATCGGGGACCGTTAGCACCGCGATTCGTGCCCTCGCTGCGCGAAAGCCGCTTCAGCGCGAATCTGTGCGGTGGATTGATTCTTCTATCCCGTTGTGATTTATATGAGGGTCCGGCCCGGGATCCGCCCGTCACTCCGGTGCGGTCGGCGCGGACAGGCCGTTGATTCCACACCCTATGTAGCCGGCGATGCAGAGTGTCGCCGCGGGTCGGGTGACGCTGAATCACGTGCGATTGCGGATTGACAGCATTTGCACTGGCGGCGTAGCGTTACCGTTTGTGCACTGCAATAACCGAGAAGGCGAACTACGCAACGGATGAGCGGACCGACAAGAGCACCTGAGGGCGGGCTGTACCAGTCCCGATTCGAACGAGACAGCTGCGGTTTCGGGTTGATCGCCAACATTGACGATCAGCCCTCGCATTGGCTGGTGCTTACCGCTATCCAGGCTCTGCGCCGCCTGACCCACCGTGGCGCCGTAGCCGCGGACGGTAAAACGGGTGACGGCTGCGGCCTGTTGCTGAAAAAGCCGGGCGGCTTCCTGCGCGCGATTGCGGCCGAGGCGGGGATTACCCTCGGTAGCCGGTTTACCGCCGGTATGGTCTTTCTCAATCAGGATATGGAACTGGCCGACAAGGGCCGGGCAACGCTTGCCGCGGCTCTGAAAGGCGAAGGTGTGCGGGTCGTTGGCTGGCGCGTGGTTCCGATCGATCGCGATGCCTGCGGGGATGAGGCGCTGCACAGTCTGCCGCGGATAGAGCAGGTTTTCGTCAGCGCATCCGGCGACATGGACGAGGCGGATTTTAATCGCCGTCTGTTCGTTGCCCGGCGCCGCGCGGAACTCGCACTCGAGGCGGCCGACCCGGTTTTCTACGTTGCCAGCCTCTCCGCCAATACGCTGTCCTACAAAGCGATGGTAATGCCGGAGTTCCTCGATGAGTTCTACCCGGACCTGAGTGACCCGCGGCTGGAGACCTCGGTGTGTGTGTTCCATCAAAGGTTCTCAACCAATACCTGGCCGGAATGGCGCCTGGCGCAGCCATTTCGCTACCTTGCCCACAACGGCGAAATCAACACCATCTGCGGTAACCGTAGCTGGGCGATTGCGCGCGGGAACAAGTTCAACTCCGATCTTCTTCCGCAAATCAAGCAGTTGCAGCCGGTTGTTTCACTGTCGGGGTCAGACTCTCAGTCACTCGACAACATGCTGGAACTGCTGCTTGCCGGTGGGCTGGACGCGCCCCAGGCGATGCGCCTGATGATCCCTCCCGCGTGGCAGACCGTGGATGGTCTCGATCCCGATCTGCGCGCCTTCTACGAGTACTACGCCACGCACATGGAGCCATGGGACGGGCCGGCCGGCATTGTGCTGACCGACGGCCGTTATGCGGCCTGCGTACTCGATCGCAACGGCTTGCGCCCGGCCCGCTATGTGGTGACTCGCGATCGTCACATCACGATCGCTTCGGAAATTGGCGTATGGGACTACAAGCCCGAGGACGTCGTGACGAAAGGGCGGATGGGCCCGGGAGAAATGCTCGCCGTCGACACCCATACCGGCGCGATTCTTAATAACGAGCGCATCGATGACATGCTGAAGCGCCGTTTCCCGTACAAGAAGTGGCTGAAGCAAGGTGTTCGCTATCTCGACAGCCTGCTGCAGGACCACACGCTGACCACCGAGCCGATGGACGAGAACACGCTTGCAGTGTTCCAGAAACAGTTCGGTGTGTCGTTCGAGGAGCGGGACCAGGTACTGAAAGTACTCGCCGAGACGGAAAACGAGGCGGTCGGCTCGATGGGTGACGATACCCCCATGCCGGTCTTGTCGCATCGGGTCCGGTCCCTGTACGACAGTTTCCGCCAGCAGTTCGCGCAGGTGACCAATCCACCGATCGATCCGCTGCGCGAACGCCTGGTGATGTCGCTCCAGACCCAGATCGGCCGCGAGTGCAACGTGTTTGCGCCGGCCCTTGGGCATGCCGAACAGATCGTAATGAATTCACCGGTTCTGTCGCAGCGTAAATTTCGCCAGCTGGTGCAGAGCGATGCCTTTGGTTGCAGTCATGTCCACATCGACCTGAATTTCCCGCAGGAAATGCCGTTCGAAGAGGCGCTGGACCTGGTCTGTTATCGTGCCGAGCAGGGCGTCCGTGCCGGCAAATTGCTGGTTGTGCTGTCGGACCAGAAACTGCGCGAGGGCCAGGTCCCGATCCACGCGTTGGCAGCGACCGGTGCGGTTCACCATCACCTGGTGAAAACCGGGCTGCGCTGCGACTGCAACCTGCTTATCGAAACGGCGACGGCGCGCGATCCGCATCACTTCGCCTGTCTGATCGGCTATGGCGCGACCGCGATTTATCCGTATCTGGCCTACCAGTGCCTGCTCGACATGACCCGCAGCGGCGAGATCAAAATCGATCCGAGTCAGAGCCGCGAACTCGGTCGCGCCTATCGCCGCGGGATTCGCAAGGGCTTGTTCAAGATCATGTCCAAGATGGGCATTGCGACGGTAGCCAGCTACCGCGGTGCGCAGTTATTCGAAATCATCGGCCTGGCGGACGAAGTCGTGCAGCGCTGTTTTCCGGGAACCGTCAGCCGTATCAAGGGCGCCAGCTTTGGCGACATCCACGACGATCAGGTTCAGCTCGCGAGGAGCGCCTGGGACCCGCGGCAGCCGGTCGCCCACGGCGGGTTGCTGAAATTTGTCCATGGCGGCGAGTATCACGCCTATAACCCGGACGTTGTCATGACACTGCAGGCGGCAGTGCGCTCGGGCTCGATGGACACCTATCGCGAATTTGCCGCGCTGGTCAACGATCGCCCCGTCACGTGTTTGCGCGACCTTCTCGTATTGCCGGCGGACACCACAGCCATAGCGTTGGAGGAGGTCGAACCGGTTGAGGACATTACGCCGCGTTTTGACAGCGCCGGCATGTCGCTCGGGGCGCTGTCGCCGGAGGCGCATGAGTCACTCGCGATCGCAATGAACCGGCTCGGCAGCCGATCGAACTCCGGCGAAGGGGGCGAGGATCCGGCGCGGTACGGCACCGAGCGCAGCTCCAAGATAAAACAGGTGGCCTCCGGGCGTTTTGGCGTGACCCCGGAATACTTGGTCAATGCCGAAGTGCTGCAGATAAAAATCGCCCAGGGCGCCAAGCCCGGCGAAGGCGGACAGCTGCCCGGGCACAAGGTCAACGAGACGATTGCGCGGTTGCGTTTCGCCCGGCCCGGCGTCGGCCTGATCTCGCCGCCGCCGCACCACGATATCTATTCGATCGAGGATCTCGCACAGTTGATTTTCGACCTGAAACAGGTCAATCCCGCGGCGCTGGTGTCGGTCAAGCTCGTCGCCGAACCGGGCGTTGGCACGATCGCGGCGGGCGTGGCAAAGGCGTATGCCGACCTGATCACGATATCGGGCTATGACGGTGGCACCGGTGCCAGCCCGCTAACCAGCGTTAAGTACGCGGGTAGCCCCTGGGAGTTGGGTTTGAGCGAAACCCATCAGACGCTGCGGGCCAACGATTTGCGGCATCGTGTGCGTTTGCAGACTGATGGCGGCCTCAAAACCGGCCTCGATGTCATCAAGGCGGCAATGCTGGGGGCCGAGAGTTTCGGTTTCGGTACGGCGCCGATGATCGCTCTCGGCTGCAAGTACCTGCGGATTTGTCATCTGAACAACTGTGCCACTGGCGTGGCCACCCAGAACAACGTTTTGCGCAGCCAGCATTTTGTCGGGTTGCCGGAAATGGTGATGAACTACTTCCGCTTCGTCGCCGAGGAAGTGCGCGAGATTCTCGCCCGGCTCGGATTCAGCAGGCTCGACCAGATTATCGGTCGCGCCGATCTTCTCGAGATCGTTGAGGGCGGTACTGCACGGCAGGGTAGGCTCGATCTGCGTCCGGTCATCTCCGACGGCGGTCTCGCCGCCGACAAACCGCGATTCTGTCTCGATTCGCGCAATGCGCCGTGGGACAAGGGCGAGCTTGCCGAACGCATCGTCGCCGATACCGCCGCAGCGGTGCGCGACAAGAGCGGCGGCAGCTTCGAATACAAGATCCGCAACTACAATCGCTCAATCGGTGCCCGATTGTCCGGGGAAATCGCGCGCCTCCACGGCAATACCGGTATGAGCGATGCGCCCGTGCAAATCGTATTGAAGGGTTCGGCCGGACAGAGTTTTGGCGCGTTCAACGCTGGCGGAGTCAATCTCTGTCTCGAGGGAGATGCCAACGACTATGTCGGCAAGGGCATGGCCGGCGGACGCATCGTCATCAAGCCGCCGGCGGAGGCGATGTACCCGTCCAACAATACTCCGATCATGGGTAATACCTGCCTGTACGGTGCAACCGGCGGAGAAGTGTACGCGGCCGGTGTCGCGGGTGAGCGGTTCGCGGTACGCAACTCCGGTGCAATCGCGGTGATCGAGGGTGTGGGTGATCATGGTTGCGAGTACATGACTGGCGGCGCGGTGGTCGTGCTCGGTCGGACTGGGGTCAACTTCGGTGCCGGGATGACCGGGGGGTTTGCCTATGTGCTCGATCTCGATCGCGGTTTCGTTGATCGATACAACCACGAACTGATCGACATCAACCGCATTACGCCGGAAAGCATGGAAGCAAACCTGCAACATCTGCGGGGTCTGATTGCGAATCACATCGCCGCCACCGGCAGCGAGTGGGGGCAGGAGATTCTGGACGATTTTCGCAGTTATATCGGTAAGTTCTGGCTGGTCAAACCGAAAGCAGCGGATCTTGAGACACTGATCGCAAAACTGCGCCGCGCGGCATAATTGGGCGACAGCTGGCGGGTTGCAACCGGACCCGGCCAGGTAACGACAACAGTTCGAACATTGGAAGAGGCGGATGGCGAGCGACAAGAACCTGCAATTTCTGGATGTGCCCCGGCGCGATCCGGAAACCGCCGATCCCAAGGAGCGGCTGCAGAATTTCGGCGAGATCTATGGCCATTATTCTGCTGATGAGGCGGCGGCTCAGGCCGGGCGCTGCATCGCCTGCGGCAATCCTTACTGCGAGTGGAAGTGCCCGGTTCACAACTACATCCCGAACTGGCTGAAGCTGATCGACGAAGGCAACCTGTTTGAAGCGGCCGAGCTCTCGCACCAGACCAATTCACTGCCGGAAATCTGTGGCCGCATTTGCCCCCAGGACCGCCTGTGCGAGGGTGCGTGTACGTTGAACGACGGGTTCGGCGCGGTGTCGATCGGATCCATCGAGAAATACATCACCGACGAGGCATTCAGGCAGGGTTGGCGGCCCGATCTGTCGCATGTAAAACCGACCGACAAACGCGTTGCCATCGTCGGTGCCGGGCCGGCCGGTCTGGGTGCTGCCGACATCCTTGCGCGCAACGGTGTAAAGGCCATCGTCTTTGACCGCTATCCGCAAATCGGCGGACTGCTGACCTTTGGTATTCCACCGTTCAAGCTGGAGAAAGAGATCGTCGAGACACGGCGCGCGGTGATGGAAGAGATGGGCGTCGAATTCGTGCTGAACACCGACATCGGAACCGATATTCCGTTCGCGCGCCTGATCGACGACTTCGATGCGGTTTTTCTCGGCGTGGGTGCCTATACGTATGTCCGCGGCGGTTTTCCCGGTGAGGAGCTGATCGGGGTTCACGATGCGCTGCCCTATCTTGTTGCGAATGCAAAACGTCAGCTTGGCATCAGCGCGGCGGAAACCGAGTTTATCGATATGCGCGCGCGTCGCGTCGTGGTTCTCGGTGGCGGCGATACCGGAATGGACTGTGTGCGAACCGCTGTGCGTCAGGGTGCCGAACACGTCGTTTGTGCCTACCGTCGCGACATGGAGAATATGCCGGGTTCGCGGCGCGAGGTGAAAAACGCGATCGAAGAGGGCATCGAGTTCCTGTGGCAACGCCAGCCGGTGGAGATCGTGGGCCGCAACCGGGTCGAGGGCGTTCGCGTTGTGCGCACCGAACTCGGCCCGCCGGATCCGCACGGCCGCCAGGTGCCGCAGGCCGTACCGGGCAGCGAGGAGTTTCTGCCCTGCGATGATGTAATCGTTGCGTTCGGGTTTCGTCCGAGCCCGCCGCAATGGCTTACCGAGTATGGCGTCGCGTTGCATCCGAATGGGCGCGCTGTTGTTTCGGCCGACGCCAATACCCCGTTTCAGACCGGTAATCCGAAAATTTTCGCCGGCGGTGACATGGTCCGCGGCTCGGACCTCGTTGTTACCGCGGTGTTCGAGGGACGCGAGGCGGCCCGCGGTATCTGTAATTTTCTCGGCGTCTAGCGCCGCCCCTACAACTGGTAGACGACGGCGAGCGCCCACGATAACGCGAGCCACACCAGCAGCTGTAGCGGCAACCCGACTCGCATGAAGTCCGAGAAACGGTACCCGCCCGCACTCATTACCAGCAGATTGGTCTGGTATCCCATCGGTGTCATAAAACTCATGTTGCCGCCAAACAGAACCGCCAGTACAAACGGTTCCGGCTCGACCCCCTGAGCCAGCGCGATGGCGAATGCGATTGGCGTACCGATTGCCGCGGCCGCGTTGTTGGTGACAATTTCCGTGAGCAGAGCCATCGACAGCATCAGCAGGCTGACTTGCATCGCGATCGACATCGAACCGGTCATGCTGACGAATACGTCGGCGAGATACCCGGCCGCGCCGCTGACCGACAGCGCCTTGCCCATCGCCAGCGCAGCAACGATCAACAGGATTATCCGTACGTCGAGCGCCTCGGCCGCGCGCTGCCAGCGCAGGCATCCGGTCAGCAGCATCGCGCCGGCACCAAGCGCTGCCGCAAGGGCGATCGGCAACCACCCGGTTGCCGCGGCGGCAACCACGGCAAACATGATCGCGAGTGCGCGCGTACCACGGTGCGAAGCCGGCAGTTCCAGCGTGCCGTCGAGCACCAACAGGTAGCCGGTATTTTTCAGTTGTCGTATCGAGTCGCTCGGACCCTGCACCAGAAGCACATCGGCCGCCTGGAGCCGCGCGCCTTCGAGTTGCAGCGGTTCGCTCGAGGATTTCGGTCGATGCAGGGCGACTGCGACAAGGTTATGGCGGGCGAGCAAGTGCATCTCGGACAGCTTGCGCCCGCGTAGTGGCGAACTGCTCGTGACGACCACCTCCGCCACTTGCTGATCCGGCGCGCTGAAGGTCGGCGCGTCATCGTCGCTGGCCGTGCCGCCGGGGGTGTAGAGCCTGGCACCAAGCGTTTGCTCGAGATCCAGCAGTTTCTCGCGCGTATCGCGTACATGCAGGCGGTCGCCGGCGCGCAGTGTCAGCGTTGGCAGGCGCAACACGAACAGCCCCTCGCCACGCTCGATTTTCAGTACCTGGGTGTTTTGCCCGCCAAGCTCGAGTGCCTCGGCCAGTGTCTTGCCATTGATGCGGCTGTCCCCGTCTATTTGCAAAACGGCATCGAACACGCGTGGCGAAATATCCGCGAGTGGCGCGGTACGCTTCGGCAGCATCCGCGGTGCGATCAGCCACAGGAAGGGTATGGCGACGGCCGCGGCGACTGCCGCCGGTAATGCGAAATCGAACATCCCGAATTGGCGCAGGCCCAGGTCAGCGGCGATGCCAACCACGAGAAGATTGGTCGAGGTGCCGATCGTGGTGGACATCCCACCGATGATCGTGGAGTAACCGACTGGCATCAGAATTCGCGAAGCATCGATCCCGGTGCGTAATGCGACGCTCACCAGAAGCGGTAACAGCATCGCGACGATCGGTGTGTTGTTCATGAACATGCTGAGGACGGCTGCCACCAGCATTGTCACCAGAAACGCGAGACGCGGATAGCTCCCCCAGATACCGGCCAGTGCCCGGGCGACGCCGTTTAGTGCACCGCTTTGCTCCAGCGCCTTGGCGCACACCATCAGGCAAACGATTGCGATCAGCGCCTGGTTGCCGAAACCGTTCAGCACCGCGGTGAGGTCGAAATTCTCGGTGCCCCTGCTCATCGGGTAGAGGTAGGCGCCGAGGGCCAGTAACAGCAGAACAAACAGCGCCGAAGCCTCGAGCGGGATCCGTTCGCGGGTGAACAGGATCAGGGCAACCAGCGTGGTCAGCAGGGCCGCTATCGCGGCAGGATCAGGCAGCGGTGGCATGCGCGTCGCCGTGCATCGGTCGGTTACCCTCGCCACAGTCGGATTGGTACAGCGCGTCGGAAAAAGTGATTGCTCGGTCGCGATTGCCAACCCCTGACGGCAAAGCGCGCGGGTCGGGCCGATCCGGTGTGGCGAAAACACAGCCGGCCTTGCGCCGGTGCGAGCGCGCGATCCGTTGCAAGCCGTGGCCGGTGCATCCTGCCCCGGCAGCGATATTCAAGAAATAGTGCATCGTTATTCCCTTTTTGCCTGCCATCATCGCGCCTGCAGTGGGGATTGCAAGCATCTGGCTGGTAACGCAGACTCTGGCGCCAATCCGGGTCCCCCTGTCGCCCGGTTCAATCGGGAGCGAAAATGGTTATGAAGAACTTGCCGGTGATCGCCGGTTTTTTGCTTGCTGCCTGCAGCGCTGGGGCAAGCGCGGTGACGCCGCAGGCCGTGCAAAAGGCGGTCGACGATGTCAGCGACCAGGTGATCGTATGGCGGCGCGATTTCCACGCAAATCCCGAACTGTCGAATCGCGAATTCCGCACCAGCAAGATTGTTGCGGAGCAACTCGAGGCCATGGGTTTCGAAGTCAGGACCGGCATAGCGCACACCGGCGTGGTCGGTGTGCTGCGTGGCCAACGGCCCGGCCCGGTTGTTGCAGTGCGCGCGGACATGGATGCGTTGCCGGTCACCGAGCAGAACGATCTGCCGTTCAGGTCCACGGTCCGGGCTACTTATAACGGGCAGGAAACGGGGGTCATGCATGCGTGCGGACACGATGCCCATGTTGCCATCGCTCTGGGCGCGGCGCGGGTGCTGGCGGGGATGCGCGAGCAATTGTCGGGCACTGTCATGATGATATTTCAACCCGCAGAAGAAGGCGCGCCGAAAGGCGAGGAAGGCGGTGCCGAACTGATGCTAGAGGAGGGGCTTTTCGATATTGCCAGGCCCGATGCGATTTTCGGCCTCCATGTCTGGTCCGCCCTGAACGCGGGCCAGATCGGCTATCGCCCGGGCCCGATGATGGCATCAAGCGACAGGATCGAAATCGTCGTCACCGGCCAGCAGACCCACGGTTCGAAACCCTGGGGCGGCATCGACCCGATCGTGGTTGCAGCGCAGATCGTCATGAACCTGCAGACGGTAGTGAGCCGCCAGGTGGATATTACGCGCGCGCCCGCGGTGGTATCGATCGGCAGCATCCAGGGTGGCATCCGCAACAATATTATTCCCGACAGCGTGACGATGCTGGGTACGGTGCGGACCTTCGATCAGGATATGCGGACGGACATTGCAGACCGGATCAAACGCACGGTAACGACGACCGCGGAGGCCGCCGGCACCAGCGCCAGCATTGAATACGATTTCGGTTATCCGGTAACCGTCAACGATCCTGAATTGACCGCGCGCAGCGTGAGCCGGCTCGAGGCAGTCGTTGGTGCCGACAATGTTGGCGAGATCGCCCTGATAACCGGCGCGGAGGATTTTTCCTACTTCCAGAAACAGGTGCCTGGTTTCTATTTCATGCTGGGTGCCACCGCGGCGGGTGAGGATGCCAGCGCGGCGCCGAGCAATCACTCGCCGCTGTTTTTTGTCGATGAAAGCACTTTGCAGACCGGCGTCAGTGCGTTGTCCTCGCTCGCGGTCATGGTTTTGCAGAGCGGCTCGTAGCGGCTGCAGGCAGCGTAACACTGAACTCGGCGCCGCTGAGGTCATCGCTGTCCCGGGCGGAGACGCTACCGCCGTGAAACTCGGCAATGAGGCGCACGATGTACAGGCCGAGGCCGAGGTGGGGGGTGTCGCCGCGGCCGCTGCGATGACTGACCAGCGAGTCGAAAAACCGGCTGCTACGGCCCGGCCCTAGAGCGGGACCGTCATTGTCGACCGCGAGAGTCCATGTTTTGCCGTGCTGCCCCTTGGCCGCGCTCACGCGTAAACGGATACGACCGCCGGCCGGTGCGAACCCGACCGCATTTTCGACCAGTTTGTCGACGACCTGCGATACGAGATCGGGAGCCGCGACAATGGGCGCAGCGACCGTGTCCGTCTCGAATATGCGGTCGGCAAAGGCGACGCGGAATCCGTCCGCCATGTTCTCGATCATTTCGCCGAGATCGAATTTCTCGAATTCGCTACTGCTCAGACTCTGCTCGAGTCGATTGGCTTCGCGCAGTGCCGACAACAGCGTATTGAGCCGCTCCGCGCCGCCACGGGCGCGTTCGAGACAGGCGCGATCGGCAGGTGTCAGCGCCGCGAGATCGAGATTGTCCAGCGATGAGCGCACCACTGTCAGCGGAGTGCGCAACTCGTGTGCGAGCTTGTCGCCGAGACCGTGCAAATAACTCGTGTACTCGTCCACCCGGCCGAGCAATTGTTCGAAACTGCGGGCCAGGTCGCCGAGTTCGTCGCCGGCGCGGGTGCCCGGCATCCGGGTATGGAGGCGACCGCGATTATCGAGTGCAGATTGCGCCGCGCCGCGCAGGCGGGCGATGCGCAAGGACAGTAGTGTGGCGAAAAGTATCAGTGCCGTCGCGACAGCGATGGTTAACAACAGCGCCCTGTTCAGCAGACGCGCCGCGGCCGGGTCGGTCAGGCTCAGATAGGCGTCGCTGGGCTGCTCCGCGAGAACCGCGCCGATGACCCGCTCGCCGTCCCGGATCGGGGCGCCGGCGAAAACCAGCAATGTGCCGTTTGGATCGCGCTGCCGGCTGATCCAGGTTTGTCCCGACATCGCCGCGGCAGCAGTAGTGCCGGCGACACGGCCGGGTGCAGCCCCAGCAATGGGCGCCACATCAGGTTGTGGCAGCAACAGCCGATAGATGCGCAATGCCAGCGAATAAGGTGGTGCCGGGTCGGCCGCATCGGGCGCGGCGGCCGTCCCGCTGTCGCCGGCAATCCAGCCGTGACGATCGGCAACGCGAAGGCGCACGTCCGGCAGCGCAAACCGGTGCAGGTAAGCCGACAATGCAGGCATTTCGCCAAACCACATCCCCGGTGTTGCGGGCTGAGCTCGCGGCATGCTGCCGGCGCTCACCTCACTCCCGGCCACGGCCACCACAAAGCCGATGCGCGGCCCGACGATATCGCGAGGGATCCGCAATTC
Organism: uncultured Gammaproteobacteria bacterium; assembly: GCA_963783695.1. Lineage (GTDB taxonomy): Bacteria > Pseudomonadota > Gammaproteobacteria > Steroidobacterales > BM003 > BM003. The sequence goes on from CAWAOM010000002.1 coordinate 247,915, forward strand.
GAGGTGAAATCCCGCAGTGGTTTCCTGCCAGTGGGCAACGATGCGTTGCGCCGCGACATCCGCGTCCGCAAACTTGCCAGTCAGCGCCTCGACCCGTGCCACGAGCGGACCGGGAGCAGGGCTGGCGAAGCGCAGGCGCAGCAACGAGCCACCCGGCGTTTCGACATAAACGTCGGCCTGATCGAGTTCGACCGCGCCGCTCAGGGTCTGCGACTGCATCGAAAGAAACAGGTAAAGATAGTCGCCGCGTTTGCCGAGCAGGTATCGCAGCGGGTTTTCGGTGCCGGGTGGGCCGCTGTGGCTCGGGGCGGGCTGCGGCGGTGTGCCCCAGTCGTTGGCGTAGCCGTCTATTGTTACCGGTTCTTTCAGTGCGAGCGCGTAAAGATCGTGCGCCGGCCACGATGTGTCGTTCAGATGAGCGCTGGTGCGGTAAATCTGTTGCGGATTGTCGCCGAGGCTGGTTGCCACGGCCATGGTTGCGGTGCGCAGATTGTTCTCCTGCGCATGCCGCAGCGTGCTTTCCATTTCCCGTATAACCTGGCATCCGCCCCATGGCAGCAACAGTGTCAGCAGACTAACCAGCAGCAGTTGTCCGCGCAGGCTCACGGTGGCGTCTGGTTGCCTTGTTGGAGCCAGCGATAGCCCATGCCGTAGACCGTTTGGATCGCCGTGAAGTCCGAGTCCAGCGCCTGGAATTTGCGCCGGATTCTCTTTATGTGCGAGGTAATCGTGCTGTCGTCGAGAACGGTACTGGCCGCTTCCATCAGCTGGTCGCGATTTTTCACATGGCCGGGTCGCCTGGCCAGCGCATGGACCATCCAGAACTCGGTCACGGTAAGCGCGACGTGCTCGCCGTTCCACCTGGCGGACAGGCGATCGAGATCCAGCGTGAGATTGCCCTGGGTCAGCTCGGCAGCGGTTGAATCGGGTTGCTGCATCGAATCGACCCGGCGAAAAAGCGCGACGACACGGGCGGTCAGTTGCGCCAGGCTGATGTCCTTGGTCAGATAATCATCCGCACCGAGACGCAACCCGGAAACGACGTCGAGCTCGCTGTCCAGCGCGGTCAGAAAAATGATCGGCAGCTGCGAAGAGTGTGCGCGTAAACCGCGACACAGCGCAAAGCCACCCTCCGGTTCGTCGCCGAGACCGATATCGATGATGACGAGATCCGGCAATCGGCTGGAGAAAGCTTCGGCCGCTGCCGGGCGATCGCCATACAGATTGACACGGTAGCCTTGCCGGCGTAGCGCGTCGGCGTAGTTCTCACGGATAGAGGGTTCGTCTTCGACGATCGCAATTGTGCGTTTCATCTGGATTAAGTGTTGGCCGGTATTGCGAGCTGTATACCATGACTGGCCTGTTGTTTCGGTGTGGCGCGGCCGGAAGCCACAATTTGCCAGATTTCGCCATGCGGCTGCTTGTTTTCAGCCTGCTGCGGTCAGCAGGGCGGTTTTAAATCGCAGTCATGGCTACAGCGAATCGATTGCGGTACTCACTCTGCCTCGCGCTGACCGGGCTCAGCGGTGCGCTGGCGGCGCAATTTACGCCGGCACACAGTGTCGCTGTGATGGCGCGCGCGGTGTTTCCGTCCGCCATTGCCGCGAGTTTTACAGATCTGCCGCAGTTGTGGCCGTTGCTGCAGTTCGATTTTGGCGACGAGTTGATCGAGTTCGCGATTGTCGGGACGCGGCAAGCAGACGTTGGCCGGACGCAGACGCTCGAGCTTCAGGGTTGCGGCGAACGCCAGCTGCGCTTGCTCGAAAGCCTCGATCCCCACCAGCGCTTCCGCCTGTTGATGCCCGGCCGGCCTGTGCAGTGGTTTGAGGTGACCGATCATCGTCTGTTCGCTGCGAATCGGCCGCTGGCCTTGCCGCATCGGGCCCAGGCCGTGATTCTGCGCTGTCATGCTGCCGACCGCCTGCTGTCGCCGCGCCATCTCGCCTACCTGGTATTTGCCCGACCGATCGATCCCGCAGGCGACGCTGGGCCGGCGGCCGCCGCCGCGGCTGTGCGCCGAAGGCATTGACCCCGAGCCGTTATTCCGTGGCGACCTCGCTGGTGGCCGGCACGCTGGCCCTTTTTCGCGCTGAATTCAGCCAGCGGGCAGCCCGGCTGGCAACGCGTGCCCGGCTTGACTAGTCTGTGACCAGGTTGCCGGTCCGGAGGGGAAAATGCGAATAGCGCGGCTTGTGTTGCTGGTATTCGGCTTGATGTTTCTGGGGTTCGGCCTGGCCTTCGCTGCCGCACCGTGGAGTATGGCGAAACTGATTGGATTACAGGCAACCTCGCCGCAGGCGGTGACCGAGTTGCGAGCGTTCTACGGTGGCCTGGAAATTGGCCTTGGCGCGTTCATGATTGCCTGCGCGGCGACTCGCCGCTGGATGCGCGCGGGCCTGCAAAGCCTGCTGGTGGTCTGCGCCGGGATCGCGGCGGGCCGGGTCTTCGGTCTGGCCATCGACAATTCGGCGAGTACGCTGATGTGGGCGGCGCTCGCGACTGAAGTGGCCGGAGCGGTGCTCGCGGTGGTTGCGATAAACAGCCTCGAGACCGTGGAGCGTGCGACGGCGAGCCCGGGCTGGCGCGGCTAGGTGCGCGTCATGGGCTCCTCGCTCGAGAGCGCCATCAGGTTGTCCTCGCTGTCGCGGAAAAAGGCCATCCACAGGTCGTGATCGGGCATTTCGGCAACCTTGTGCGGGTCGCCTTCGAAAATCACCCCGCGTTCTGCCAACGCGGCATGGGCAGCCTCGATGCCCTCCACCGCGAAAAACAGAATACTGCCTGGATGGTCGAATTGCGGTGCCGATGGCAGTGTCAGCATCAGGCGCAGACCGCCGCAGTCGAAGAAGGCCATCCCGGGGGCGCGAAATAACTCATCCAGCCCCAGGGCCTCGCTGTAGAAGGAGGCGGCGCGGTCGATGTCGTGGACCCGGATGGCGATTTGGTGGACGTTCACTATGGGTCGGAATGAGTTTGCAGTCATCGGTGCTCCAGCCATTCTCTCGGTTCGATACAGTTTGTCACGGGTAGCCGAGGATACGCCAAATCCGGTACGGGGCGTGGTGAATGCAACACGGGCCGTGTGGCCGGTTTCGAATTTCGCCGCAGCCATCGAACGGGCGCCGGCCGGGCCGCTTTATCGCGGCCGACATGGCGGTCGCGCACCAGTGCGGCAAAGGGCTCTCGGCTTGACCGGATGGTCAGGTATGTTTCCGAATCCGTCGCCGGCAGCGGCATACCGGGAATCAATTCACGTCAGGCGGGCTCAGACAAATCCGGCGCGCCTGTCGAGACGTCTGTAGACGATCCAGAGGCTGATGCCACGCGCACTCATGAACACCATGAAAGCGAGCCACAGGCCATGATTGCCGAAGGGGTGTAGCAGCTGCCACGCGGCTGCGAACAGCCCCAGCGACAGCAGCATGGTATTGCGCATTTCCCGGGCCCGGGTCGCACCGACAAAAATGCCGTCGAACGCGAAGCTCCACACCGACAGTAGTGGAGAGGCGACCATCCATGGCAGGTAGGCGGTGGCGCTGGCGCGCACGCTCTCAATACTGGTCAGCAACGAGATGATGGCTGGCCCCGCGATCCAGTAAATTGCGGCGAACAGCACGGCCACGCCCGCGGACCATTGCAGCGACAGTTTTACTGCGCGGCGATAGCGCAGCCGGTCCTGGTCCCCGGCGGCACGCCCAACCAGGGCCTCGGCGGCGTTGGCGAAGCCGTCCAGCGCGTAGGCCATGAAATATTGAAAATTAATCAGGATGGCGTTTGCGGCGAGGATTGTCTCACCCAGGCGTGCGCCCTGAGCGGTCAGGAAAGCAAAGGCTGTCATCAGCGCCAGCGTGCGCAGGAACAGGTTGGCGTTTATCGAGAACAAGCGGCGGTAGCGCCCGGGGCGGCGCAGCGCGTCGAGGTGCCAGGCGCCGCCGGCTCCGGCCAGCATCTTCCGCACCGCCAGCAAGCCCGCGCAAAGCCCGGTGTACTCGGCGATTACCGATGCGGTTGCGACCCCGGCGGTTTCCAATCCCAGCGCGGATACGAACAGGAAATCGAGCGCGATGTTGGTGAGATTCACTGTCAGCAGCAGCAATAGCGGGCCGCGACCGTTCTGCATCCCGATAAACCAGCCCACCAGCACGAAGTTGGCGAGCGTAGCCGGCGCGCTCCAGATCCGAACGGCGAAATAGCGGCCCGCTTCGCTAGTGACAGCGGGACCGGCACCGATCAGGTCAAGCGCCAGCGGGCCGATGAACGGATGCAGCGCAATCAGGGCAACCCCCAGCGTCGCGGCTACCGCAAGCGATTGCCCCAGTACGTCACGCATTGCCTGCGCGTCATCTCGGCCGAAAGCCTGGGCCGCGAGCCCGGTGGTTCCCATCCGCAGGAAGTTCAGCGCCATGTAGAGAAAGCCGAAAATCGTTGCGCCGACCGCCAGTCCCCCGAGAAACCGCGGGTCGTCGAGATGACCCAGCACTGCAGTATCGACGGCCCCGAGCAACGGAACCGAAATGTTGGACAGGATCAGCGGTGCGGCAATCCGCCATATATCGCGGTGGCCGTAGCTCGACGTGTCGTGCCGATTCAGGTTGCTGCCATTGCCCACAGGCTCCGCGGCCCGGGTCCGGCGGTCATGCCGGGAGCCGCCAGCGCAGACCCGGGAATCGTGCGTAGTCGCGGTCAAGCGTTATCCACTCACAGCCCCATTCGATGGCCAGAGCCGCATGCCATGCCATGCCGGCCAACGGTCCGCGCGCCTCGGCGCTCTCACACAGGCGGGCAAACAGGGACCAGTGCCTTGGCCCGGGATGAACCGGCACGCAGTGCTGCTGCGCGAGCAGAGCTTCGCAAAATTGCACGATCCGCGCGGGCTTGTTGGGGCGGACGAATACGCGCGGGTTGCTGGCGGTTTTGACGACGTCGGCGAGTATCGTGGGCGCAATGGCGAACCGCGCGTCGTCCTCCAGCACGGTTTCGAGCCATTTGCGGCACAGCGGATGCTCGGGAGCATCCTGGCGAAAGGCCTGCACCAGAACCCCCGTATCGGGCAGGATCATGACTGCGTCTGCGGTGGCTCGAAGTCAGCGCTCCGCGCCAGATCGATGCCCGGCACGGTGCCGCCCCTTTTGCCCGAAATCGGCAGCCGCGGTTTTGCCGCGGGCTGTGGCGGGGGCTTGCTCAAAACCAGGCGCAGACCCTCCTCGATCAACGCGGTCAGCGTTCTCCCGTGTTCGGCTGCATGGGTCTTTGCCTGCCTCAGCAGGGCGTCATCGAGTCGCACCGTCGTTCGCATGCATAAGAGCATACCGTTGAGGCATAAGTATGTCTATCTGTTGAAAGCGCTATCCGTTGCGCCCCTGTTGGCTGATTGAGGGTTGCCGTGTCAGGCTCGAGCTGCACCAAAAATCCCTTGTAAATCAGTGCCTGGAGCTAGCGTGATGACGGTTTGTCTTAGCCGTTTCTGCGCCGCTGCCGGCGACCCCGGCGGAACAGTTCAACCCAGAAAAACAGCTCGGCGACGACGCCGAGGACCAGAAAAGCGCCGACTGCAGCACCGCCACCGAAACCCGCGCCGAACAGGTACGCGGTAACGGCGATGGCCGCATAGACAACGAGCCGGTGCGACCCGGCAGTCATGGCTGCCAGGTCAAAATGCGTTGACGCCGGTAAGTTCCTTGCCGATTACGAGCTCGTGCACCGTTTCGGTACCTTCGTAGGTGATGACACTTTCGAGGTTCAGTGCGTGACGAATCGGTACGTACTCCGCGCTGATACCGGCGCCGCCGAGGATATCGCGGGCGTCACGGGCAATATCGAGCGCCATCCGGACGTTGTTCCATTTCGCCATCGAAACCTGGGCCGGCTGCATGGTTCCGGCTTCCTTCATCCGTCCGAGTCGCAGCGACAACAGTTGTGCAGTGGTAATCCGCCGGGCCATGTCCGCCATTCGCCGCTGGATCGTCTGGGTGTGATTGAGCGGGCGTCCAAACATGACCCGGTCCTCGGTGTACGCCAGTACCTGCTCGAGACAGGCCTGGGCGGCGCCGATCGCGCCCCAGGTAATGCCGTAGCGTGCCTGGGTCAGGCACGACAGGGGTCCCTTGAGACCCCTGACCGCGGGCAACATGTTGGTAGCCGGAACCCTGACATTGTCGAAGAACAGGCTGGAGGTAATCGATGCGCGCAGCGAGAACTTGCGCTTGATCTCCGGCGCCTCGAATCCCGGTGTTCCCTTTTCCACCAGGAATCCGCGTACGCCTTCGTCGGTCATTGCCCAGACCACGGCGACGTCGGCAATGCTGCCGTTGGTAATCCACATCTTTGCGCCATTGATGATCCAGTCATCGCCGTCACGCCTGGCGTGGGTTTTCATATTCGACGGATCGGAGCCGCCGTGCGGCTCGGTCAGGCCGAAACAGCCAATTGCTTCGCCGCGCGCCATCGCCGGCAGCCAGCGTTGTTTTTGCTCTTCGGATCCGTAGGTGTGAATCGGATACATCACGAGGCTGGACTGAACCGAGGCAAAACTGCGCAAACCCGCGTCGCCTCGCTCCAGTTCCTGGCAAATCAGGCCGTAACAGATCGCGTTGAGCCCGGCGCAATCGTAGCCCTCGAGCGAGCAGCCGAGCACGCCGAGTTCGGCCATGTCAGCGACCAGGTTACGGGGAAAACGATGTTCCTCGAAGCATTCCTGGATGACCGGCATGACTTTGTCGGCAACGAAGCGCGCGATCGAATCCTGAACCATCTGTTCGTCTTCCGACAATTCCGAGCGGATGTCGTAAAAATCCAGCGGGTTGAGCGTGGAAACGGCAGCTTCGTGCCGTTGCCCGGCCTGGTTTGCAGGGGTCGCCATGGTAATCGTCCTCGAGTTTCGGGCGGTGCAGACAGACGGTGAATGATACTGGATTCAATTACACCGGGCATACGTCGAGGCCGCCGCCGCGAGCGGGTCGGCGCTCGCGGCCTGGGCGCCGGGTGTGGTCGGGGGGGGAGTGCTAGTAGGGGATGCCGAGACGGCGGTAGATGAAACCGAGCAGCCATGCCGGCCCGATCATCAGAAATTGCAGATCCTTGAAGAACGACGGCTTCTTTCCCTCGACGAGATGGCCGATGAACTGGCCGACCCAGGCGACGACAAAAATCACCACGCTGATCAGCCACAGCGGTGTCGCGAAACCATCCAGCCAGTGAACGATAGCCATCATCGCGAGCACGATGACCACCATCCCGAGGCCGAGTGTGACCGACATCAGGAAATAGTAGACCACGGCTGCCATCACAAACGCCGTGCCCCAGTTCAGCGCTGGCGATATCTGTTCGAACGCGGCCGGTACCGGTAGCGACCACAGCATGCCGATAACGCTGACCACAATCGCCGGCACGCATATCCAGTGAATCAATTTGTTGGTCGGATTGACGTGACTTTCGCCGTATTCGGCGAACCATTCATCGGCGCTGCGCATGACGGATACTCCCCGGACAGTGGCCGAAACTAGCGCGTGTGATTCGCCAGCGCAAGTGCGAACGGGAATGATTTCGGCGCCGCGGAACAGGGGCCGTCCGGCTTCCCGGCGCGGGGTAGCCGGCCTCGGCGAAATAAAAGAGCCCGGCCATTGGCCGGGCTCTTTCGGGACACCCCGCGATCACGTAAGCCTAGATGGCCACCTGCGCGCGCAGTTTTTTGATGGCATTGGCTTCGATCTGGCGAATCCGCTCGGCCGAAACCTCGTACTCATCGGCGAGATCCTGCAGTGTCACCTTCGGTTCAGACAACCAGCGCCGTTGCAGGATGTTGCGGCTGCGTTCGTCGAGCGTGCGCAGTGCCGCAACGAGACGCTCACCTGCCGAATCCGCTATTTCGCTGTTAGCGACCAGGTCGGCCGGGTCCGCTTCCGGGCTCGACAGATAGGCCGACGGCGAATAGGTATCCTCGTCGTCGTGGGTTGGCGCATCGAATGCCATATCGTGCCCGTACATGCGCTTTTCCATCTCGGTCACTTCGGCAGGAGCGACACCCAGGTCGCGTGCCACCGCCTCTGTTTCGTCCTGGGAAAGCCAGCTCAGGTTCTTTTTGAACTTGCGCAGATTGAAAAACAGTTTGCGCTGAGCCTTGGTCGTCGCGACCTTCACCATGCGCCAGTTACGCAGGATGTACTCGTGGATCTCGGCGCGAATCCAGTGCACAGCAAAGGACACCAGGCGCACGCCGACTTCGGGGTCGAAGCGCTTGACCGCCTTCATCATGCCGACATTGCCTTCCTGGATCAGATCGCCCACGTTCAGGCCGTAACCGGAGTAGCCGCGGGCGATATGCACAACGAATCGCAAATGCGACAGCACGAGCTGACGCGCCGCGTCGAGATCGTTGTCGTTGCGGTAGCGCTCAGCCAGGTCCCGTTCCTCTTCCCTGGTCAGGATGGGAATCGTCGCGACGGCTTGTGTATAGGCGTCGAGACTCCCGATCGGCCCGGCGAGCATCAAATCACTGTGTTTGCGAGCAAGCGCGTTAGGCATAGTTGCGATAGCACCTCCAAAATAGACAGACAATTTTAGCACTCTACGAATTGGAGTGCTAAGAAGATAAGAAGTTCCGCAGTGCACCAATATATAAATACATATAAAACAAAGAGTTATGTATTTATAGGTCGTGTCCTGGCTCAATTCGCCGGAGATGGCGGGTGCTGGCGAACCAGGAGCCGAGCCAGCCCAGTACCGCGCCGCCGGCAAGGACCGCCAACGCGGCGGGCAGGTCCAGCCCGGAGAGGCGGAATTCGCTGCCGTAAAGACCGGCAACGCGCTGCACCGGGCCGGCCAGCAGCCACATCCCGCCGAACACGATCAGCAACGCGATTGCGCCGCCACCAAGCCCGTACCAGAAACCGCTATACAAGAACGGGCGGCGGATAAACACATCGCTGGCACCGATCAGCTTGCTGACTTCGATTTCATCGCGCCGGTTTTCGATATCGAGACGGATGGTATTGCCGACGATGAGAATGACCCCTATCGCCAGCACCAGCGCCGCCAGCCCGACACCCCGGCGCACGATATCGAGCAGACCCTGGAAGCGGCTGACCCATTCCGAATCCATCTGCACGACGTCGACACCGGACCGGCTGGAGATCGCGGCGCCGAGAGCCTCGATGGCAGCGGGCGTTAGCCCTGGCTGCGGCCGGACGACCACCAGGTGCGGCAGAGGATTTTGCGCCAGCCCGTCGATCGCATCGCCAAACCCGCTGAGTTCGCGAAACTGCTGCAGTGCCTCGTCAGCGTAAATGACCTCTGTTGCGACTACGGCTTCTTCGGCCGCGAGAGCACTGGCCAGTTCATCAGCTGCTTCCGCGCTGGCATTGCGGTCGAGATAGACCGACAGGTCGGCGACGCTGTCCCAACCTCCGACGATCGCGCGACCGTTGTCCACGATCAGGTGCAGCGCTGCGGGTAGTGCGAGCGCTATGCCGATGACCGACATTGTCATAAGACTCGCTACGGGATGGCGGCAAATCCGGCCGAGTGTGCCGAGAAAATTCTGCAGGTGGCGTAACAGGTAGGCCGCCAGCGGATTGTGGCGTTTTTCCGTCGGAGTGCTGCCGTGCCGACTGCGGGTGCGCTTGCTTTCTGCGCCCCGCGTTTGGCGAACCGGCCTGTTCTTGCGCCTGGCCATCCGTCAGTATTCCGCCGCCGCGGGTTCGGCCAGCCGGCCATGTTCCAGCTCCAGCCGTCGCATGCCGAGGCGTTCCACCAGCTGGTGGTCGTGGCTTGCGATGACAATCGTGACCCCAACCTCATTGAATCGCTGAAACAGCTCCATGATCTCGAGAGACAATTCCGGGTCCAGATTCCCGGTTGGTTCATCGGCGATCAGAATATCCGGTTTGCTGACCACGGCACGGGCAATACCGACCCGTTGTTGTTCGCCCGTCGAGAGCTGCACCGGCGCCAGTTTTTCCTTCCCGAGCAGCCCGACCTGGTCGAGTGCCGCGCGAACCCGGCGGCCGGCTTCGCGATGGCCGATACCGGCGACCAGCAATGGCAGCGCCACGTTGTCAAACACCGTGCGATCGTGCAAAAGCTTGTGATCCTGAAATACCATCCCGATCCGGCGGCGGTAGGCGGGAATCCTGCGGCGCGATACGCGCGCCGTGTTCTGACCGTTGACAATGACCTGACCACGGGTCGGGCGTTCGATCAGCGCGATCAGTTTCAGCAACGTACTTTTGCCGGCACCGGAATGGCCGGTCAGAAAGCTCATCTCGCCGGCGCGCAGGTGCAGGCTGAGATCCGACAAGGCTTCGTGGCTGCCCGGATAGCGCTTGAAGACGTGTTCGAACCGGATCACTTTTCGCCGTTGCCCGCTGCCGGAGTAAGCAAAGCGGAAACGAACTCGCGGGCGGAGAACACGTCGAGATCCTCGGCCTGTTCGCCCACCCCGATGAATCGTATCGGTAATTTCTGATCGCGTGCGATCGCAACGAGAATCCCGCCTTTCGCGGTGCCGTCCAACTTGGTGACGGCCAGACCGGTGACGCCGGCGGCGTCACGAAACTCGCGCGCCTGCGCGAGCGCATTCTGTCCCGTACCGGCATCGAGGACCAGCATTACCTCATGCGGTGCATCGGGATCGATTTTTTTCATGACCCGCACGACTTTTGCGAGTTCCGCCATCAAACCGGTCTGACTGTGCAGTCGGCCGGCCGTATCGGCGATCAGCACGTCGATCCCGCGGGCACGGGCGGATTGCAGTGCGTCGAAGCTGACAGCCGCAGGGTCGGCGCCGGGCTGCTGCGCGACGACCGGCACGTCGTTGCGTTCGCCCCACGCCTGAAGCTGTTCGACGGCAGCCGCGCGGAATGTGTCGCCCGCCGACAGCATCACCGACAGGCCCTGATCGCGAAATCGTCGCGCCAGTTTGCCAATGGTCGTGGTCTTGCCCGCGCCGTTTACGCCGACCATCAGGATCACATACGGTTTTGTCGCGGACGCGATCTCCAGCGGCACCTCGCACGGGGCCAGAATTTCGAGCATGCCGTTTTCGAGTCCCTGAAAGACGGTTTCTGCGCTTGCGAGTTCGGTGCGGCGCAGGTCTTTTCTCAGCTGCTGCATGATGTCCTCGGTCGCCTCGACACCGACGTCGGAAAGCAGCAGTCGTGTTTCCAGTTCCTCGAACAGGTCGTCGTCGATTTTCCCGCCCGGAATGAGGTCTTTGATATCGCGTGTCAGCCACGAATCACCCCGGTTCAGACGGGCGCGCAGACGTTTGATAAAGCCGGGTTGGGGCTCTGCCGCGTCCTTGTTGGATGCTTTACGAAACATGGGAAAAGCTTCTCATTCTAGCGCCAGCGCTAACGGGCCGGCGGCCGGGGAGTGCATAAGGTACCCAGCCGGGAGCGAGGTATCAACGAATGGTCGTCGTGCCAGGTGTCGCCGGCGGCCGCGAGCGGCGCGAGGCATCGGGTACTGCGCCGATTTCAGCGTGAGCGCTGCAGCCGCAACCCGGCTTTGACCGTGGCCCGTTTGCAATGGCGCGAGCGGCCATTTTCGATGCCGCCCCGGTGAAGTGACGGGGCGTTTCGATACCTTTGCCGTGCGTTGCAGTGGCTGCCGTGGCGCCAGCGTTGATTTAAAGGTCTGTCGGGCCGTATTGGCTGGGGTCGCATGACGCTCGTTTACATAATGTGCGGTCTAACGGGTACCGCCTTCGCGGCCGCCGCGGCTGGCCCGGTTTGCAGCGGGTCGGCGGCGCACGCGGTCGTACCCGGCGCTGATGAGGTAAAGTCCGCGGGCAAAGAAAGGAGCCCTGAGATGCCCTGTTTTGACTGCCGGTTTTTACCACAGCGTGGCGTCCGGTGAGCCGCAGGTCCGGTTCGCCCGGGAGGCCCGGGGCCAGACCCGGGTCGCTGCGAATCATCGGTGGCAACTGGCGTGGCCGCCGTCTGCCGTTGCCGTCGTTGCCAGGACTGCGGCCGACATCCGACAGGGTGCGGGAGACCTTGTTTAACTGGCTGCGTGGCGAAATCGTGGGGGCGCGCTGTCTGGATTTGTTCGCCGGCAGCGGCGCACTGGGCTTTGAAGCCCTGTCACGTGGCGCTGCCGAGACCGTGTTTGTCGAAAAAAACCGCGCGGCCTGTGCAGCCATCCGCGAATCCCTGAGCCGCCTCGAATGCAGTCGCGGCGAAGTGCTGTGTGTCGATGCCGCCGACTATTTGGCGCAGCCCGCGCAGGCTTTCGATGTCGTGTTTGTCGATCCCCCGTTCCGGTCCGGTTACCTTGCGGAATTGTGTACACTGCTCGGGCGCCGCGGCTGGCTCGCACCGACAGCGGCGCTTTACGTCGAATCCGAATTCGATCTGGATACGCTGCCGTTACCGGTAGGCTGGGATTGGCACAGGCAAAAACGTGCCGGCCAGGTTGCTTACCGACTCGCAAGACGGACGGCGCTGGGACGAGAATAATAGTCCAGGGGACCAAACAATATGGGCGCAGCCGCGTTGTATCCGGGAACCTTCGACCCGATCACGAATGGCCATTACGATCTGCTCCGCCGCTCGGCGCGGATTTTTGGCCGCGTCGTCGTCGCGATAGCCGCCAACCCCGGCAAAGCCCCGTTGTTCTCGCTCACGGAGCGTGTGGCGCTGGCGAAACGGGTACTGGCGAGCGTCGAAGGCGTCGAGATCACAGGATACGATGGCCTGACTGTCGATTTCGCGCGGCAAAACGGCATCAATGTGATGATCCGTGGTTTGCGCGCAGTGTCGGACTTCGAGTTCGAGTTCCAGCTTGCGAACATGAGCCGGGCGCTGGCACCGGAGGTCGAGTCCGTATTCCTGACGCCGACCGAGGCCTTCAGTTTCATTTCGTCGAGCATGGTTCGCGAGATTGCGTTGCTCGGCGGCGATGTGTCGCCGTTTGTGCATGCCGATGTGGTTGCCGCGCTGAATCTCAAGCGGCAGCAGCGCGGCGGTTGAATAGCGCGGTTTTGCGAGTTTGTCCGGATTGATGCGGAATCAGCAAAGTTATGATTAACGGAATCTCTTCCCTGGGTCGGCGCTGGGCGATTGCCGCGTTGGCGCTTGTTTTTTTTGGTGCCGCTGCCGCCGCTGAACCGCGTCCCTCGCGGGCGGCGATTGCAACCGCGCATCCGCTGGCCACCGCGGCCGGTAGGGAGGTGCTGGAGAAAGGCGGTAACGCGTTCGATGCGGCGGTTGCGATCAGCGCTGCGCTGGCGGTTGTCGAGCCAAATGGTTCCGGGCTCGGCGGCGGCGCTTTCTGGCTGCTGCACCGAGCCGCTGACGGTTTCGATGTGATGGTGGATGGCCGCGAGGTTGCACCCGGCGCGGCCACCCGCGACATGTACCTCGACGCGGCGGGTAACCCCATCCCGCGGGCATCGATGGACGGCCCTCTCGCTGCCGGGATTCCGGGTCAGCCCGCGGGCCTGGCGCACATCACCGAAAACTACGGCAAACTCAGTCTCGCGGAGAATCTCGCCCCGGCGATTGGGATTGCGCGCGACGGCTTCCCGCTTTACCCGCGGTTGCGGGCAGGCTTGCGATTCAAGCTGCAATTGTTGCAGCGCTGGCCGGCCGGGGCCGAGGTGTTCCTGCCCGGCGGGGAATTACCCGAGCTCGGATTCGTGATCCGCCAACCCGATCTGGCAAGTACGCTGGAGGCAATGGCGGCGAATGGCGCGGCGGGTTTTTATGACGGCGATGTTGCCGCCCGGCTGGTGGCGGGCGCGCGTGCCGGCGGTGGCATCTGGACTCGCGAGGACCTCAGATCGTACCGGGTTGTCGAGCGCGAACCGGTGGTCGGCGAGTATCGCGGCATGCGGGTTATCGCCGCCTCGCCACCGTCTTCGGGAGGCGTTGCACTGATCAATGCCCTTGGCATGCTGGCCGGTTACCAGCTGGAGACACTGGAGCCGGTCACGGCGCAGCACCTGGTGATTGAAGCGATGCGGCGGGCCTTTCGCGACCGCGCCGAATACCTCGGCGACCCGGATTTCGTCGACGTCCCGGTCGACCGGCTTACCCATCCGTTTTATGCGGCAGGGCAACGGGCCTCGATACGCTTCGACAAGGCTACTCCGAGCGCCGATCTCCCGGGTATTTTGCCGGCCGGCGCCAAGGGTACCGAGACGACCCATTTCTCGGTCATGGACGCCGACGGCAATCGCGTCGCCGCCAGCCTGTCGCTTAACTTCTGGTTTGGTTCGGGCTACATGGCGCCGGGTACCGGCGTGTTTCTTAACAACGAGATGGATGATTTCTCGATCAAGGCCGGCGTTCCCAACGGCTATCAGCTGGTCGGTGCCGACGCCAACAAGATCGTCCCCGGCAAGCGCATGCTATCGAGTATGACTCCGACTTTTCTGGAATCCGACCGCGGCATTGCGATACTCGGGACGCCGGGTGGCAGCCGCATCATTTCCATGGTGCTGCTCGCAAGCCTCGCCTGGCACCAGGGCGCCAGTGCCGGGGAGATGGTGAGCCTGCCGCGCTACCACCATCAGTATCTGCCGGATTTGGTGAGTTTCGAGCCCGATTCGATCGCTGCGGAGCGTCAGGCCGCGCTGGTGGGCCTGGGGCACGAACTCAAAGCGCTGACGCGTCCCTACGGCAACCTGCAGGTGGTCACCTGGGATTATCAAAGCGGCGAAGTCGAGGCGGCCTCGGATCCACGCGGCGAGGGCGAAGGCCGGGTTTATTGACGTTCAGCGCTGGCACGCTGAGCAAAAAAACGTGGCGCGCTGACCGATCCAGCAGCGCCTGATCGCCGTGCCGCAACCCGGGCAGGGCTGGCCCTCCTTGCCATAGACATCGAGATCGAACTGGAAATAGCCCGGCTCGCCGTCACCGCCAACGAAATTTCGCAACGTCGTACCGCCGGCTTCGATCGCCTCGCTCAGGACCTCGGTTGCGGCGCCGGCGAGACTGGACATGCGCGCGGCGCTAATGCGACCGGCAGCGCGCCTGGGGTCGATCCCGGCCCGGTATAGTGCCTCGTTGGCGTAAATATTGCCGACCCCGACCACGACCGATGCATCCATGATGAACTGCTTGACGGCGCTCCTGCGGCCGTGCGCAAGGCGGTGCAGATAGGCGCCGCAAAAAGCCGCATCGAACGGCTCCGGTCCGAGTCCGGCGAGGCGCGGGTGGCGCAGCGGATCGGCACGGGTCCACAGCAGCGCCCCGAACCGGCGCGGATCGTTGTAGCGCATCCGGTAAGGTCCGTCGAGCACGATGTCGATGTGATCGTGTTTAGTCAGCGGCGTAGCGTGCGCCACCATGCGCAGGCTGCCGGACATCCCGAGATGGATGATTGCGGTTCCGGAGTCAGCAGGGAAAAGCAGGTATTTGCCACGCCGCCGCGGCACAGCGAGAATCGTTCCACGCAATTCTGCGCGCAGCCGCCGTGGCACCTGCCAGCGCAACCGCCGCTCGCGCACGATGACATCGCGGACTGTCCGTCCGGCGATGTGCGGTGCAACACCGCGGCGGGTCGTTTCGACTTCGGGCAGTTCTGGCATGGCAAATCGGTACTTGGCGGCCGTTGCGGGACGGTCGAGCGGTGGTCGGATCGCAAGATAAAGCTTGAGCCAGTTCTTTGGTCGGGCAGTATCCGATCCGGTATAGTTTCCCCAAACCACTACGTCCGGGGTCTCTCCCCATGCAATTTATCCACGATCACATGTACGGACTGATCGATCTCAGTTTCTGGGGATACGTCATTATCAGTCTCGTGATGCTACAGGTCACCATTACCGGGGTCACGTTGTACTTCCATCGCGATCAGGCCCATCGCGGCGTCGATCTGCACCCCGTGCTGCGCCATTTCTTCCGCTTCTGGTTGTGGATGGGGACCGGCATGACCACTCGCGAGTGGGTCGCCGTGCATCGCAAACACCATGCCAAGTGCGAGACCGCAGAAGACCCGCACAGCCCGGTCGTGTTCGGCCTCAAGAAAGTTCTGCTGGAAGGGGCGGAGCTGTACAAGGAGCATTCGACCGATCCGGAGACACTGGAGAAATACTCGCGCGGTTGCCCCGACGACTGGCTCGAGAACCAGCTCTATTACCGTCATTCTTATCTCGGCATCCTGATTTTCGTCATTGCGATGTTGCTGATGTTCGGTGTTGCCGGCCTGATCATGATCGCGGTGCAGATGTCGTCTATGCCGCTGCTTGCGGCAGGCGTGATCAACGGGATTGGCCACCACAGCGGCTATCGCAATTTCGAAACCGAGGACGCGGCCACCAATATCGTGCCGTGGGGTATATTCCTCGGCGGTGAGGAACTGCACAACAACCATCATGCTTTCCCGAGCTCGGCGAAATTCTCGATGCGCGGCTGGGAGTTCGACATCGGCTGGATGTGGCTGACCATTTTTTCCAGCGTCGGTCTGGCCAGGGTCAAGAAAGTAGCGCCCAAGCTGCAGTTCGAGGATGAGCGTGAGCAAATCGATCTGGAAACGGTCAGAGCGTTGATCGTCAATCGCATGCACATTTTGCGCGAGTACACGCGCAATGTGACATTGCCGGTGTTTCGCACCGAGATGGACCGCGACAGCATCACCCGCCGCGCCCGCCGCTTGCTGGTCCGGCGCCCGCAGCTCCTCGACGAAGCTTCGCGCCAACGTCTGCGCGCTTTGCTCGAAAACAATCCGAAGCTCGCGACGGTGGTCGAATTCCGCGAGCGTCTGCAAGCATTGTGGGAGGGGAGGCATGTCAGCAACGAACGGCTGATTGCCCAGCTCAAGGAATGGTGCGCGCAGGCCGAGGCCAGCGGGATCAAGGTCCTGCAGGATTACGCCAGGGCGCTGAAGCACTACACCGTCGCGCCGGCCTGAGCCGTTTTTCCGAGCGACAAAAAAGCCCGCTTCAGGCGGGCTTTTTTATTGCTCGGCGTGCGCGACCCGGGAACTACTTGATTTTGGCCTCTTTGTACGGAACGTACTTGCGCACCCGCGGGTCGAACTTGCGGACTTCCATTTTCTCGGGATGATTGCGCTTGTTCTTGGTCGTCGTATAGAAATGACCTGTTCCTGCGGTCGATACCAGTCTAATTTTGTCTCGCATCGTTTAATCCTCCGCTTCAGACTTTCTCGCCACGGGAACGAAGATCGGCGACGACGCTGTCGATGCCGAGCTTGTCGATGATCCGCAGACCTTTGTTGGAGACACGCAGACGCACAAAACGCTTCTCGCTCTCGAGCCAGAAACGGTGCGTATGCAGATTTGGAAGGAAGCGGCGGCGGGTTCTGTTGTTCGCATGGGATACATTGTTCCCTGCGACCGGGCGCTTACCTGTAACCTGGCAGACTTTGGACATTAGTTAAGCCCTTGAAAAACCTAATTTTTCTTTATCATCGCCAACGTTCGGCGGACGACGCGAAGCCGCGTAATGTAGCAGCCGAAGGGGGTGAAGTCAAAACCCGTCATAACAGCCCCCGTTCTGCGAAGGACACGCAGACACCGTCGCCGACGACGAGGTGATCCAGAACGCGAATGTCGAGCAGGGCCAGCGTTTCGCGCAGGCGCAGCGTAATCCGGCGATCGGCATCGCTGGGTTCGGCTACGCCAGAGGGGTGATTGTGGGTCAGGATCACTGCGGCGGCGTTGCGTCTCAGTGCCTCGGTGACAACCTCGCGCGGATGGACACTGGCACCGTCGATAGTGCCGCGGAACAGGATGTCGAAAGCGAGCACCCGGTGGCGGTTGTCGAGAAACAGGCAGGCGAAGACCTCATGACGGAGATCGCGTAGTTCGGCTAGCAGGAAGCGGCGGGTGGCTTCCGGGCTCTCAAGCGCCGGGCCGAGGCGTATCGTCTCGTAGTAATAGCGGCGTGACACCTCGAGCGCGGCCGGCAACCGGGACGCCCGTTGCGGGCCGAGCCCGGGGCACCGGCTCAGCGACGCGAAGCCGGCGCTGCAGATGCCACGCAGACTGCCGAAGCGCTGCAATAAAGCAGCCGCGAGCGGGCGACTGCCGGCACCCAGTAGCTGTGCGAGCAATTCGGCATCTGAAAGCCCGCGCAACGTTTCGCCGCGATTATGCGGCCCTGGCGAAGCTGGATTGTCTGTTCGGCTCAAGGTCTGCTCCGTGGTTATCTGCGCATTTTCGGCTGCGGAAATTCGCGGCTCAACCCGAGTTTCAGGGGATTTCTTCGTGCTATCCTGCTGCTCCGTTTGATTTGCGGCGGCAGGCTATGACAGAGGCAAGACCCGTCAAAATACTGCTCGGCGTCACTGGAGGCGTCGCGGCGTACAAAGCGCCGGACCTGGTGCGCCGGCTGCGTGAGCGCGGTGCCGAGATCCGTGTTGTGATGACCGCCGGAGCCGAGCAATTCGTCACTCCCCTGACTTTCCAGGCGGTTTCCGGCTCGCCGGTGCGTAGCAGTCTGTGGGACGCCGGCGCCGAGGCGGCGATGGGGCACATCGAACTCGCGCGCTGGGCCGACAAAATCGTCATTGCGCCGGCCAGTGCCGACTTTCTCGCCCGCCTGACCGCGGGCATGGCCGACGATCTTCTGGCGACACTGTGTCTCGCCTCCGAAGCACCGGTTTTTGTTGCGCCGGCCATGAACCGGGTAATGTGGTCCAATGCTGCGACCCGCGCCAATATCGCAAAGCTCGCTGAGCGCGGCGTCACAATCCTCGGCCCCGGGCTTGGCGATCAGGCCTGCGGCGAAACCGGTCCCGGACGGATGCTCGAGCCGGAGCATATCGCAACGATGGTTTTGCAAAGTGGCGAGGGAGGGCTCGCCGGTTTGAGTCTGCTGATTACCGCCGGACCGACCCGGGAGCCGATCGATCCGGTGCGTTACATCACCAATCGCAGCTCGGGAAAAATGGGATTTGCGCTGGCGGAAGCTGCGGCCGCTGCCGGCGCCAGGGTAAGGCTGGTGACCGGACCGGTGGCCCTTTCGACGCCGGCCGGTGTCGAGCGCTTCGATGTGCAGACCGCTGAGGACATGTATGCGGCCGTGCATGCGCAGCTACCGGGCAGCGACGTATTTATCGGCGCGGCCGCAGTTTCGGACTATCGTCCGGAGCACAGCGCCGAGCACAAGATCAAGAAACATGCCCAGCGGCTCGAATTAAAACTGACCAGGGCGCCGGATACGTTGCGCAGCGTCGCTGCGCTTGCCCCGCCAGAGCGTCCGTTTACAGTCGGTTTTGCGGCTGAGACCGAGAATCTCGAAGCGCATGCGCTGGAGAAGCTCGAGGCCAAGCGCCTCGACATGATCGTTGCCAACCTGGTCGGCGAAGGCCGCGCGTTTGATTGCGACGAAAACGAGGTCGTGGTGTTCTGGGCTGACGGAAAACGTGAAATAGGGCTTTCCGGCAAACGCGAGCTGGCGGTCGAGCTGGTCGAACTGATCGCCGCCCGTGCCCGCGCCGCCAGCCGATCGGATGCGGCCTGACCGCGCCCACCCAATCACAGCCGGTAGGCGGAAGCAAAAATGATGCGTGCTATCCAGTTAAAGATTCTCGACTCGCGGCTGGGAACCGAGTTTCCCCTTCCTGACTATGCGACGCCGGGTTCGGCGGGCATGGATCTGCGTGCCTGTATAGAAAAGCCGATACTGCTGGAACCCGGGTGCAGCGAGCTGATCCCGACCGGGTTTGCCATGCACATCGAGGATCCGCAGTTGGCCGCGGTGCTGCTGCCGCGCTCGGGGCTTGGCCACAAGCACGGCATTGTCCTGGGTAACCTGGTCGGGCTGATCGATTCGGATTACCAGGGTCAGGTCTATGTGTCGTGCTGGAACCGCAGTCCGCATGCCTACGAGATAGAACCGGGCGCACGCCTGGCGCAAATGGTCATCGTGCCCGTGGTCCAGGCGCAATTCGAGGTCGTTGAGGAGTTCTCTGCAAGCGATCGCGGCGCCGGCGGATTCGGCCACACCGGCAAGCATCAGGCGGTACGCTACTGAGAATTTGAGGCGTTCAGGCCCTTGAGCTCGCGGAATCGTTTGATGTCGGCGGCGAACTGGGTGTTGATCTTGGTCTTGCGGTCCTCCAGCGCCTCGACGTCGTCGCGATAGGTGTCCGCCTGTTCGAGAGTGCTGGCGTAATCGAGAAGCAGATTCTCCGGCGCCGGCGGCAGATCCGAGTCCGGTTTGACCGGGAAATTGTACTGAGCGAGCTCCGCCTTGAGCTCGGCCAGTTTGCTTTCCTGGCCAAAGGCCAGCGCGCCCTTGACCTGGATCTGTGCATCCAGCGTCTCGACACGTTCATCCCGCAGCCGCTCGATTTCCTCGACCGACAGGAAGGTCTTTATCAGATAAGAGTCGCGTTCTTTCTGCTTGCGCCGGGCATCGTCCTGGGCCCTGAGTTCCTGTTCTTCCTCGGGCGTCAGGTAGCGGATGGTTTCTGTGACGACACCGGTTTTTTCGTCAATGACGAAAATGACCTTGATCCGCGGATCGCGCACCGGCATCGCGTGTGCGTACTCGGTGTCACCGGAATCCGGATCGGTCCATTTGTACACCTGGGCCATTGCCGGGCCCGCTGCCGCCAGGCCAAACAAAACCAGGGCTGTAAACATAATCCGCGTCATGCCGCGTTTTATAGCACAGGCCGGGGCGCTCGCAGCCAGGCAATGCCGAAACTGAGAACCAGCGCTCATTAATCGCTCGAGACGCCGTATTTCTCGCGATATTGTTGCATTGCAACAACTCTTTCGTCGCGGCCGATGCGGCGCAAATACGCGATGAGATCGGCAAGACCGACGATGTTGGCGATGCCGAGCCCGAGTTGCTGTTCCACTTCCTGCACCGCCGACAGGCTGCCCTGGCCCCGTTCCTGGCGATCAACTGCGATGGCTACTCCAACCGGCTGCGCGCCCTGCCCCTCGATGATGCCGATGGCCTCGCGGATAGCGGTCCCGGCGGTAATGACATCGTCGACGATTAATACGCGACCGGCGAGTGCCGCACCGACGATATTGCCGCCCTCGCCATGGTCCTTCGCTTCCTTGCGGTTGAATGCGTAGGCGATATCCCGCCCGTGTTCGCGATAGAGCGCGGCGGCGACGACGGCCGCCAGCGGGATGCCCTTGTAGGCGGGGCCGAAAAGCAGATCGAACTCGATTTCACTGGCGACAATCGCTGCCGCGTAACATTTCCCGAGCGTATCGAGCGCGCGTCCGGTATTGAGTGAGCCCGCATTAAAGAAATACGGGCTTACGCGGCCCGATTTCAGCGTGAACTCACCAAATTTGAGTGCACCCATTTCGACCGCGAGATCGATAAAGTCCGTCTGGTAGACCTGCATGTTCGACTCCCGTTGCTGGCGCGCGAATTATCGCATCGTTTGCCCGCGCCGCGCCGACCTTGTGCAACAATGCAGCCCCGGTTGTGACAGTGGCGGAGGAGTTGATGGCGATCCGTGTGATCTCGTTGAATTGCAATGGCATTCGCGCGGCGGCGCGCAAGGGGATGTTCCAGTGGCTGGAGCGCCAGAACGCCGACTTCGTGTGCCTGCAGGAAACCAAGGCACAGGAACACCAGCTCGAGCACGAACAGTTTCGCCCGCGCGGGTATCACGTGTTCTACGAGGATGCCGAGAAGAAAGGCTATAGCGGGGTCGCGGTCTACAGCCGCCACAAACCGAAACGGGTGGTGCACGGTTTTGGCTCGGCGGAATTCGATGCCGAGGGACGCTATCTCGAGGTTGAGGTCGACGGGCTCAGCGTCGTCTCGCTTTATTTGCCGTCGGGTTCCTCGAGTGAGGCGCGCCAGGAGGCGAAATTTCGCTTTCTCGATGAGTTCTCCGGGACGTTACGCCGGATACGCCGCCGCAAACGCGAATACGTGCTCTGCGGCGACTGGAATATCGCGCACAAGCCGGTCGACCTGAGGAACTGGAAACAGAATCAGAAGAACTCGGGTTTTCTCCCGGAGGAACGCGAATGGATGGACCGGCTGTTTGGGTCCGCCGGTTTTGTCGATGCGCATCGCCGGATCAGCACGGGCCCTTACCAGTACACCTGGTGGTCCAACCGCGGCCGCGCCTGGGATAACAACGTCGGCTGGCGCATCGACTACCAGGTCGCCACACCGCGGCTTGCGGAGACGGCACGGACGGCTGCGGTGTATAAGGATCAGCGCTTCTCGGACCATGCACCGCTGACAGTAGACTATGACTTCGCCGCTCTCTGATCCCCGCGCGCCAGGCCGCTTCTCCGGCTGGTGGGAGGCGCTGGGGGTTTATCGTCACCCCCGCGTGCTGGCGATGCTGTTTCTCGGGTTCTCGGCCGGGTTGCCGTTTCCGCTGGTGTTTTCGACGATGTCGGCGTGGTTGCGCGACTACGGTATCGACAAGGCGACGATCGGATTTTTTGCCTGGGTCGGGCTGATGTATTCGATCAAGGTCCTGTGGGCACCGCTGGTGGACCGGTTGCGTCTGCCGCTGTTTGGCCGGCTGCTCGGGCAGAGGCGTTCCTGGATGCTACTGGCCCAGGTCGGCATTGGCGCGGGCCTGTTTGCGCTGTCGAGGCTGGATCCTTCGGTCGATATCATCAGCGTGGCGCTGATGGCGCTGGTTGTGGCGTTTTCTTCGGCGACCCAGGACATCACCATCGATGCCTACCGGATCGAAGCGGTAGAGGAATACCGCCAGGCGGCGATGGCCGCGACTTACAACTTCGGGTACCGCGCGGCCGTGCTGGTGGCCGGGGCCGGCGCGCTGTATCTCGCCGATTTTTATGACTGGTCGGTCGCCTATCTCGCCATGACCGGGTTGATGGCTATCGGGTTTGTCACCGCGCTGATTATCCGCGAGCCCGAGCACAAACGCGATGACCAGGTGGCCGCGATGGAGGCGGAGATTGCGGGCTGGATGTCCGGGCATGTCGGACGCGGTGGCGTATTGAGCAGGGCAAGTGCCTGGCTGGGTGCCGCGGTGGTGTCGCCGTTCGTCGAGTTTTTCCGCCGCAACGGACAGTTTGCACTGGTATTGCTGGCGCTGATCCTCTGTTTCAACATCAGTGACCGGGTGCTTGGCATCATGGCCAACCCGTTTTATCTCGATCTCGGTTTCAGCAAATCCGAAATTGCCAGCGTGTCCAAGATTTTTGGTTTCTTCATGACACTTTTGGGCGCCGCGCTCGGCGGTGTGCTGGTCGCCCGCTGGGGGACGTTGCGGACGATGTTGCTGGCCGCGGTGATGCTCGCCATCACCAACCTGATGTTCATGGCGCTGGCTTACGCCGGGCCCGACATTCGGGTGCTGGTATTCACTATTAGCGGTGACAATCTGAGCATGGGGCTCGCGGGTGTCGCGTTTATCGCGTATCTGTCGAGCCTGACCAATCAGGCTTACACGGCGACCCAATATGCGTTGTTCAGCTCCCTGATGTCGGTGCTGGGCAAGTTCATCAGCGGCTGGTCCGGAGTGGTCGTCGAGGCTTTCGGCTACCCCACTTTCTTTGCTTACGCAGCAGCCACCGGAATACCCGCGATTGCCCTGATTATCTATATCATCCGCAGGACAGAAACCGGCCCTGGCCCCGGCCCCGGGGGCTCGGCGGTTAGCGGTACCGCAACTGGTGCGGGCGCAGTTTAGTGCAGGGGGGCGCCGCGCGAGGATGCAGCCGCCTGCGGCTCTGTGGACGCGTGATGGGCGCAAATCGTCCAGCCGGCGCGGCTGCGCCGATATACGTTGGTGGCGATGACCGGCGGTTGCGCTGGCTGTTCGGGGCGATTGAATCTCTCCCTGACCACATGAATGGCGTGATCGGGCCGGGCCAGGCGATAAACAACTTCGACCTTGAGGTCGACCGGGCCAAGAGCGGCCAGGATTTGTTGCCAGCTCATCAGGATATCGGCGGGCGTCTGCAGCAGCGGTCCGCCCGGGTGCACGCAGACGATATCCTCGTTGTCCCAGGCCGCGCGCATCAGGTCGAAGTTGCCGTCGGCGAATGCCCGGTAGAAAGCCAGCTCCGCCTCTTGCGCGGTTGTAAAATCCATAAACCGAATCCTCGGGGAACTTCCAGCGTATTCGCGATTACGGCCACACGGGATGCAGGTGAGCAGCGTCGAAATCGATGCCGGCAGTTTGCATAGTCTGCCGGACCCGGGCGCACGCGAGTTTGCGTTGCCGCCAAACGGGTTTGCATTCGGCGGATTCGTCGTACTGGTCGAGGGCCGGGTCCGCGCTTACGTCAATCTCTGCCCGCACGCCCGGCGGCCGTTGAATTATCTGCCGGATGTGTTTCTCGACCGCAACAGGGCGGAGATTATCTGCACCGGACACGGCGCAAGATTCGATCCGGACAGCGGCATGTGCGTCAGTGGTCCCTGCGTGGGGCAGCGCCTAACGAAGCTGGGTGTCCGGGTCAGCAACAATACGATACTCGTCAGCTGCGAGGACTCTGCCCTCGCCGGGGCTGGCGACAACCCCTAGTCGGAGCGGTCGATATAGTCGAGATGACTGCTCCAGTCATGCGGCCGGCGGCCTTCGCGGTCGGCCGTAACATCCTCACGCGCCATATCAACCGAGCCCGACCAGTCTTCGGGCGGCTCAGCGGCCTGCATGGCCATCTCCTCCCAGCTGTCGAAATCCAACTCCTCAACGGTGCCGTCGAAATACTGGATTTCGATCGTTGCATCCGATTTATCGAGCGCGACCACTTCGAGCAGGTCGCCGGTCGAGTTGCGATACCAGTCGCCGATCACCGGGGCGATGATGGACATGATTGCAGGACCTCTTTGTGAGTGTGGCGAATACCTTCGGGTTGTGAGCCGTTACCTAACTTATAGCCTATCGGTCATCCTGTGCAAAGGAATACCGACGAATTCGCTGCACAGCACAAAAAAGATGGGACGGTTTGGCCGTATCTGTGCGTGGATGCCTATTTGCCGTGCAGATAGATCGCATCGTCGAAGCTGGCGACCCAGTGCGGGCGCGCCACGACCAGGCCAGTCATTACGAAACCGTTGATGAATGCCTCAGGGTAGGCATAGAGGGGAAGAAACCGGGTGAGTGCGGCCGTCTCGGGGCCGCTGACCCCACCGTCGAGACGCCATAAAAGAAACTGTGTGAAGGTCGCTGCGCCGATTGCGAGTGCGGCGCCCAGGAACGCACAGATGAAAATGTAGATAAAGAAATTGTGCGGCAGCCGTCGCTGCGACAGCCGGTAAATCTGCCAGCTGATTGCCACCGGGACGGCGCACTGGCTAAGAAAAATCGCCGCAGTCTGACTCCACTCGGCGAGCCCGGCCAACGGCGAGCCCAGCGTGACTATGGCGCCGGCGACAAGCGCCAGCGGCCAGCCGAACATCAGGGTCACGGTGGTAATCCCAAGCAGATGCAGGGTAAGACCCGAGCCGAAATCGACACGCATTGTCCACAGCATCAGGATCGCGACGCAGGCGCCAAAGAACACGTGTTGCGCCGGGCCGGGTGCCAGGCTGCGCCAGGGCGAGCGCAGCAGCGCCGCGACCAGTACCGAGCCTGAAAGAATGGCCGTGATCCATGACATCGGAAGTTCCCTCAGGAGGTGGCCGCAGCTCGCGGCCGCTGCGACTCGGTGAAGTTCCATAAACGCCGGTGCCAGGCTCTCATGCCTCGCCCCGGTGCCGCTCGGGCCGCTCTGGTTCGGTTCGATTGCGGCGGCATTGCAGATCCCACACCTGGTGCCCGAGGCGCTGGCCCCTGCGCTCGAACTTGGTTGGCGGGCGATCGTGTGGACGCGGCACGAAGCCGTGATCGGCGACCACATTGTCGAACCAGCGGCTGGCGTTGACCGTTTCCAGCATGTGCTCGGCGTATGGCTGCCAGTCGGTCGCCATGTGCAACAAACCGCCAGCGCGGATTTTTGCCGCCAGCAGGTCGAGCAACGAAGGCTGCACGATCCG
The DNA here is from genome assembly GCA_963783695.1 of uncultured Gammaproteobacteria bacterium. Lineage (GTDB taxonomy): Bacteria > Pseudomonadota > Gammaproteobacteria > Steroidobacterales > BM003 > BM003. The sequence goes on from CAWAOM010000002.1 coordinate 273,786, forward strand.
GCGCTTGTGATGGCGTTTCTTTGGCCACGGATCCGGAAACAGGATCAGCACTTCGTCCAGTGCCTGATCGGCAATGTCGTCACGCAGCACTACCACCGCATCGCCAGGGAGTACTCTGACGTTGCCTGTGCGCTCGCGTTGCAGTTGCAGCAACAAGTGCCCGATGCCCGGTTCGTGCACTTCGATGCCGAGATAGACCTTGTCCGGGTTCTGCGCGGCGAGCGCGGCAAGGGTATCGCCGTTGCCGAATCCGATCTCCAGCACGAGCGGCGCTTCACGGCCGAACATGTTGCGCGCGTCCAGCGGTCGTGGCGCATCGGCAACCCCGTACGTGGCAAGCAACTCGCCGAGCGCGCGTTGCTGTGCGCGGGTCGTGCGCCCTCCGCGTTTGACAAAACTGCGAACGGCACGGTGTGGGGAGTCTTCTGACATACGTTGTCCGGCTTGAGGGAGACAATGCGACATCCTAATTCTACAGCCGGCCGGGTCCGGCCTCACGGACCGCTATCCGGTTCAGGTCCCGCCGAGTCCCATTAGTCCCCTGAGGCCATACGAGAAAAGTAACCACGCGAGGAGACTTGCGCAATACAACGCAACGAACCAGCCCAGCCTGCGCAGCGATTTGCGCCGTGGCACCGCGGAATCATCTTCCGGTTTAGTGGTGATATCCGGCATCGGCGCTCATCTTGCCGCGGAATATCCAGAACACATATGCGGTGTAGCCGAGAATAATCGGCAGCATGATCACTGCACCGACCAGCAAAAGGCCCTGCGAATTCGGCGCGGCTGCCGCCTCGTAGAACGTCAGCGAATAAGGCACCAGGTACGGGAAAATCCCGATCAGCAGACCGACAAAGCCAAGCAGAAACAGCGACGAGGCCCACAGGTGAGGCGCGTAGGTTGCGCCGCCGCGAATATTTTTGAGCAACTGCCAGAAACCGACTGCAACCAGAAACGGTATCGGCAGCAAGGGTGCCAGTCGTCCCCAGTCGATATCCGGATAACTGATGCCCCAGCGCTGGGCGGCGGCAACATCGAGCGCCGGTACCCACAAACTCACGATCGCCATCATTACCACCACGACCAGTGCCGACACGACGCCGACCCGGCGCGACCACTCGAGCAAGGTGCCTTCGGTCTTGATGATCAGCCAGGTGGAGCCGAGCAGTGTGTAACCCCAGATCAGCGCGCATCCGACGACAAAGCTGAACGGAGTCAGCCAGCCGAACATGTCACCGGCGTAACGCCCGTTCTCGAGATCGATGCCCTGGACGATCGTGCCCAGTATCAGTCCCTGGGCAAAGGTCGCCACCACCGAGCCCCAGTGAAACGCCTGGTCCCAGATGCGGCGGCCGGATCCGCTCGCCTTGAACCGAAACTCGAAAGCGACGCCACGAAAAATCAGTGCGGTGAGCATGAACCCGATCGGCATGTAAATAGCTGGCATCAGTGCCGCATAGGCTTTCGGGAAAGCGGCAAACAAGCCGCCTCCACCGAGTATCAGCCAGGTCTCATTGCCGTCCCAGACCGGCGCGATCGAGTTCATCATTATGTCGCGATCCTCGTCGGTGTTGGCGAATGGGAAGAGAATGCCCAGGCCCAGATCCGCACCGTCAAGAATCACATAGAGAAATACGGCGACGGCAAGCAGTCCGGCCCAGACGAACGGAAGATTAATCGCGTCCATGATGGCCCGCCCCGAGTGATGCTCGTCGTACCTGGATAAGCATGATCATTGTCGTGAAGTCCCCCCGAACAGTTCCGGCCCGTCGCGACCCAATGCCAGCGGCGTCCCGAGCACCGGCTCGCTCGCGGCGGCGCTCGGTGGCTGCGCCGGTCCCTCCGCACCGCGCCGAATCAGCTGCAGGATGTAATAAAGACCCGCGCCGAATACGATCGTGTAGACAAAAACGAAAACGATCAGCGACGTTCCTACCGCTCCCGCGGTCACCGGCGATACCGAGTCCGCGGTGCGGAGCAGGCCGTATACCGTGTAGGGCTGGCGCCCGACCTCCGCCACGATCCAGCCACTGATGACGGCAATGAAACCGGTCGGACCCGACAGCATGCACAAGCGCAGAAACCAGCGATGTTCCTGCACCCGCCCGCGCCACATCAGCAATGCACCGAACAGCCCGATAAAAAGCATTAGCATGCCAATGCCAACCATCACCCGGAAACTCCAGAAAACGGTAGCGACCGGGGGCCGCTCGTCGACCGGCCATTCCTTCAGGCCGCGAATCTTGCTGTCGAACGAGCCGCCCACGATCAGGCTGCCGACCTTGGGTACGGAGATCTCAAAATCGTTGCGTTCGTTTTGCTCGTCCGGAAAACCGACCAGCAGCAGCGGTGCGTTGTTGTCGTAGGTTTCCCAGTGCCCTTCCATTGCGGCCAGCTTGATCGGCTGGTGTTCGTAGACATTCGCGCCGTGTTCGTGTCCGGCGATCATCTGCAGCGGCACCATGATTGCGAGAAACCCGAGCGCCATATGGGTCATCACGCGTGCGGTTTCGCGCTCCGGATTTTTCAGCAGCAGGTAACCGCCGACCGCAGCCACGACGAGACCTGTCGTGCAGTAGGCGGCCAGCACCATGTGCACGAAACGATAGGGGAAGGAGGGGTTGAAGATCACCTCGATCCAGTCGGTGGCATGGAATACGCCATCGATGATTTCGTATCCGGCGGGGGTCTGCATCCAGCTGTTGGCCGCCAGAATCCAGAACGCCGAGAACAGCGTGCCAACAGCAACGATACAGGTAGCAGTGAAATGCAGCTTCGGACCGACCTTGTTCCAGCCGAACAGCATGATCCCGAGGAAAGAGGCCTCAAGGAAGAAAGCGGTCAGCACCTCGTAGCCGAGCAGCGGACCGAGAACGTTACCGGTCAGCTCCGAGAACAGGCTCCAGTTAGTGCCGAACTGGTAGCTCATGACCAGTCCCGAGACCACGCCCATGCCGAACGACACCGCGAAGATCTTGACCCAGAACCGGTAGAGTTTCAGGTACACGTCGCGTTGGGTCTTTAGCCACAACCCCTCGAGCATGGCCAGGTAGCTGGCCAGGCCAATCGTGAAGGACGGAAAAATAATGTGGAAGGCGATAGTGAACGCGAACTGCAGTCGCGCCAGAAAGACCATGTCATTTCCATCGATCATAAAGCCAACTCTCCGTGTGTTCTGGCCTGACGACAACAGCTCAGGCGGCTTTGAGTCTCGCTGGGCGGAATGATACATGGGCCAATTGAGGATTGCTCCCGCATCGGCCTGTCGCCGTCCCGGCGGCCGGTTCTGCCCCGGATCATACGAGGCGCGCAAGCATGCTAGGGTCGATGAACATGCGGGAGGGATAGGCGGATGTGAATCGGGCGAGCGATGCGGCGCTGCCCGCGCCGGGGGGCAGCAGGGATGCAATACGCTGATTCAGCGGCATCCATTGCGCGGCCGCATTTGGCCGAAACGCGCCGATGTGTCGCGGACGATGACGCAACTCATGAGGATCTTGTTTACAATCTCCGCGTGTCCGGCCCAACCCCCCTGGAATAAGCTCAACCATGCACCGATCCGAAAGGAACAAAACGGCTGCCATTTTGCTGCTGGCTCTGCTGTGGCTGGGCGGTTGCGCCAGCGTGGATTTCGATTATCCGAGGGCGGAATCGGTCTCGCTTGCGCCACAAGACACGAGTGACACGTATCTGGCCAGGGCCGTATTCGATACCGTCGGAACCGGTCCCGAGGGTCAATCGGCATTTCACCTGATGCCGGACGGGGTCGAGGCGTTGGCGATACGGCTTGGCGGTGCCGCGAGGTCGGAACGCACGATAGACGTAATGTATTACCTGTTCAACTCCGACCTGACCGGCCTCTTGCTTATCGATGCCATGCTCAAGGCGGCCGACCGCGGTGTCCGGGTCCGCCTGCTGCTGGATGACGTGCTGACTCGCGGCTACGACCGCGGTCTGATGGCTCTCGATGCTCATCCGAATATCGAGATTCGCATGTTCAATCCATGGGCGCGGCGCTATATGCGTTCGCTGAATATGTTGTTTGACTTCGGCCGCCTGAACCGGCGCATGCATAACAAGGCCTTCATCATGGACAACCAGGCCGCCGTGATCGGTGGCCGCAATATCGGCAACGAGTACTTCGCAGCCGATGAGAACGTCAATTTCGGTGATCTCGATACGCTGGTGCTTGGGCCCATCGTCGATGAAGTCTCGGATATGTTCGACCTCTACTGGAATCACGAACTGGCGGTTCCGGTCCCGGCGATCATGAGTCCGGCGTCGGATTCGAATCGCGAGATCGGTGAGATGCGGCAGCGTATTGCCGATGCGCTGGTGCTTGCGGAGGAGACCCGCTATGCCGGCGTGATGAATAACATTCTGGCTTATGTGCAGCTCAGCGCGGACGATTATCTATGGGCCCCATATCAGTTCATCTATGATTCGCCCGACAAGGCGTTAAAGAAGAAAGCGGAGCAGGCAGAGTCGATTCTTACGCCAATGCGTGAGGTTCTGCTTGCCGCAGAAAAAGAAATCATCGTGATATCGCCTTACTTCGTACCACTGGATTCCACGATCAAGGGCTTCGGCGAAATGCGCGAGCGCGGAGTCGAGACCATCGTCATCACCAATTCGCTTGCATCGAATAATCACACGGCTGTGCACTCGGGTTACGCGCCCTCGCGCAAGCCTCTGCTCGAGGAGGGGGTGCGCCTGTATGAGGTCAGGCCGGACGCGCAGGCGACGGGCGTGGAAAAGAGCGGAATCGCCCGCTCCGGCGGCACGCTGCATACGAAGGCATTCATTGTCGATCGTAAAAAAGTATTCATCGGTACGTTCAACTGGGATCCGCGTTCCGCTTTTATCAACACCGAAATGGGCGTCATTATTGACGATCCGGAAATGGCGGCGGAACTTGCAGAGAGCATATTTGCTGTACTGCCAACGCGTACCTACCGGCTGCAATTGAATGAGAAAGGCAATATTCGCTGGTACACCGAGATCGACGGCGAAGAAGTCGAGTTTGACAAGGAGCCGGAGACCAGCGGCTGGAAACGCTTCAAGGTCAAGTTGTACGGATTGCTGCCGATAAAGAAACAACTCTGAGGGTTGGCGCAGCGAATGACGGCCGGGCGTGCGGCGCCGGGAGGTGGCATTGAATCGCTGGCCTCCGTGCGAATGAGTACCTGCGTCATCCAAGTCGCCATCTACGACTTCGTGATCTATGCTTTGACTAATGCGGTCGGCGCAGGTGTTGCGGCCGCTGCCTTTCCCTGATTCAGAACCCGACACGGACAAACCGGCGCGAAGGAACAAGCCGCCATGCCGACGAAGCACACAGTCAAAGACGGCGATTGCCTGCTGAGTATTGCGGCGGCAGCAGGTGTGCCATGGCAATCGATATGGGGTTTTCCGGACAACGCCGATCTGCGGGCGCGGCGCCATCATCCAACCATCCTTGCTCCCGGAGATATTGTCTACATCCCCGACCTCACCACCGGCGAATACAACGAAGCAACAGACAACCGGCACCGCTTCAAACGCGAGGTGGCAAAAGCGGAATTGCGCCTGCGGCTTCTATTCGATGGCAAGCCCGTGGGCGACACAAAATACCGCCTCACGGTGGATGCCGAGACGCTTGAGGGCCGGACCAGTGCTGACGGCGAGATTACCGAGACGATCCCGGCCAGTGCGACGCAGGCCAGGCTGAAAATTGCCAACCACAAAGAGGTGCGTGTTCTGAAGCTGGGCTGGCTTGATCCCCATGACGACACCGCAGGTGTGCAGGCGCGGCTGACCAATATCGGTCATCCGTGTGGCGGTGTCGATGGCGCTTTCGGCAAGCTGACGCGCCAGGGTATGAACGGATTTCAGGACCGTCGAAAAATTGCCACGACCCGCAAACCGGATCAGGAAACGATTGCAAAGTTGGAGCAGGAACATGGCTGCTAGAAATCATGTCATGTGCCGGCGTGGCGGGGCCGCGGTCCGTGGCTGAACTGGAGCACCGTATTGCGCGCAGTGAACCATCGGATGCGACGCGAAATACGCTTGAGCTCTACCCCGGCCCGCGCTTCGCAATCCTCGAGTTGCTCGATGATCGCGACTCTCAGTATTTTCGAAATTTCCTGAAAAAGCGCGGCTGGCATGAAGTGACCCCGGACGAGCCGAGGAATAAAAAGACGTACTACTGGACCCGCCCCGAGCAAACTGAACTACAGGAATACCACTCGATAGCGCCAGAGTGGTTCTATATCTCCGGCCATTTCGCTCGAACGACGGATATCGGGATGTTGCGGGCGGAAAAGAAAAAGCTGAACGTCCTGCCTGCGGGGTTTTTTAACGAGCCGTTTCACAAAAAAGAATGGCTGTCGGCGTGGGCAGAAGAGACGAAGGGAAGTTTGTTTCTGCAGGCGGAAACCCTCGATGCCAAAGGGGCCACTGCCTACAGGAAATTCATGCAGCAGCACTGGAGTCCTGCCAAGTCCAGCGTCACGAGTGTCGATGCGGCGCAGAAGGTGACGGCGATTGGCGACCTGGCCAGGGTCTGGGAAGACCCGGTATCGGATCGGGCGGTTGGAAATACCAGGGCGCCTGCGCTGCGCGGAGCACTATTCGAAACCAGCTGGCCCTCGGTTAAAGTCTTGCTGCTGGTGGGCTGTAACACATTGACCTTCCCGAAAACGGTGTTTAGCGATGCCTTTCCAAACGCAGTGGTCCTCGGATATACCTCCAAAAATCCGGCAAATGGAACTCCGCATATCGCCCGATTTCTGAAGTATGCGTTCAAGGACATCCACGATCCGAGGGATCCGCGTCTGCAGGACAAGGACCACATCGCGCGGGCGTGGATAGATGTCTACAGGAAAACCCGGATGCGCAAATCTGAACGAATGATTTACATGATGCCTGACGGCACTGTTTTTGGTGTGGCTCCCGATGGCAAGACCGTGGAAAAGGCCGGCACCCGCGAACAGACCATCGGTCGCAAAGACAAGACCCGGCATTTCCGCGCGGTAGATGACTTTTTCGGTATTTTGCCCAGCGGTCATGAGTAGTGATTTCACGTTGCCATTGGCAGTAGATCGCCTGGCGGTCGCGGGGGATCGGCTGGTGGTGCAGGATGCCGGGTCGCTGTTTATGTTCGATGTAAGCAGCCGTAGCACGCATCCCTTGTTGGCGCAGCGGGAAGGAGCCGATTTGGTTTGCGCTTTCGCCGGTGGGCGGGTTCTTATTCTCGATACCGACGGTGATTTGCGGGTGATCGACGAAGACGGGCAAGAGCTTGCCCGGGAATCGCTTGGAGAGGAAGCCGAACTCGGCGCGGTGCGAGTGCTGCCCGGGCAACAACGCGTAGTCGTGTTGATTCCGGATATGGTCGGTGATGACATGTTGGGTGTTGCGAGATTTCGATTTCTGATCACCGACGAGAAGCTTACGATGACCTGGGTCGATAACGACTGGCCGCGCTGGCCGGACGTCTGGACGGTCGATTCAGTGCAAATGCGGTTGCTGGTCCAGACCGCCGAGAATAGCCATGAATTCCTCGTTTTCGCTCTCGACAACGGTAAGGCCGGCGCGGGCGTGACGCTACCCGCCAGCGCTGGCGGGCTCGACACTCTTACCGCGATCGATTTCGCGCCGGACGGAGCGGGTTTCATGCTCGGGCAGTGGAGCGCCACCAACGGCTATGCGCGAATCGGTTTTCTCGAAACCGGTGCCGACAGAGACAAGACATTGCTCTGTCTCGACCCCGCGCAGGGCGAGGTCCGCCGAATCTCCTGTTCACCGGATGGCAGCGCGCTGGTATTTCAGTATGGCGCGGCGGAGCGACCGCTGCTGGGATATCTTGACCTGGTGCGGGACGCCGATCGGCCGGAGCTGAAGTTTCTTTCCGTGCTGGAGCCGGATACGGATATCGTCTGGATCGCGCCGCGGCAGCTGGTCGCGATCACAGACGAAAACGCGATCACTTTCCTTACGCTGGGCGGCCTCTGACAGCGGCCGCAGGGCTGCACTGACTTGTGTGCCGGATGGCCTCCGGCCTACACTCTCGGGCCTTTGGACGCGGCTGTTCGCGGTGGTCCGCGGATCGGCCCGATGCGTGTTGATACGAAATTCCCTGACCTTGCCGTACAGGACACTATCCAATGCAACAGGCCATTGCGACGTTCGATCCCACGGCGGCATTTTTTATGGCGCAGGAGTCGCGACCGCGGCACCTGGAGATTATCGATTTCGCAGATTTGCCGCCGGTGCTGCGCATGCTGCTCGTCAAGGATGGCACCGTCACGACCGCGATCTGCGCCTATTTTCTCGAACAAGTTACGACGTGCCAGATTGGCCAGGAAGTAGTGCGGCTGGCGGCTGCCGATCAGTGGCTGGATTTGCCGGCCGGTGCCGAGGTCCTTCGGCGTCAGGTCATGCTGCAGAGCGCGCTGGATGGTCGTTTGTTTGTCTTTGCCGAGTCGTTGCTGGCAATCGAACGACTTCCTGTCAGCATGCGAACAGCACTCAACGCGAGGGACAGCAATCTCGGGCAGATTCTGCGCCATGATCGCAGCGAAACGCTGCGCGAGGGATTGTGGTTTGGACGCGAGCGCATGGTCGACCTGCCCGAACCCGTCGCCCGGATCAGCGACGGCGATTTTATGAGCAGAAGTTATCGGGTGGTGGCCAGCGCCGTTCCGATAATGATCGTTACCGAGCGTTTTCCGATGGTGAGTTTCGGGAACCAGCCGCGCGTCGTCGGCGGCTGATTCCCGCCCCGCCGTCAGCTCGCGTAGCGGCGATTTCCTGAAGAGCGATTGCGTTTGGCAGTCGCTGCTGCGGCTCCGCCGGGCCGGCCCTTACGGTGTCCGCCCACCTTCTTTCGCGCGGGTTTCTGTGACCTTCCGTTCTGGATCGGTTCGGCCTTGATACGCGGATCCGGCTCGTAACCGGGAACGATCTCCGTTGCGATCTTGCGATTGAGCAGGCGTTCGATATCCCGCAGCAGTTTGAGCTCATCCACGCATACCAGTGACACTGCATGGCCGTCCTGGCCGGCACGGGCGGTGCGCCCGATCCGGTGTACATAGTCTTCCGCGACATGCGGCAGCTCGTAGTTGACGACATGCGGCAGGCGGTCGATGTCCAGTCCGCGTGCAGCAATATCGGTGGCCACGAGTACCCGGACCCGCCCGGCCTTGAAATCCGCCAGCGCCTTGGTTCTGGCGCCCTGCGACTTGTTGCCGTGGATCGCGGTCGATTCTATTCCGTCGCGCGACAACTGCTGGGCGAGACGGTTCGCGCCATGCTTGGTGCGTGTGAATACCAGCACCTGACGCCAGTCTTCTGCGCCGATACGATGCGAAAGCAACTCGCGTTTGCGCGCCTTGTCCACCGGGTAAACGATCTGGGTCACCCTGTCGGCAGTCGTGTTTCGCGGAGCAACCTGAATTTCGACCGGGGAGTCCAGCAGGTCCGCGGCGAGACGGCGGATATCGCTGGAAAACGTCGCCGAGAACAACAGGTTCTGTCGTTGCTTTGGCAGCACCGCGAGAATCTTGCGGATGTCGCGGATAAAGCCCATATCGAGCATGCGGTCGGCCTCGTCGAGGATCAGCGTGTCGATCTCCGACAGGTCGATGGTCCGCTGCTGCATGTGATCGAGCAGTCTGCCCGGCGTGGCGATGACGACATCGATGCCGCTGCGCAGTTTGGAGATTTGCGGCCGGATACTGACGCCGCCGAAAATTTCGATGGCCCTGAACGGCAGATGCCTGCCGTAGTCGCGCACGCTCTGGTGTACCTGGGCCGCGAGTTCGCGGGTCGGAGTCAGGATCAGCGCACGCGGACGGCGCCTTGCGCCGCCCGACGCCTGCAGTCTCTGCAGCAGCGGCAGTGTGAAACCGGCGGTTTTGCCGGTGCCGGTCTGAGCGCCGGCGAGTACGTCGCGGCCTTCGAGAATCAGCGGGATTGCCTGTTGTTGTACCGGGGTTGCTTCCTGGTAGCCCTGTTCTTCAATGGCACGCAAAAGTTCGGCCGAAAGGCCGAGTTCGTTAAATAACATCTTGATTGTTTCTCCGGGATCGCCTGACCAGGTTGCGCGGCTTGCGCCGTGCTCGAGGTTCGGTCCAGGCTGGAATTTCTGAGTGGCTCCGGCAGCCGCAGAAGTGCGGGGCGGAGTGATTGGCGCAGACCGAGTTGCGCCAGAGACGGAGCGCACCTTAACAGAAGGGGCGGCAAACTGCTATCGATCGGTCGGCAACCCCCCGGCGCAGTACAGCAACCGCAGGCTGCTGCGCGGCCCCGGCCAGGCTCTGCGAACTATGACTGCCTGTGAGTTGCGCCCGCCCGGCGGTATTCAACTACCGGGCGCGGCGATCCATGCATCAATCTTCTCTTCCAGCAACACCAGAGGCAGACTGCCCGAACCCAACACCTGGCTATGGAATTCGCGGATATCGAAATTATGTCCCAGCGCCTGCTCCGCGCGGGCGCGCAGTTCGCGTATCTTTAGTTGCCCGATCTTGTACGACAGCGCCTGACCCGGCATCGCCATGTAGCGTTCGATCTCGGCAACGATGGATGCCTCCGACTCCGCTTCGTGGTCGAGCGAATACTGGATCGCCTGCTCGCGGGTCCAGCCCTTCGCATGCATGCCGGTGTCGACGACCAGCCGGATCGCGCGATGCATTTCCGCGCTCAACATGCCGAAATACTGATAGGGGTCGCGATAGAGACCCAACTCCTTACCCAGTGACTCGCTGTAAAGCGCCCATCCTTCGACGAATACACCCATACCCTCGGGATGCAGAAATTCGGGCAGGTTCGGGTTTTCCTGCTGCAGCGAGAGCTGGTAGTGATGACCCGGTATTGCCTCATGCAGAAACAACGACTCGTCGGAGAACTTGTTGTAGCGGGCGACATCCGGAATCGGCACGTAAAACACGCCCGGGCGCGTAGCGTCTTTCGATCCCGGCAGGTACTCGGCGCTGGCCGAGTTTTCCCTGAACGACTCCGTGCGCCGGATCTCGAATCCCGCCTTCGGTTCGACGCCAAACAGTCGCCCGATGTGGGGCTTCATCGTGGCGTGAATCGCTTCGAAGTTGGCGATGACCTGGGCGGGATCGGTAAATGGCATTTGTGCCTTGCTCGATCTTACATGGTCGAAGAACGCCCTGAGATCGCCGTCGAAGCCGACTTCGCGGATGACCGCTTCCATCGCGGCTGAAATCCGCGTGACCTCGCGCTGCCCCAGCTCGAAAATCTCATCGGCAGTCATGTCGGTGCTGGTGTGGTAGCGAATCAGGTAGCGGTAGGTCTCGGCGCCATGCGGCAGCGCACCGAGCCCGGTATGGTCGCCGGCCTGCGCCAGGTAGTCGTTGCGCAGGAAGTCTCTGAGCGCCCGGTGGGCCGGGTTTATCTGTGTTTCGATCATTCGGGTGTAGGCCGCGCTAAGGCGCTTCCTGTCGGCGGCGGAAAAAGTCTCCGGCATCTGCAGCACCGGCCTGAAATACAAGTGCTCGCCGATGTCATCGGTAATGATGTCATCGAGTTGCGCGATCGACCGCTTCACGATGACCTTGGGCCAGACCACGCCCTGGTCCATCCCGATCTGCATGTTCTCAATGGCCGTGTCGAGCCAGGCGATATAGCCGTCGACGCGGCGCAACCAGTTCTCGTAATCGGTGACCGTCACAAACGGCTGGATCGACGAGCCGCTGGCAAGCTGGCCAAAGAAGAGGTTGAAAGAGGAGATCTGCGCCACCGGCATCAGCACGATGTTCGGTGTGTCGTACATCGGCGAAGCGACAGTAGCAATCGGGTTTTGCAATCCTTGCTTCTTGATCTCGCAATCCCAGCGCATCACTCTCAGGCTGAGCGCGTCGGCGGGGGAGAGCGGTTTGTCATCGAACCCGGACATTGCACGAAGAAAATGCTGGTACTGTTCGATCAGATCCTGCTGGTACCCGACCGATATGTAATTGGCAACCTTGTCGTTGTATTCGTTCTCCCCGAGTTTGGTCGCCTCGGTAGGGCTGATACGCAGACGGAATTGATAATAAGCGGCAAACAGGTCGTCGACCGATTCGTACGCCGGATCTTGCGCGGCCATCGACTGGCCAGCGAAGGTCACGGCAAGCGAAAGAAAGACGATACAAAGAGCATTACGCATACGGATCATCTGGCGGCACTCATTCGCTGCGGAAGTTGTAACGGATTGTAGCGCTGTTACAAAGGAGCGTCCCTCGTAGCGTGCTGCGGCGCCGGTTTGCTGCCGGATGCACGAGACGGGCATTACTGGTTTTGTGTTTGCGGGCGCTGCCCGCTATCGTTTGTCGCCGCCAGGGAGTCTTGTCTCAGCCGTACGTGCCATGCCGTAACAGAGAGTAATGTGACCAGCCACGAAGACCTTTTACCGCGCGCCATTGCGCTGCATCGGCAGGGCCGCCTGAACGAGGCGGAGGATATATATCGAGAGCTGCTGGCAGCGGATTCGAATGCCCCGGATGCACTGCATTTTCTCGGTGTGTTGAAGCATCAGCTGGGCCAGAGCGATTTGGCTATCGAGTACATCGGGCGCGCGGTAGAGCTTGAGCCGGCGCATGCCGGGATGCGTTCAAATCTCGGAAACGTATACATGGAATCCGGGCGTCTCGCTGAAGCGGAAGCCTGTTATCTGGCCGCCATCGAATTAGCGCCCGATTTCGCGGACGGGCATTGCAACCTGGCTGTCGTTCTGCGCGCGCGAGAACGCCCGGCGGAGGCCGCCGCCACACTACGCACGGCCATTGCCATCGACCCGGATCATAGCGAGGCGCATTTGAACCTTGGGCAAATCGATCGCGACCAGCATGACTTGAGCTCCGCGATCGATCATTTCCGTGCTGCAATCCGTGGCCGGTGCAGCAGCGGTCTGCGTGATCGCGGTACGCAAAATCTGGTCGCGGCGTTGTGTCGGGCCGGACGTACGGACGAGGCGATTGCCGAGTTGCGCGCGTGGCTCGACGCCGTTCCCGACAACCCGATCGCCGCACATTTGCTTGCGGCGATGACCGGGATTCGGGTGCCGCCTCGTGCCTCCGAGGATTACGTAAAAACCACGTTCGATTTGTTCGCCGCATCTTTCGACAGAGTGCTCGAGAAGCTGCATTATCACGCGCCGAAATTTGTCGCGCTGAGATTTGAGGATTTTGCCCGCGGCCTCGAATGCAAGCCGGTCGTACTCGACGCCGCCTGCGGTACCGGCCTTGTCGGCGAATTGATCCGGCCATTTGCGCAAACGCTGGTGGGTCTGGATCTGTCGCCGCAAATGTTGCGGCGAGCTGCCGAACGCGATGTTTATGACTCATTACTGGAGGCAGAACTCACGGGCTATCTCCAGACTACCGACAGCCGCTTTGACGCGATCACCTGCGCCGACTCGCTGATCTATTTCGGTGAACTCGAGCAAGTCGTGTGCGGCGCCCGTAGGGTCCTGAATCCGGGTGGATTTTTTTGCTATACCGTTGAGAAAATTCCACCGGACACGCGACTCCGCGACTTTGAGCTGCAGGCGCATGGCCGCTACCGGCACCGCGCGTCGTACGTCAGGCGAGCGCTGGAACAGGCGGGCTTTATAGCGATTCAGATCGAGGATATGCACGCGCGGGCGGAGGCCGGCGAGCCGGTGGCCGGTCTGTTGGTGACCGCGAAGGTATCGGCGCGAGCGGAAGAGTCGAGTCGCGGATTCGCGGGGTAGATAAGTTCCGGTCAGTCCCGGCCCGAGTTGTATCCGTTTGCATGAGCGTTCCCGCTCCAACCCCGCGCCCCATGTGATTCGGAGCGATTCGCCTCGCCGGGTAACTCCAGCGACTGGCGTGGCAGTCATGGCCTCGTCACCTTTTTTCCCGATTAGGTAGCGCAGCTAAAAAACGGCTATCGTGTCGCGAAGAAAATCCGCTGGGGAAAATCGTGCCGCCAATTTTTCGTTTTTTCGTCTGCCTGTTCGCCGTTTGCTGCCACGGTGTGGTCATTGCCGCCGAGGACGCGGTAGTGCTCGATATCGAACGTATTTATGCGTCTCCGGATCTTGCCGGGCCGGCACCGCGGGCGGTAAAAATTTCGCCCGACTCGACCCGGGTGAGTTTTCTTCGCGGCAAGGAATCGGACCGGCAGCAGCTGGACCTCTGGGAATATAACCTCGAGGATAACGAAGTGCGCCTGCTGGTGGACTCGCAGGGTCTGATCGCCGGTCCTGAGGATGTGTCCGAGGAAGAACTGGCGCGGCGTGAGCGGCTGCGGATCGTCGGCCAGCGGGGTATTGTTTCGTACCAGTTTTCGCCGGACGGCAGCGCGTTGCTTTTTCCGTTGAGCAGCGACCTGTTCCTGTACGAGATCGCGACCAGCAAGACCCGCAGACTTACCGCTACCCTTGCCGGTGAGACCGATCCCAAGTTCAGCCCCGACGGGCGCTACATCTCGTTCGTGCGTGACCGCGACCTGTACCTGGTCGATGTTGCGACCGGCGCCGAGCGCCGTCTGACCCGCGACGGCGGCGGGATGGTCAGCAACGGGATGGCCGAGTTCATCGCGCAGGAGGAGATGAAGCGCTTTACCGGCTATTGGTGGGCGCCGGATGGCGAGAGCATTGCGTTCACCCGGGTCGATGAGTCCGGTGTGGAGATTGCAAAGCGCTTCGAGATTTATGCCGAGGAATTCAAGGTATACGAACAGCGCTACCCAAGAACAGGAACGGCCAACGCTGTAGTCCGGCTGGGCGTGATCGAGGTCGACGATGGCGACACCCGCTGGATGGATATTGGCGGCAATGAAGATGTCTACCTCGCCCGGGTCAACTGGTTTCCCGACAGCAAGTATCTTGCCGTGCAACGCCAGTCGCGTGATCAGAAAACGCTGGAGCTGCTGAAAATCGAGGCGGCCGGCGGCGCTGCCAGTGTTTTGCTTACCGAACGCAGCGAATACTGGATCAACCTGCACAACGATCTCGCGTTTCTCGACTCCGCGCCGCAATTCATCTGGTCGTCGGAGAGGAGCGGTTTCAAACATCTTTACCTCTATGGCAACGATGGCAGCGTGGTCCGCCCGCTGACCGGGGGCGACTGGGAGGTCGTTCATGGCGCACGCAACGAGAGTGCGATTCTGCATGTCGACGAAAAAGAAGGACTCGTCTACGTCTCCGGAACTCTCGACAGCCCGATTGAGCGCAACCTCTATGCGATTGCGCTGGACGGCTCAGCGCCGCCGCGGCGCCTGAGCACCGAGCCCGGCTGGCACCGCGCCGCCTTTGCCGACAACGGCAAGTTCTATGTCGATACCTTCCAGAATGCCACGACGCCGCCTCAGGTCGCGGTTCACCGCGCCGACGGTTCGCGTATCGGCTATGTCGAGCACAATGCGCTCGACGAATCGCATCCGTTTTTCCGCTATCTCGACAAGCGGCCCGCCACCCGCTTTGGCACGCTCGCAGCGGCCGATGGACAGTCGCTTTATTACCGGATCAAGACTCCGCCGGACTTCGACGAGAACGGGCGCTATCCGGTCGTGGTCTATGTCTACGGAGGTCCGGGCGGACAAACGGTGACGAACACCTGGAATGCGGGCTTTCTCGACGTGCTCGCAAGCAACGGATTTGTTGTCTTTACTATCGATAACCGCGGCACCGGTTATCGCGGTGTCGAGTTCGACGCGCCGTTGTACCGCCGCCTCGGCCACGTCGAGGCCGCGGATCAACTTACCGGGATCGAGTATCTCCGGTCGTTGCCGTACGTCGATGCAGAACGGATCGGCGTATTCGGCTGGAGCTATGGCGGATACATGGCGCTGATGTGCATGTTCCAGGCGCCGGAGGCTTTTGCGGCAGGGGTGTCTGGCGCGCCGGTGACCGACTGGACGCTTTACGACACGCACTACACCGAGCGCTTTCTCGGCACGCCGCAGGGCAATCCCGATGGTTACGAATCGAGCAGCGTCTTTCCTTATGTCGAAAACCTGACGGGACCGCTATTGGTGATTCACGGCATGGCCGACGACAACGTGTTGTTCACGAACAGCACCAAGTTGTTCAAATCACTGCAGGATGGCGGGCGTGATTTCGACATGATGACTTACCCGGGCAGCAAGCATGGACTGATGCGGATAACCAGCACCGGCAAACACGCTTCGGCGCAGATCCTGCGCTTTTTCAAACAGCATCTGCAGGATTAGTCACGATTTCTTGCGGCCCGGTTCGGGGGATTTCGGTTGATGCCGCGCGGTGCCTTTCGCGGAACCGGGCGCGGCGCGGTCGCGGGCCCGGTCGCATCAGCCGCGCTAGCTGAAGGTTTTCCCCTGGCCACAGCATCTCCGGTGCCGCCCGGGTCGCGGACAAAACTGATCGGTAAGACGCAGCCAGATACGAGAAAAATTTTGCCGGAGCGTGGAATCGTGGAGGTACTGCGGGCGGATTTTCTTGCGCGGTGCGGCTGTCAGGTCTACGGTTTGACATAACACCCGCAACATTGGCGGAGACGGGCTGATGCGCTCCGCCGGAGGATATAAAACATGAAAGCGATTCTCTCGATTAGCACCGCGATGTTCTGTCTGCTCGCTTTGCAGCCGGTACTGGCCGATAGCCAGCTCGAAGGCGTAACCGTACCTGATACACGCGAGGTCGACGGCACGACCGTGAAACTCAACGGTCTCGGTTTGCGCCTGGCCACGATGCTCAAGGTCAAGGTCTACGTGATGGCGCTCTATCTCGAAACGCCGGGTAACGACGCCGCGACGATTATTGCCTCCGACGAAGCCGCGCGGATCGAACTGCACATGCTGCGCGATGTTGGTGCGAAAGACATGCGCAAGGCATGGGCCGAAGGGTTCGAGAAAAATTACCAGGGCTCGGCCGATTTGAGTGCCGAACTCGAGGCACTCAAGGCGGCGACCGGCGATCTCAAAGAGGGCGAGGTGCTGGCGTTCGATTTTTCCGGCGACAAAGTCACCGTCAGCACCGGCGGCAAAACTACCGGCACG
The DNA here is from genome assembly GCA_963783695.1 of uncultured Gammaproteobacteria bacterium. Lineage (GTDB taxonomy): Bacteria > Pseudomonadota > Gammaproteobacteria > Steroidobacterales > BM003 > BM003. Next base: position 290,784 of record CAWAOM010000002.1, read on the forward strand.
ATCCAGGGGACCGAATTCCGCCGCGCGATGATGAGTGTCTGGCTTGGCAGGAAACCGCCCAACAAAGAGGTCAAGGCGGGCGTGCTGGGGACGAAGTAAGCGCCGCGCAGATTCGTCTGCTGACCCGCGTCGCCGCAGCGGGCGGCAAACGTTGGCCATTTTCGGGACCGCGGCAAACGCCGGCCACGTGGCGAAGTGGGTGTATTGCAGCGCGGCAAATACCGCGCTAGCGTAACTGGCTGTCCTTGCTGCCGCGGCGGTTGTATCCGGCCTTTGCGGTCTGCTGCCGGTCATCCAGTTCCTGGCAGCTTACGCACAGTTGCACGCCGGGCATGGCCGCGCGGCGGGCTTGCGGAATCGTCTTGCCGCATTCGGTGCATTCTTTGCGGCTATCGCCACGGCCGATGCGGCTGCGCACGCGATTGACCGCATCCTCGATCGTGGCATCGATCTGATCCTGGACCGCGCCGTCTTTGGCAAACCCGCCGGCCATGCATTCCTCGAGTCATCATAGTGGTTATTACGTCTGGTAACTGTATAACTTTTTCCACCGCGAAGCAGGCACCCGGGGATGACGCTGGCGAGATATGCAGCGCCGCGGATGGCTCTGATTCGGTGCGTTCTCCTGTGGCAGGCATCGCAAGCCGGCGCGGCCGACGGCGATCGCCGTGCAGCGTAGCGGAAGTCGCGCCCGACAGTTGACGGCGGCCGGGGCATACAGGACGTATGCGCCGAACAAGTTATAGAATTGCAGTCCAGATACGTAAACGCCGCCCGTCGGCAACCCGGTGTCAGAGACTCGCGCGCATATGGCCAATACGCTGATTTTGTATCACGGCATCTACGGACACACCCGCAAAATTGCCGAAGAGATCCAGTCCGAGTTACGCAGGCTCGGCAGCGGTGCCGATCTCGTGCCGGTAGCCGAATGCAGCGGTGAGGAGGCTGGGCGCTACGGGACGATTGTCATCGGCGCCGCGATCCGTAACGGCAAGCACAACCGTGCGGTACTCGAGTTCATTCGCAAACATCGCGCGCTGCTCGAGTCGAAGCGCAACGCGTTTTTCTCGGTGAACCTGGTCGCGCGAAAGGCGGAAAAAAACACGGCCGAGACCAATCCTTACGTAAAGGCCTTCCTCAGCCGCTCGCCTTGGCAGCCGCAACTGGTTGGCGTGATCGCCGGCAATCTCGATTACCAGCGCTATCGTTTTTTTGATCGCCACGTGATCCGCTTCATCATGACGCTGACCGGCGGACCGACGGATCTCAATACCAAAGTCGAATTCACCGACTGGGACAGGGTGCGGGGTTTCGCCGGAGAAGTTGCCGCGCTGCCGGGTGCCGACGGCGTCTGAGCAGGGACGACGACGATGGGCAATGTTGTGAAGGCGCTGGCGGAAAAGCTGCACCTGCTGGTGACCATCCTCGCGCTGTGGCTGGTGGCGACCAGCCCGTGGGTGTCGATGCTCGGCAAGATGCCGCGCGAGCCGGGGTTCTTCACGCTTGCCCATGTATATGTCGGATTGGCTGCATTGCTGCTCGCGCTGGCCTATCTTTTCGATTGCATCCGCGGAGGTGCATGGAGACTCAATTTCCCCTGGGCGTCGGGTGAAATGGCCAGCGTGGTCGAAGACCTGCGCGGGATGCTCCGCGGCCGTGTCCCGGCGGCGGAAAGCGGTGGCCTGTTTGGCGCCCTGTCCGGGCTGACGCTCGTCGCGTTCCTCGCAGCGGGTGTCACCGGCGCGGCATGGTCATGGACCGAGGGCACGGCGGCCGCGCTGGACTGGCGAGCTGCTCACGTCGTGTCGGTACGGGTGTTCATCGCATTGGGATTCCTGCATATCGTCGCGGTCGCGCTGCACGTTCTGGATTTTGTTCGCGATTGACAGGTTGGCGCGAGCCGCCCGCGCCGCACTTGTGTCAGGGGCCTTCCCGGCGCTGACGGTTTTGCATCGTCCTCGACAGGGCCGCTCAGCGGATCGCAGGCCGTATGCCCTGTCGGGGGCTGCTGTGCCGGGTAGCCGTAATCGGTGTCTGGCTCCACCGGTCCCGGATCGGATACGAGGCCTTCCTTATGGCGCGCGTTATCGTTTGCTTGCGTAGGTGACGTCTACGGCCAGGATGTAGCCGACCCCGCGTACCGTCTTGATCAGCTTTGGATCGTGCGGATCGGTCTCGAGCTTCCTGCGTAGTTTGCCGACCAGCACATCGACGCTGCGGTCTTCAGGCGTCCAGTCGCGGCCGGACAGAAGCTCGAGAATTGCATCGCGGGTGAGTACCCGATGGCCGTGCCGAACCAGTGCCGCGAGCAGCTGAAATTCATGGCTTGTCAGATGCACTGTATCCCCGTCGGGAGAGACCAGCTCATAGGCGGTCAGATCGAGGCCCCAGCCTTCGAAACACGCAATATTCCCGTCCTGTTCCTGTGCCCTGGCGTCATCGCTTACCCGTCGCAATACACTGCGTACCCGGGCGAGAAGTTCGCGCTCGTCAAAAGGCTTGGTAACGTAATCGTCGGCGCCTATTTCCAGACCGACGATTTTGTCGACGGTATCCGTCTTGCCCGTCAGCATGACGATCCCCACGTTGGACTGTGCCCGCAGCTCGCGGGCCAGGCTGAACCCGTCTTCGCCCGGTAACATCAGGTCGAGGATCACGAGATCCGGAAGGGCCTCGGATATCAGCCGGCGCATTTCCTCGCCGCCCGCGGCGGTTCGCACCGAATAGCCTTCGCGCGTGAGCTGGTGCGAGACCAGCCGGCACAGCCTCGGGTCGTCGTCGACAACAAGAATGCTTTGCGGTTTTTGCATAAAAATGCGGGTCCGGTACCGGGCAGCCTGCGCGGTAGCCGGGTCAAGCTCCACGCCTGATCGCTTCGCCGCGATGCTGCCAGGGCAGAGTAACCCGAAAGCCATCGCCAAATCAGAAAAGCCTAACAAATATGCCCGCCGCCATGAATACGGCGTGTCCCATTTTGATGCCGCGAAATGGCGTGGTGAGCTGTTCCAGTCCATAGCCTGTGGCGGCGATTGCAACGAAGCGCGATAATGACCGGGCGGCTTCGGGCCACGGCCCGGTTCCGCTGCGAATCGTCCCCGGTTCGGCTGCGGTAACGGTAGCGTGCCCGCGCACGGCGATGTGCGGCGGCAACGGCGATTCGCGTCGTTGTTCGAGCCCGGGGAATACAGCGGTGAGAGAGTACAGGCGGGTGATTTTGCTCGTTCTGGTGATGACCGTCGTGGTCACCGCCGTCACCGCCGTGGCCATCGGCGTCCTTTATAGCACCGCGTTTGAGCGCGAACGCCTGCATCTGATCAGCACGGCCCAGGAGCAGACCGCGCTGATTGCGGCCGTTGCACAATTCGACCGCAACTACCACAGCGATTTCCCGGGCGGACCCGAGGCCGCAACCATCGGTCAAATCGTCGCCGCGCATGAAGCGCGCCCGAGCCTTGGTGGAACCTCGGAGATTACGCTCGGACGGCTACAGCGACAGCAAATCATTTTCCTGATGCGTCACCGACATGCCGAAAGTGGCCCTCCGCCGCCGGTACGGATGGATTCCGGGCTGGCCGAGCCGATGCGCCGGGCACTGGCCGGAGAATCCGGAACGATGGTCGGTATCGACTACCACGGAGAGCGGGTCCTGGCCGCCTATGAACCGGTGCCGATTCTCGGACTGGGCGTGGTAGCAAAAGTGGACCTCGCGGAAATCCGGGCGCCGTTTTTGCGCGCCGGTTCGCTGGTCGCCGCGCTTTCCGCGCTATTTATAGCGCTGGGTACGATCCTATTCGTCCGCCTTACCAACCCGATGATCGCGGCCCTGAGCGCGCGCGAGCAAAAGCTCGCGTTGATACTCGCATCCACCGGCGAGGGTATATTCGGCATGGATACCGACGGCCGTTGCACCTTTGTCAACAAATCAGCGCTGCGCATGCTTGGATACCGCGACGAGACAGAGGTGCTATCCCGCGATATGCATGAACTCATGCACCATAGCGAGGTGGATGGTACGCCACGATCGAGGGAGGATTGCGCCGTCCACCAGGCCCTGCACAACAACAGGAGTGTGTTCAAAGACGACGAGAGTTTGTGGCGCGCTGACGGCAGCAGTTTTTTCGCTGAATACCGGGCCTACCCGATGCGCGAGGGCGGAGCAGTCGTCGGTGCAATGGTGACGTTTGTGGACATCACGCAGCGCAAGGAGAGAGACCAGCAACTCGTGCAGGCGCAGAAAATGGAAGTGCTCGGGCAATTGACGGGAGGTATTGCCCATGATTTCAACAATCTGCTGACGATCATCCTCGGCAATCTTCGCCTGCTGAGGGATGACGGGGCCGACGCAGATGAAAATGCGCGACGCGAATTCATGAAGGACGCCATCTCCGCTGCCGAAGACGGCGCGGATCTGACCCGGCGGCTGCTGGCATTTTCGCGCAAACAGACACTCAACCTGGAGTGTACCGATGTCAATAATTTCATTAGCGAGTCGCGCGGATTTTTGCAGCGGGTACTCGGCGAAGACATCAACCTCGAACTGCTGCTGACCGAAGCGTCGTTGCCGGTCCTGACCGACAGGCAACAGTTGCACAGCGCGATTCTGAATCTTGCCATCAACGCGTCGGACGCGATGCCAACGGGTGGCGTGCTTTCTATCGAGACCGGTCGAATTGACCTCGTTGATACCGGACCTCGTGCGGATATCTATCCTCCAGATGCCGCCCCGGGTTCCTATGTCGCGATCAATGTGAGGGACAGCGGCACCGGAATGCCGGACGAAGTGATGCGCCGGGCGGTCGAGCCGTTCTTCACCACGAAACAACCAGGCCAGGGCAGCGGTCTGGGTTTGAGCATGGTCTACGAACTCGCCAAACAGTCTGGCGGCGCATTGCGACTCCGCAGCACGTTACAGCGCGGGACGGAGGTGTCGCTTTTTCTACCGGAAGCCAGGCAACGGGCCGTCCCGGGCAGCTCGCAGCTGCCGGACCGGCAAGAGCAAACCGGCAAAATTGGTGCAACGATCCTCGTAGCCGAGGACGAAAAACGCCTGCGTCGATACGCCTCTCGCAGCCTCGCCGCGATGGGATACTCCGTGCTCGAATCGGGCAACGCTGCTGAAGCCAGGAGATGGCTCGAAAATCCGCGGCATATTGATGTGTTGTTCAGCGATATCGTCATGCCCGGTGATATGAACGGGACGGCCCTTGCGCGCTGGGCGGTGAGCCATCGGCCGGATCTGAAGGTGTTGCTGACCACCGGGTACAGCGAAGAAGTTCGGAGCGAGCGAGAAATCGAGGCAGCCGGATTCCCGGTGATCGAAAAACCGTATTCAAAAGACCAGCTGCGCGCGGCGATCAACGGCCTGTTCGCGACAGAGTAGAGGCCAGGCGGCTCAGTCCGCCACAGCCCCAGGCTCGCCGGGAATCTCGCGCAGGCCCAGCCGGGCCCATCGCCTCCGGATGCCACAGGATTGCGCCGGCGTGATATCGGAGACGAATGCCTGGCGGTCCCGCGATTGCGAGGTGCGACACATATGCGCCGTTTGCGCATCACAAATCTTCACACAAAATTTACCCGCCAGTGACGAGAAATAGCGCCAGGAGTCAGGTCGCGGGGTTAGGTTTCCAACGAGTACGGTAATTACGGACGCATCGATGAAGCCAGTGGTCAGATGGCCTGACTCTAATGCGCTCGATGCCCCGGCAGTGGCCGCGGCGGATCCGCTCTAGACAGCAGAGAGTTTTGAGTACCCACTCAGTTTGTCGCTGCGGCCGGTCATCATGGGTTAAGACAAGGAGGCTGTCATGTTGAAACGAACGATCGCCATAGCGGCAGCCGCAGCGTTATCTGGCATTTTCGTCGTCGCCAATAACGCTTCCGCCGCCAGAAAAGTCTGTCCGGATGGAAGTTATCCGCCATGCAACAAGCCGCCAGTCGGTGAGGTTGCAAGCAATAATCTCTCATTTCCCGTGATCTGGCCCGAGGGAATATTGAAACCAGGTTTCGTCCCTTCTACGGCCGGTTGGTTGTTCCAGCCAGTATTGCAGGACGCCGCGGGGAACTACTATACCGACATCGGACAAGGCCCGGTCTATTGTGTCGGCGAGGCTGATATCAACCCGCCGCAATTGATCCCGCCCGAGGTGCTCTGTTACTACGGAAGACTGAACGAGGGACTCGCCGAGGATACGGGTGACCCGGTGCTTAGCGGCGAAAAGAAGATCTGGTGGCTGCAGCAACGCCAACCGCAGAACGCCTGGCAGGTTTTCAACACCGCGGATCCGGAGCCACTGACCCCGGTTACGGTGACCGGTGTCGACACCGGCGACTTGCTCGAGTCCAGTATTTCGATCAAGGCCAAGCAGATCCGCACCGAGTTCACGTTGTTCAAGAACGTCGATAGCGACCCCGATTTCAGCGGGTTCCTGAGCTTCGCAAATGGTGGCTGCGTCCTCGTCGGAAACGATCCGGCCGGGGGAACTTCACCAAGTAATTGCTTTGCCGCGCATAGCATGAGCGGGGCAGTACCGGGTACGGATCAGTCTATCGCCGAGACACAGGGCACCGAGTTCCCGGCGACGGAGACCTTACTCGACCCGCGCGATGTCAAGATGGCGAAGAACTACTTCGATCCGGACGCAATTGCGCTGGCGGCTGACGCTGAGCCGGACCCGAGGATCGTGCCAATCGAACCGCCATTGGGTATGGATGCAACTGTGTTCTCGGCATGCGCGCGCCTGATCATCCAGAAGATCAGCGGCGATACCGGGCAGTTGTACTGGGATTCCGTGGAAGGCAGCTGGATGCCACGTTCAGCCATCAACTCACCCGCAGTCGATATCAACGCCTGGGGTGGCAGCTATTCGGCTGAGATCAACGCGGGCGGCAGCCTTATCTACGGCTACAACTGGAACACCAAGAGCTTCGCCGAGGGTGCGGGTGATTACCGCCTGACTTTCCTTCTCGAAGGAGGCCCGAGTGACGGCGGCCGCTGTATCCATGAACTAAACACGGAGTTTGATGACAGCAGCCTGTCGGTGAATGTCGGTGAGCGACGACCGGCGACGATGCTGTCGAAAAATGCTCTTGCCGCGCTTGGCGCAACCCGCGGAGAAGGTGGTGCCGTTTACGTCGATGTCGCGCTGGCGGTAGGCGGCGGGGGCGGAGGCAAGAAGAAATAGCCAAACACCGCGATCACAACGATCAGCGGATTCATTGCCAGGCCGGGGACAGGCTCTCGCGCTGTCTCCGGCCCTTGTCAGAGGCGGCAGTGCCAGCAAGGCTGCTCGCCGTGACGGCCATCGGCGCCTCGGGCCAGACAAATCTTAGCTGCTGCCAGAAACATGGTTACAAAACCTTACGAAAAAATTGCATGGCCTTTACCGGTCATTGCGGCTGCCTGTAAGTCCGCGCTGTAGATTTGCTACATGAGGTGGAGCCGGCCACGTGTTTCGAATTGGTTTCAATGCGCAGCACGGGCCAGCAGCGTTTCCGCCTCAAAGACAGCGTCGGCGGAGCCACCTGTGCAACGGGTGGAGGATGTTTAGCCCCGCACCAATCCGAACCGGCCAGGCAACAGGGGTATAAGGAGGACGCAGTCATGACATACAGGAAGATTGCGTTGACATTTGTGGCGGCGCTCGCCGGTGTGTTCGCGTTGAATACCGGTGCTCTGGCCGCCAGACCACCGGGCGCCGGGGGCGGCGGTGGAGGCGGCAGTAACGCACCGCCGGACTACGGTGACCTGTGGGTGCTGTTGCGTTATGACTCCGGGCTCCCGATGTTGACCCCGGACTCCTGTCAGCAACCGATCGCTGCAGAGACGTTCGAGGGCTGCATCCCGATACCCGGCACAACCGAGCCCGAGGATTGCGTTGTGATCCCGGTGGACCCGGAGACCTGTGCGGTGCCTCTTGATTATGCGATTTACACGCAGGAGGTCGATTTCGGCCGTATCAACGAGGCAAGGTCGCCCGAGGCCGTTTTCGAGGCGCAACTCGAAGATGTCCTGGTCAATCTGGCGACGGCTGGATGCCTGACCCTGGACCCGGCTGGACGCCCGGTCTACAGCAGTGTCGAGATAGACGGTGACCTGCCGGTGATCGTGACATCCACGGTCGACTCGCCGCTGCAGAACCTCGCGATGTACCGGCAGCTGATGCTCGAAGGGTCATTGCCGGGCGGGTTGTTGCTGCCGGGAATGGAAGAACCACAGGGCTGGTTGTTCACCGCGGCACGTGCGCTTGGCGCGGCATCGGACAAGACCGGTGAGGTTACCGAGGACATGTGGATATATCTCAACGACATCCTCGGTCTGACCGCAGCCGACGTCACCCCGGCGCTGACCAAACACTGCGTCGAGGTGAAACAGGAGGTCATGGGCAAGATCGAGATGGTCGAGAAGTGCGTCCTCGATGTCAGCAGCTTCGGCTACACGCGAAGTGCTGAATACGGGGGGCTGCCTACTCCGCCGTACATCCCGGCGGACGATCCTCAGCCAGGGGTGTTCGAGTACCTCGATCAGACCGGCCCGAATTCATTCGAAATTGCGACCGGTCCGATCCTCAATGCGGCGTTCCCGGACGGGCTTGACGGATACATTGAGTATTCGGGTTCGAACGTCGAAGCGTTCGCCAAGCACGCGGATGACGCGCGCGCGGTAATCGATTTCATGCACAACTGGGCGGTGCCAGGCGAACTCGAGACGATCGTGCCGTGTGGTAATGCAGCCGATACCTTCTATGACGTCTCGATCAGCGACGTCTCCGGGCTGCAGGTGCCGGTACGGATGGTGGCCGGAACGGAAGGCCGCGAAGGCACCGTGACCGTCGTCAACGACGGGCCCGCCGAGGCAACCGGCACGGTGATGGTAACCGGCGTCGATCTGGATCTGCTGCCGATCGGTCCGCTCTACCGCGTCGTGGACGGGGTGGTAACCGAGGAATTGATCTTCGAGGATCCCGAAGAGTTCACGCTGCCGGCCGGTTACAGCAAGAGCTGGATGTTCTACTTCAGCATGGACTACGCCACCAAGATCAGCTGGGAGGCCGTGGCCGATGCCGAGTTCGACGTCAACCTTACCAACAACACCGTAACGGAAGAAACGGTCGTGAACCGTGCCAAAGGAGGCGGCGGCGGTCACTGATCGTGCACGGCCGGCGGCAGACGGATCATGGACCGTGAAACTGCCGCCGGCACTTTGACCATCCATGGCAGACCGGGGTGCGGCGATGAAGCCGGCCCCGGTCGAACGCACAACATGCAAGTCGGGAGGTATCAGCAATGCAGACCAGGCAATTGAGAGCATGGCTCGTGACGCTCGCGGCTGCGGCGGCAACGCTCAGCGCTGCCGGCAACGCTGCGCCACCCATGCCCACGGAATGGCAGGTCGTGGTGAACAACGGGTTCGAAATCCCCGGTCACCCCGGCCGTTTCTATAACAGCTACAACCCGCCGTCGGTCAACGCGCAGGCGCTGGTCGTGTTCCGCGCCCGCAGCACGGGGCGGCAGCGAGGGCCGGTGAGTGGGATCTACTCGCGAAGGATGGACACAGCCGGAAACGCGATCTACAGGATTGGTGACCGGGTAGCGCAAGTGCCGGAGCCGAACAATACGACTTATCCGGCACCGGGCGGGCCCGGTAACGAGGCGCTCGCGACCTTTAACGAGTTCCCGTCGTTTCCGCGGATCGCGATCGGCTCGAATGCACTCGCCACCCGCGGCAACCATCCTCCGGTCTGGACCTATGTGATCGGCACGGACCCAACCACCGGTGAACCGATCGAAACCCGTGCCGGGACGACCGGTGTGTATGTCAACCTGCGCGGTGAGGATCCGTTGACGAGTCCGCTCGTCACCGGCGCGAGCCTGCTCGGAGAGGTCGGGAACGGTCCATACGCCGATTTCTCATACCTCTTTGGTGTGCCCGGCGAAGCACCCGGCACCCGTTTCGAGGTGTTTCCGGGAGCGCCTGCGGTCACCGACGATGGCTTCATCGCGTTCAAGGGCAATTATTCGGTGGCGGATCCCGCCTCCGCCGACCCGGATGCGAAAATCGGCAAAACCGGTGTGTTCTATCGCCAGGTCGTGGCGGACTATGCCGGCGGCATGGAGCCGATCGGGTTGATCGCAAACACCGATGTAGTGGTGCCCAACACGGGCGACTGCGCACCCGGCACGACCTTCGGATCGACCGCTCCGCCGAGCGCTTATGGCGGCAAAGTCGTATTCGTAGGCTACGACTACGAAGAAGCCCCGACCTGTGGCGGGATCTATCTCGCAGCGATTGGCGCGCCGCCGGAACAGCTCAAGACGCTGGTCGGCCTCGACACCCGGGTGCCGGGACAAGGTCGAACGACGTTTGCCGAAATCGGTGAAGGGCTCTCCTACGACGGGCGTTTTGTCGGCTTCTGGGGCGCCTGGGGCGAAGAAACCCGTACCCTGCGCCTGTATTGCCCGACCGAAGGAAATAGAGATCGGCGGGATTTCTGCAACAACGCCGGCGAATTCTCCCCTGATCCTGCGACCGGTGAGATTCGGGGTGACGTCAACAGCGTCTGTGACGACATGTCTGATCCGAACTGGCCGCGTTGCTACCAGGAGAAAATAGTGCCGGTCGAGCAGGGGGTCTTCGTCTATGACACCCGAACCAGGAAGCTGCGAACGATGGCGCGGACCGGTGCAGACGGAGAATTCGACGATTTCGTCTACTGGAACTACTCCGGTGCGCCCCCGGGCGTTGGTGAAGGGCACGGCGACGCGGAGCCGCCGAGGTTCCGCTCATCGGCATTCATGGCCGCTTCGAAACGCGCCGGCGCAACTTACCGCGTGGCCTTTCTTGCGCGGAATGCAAACGCCGACCCCGATACGAACACGTATTTCGACACCGTGGACGGGATTTATCTTGCCGAAGGGCGAGGTGCGCGGCGACCGATCGTCGCGACGCTGATCCAGACCGGCATGGACGGGACGGTTCTCGATCCGCAAGCGCTTTGGGACGACGATGAGGATCCGACCACGGACGACGTGCCGCTGCCGGTCGCATCGGTCGCGCTCGAGCGCGATGCGTTTCGCGGTAACTGGCTCGCGATCACCGCGAGCATGGGGGTCGAAGAAGCCGGTTGGGCGGGTATCTACCTGGCCGATGTGCAAGCCCCGCCGCGCAACTAGACATCCGCGCAGCGAAAGACCGGTCGAACGATTCGGGTCACTGCCGTCCATGGCGGTGACCCGATTAGCAGGGAGTCGCTGGCAGCATTTCTACAGGCCACGGGCTATCCGCTCTCGTGGCTTGGCAAGCCGGTCCGATACTGTGGTGTCGCACTGGCGGCCGCACCAATAACCACAAGGCTGGCACGAACAAACCGATCCCAAAAGCGGACTTGATCATCGCTATGACCCACCGGGCGGCGCTGGCATGACCGTGCGAAGGGCTTCACAGTCAAATTTTTCCAGCGGTGCCCGCGGTGGGGCGCGATTGCCGCAAACCGGCCAAGGTCCCCGGCCAGGCAACGAGAAGCCACGCGAAGCGCCCGGTCGACCCGGATGATCGGCGGCCGCCGGGAAACCGCACCGGCTAGTCTGATTGCAGGACGTCACCGGTTCTAGTGCGAGAGTATGTTCGGCCCGATCCCGCTGTATGCTATCTATCGAGTTGATCGCGCCTTCGGAACAAGGCTGCCGGGATAGCAAAATATGACCACCGAAACCGTCGCCAACTGGGACCAGATTCGCATCCTGCTGACCGGGAACGCTGCGCCCGATGTGATCGAGGCGTTTATGGACACGCTGGAGCCGAATGAGCTGGTCCGCGCCGTTTTTCGCCTCACCTCCGATGAGCAGCGTAAATTGCTGGGTACGGTGTCACCCGACAAGGCCGCGGAGCTGACCGAATACCTGCCCGATGCGCATGCCGCCGAACTTATCGACGACATGCCGGCCAATGAGGCCGCCGCCATCATCGAGGAGATGGCGAGCGACCAGCGCGCCGACGTACTCGGTGAGATGGATACCCCCGAGTCGGAGGCCATCCTCGAACACCTCGAGGACGAAGACGCCGACGAAGCGCGCCGTCTGATCAGTTATCCGGCGAATACCGCCGGCGGGCTGATGATGACCGAGTTCGCGGCCTATCCGATGAACGCGACCGTGCGAGAAGTGGTCGAAGATCTGACCGGCCGTGAAGGCGACTATACGTTTCTGACCGTCCACTACGTCTATGTCGTCGTAAAGAAACACAAGCTGCGCGGCGTGCTGCGATTGCGTGACATGGTGTTCGCGGACCCCGACGCCAGGATCGGCGATATCGCTCAACCTGCGACCACGGTCGAACCCGGCGCCACGCTCGGCGAACTCTCGGAGTTTTTCGATGCCAATGACATTGCTGCGGTGCCGGTCGTCAATGAGCGCGGCAGTATCCGCGGCATCGTCCGGCGCAGAGCCTTGCTCGAGGCGTTGGCTGACAAGGCCGAAAGCGACAGCCTGAAATCGGCGGGTATCGTCGGTGGCGAGGAATTGCGCAGCATGCCGGTAACCGTGCGCGCCCGGCGCCGGCTGAGCTGGCTCAGCGTCAATATCGTGCTCAACGTGATCGCGGCCAGTGTAATCGCGCTGTATGAAGACACGCTTAGCGCGGTCATCGCGCTGGCGGTGTTTTTGCCGATCGTGTCGGATATGAGCGGCTGTTCCGGCAACCAGGCAGTGGCGGTCAGCATGCGCGAGCTTACCCTCGGCGCGATCGTACCGCGCGATCTGTTGCGGGTGTGGTGGAAGGAAGTTTCTGTTGGCCTGATCAACGGGCTGGTACTCGGGGGCCTGCTGGCCGGCGCCGCATGGGCCTGGAAAGGGAGTCCGCTGCTGGGTCTCGTGGTCGGCGCCGCGCTTGCGATCAACACCGTGGTCGCGGTCTCGCTGGGTGGCACGATCCCGCTGGCGCTGAAACGGTTCGGGGTGGATCCGGCCGTGGCATCGGGCCCGCTGCTGACCACGGTGACCGATATGTGCGGCTTTTTCCTGGTGCTGAGTCTCGCCAGTCTTGCATTGCCACTGTTGTGAGCGCCGAGGCTTCGGCGACCGCCTGTCTGCGTTTTGCCGCAACGCAGCTTGCGGTGACGGTCGGGCCGCGGCAATGATTCAGGAGCCAGTGGTGTCGCGGTCTTTGTGGTAATCCGATTCCGCCGGATGGTCATTTTGCGGCGTATGTTGGTTGCCGGTGTCGCTGTTGCGCCGCTTCCGCCCTTTGCCGCGTAGCGCATTTCGCAGGCGTTTCAGCTTCGACGCCGGCGCCGGGCTATCCGGCAGGGGAAGGCGAACCGCCAGCTGTTGCTCGGCCGCCTGGCGCCAGCGCGCGAACGCGGTGTCGGTGACATTGACGGCGGTCGCTTGGCAATGCTTCGCGAGCCGCGCGGCCACCGACTCGCGTTCTTTTTGCGTCATCACCACTTGCGGACGGGTCGTTTCCGTTGGCACCGTCTTGCCAGCGGCCAGATAGCGCAGCAGCCGCAGCCGATCGAACTCGTGCCGCAGCGCCAGCCTGCACAGGCTTGCGATCGCAACCTGTCGCCCGGCTGTATCTTCGCCGCGACTGAGTTCGAGGTTGACGAGTTCGGAACCGAACACCCAGTTGGCATCGCGGTGCCTGAAACTGCCGCCGTATACCATCGCGGTTTCGAACCCGATCACGCGGATGAAGTCGTGCAACATCCTCAGCGCCTGCTGCTGCAGCAATCGTTCGCCGACGACCCTGGCTCCCTGGGCGGTCACCTTGCCGGCCAGCCATGCTGCGCCGACGGCCGCGGGATTCATGCCAAGCGCGAGTCGTGCCGCCTGCAACGCGGTCAGTCCGTGATCGAGGTAGGGACGTACGGCCTTGTAGGTCCCGTAGTAGGAGGCGGCACGGCGGATCAGCCGATACAGCGTCGCGATGTTGTACGACTTCAGATCGAGCGGTAATCCGTCTACAACCACGAGCAAATGCAACGCCGTGCTGCTGATGCTCTTCGCGAGAAGCTCGACATCGGTTTCCAGCAGGGGGTCGTCGGTGTCGGGCCGATAGAGCCGGGCAACTTCGTGCACGAACACTCGCAGGTCCTTTAGGATCAGCCCGGTGTCGACGCCGTCGTCGCTGGCGTAGCGGTTCTCGCGAACGCGATCGAAGGCACGCTGGCTTTCGGCTTCGATCAGCGCCATCAGCCTGCGGTCAGTCTCGACCAGTGCCGCGAGTTCCTCGTCGGATGGATGGACCTCGACCAGGTCGATGGTCTCGTCATCCTGAGTCTGCTGGTGAATCCGCATGTGCCGGGCGAGGCGAAGCTCGCGCAGTTCCAGCCGTCGCTCCTGGTCTTCCAGCGCGCTGATTTGCTCTTCGACCAGCGCGGCCGCTTCGTCCTGCGGCAGTCCGCTGTGACGCCCGCGCCGCCGGCCTCGCAGCAGACCAATGACCTGTGCGGTGAGGGCAATGCCGACAAGCGCCGCGCAGCCGCCGAGCAATATGCCAACCGTGGTTGCGGGTGGCCACAGCAGGACCGCGAGCGTTGCCAGCAGCCCCGCGGCGGCGAGAGTGCAGATGAAGGCCGGCCAGATGAACCGGTTCACGGGCGCAGGTCGGCCGGAGCGCAGCGCATGCTCACCATGGCAATGTGATCAGTCACGCGGAGGCCGGCGCCAGCGTCTCAGGGAGAAACGCCGGCGGCACTTGCCGATGTGGCCTCGGCCACCCCGTCAGCCAGGCGTGCGCGTTTGAAGTGGGCCCAGAAGACGCTGAGGCTAGAGGTCACCGGCACTGCCATCAGCGCGCCGGCCGGGCCCCAGATCCAGCCCCAGAACACCACGGACAGGAACACCAGCAACGAGTTCAGCGACACGCGCCGGCCCACTATCATCGGTGTGACCAGCGAGCCCTCGATCGTAGTCAGTATCAGGAACAGGCCGGGTACGAGCAAGGCCTCGCCAAGGGTGTCAAAGGCGGTCACGCCGACCACGGTCAGCGCGAATGCGCTTGCTATGGCGCCGACGTAAGGGGCGAAGTTGAACAGGCAGACCATCACGCCCCACAGCGCCGGATCGGGCACGTCGAGCATCCACAACATGAAGGCCACGGCAAACCCCAGCCCGATGTTGATCACCGTAACCGTGTTGAGATAGGTCGAGACCTCTTTTCGCACATCGCGCAATGTCATGCTGATGCGCCGCCGCGAGTCTGCAGTCGAGCCGAGGGCCACCAGCGCGCGGGCCAACCGGTTGCCTGCGATCAACAGGAAGAAGCAGGTAAAGAATGTGATGATCAGGCCGGCTGCCGCCACCTCCATGCCGACTGCCAGGTTACCCAGCAGCCCGGGTCCTTCAATGCGTACGACCTGGGTGGCGGAGTCGGCCTCGTGTACCGAGATCAGTTCCTCGACCTCTTCGCCCAGATCGCGCAACTCCTCGATCGCCCCGGTGCCGGCGGTTGCGCGGAGGCGAACGCTCAACTCGTGCAGTGACGCGGGCGCTTCCTTCAGCCACGCCTCCGCTGGCTCGGCCAGGAAATTGCCGGCCAGCCCGATCAGACCCAGAACTCCGGAAAGCACAAGGCCGGCTCCCAGGGCCAACGGCAGGCCGCGGCGATGGAGCCACTGCACCGGTGCATAGAGAAGCTGGTGGAGCAGCAGCGCCGCTGTCAGCGGCACCAGCAGGAAACGGGCAAAGTAGAGGGTATAGAGGATGGCGAGAATGAGGAGTCCGGCCTGCACCACCAGGCTCGCGTCGAGATTGCTGAGAACCCGTTCCTGGCGTTGGCGGCGTGTCGATACAGCGGCACCGACCCCGTTTTCCGTTGTTGGCTGCTTCATTGCTCGCCGGCGTCGGCGCCGGCCGGGGCGGACGCCCGCTGCGAATGGCCGGCAGCCCGAAGCTCCTGGCGCGCCCGATCGAGAGTGGCCTCGACACGCCCGGGCAGTTTGCGCCAGCGCTGGACCGCCCACGTCGCAAGCCCCAGCTCGACTAGCATATTGGGTCGGTTGGTCTTGTCCTCCTGGCGGCGTCGGGACAGGAACACGAAGCCGGTGATGCCTGCCCAGAAGACGGTTTCGTAACGTGTGGCATAGGCGCGCGACCAGGTTTTAAGCATTTCGCGGCTATGCTGCTCCTCATCGGCGAGCCGCTCAACGGTAGCCGTCAATCGCTCGACACGACGTTTCTGTTGTCGCCAGCTAAAACTCATCGCGTCCCGCATCCTTGTCTTGGCCGGGCCCCGGGCTCAGCAGCCGCCGGGTGGCGCTGAATTCCATGTTGCGTCCCAGACCGTTTGCGCTGCGCCACAGGATCAACGCCAGCAGGCCATGCACCGCGAGCAGTACCAGCGCCGTCACCAGCGGCGACACCCCGAAGGATAGAGACACCTGCGCTACTGCCACCATCAGGAATGCCCATGCGAACAACAAGGAACCGGCCGCCAGTATAGTTAAAAATATCATCAGCATGAACGTGCCGAGCGCCAGCTTCGTCTCGGCCAGCACCAGTTCCGCATGCCCGCGCACGCGCGCGCCAGCGGCTTCGAACCACTCGGACGCGAGCACCGACACGGACGGTTCGTCGCTGGACTCTGCTGACGGTGGCGGACCGGCCTCCGCTCCCGGGTCGCCCGGTTTATCCCCGCGCGCCGTGCCAGATTGCCCGCCCTCCCGAGCCGATACGGTCGATTCGTCCGGCTGTGACACGATCTACCGACGCAGGATCATCGCCGCGAGCATGCCTGCCACAAAGGCCATTCCGGCGCCTGCCATCGGACGCTCACGGATGAAGTGCTCCATCGACGTCAGTGTCTCGTCGAGCTGGTGGCGGGCGCGAGCCTCGCCCTTGTCTACGGTGTCTGCCGCGCGGCGTGCCTCGCTGCGAAGCTTGCGCTCGACGTCTTCGGCCTTTGAGGAAGCCGATTCAACGGCTTCGCGGGCAAACGCCCGCGCCTTATCGGTAATTGGCGTCTCGTCGCGGCTCGTGCGCGGGGTCTGCCCTGATGCTGCGTCGCCGTGTTCTCTATTTTCGGACATCCTTTGTTCCTCAAAGCTGTGTGCAACGTCGATTATTTTAAGCCACATAGCCGGACTGGAGCATAAGTGGCGCAAACGCTGCCGCTGTGCAGTTTAGTGGCAGGTGCAATCCAGTCTTGCGCCGCGGTGTCCCTTGCCGCTGCGGAGTATGCCATTTTCGATCTTCAGTCGCGGCGGCTGTCTCTCGCACCGCTGGCTTGATATTACAGCGGAGGTTTTCGCTACCGCTACTTTTTCCTGCTTGCAGCCTTTTTCCTTGCCGCCGGTTTTTTCCTGACCACGGCCTTCTTCACGGCCGCAGCCTTCTTTTTCGAAACGGCCGCTTTCCTGGCCGCAAGTTTCTTTTTGCTTGCAGCCTTTTTCCTTGCCGCCGGTTTTTTCCTGACCACGGCCTTCTTCACGGCCGCAGCCTTCTTTTTCGAAACGGCCGCTTTCCTGGCCGCAAGTTTCTTTTTGCTTGCAGCCTTTTTCCTTGCCGCCGGTTTTTTCCTGACCACGGCCTTCTTCACGGCCGCAGCCTTCTTTTTCGAAACGGCCGCTTTCTTGGCCGCAGGTTTCTTTTTGCCTGCAGCCTTTTTCCTTGCCGCCGGTTTTTTCCTGGCCACGGCTTTCTTCACGGCCGCAGCCTTCTTTTTCGAAACGGCCGCTTTCTTCGCCGCAGGTTTCTTCTTCGCCGCTGCTGCCTTCTTCGGTGCTGCTTTGGCAGTGATTGCCTTGCCCTGTGCCCATGTCTTGCGCGCTTTCCTCGCAAGCTTTACGACTTTCGCGATATCGGCGTCGCTATAGACGCCATTAACGCCGGAAATGGCTGCCAGCTTCATGCCGTGTCGGAGGCCAAGCTGGTAAATTTCCTTGACCTTCTGCCACTCGGTGTCGCGGCCGATTGTGAAGACTTCGAAGCGCCCCTCCAGTGCCAGCACGATGGTCTCTGCAAGACACGCATAGATCACATTTTCCGGCAGACCAATGTCTTTCATCTCGACATCGCTGGGCAGCTCGATCTCACCGGATTCGATGACCAGTACGTCCGGACGCTTGGCCACCTCTTCTGGCGGGAGGTCGAGCGGACGCGCCACATCGGTGATGACGCAGCCGGGCTTGACCTTGGTGATATCGAGGATTTTTTTGCCGGCGCCGGAGGTCGATGTGACGATCATGTCCATGTCGCCGAGATATTGCTCGTAATCGGTCGTGGCCACGACTTTGGCGTCGGGGGTTTCCTTGAGGATGGAGGCCTTCAGCGCATCGAGCTTTTTCTGGTTGCGTGCGGCCAGATAAACCTCGTCGAACGCCATCGCCAACAGGCGTGCGCTGACCGAGCCGATGGAGCCCGAGGCGCCGATGACCATGGTCTTGGCCGTCACCTTGCCGCTCTTGCGCACGTGGACCAGGTTCATCCGCCGCATCGCGTCGGCGGCCGCCCAAAGCGCACCGGAAGCCGAGTAGCTGTTGCCGGTAGTCACCGGGATCGTGGCGCGCCGGGCGACGGTAATGCCGGCGTCACCGACCACCTTGGTGAACGCTCCCAGGCCGAGGATTTGTGCGCCCATTTTTTCCGCCATTCTGGCCGCTGCCAGCAGCCGCCGGTAAGTGAACTCCGGGCTGCGGGTGAGCATCTCCTTCGGCGTGCCGCCGACCAGGATCAGCCAGCCCTCAGCCTCGGCGCCGGTCGGCGAGACGATGTTGTCCATCTTGCAGTAGATCATCGGCGGCATATGGGCGGCGGCTTTTTCCACCTGGTTCATGACCAGCTTCGGTGTAGCCTTCGGCAACGGGAAGCCCTTGCGAATGTACTCCTGGCTCAGCGGATGAATCACGAACGCAAAGCGACGGATATTGCGGAACTCTCCGGTCGGGTGCAGCAGCCGGGGCTCGATCTTCAGCTCCTCGATAATCTCCTCGAGGTCGTGATCGCCGAGTTCCTCGCTGCTGGTCTCCAGCGCCGCCAGGATCATGGCCTCGATCGTGCTCAGGCCGATCACCGTGTCGAACAGGTTGGGCGAGACGTCAACAACCAGGTTGACGTTGCAGTTGGCGAAGAAATCCATCCGATCTTCGTCGATGGCGGATGTGATCAGGGTTTTGCCGTCGAGGTTCTCCGCCGTACCAAAGTTGGCGATGTCGTCGAACGTACCGACGATGACGTGGCACTTCGCCATCTCTCGGGCCAGAATTTCCTTGCGCAGGGCCGTCAACCCCGGCAATTTGGCCAGCGTTTTGGTCGGAATCACCGAGGTCGGCAGTAGCGATCCCGCAAGCTGGGAGCCGCGCGCATACAGCTCGAGCTGTTCCAGCGAGTTCAGCACCACCGGCGCGCCGGTGTCGAGAACCGCGTCGGCGAATTTGAGGTTGGGCGTGTAGTCGGACATGGCCTGGGCCATGTCGTAATTGACCATGCCATTTAAGAACAGAACGATATTGTTGTTGAAATAGTGGCCCAGCCGCTTTTGCACATGGCGCACGGCGCGGACCTGCAGCAACCGCCGCAGCGACGCTCCGGTCGTCGCCGGCACCCGGGTCACGACGTTGAGCAGCCGCTCGGTTTCCTTGAAGACGTGGCGCCGCGAGCCGATGTCGAAGTGATCCTGGATCATGCCGAGACCGATGGCGTCGGCGTCCGCCTGGTGCCGGCGCAGCATCTCCCAGGCCTTGCCGGAGTCGCCGTCGGCGCCCACGCGGCTGACGTGGAAATCCTGGCCGAGAAATCGGGTGGTGAATTCGTTGTCCTTGGACGATGGTCCAAGGGAGACGCTGACGACTTTCTTCATGGATAAACTCCGCTTCGACGAGGGTCCAGTGGCCGACGATCGGCCCGGCCCTCTCAAAATCCCTTTCACCGGCTACCGGGCGCGCTCGGGAGCCACTCGGCCGGACCGGTAATTACAACCCGACCGGCGCGCCGACACAACTTTGGGCCGCTTTTTTCGATGCGGCCCCAGATTACCTATACTAGTCGAGTTACGTATCACCCGGCGCCGCCGGGTCAACGGAAACCTCAAGAGGTCAAGGTATGATCCCATTCGGCGTCCAGGTGGCTGGCTACCAGAGCCTGATGAAAACCCTGAAAGGCGTGGTTAAAACGCTGCCCTTTCCCAAACCTACTTTGTTCTCCGGCCCGGGTTCGTCGCTGGAGCTGTGTGAGGCGATTTCGCAGATGGGCGTGCACAAGCTGCTGATCGTTACCGACAGCATGCTGGTCAAGATCGGTTTGCTAGGCGACATCGAAAAGAAGCTGAAGGCGCTCGGTGTGCGCTACGTGATCTACGACGGTATCCTCCCCGACCCCACGGTCGAGCAGATCGAGAACGGTCTGAAGGTCCTCAAGCGCGAGCGCTGCCAGGCGATCCTGGCGGTGGGTGGCGGCTCACCCATCGACGCCGCCAAGGTGATTGCGGCACGCGCTACCAATGACAAGGCGATCTCGTCGATGGAGGGCATGTTCAAGGTGTTTACCGCGCCAATGCCGCTGTATGCGGTCCCGACGACGGCGGGCACCGGTTCCGAGGTGACTATTGCCGCGGTGGTCTCGGATCCGAAGCGCAAAAAGAAGTCACCGATCATGGATCCCAAGCTGGTGCCAATGATGGCCGCGCTCGACGGCGCCTTGATGACGGGGCTGCCGCCGCACATCACTGCGGCGACCGGCATGGACGCACTGACCCATGCAGTAGAGGCCTACATCTCCGCCAATGCGTTGCCCGAGACCGATGGTTATGCGTTGGCCGCGACGAAACTGATCATGGAGAACCTGCCGCGGGCGGTGGCGAAGGGCAAGGACCTGAAAGCGCGCCAGGCCATGTCGTTCGCATCGTACTATGCGGCGCTCGCCTTCACCCGCGCCGGGGTCGGTTATGTGCACGCGATCTCGCACAACTTCGGCGCGTTCTACCACACCCCTCACGGACTGGCGAACGCCATCGTCATGCCCTACGTTCTCGATTTTTCCAAGAGCAGTTGCACCCGCAAGCTGGCGAAACTCGGAGAAGTTTCCGGTTTGCGCAAGAAGGGTGACCGGACGCCAAAGCTGGCCGCGCGTTTTATCGAACATATTCGCGAACTCAACGCCGAGTTCGGCATCCCGGACCGGCTGGAGGCGCTCGAGAAATCCGATATCCCGGCCATCGCCAGGAACGCGCTGAAGGAAGCGCACTACACCTATGCGGTGCCACGCTACATGGACCAGCGCACCTGCGAGAAACTGATCAGCAAGATGCTGGTTTAGGTTATCTTCCTCAACGGCGCTGCAAGATTCTAAATAGCTGACGACCGGCTCCCGCTGGGCTAGAATCCGGCCACAGGCGGGCGTCGTATAATGGTATTACCCTAGCTTCCCAAGCTAGAGACGAGGGTTCGATTCCCTTCGCCCGCTCCACTCTTGCTTCGTGGTTGCCAGCCCGGCAGCCACCCGCCTTGGCCCTGGCAGTCGGTCGTTCCCGCTCGGCACGGCTCGCGGCTCGGTGAGGCCGGACCGCGCTGTCCGTTTAGCCTGGTGCGGCACCAACCAGTGATAGCGGCGAGGCAATATGAACCCGCCTCGACGAGGACAATCCGTTGAGTGCTACTCTACCGCGCAAGCAGACTCAGGAATCGCATCGTGACTGACGAAACCCTGGAACCCAAGTCGGTTCGTGCCTCGCGCACGACCATCACCGAGCTGATGATTCCTTCCTATGCCAATTTCGGTGGCAAGATTCACGGCGGTATCCTGCTGTCGCTCATGGACAAGGTGGCTTACGTCTGCGCCAGCCGACACTCCGGCACCTATTGCGTCACCGTGTCCGTGGACGGCGTCGACTTCCTGCAGCCGGTGGACGTCGGTGATCTCGTTTCGCTGAAGGCTTCGGTGAATTACGTGGGGCGCACGTCGCTGGTTGTCGGTATTCAGGTCAGTGCCGAAAACGTGCGGCAGGCTCTTGTGAAGCACACCAACACCAGCTACTTCACGATGGTGGCGCGCGACGAGGACGGACAGCCGGTGGTCGTTCCGCCGCTCATACTCGAGACGGACGATGACATCCGCCGCTTCGTCACCGCCTCGAAGCGGCGCAAGCTGGGTTTCCGCGTGCGCAAACGCATGCAGTCCTACCGCGACGAATTCCGTGTTGACGACAGAACCAAAGCGGCAGTGGAAGGCGAGCGATGTGTCATCGCGAACGACGGTGAGCTCGGACCACGCTAACTGGTCAATCAGTATCCCGATTGATGTTGCGCGGTATCACTACTCTCGCTGCGGCCGGACGGCAGCCGCGCGCACGGTGTTGACAGCGGAGTTGCAGTCTCGCGGCACGTACCCGATGACCGCCTGCACCTCCTTTGGCGTGTACCCGATTCCCGGTTGACAGTTCATCACGCAGTCGGCCGGGCCGGACGGCAAATCAGGCGTGGTGCAATTTTCAGCCTGGTTTGCGGCCGGCACTCCGTGCACTGAACTGCATCGCCACGGTTTGATGGCCCGCGGCGCTGGGCTAGAATGACGGCTCTGCCCTCTGCATTGCCGGTCCGGCGCGCCATCAAGGCTGTGCAGTCCCAGGGAGAGCGCTTTATTCATCCCGGCATCAACACGGCGGGCCGGCAACGCGCACGGCCAGTCCAGAGAACCATGACCCGTCATGACACATGGTTTACGCATTACGGCATTTGGGGGATATCCCGGATGCCCTGAAGGTCTAGCTGCACAAACGGTTGCCGCCGGGCCCCTCAGCTCACATAAGGCCGCTTATGCGCCCTATCCGCTCGAAACCCGATCACGTTCCCTCGTCGTCCCGAGTCTCTTGTTTGCCACGCAGCCTCAGCAGCCGTTCGCAACGCCAGATGCGGACGATTCTTACGCGTCCGGGATCGCGTCGATACACGATACGGAAGGGTGGGTGGATCAGCTCCCGCAGGAGCGGCTGATCGAATTCGGGCACGACGCGGCCCAGGTCCGGGTGCCAGGTGAGTTCCTCGATGCAGCGGATGATGTCCGCCACGAAGTTCGCGCCCAGGTCGGGAACGCCCTGTTCCGTATACCAGCCTTGAATGGCTTCGAGATCGCCGAGTGCAGACTCCGTCAGGCTGACGGCTGCAGGCCGCATGACGCTATTTCAGGCCGAGCCGCTGCCTGGCAACCTCCAGGGATGACTCCTGACCGTTCTCCAGGTCCGCCAGCCCGGCGACGACGGCGCGCATGAATGCGCGTTCTTCCTCAGCCTTCTCGTAGTCCGCGACCGACTGGACGACGGCCACGCCCCGACCCCGGCTCGTGATCAACACCGGGCGATGAACCTCCGTGATGTGCTTCACCACCCGACCGGGATTCACCTTAAGATCCGTGAGAGGCACCAGGTCCTCGGAGAATTTGATCGTCATCAGGGCCTCCTGTGTTCAGACCTCAAAATAGCACCAGTTAATGGTCCTCTCAAGCGGTCTTTTCGATGTTTTCGCCGAGATTTGAACTAATGGTTCGGGGAGATCCACCGGAATGGTCCTCGCTCGCCTGATGGGTGACCGGCGAGAGCCAAATCGGGAATTGAATTACGTTGCCGTTAAGAACTACCAGCGGCGCTCGAAAGTTCGGAGCGCTCTCCATGTGCTCATCAAATTGGAACACACAGCTCCGTGAGAAATCGTTCTGTCGCAGCGATCTTCACTGGCGCCTTGTTCGCGACCAACGCCCCGCCGAGCCTCGCCGAATTCGGCCCGGCGTTCACCGGCATGACGGGCCGCGCGGATGACGCCTCCGCGGCCTTCTTCTCGCCCGCCGGCATCACCCGACTCGAGCGGCCCGAGGTCGGCATCCAGACGATTTTCGTCTACGGCGAATCCCGTTTCGACGTCGACCAAGCGACCTTCGCAGGCGGCGACGCCGACAACGACAACCGGGTGCTGGTCATCCCGGCGGCGCCGATCTGCAGGAAGAATACGTCCTCCTTCAGGCGCGAGATGCAGCTGAAAACGATATCGTACAGATGCGGTTGCGGCGTTCCCTTCATGACCTCTCACTGGATGTCTTGCGGATACTCTACGGTAAAAGTGACTCGGCAGCCGAGCGGCGTTGGCTGCGGGGCATAGCCGCAACAATTTCGGGCCATGTCTTCAGGAAACGGGAGAGGTTGGAGCGGGTGATGGGGATCGAACCCACGTCATCAGCTTGGGAAGCTGATGTCCTACCATTGA
>CAWAOM010000003.1:0-457591 GCA_963783695.1 uncultured Gammaproteobacteria bacterium
TGCCAGGCGGGGAGCGCGCCGGCCTGGGCCGTCTGGTGGGCCAGAACGGGAACCAGAGCCATCACGGGAACGATCCAGAGATCCTGCGCCATGAGTACGGCAAACGAGGCCCGCCCGTGCTCGCTGGCCAGCTCTCCCCGCTCTCCCAGGGTGGCCATGACGATGGCCGTCGAAGACATGGCAAAGGCCAGCCCGAGGAGGATGGCCGTTTCCCAGCTCAGCGTGGCGGCCAGCATCAGGTACCCTCCCACCAGGCCGGCCGTGAACAGCATCTGGGCCGACCCGAGGCCGAAAATCAGGCGGCGCATGGCCCAGACCCTCTCCGGGCGCATCTCCAGCCCCACGGTGAACAGAAACAGCACGACGCCCAGCTCAGCCACGCTCTGGAGCTCATCCACCGCGCTGACGGGCACGGGTCCGGGGGTATGAGGCCCGATGACGATGCCGGCCACGATGAAGCCGAGAATTGCACCGAACCCGAGGCGCTGAAACAGCACGACGCAGCCGGCCGTCGCGGCGAGAAAGATGACGATGGCCAGGAGGATTGAGGGGATATCCATGGTGCCGGTATCTTCTCACAGGCCGGCGAGCCGGACGATGCCGTCCGCCCCGGCCACAGGCCATGGCGACGCCCGCGATGCTTTACACTGGACAGCGGTTACCGGAACCTCTGGGAGCATCTGTTGGGTGAGCCCCGGGACCAGGCGTTGCCGGCACGGCTGGCAACGCGTCGGATCGATGACATGGGCCACCGGATGAGAGTCACGCGATGCAGCGGCAGGGTCGGAATAAAATAGACCCGGGACCTTATTCCGCAGGATACGGTTCCAGACCTTCTCACTCCTTGGCTGAGCCGCCACCAGTGCCTCATCGCCGGCCTCACGGTAGCGTTCCATACCAGCCGTAGAAGGTCGACTTCGGGACGCCCAGCTGATCGAGTGTCCGCCGAACCGGCAATGAAGATCGTTCCATGAGATCAATGATCTCGCGCTTCTCGGATCCTGAGTACCTCATGTATCGTCGCCCCCAGCCCCGTAGCTGCTTTTTTTCAGCAAGCGGTTCTGGAGCAGCGTTTCTGCCAGCGCCTCTTTGAGTTGCGCGGCTTCACTGCGCAGCTTGCGTAGTACTGACGGGCCCGTCGAATTAGGCAAAAAATCAAGGGGTTAGCGGGGGAATTCGATTCCGCCCCTGGCCACCATTCTTTGAATCAAGCTGTCCAATTGACGAGACCCGGTGCGATCTCACAACCGCATAAACTGCTGTCGCGTTCGTGACCAGGCGTAACCCAGCAATACAGCCACAAAAAACACCTCGGCGCCGAAATTGATGACCGAACTGATGACTTGCTGCAGCCATTCGGGAATCTCGAACGGCAACAGACTAGTGAGGAAACCAAGCACCGCGTCAGTGAAGAGGTTAGTCACGAACAACGAAATCTTGATCGTGAATATAGACACCGCCGCAGTGATTCCCGATTCGAAAGCTGACTTGAACAGCGTCTCGACGTCATGAGAATGGGCGATGGGAAGCAACATCCAGACGCAGATGATAAACGACGTCGTGACGCCGTCGGTGCGCCCGAACAAGCCAAGATTGGCACTGGGAACGGACTGCAGCCACGTTAGCAGCAAAATAGCGATCCAGCACAGAGCCCACAGGGCGAGCAGGTGGGGCGCTACCTTGATCCAGTTTTGCTCTGCTTCCGCTGCCGTGAAATCGCGTGCCTGCTCGGCGCCTCTCTGCATCAGCGCTCGCAGGTAGATGCCCACGAGAACCGCCGGGATTACGAACGGGTAAAAAAGGATGTTGGCGATCGACGCCAGCCATGACATCGATTCATCCGGGCTCAGCAGCGCAGACAGGGCGGCCTTGACGGCGCCAGCCGCGATCGCAGCACAGAGGACGGCGGCCACCAGCTGCCAGAACTTCTCCATTGTCGTCTGCGATTCCTCGACCGCAGTCGGAAGAGCCGCAATATGTCGCGCTGAGACCGCCATATCCGACAGCCCGGCAAACGCGCGCGCTCGCCACGACTTCCAGGTATGGCCACCTTCGTCCTCGAATATCTTGACGTCATGCAGTTCGACAGGCGCGCCGGACGTGCCCCATATGAACTGATTCACGCCCACCGCCATGGCGATCTCGCGAGCGGTGCGCCGTCGAATGTCGAACGCAAGAACGCCAGGTACCATGCTGTCATCAGCGCGGTGTCGCAGTTCGCCGTCGTACCAATCGACCTCCGCTAACTTTGCCTTTTTGCGGCGCATGGCGGCAGGGTTGTCGAGCAGTCGTTGTGCCTTTTTACCGAGTTTAGCCAGCGGAATAAACACGAAGGACCCGGCACCCCGTTGCTCGAGCAAGCGGTCCATCTCAGCGCTGTGCCTGTCCGGCACGGCGGTAACGTCGAGGCCATCGATCTCGATTCGGACTTCGACAGGCTGTTTCTTTTTCCTGGCCACCAAACTAATCGTGACTCGATGGGCGAGTGCTCGGCAGGACACTCCGCAGGTACTCTGCCAGGCTCACGGCACTGCTGTAAGCAGACTCGACGCGGCCGCCTATGCACCAGTCTCCGCATGCGGCGAGGCGCCGGTCCGGATCGATGAGCGCGGCTGAGCCTGACCGTGCCGCAATGTTCGCGTAGCGCCAGCGGTGGAGCTGGCAGAAATCCGCATGCTTCGCGTCGATACCGGTGAGGTCCCGCAGTTCGGCGCAAAGATGCTGCTGCAGGCCTTCGAGCGGTTCATCCATATGCGCATCCGCAAAGGCTCCGGTGGAATGCGCGACCAGCGTGAAAGGTGCCGGACGGTCCGGTTTGCTGCTATTGACCGAAACCCAGCTGATATCGGAATTGTGGACGAGCGCTGCCTGCCACGGTAACTGGCGCGGCTGGTTGAATCCCAGCATCAGAGCAAAGCAGCCTTGCATCTGTGTATCGCTCAGTGCGCGATGATGCGCGAACGACTCGGGCAGCAAGGCTGCTGCCTGGGTTGCGGGTGCCGTGGCGATCAGCCAATCGAATACGCCAAGGTCTGAGCCGTCGGCGGCGATTAGCTGCCAGCCCGAACCACGCGGATTAATCGTTTCGACCGGAGTTTGCAGCCGGACATCGAGGCCGGAGGACAGGTGGCGGCCGATTGCGTTCATCCCGGGAGTGCCTACGAAATGTGGATGGTCGGCATCACCGGCGCGTTCAGCCACCACGGCCCCGCGGTCGAGTTCGGCATATCGCGGCTGCCAGGTCTTGACTACGCCCGCCTGCTGCCATGACCTGACAACAGCGCTGAATGCCGGTTCCCCGGCGGTAAAAAACTGGGCGCCGTGATCAAACTCGAAGGGTGGAGCACGGCGCGTCGCCATCCTCCCTCCGGGGCCGCGAGATTTTTCGAAAATCACCGCTTTAGCGATATCGCCGATATGCCGGGCAACCGTCAGACCGGCTAGTCCTGCCCCGACAATCGCAACGCGGCTCATGGTGACCCTATTGTCAGCATTAACATGGCGCAGACGATCAACGTGACGTTACGGCGGATTTGCAGGTAATCAGCCGTCAGCAGTCCGGCACGCGCAAGCCGGAAATCGACGGCCAGCAATAGCAGAAAGGCGACCGCAGTCACTGCAAGACTGACTGCGACGGGCGTCAGTATAAAAGCGAGCCAGACGGCTACGGTTATCGCATTACTGGTCAGCAACAGGTTCACCGGCAGCGAGTCTGCCTGGTATAGGAATGTTCCCCAATGTATGCCGGCCATAAACGAAACGATGGCGACACCGTATGTTGCCGCGATATAGGCGCAACTGCCGATGCCGGCGACGACCGGCATCCCGATCCATGGCAGGACCGCACAGGCGATAAAGGGCAGGGTGCCCGCATAGGCCAGCGCCGCATACTGCTTGCTATCGATCATTGGCGCACTCATCAGCTATCCGTCCTCGAAACGCAATATGGCCCGATGCCATGCGAAACCGCGCTTGCCTGGTTGGCGAATCAATCTATACATGAACGACTAGGCAGACAAATGCACGCCAAAACTCACCTGCCGACAAAGACCTGTGCCTGTTGCGGCCGGCCGTTCGCGTGGCGGCGAAAATGGGCCCGTTGCTGGCCGGAGGTCCGCTATTGCTCGGAACGTTGCCGGCGGCGGCGTGACAGTGCCTGAGGGTCCTGAAATTCGCCGGGCGGCCGACCGGATCGAGCGCTCCCTGGCAGACTCCGTTATTCACGATGTCCGGCTTACTATCCCGCGATTGCGCCGGTTCCGCAGTCGCCTGGTCGGCGCGCGTGTGACGGGAGTCGATACGCACGGCAAGGCGATGCTGACGCGGTTCGATAACGGATTGACGTTGTACAGTCACAATCAGCTGTACGGCCGCTGGTATATCACCCGCCGAAACACGCTGCCTAAAACCGGGCGCAGTTTGCGAGTGGCGCTGCATGGACGGACGCACTCGGCCTGGCTGTATAGCGCCACAGAGGTCGAAATACTGACGGACGAGCAGCTTGGTGAACATCCGTTTCTGCGCAAACTCGGCCCGGACATTCTGGATTTGAAGTTGAAGCCGAGGGATATCTGCATGCGACTCGAGACGCAAGGTTTCCACCGGCGCTCTCTGGCAGCGCTGTACCTCGACCAGGCCTTTCTGGCCGGCGTAGGCAATTACCTCCGTTCTGAGATTCTTTTTGCAGCCCGGCTGCATCCTGGCGTGCGACCAAAGGAACTCGACAGGCGGCAACTCCAGCGTCTCGCGCGGGCCACGCTGACGATCAGCCGGCGAGCCTATGAACTCAAGGGGGTCACCGTGACACCGAAATTGATGGAGTCGTTAAAGCGCGCGGGGCAGAATTACCGGCAATACCGCCACTGGGTATTTGCTCGACACGACGAGCCCTGCCGGCGCTGCACAACTGCGGTGGAGCGCCAGTTGCTTGCCGGCCGCGCTGTTTTCTTTTGCCCTACCTGCCAGCCACAACCGTGTCGGAGTAAAAATTACGAGGTGGTGGACAAAATAGGAACGCCAGACACATGAATCGAATCAATCCCGGACTTTTCTGAAAACCCGCGTGCCGTTTATCGGACATCAGGCCTGCAGCACTCGCTCGATCAGCGGCTTGTAACGATTGGCAAACTTCTCCAGCGCGAGGCGTGCTTTCGAAAGATGGGTCCCGTCCATGGGAAGTGATAGAAACAGGTCGCCACGCTTGCAGGCCAACACGCCGTCGAGAAGCAGTTCCAGGTGCAGAAGAGGTCGCAGAGACTGACATCCGGCGCTGATGTCGGACGGCCTTCTCGTCGGCTCGGTCGAAAAGTGAATCGCAATCATCGAACCCGAGCCATTGGCATACATCGGCACCGCTTGCGCGGCGAACATTTCGTTGAGTGAAAGGCGAAACGCTTCCGACCAGTCAAAGAAGTCCGCGGCACGCTGTGGCGTATAGACTTTGCTCAGGGCCGCACAACCGGCCGCCATGGAACAGACGTTGTTATTGAATGTGCCGGCGTGGGCCAGGGTGCCTGGCAGTCTCGGGTTGAATTGCGCCATGAGTTCAGCGCTTCCGCCGAATGCGCCCGTCGGCAGGCCTCCTCCGATGAACTTGCCCAGCGTGGTCAGGTCGGGTGCGATGCCCAGCATTCCCTGGACACCCGCGCTGCCGAGCCGGGCCGTTTTGATCTCATCGAAGATAAGCAGTATTCCGAATTCCCTGGTCTTTTGCCTTAGCATCTCCAGGAATTTTCGGTCTCCCCGGATATTGCCGCCGGCACCGAGGATGGGTTCGATGAGGACAGCGGCAAGCTGGTCACCGATCTGATCGATCAACTCGGCGGTGCCTCCGATATCGTTATAGTCGGCGAGAACAAATTCGAAGGGCACGTTGAGTGCGCAGTGGCCGCCCGGAAACTTGATGACTCCACCATGGTAGGCTTCATTGAAGACAAGCAGCTTGTCGCGGCCAGTCACGACTCGTGCCGTGCTCAATGCCATCAGGTTGGCTTCGGTGCCCGAGTTGCAAAACCTGACCTGTTCAAGAGAGGGAAACCGCTCGCAGAGCAGTCCTGCCAGCTCTCTCTCGTAATTGGTCGGTGCGCCCATGGCGATACCGGTATCGAGAGCCTTGCCAATTGCCGACTTGATGACCTCGTTGGTATGACCGAACAGCGCGGCGGAATACTCACCCACGAAATCGACGTATCGATGGCCGTCCAGATCCGTTAATTCAGCGCCCTCGCCTGCGACCATGGTCAAGGGGAATGGATCGTAATACAGGACGGTGCGCGTATTGCCGCCCGGCAGATAACGCTGCGCCTTTTTGTCTGCAGCCTGGCTCAGAGGATTTGCGGACGCATACCGCGACCGGGCACTCTCGATCGCATGATTCAGTGATTCCATTTCATGTCTCAGACATCGTGTGGTTATTGCGGTGGCAGTATCGATGCAGCGGTGCTGCTTCTCACTTCTTCAAACGTGACGCCCGGCGCCAGTTCAACGGTCTGGAATCCAGCGCGGGTGACATCAACGACGGCAAGGTTGGTATAGATGCGAGATACGACACCAGGCCCCGTCAGTGGATAGCTGCACTTCTCGACCAGTTTCGGTTCGCCGGATTTGGTCGTGTGCTGGGTAATCACGTAGATGTTTTTCACCCCCTGCACGAGGTCCATCGCACCGCCCACCGCGGGGATGGCGTCCGGCGCACCCGTAGACCAGTTGGCCAGGTCCCCGTTTTCCGCCACCTGCATGGTGCCGAGCACGCAAACATCGATGTGACCGCCACGAATCATGCTGAAGCTGTCGGCATGATGGAAGTATGCGGCGCCGGGTAACGCGGTCACGTACTTCTTGCCGGCATTTATCAGGTCGAGGTCGCGCTCGTCGTCAGCCGGTGGCGGCCCCATGCCAAGCATGCCGTTCTCGGTGTGATAAATGAACTCGCGGCCTTTCGGCACGAACTTCGCGACCAGTTCCGGAATCCCGATTCCCAGGTTGACGTAGGAGCCGTCGGGGATGTCCTGGGCCGTTCTTGCTGCCATTTGTTCTCTTGTCCAACCTGTACTCATGGGTAACTCCTTCCCTCGGCAATGAGGGTGTCCTCATGGACAGGCTGGGAAACCTCGACGATACGATCGACGAATATTCCGGGCGTGATCACGTGCTCGGGATCGATATCACCGGCAGTCACAAGTTTCTTGGTCTGAACGATGGTTGTCGTAGCCGCCATGCACATCAGGGGGCTGAAGTTCCGGGCAGTCTTATTGAAGATCAGGTTGCCCAACGGATCGGCAAATTCGCTCTTGATCAACGCAAAATCGGCCTTGAGCCACGGCTCCATGACGTAAGTCCGATCATCGAACTCCCGCAGTTCCTTGCCGTCAGCCAGGATCGTACCCACCGTGGTCGGTGTGTAGAAAGCAGGAATCCCCGCGCCCGCTGCACGAATGCGTTCGGCGAGAGTGCCCTGGGGGACAATTTCCAGCTCGATCCTGCCTTCCCTGTACAGCTTCGGGAACACTCTGGATTGGCTGGACCTCGGAAAGGAACAGATCATCTTGCTCACCTGGCCGTTGCCAATCAGGGCTGCGAGTCCCACCTCGCCGTTGCCGGTATTGTTATTGATTACCGTCAGGCCGGTCGCGCCGTGGTCAATCAGGGCATGGATCAGTTCTATCGGGCTGCCTGATGCGCCGAACCCACCCACCATCACAACCGCTCCGTCCGGAATATCCGCGACGGCTTCTGCGACCGATGGATATCTCTTGTCAATCACCTGAGACTCCTGCTGAACAAGGAAGAACTAAAGGAAAACCTCTGTATCTTTCCAAACTGCCTCGATTCGGTCGATACGGTCTGTCGCATCATCCTGAAGTGCCTTTGCAACTCCGGCAACGAGCAACTCGCACATCGCGACGACAGGAACCGAGCTGTCAAAGGGGCCGATAGCCGGAATTTCGATCTGGCACCAGATGTCCGCCAATTCGACCAGCGGAGAGAGTGGACTATCGGTAATCGCTACGATGGTTACGCCAGCGTTGGCGAAGATACGGGCCGCGGTAGCGACCTGCCGCCGGTAGCGGAAGAAGTCGAACACCAACGCCGCGTCGCCCGGCCCCGCGTCGCTCAGGTCGGCACCAAACGCATGTTCCTCGAGCGAGCGCACGCCGGGCCGTACCATCGACAGGCCGCTGCAAAGCGTATGAGCGCCTGCCTGCGAAGTTTCCCCGGAAAGAACCCATACATTTTCAGCCCGGACGAGAGGGTCGACCAGCGCTGCCATTCGATCGCTTTCAACTACGGCGAAAACGGATGAGATCGCATTGCTGATCGCCACTTTTGCCGGCAGCGTCATTTCGCCATCGCTTCTGATCCGCTCGCTCGGGCGTGACAGACGATGCGATAAATTGCTGCGAATGTGCTGTTGCAACTGGGTATAGCCCTCGAACCCGAGCTTGGTGGCGAAACGCACGATAGAGGGTCGGCTGGTGCCGACACGGCCGGCCAAATCCGAGACGGTGCCGAAGGCAAGCAAGGTGGGCTCGGCAAGCACCGCCTCCGCGATACGCCGCTCCGTGGGCGTGAGCTCAGCGCTGACCGCCGCGACCAAATCCAGAACAGATGCTTCCGGGCCCGTTATGTTCATATTGTTACATTAGCACAACGGTATCGTGCTATGTGTTACATTATTGCCGATGACAACATGAAAATGGGGAGTGATGTGGCAACTGCAGGCAGATACGTTCCGACCGAAAGAGAACAAGCGTTCCTGGACACGATTGAGAGTCCGAAACACGATCGTCAGACAATCAATGGTCTGAAGCCTTTCCTGCAGGATACGGCGCCGCAAGAGCTCAGGGGTTTCTATTCCCGGGATGAGCTTGCCGCATTGGCAAGCGTGAAAGGTACGGAGCGCGATGTCGAGGCCCGGATGCCGGTGAAGATGACTCGCCATTTTTTCGAGTTGGCCAGAAACAGCAAACCGCTGCAGCGACTCGTCAAGGCCAGTCCGGATGAGACGCTCAACCTGGCGGGCTCCGAAGATCCCGGTTATCAGATGGATTTCGCGCCAGTCGAAGGCTTGTTGCACAAGTACGAAATGGGGTTGGTGTATGCGGTCTCCACTTGTTCGGCGCATTGCCGATTTTGTTACCGCGAAGAGCTGATCAGCCAGAAGGAAGTCGAACGCCAGGATGGCACGATCGCCAAGAAAGGACTGGCGAAGATCAAGGACGTCACCGATTACATACGCGAACACAACAGAATCGTTGCCGCGAACGGAGGGCTGCACCCGGAAACCGGCCGCGAGAAACTCAGGGAGGTTCTGTTGTCCGGCGGCGACCCGATGGTGTTGCCAAACCGCAAGGTTGGTGCCTGGATGGCCGCGCTCGCAGAGGCGGGCGTGGAGTCGATCCGTATTGGCACAAAGGAGATGTCTTTTTTCCCGAAGCGTTTTGACGAAGCGTTCTTGTCAATGCTTGACAATTTCCACCAGACCTACCCGGATATTGGTTTTCGGCTGATGATCCACTTTAATCACCCGGACGAATTCCTGCTGAAGGATGCCGAGGGTGCCTATCTCACCAATCCCAACGGCTCACTCAAGTGGCACGAGGACACCCGCAAGGCCATGGAAGGGATTACGTCTCGTGGCTGGGTCAATGTCGAGAACCAGGCGCCTATCATCAAGGGCATCAATGATGATTCTGACGCGCTCAGAGTGATGCAACGTGCTCTGTACCGGGTCGGGGTTGGAAACCACTACTTCTTCTGCGGCAGAGACATAGTGGCCTACCGGGCTTTTAACGTGCCGATCGAAACCGCATGGAACATCCTGAACGAGTCGCAGAAAGGGTTGTCCGGTGTGGAAACGCATGCACGCCTGTCGATAACGCACTACAAGGGCAAAACCGAGGTGGCTGCGGTTACTAATGAGCCTCTTCATGGAATTCCCGGATCCGAAAACGGTGTGGTGATTTTCAAGATCCTGCGCAACGCACTGGATGCGCCGGACCGCGGCAAGGTCTGTATCGTCGGGCGAAACCCGGACGCCATCTGGTTCGACGGGTACGAGGATCGTGTGATCTTCGACGAAGCTGGCTTGTACGACTACAGACGAGTGGATAAGAAAATAGTTGAAATCGACGAAGCCGTTGAAGCGGCCGTCGGTAACTGAAAATCCGCGTGTCGGCAGTTCGATTGATTCGCGCCTTCGGCGCTCACCCTACGGGCGGCTACGCCGTCCTGATTCGCTTCGCGAATCGGTCTGCCCCTGGCCATCATTCTTTTAACGTTTTTCTTCGATCAGTGCCTCGTCTTTCAGCTAACTCGTATCAGGTCGGATGCCCTTGACCCACTTAAATAGGCTATTCGTTGCGACGCCCAAACGGGTCGATACTTCGGTAACTGAATGACCGGCTTCTATGATCTGAAGAACACTTTGTCTTTAATTTCCGCCGAATATCACCGTTGATGATGCACTCCTGGTCGGGGCTTGTTCTGGCCGGAGAAATGTCTGTCAGTTCGGGGGAGCTCCAAAGTTGCCGGACTTTTACGACAAATTGAAAAAAGTTCTGCTCACAGGGTCCGCCAGCCTTGCGATCGAACAGGAATAATCAGGCGGGACTGTAATAGGTCGGAGATGCCGGGCCCACCGGCAAACCAAGGACAAACGTCCACACGAAAAAGAACAGGGACCAGAAGATTAGGAATGCCATCGAGTAGGGCAGCATCATTGCGATCAGAGTGCCTACCCCGGCTTTGGGCTCATACCTTGCAACAAATGCCATGATCAACCCGAAGTAACTCATCATGGGCGTAATGATGTTGGTACTCGAGTCGCCGATACGATAAGCCGCCTGGATCACTTCGGGCGAGTAGCCCAGCAACATTAGCATTGGCACGAAGATCGGCGCCGTCACAGCCCACTGCGCCGATGCCGAGCCGAGCATCAGGTTGATGAACGCGCAGACCAGGATGAAGAGGAAGAACAGGGCGGGACCGGTCATGCCAATGTCCTGAAGGAAGTTTGCGCCTGTCACTGCGGTGATGGAACCGAGATTTGTCCAGCTGAAAAACCGCACGAACTGCGCAGCAAAAAACACCAGTGCGATGTACAGTCCGAGCGTGCTCATGGCGTGCGCCATTGCGTTGATCACATCGCGATCGTTCCTGATCGTTCCAACTGTGCGGCCATAGACGACCCCGACCATCAGGAAGTACACGAAAATGATCGCCACGATACCCCTCAGGAACGGCGAGCCGGCAACGGCACCGGTTTCCTGATTGCGCAAGATGGCGCCCTCGGGAACGACCAATGCGGCGATCACGACTGTGAAAATAAGTGTCGCCCAAAGGGTGCGCCAAAGGCCTTTCCTTTCCTGCGCCGATAGCGGATCCATTCGGTGCGCATCTTCATCGTCCAGATTGGCAGGCGTGCCTTCATATTGGCCCAGCGACGGCTCCACGATCTTGAGACTGATAAAACTGCCGATGGCCGTGATGAGGAAGGTGCTGGCAATCATGAAATACCAGTTAGCGCTGACATCGACTTCGTAGGCGGGATCGATGAGGCGTGCCGCTTCGGTCGTAATGCCGGATAGCAGCGGATCCACGGTGCCAATGAGCAGATTAGCGCTGTAACCACCCGATACGCCCGCGAACGCGGCAGCCAGGCCCGCGAGCGGGTGTCGTCCGAGTGAATAGAACACGACAGCCGCCAACGGTACGAGAACCACGTAACCCATTTCGGATGCGGTGTTGGATAAAACGCCCGCCAAAACGATGATGACGGTCACGAGTTCGGGTCGCGCCTTTAGCACCATGCCGCGAATCACCGCTGTCAGCCAACCCGATCGTTCGGCCACGCCAACACCGAGTAGTGCTACCAGCACGGTTCCAAGTGGCGCAAAACTCACAAAGTTAGTGACGAGGTTGAGAACGATTAACCTCAGGCCCTCGGCGTTCATCAGGCTGACGACTTCAATCAGGCCGTTGTCGGCCCGGCCCTTGGCACCGACCGGGCGCGGGTCGATCACCGCAACGTCGAAATAGCCCAAGATGCCGGACAGCACGACCACGCCCGCCGCGAACAAGGCGAACAGCGTCACCGGGTGAGGCAGCGCATTGCCGAGCCATTCGACGACGTGCAGAAAGCGGCTGATAGGTGAATCGTTGGGTTGGTCTTTGGTTTTTTCGTGCATGTCGGGGAGTTCAGCCTGGGTGAAAACAGCGCATAGCAAACGGGAAATCACGCCCGCGGTCAAATCGGCGGCGGCGACAGGGCGCTCGGTTGGAGTGGCTCAATTCGCTAACCGAGGCTCGCCCAGAAAATCCGCGTGTCGGTTTTTCGATTGACTCGCGCCTTCGGCGCTCACCGTACGGGCGGCTGCGCCGTCCTGATGCGCTTCGCCAATCGGTCTGCCTCTGGCCACCAATCACCTTGCCGAACCGAACCACCGGCATCATGCCAGGGAAGAAGCGTCAGTCACGTCCGACAAATATGGCCAGCGGTAATATCGCGGTGACACCGACGTTCGACACGTCGACCAGTTGACCGATAGGCATATCCACGGCTCAGTTCGGTACCGGAGGTAACCTTATGCTGACGGCGCTCGAATCATCGTGATATCTCCGCACCCGGTGTCCGAACGGCCGTGAGTAGCGCAACCCGGCTCGCGACTTGAAACAGCTACGGCCATCCGCTGAGCGGATTCCTGCCGTGTTGTTTGCATCCCCAGTCCCAATCCGACGCGAGCGCATTCTCCAGCCGCGGTACGTTCGGCTGCAACCACCATCCAGAGCGGATTTTCATGCCGAAAAAAGAAAGTATGGCGAATAAGGAAAGAATCGGTATACTTTTCCAATGCGTTCTCCCGCGAAAGCCCAGTCCGCGTCTCTCGTTGATCCGACCTCGATCGAATCGCGCGCGTCCTTCGGCGTCGGGACCGAGCTACTGGTCCGTCGTCGCCCGCCCGGAAGCGTCAGCCTGTCCCACGGGCAGCGCGAGCATATGCTCATGTGCAGTGTCGGCAGCCCGGTGGACGGCAGCCCGGTGCGTTCCGTGTTGCGCACCGACAAATGTCGCCGCGAATGGCAGAGTTGCCCGCAGGGGCACGTGACCTTTGTGCCGTCGGGTTTTCCGTTGGAATGGGACTGGAGTTACAGGTCCCAATCTGTGCACCTGACGATGCTTCCGACATTCCTGGCAGAGATCGGGGCCGGGTTCGAAAAGCAAGATGGCGAGGCTCCGAGACTCACCCCTCTTTTCCGGGTTTTTGATCATGGCCTGAACAGCCTCCTGTATCAGCTGCGCCAGGAAGTGCCAGGCGACGAAATCGGCAAGGACCTCGTGACATCGTCATTGCTCCAGTTGATCGCGGTGCGCCTCTATCGTTTGAGCAAAGCGTCGCTAGTCAGTATTGAGTATGAGCGGAGCGCCGGCGGATTTTCCGAGCGTGACTGCAGAAGAAGCATTGAAATATTAAACGACCGGCTGGACGAGAAGATCGCTTTGGCGGAGCTTGCCGCCGAATTCAATCTGTCCCCGTTCCATTTCGCCCGCGTGTTCAAGCGCGTGACCGGGTTTCCGCCCCACGAGTACCAGCTGCAGTTGCGAATAGCACGAGCTCGCGAGCTGCTGTGCCGCCAACCCGGAAAGACTATCGCAGACATCGCCTGTGAGCTCGGATTCTCCGACGAGAGCCATTTCCGCCGCCATTTCCGCCGCATTGTCGGCACCACGCCTGGCCAATTCCGCCTGCAGCAATAACGTACCCCTCCTCGAGCAAGCACGTACTTTTCTGCACCGGGCAGAACTCCTACGGTGACATTGAGCCATTGGCGCGCAGTTGGTGCGAGCCAGGTACCGATTATTCATCGTCAGGAGCCAGATCAATGAGGACAGCTATAGTCGCCTTCGCCGCAGTTGCCGCAATCACGGCAATCCCCGCAACCGCTTGGGCTGAAGCGTACAAGATCAAGGATGGGCAGCTCGAGCGCCCCACCGGATATCGCGAGTGGGTTTACGTTGGCACACCCGTGACGCCGAATGATATGAATGACGGTAAGGCGGCTTTTCCCGAACACCATAACGTCTATATCGATCCCGACAGCTGGAAACACTGGAAGCGAACCGGGGAGTTCCGTGATGGCACGATTCTGATCAAGGAACTCGTCAGCGTTGGCTCAAAATCGGCGGTCAGCGGCAACGGCTATTTCCAGGGTGAGTTTATTGGCCTGGAAGCGGTCATCAAGAGCAAGAAGCACTTCCCCGGCGAGCCTGGAAACTGGGCTTACTACAGTTTCTCCACGCCGGACCACAAAACCCTCGCGCGCACGGCAACGCCGTTCCCGACGGAGTCCTGCAACAACTGTCATGCGGCAGCGGCAGCGGACGACTTCGTATTCACCCAGTACTATCCCGTTTTACGTGGTGGCAAGGCGGCGGGCAAAGATGCGGTGGGCGGTATGACCGACGCGTTGAAGGCGGGGCACTAGCTATGTCACGCTTCGCCAAAATGGTTGTCGCAACGCTGGCCGCAATCGTCGCCGCACTCTCATGCACAGCGCTGGCAACGGCCGCTGATGACACCCGCGGCGCCGGCACGGCCGAGGACGATGCCTACGCCGCCAAGCTATGGTCGTACATGAAGGCTAACGGGCTGACAGGAGACGGGCGCATACGGAGTTTCCCGTTTGTCGGCTCGCGACCTCACGGCAGTATTCAGGAGCTGATCGTGACGGATGCGGTTATCGATGGGCGGCGCGGCCGGCTGCTTGTCAAACACAACTATGGCGCCGAAGGGGCATTGACACCAA
Source organism: uncultured Gammaproteobacteria bacterium (assembly GCA_963783695.1). Lineage (GTDB taxonomy): Bacteria > Pseudomonadota > Gammaproteobacteria > Steroidobacterales > BM003 > BM003. Next base: position 14,806 of record CAWAOM010000003.1, read on the forward strand.
AGAGTGTGTACGCGGCCGGGCCGGACAAAAACAACGAACCGTTGGCGATCATGTTTCAGCGTGAGGAGGGCTACGACCCGGGCAACAATGACTGGTTCTGGGCCGAGTACAATCCGGACGGGTCAGTGTTCAACTATCAGGGCGACAATCTGTCCGGGCGCGCACCGCTTTGTATCGGATGCCATGCCTCGCTCGGCGGCAAAGACCGGGAGATCCTGAATGGCACCGCGCAATGAAAGATCTCTGTGCGTTACCGGTGCCGGCAGATACCAGACTACCGTTCAGCCCTGAAACAAGCGATCGCAGGACCGCTCGACAGAGAGACGGACTTCCCATCGCGCAGGTTCGGCACGCCGGACAGCGTGCGAGCGGCCGATGCGGGCCTTTCTGAATCTACCTGGCTTCGGAGCCGTATTTCCTGCGTCAACCAGCGTACCGTAACGGGGTCGTAATGCCATCGAGAAGGCGGCCCAGAATATCCGCGCCGGTTACAACCCGCTTTACGTCGTGCCATAGCAGGACCATGTCTTTTTGTATCGCTTCATCCGTGGCGCTGGGCTGACTCTGCTTCATCTTCTTGATAACGATATCCAATGTTGTTTTGGGATTCCTCAGCACAATGGGGCGATGACAAAACGAGTAAGGATCAATGTTGGGTTTTGCCGAGAATACGGCGCGCAGGTATCCGTCGGCATCCAACACGAGCTTGGGCTCGTCGTTATCATCGACAAAAATTACCCATTTCTTTCCTGAAGACTGAACCTGTGCAATAAATGGGTCGCCTTTGGGCGAACCGACGCGCGGGATGATCGGAAGATCCAGCGTTAGCGGTAATTTGATCACACTCGCGGGATCTACCACTTCACCTTCCTCAGCAATCGTCAAATCGTCGATCTCGAGAAAGTTCAGGGCCCCGATACCCTCGATGTGTTCGACTTCGGCCTCGTCGGCATGGATATGGGCCGCGAGGATGCGCTTCAGATCCCGCTCTTGCATGTACTCCACGATTTCCTTACCGAGCCACTCATCCAGCAACAGGGCGCATGGTTTGGCAACCGGGTACAGGAGCCACTGATAGAAACGCAGAACCGGTGCCAGCAGGGTTGCCATCTTCATCGCATGCCGCGAAAAGTAGGCCTGCGGCATGATTTCACCGAACAGCGTAATGATCACCGTTGAGAACAGGAAAGCGGCAACACCCGCGAGTACCGAATTCGAAAGCAAGGTCAGCAGGACGTTTATGCCAACATTGCCCCAGAGGATGGTAGTGAGCAGGAAATTAGAATCGCGTCGCAAAGCGAGAATTCGCTTGGCCGCTGCGTTGCCGTGATCGGCTTCGGTTTCCAGACGCAATCGACTCAGACTGAAGAATGCCAGATTGAGGCCGGAGAACATCGCCGACTGGCTTACGCAGAAAGCGATTAGTACCCAGATTACAGTGTCTTGCACAGCCCACTCCGATGTTCTTGGTATTGATAATTGGTTGCCTGATGTCGCAAACCAACGTGGGAAATTTGCCGGATAACCTATTTAACCGGAATGAGCGCCAGGCTCTGTTCGATGAGCTCCAGGCGAGGCGAGCGGACGGGGTAGGTTGCGTAGGCGATGCGTTCAAATGTCGGAGCCCCGGGGACATCGTAGAGCAACTCGAATTCCAGGTCTTTTTCGACCATTCGACGAGGCAGGTAAGCGGAGCCGCCGATGGAGCCGATGTACTCCAGCGCCATCTTCGCGTGAGACACCCGGGTCATCGCCTCCGGCGCATCTGGAAAGGTACGCCGGTGATCGAGCCCGAACGTCAGACCCCAATCCACGAAGATGTAATCAGCTTGCAGAGCCTCCTCAATGGCTATCCCCTTGTGGCTTGAAACGCAGACGAACTCTATCCTGGCCACTTCCCTGACATGCATGATATCGAGCTGGGCTGGCTCGAGCATGATTGCGACGTCCAACGTGCCGTCAATAAGTCTGCGGGTCAGCGTTTCCGGAGACTGTGACTCAGCCATGATGGCCAGATCGTTGCGAGCGCGCCGCAGGGCATGTAGCCATCGCTGCAACAAAACATCCCACAGGCGCAAGCTCCCGCCAATCACCAGTTGCTCACTTGCCTCGGCAAGCGCAACATCCTGGCGGGCGATGCGCCAGGCGCCAATTTGGCGTTCGGCATGGCGGATCAGGCGGCCACCTTCGGGCGTCAGCCGCATTTCGCGGCGACTTCGCTCGAACAGTACAACGCCGAGGAGATTTTCCAGCGACTTCAGTCTGCTACTCACCGCCGCCTGGGTGACGTTCAGCGCCTCAGCAGATCGACCGAAATGCCGGGTGCGGTTCAGTTCAAGGAAGGTTCGTAGTAACTCGAGATCCACGCACCTGTTATAAAGGATTTTTGTCAAACTAACAATCTTGATTAATTGTAATTGTTAAATGATATCCGTACCGTGGTGACTTCAAGTTTCGCTGTCTTTGGTTGAGGCGCCTTAACTGGAGACAAATGAGGAGGCGGCGGCGGCGATTGGCTTTGCCGAACCAACCTGGCGAAACACGACCGGTTTAGCGGAGACGGCATGGCTGCAAACGCTGAAGAAAAGTCAGGTATCCGGCAGACGTATACAAGTTCGCTGAAGGCAAATCTCAAGCGAAAGAAGGAACAGCTTGCATACATTAAGCGCAAGGTAAGCAAGGCACGGGCGGCAGGCCGAATCGAGATTAGCGAACAGCTTCGCAACGCAGAGAAGCTCGCGGACAGTGCATTAGCGACCGTGGAAGTAAAATTTCAGCAGCTAAGCGACGCCGGTGACGATACGTGGGAGGACCTGAAATTTTCTGTCGACATGGCGTGGGAGGATCTCTCGCACTCAGTCAAGGCTCTCGTTGCCCGATTCTCATGATGAACACCCTAAGCGATGTGTCATTTGGGTTGCTCGCCGGTTATCGCAATAACGCATAAGGGCACTTTTGATGACGATTAAAACTGCTGAGCAGAACCTGATTACGTTGGGTTGGCGTGAATGGGTCAGCCTTCCGCTACTGGGTCTGGCTGCGCTGAAAGCCAAAGTGGATACGGGTGCCCGGACGTCGGCGCTGCACGCGTTTGAGGTTCGACCATTTTCGGAAAACGGGCTGCAACGCGTCGAATTCAAGATTCACCCGCGTCAACGCGATAACGATACGGTGGTCATTTGCACGGCCGACATTATCGATGAGCGCCTCGTATCCGATTCCGGCGGACACAAGGAACAACGCTGGGTCATACAATCTCCGCTGACCCTCGGAGCGCACACCTGGCCAATCGAAATCACGCTAACTTCGCGCGACGACATGCGCTTTCGAATGTTGCTCGGCCGAACTGCAATTAACAATCATGCCCTGGTCAATCCCGCCCGGTCCTACCTCGTCGGAAAAAGGCCAGGAAGACAGGTTAAGAGAATTTGATCGCCGCTACCTTACTTTCAAGACACCTCACAAAGCGAGAAATTAAATGAAGCTAGCAATCTTGTCGCGAGGCCCCAACTCTTACAGTACCCGCAGGCTTAAAGAAGCCGCTCTGGCGCGCAATCACGATGTCAAGGTACTGAACACACTGAAGTTCGCCATTGACCTTGATCGCGGCTCGCCCGATCTGTATTTCCGGCAGAAACAATTGAGTCACTATGACGCAGTGCTGCCAAGAATTGGTGCATCCATAACCTACTACGGCACGGCCGTCGTCCGTCAGTTTGAAGAGATGGATATTTTCTGCGCGAATACCGCAAACGGCATTGCCAACTCGCGCGACAAGCTTCGTAGTCTGCAGATACTCAGCCGCCATCATTTGGGTATCCCACGTACCACATTCGTCAACGACAAGAATGATGTGCTCCCGGCGATCGAGAGGGTGGGGGGTGCCCCGGTCGTGATAAAGCTCATCGAAGGTACCCAGGGGATCGGCGTACTTCTGGCGGAAACGACAAAGTCCGCAGAGGCCATCATCGAATTACTACAGAGCCAAAAGCAGGATGTGCTGATCCAGAAGTTCGTCGCTGAGAGCAAGGGCAAAGATATTCGCGCATTTGTGGTCGGCGATCGTGTCGTGGCAGCCATGCGCCGGGTAGCTCAAGGCCAGGAGTTTCGCAGCAACGTGCATCGTGGTGGTGTTGCCGAGGCGGTCGAGCTGAGTGAAGAGTATCAGGAGACCGCTGTGCGGGCAGCACAAATTCTCGGTTTACGAATCGCCGGCGTCGACATGCTCGAAAGCGCAACGGGTCCGCAAATCATGGAAGTCAATTCATCACCGGGCCTGGAAGGTATCGAAACCTGCACCCAGTTGGATGTTGCCGGTGCTGTAATTGAATACATCGCTGCACGGGTCGACTTCGCGGACATCGACATTCGCCAGCGCCTAACGGTCAGCAAGGGCTACGGCGTCAGCGAAATTCACATTCCCGGAGGATCAAATTTTGAAGGCAAAACTATCGTAGGCACCAATCTGAGAGACAAAGACATCAACGTACTCACCCTTTACCGAGGCAACAAAGTAATTCCCAATCCAAGAGGCGATAGGGTGCTGGAGGCAGACGACAAACTGCTGTGTTTTGGCAAGCTGGATTCGATGCGTGGCCTGCTACCACCGAAAGCACAGCGTCGCCGGCACAGCAAGGTTCGAAACCTGGATACCAGCGTAAAGAACTGATCGGCCATTTGCGGCGACGTATGGATGTTGTAGGGAACACAGTCGGTCGTGCAAGCGTTGACAAAGATATATGGAGAATAAGGCGATGGAATCCAGCAACGATGGGGCGAACGGATTGCTTGAAACAGTCACCAGCCAGTTGAATGTAATGGTCGGTTATCTTCCAGGTGTTCTTACCGTGGTTTTGATACTGATTACTGGTTGGATAATAGCGCGTCTTGCGCGACGCATAGTCAAAAAAATCGGAACGGCCTCCAACCAATGGCTAATGCGCGTGTTTCCCAGCGGGATCTTCTCCGGCGCGCGGATGTCATCGTTGGCGATAACACTGCTCGGTGAGATCGTATTTTGGGCGACAATACTGATCACCGTGACCGTGGCGGCAAGGTTCGCGGAGTTGGGATCCGTATCGTACTGGCTGGATCGAATTACTGCCCAACTGCCCAACCTGATCGCCGGAATAAGTATCGTCGTAGTGGGGTATTTCCTGAGTGTCTTTGCGCGTGAGCAGCTCCCCACGGAGACGAGCGCCAAAACACCGTCAGTTAGCCCCGTAATTGGGCGAATTGCCCAGGCGGCTGTTTTCTCGATCGCGCTCATTATCGGCCTCGATCAGGCCGGTATTGATGTGGCGTTGCTAATCGGATTGATGGTGGTGATAACGGCGGGCATATTGACTGCCGTGGCGGTGGCGTTTGCGTCGGGCGCGCGCACGCACATCAGCAATCTAATTGGCGTCCGAGCTGCTCACGCTAATCTCAGCACTGGCATGACCATCCAGGTCGGCGACATTCAAGGTGAGATCATCGAGCTCACACCCACCCTTATTGCGCTGGATTCGGATGACGGACGGGTTCTGATCCCCGGCCGGCTGGTGGATGAATCCGTGATAACTATCATGACCCCGGCCACAACTGAGGAAGCCAAAAATGACTAGTGCGCCTCGGCTGGCAATTGCTTACATTGCCAAGAGCCCAGAGTCGGCCAGCCGCGTTCTGTCTTCGATGCCGCCTGAAGCCGCGGCCGCTTTCATCGCGGAAATCCCGATAGCGCAGGCGGTGAATCTGGTCGGTCATTTACAACCGGCAATTGCGGCAGAAATAGTTCAGGCCGTCGATGACAAGGTGGCTGCGGCCATCATGAGGGATCTGGACTTTGGCAGTTCATCGGCAATTGTGCGGCAGATGGACCGCTCAAGCCGCAAACGATTTTTTGCGAAATTGTCGACGCGGACCCGGACGATGTTGGAAAAATCGCTTTCCTTCGCCCGCGGGACAGTCGGGTCACGTATGACTACCACCATTGCCACGCTGTCGGAAACAGACAGCGTGGCAACTGCACTCGATACTCTACGAAAGTTCAGGCGGGATCCTATCGATGTTATTTTTGTGTTGAACGACGCAAGGAAACTCGTTGGCGTCGTGAGTAGTGCTGTCGCCTTGCGCCACCCCGACGACGCATTAGTGTCCGCGATTCTGGATACGTCTTGCCCACAGGTTTCTGCTCACAGCAAACTCGAGGCGATTGCCGATCCGGCCGTTTGGCATGATTTCGCATGTCTGCCGGTTGTCAACCGGCAACGCGAGGTCATTGGTGCTATTTCGAGAAAAGCGCTCAAGCATGGAAGGCGTGCCAGTACGCCGGGAGCAAATGGAGCTGATCCATCAACGGCGGGATCCATCCTTTCTGCTTTGGCAACGACCTCAACGGGGCTGTTAAATCTTGCGGCGACATTATTTGCCGGATCAGAAACCCAGGGAGAGCGCGATGGATATTGACACCGCAATCGTGGCGGATGCAATGAACCGGCAGTTCTTTGCTGAGTTTCCTGCTGGTGCAGCGCGTGAGCTCGAAGTACTCGATGTCGACAGCGCCGCGGATGCGGCGGCCAGGCTTCCTGCCAATATTCTCATTCCCGTCTGGCAGTATCTGATGCCCGACAGGGCATCCAAACTGATTGCTAAACTGCCCGAGTCCCTGGTGAGCGAATTACTCGAGCGGCTAACGCCACCACAGGTCGTGCGCATACTCGGTTGTATGTCCACTGACGAGCAGCGGGAGCGAATTTCGCAACTGCGACCGGAAGTGCGCGAAGACATCGAATCGATGATGTCCTATCCGCCCAGCACGGCCGGCAGGCTAATGGATGTCAGCGTAGTCACGTATCGGGAGAAAATGACTGTCGAGCAAGCACTTGATAAATTGCGCTCGACCGGGATGAAAACGGCCCGCAGTTTATTCCTCGTTAACGACGATCACCAACTTACGGGAAAGGTAACTCTTCAGGTTCTTGCTCTTGCGTCGCCTGAGTCTGCACTCGGTGAGCTCGAGGAGCCGGCGAGCGTCGTCTTAAGACCCGTCGATTCACTTCAGGAAGTGATGGCGGCATTTGACCAAAATAAGGTGTTGGATATTCCCATCGTTGATCTCGACGGTCGCTTTCTGGGCGCCGTGACACATGACAGTATTGCCCAGACTGTTCACGAGCAGTCCTCCGTGGATATGCAAACGATGGTGGGTGCCAGTAAGGATGAAAGGGCGCTTTCGAGCCCGGTATTTACAGTGAAAAAACGCATGCCATGGCTGCAGATAAATCTCTTGACGGCTTTCCTGGCAGCCGCAGTGGTCGGTTTCTTCGAGAACACCATTGCTCAGGTAACGGCTTTAGCGGTTCTCCTTCCAGTCGTAGCCGGTCAGTCCGGAAATGCGGGCGCTCAGGCACTCGCTGTCACAATGCGTGGTCTCGCCCTACGTGAAATTACGGTCAGACAGTGGTTTCGGGTGATGCGCAAGGAAGTCATGGCCGGCTTCATGAACGGTGTGGGTATCGCTATTACTTGTGGGGTAGGAGTCTATTTCTGGAGTGGATCCATCGCTTTGGTTGGCGTCATTGCCGCATCCATGGTGCTGGCGATGATAGCCGCAGGCTTCGCCGGCGCACTCATACCGATACTGCTAACACGATTGGGTCAAGATCCTGCGACATCGTCATCGATTCTCCTCACAACGGTGACAGATATAGCCGGTTTCTTTTCATTTCTCGGCATTGCAACGCTGTTCATGCGATTTTTATAACAAATTCATTTGCAACATCGCTTGGGTAATACTTCCGCTACGATGTCCTGAGAATTAAAGTTTAGGTGATCGCTGACCAATCGAATGTGACTTTGTCCGCCTTTCGGTTCCCATGAAAGCGGAAAGGTGTGGAGTTATGGTTATAGAGTGACCTCCGGCACCGTTTTTAGTCAGTCAAAATCCTCAGCTAGAATTTTTGCGCGTTACCGGTGCCCGCGTTACCGGTGCCGCGCGTTACCGGTGACGGAGGTGGCCTTATGTCTATACGGCGAAGCGGTGCCGCGTTACCGGTGCCGGAGGTGGCCTTACGTTACCGGTGCCGGAGGTGGCCTTATGTCTATACGGCGAAGCGGTGCCGCGTTACCGGTGCCGGAGGTAACCTTATATCTATACGTGAACTCGGCGTTAGCGGTGCCAGAGGTAACCTTATGTCTACCGAAGCGGTGCCAGAGGTAACCTTATGGCTATATGACTTTTTCGCCTTTCGGTTCCCATCAAAGCGGAAAGGTGTGGAGTTATGGTTATAGAGTTACCTCCGGCACCGTTTTTCGGTTTTTCTTTACGTTTTTGCCGGTTTTCCGTTTTTAGTCAGTCAAAATCCTCAGTCAGAATCTTCGCGAGGGTACTGACCAGGGAATCTGCATTGCTTTTGTCAAAGGGCAGCGGCGGTCGAATTTTGAGAACATTTTGATACGGGCCGTCCGTACCGATCAGGATGCCGTGGTCGCGCAGCCGGTTGCAGATAAACGAGGCTTCGGCCGCCGCCGGTTCGAGCGTGCCGCGATCGCGCACGAGTTCGATACCGAGGAATAATCCCGAGCCTCTGACATCGCCGATCACGGAGTACTGGCTCTGCAGCGCCCGCAACTGTCCGAGCAGATGCGTGCCAACCTCGAGAGCGTGGGCCTGCAGGTTTGCGCTCAATGTTACATCCAGCACCGCCAGCCCGACGGCGCACGAGACGGTGTTGCCGCCAAACGTGCTGAAGAATTCCATGCCATTGTCGAACGCCGCCGCGATCTCCGCCGTCGTAACTACTGCCGCCATTGGATGCCCGTTCCCGATCGGTTTACCCAGCACCACGATGTCGGGCACGACGTGTTGTGCCGCGAAAGCGTAAAAATCGGTGCCGGTGCGACCAAACCCGGTCTGGATTTCATCGGCGATACACAAGCCACCGGCGGCGCGCACGTGCTGGTACACAGCACCCAGATAACCCTGCGGAAAGATGATCTGCCCGCCCACACTGGGACAGGATTCGGCGATAAAGCCCGCGGGCGCCAGCCCCTTGGCCTTTAGTCTCGCAACAATTTCCAGTACATGAGCCGCATACTTTGCCCCGGCCTGCGGATCATCGTTCTTGTAGCGGCCGCGATATACATCGGCTACCGGTGCCGTATGGACCCATGCGGGCGCACCGCTGCCCCCCGGACCATCGTGTTTGTACGGGCTGATATCGATCAGGCCGGTGGTGTGGCCATGGTAAGCGCCTTCCAGCACGATCATGTCTCGCTGTCCGGTATAGGCACGGGCGAGTCGCAGCGCGAGTTCGTTGGCCTCGCTGCCGGAATTAACAAACAAGCACACGTCGAGGGGTTCGGGCAGCGTGGACGCCAGCCGCTCGGCGTAGCGATTGAACTGGTCCTGCAAATAGCGGGTGTTGGTGTTCAGCACCGCCATCTGCTGGTGGGCCGCTGCGACGACCCGTGGGTGACAGTGGCCGACCTGCGGAACGTTGTTGTATGCATCCAGGTATTTGCGGCCGGTTTCGTCATACAGATATTGCTGCCAGCCGCGCACCATCTTGATCGGCTCGCGATAGCCCAGGCTCAGGTTGGCGCTGGTGCGGGCGCGACGGTTGGCAAGGGTCTCGGCTTTGCCGGACTCTCGTGCGGGAAAGCGATCTTCAGGCACGCCCACGATGAGGTTGGGGTCGAGCGAGAATCCGGCCCAGATCTCGCGTTGGCTCACCCGAACCACACCGGGGAAATCATTATCCAGATCGAGCAGGTCAGTCAGAACCTGGAGGTGCAAATGAGGCGACCAGCCGCCGTTCTCGGCCGGCGTTCCCAATGTTGCAAATTGCTGTCCGGCGGCAATGATCTGCCCGGGCCGCAGTCCTGCGATGGCTGCCGGGCTCAGGTGCCCGTACAGCGTAAAGAAGTTAAGCCCGTCCGCAGTCGTGTGCTCCAGAATCACCATGCCACCGTAATCCTGGGTGCCGGGATTGACCGTCGCCGTATATACCGTACCTGGCCATGGCGCATACACCGGCGATTTTGCCGGGGCAAACAGGTCCAGCCCGATATGGAGTGTGCGGCGATCGGCGGTGAGTTCTTCTCCGCTGGCGAACATGGCTTCGCTGTATATCAAGCGGGGTTCGTCATAGCGTCCGATGCCGATCCGCACGCCTGCCTCCGACATATGCTGGAACAGTCGGGCTGTCATGTCAGGCTCGGCGAGCAGTTCCGGATCGCCATGAAAAAACGGGCTGCCGGGGCTGAAGTCGAAGACAAGGCAGGGTTCGGTTTTCAGGTCGGCGCCGAGGACCGGGGCAAACTGTTTTTGCCTGCTCCGAAGCCAGGCGATCAGCGGGCCGGCCTTCGGAACGGGTGCCAAACCACAGGCCTGTCGGAAAGCGGCCTCGGCGAAGCGCGAGTGGATCGCGGCGAGTTTGGGGAGCGTATTGCGAATCGGGGCCTGGCTGATGGCCAGGTAGGGGTCATCAGGGCGCTGCCGCTGCTGGAATGCGGCCAGGCAGACGCTGACGCAAAGGCGCATGCGCACCAGTCCGAACAATGCCGCCAGTTCAGTCTCGGTGAGAGGATGCTCGTCGTGGTAGCCGCGGACAACATGTGCCGCGGCAGTCAGCGGATCGGTCTTGTCGAGAATGGCGTAAGCGATGGCAATCGCCAGGTCGGCGACGGTCCAGGTATGAACGAGGTCGCCAAAGTCGATCAGGCCGGTAACCTGCTGATCGCGCGAATAGAGGTCGTCACCGCCGCTGACAATGACGTTGTAATCATTGGCGTCGTTGTGGATGACGCTTTGGCGCAAGCGGCCGAGCAGGGGCGCGACATTGCATTCGAAGTCGGCCACGAGCGAGTCAATTATGGCGCGCAGCGAGGGATCGGCAACCAATGCCCGGTGTTGCCCGATTTCGCGTTGGGCATGGGCCAGGTCCCAATGAAGATCGCGATGGACCGCCGGGTGATCAAAATCATTCAGCGCCCGGTCGAGCTGACCCACCCGGCGCCCGAGGTCATACAGTAACCCGGCCGAGTGCCGCTTTACTTCCCCCATTGGCCGCCCCGGCAAAAATGAAATCAGTCGCACGAAATGCTGATTTCCGCTCGAGTCCGGAGTCCGGCCAACGGATCCACCATCTACCGTGGGGAAAAGTTTCGCGGCGGCAACACGGTCCGCAATGTGCAGCAGGACGGCGTTTTCGGCATCGAGCAGGTCGGTATTTTCCCGTGCATTGGCAATTTTGAGCACGCGCTTTTCGCCGTCTTCGAGGATCAGAAGGAAGTTCTGGTCCCGTTCACTCGGCAAGACACTGGCTTCCACCGGAATCGCGTAAAGCGTGAGCGCTATTTCTGCCGCCTCAGCCGCTGTAAATTCCGGGGTATAGTCTAGGAGTGCCAAGATCATTCTCTTCGGTGGCGCCGCAATGTACTTTAGACGAATCTGTCATCGCGGTACCAATTGGCGTCGGTGATAACCTTATCGCCGTTCCAGCCAATCGAATCAACCGGTGACCGCAAATCGGTGCCTGACCGCAAATCGGTGCCGGAGGTAACCATATAGCTATATGGCTTTTTGCCTTTCGGTTCCCATTAAGGCGGAAAGGTGTGGAGTTATGGTTATAGAGTTACCTCCAGCACCAAAGGAAACGGCACCGAATAGGCATAAGGTTACCTCCGGCACCGGAATCGCCGGAATAAAAGGTTACCTCCGGCACCGGAATCGCCGTGGGGTTATGGTTATAGAGTTACCTCCGGCACCAAAGGAAACGGCAGCGGAATAGGCATAAGGTTACCTCCGGCACCGGAATAGATGATGAATCACCGGCAAATCCACGATGTGATTATTGTTGGCGCGGGTGCCAGCGGACTCATGTGCGCGATTCATGCAGGCAACCGTGGTCTGCGTGTGCTGGTGCTGGAGAAAGGCGCCAAGGCCGGACTGAAAATCCTGGTGTCGGGCGGAGGGCGTTGCAATTTCACCAATGTTTTCGCTGATCCGCGCAAACAGTTTTTGTCGCAAAACCCGCATTTTTGTATTTCGGCGATGAGCCGTTACCAGCCGGCGGACTTTGTCGGGATGGTTGAAGCCAGCGGCATCGCCTATCACGAAAAAAAACTCGGCCAGCTGTTTTGCGACCACAGCGCCAAGGATATCGTTGCAATGCTGCTGGCTCAGTGCACGGCGGCGGGCGTTGACGTCCGGTTGCGGCAGGAAGTTACAGCCGTTACACCCGTCGATGACGGCACGTTTCGCGTTGCCACTGCGCGGCAGACCTACTCCGCAGCGCGGGTGGTCATTGCCTCGGGAGGCCTGTCGCTACCGAAGATTGCCACCGATCTGGCTTTCCGCACAGCCAACCGTCTTGGTCTCAACGTCGTATCGCCGCGTGCGGCACTGGTGCCGCTGACATGGAATTCCAGCGACAGGGAGAAGTACCAGGCGCTGTCCGGCATCTCGCTGGATGTAGTGGCTTCCTGTAATGGCGTGAGTTTCCGCGAAAGCGTCCTGTTTACCCACCGCGGCTTGAGCGGTCCGGCCATTCTGCAGATCTCGTCATTTTGGCACGAGGGCGAGGCCGTCATCATCGATCTGCTGCCAGACATCGATGCGGTCGGCTGGCTTGGCGGAGAACGCGAGGCGAGGCCACAGCAACGAGTCGTATCCGTGCTCAAGACGAGGCTGCCCAACAGGATTGTCGAGACCATGGCGGACGACTGGTTTCCCGACACGAAGATCGGATCATGTTCGCCACGCCAGGTGGCGGAGCTCGGTGCCCGGCTGAATGCATGGAAATTCAAACCCGGCGGCAGCGAAGGTTACCGCACGGCCGAGGTCACATTGGGCGGGATCGACACGAACGAGGTTTCCTCGAAGACCTTCGAGGTGAAGAAGGTGCCAGGCTTGTTTGCGATTGGCGAGGCCCTTGACGTCACTGGCTGGCTCGGTGGCTACAATTTCCAATGGGCCTGGGCATCCGGCTGGTGCTGTGCCCAGCATCTCGACCCGACCTCCTCCGATGGAGGGTGAGTTTGCGGTCGAAAATCGACCGCAGCGCCTGTTCAGAGCAGCGTTTTTTGGGCCGGGACAGAGCTCGCCGAGCTGCCTGTTGGCGATGCCGGCGCTCTTCCGCTGCAGCTCACATGCACCGCTCGAACTGACGGTCAGCCCTTGTCCGAATTTTCGACTATCGGCTTGAGTCTGCTCATGCCAAACACGATCGCGAAATTCAGGACGGACAGTGCGATCGCATAATTCCAGTAACCGAACCCGGCCGCCGCGCCAAGGGCGCCGGTCACCCAGATACTTGCGGCAGAAGCGGTCCCGCTTACGTGGTCGTTGCCCTTCAGAATAGCGCCGCCGCCGACAAACCCGATGCCCGACATCAGCCCCTGAACAATGCGAGCCGTCGCACCGGGATCAGCATGGCCGATAAATTCCAGTCCGATCAGCACATATGCGCACGATCCCAGGGCCACCAGTGGAAATGCCCTCAGTCCCATGATCTTGCTGTTGCGCTCCCTGTCCCAGGCAATCGGCAGAGCCAGGGCCAGCGCTCCAATCATTTTCACAATCGGGTCAAAATCGAATGCCGTCATGTCCGGATCACCGTCGCGATCGCAAGTCGTAGGTCAATTCTGTTTTTGAGACAGCTTATCCACCAGGGCGTCGGCTACCGCCGTGGAAGAGGCAGGGTTCTGGCCGGTGATCAGAAGGCCATCCACGACCACTTTGGACTGCCAGTCGTCAGCACGCTCGTAGCGCCCGCCAAGACTTTCGAGCCTGTCCTCAAGCAGGAACGGCACAACATCGGTTAGCCCGACCGCCGCCTCCTCGGTATTGCTGAAGCCGGTGACGCGTAAGCCGTCGACCAGTGGCTGGCCATTCCCGGCTTTTGCGTTTACCAGAACCGCGGGTGCGTGGCACACTGCGGCTACCGGCTTGCCCGCCGCAGTGAATTCCTCTATCAACGCAATGGATGCCGCGTCCTCGCTCAGGTCCCATAGCGGACCATGCCCGCCCGGATAAAACACCGCGTCGAATTCGCCGGCGTCGATATTGGTGAGCTTTCGCGTGTCAGCGAGTTCCGCCTGGGCTGCGGAATCCTTGGCGAATCTTCGGGTCGCGTCGGTCTGAGCGTCCGGCTCATTGCTTTTCGGGTCGAGCGGCGGCTGGCCGCCGTCCGGTGAGGCCAGCGTAATCTGCGCGCCGGCCTCCTTGAGGCGATAGTAAGGCGCTGCATACTCCTCCAGCCAAAACCCGGTCTTTTTTCCGCTGTCGCCAAGTCGGTCATGCGAGGTCAGAACGATCAATACGCGCATCCTTAGTTCTCCGTTATCCGCTTTTTTTCGGTTTGGCAGGCGGTCGCGGCGTCGGCCGCAGCCGCCTGTGAACCGGATTTCAGTCATCGACCCGCTTGATTCGTTCAGAAGTCTCGCGACAACCAGGTCGTATGCTAGTTTCGTCACCGCCACGCCGGGAGATTCACGGGTGTCGCGGGTCTGTGCCGTTGCCAGCGCGGTGGTATCTGTTGCTAAGACGGGACGGACGAGCAGTAATGTATTATCGGTTGCATCGCTGGCGCCACGGTTTTTGCAGCATGGACCTGACGGAATTGAAGACAATCGCTCTGCGCTCGAGTATGCGCTCGGCATACCCTCTTGCTGCGGCAATCATCTGACAAGGCTGCAAAATGGCCGCCAGCTTTTTCCCGCCATGCTGGCGGTCGCCGCGAACGGCTTGCTCGAACGATTATCGGGCGGCTGTGATAATCGGCAGCGTTCGCATACCTTCCGTCACGCCACATTAATTCGAAGAGGTAAGCGCTTTGCATGGTCATGACCTGATAACCATTTGCGCCATTCTGGCCACCGGATTCGCCTGTCAGTGGATCGCATGGCGGGTCAAGCTGCCGGCCATTCTCTTTTTGCTGGTCGCGGGAATTCTCGCCGGCCCGGCGCTCAACTGGCTCGCGCCCAACGAGCTCTTCGGCGAACTCCTTGTACCGCTGGTTTCAATCGGCGTTGCCATCATCCTGTTCGAGGGCTCTCTGACGCTGAAATTCGCGGAAATTCGTGGCCACGGCGCGGTGGTTCGAAACCTGGTGACATTGGGGGTTCTGATCACCTGGACAGGCAGCGCGCTCACCGCCCATTTCCTGTTCGATTGGGATGCCAGACTTTCTGCATTGTTCGGCGCGATTGTTACCGTCAGCGGTCCGACGGTGGTGATGCCATTGCTGCGTTCGGTGCGCCCGGTGCAGTCCGTCTCCAGTGTATTGCGCTGGGAGGCGATTCTTATCGATCCCATCGGTGCGATTCTCGGCTTGCTCGTTTTCGATTTTATTGTGGCGACCGAGGCATCGGACGGTTTGCTGGAGGCGTCGCACACCGTCGCCACAATGGTCGGCGCAGGAGCGGCGTTTGGCGCTGGCGGTGGCTATTTGTTCGGGCTGGTGCTGCGCAAACGCATGATTCCGGATTTCCTGCGTAATTTTGCAGCCCTGGCTGCAGTGCTAATGGTGTTTGCCGCGGCGGAATCAATTCATGCAGAGTCCGGTCTTCTCGCCGTTACGGTCATGGGGATCTGGCTCGCCAATACTCGCCACCTCGAGCTTGAGGACATTCTCGACTTCAAAGAAAACCTGACCCTGGTGCTGGTGGCGGGGCTGTTCATCGTGCTCGCCGCTCGTCTCGATTTCGCTGCATTGTCCAGGATCGGACCGTTGGCAATTGCCACCGTGCTGGTCCTGCAGTTCGTTCTTGGCCCGCTGCGCGCGTTTGTTTGTACCGTCGGTAGCAAGCTTCGCTGGCAGGAGGTTCTTTTTCTCGGTTGGGTGTTTCCGCGCGGTATCGTCGCGGCGGCAATCTCGGCGATCTTTGCGCTACGGCTCGAGGAAATCGGTTATGCCCGCAGCGAGGAGCTCGTCCCGCTGGTTTACAGCGTCATTCTTGGAACGGTTGCCATTCAGAGCCTCACTTCAAAAACGCTGGCACGTTGGCTTGGCGTGGCGGAGCCGGAGCCAACCGGGGTGCTGGTCGTTGGCTCGAACCCCGCAGCGCTGGCCATCGCCGAGGCCCTGCATAACAACGGCCAGTCGGTTCTGCTGGCAGACTCTTACTGGGCAGGCATCCAGGACGCGAGGATGCGCGGGCTGACCACTTTCTATGGCAGTGCTGTATCGCGTTATGCGGACCGCAATATGGATCTGGCGGGTTTGGGTAATTTGCTTTCGCTTTCGCGCCGTCCCGGCCTTAACGAACTTGCCTGCGTAAAATTCGCGCAAGAATTTGGTCGGGACAACGTCTATACGCTGAGCGACCAGTCGGAACGCGAGCATAGAAAGCACCGGGTCAGTGGCGAGAGTCGCGGCCGGGTGTTGTTCGGTGGAAAACATTCGCTTTCGGACTTGCTGGAAGGCCTTGCATCGGGAAAAACAATCAAGACGACCGAACTCAGCGAGGAATTTGATTTCACCGAGTACCAATCGAGAAACGAGGGCGGTCTGGTGATCTTCGCGACTGACAAGAGCGGCCGGATTCATTTCCCCGCGGCCGATTCCGAGATTTCTCCGGGGCCGGGCTGGACGATATCGGCTTTGGTCGCCGGTGCGACAAAGGCGTAGTTGACGGCCTATGCGGCGCTTCAGGATTTGTTGCCGGTTGGGCAACCGTCCTTTTCGACCGTCCACATGAAATTGACGATTTTCCAGGCGCCGTCAATCTTTACCAGGTCGATGGAGTTGACCCCGCAATGCGAGAATGCACCCCCGACCCGGAACTCGTACTCCTTTCACACTACCGCGATGGGTCCGCGAACGAGCACAGCGGGGTCTCCGGTCCATCGCTCGAGGTAGTCGCGACCGTCATCTGTGAGAGCCTCCAGAAACTCGTCGTTGCGGGATAAGCGCATTTCAAGTTTGCCGTGTCAACCATTGTGGTGCGGCCTGAATGACAACGTCGTCCCCTCAGCCAGTTGCAGCGCATGCCAGTCATCGGGGACTTTGGAATTAACTGCTGCGAAGGCCCGGTCCATCACGGCAAGTATGGCCCCGCGCTCGCTAGCCGGCGCGAGGATTGGTGCCATGAGAGCGAAATCATACAAAGCGCCCTTATTCGCACCTGATTGGATCCGCAGGGTTGGATGGGCGGGGAGCATTGAAGGCGCCAGTCTGTCTTTTGATTTGCCGAGATACCAGCTACCGCGCGGGTGACTGCCTTGTCTGATGGGTGAACTCCGAAAGGCCCCGTTGCGCACACCACGGCGGCAAACCCGCTGCCTGGCAATGGTTGCATTTGCTGACATCGAACCGGGGTAGTGCTGCCTGGACATGTCGGCCTGCCGACAACCTGTCCGGATAGCGCGTCACGATCCGGCGCAGCGGTCGCCAGCGTGATCTGACTGCGCTGAGCCATGTTCGGCCAAAGCCTCTGCGATCATTCTTTTTCGCGGCTATACTATATCGTTGAAAATCCGCTCTACCCCATCCGAAATATTCAGTACGGAAGCTAACAAGTTCAATGCAGGGAGATTCTCAATGTCAAAAACATTACTCGATGGCCTTTCGAGCCTGATTACACCAGATTTGCTTGGCAGCCTGGCTGGCCAGGTTGGTGCGCCGGAGGGCGCAGTCAGCAAGGGCATGTCCGCGATTTTGCCG
The DNA here is from genome assembly GCA_963783695.1 of uncultured Gammaproteobacteria bacterium. Lineage (GTDB taxonomy): Bacteria > Pseudomonadota > Gammaproteobacteria > Steroidobacterales > BM003 > BM003. Next base: position 32,457 of record CAWAOM010000003.1, read on the forward strand.
GCGCTGCTGGGAGGCGTGGCATCACGCGCCACCCAGCCGAGCTTCATGTCCACGTTGATGGGCCTGGTGACCGATAGCGGTAATGACGCCGGTCTGCTCGGCAATCCGAAAAGCCTGTTGGGCAGCGCCGCGAGTTCGTCACCGGCGATGGCGCTTGGTGTCAGTTTACTGAATTCCGTATTCGGAAAGCAGCTTGACAGTATCGTCGGCAAAGTGGCGAGTTTCGCCGGTATCAGCCCGGCGGCGGCCAGCTCGATGTTCAAGTTCGGTGCGCCGGTGGTGCTTTCCATGCTTGGCAAGAAGGTCAAGGATGATGGTCTCGACGCCTCAGGCCTCGGCAAATTGCTGAGCAGCGAGAAAGACAAGTACGTCGCCGCGGCGCCTTCTGCGCTCGGCAGTCTGGAAGACCTCATCGCGGAGCCGCGCGCGGCGCGCGCTGCGCCGCCACCGCCCGTTGCGGAGAAAAAATCTATCTGGCGGTGGCTGATCCCGTTGTTGATCGCGCTTGCGATCGGCTGGTATCTGCTGCAGTCCATGGGTGGTGGTGACGGCACCGCGCAACGCGCCGCACCCGCGGCAATGGCGCCGTCGGCGGCGGTGGTCTTTTTTGATGTCGACAGTTCAGATATTCCGACCGGCACAGCCGGTAAGCTGATGCCTATCATCAGCTACCTGAAGGCAAACCCGGGCAGCAAGGCGAGCGTGACCGGCTACCATGATGCGTCGGGCGATGCGATGCGTAACGAAGAGCTGGCAAAGGCGCGGGCGGCCGCAGTGCAGCAGGCACTTCAGGCCGGCGGAATCGATGGCAGCCGTATCAACATGGCGAAACCGATGATGTCGACCGGTAGTGGCACACCTGAAGATGCACGCCGTGTGGAGGTCAGCGTGTCCCGCTAGAAAAAACACCCGGGGCCGTTGCTACCATACAGACCCACTGCAACCGGACAGGGCCGGACCATTTCGAACATGGTTCGGCCCTGTTCTTTTCCGGGCAGGGGTATTTGCGAGCCGCGCGTTCCAGTCGAGCGAGGTTGCGCGCATGTTTAACCGCCATCACTGCAAGCATGAAATGGGTAAACTGTGCTCCATACGATCACTCGATGCTTGTTAACAGGATGACCTCCTTCTAGAAATGAACCGAACATTTTTAATACGTGGCCTGGCGCTGCTCCTGTGTACGCTCCTGGCGCTGGATAGCGCGGCCCAAGAGAACGAGCAGAATGCTGGGCCAGTCGTCCCGGATCTGAGTTCGCTTAAGGCCAAATGGTGGTCCTACTTTGACGGCGACCGAGCGGAAGTCGAACCACGTGTCGCGACATTTCTGGAAAAAATTGGACCACAAATTGCGGAGCTGGATCCATCGAATCAGGTCGTCGCCGAAGCCGACCTGAAGGCAGTGCGCGACAATTTCAAAGCGTATCTCGAGCTATTGGATGAATCAGAACCCGAGCCGCGCGACCTGCCGCCAGCGCTGGAAATTTACACGGTCCCGGAACTGTTGGAGCTCGGTGCCGCCGCGCGCGAAGCCAGGTCTGATGCCGCGGAGGCGCTTATTGTGGCGGAACGGGCGGAACGCACTTTGCAGGGCGCCAGCAGGCGCCGTGATGCCGCGTTCGATGCCTATGTCGGCGCGGCTGCCGGAGACGTCCGTTGGCTGGCTGCGCTGAATTTGCTGCAGGCTCGATCATCGCAGGCCATTGCTGCGCGCCGCTACGCGCTGTTGGACCTCCGGCTGCAGCACGCCGAAGCCTATGCCGAAGCCATCGAGATACGCCTGGATCTGGCACTCGACCAACTGGCGGCAACCGCCGGAGAAACCGATCTCGACAAGCTCAGGGAGCGTATAGCAACCAGCGAGAACGCCGTCGCGGTGGCGCGCGAGGAAGTGCGAGCGGCCGAACTCGCCGCGAGCAGTCTCGACCTTGAGACGCCCCAAGGACGTTCGCAGCAGCGCCTGCAGCAGCAATTGCTGATCCAGTCACGGGTGAGCGAGGCGCTCGCCGAAGTGACGCTTGCACAGGAGCAGGCGCTGCTTTGGTGGGGCGAACTGCAGACGGATGGCGTCGCTGACATCTCTGCGATCGAAGAGGACGCGCTCGGCTGGTCGGAACTGGCGCGCTCACTAGGACAGCAAAAACCGGAATGGAAGCGCGAAACCGAAGACGAGGCTCTCGCTGTACAAAGCACTGACCGGGAGGGTATGGACAAGGACTCGCTCCAACTGCTGAACCAGCGGTTGGCCACCGCGCAGGAAACACTGAACTGGCTCGGCGACCTGGATGAGGACCTCGCCGACCTGGGGTTGCTACGCGAGGCCGTGGACACTGCATTGGCTACCAACGCCGGGCGCTTTAAATCGGGGCTCGCCGCACTGAGCCGGCATGCCAAGGCATTCTACCTTCGCGTCGTTAGCCTGACCGATCTGACGCTGTTCTCGGTGGGCGAAGCCCCGGTAACCGGCGGCGACATCCTGCGCGTGCTGATCATCATAGGGCTGGCCTACCTGCTGTCGCGCGGTGTCCGTCACGCCATCAGCCGGGTCGGTGCCAACGATCTGCGTGGTACTCATGCTTCGCTCTACACGGTCGGACGGCTGACGCATTACACGATCATCATTATTGCGGTCCTGATTGCGTTGTCGTCGATCGGCCTGGATTTCAGCAACCTGGCGCTGGTGGCCGGTGCGCTCAGTGTCGGTATCGGTTTTGGCCTGCAGTCGATCGTCAGCAATTTCGTCTCAGGCCTGATTATCCTGTTCGAACAGACTCTTCGTGTGGGCGATTACATTGAACTGGATACGGGCATCACCGGAACGGTGAAAGCCATCAATGTTCGCAGTACGCTTATCAATACCAATGACAACATCGATATCGTCGTGCCGAATTCCGAGTTCGTCACATCCCGCCTGACCAACTGGACGTTGGGAGAGACGATTCTGCGCATACGCATTCCGTTCGGGGTCGCCTATGGCACTGACAAGGAACTGGTGAAAAAGGCCGCCCTCGAGGCGGTGGATCAGGTGTCGTACACGCTGACTCACATGAAAGACCGGGTTGCCGATGTCTGGCTCGTCGAGTACGGCGACAGCAGCCTCAATTTCCTGTTGCTGGTCTGGGTGAATCGCCAGGGAGCGCGGCGTCCCACTCGCACCCGCGCTGCCTATTTATGGGCGCTGGAGACAAAGCTGGCCGAATACGGTATCGAAATTCCCTTCCCGCAACGCGATCTGCATCTGCGTTCGGGTTTTGCCGGTGCGCCAACTCCGCACGACCGCGACGGTTGATCCCTGACCGGCAAAACGGCAATGTCGGAGCGTCACTACCAAGCGCTAGCCCCGGGTCAGCGTTACATCTTCTCGTAATCCCTATTCAGAGAAATTGCAGGTGGGCCGCAGGAGCAGTATTCAACAGGCCTCGCAAGAGCGAGGCATGCTGCTGACCCAGATTCGCGGTGAGCCTGTCAACGGCCTGCAGATGATCCCGTCGGCAATGGTCATTCGCGATTCGACGGGACCGGTCGGAGCTGAGTAAAGATCCGCGGATGCCGCGACGACCGGGCTTGCGTTAGACGCGGAACATCCGGGGCCACATCAGGATCGACTGGGTGGCGGCTCGACTTCGGCCGGGCTATGTCCCGGTGTGTCTCCTCCATCTTTGTGGCCGCAGCCTGATGTTGACTTGCGAAAACACAGACGCACTGCGTCTATGTCACTGGATGTCGAGTTCGATAATGTCTCGGGCGCCCGTCTCAATCGCGACCAGGCGCCCACCGTCGCGATTTCGCAAACCGTTAACTGTAAGTCCCCCGAATCGGGTAGTTGTTGTCGGGGTTCTTTATCCACTCGAGACCGGAAACCAGCGCCTCGAGTTCCGGGCGCACGAACGGGTTGTTGGAGATGTCGACAACCTGCACCCGGACGTCGCCGTTGATTACGAATAACCCCGGTTCGGGAAACAGGTGATCGGTCTCCTGCTCGGATCGCGGGATCGAAACGTACAGTCCCAGCTGTTGCATCTGTTCGAGCGTCAGCCCGTAATGCAGCGGGAAGTTCACGTCGAGTTTCTCGAGGTGGCTTTCCATCTGCTTCTTGCTGTCGGCAGAGACCGCCGCGATTTCGACCCCGATTGCGCCAAGCCGCTCCGTGTATTCCGGCATCCGGTTCAGGTACTTCGTGCACAGCGGGCAATGGCGGCCACGATAGACGACGACCATTTGCCACGCTGCGTCGCCCTGCGGCTTGCTGATATCGACTAGCTGATCGTCTCCATTTCTTACCGGCAAAGAGGGGAACGCCGCGCCAGCCTCGATTTTTGTATTGCTCATGTCGGATTCCTCAGAAGTGTTCGTCGATGTGGGCATCGAAGCGTCGGAAGTCATTCCCGATATCGGGGTTTTTGAGCACGTCGAAACAGGCGAAGGTCGGCAGCGGAGTCATCGCAAAGAAGCGGAAGTTCATGTGCATCGGGAAGAACAGGTCGTCAACACCCTTGCCCTGAAACAGATACTGTTGCGGATCGTCGAACGCCTCGCGCGGCGCATTGAACGTCAGCGACAGCTATATTTTTCCCCTTCAAGCGTACCGCCGGCGCCATACTGGCTGCCCGGGTCGGACCGGGTGCGACCGTCGCCGTCGCACAACTCGCCGCCCATGCCGGCGCTGTAGACGTCATCCATGTACTGTTTGAACCGCCACGGTACCTCCATCCAGTTCACCGGGGTCTGCAGCAGGATCACATCGGCCCAGCGGTGCTTGTCGAGCTCGGCCGCGGTGTCCAACTCTTTAAGCATGTCGCTGTGGCGGAGTTCGTAGCCCTTGGTCAACAGGCGCGCGGTGGCGCGCTCGACCAGCGAGCGGTTGAGTTCACCTTGCGAGAATGCGCTCGGATGGTGGGCATTGATCAAGAAAGCGTTTGGCATGGTGGTCGCGTATTCATTCGCTGTCGTTAGTTCCAGCTGCGACATGGTGATACAGTAGGTATCTTATAGCAACCAGTATACTTTTAGTTACCTAGTTATTTTTATGAAAACTGCAACTCCTGTGGCTACCGGCAAACGGCAAAAACCCGCGTCGACGCCGTGCCTGGAACCCTGCCCGATCGAACGCGGCATGCGTTTGATCGGCGGCAAATGGAAAGGCTCGATCCTGTGGCATCTGAAAGACGGGCCGGTTCGCTTCAACGATCTGACTCGCCAGCTCGGCGGCGCCAGCAAAAAGATGGTCAACCAGCGTTTGAAAGAGATGACAGATCTGGGGCTCATCAAGCGCCGCGTCCTAAGCACGCGCCCGGTTGCGGTCGAGTATGCGATCACGCCGTTCGGCCGCTCCGCGCTCGTCGTGCTCGAGCAATTGAAAGACTGGACCGAAGAAAACCGCATCTGACATGGCAACGGAACGGATAAACCCGCTGGGTTCGACTGGCGTCACGGTGCCGCGTCTCGGTCTGGGTTGCCAGCCACTGGGTTCGCCGGCGCTGGCGGATGCGCAAGTCGCGCGCCTGCTGGATCTCGCATTGGACCTGGGCGTGAATCTGTTCGATACCGCTCCGGCGTACCAACTCTCCGAAGAGCGGCTTGGCCGCCACCTGGCCGGGCGCCGTCCCGACTGCCTGCTGGTGACCAAGCTTGGCTATGGCGTGCCGGGCGTCAGTGACTGGACCGGTGACTGTATTCGCGGCGGCGTCGATGCCGCGCTGCGACGTCTCGGAACCGACTATCTCGACATCGCGCTGCTGCATTCCTGCGATCTCGCCACATTGCAGCAAAGTGATGTGATCGACGCGCTTGTCCGCGCCCGCGACCAGGGCAAGATCCGGTTGGCAGGCTACTCGGGCGAGAACGAGGCGCTTGCATTCGCAATGTCTTGTGGCGCGTTCCAGGTCATCGAAACGTCGGTCAATTTTCTCGACCAGGCCTGTTTCGACCGCTCGTTGCCAAACGCCGGCAGCTCGGGCCTCGGTGTACTCGCAAAAAGACCGCTGGCAAACGCGGTATGGCGTGACGACGTCACCGGTGATGCCGCGATCGACGAATACCGGCGCCGGTTTGTCGCGTTCAGCGCTGATTTTTCCGGCGATCCGGACTGGCCCGATGTTGCGCTTCGTTTCGCGGCGTTTGCAGCCGGTGTTCATTGCGCGATGATCGGCACGACCCGCGAGGCACATCTTCGCGCTGCAGTCGCTGGCGTTGATGCCGGCCCGCTGCCGGAGGACGTCAGTCTTGGTTTGCGTGCCGCCTGGCGCCGCTGCGGCAATGGCTGGGAAGGAGTTGTCTGAATTCGCGATTGCCGCTGCAGTCGGTCTGTTCCCGTTGTGCATGTCTGCCGTTGCACGACGCGCGAGTCTACTCCGTGTAGAGGCCGCCGGTTTCCTCGAGCCAGTCGGCGATACGGTCGGACGCGGCCGCAATGTCGTCACTGGAAATATCCAGGTGCAGGCATGGCAGCCGTGACGCGTCGCACAGTGCGCGAAACTCCTGCTGTTCGTCGATAAACCCCTGCAGGTCATCGTATTGCGACGGGTTGCCGGATACCTTCAGCCGGCGCTTGCGAGCGGCTGCGAATGAATCGGCATCACGCCAGCAGCAAACCAGTCGAAACCCGAGCGCTGCGAGCCGCTCCTCTAGCCAGTCGAAGTCGTAATCGCGGCCGTGTTCGCGCCGTTGGAAGATCTTCGTGGAAATGTGAAAGCGATCGACGATCCACGAGTAGTAGCGCTGCAGTTCGAAAAGCCGTGCCCAGGTGGCGTAGGTCTCCATGGCCCGCGCTTCCTCGGCGGCATCGAAGTTGATCAGGCCGCGTCCCCATGGGAAGTTGGTGAACGCGCACCACTCGGCCGAGATTATCGGCGAGTGATAACGATAGCGGCGCGGGCCGACAATGCGTGGGTGCTCATTCAACGCAAACGCAATCCCGGTTTTGTGCGTCAGACGGGTGCCTTCGAGAATGATCTTGGGACAGAGTTTGCCACCCATCTTCGCCTCCTTGAACTTTTGCACCGGGTTGTGCCGGCCAGTGCCACCGATACGCACGGTTGCGAGCGTACGTAGGCCGGTCGCTGCCGAATCTGTCCCGGGTACTTTAGCTGACAATCGGATTGTTGCGTGGCCACCCGCCATCCAAGCCGTACCCGGTTCGAGTTTCTCACGCGGCGATCGGCGCCATTTTCAGGCGCGTCGCGAGGATGTGCACGCGCAACCGCTGTTGTACACTGCTTCGGTCGCCACGCAACCGCTTCTTCCGTCAACTTATTGCTTGCGTAACCGACAAGGAATTCATAACTACAACAATGTCGTTTTTCGAAGAACTCAAGCGTCGCAACGTCGTCAGGGTCGGCGTGCTCTATATCGTGGCCTCGTGGCTGGTATTGCAGGTAGCCGATGTTCTTTTCGACGCGATGGAATTGCCATCGGCGTGGATGAGGCTGATGCTGGCGATTCTGATCCTTTGCTTCCCGCTGGCGCTGATCTTCGCCTGGGTGTTCGAGATGACGCCGGAGGGGATCAAGCGCGAGCGCGATATTGACCGGTCGCAGTCAGTTGCGCCGCAGACCGGCGCCAAGATCAACACGCTGATCGTCGTGCTGCTGATGCTGGCGATCGCCGCGGTGGTTGTTGACCGGCTGATTCCGGAGACGGCGATTGCGCCCGGTATCGAAACAGCGACTGTTGACGAGCCGACCGCACCGGTGAACGAGGCAGCGGATGCCGGCGGCGATGACCCGGTCGTCCTGCCGGGAACCATAACCGAGGAAAAATCCGTCGCCGTTTTGCCGTTCGTCAACCGCAGCGCCAACGAGTCGGATGTCTACTTCGTAGACGGCATCCACGACGACATCCTGACTCAGCTCGCGCGGATCGGCGACCTGAAGGTGATATCTCGTACCTCGGTGGAGAAGTTTCGCAACACGACCCAGAGCATGGGCGAGATCGGCGCAGTGCTCGGCGTGCAGAACATCCTCGAGGGCGGAGTTCAGCGCGCCGGTAACCGGGTGCGGATCAACGTCCAGCTGATCGACGTCGAGAGCGACGAGCACCTGTGGGCGGACAGCTATGACCGTGAGCTGACGACGGAGAACATCTTCGCGATCCAGAGCGAGATTTCGACCGCGATTGCGCAAGCGTTGAAGGCGACGCTGTCACCGGAGGAGCAGGCGCAGCTCGCGACCGAGCAGACGCAAAACCTGCAGGCGCTGGAGGCATATTTTCTCGGCCGCCAGGCGATGGCGAAGCGCACGACCGCGTCGCTCTCGGAGGCGGTCGGTCATTTCGAGCGGGCGATCGAACTCGACCCGAACTATGCGCTCGCCTACGTCGCGCTCGCCGACAGCCACGCGCTGCTCGCGATCTACAGCGGGAAACCCTTCGACGAGCAACTGGCGCTGGTGCGGCCGCTGGTCGATAAGGCGCTGGAGCTGGACAATCGCCTTGGGGAGGCTTTTGTCTCGCGAGCGCAGTTCCATATGCGCGACGATCCGGCGGCCGCGGAAGCCGATTTCAAGAAAGGCATCGAGCTGGCCCCTGGCTACGTGACCGGGTACCACTGGTACGCGATCATGCTGGGCAACGAGGAACGTCTCGAGGAGTCGCTGGAATTGTTGAATACGGCGGTGGCTCTGGACCCGATGTCGGCGATCGTCCGCAGGAACCTCGGCGACCTGTACGCTTACGTTGGCAGATTCGACGAATCTCTCGAGCACCTTGAGGCAACGATTCGCATCGACCCGGATTTCGCCGCCGGCTACGACAGCCTGGGCATTTTCGAGCTCACGGTTAACGGTCGCCTCGACCGGGCGTTACCCCTGCTCCAGCGCGCGGTGGTGGTTGACCCGGGAAACCCGCAGTACATGGACAATCTCGCGCACCTCTGGACCGATCTGGGCGGATACGACGAAGCAGACAGCTTGCTGCAACGGATGCGGACTTTCGGCCCGACTCCCAATCTGCGGACCATGGAGATGATGCTGCCGTTGATGCGCGGCGCCCCATACGCCTCCGTACTGGCGGCCGCGGAGCGGGTCGCAGACGAAAACAGCGGCTGGAATCGCGCCTTTGCGACCTATTTACTCGCCCTCGCGGACCTGGAGTCCGACGAGGGCGACCGGGCTCTGGCCCGCTTTCGCGCGGCATTTCCGGAGTTGTCCGACCTGGCCGAGCCTTCAATAGACGACGAAAATTTCCAGGCCGCGCTGTTCTATGCATGGATTCTCCGCCAGCTCGGCGAGGAGGAGCGATCCAATCTACTGGTCGAGCGCAGTCTTGGGTTCATGCGGGATGTACCGCGATTCGGGCCGACCGGAACGGTGCCCTACGTCACTTACGCCCATGCCTTGCGCGGTGACAGACAGCGCGCGCTCGCCGCGCTAAGGGAGGCGACCGACGGCGGCTGGCGTTACTACTGGCGCATGGTGCTCGAGGTCGATCCGGTTCTCGCTACGTTGCACGACGAACCCGAATACCGGGCAATCGTCGCCGAGGTCGAGGCCGACATCGCCGCGCAGCTCGCGAACGTGCGGGCGATGGAGGCACGCGGGGAGCTGCCGCCACTGCCCCCGCTACCGGCCCGCTAACGGGCCGGTAGCGGGCCGGTCGGCGCGTTTCCCTCCGCCCGGCCCTGGCAGGGCAGCGGCGTTATTGCATCCAGCGTTCGATCTTGGCCTCGAGCACGTCGAGCGGCACGGCGTCATTGCGCAAAACTTCATCATGGAAGCCACGAATGTCGAAACTCTCGCCCATCGCGGCTTCGGCTTCGGCGCGCAGCGCCTGGATCTGTAGCATGCCGATCTTGTAGCCGAGCGCCTGCCCGGGCCAGACGATGTAACGATCGATTTCGGCCTCGGCCTCCGACGGGTGTGTGCCTTCGGTCTCGACCATGTAACGAATCGCCTCCTCGCGGCTCCACTTGAGCGCATGCATGCCGGTGTCCACGACAAGGCGGATCGCGCGATGCAGTTCGTCCTGCAGGCGTCCGAGATCGCTGAACGGGTCGTCGTCGTAAAGCCCCATCTCTTTTGCCAGCGCCTCGGCGTACAGGCCCCAGCCCTCGCCGAACGCGTTGGAGTAGAGCACCGTTTGCAGGATCGGTGACTGCTGTTCCATGCCGATCACCGTCTGCAGATGATGCCCCGGGTTGGCTTCGTGGTAGGTCAGTGTTTTCAGCGAATACGACGGCCAGATCGCCGTGTCCCTGAGATTGATCCAGTAGGTGCCGGGACGCGAGCCATCCATTGCCGGCGCGTCGTAGAATCCGCCGGTCGCGCTCTGCTCGGCGTAGACCGGCACCCGTTTCACGACGACTTTCGCTTTCGGCAGGATGCCGAACCACTGCGGCAACAGCGGTTCGATCTCGGCCATCTGCGCATTGAGATCTGCAATCAATCGGGTCTTACCCTCCTCGGTATTCGGGTAGACAAACCGTTCCTCCTCGCCCAGCGCGCTCATGCGCTCGCCGACCGGACCCTCGGTGTAACCCTCGGCGCGCAGTATCGCGTCCATTTCCGTGGTGATGCGTTTGACCTCGGCGAGACCGATCTCGTGGATCTCGCGCGGGTCCATCGTTGTATCGGTCATGTGCCTGATCATTGCGCGGTAGAATGCTTCGCCGTTGGGCAGCCGCCACACGCCAGCCTCGCTGCCGGCATCCTTGCGCAGGTCTTTCAGCGCCGCGACAAGGCGTTTGTTCGCCGGATACACTTCGGTTTCGATCAGGTGTGCCGTTGTCGCCACATGCGCGTCGCTATCGTCGACGCCGGCGTCATCGAGCCGTTTACGGAAACTGGTAACGAGTGAGTGGTCGGCCGGTTCGGCGAGCGAACGCGCCTCGATCACCGCGATCGCCTTGTCGATGATGAAATCCGGAGGGACGACCCCGAGTTTTCGATCGGCGTCGATCTTGGCAATGACCTGGTCGATCGCATCGTCGTATCCGGCCAGTCGCGCCAGATAGGCGTCGGCGTCTTCGCTGCTTGCGACCCGTTGCTGTTTCTCGAGGATGCCCGGGATCGCGATCTGCGGGCCGGACAACTGCGTGACCGGGTAGGGCAGGAACCAGTTGCCGTAGTCGGCGAACACCGCCCCGTATTTGACCACCTGCGCCGGTCCCGAGGCATTGCGGAACTGGGTCAGCAATACGGCGTGGACAATGGCCTCGCGCGGATCCAGCATGGCGCTGTCCACCGCTTCGAGTTGCGCGACGATGGCGGCGGCAATGGCGCGCCGTTGGGTCTCGGCCTCGGGAGACAGGCCGCTAAGCAGGCTGTCGCGCTCCGGGCCGGCGAGGGACTCGGGCACCCCGTAATAGGTGGCCATCTCCGGGTTCATCGCGAAGTAACGCCGGGTAACGGTGGCGACGACGGCGGAGAAATCCACTTCCGCTTGTTGCGCTGGCGATGGCAGGGCCGCTGCCGGCTCGGCTGCCGGCGCGGTGGCGGTCTCGCCCGTTTCGGGTGGTGCTTTCGAGCAGGCGGAGGCCAGCAGAAGGAGCACGGCAAATATCAGGGCGGAGAGGTTTCGGGTCATCAATGGATTCCTGGTGGGTTCGCGGTCCGCGGTAGCGAATGGATTCGGCGGTCGATCGACCGGAAATCATACCTGCCAGTTGTATCCAGCGGGCATGGATTTTTTTCGCCAGCGAATTTTTCCAGCAAGGCGCAGCTGACCGTCAGCCGACCGGGAGGCTCGGCAAGAAATGATCAATGGCCGTGGATGCGACGCGATCGGCTATCAGGCAGGCTCAGGGTTGTGACGCCTGCAGGCGTGCCGGTGGCCAGTCGCGTGCGCGCAACTGCTCATCGACGATCCTGCTTTGCGTGCCCTCCGGCAACACACGCAGGGATTTGAGAAACTCGATCAGCGCGTTCTTCCGGTACGGCGACAGCTTGTCCCAGTTCTCGCGACTTTCCTCTGCTTCGCCAGCATGGGCCTCGATCGCTTCACGCATGGTCGAGTATTTGCCATGATGGAAGTACGGGCCCGAACTCGCAACGCCCCAAAGACGACTGGTCAGAAAACGGCAATTGCCGTCGAAAAATTCATCGCTGCCGGGCGGGAAGTGCATGTCGAGCGGCTCGCAGTCGGGATCGTCGGGGCCTGTCGTAATGTCGTGCAGCTTCATATCGGTGTAGGCAGGTACGGCGGTGAAGCGCCCGGCGCTTTCGAGCCGCGGCGGGTCCAGGCCGGGGTCGCTGAGATCGACGGCGATCTCGGGTGCCTGGCCGGGCAACAGGTTGCCCGGGGGATTGAACGGATTTGGCTCGGAATACCATTCGTTGCCGCTAATCCGCAATGACGGTTTGTGACAGGATGCGCAGCCGATCCGGCGAAACAATTTTTCGCCGAGAAAGACCGCGTCTTCGATCTCGGGGTCGGACGGTATCACCCGCCCGGGTACCGCAAGCGTTGCCTGGTAAATGGAGACGGCAGTGATGTCGGCGCGGGTCAGTTCACCGGTAAAACCGTCCTCGTCGGGATCGGCGGGGCCGAAACGCTCGACGGATTGCATGCCGTGGTGATGGTTGAAGGCATTGTTGGTGAACTCTCGTAGCGAGACGACCGCTCCGGCCTGGTGAAACGGCCGGATTAGGAGTGACGGCGGGTCGGCCGGACCGCTGGAGCCGAGACTGGTTGCCGGCAGCCCCTCGACCGAGGAGGTGTCCCAATTGCCGTCCGAATCGCGGCGGAGTGTGCCGAATTCCACGTGCTTGGCTGTGAGCCGTATTTCTTCGCCGGGCTCGAGTCGGTTCCGGCGCGACTGTAACCGGGCCGTCATCTGCCTTGCGAGAATCTCGATGTACCCGGCCCCGAACATGCCGACGGTGTTGCGTTCGTTGGCAATGGTTTGCAGCGAAACCGGATTTTGTCGTTCGTCGACCGCGCCCCGGGTGGGTTGTCTGTCGGTGGTACTGAAAGTGGCGAAATCGAAACGCTGTCCGAGCACGAACACATTTGCGACGCGATCGCCGGCGCCGCCGGCGCGCGGCAGGTTGTGGCAGCCCGAACAGGCATTTGCATCGGGCCCGGATACGCGGTTCGTATTACGCGGAAAAACGAGTGGCGATCCGGGATCGGCGAGCGGGGCGCCCGTGCCGGTGGATTGTGGTCTGCCGCCGCCTTCCTGGGTCGTCCATTTGGCGGCGAAAAGCAGGCGGCCATGGGCGACGAGTTGGCGGGTCGCCATTATGTATTCGTCGCCGTCGGAAAGATGCTCGGGCACCGCTACTTCGCTGCCGAGATCGGCGGCAGCGGAGACCGGGCCGCAGGCAAGCAGCAAAATGCCGGCGAAGACACAGTTGGCGCGGGAGCGCGGTCGAGCCGTTGTTCCGGGTGCGGGCGAATGGTCGGTTGCCATGGTCGTGTCTCCCTCTCCGAGCACGAAACTCGGGCCGACTGCTAAGCTACTAACAGATCACATGTGAATTCCTGAGCCAAACCGGTATTCCGGTAATTTGAGTCGGAAATATGCAGCCTGGCAGGGCGGATGATGCTCATTCGCCTGTAACCTGCGGGCCGCGAGCGATAGCGAGGATGGACAAAGATCAGTCGAATTTGAGACGAGGCATGGCGGCTAACGAACGCCGTGCGGCACTCGAGTTTGGCGAATTTCGCATCGACAGCGCCAGAAAGACCCTCAGAAGAAATGGCAAGCGGGTTCACCTCCAGCGCAAACCCTTTGCGGTGCTGAGCTACCTGGCCCGGGAAGCGCCGCGACTGGTCACACGCGAGGAACTGCTGGAGAGATTCTGGAGCCGTGCCGTCAACGAGGAGGCGCTTACCCGATGCGTCAGCACGATCCGCAAGCACCTTGGCGACACGGACGATCCACCGCGGTTTATCGAAACCCATCGCGGTCAGGGTTACCGTTTCCGTGCCCGGGTGCGAACCATCGGCGCGACTTCCGCAACAGCGCAAGGAGGGCGTCCGGCCAGCCACGAAAAACCCGACATCGAACCGACGCGTGAGACTGGTTACCATCACGCACGGCGACGGCCCGGTTGGCTGATCGTCGTCGCTCTGGCTGCCGCGGTGGTCGCTGCGGCGTTGTTTTTCCGCATGTCTGGCTCCGGGGTAAGCGATGCCGGGCCAGAGATGATCGATCGCATCTCGGTGCTTCCGGTAGTCGCCGGACCAGGCGAGGATCCGCGCCTTGCGCTCGCATTAACCGAACAGCTGATGCGCGCGGTATCGCGAATCGAAGGAATCACCGTCGTGGCGTCGGGACCGCAGGAGGCAGGCGAGCCTGACCCGCTGGTGCTTGGCGAGAAACTCAATGTCCAGGCGCTGCTCTTTGGCCGCGTGGATAGCAGCGCCGACGGACTGCACATGAGCGCTCGTCTCGTCTCGACCCGTGACGGTGGCCTGCTGTGGTCCTCGAACCTCGATCCGGCCGCTTCCCGGGCCGACGGTGTCCCGGTCGAGAATCTCGCCCGGTCGGTTGCGGCCAGATTGCGGCCGACCCTGCAGCTCCAGGAATTTCCGCCGCCGGTCGATCCGCGCGCCTACCGCGAGTACCTGCAGGGCCGCTACTACTGGTCACAGCGGTCGCTGGCAGGGCTCAACGCCGCGCTCGAGTCTTTTGCCGCGGCGCTCGAACTCGAGCCCCAATATGTCGATGCGCTGGTCGGATTGGCCGAAACCTGGCTGCTGCTTCCACTTTACGGCGCGATGCCGCCGAGCGAGGCGATCCCGCGCTCGCGCGAGCTGGCCGAGCGGGCGCTGCTGGCCGACCCCAATGACACCCGCGCTCGCGCGGTACTCGGTGTGATCGCAATGCAATTCGACTGGGACTGGGACAGCGCCGAGAAGTTGTTGCACGGAGCAGTCACGCTGAACCCCAACGACGCCACGGCGCAGCAGTGGCTGGGGGAGCTGTATTGCTACCGTCTGCGCCTCGATGCTTGTCAGCGACAACTACGCGACGCGCTCGAGCTCGATCCGTTGTCGCCGCTTCTGAAGCTGATACAGGGTTCGCCGGCACTGTGGTTCGGACAGTACCGAACGGCGGTCGAAGTCTATTCTCAGGCACTGGACGAGTCACCCGACTTTCCATTTGGTAACTATGTATTGGGTCTTGCCTACGCCGGCCTCGGTAACTGGTCCGAGGCGATGAGACAGTACGAGCTGGCATTGCCCGGTCTCGGTCTCGCGATCGTGGGCGGGCCGATGATCCATGCGCGGGCCAGGCTCGGCGATATCGGCGGCGCTCGCCGGATGCTGGTCGAGCTCGAAAACCTGGCTGCCGGGCGCTATGTTCCGCCAACCAAACTGGCCGTCGCCTATAGCGGTCTGGGTGAGCGGCAGTTGGCAATGATGTGGCTTGATAAGGCCGTCGACGCCCGTGACGACCGGCTCGTCTACCTGGCGGTGGATGTCCACTATCGCGACCTGCACGCGGAACCGGATTTCCGCCTGATCGCGGATCGAGTCGGGCTGCTGTCCGTGCTGGATCGCCGATAACGCGGCAGTTCGGTCCTCACGCCGCCTGACTGAATACGGCGGCGAGCCGGGCAGGTCCGAAACCGGGCTCGAGCAATTCGTCGCCGTAGCGACTCACATCCACGCGCCGCAGCATCAGCGAGCGGTAGACACCGGCTCCGCGAATGTCGCCGGCCAGGCGGAAGCCAACGATGCGGCCCTCCGTCAGATTAATTTTACGCAGGTGTCTGCCCGTTCGGATTTTCAGCTCCGTGTCGCCAGTCTGGCTGCCCACGGCGATCACCGGAATGCCGAGGTGACGGAGGCTGTTCATCGATTCGGCGCCCTCGTAGCGGGTGTCGTAACCGAGCAGTTGCTCCGCGACGATCCGAGCCTGTGCGACCGCGTTCGGGAAGATCGCATGCACAAAGCGTTCGCCGGTCATTCGATCGCGCGTCTCGACGGCGTCGCCCGCCGCGCGGATGCAGGGGATGTTGGTGCACAGCCCGTCGTCGACCCGCAGGCCCCAGCCTGTATCGAGCCCGGCACCGGCCAGGAACTCGAGGTTGGGCTTGACCCCGGTCGCCGCGACATAAGCGTCTCCCCTGATGACCTCACCCGGCTCGAGCACCAGCGCATCGGCCCGGCCGTTGCCGGCAAAGGCGGCTGCCTGGGCGCCGATGCGAACATGCACCCCGCGCTCGGCAAGCGCATGGCCGACGATTTCCGCGGTTTCTGCGTCGAGCATGCCGGGCATCACCCGGTCCTGCTGCTCGATCATAGTTACGTCGAGGCCGAGATCGGCAAGCAGCAGCGCCACTTCGACGCCGATAAACCCGGCGCCGACGATGACGGCACTTTTGACCTCGCCGTCGCGGGCGTGCGCGATCAGTTCTTGTGCCGCGGTCAGCGACTTGAAGTTGTAAACGCCGGGCAGGCCGTAGCCGTCGATCGGTGCGTACAGCCGGCTGCCGGTGGCAATCACCAGCTCGTCAAAGGCAAGCGCCGTATCGTCGGCGAGCATGACCCGTTTCGCCGCTGGATCCACTTCGCGAACCTCGGTTCCGGCGCGGTAGTCGATCTGCAGTCGTTCGCAAATGTCCGTCCCCTTCCAGTACAGTGCCGCCCCGCGGCCGTGGAGAAAATGTTCAGCCATTGCCGGTGGCGAATACGGCGGGAACGGCTCGGCCGAGATCATCGTGATATCCGCCTGCTGATCCGCCTCCGGCTGCAGCGCGCGCAGATGCTCCGCGACTGAAATGCCGGCGGGCCCGGCGCCAAGAATCAGGATGCGCATGACGATACCCTCGCCCTCGGGGCGACCAGCGTGTCGAGCAGCCCGTCGAGAGCATTAATCAACGGTGAGTCGGGATCCTCCAGCAGCGGTGCCACTGAGGGCTCGGTCTGCCACAGGCGTTCCTGGTAGGGCAGGCAATGAATGCTGGCGAACGGGAAACCACCGGCGGTGTCGACGCGGTCCATCGCACGGCTGAACTCGTCCGGATGCCTGACGCCGTTGACGACCAGGTGGACGCCATCGACGTCGAGTTCAGCAGCGAGCCGGGCTGCGGCGAGCGCGACCTGAATGCCGTTGAAGCTCGGGTCGGTGACCACCAGCGCATGTTTGAATCCTTTCGCGAGCGCTCGCCCGAAATGCTCGAATCCGGCTTGCGTGTCCATCAGGATCGCTTCGTCGCGACGCAGGCCGATCGCGTTGACCACCGCGCCGAGCAGCGCGTTTTCCGGACACAGACACCCGGCCGCTGGCTGCACGGTGTTGCCCATGACGAGCAGCCGGACTCCGCCGGGACCGGTTACCCCGAAACGCTTGACGACGTCATCGACTTCTGGATTCAGGCGGAAGAAGAGTCCCCAGCCGGCGCCCGGGCGGGCGCCGGTTTTCTCTTCGACATAGTCGGCGTTCTCGCTCAGCGGTACGAGGCTGCGGACCTGGTCGAGGGGGAGACCCAGCGCAAAGGGAAGGTTCATCTGCGGGTCGGCATCGAGCGCCAGCACGCGGTAGTCGCGGCGACCGAGCAGCAGCGCAAGCAACGCGGTCAGCGTGGTCTTGCCGACGCCGCCCTTGCCGGTCACGACCACCCGGAAATCGTCCGGGTGGGCGTTGTCGGCAAGCATCACGCCGTGGCTGTGGGTGTGTTCGCCGTGATCGTGTCCATGAGCCTCACACATCCTGGGTTCTCCTGACGGCCAGGTAACATCAGGCCGCTTCCGATGGCGCCTCGACTTCTCCGGTTTCCAGATGCGGCAGCCCGAGCGCTGCGCGTTTCGACTCGATGTGCTGGCGGATCATCACGGCTGCTTTCTCCGGGTCCGCCTCGATGGCGAACTTCGCGCCGACGACATCTTCGAGCCCGGCTGCCAGCAGGTTTACGACGTTCGGGCTGCCGAAGATCGCCGGCTGCACACCGAGCACCGTGTAGATGCCGCTCGCCACGACATAGGCGCCGATCGATACCGCTTTCTCGGAGTACCACTCCGGCGCGGCCCCGGCGAGCGGGAGTTGCGAGATATCGGTGCCGAGATAATTCGCAAGCGCCGCCGCGAGCGTCAGGATCCGCGTGTTGTCGACGCAGGAACCCATGTGCAGCACGGGCGGGATACCGAGCGCCTTGCAGACCTCTTTGAGCCCCGGCCCGGCCATCTCGGCTGCCTCGGGCATCATCTGGCCGGCCTTGCCGTTGGCCACCGCCGAGCAGCCGGTCACGAGCACCAGGATGTCGTTTTCGATCAGCCGCCGGGTCAACGTGACATGGCCATGATCCTGCGAGATCTTCGGGTTGT
This sequence comes from uncultured Gammaproteobacteria bacterium, assembly GCA_963783695.1. Taxonomy (GTDB): domain Bacteria; phylum Pseudomonadota; class Gammaproteobacteria; order Steroidobacterales; family BM003; genus BM003. Next base: position 50,664 of record CAWAOM010000003.1, read on the forward strand.
TGCAGCCGACGACGCCGACCGCGCCGCGGATCTTACCCGCCTTGATCGCCTCGACCAGTGGTTCCGGCGTGCCGCCCAGCGCGGCGAGTATCGCCTCTACCGAGAATCCGGCCATCATCTCGACCGTATCCCCGGGGATACGAACCCGCTCGGGGTTTCGGTTGGCATAGGCCTCGACGCCATGCGAGACGATTTCCTTGCCGATCTCGTAGCCGCGGCGCGGATCGAACGAGATATGGGTGGCGCCGGTGAACTTCGCCTTGTCGGCCGTGGAGATGACTTCGGTGTGGAAGCACTTTGCCACGTCTGTTACCGACGGCATGATGCACTGGTAGTCGACGACCATCGCATCGAGCGCCCCGGTCAGCAGCACGAGTTCCTGCATCAGGTGGTTGCCGGCCATCGGCAGGCCTTTGCGCATTTGCAACTCGTTGCCGGTGCAGCAAAGCCCGACCAGGTTGATGCCCTTCGCGCCGAGTTCTTTCGCCCGTGCAACCAGTTCCACGTCTTCGGCTGCCTGCATGATGACATCGGAGAGCAGCGGGTTATGGCCGTGCAGCGCGATGTTGACGTAGTCGGCTTTCAGCGCACCGAGGTTGACCCGGGAGGCGACCGGCTGCGGGGTGCCGAACATTACGTCGGAGAGTTCGGTTGCCACCATCGATCCGCCCCAGCCGTCCGACAGGCTCGTGCGCAGGCCATGCAACAGCGTGTTGACGTAGTCGTTGTCCACGCCCATATGTGTCCGGTGCAGCATCTCGACGTTCTCGCGGTCGATGCCGCGCGGGTCTATTCCGAGCGTCTTCCAGAGTTTCGTACGTTTATCTGGTGCCCGGTCGCTGAAGCTGAGGTGGCCTTTGGCGGTGCCGAATTCTTCCATCATCGCCTCGGCCAGGTCGGATGCGATCTCATTCGTTGTGCGCCCGGTCGGGTCGATGCCCCGTTCCTCGGCCAGGCTTCTCAGTTTGGTTTCATCGCGCAATTCGTAGCCCGAGGTTTCGCCTTTGGCGAGTTCCGCGAACACCTCGAGGATGTCGCGGCCATGATCGGAGTGGGCCGAAGCGCCGGCCGCGATCGTTCGCCCGAGATTGCGGGCGACGATAATGTCGGCGTCGGCGCCGCAAACGCCTTTCTGCGGTCCGTCGCCAAACGGGTCGACCCGGCATGGGCCCATCGAGCAATTGCGGCAGCTCACGCCCATCGCGCAATAGCCGCATTGCGGTTGTTGTGCCGCCAGCCGGTCCCACACCGTCTCGATGCCTTCCTCGCGGGCCCTCGCGATCATTGCCCGCGCGTCGTTGTTGATGCTTAGCTGGGAAAGTTTTTCATGGCTTGCCATGACGGACCTCCTCGTTCACATGCGTCGCCGACGCGCCCCAGGCGCGCCAGCCCGCCACGCCGTCGGGCTCGCTTGTGGCGAGCGAAGCGGCCGCGGCAGAGGTGAGGACCGCGCTCGATTCGCGCGCGCAGCCCGCCGCAATCAGTTCGTTCAGATCACCGAAAACCAGTGCGCCGACCTTGCAGGCCTCGACGCACGCCGGAATTTCTCCACTGCGCACCCGCTCAACGCAACCGTCGCACTTCGTTGCGACCACCCTCGGTGGTGCGCCATTGGCCGCGCTATGAAACGTGATGACATCGAACGGGCAGACCATTGCGCACATGGCGCAGGTGATGCACTTGTGGCCATCGGCCAGTACCACGTCGCATTCGGGATCCCGATGCATCGCGCCCGTCGGGCAAACCTCGACGCACGGTGCCGGATCGCAATGCCGGCAGCGATTCGGGAACGACGTGTTGTAAGCCGTTCCGGCATCGACGTGTACTCTGGAGTGCGGGCGTGGAGTCTCGAACGGTGCGGCCACAGCGTCATGGCTTTGCGAGTGCGCGACCGCGCATGCAAACTCGCACTGGCGGCAGCCGATGCACCGCTCGGGATTGACGAAGACCGTCTTCATGGGACGCCTCCCCGGGGGCAACCCGGTGTTTTCAAACCCTGTTTCGGTGGCCATCGAATATGGCTTCCAAAGCAGCACCATACTCCCAGCCGCGCCGGTGAAACACAATTCTGGGTTGTACCTAGAGCGGCGGTGCCACGCATGCCTCGGCGCGTAGACGGCAAAAAACACGCGCAGCCCTTCTGGATCGTCGCCGCATCGCCCATACTGGCTCGAGTTTTCGGGCTGCCCGACCCGCGGGCAACAGTTTGGCGATCGGATGACGGTATGGAGACGGAGGCGCCACCGGAGTTGACCACCCGCGCGATCGTGTTGGCGATCGTGCTGGCGATCATATTGGCCGGCGCCAATACCTACCTCGGCCTGTTCGCCGGCATGACGCTGGCATCGGCGATCCCGGCCGCGGTCGTGTCGATGGGTGTGCTCAAGGCCCTCGGCGGCGGCCACATTCTCGAGAACAATATCGTAGCGACCGGTGCCTCGGCCGGTTCGTCGATTGCCACCGGCGTGATCTTCACGATGCCGGCGCTGATCATTCTCGGTTACTGGACCGATTTCCGTTACTCATGGGTGCTGGCGATCGCCGGTCTTGGCGGGCTGCTCGGCGTGTTGTTCTCGGTACCGCTGCGGCGTTCGATGATCGTCGACCAGGGGCTGGCGTTCCCGGAAGGCAAGGCGGCAGCCGAGGTGTTGAAAACCGGGGAACACCCGGAGCAGGGTCTCAAGCTGCTCGCCGCAGCGTCGGTGATCGGCGGCTTTATGAAGCTTGCCGCCGGCAGCGGTCTGCGCCTGATTCCGGATACCGCGGCGGTTGCCGGCTGGTTTGGCAAGACGCTGGGTTATCTCGGCACGAACCTTTCGCCAGCATTGTTCGGTGTCGGTTATATCGTGGGTCTGAACATCGGCATCGTGATGCTGTCGGGTGGTGTCATTGCCTGGATGATCGCGATCCCCGTTTACAGTACGTTTTTTCTCGCTGGCGATCCGGCATTAAGTGCCGAGATCGCGGCAGCCGGGCCGATCGATGCCGCCTACGCGATCTGGTCCGCGCAGGTGCGCTATCTTGGGGTCGGCGCGATGCTGACCGGTGGCGTCTGGACGCTGATCTCGCTGCGCTCGTCGCTGGTTTCGGGTATTCGCAGCGGCATGATGGCCGGCCGCGCCAATGCCGGCGCCGTGACGCCGCGTATCGAGCGCGATCTGCCGATGCGTTACATCCTGATCGGGGTGGTGCTGTTTACGCTGCCGCTGATGATGCTTTACCAGGCCATTGTGTCGCAATGGATTGTCAGCATCCCGATGACGGTGATCATGATCGTCGCCGGGTTTCTGTTCGTGTCGGTGTCGGCGTACATGGCCGGGCTTGTCGGCTCGTCCAACAACCCGGTGTCGGGTATTACCATTGCCACGATCCTGTTCGCGGCGCTGGTGCTCGCGGCGATACTGGGACGCGATTCGTCGATAGGCGCGGTCGCCGCGATTATGATCGGCGCGGTCGTGTGCTGCGCGGCCTGTATCGGCGGCGACAACCTGCAGGATCTGAAGTGCGGCTACATCCTCGGCGCGACGCCGTGGAAACAGCAGACCATGCTCGCCATCGGCGGCGTATCGAGCGCGCTGGTGCTCGCACCGGTATTGAATCTTCTGGCGCAGGCTTATGGCATCGGCGTCCCGACCGAGACCCACCCGAACCCGTTGCTTGCGCCGCAGGCCAACCTGATGGCGTCGGTTGCACAAGGAATTTTTGGTGGTGAATTGCCGTGGACGACAATCGGTATTGGCGCGGCGATCGGTATCGCCATCATTGTGCTCGACGAAATGTTGAAGCGCAGGCAATCGGCGTTTCGGGTACCGGTGCTGGCCTGTGCGGTCGGCATTTATCTACCGATCGAAGTCAGCGTGCCGATTTTTGCCGGTGGTCTCGTCGCCCATTTTGTCGAGCGCCACTTTGCACCGTTCGCCGATGGGAGTGCGCGTGAGCGCATCCATCAGAAAGGCACGCTGTTCGCAGCCGGTCTTATCACCGGCGAGGCGTTGATGGGCATATTCATTGCGATTCCGATTGTCATGGCCGGACGCGCCGACGTGCTGGCACTCGGCACGGGGATGCAGTTCGGTGGCTGGCTCGGGTTGTTGATGCTGGCGGGCGTCGCAGTTGCAATGTACCGGCTTGCCACGCGCCAGGCAGCAGTGACCTGATTCGAGTGTGAACCCGTGTCCGGTTGATGGGGGCGGGTTGTATGGTGCTGCCGGTGAATCTCATTGGTCCGCTGCCGTACCGCATGTCTGGTCTTCGCGGCGGCGTATTTGGCACGGTGGCGGAACGGCAGCCAGCCAGTCCGGCCCGCCTGCCGTTTATCCGCCCGCGCCCTGCAGCAAAGGCAAAAACACCTCGTCGGCCCATGGAATCTCACGATAAAAAACGATCGCGATGAACACCAGCACATAGGCGATGCGGGTGCGTTTCTCGGCGAGCGTGCATTGCGCGGCACCCATTGCGAGCAGTAACCAGCCGAAGCCGTCCACGGTCGCAATGGCGTAGGTTATCGTGCAGTAAGTCAGCAGCAGACTGTGCCGGATCGCGGACAGACGCTTGCCGCCCGGCCACAGAAACGCGATTGCCAGCGCGGAATTTATGAACAGGTTCCACACGGTCGCGGCCATTGCGAGTGTGCGAAAGCGGGCCGGGATTTCGACCGAGCCCGGCTGCAGCGCCGGTCCCGCATCGTTGTGCTGTTGCACGAACTCGCGTAGTTCGTTGTAGGTGTCGCCATCGAGGCCGCCGGCTACGCGGGAAAAACCTTCGAAGCGGGGGTCGGTGAGAAACGTAACCTCGAAAAATGTCCCGTCCGCGTAATTGCCGGAGCCTGCGCATTTCCAGATACAGGCGAACAGGAAGACCAGGCCGATCAGCAGGCGGCCATTGATGGCGAGTACGCGATCCGGAACCGCGGTCGACAATGCGAGCGCGATGGCAAGACACCAGTAGCCCAACAGGTAGGCGTGATTATCGGCAAGCGGCCAGTCGAGCAGCACTCTTGCGCCCGCCATCGCGGCGAGCACCAGCCATGGCAACGGCTGGCGCAACCACGGCGGCCGGATCAGGGCGATCGCGGCGATCGCCAGGAACACCGGGCGTAGCACCCAGTTGCCCACCGGGCGCAGCAACAGGTCGAGCAGCGTCAGGCGTAACGCAAGGTCTATTGCCAGCGGTCCGGCATGGCCGCGGCATGCGGCGACAATCCGTTCAAGGCGCTGCGACCGCAAACTTCTCTTTCCTTACCAGGCGGCCGCCGGGTGCAAGCGTCACCGGTTCGTAGTCGACTGCCCAGATCTGGATCTCGACTTCGTCCCATTGAATGCGACCGCCCGACTCTCGCAATTTGAATTCATCGGCCAGCTCGCGCAAGCGCGCTTGCGCCGGCAATGTCGTCGCACGTCGGATAGTGCGGTGCAGGTCGAAAGTGACAGCGACTTCACGGCGTATGCCTTCGTTCTGCACAAACGCATGAAGATGACGATTGCCCGGTGCGTCGGTGGTGGAGAACATGCCAAAGCCGCCCCCCGACCACGGCGACAGGCCCTCTACATGTGCCAGACGCAACTGATTGGTGGCGACCGCGACAAGCAACAATGCGGGAAGCCAGTACGGGGCCGAACCGGCCAGGCGTCTGACCACCGCGATCACCGGTTCGTCGCGAGCGGAATTAGTTGACGACCACGTACACGACTTCGCTGCCGCGATAGACGCGCTCGTAGCGGACGCCGCGACAATCGTAATAGGTGACCGAACCGACCACGACTCTGGTGTAGTTGCAGCCCATGCTGCCCCACGCGCTTACTGAAACATAGGTATGACCGTGCCAGCGATCCTCGTACCATTCTTCCCGGTCGTTGTGGACTTCCTTGGCAAAATCCTGGCGTTCCTGGATGTTTTCCTGGCGTTGGTCGTAGCGGTCCTGGTTGGTGTCGCGGCGCTGGTCGATGTTGTCCTGGCGCTGGTCGAGCCGATCCTGGTCAACGTTGCGGCGTTCGTTGCTATTGATTGCGCCTGTTGCCGGGGTATTGATCGAACCTCTTGCCGGGGTAGTGATCGCACCTGTTGCCGGGGTATTGATCGAACCCGTTGCCGGCCGCTGGGTCGCGACATCTCCGGCGCGATTCTGGCGCGATCCGCCGTACTGCTGATTCGACATGCCCGAGCGTGATGTTTGGCGCTGACTCGAAGAGCTTCTCTGCGGCCGCGCCTGGGACCGATGCATCGAACCGCTTGCGGCCGGGCCGCCGCGAGACATTGAGCGACCGCCCCCGCCACCGCGGCGGGCTTCGGCAAAATCCATAGCCACGAGACACACTACTGACGCAACTACCAGGCTGGCGACGACTTTTCCATGAGTCGATTTCATTGCGCGACCTCCTGGTTCGAAACGGTGGGTGGTGTGGCGACGTAAAAGCGAATACGTTCCGCGTCTTTGGGCGGTACAAAAGTAAATTTGCCCGCCGTATTCTTCGGCGCCATGTTCCAGTTGCTAAATTGCGCGCGGAACTGGGGCTGGCCGCGTTCTTCGCGATAGTCGATGACAATTCTCTGCAGCAGTGGGTCGTCGCCTTTTTTTACCCACATCTGGAAGTCGGCGTAATCGTTGCTCAACAACAGGTGATCGCAGGTAACGCCTTTAACCACGTTCTCGCCGAGGTGATACGCACTTTCAAGATCGCGGGTTATCGACGCGAACAAATCAGGCGAGGAAATTTCCGACAATGGCGCCTTGATTCTGAGTTCGGACACGGCAAAATTGATGCTCTCGACGAGATCTCCGACCTGTTCTGTCTGGGCATAGACATTGGCATCCTCGGAATAGGCCCAGATGTGCTCGCCATCAAAAACTATGGTCCCTTCCACGCCGCTGCGGCGGATCGCTTCGGTGCGCAGGCGATTCGGGCGAGACACCAGGTTTTTTCGCGCCACGCCAAACTCGACTTTCGTGCCGGACGGCTGGACGACATCGTAAGTCGTATCTATCTCATAATAGAATTCATTGCTGGCGGCGAGAAAGTCAGACATTGCCTGCAACACACTCAATGCTTCCGGCTCGATCTCCGGGGTCTCGGGAGACTCGGCCGTCTGCGCGTGGGCGGAGAGACAAAATGCCGCCGTCAGCAAGCTCGCAAGGATTCGAATTCGGTAATGCATTTGTTGTTCCTCTAAAGGGTGCTTGCCGTTTGTTCTGTGCAGCGTAACTTTTTTGGCGACGGGGAAGCGAATGCGACACGGTTTTAAGCTGCCAGCATCGCGCCACCCGGAAAGGCGTTTTCCGCCCTGATTTATTCGTCGTCCTCGTCGTCGTAAGTGATGACGTCAACGACGGCGCCGGTTGCCCTGACCGGAACTTTCGCGGTTTCCACCGCCACGGTTGCTGCAGTTCCGACCACCGCGCCGACCACCATCGCGGTCGTGCAGCCCTGCATCGCCAATGCGCAAAGTAGCAAAACCAGCTTCCTGTACATTCGGCTCTCCGAGGCGCTTGCGAACGCCAGTATACGATACGGCGGAGCGCGCGGCGGGCGGGTTGCGGCGGGTTTCGCAATGGACCGCAGCGCATCAATAGACAGCGGCGTCAGATCGGCGGAGGCCCCGGCCCGGTTGTGCACCCTTGTTCAATGACAGGCAGAACTGCCACAGCTGGCGCTGCGGAGACGGCATGGTGAGCGAATAGGGCCACTCCGATTCAGCTATTGTGGGCGCGCGTTGCCGCGAGTTGCTCGCGTAGCAGGCTAAGCAGCGACTCACGGTCGAGCCCGCCTTTCTCGATTAGTCCGACCACGCCGCCATTGAGACGGCGCCGATCCTCTTCGTCGATTTCCTTGGCAGTCACCACTACGATCGGGATGGCACGAGAGGGTCCCAGTTTGTGCATTTCCATGACGAATTCGAAGCCGTCCATCACCGGCATCATCAGGTCCAGCAAAATCAGCGATGGCGCATCGTCGTTAAGCCGGTCGAGCGCAATCTGCCCGTTCTCGGCCTCGCTGACCTCCCAGCCCGCCTGCTCGAGTGCGCGCCGCAGCAATTCGCGATTCTCCGCTTTGTCGTCGACTACCAGCGCACGGCGATCGCCGTCTTCGCTGGCGTGGCGCTCGAGTAGTTGCACCAGCCGGCTGCGTTCTACCGGCTTGCTAAGGAATTCGGTGGCACCCAGCGCATAGCCGAGTTCGCGATCATCGGTCATGGTGACCATGATGACCGGAATGTCCTGCGTGGCCGGATCGGCTTTTAGCTGGCGCAGTACCTCCCAGCCATCCTTGCCGGGCATCAGTACATCGAGGGTGATGGCGGCGGGCTGAATCGATCGCGCCATCGCCAGGGCTTCGTCGCCGTCGGTGGCGGTGACGACGCTCATGCCGGCTTCGTGGAGCGTTCTGCCAAGCAAGTCCAGTGCGATCGGATCGTCGTCAACTACCAGAACAACCTGTTCCTCGCCCGGCTCCGGAATCACGACCTGCCGGACACTGTCTTCTCCAGCAGATCCCGCGGCGGCGTCGACTACCAGCCGCGGCAACCGGATCGTAAAAGTCGAGCCCTCGCCGACGGTGCTCTCAACAAGGATATCGCCGCCCATCATCTGGCAGAAACGTCGGCTGATCGGAAGCCCCAGCCCGGTGCCGCCATAGTCGCGTGTCGTCGATTCGTCGGCCTGGGAAAATTCGTCGAACACATGATCGATTTTCTCCGGCGGAATTCCGATGCCGGAATCCGATACGGCCATCCGCACCCAGTCCGCACCATCGGTTGTCTCGCCAAAGACAGCGAGGCCGACTTCACCCTTCCTGGTAAATTTGGCAGCGTTGCTGAGAAGGTTCAGCAATGCCTGGCGCACCTTGGTGACATCGGCTCGCATTTCGCCGATGGTTTCTTCCACACGCACGGTAAGGGTGTTGCCGTTCTTTTTGACCAGCGCATCGATGGTGGCCACCACGCCGCTCACCATCTGCGCTATATCGAATTCCTCGACAAAGAGGTCCATTTTGCCGCTTTCGACTTTGGCGAGATCGAGAACGTCGTTGATCAGCGAAAGTAAGTGCGTTCCGGCGCCATGGATCTTTTTCAGATCGTCGGCCGCTTCGTCGAATCCCTGATCCTCGGCATCTTCGATCAGCATTTCGCTGTAGCCGATGATCGCGTTCATCGGGGTGCGCAGCTCATGACTCATATTGGCGAGGAATCCGCTCTTGGCCTTGTTCGCCGACTCCGCCGCCTCCATTGCCTGCTTCAACTCCTCGGTGCGGCGGGCAACGGTCGCTTCCAGCCGGGCGCTGTGGCGCTCGAGTTCGCGGTTTTTTTGCTGGATCTCCGCCATCAGCTCCTCGCGCGACAGGCTGCGGATCCGGCTGCTTTGCTCGGCGATGAACTCATCGCTCGGGTCGAAGGACCGGTCGGGCAAATGTTTCAGCGCCCTGAAGCAGTTGACGCCGTCCTGCAATTCGCGCCGGCGCAGGCAGTCAAAGAACCCCGTCAGCGCCATGATTTCCGGAACCTCGCCACGGCAGAGCAGGTCCAGCGCCAGTTGCGGTGGCGAAAGTTCCGTTCCCAACGCGACCGCAATGGCCGCTTCGTCGTCGCAGCGACGCAGCGCACGCGCGGCCTGCGACACCGCTGTGGCGAGGCGGGTCGTTTCGACGGCGTCGTAGCCGAGCGCAGCGGCAAGGTTGCGGATTTTGGCGCGGGCGTCGTGTACCGACGACTTGTGCCTGAGACTGATTGTCCCGAGCTCGATCATGCGCGGTAACGCACGGCGATGCACGCAGCGTCGTCGTGGTTTTTGCCGAATCTCTGGACGATGTTGCCTGCGACCTCGTCGGGCGGATGACGCAATACGCCGGGATAATCCTGCGCCGTGAAGCGGTCGCTTACGCCATCTGTATAAAGAACCACGAGATCGCCGGGTTGCAGCTGCAGCGTCTGCGGTCGCGGTGTGCGCATATTGTGGCCGAGTACGCCGTCATGCGAGACGAGTCGTGTTTCGGTTTTTCCAAATCGGCGCATGGCGGTGTTGCCGATGCCGGCGTAGTCAACGCGGCCGGATGCAGAATCGATGGCGCACAGCCCCGCGGCAGCGCCGCGAGTGCCTTTCAGATGTTGATGGAGACGGTTCATCAGGCCGTATACGTCCGCACAGCCGTAGCGTCCAAGATACGCCTCGATGATATGTGTCAGTTCGTGGGCTTCGGGCCCATGACCCAGAACATCGACGATAGCCACGAACAGTCCCTGCTCCAGTTCCCTGAACACGACCGCATCGCCACTCACGTATTCGCCGGTGCATGGGCGGATGCGGCTTGCGTGTTCGAGGTCTGCATCCACCTTCAAATCCATTTGCGTGCCGTGACCCGGGTACCTTCCCCCGGGGCCGATTCGAGGCGGAAGTCATCCATCATGCGACGGACGCCGGGCAGGCCCATACCGAGCGTGCCGCTCGAACTGAAATGATCGGACATCGCCGCGTCGCAGTCGGTGATGCCGGGACCCTGATCCGCTACCTCGATCTCCACGCCGCGGCGGCCGGGTTCCTTGATCCGGCGCATGCTCATCTCACCGCTGCCCGCGTATTTGAGAATGTTGCGCACGAGTTCGGACACCGCGGTGGCGATGATCCGGCTTGGAACCTCATCGAAGCCGGCGTCCCGCGAGTACAGGGTCGACTCCAGGACAGCATGCCTGGCATCCGTTTCGTTGCGGATTGTGCGGTGGAGTTCAGGACTCATTACTGATCCGTAGGTGCCTGGATCGACTCCGACTCGACGTCATCCTCGTCGCCGGGCTCCATGTCGATGTCGGGGTCTGTATCCGGTTGTGGTTGCAGCTCAAGCTGGGCAAAAGCCGCGTCTAGATCGATCGCCGCGCGCAGGCCGTCGATGTCGGAACCGGCCTCGATCAGCGCGGACACTACTCCGGGTCGCAAACCCGCAACAACCGACTCGGCGCCCATGATAGCGCAGGTTCGGATGATTCCACGCAGCGCCGCGAATTCGTCCGGGTCGAGTGTTTCCAGGCCTGATACGTCGAGTATCACCCCGCGCGATCCGGTTTCGTGCACGCGGTGCAGCAGATCCTCGCGGAACCGCGTCAGAACGTCGTCATCGAGGTCGAGCTGGATCGAGACCACCACGATATTGCGGCTCACCTGCATGGCGACCGCCGGAGTGTCGGTGAATCGGGACATCGGTGACCCGGATCAGACGGCTTTCGCGCCGGCGCGAAAGCCGGAGGGCCGGCGTTCGAACAGCAACACCGCACAAAAATCCGGCGTCGCCGCGATGGCCGTGGAGTTATGCGCCGTCGGTCGTCGCCAGCGCCCGGGTAGCGTGGTTGCGGCAGTGCTCATGCAGGTCTCTTCGCTTGCGGGTGCTCAATCATACCGAAAATGTACCGTCAGCACGGCTTGTTCCGGCGCCTGGTCGTTGTCGCCCCGGGGATTTTCCGTCTCGATGCGAAACTACTGCTGCAGGCGCCTATTTGGTAGTCTGTCGCATCCTTTTTGTTCAACACCGGCCGGCGAAGCATCGCGGACCGACGGAGCCACAATAATGAGCACAGCCATGAAGGCGACTATGACGCCCTGCGATCTTTCGGCCGTTTACCAGGCGCTCGACCGGGTGCAGGCACTGATCGAGTTCAATCTCGATGGAACCATCGTGGCGGCAAACGGAAACTTTCTGCAGATCTTCGGCTACGAACTGGAAGAGATCGTTGGCAAGCACCACCGCATATTCTGCGACCCCGACTATGCTGATTCGGATGAATATGCCGGGTTCTGGAAAAAGCTGGCTGCCGGAGAATTCCAGTGTGCCGAATTCAAGCGATTCGGCAAGGATGGCAAGGAAATCTGGCTGCAGGCTTCGTACAACCCGGTGTTCGACGAAAACGGCGTCCCGATCCGGATCATGAAGTTCGCGACCGATGTTACCGCGGCGAAACTGCAGATTGCCGAGTACGAGGGAATGATCCGCGCAATCGGCCGCGCCCAGGCGGTGATCGAATTCGAACTGGACGGCACGATAATCACCGCGAACGATAACTTCCTTCGTATTTTCGGCTACACGCTGGACGAGATTCGCGGTCGGCACCATCGCATGTTATGCGATCCCGGTTATGCCGAGTCGCCGGATTATGCGCGGTTCTGGCAACGCCTCGCCCGCGGTGAATACGAAGCCGATGAGTTCAGACGGATCGACAAGAATGGCGCGGAAGTGTGGTTGCAGGCTTCCTACAATCCGATACTCGACATGGAAGGGCGGCCGATGAAGGTAGTGAAGTTCGCCTCCGATATCACGGTCGAGGTTCAGAAAAGAAGCCTGGCCCTGCTCGAGATGTCGACGCCTGTGACCAAGATCTGGGACGGTGTTCTGTTCGCCCCGATTGTCGGGATCGTCGATTCCAAGCGTTCCGTTGACATAATGAACAAAGCGCTTTCCAGCATCGCCGATACTCGCGCAAGCACGCTTCTGCTAGATATTGGCGGCGTCGCCGTTGTCGACACTGCTGTCGCAAATCACCTGATCAAGATTGCCAAGGCGGCCGTGCTGATGGGCTGCAGGACCATCATCTCGGGAATTTCGCCGGCGATCGCGCAGACCATTGCCGAGCTGGGAATCGACCTTGGCTCGATCCAGACGACCTCGACCATCGAGTCCGCGTTGCGCGACTCGATTAGCGGCGCGCGCGCCTGAGTTTTCGGTGACGCCACAGCCGGGCGCCGCTGAGGTCAGGCGCGCGGATTCTGCAACCCCGGAGCCCGGCCCTCGGCACGCTTGATTTGCCTCGCTTGCGGCGCGGCGCCGAATGGTATCCGCGCGGATTATTGTCGCGGCGGTGTTTGCCCGCCCGGTTGGCGATCGGCGCCATGGGAACCAACGGCCGCGAGCGTCTGCTCGCACATACCGCTTTCGGCGGTAGCGCGATCGGCCGCGCCCTGGAACAGAAACGAGAGGCCGCCGGTCAGGATCGCGGCGCCGCCGCTCAACAACACGCCTTTCTTGCTCAGCCCGATGTGGGGGCTGGCAAGCGTTCCGCCGAGCTTGATGAAAGGCGTGATGAACATGTCGGCGCTGAGGCCCAAGCCCTTGCGCGGTTTCGTGTTGAACTCGATGTTGAGTTTTTCGGTGTCGAGGTCGATGTCGCCGCCACCGACGATCATCAGTTTTTCGCCCTGCAGCAGGAAACCGGAGATTTCGCCGAGACCGTCGGTGAAGTCGATCGCGAAAACGCTGCACTCCCAGTTGGAATATTCCTCCTCTTTGGACAGCGGGTTCAGCGCACTGAATAGCTGCGAGAAGATGTCGCCCGAGAACCGCCCGACGAGGTCGTTCTCGACCCGTCCGGGCCCCTGTGTCAGCAAAAAGCGGCCGTGGGTCGAGGCGGCCATTGCATGAGGTGTCTTGCCAGCGGCCTTGATGTCCAGCGTAATATCGGTCGCAGGTATCAGCGCGATGTCAGTGTTTTCGCCGCTGGAAAGATTTAACTTCATGGCGCTGAAAGTCGAGAGCAAATCGAGGTTCGCCTGGTCGCCTGCCGTGGTTACCGCGATGGTGCTTTCGGACGCGCCTCCACCCGGCGCATACATGACGTGCCTGATATCGAGCTTGCCTTCGTGCAGCGCGATAGTGGTCCTGATGGTCTCCAGTTCGAGCGTGTCGCGCACCAGGCGCGCAATCGACAGGTCGACATCGGCTTCGTTTTTGCGCAGCGCGTCCAACGCAAACGGCTCATCCGAAAACACGTACTGGCTCTTCGGCCCATCAGCGGTTTTCGCGGCGTCGTCATTCTCGATCCGGGCTTCTTCGTCGGCCACGTTTTTCTGATAGAAAGGCGTCATGTCGAGCAGCTTCGACTGCAGACGGATTTCGGTCTTTGCCGGTTTTGCGCCACCGAGCCTGATGTCGCCGGTCAGGTCGCTTGCGCCGAAAGTCAGCGCAAACGGCGATAGTTCAGTCGTCCCAGCCGCCATGCGCACGCGGGTGTCGAGCGTGAAAGGAATCTCCGGTAAATCCGGGCGCAATTGCGCGAGGCTTGGCCCGCTCGCGTTGATATCGACGGTTGATTCGCCATCGCCGCGTGCGACGGAGCCACTGGCGCGGGCCTCGGCGGAGCCAACGGTCGCAAGGAACTCCGTCACCTGAATCGCCTCGGGTGCCATCGCCAGCGTTCCGCTGAGCCTGAGTTCCTCCGCCGGCAGTCCGACGATCTCGAGCAGGTTGCCGACTTTGTCCAGAGTGGCTATGCCAGCTTCGAATGTCACTGTGCCTTCAACCGCGGTTGTATCGGCTGTTGCGCTCACATCGCCTGCGGACGCATCGATTTTCAACGTGGTCTTATCCGCGTCTTTCGCAAGATCGGCCTGTATTTTCAATGGGCCTTCAAGTGGCGATTCGGCATTGAACGCCGCGAGCGTTTCCTCGATGGCATCGGTCTCCACAACGGCTTTCAACGACGTGCCGACAAAAGTCCTGGGTTTGGCGGTCTGCCCATCGATACGGTAGTCGAGTGATCCGAGGTTGCCCGCGACGTTGTAAGTGACCGCATCCAGCGCCTGCAATGCCTCGAGCGATCCGATTTCGCCACTCAATGCAAAGGCAAGTCCCAGCACGGAGCCGTTGCCGGCGAGGCCGAGGTTATCCGCGGCATTTGGCTGGATCGTCAGCTCGGCTATGTCGACCACCCGGGCTTCGCTGTCGGCCTGGCGAATCGTCAGCGTGACGTTGCGAATCTCGGCAAAGTCGATCACGAGCGGTAACTCGGCGTCGCCGGTTTGGGATTCCACCTCAGGTTCCGTTTCGGCCGGCTGCATCTCCCAGTTTGGCGTGCCTTCCGCATTGGTCTCCAGCATGACGCTGGTGTCATGAAGGCGAAATTCGCGAACTTCCAGCGGGCCAAACAGCACCGACCATAGACCGACCTTCGCGGACAAATGGCCGACTTTCAACATAAGCGGATTCGAGCCCCATGCCGCGTTGGCGAGGGTCACGTCCTCCATCAATATGGATGGTGACGGCAGTACATCGAGTTCGAATGCGCCATTGATTTTGAACTGTCGGCCCGTGGCCTCGGTGACCGCCTGTTCTACAGTGGGACGGTATTTGCCGAGATCCGCGAAAAGCAGATACAGAACGATGGCCATCCCGGCAATGCCTGCGATAGCGGCAACCGTTGCGAGGATTCGACTCAACGACATTATCTGCCTCCCTGGCCCGGTTTATTTGGCGGCAATTGAATCGCGGATTGCTGTTCTGCCGGGACTGTTTTTGTCACCGTTGTGACCGCTTGGTGGATGTCACCCGTGTTCCAGCATAGGATTTCCCGCAGTTCCGCGCCAGTTGCAGACCCGGATGTCCCGCGCTGATTTTTGCGGAAATGCCAGCGACTGCCGCGAGCAAGCCGGCTGAATCGGATACAGGGAAGACCGCTAAGGTCACGAGGACCGGGCGCTGGTCAACCGCGTGGCTGGAACCACCGAAGCCGATTTCTGTCTGTGTGTGCCAGCCGGTTTCCGTTCCGCACTGCAGGAAGATCGCATCGCGCCGGGTGTTGTGCTGAAATGTATCCGCTTTGCAACTTTCGGCGCGGTGGGCGGAATCTGTGTGACTCGGGCGGAAGCCAGAAGAATCCGGCGCGATTACCTTTACAATTGCTGCGACCGTTGAATTGCATAGGGGAAGCTTGGATTGAGCCGGGAAGACCGTGACAAGTGGAACGCGCGCTATGCCGAAGGCGCCTATGCGGACCGGACCCACCCGAGTCCGTTTCTTGAAGAGTGGTTGCCGCGACTGACGGTCTCGTCCGCTCCGCCCTGCGCGGTCGACATCGCCTGCGGCAACGGCCGCAACGCGTTGTTCCTTGCGCGCAACGGCTGGCAGGTGGATGCTGTCGATATCTCGGATGTCGCTTTGCAAAACGTCGCGGAGTCGGCCGGGCGGCAAGCGCTGACGGTAAAATGTATCGTGGCCGATCTCGAGTCGGCCGAACCGTTGTCCGCGAGTGTTCTGCCACCGGCCACTTACGATCTCGCTATCGTTTTCCGCTATGCCAATCTGGCTTTGCTGCAAAGATTGCGAATCAGCCTGAAGCCGGGCGGATACCTGATCGTCGAGGCGCACATGCAAAGCGACGCCGAGGTCATTGGCCCTAAAAGTGGGCGGTTCCGTCTCGCGCCGGGCGCGCTGCGTGAGGCAGCGGGCGGCTTGGACATCGTCGCCTATAGCGAGGGCCTCGTCGAGGACCCGGACGGCCGGCTGGCGGCTTTGGCGCGCCTGGTGGCGCGCGCAGTCAGCTAGTCGCGACCGGTGGCGCGATCTGCGCCAAATCCGTCAAACATATTGGTGTGGTAAGTCCTTCCCGGAATCTTCAGCGCCGCATTCCGGCACCAGGACGGTGCTGAGAACATTTCCGTATTGCGCGGCAAACGCGGCGCACAGCGTCTATATTTTTCCCAGGGGAGAAATTTCCGGACCGGGTCCGGTCCCGGCCGGTTTGAAGAGCAATCAACGTTTCCCGCGATGCGGAATGATCGTTTAAGGATCCGCTGGAAAGACCAATCGGGGCGCGGCGAGCGAATCAACTTCGGAATGCATCGAGGAGGGAATACATGTCGAAACGAGGATCCAGCAGTACCGGACTATTTTCGGTGGTTTTTGTGGCTCTGTTTTTGTGTGCCGGTGCCGCGGTTGGGCAGGACGACAGCCCGTTCTCGGCAGCCGTGTTCAGGGAGATGCTGCCGGACGTGTCTTACTCCGCAACGCGGACGATGGATATGCAGGGGCGCGGCATGACCCACACCATCAATCAGGAAGTGTCCTACACGCCGCGCAAGGAATGGGCGGCGATGGAGCTCGAACAGGCGGCCGGCGTCGCGGTGACGTCACTGACACTGTACGACGAGGGGGTGTTGTACACGACCACCGCAGGCATGACCACCAAGAGCGAGATGCCGGCGCTGACTTCGCTCGAGGATCAGGTCGAGGCCGATGGCAAGTTCGAGTTCAAGGGAAAGGAGACCATCGACGGGGTGTCTACCGACAAATACGAGTTTAGCTATCGCCAGGTTCAGGGCGGCGAGACGTACACGGTTTTGGGCACGTTGTATCGCGATGGCGATGGCATACCGCGACGGCTCGACATGGACGTGACGACGGCCAAGGGCGACACCATGACGCTGCAACAACGCACCTCCAACATTGTAATCGGCCCGCAGGACCCGGCCCGATTCGTACCGCCCGAGGTCAGTAGCGGCAGCATGTTCGGCGCGATCATGGGCGGCATGACGGGTGGCGCCGCGGCAGCGAGCATGGCGGGATCGGCGGGCGCCACCAAGACCGTGATCGGCAAGGTGTCCGGGTGGCCGGGAGGAGTCGGCCGGCTGGTCGATGACAACAACACCGTAATCGGGCGGGTCGAGTCCGACGGGACGCTCAATCTGGCACCGTCCGGGGCGCCGAACTCCGCCATGCAGACACTCGAGAGCAGCGGCTACCGCTGCGACGGTGCCACGCTCGCAAACGGCGCTGCGAATTACTATGCAATTGGCGAATTCCTTGGCGTTGACGACGGCAAGGGCAATCGTCTCGGCCGCATCGTCGGCGCAAGCTCGGAGGCGGTGGCCAAATGGTCAATGAACCCACAGGAAAACGCGGCTGTGCCGGGTTACACGGTGAAGATGGTTTACTTCAACCAACCAGCCAGCGTCAACGGGGTGTGCCGCGGCGCCAGCGACCAGCAGGAACGCAAACTCGATTGGCAGGCCGGTTGGAATATCGAGCAGATGACTGTCGTCGCCGTGGGCGAGAGCGACTTTTTCCCGGTGGACGGGCCGAAGGAGACGATCTGGGAAACGGTCGATTCGGTGCCGGCCGGGACGATCTGGGTTTACGACAGCTTCGGCTCGCCCCATGAGGGAGATCTCGTTGACCAGGCCGCCAACAGCGCGACGGAAACGGCGACCGAGGAGGTCAAAAAGAGCATTACGAAAGGCATTCGCAAGATCTTCGGCAATTGACGACTGCCGCCGCGCAATTGCGACCGCCAACGGTTTGAAGCCGCCTGCGGCGGCGCGTGTTGTGCGTGGTGGACCCGGTTGTGGTGGCGCAGCTGCATTCACCCTCGCGGGGAAAATCGCGGTTGGCCCTGGCCCATCTGGTTTATGGGCGGATGGAAACCGGCCGGCGCGCGGCGTGACGCGCCGGGAAAGTCGTAGTTGTACTTATAGGTCGAATATTCGAACCTGCTAATATTTTATCGGTGATTTCCCGGTTGCGAAATCCCGGTTCCCGCATCTGCCGTGTGGCGACGCTGCTCGGCTGCCTCGCCATGCTTCCGCATATGGTCGTCCCGGTCGGCTATATGCTCGACCGCGACCCGCAATCGGGTGGACTGAGCTACCTGCTTTGCCCGAGCCAGGGGCCGGTGCCGGCTCCGACCCATCCGGACGCGCCCGATCCGCATGCGCATCATGGCGGGCACGGCCGTCACCACGACGGTCATGATCCTGGCGCCCCGGCTCAGCCCGACCCGGCGAGCGGCGGCGATTGCGCTTTTTCCCTGGCCTTTGCGCCGCTGGCCGCAGCGCCACCGGCCGCAGCCGGCGTCGATGACATTTCATCGAACGAGCGCCCACGAGGGTCATCCTATGCGATCACATCGGGCAGCGCGTGGTCATCGCAGCGTGCCCGCGCCCCGCCCGGACATTCCTGATCGATCACAAAACTGGTGAACGATGGGCGCCCGCGTGCGGGCGCCGGAAAAGGAGTGTTCAGATGATTCGTACAACATTCGACCCCCGGGGGTGCCTGGCGGGTCTCTTGATTGCGACCGTTGGCGGCGGTTTCGCGATGCCGAGCGCGGCCGAGGAGGCCGCGGTGGAACTGCCGGGTATATCGGTTGCCGGCGAGCGTGAAGCGGGCCTTGTCGTAACCGTCGATCCACAAGAAACGCCGCAAACCCGACCCAATACCGGCGAACTGCTGCGCCGTACGCCGGGTGGCAACGTCAATACCAATGGGCCACTCAGCGGAATCGCCCAGTACCGCGGCATGTACTCGTACCGCGTGAGTACAAAGGTGGACGGCGTGCCGATTACCCCGGGGGGACCGAACTGGATGGATGCGCCGTTGCATTACGCGCCGATGCCTCTGTTGCAGTCGGTGGAATTACAGCGCGGAATCGCGCCGGTCAGCGCCGGCGGCGAGACGATCGGCGGGCAGGTTCGAGCCGAGCGCTGGCGCAGTCAGTTTGGCGGTAGCCGCGATTTCGAGTTTCACGGCGGGATGAATGCCTCGGCACAATCGGTCGACGACGGCTATGGACTTGGGGCAATGCTTGCTGCATCCAATGACACCCACCGTTTTCACGCACTCGGTGTACGCGAGGACGGCGAGGACAGCGATTACGCGGACGGCGATATTGTGCCGACCGAGTATGAGCGCGGTGCCTGGGGTCTCGGCTATGGCCTTGCGCTCGGCGCGCACGCGTTCGGCGTCGACTACCTGCGCAATGAAACCGACGATGCCGGAACACCGGCTTTGCCAATGGACATACGCTATGTCAACACCGATATCGTCAGCACCGACTATCGTGGCCGGCTCGGCACGATCGAACTCAGCGGCAGGTATTTCTATACCGATGTCAATCACCTGATGGACAACTATGCGTTGCGCGGCGCACCGCGAGACCCGGCGCGCTATCGCTACACGCTGGCCGACGGCGAGACTCGTGGATTCGACCTTGGCGCGACCGCACCGCTTGCAAACGGCGAACTGGGGTTTGGCATCGACGGCGAATATGCGAAACACGACGCCGATATCTTCAATCCGAACAGCGCAATGTTCTTCGTCAACAACTTCAACGATACGAAGCGCGACCGTAGTGGCGGCTACCTCGAGTGGACCGCCCCGCTCGGAGAGCAGTGGTCCTACCAGTTGGGTGCGCGATACAACCGCGTTGAGGCTGATTCCGGCGTGGTCGACGGTACGCCTGCAATGATGAATCCGGCCGCGCAAACTCTGCGCGACCAGTTCAACGGAGCGGACCGCAATCTCGATTGGGGTATTTACGACGTGGTGGCAAAGCTCTTTTACCAGCTGACGCCAAATGTCCGGATCGATCTCGGCCTGGCGCAAAAACAGCGCGCTCCCGCTTACCAGGAGCTGTACCTGTGGCTACCGATGCAGGCAACGGCCGGTCTGGCCGACGGCAAGAACTACATTGGCAATCTGGAACTGGATGAGGAACGCGCCAGCGTGGCCGAGCTGGGTCTGGAATGGCGCGGCGGTGCCGGCTACATCGCGCCGCGGGTTTTTTATCAGCAGGTTGACGATTACATCCAGGGAACGCCGACCGATAACCCGGCGGCCATCATGTTCAGCACGATGATGGGAGATCCTACACCGCTGCAGTTCGACAATGTCGATGCAAAGCTGTACGGGATCGATACTGACTTTGGCTGGCAGCTAGCGTCGCGCTGGAGTGTCGATGGCGTGCTCAGCTACGTCCGCGGTGAGCGGCGCGACATCAACGACGATCTGTACCGGATACCGCCTCTGACCGGCATCCTCGGCCTGAGCTACAACCAGGATCGCTGGTCGGCGACGGCAGAGGCCATGTTTGCAGCCGAGCAGGACGATGTCTCCGTGACCAACGAGGAAAGCGAAACCGATGACTACGCTATCTTCAACCTGTTCGGGAGCTACCGCATGGGTGGGCGGATGACGCTGAGTGCCGGCGTGAACAACCTGTTCGACAAGGTCTACCGCGACCACACCAACGGCGTCAACCGCGTCGCGGACAGCGATGTCGCGGTGGGCGATCGATTGCCCGGGCCGGGTCGCAGCGTGTTCGCGCGAGTAAATTATCGCTGGTAAGCGAGCCGCTATGCGAACACAGATATGGCCGGGGCGGCGGCATCGTGACAGTCGTCAGTCCCGGCCCGCTGCCCGAGTGGTCGCGTGTTGCGCCACCGGACGCATCGCCGTGGCACAGCAGGTTGCGGCCAGCGGCGATAGCGTGCGCTCGGATTCGGAGCGGCAGCTAGGCGATCATCCCCTGCGCGGCGGCAGCTTCGAGTTGTTTGATGAAACCGCGCCGCCAGGCGTGAATATCGTTGCGCCGGAGAACGCCGAGCGCGGCGTCATGCCGCTCGCGGCGTTCCGCAAGCGGCATGTTTATCGCCTGCTGCATCGCGTCGGCGACGGCGTCCTGATCATACGGATTGACGATCAGCGCGGAGTCGAGTTCCTGGGCTGCCCCGGCCAGCGACGACAATACCAGCGCGCCCGGGTCGTCCGGGTCCTGCGCCGCGAGGTATTCCTTGGCGACCAGGTTCATGCCGTCGCGCAGCGGTGTGACCAGACCAACGTGTGAGACCCGGAAAAAGCCCATCAGCGTCTGCCGTCCTACGCTCTTCTCCATGTAGCGTATCGGTACCCAGTCGTAGTGCGTGTAGCGAGCGTTTATACGGCCGAGAATCTTTTGCAGATTTCGGGTGATCTCCTGGTAACTGATCATCATCGTTCGGGATGGCTGGGCAATCTGCAGGAACACAACCTGGCCGTGAACATCGGGATAGCGTGCCAGAAGGCGCTGGTAGGCCCGCAGCCGCTCGAGCAGGCCCTTGCTGTAGTCGAGCCGGTCCGCGCCGATGATCAGTTTGCTACCGTGCAGGCTCGACGTGAGGCGATGTGCGGATTTGACCCCCTGGCCCAGCCGCGCCTGGTGCTCGACTTCGTCGACATCGATCCCGATCGGGAAGACACCGGTTGCCACGCGGTGCTCGCCGAGTCGCAGTGTCTGGCCGTCGTCAGTGGCGGCGCCAAGGCCCATCCGCGCGTTCTCGAGGAATGCCGCGCGATCCATTTGTGTCTGAAACCCGACCAGATCGTAGGCGCACAGCGACTGAAACAGCTCTTTTGCCACCGGCAAGACCCGCAGCAGATCGTAGGCCGGGAAAGGAATATGCAAAAAGAACCCTATCGGTAAATCGACACCGATCCGGCGCAAAGCCGCGCCAAGCGGAATCAGCTGGTAGTCATGTATCCACAGTAAGTCGTCCGGCTCGAGCAGCGGTTGCAGGCGTTTTGCAAACAGGTCGTTGACCCGGTTATAGGCTTCGAAATACCGCCGCCGATAACGGAGAAAGGCCGGTTGATAGTGGAATAACGGCCACAGGATGTTGTTGGAAAATCCCTCGTAATAGCCGCGGTAGTCTTTTTCGTTGATGTCGATAGTTGCGTAGGTCACGCCACTACGACGTATTACTTCGGGCTTGCCGGGTTCAGTCTCGGTGAGTTCCCCGCTCCAGCCGAACCACAATCCCTTGTCTTCCTTCAACGCGCTTTGCAGGCCCACCGCCAGCCCTCCCGGTGCCGTTTGACCGGAAGACGGAACGGCCACCCGATTGGATACGACGACGAGTCTGCTCATACCGCGTCCTCCCATGAGACACTGAGCCTTGCGGCGGCATTGATGATCCCGACCATGCTGTAAGTCTGCGGGAAGTTACCCCATAGCTCTCCGGTTGCCGGGTCGATATCCTCGGACAACAGCCCGAGCGAGTTGCGGCACGACAGCATGTGCTCGAACAGTTCGCGGGCCTCTTCGCGGCGCCCGGCAGCGGCAAGCGCGTCGATGTACCAGAAGGTGCAGATGTTGAAGGCGTTTTCGGGTTCGCCGAAATCGTCCGCTGCGGCGTAGCGAAAAAGATGATTGCCGCGTCGAAGTTGTTTTTCGACAGCCGCGAGCGTGGCCCGGAAACGGGGATCGTCAGCGGGCACAAAATCGAGTTCGTGAACCAGCAGCAAACTGGCGTCGAGTTCGGGTCGCCCGAATGCCTCGGTAAAGGCGCCGACTTCGTCGTTCCACGCCTCGGCGCTGACTTCGCGATGGATCGAATCGGCGATGTCGCGCCAGTGCGTGGCTCGCTCCGCAAGACCGAGGTGAGCTGCGATGCGGGCAAGCCGATCGCAGGCCGCCCAGCACATTATGCTGGAGAAACTGTGCACGCGTTGACGGCCGCGGTACTCCCACAGTCCGGCGTCGGGCGCCCGGTACAGCTCGGCCGCACGCTGGCCGATGTGCTCGATGCGCTCAAACAGCGAGCGGTCGCCGGGTCGTGCGAGGCGGCTGTCGAAGAATGCCTGGGTTGCCGCGAGCACCAGTGCGCCGTAGACATCGTTCTGAATCTGCTCGTAGGCCTGGTTGCCAACGCGGACCGGCCCCATGCCGCGATAGCCCGGAAGCGAGGTGACGATGGTTTCTTCGAGTCTTGCCCGTCCGCTCACAGCGTAGACCGGTTGCAGCCGTCCGCCGTCGACGCCGGCCGCAATGTTGACGATGTAGCGGATAAACGCCTCCATCGTTTTTGTTGCGCCCAGCCGGTTCAATGCATGGACGACGAAATAGCTGTCGCGGAGCCAGCAATAACGATAGTCCCAGTTGCGGCCGCTGCCGGGCGCTTCCGGAATCGAAGTCGTCATTGCCGCGATGACGGCGCCGGTGTCCTCGAAAGTGCTGAGTTTCAGGGTGATGGCCGCGCGTATTACCGCTTCTTGCCATTCGAACGGAATGTTCAGACCGCGGACCCATTCCTGCCAGTAGTCCAGCGTCTGTTCGTAGAATTCCCGGCCGATTTTACGGACCGATTCGAGCACCGATTCGTCCGGCCCGAGTAACAACGTCACCGTGTCTTCAAGCACGAAAGAATTCTCTTCGAGCACGTGAGTCAGCGACATGTCGGTGGTCAGGCGCATCGCGAATTCAGGGCCGATATAGCGGATATGGTTGCTACCGTGGGTGATCTCGGGCGCCGTTGCGCCATATTGGAAGACAGGCTGAAGCCTTACTCTGATTTGTGGCGCGCCGCGGAGCGGCTCGATTGTCCTTACCAGCATCGACGGGCGAAACATTCTGCCCAGGTATCGGAATCGGGGCGCAAAATCCGTGATACGGACACCACCGCCGTTCTTGTCATAAAGACAGGTTTCGAGCACCGCGCTGTTGTGAAGATAGCGCTGATGGGAGCGGGCAAAGCCGATCATCTCGACCGAGAAATGGCCACGGTTCATCGTGTCGCTGTGGCCGCCGAGCAGGCTGCAAAATACGGGATCGCCGTCGAAACCCGGAAGGCATGCCCAGACCATGCTTCCCGCGCCATCGATAAGTGCCCCGATCTGGCAGTTTCCGATCAGTCCGAGTTCCAGAGACTGTTTCATCGATTCGAATTAATGTTCTGCACGCGTGGGGGTGTGGTCCTTGAGTTCGGCCTCGAGTACTTCGCCACCGCCAAGGACATACTCGCGTCCCTGCACGCAGACCCGTATCGGCGCCGAGTCGTGTTTGTGGCTTGCGAGTTTCAGCTTATCACGAGCCAGACGGAGGACCAGGACGTGATTGCGGTAGCGAAACCGCATCACGAGGTTTTCCAGTTGTGACGGCAGGCACGGATCGAACCAGAGCGCGTTGGCACGGGTTTCAATCCCGGTGTAGCAGCGTTGCAGGATATCGACGCTGCCGGCCATCGCTCCCAGGTGAATGCCCTCCGCAGTGGTGCCCTGCTGGGAATCCGCAATATCGGACATCAGCGCCTCTCTGAACAGCGACCACGATCGCGGTCTGTCGCTGCGCGCAAGCACCCAGGCATGGACGACACGGCTCAGCGTTGAGCCGTGAGCGCTGCGGTCGAGGTAATAGTCGATGCAATTCGCGATCGCAGCGCGGTCGAAGTCGTAGCCGAGGCGTTTCATCAGTCCGCCTATCTCGCCGGCTGACAACAGGTAGAACAACATCAGCACGTCCGCCTGCTTGGACAGTTTGTATCGGTTGGGGCTGTCTTTCTCCGCCTCGAGAATCCGGTCGAGCCGGTGGATGTCGCCATACCGTTGCCGGTAATGCTGCCAGTCCAGTTCGGCAAGGTCCTCGTAACCCTCGAACTGGCTGAGTACGCCGTCGGCGTGAAAAACCAGCCGCATCTTGTGCGAGATATCGTCCCAGCGCTGCAGCTCGTCACCACTGATGCCGAGTTCCGCCCGCAATTCCCGGCGGCGATAGGGAGTCAGATGCTTGAGCAACTTTTCCGCCCGCTCCAGCACCCATACCGTCATCAGGTTTGTGTAGCTGTTGTTGTCGAGCCCAGGCGTGTCCCTTCCGGGATAGGCCTCGTGATATTCGTCCGGTCCCATCACACCGAGGATTTCGTAGCGGTCGAGCCGCGGGTTGAAACTCGCAAGGCTGGCGAGGAAACGGCTGATCTCGAGAAACATCTCCGCACCATGATAAGCAAGAAATTCCTCGTCGCCGGTAACTTCATGGTATTGCCAGATGTTATAGGCGATCGCGATATTGACGTGGCGCTGCAGGCTGCTGTTATCGGGAATCCAGCGCTGCGAGCGCGGGTTGTAATGCAGCGTCTGGCTCTCCTCACGACCATCGCTGCCGCTCTGCCACGGATACATCGCTCCCGGAAAACCGGCCTCCAGGGCATTGTGCCGAGCCTGCTCCAGCCGCCGGTGACGGTACTTGAGTAACGCCCGCGTGATCTCGGGGATACGCAGATTCAGCAGCGGGAAAATGAAAAGCTCGTCCCAGAAAACATGCCCTCTGTAGGCTTCGCCATGCCAGCCTCTGGCGGGGACGCCCGCATCGAGATCTTCGCTGTGGATAGATACCGTTTGCAGCAGGTGGAAAACATGGAGGCGCAGTGCCAGCCTCAGATCGTCGGCCGCTTCGACATCCGCGATGTCTCCCTCCGAGCCGAACCGGCGCCAGAGTTGTTCCCACGCCTGCGAGTGGCTCGCCAGCAGCGCGGCAAAGTCCGGCGCACCGCGTGCGGCCTGTCTCGCCGCTTCGCCGCATTCGCTGATTGCCGGGTCGCGCGAGCAGTAGAGCGCGACAATTTTTTCAATGGTGACTGGCTCGCCGGCCGTTACGGCCAGACTCGCGGTCGCCGACGCACGATCAGGATCGATCTCGCAGACCCAGTTCGTCTCGATCGCCTCGCCGCGGCGGGCAATTCGCGTTCTTGCGGCGAGCGCGATGCGAAGACCGGACTGGTTCGTCTCGGTCTTCAGATAGAGTGCCTCACCGGCGGCATCGCTCTCGAGTGGCCGCAGATGGCGTTTCTCCAACTCTCCGTAGCGAGCCACGTTGTCATTGACGACGCTGCCGTCGAGCGCGGTAAGGACATCGATCGTGCCTGACCAGTCCAGCGCGGTCAGTTCGAGCGACATGGCGCCGAGATGCCGCGCCCGCATATGTACCAGCCGTTTTTCCACCAGGCGCGTGCGCCGGCCGTCGGCATCGGCGAAACAGATCGTGCGCAACAACACGGCATTCTCGAGATCCAGTTGTTGCCGGTATTCGAGGAGCTCGGCGCGGTCGACCGAAAACCACTCGCCGCCGCAGATTCGGATCCGCAGCGGAAGCCAGTTCGGCAGATTGACGAGATCCTCGTTTTCGACGCGCCGGCCGGCGATCGATGAGCCAAGCCGGTTATAGCCACCGGCAAGATAGGTTCCCGGGTAATGAATACCATCCGCGTCGCACTCCAGCGCGGCGGCGCGCGTGACGAAGTAGCCGTTGCCCAATGCGAAGAGCGCCTCGCGATGCCCTTCCCGGGCAGCATCGTAGGATTCGGCGGTGAAGAACCACTCCATCAGTTGCCGCCGACGTCGGCCAGACGTTGCAGGAAACGGCATACCTCGCCGGGGTCGCGGAGCTGGTAACTGGCGGCGGTATTCCGCGGGCTCCCGCTGACGAGAATGCCAATGCCGCGGTCGGCAATCGCCGCGAAGGCATCCTCGTCGGTGACATCGTCGCCGATATACAACGGCAGCACGTCGCCCGCATCGCCTTCCAGCGATTCCAGCAGCCACAACAGCGCGCGCCCCTTGTCCCAGTCGATGCGCGGCCGTAGTTCGAACACCATCTTGCCGTCTCTTTTCGCGAGTTCCGGGAACTGCGCGGCGATCGCGTCGACCGCTGCCTCGGTCCGCGCGAACCCGGCAGGATCCACCAGCCGATAATGCACGGACAACGAGTAGCCCTTGTCCTCGACCAGCAGGCCGTCGACATCCGACAGCGCTTCGCGTATCCGCGCCGCGGCGCGCCCGACCGCGTCGCGGTATTCCGCGCCGAGGCGGTACGAGATTCCGGAGCCCGGGGGGCCCTCGATTTCGAGGCCATGGTTCCCGGCATGGACCAGTCCCTCGATAGCGGCGAGACGGCGAACGTCTTCCAGGCTCCGGCCACTGACGATCGCGGTGCGCCAGCGGCGCGCGACTTGCTCGAGCGCGGATCGCATTGGCCCGGTCATGTGGGCGAGCTCGGGCTTTGGCGCGATCTCGGCGAGCGTTCCGTCGAAGTCGAGACACACGACCGGCCGTTGCCCCGCGAGGCGGCGGGAAAGGTCGGCGAAATGCTCCAGCGCCGACGGTCGCGACGTCTCAGTTACTGAGGAATTCGTCATATAACCTCTCCAGGTCGATTTCGCCGAGGTCGCCAATCACCGTGTCCGCGCCCGCCCGGGTCAGGCCGGCCGCATGCGTGGCGCGGTCAACGCCGATTATCAGTCCGAATCGACCGGCGCGGGCGGCTGCTACCCCGGCCTCCGCATCCTCGAACACTACCGCCTGACCGGGCTCGACGTCGAGGTTTTGGGCGCATTGCAGGTACATGTCGGGCGCCGGTTTGCTGCGTAAACCGGACTCGGCGGCGACGATACCGTCGACGATAGATTGAAATGCCTTCTCCAGGCCAACAGCGGAAAGGATCCGGCGGCAGTTGCGGCTGGCAGACACGCAGCCGAGTCGGATTCCCGCGCGTCTGCATTGCTCGATCAGCGCCGCGCTTCCCGGGAATACATGCGCACCCTCTTTGTCCACGAGATCCAGAAAAATCGGGTTTTTGCGGGCTGCAATGCTATGAATCGACCATGCGTCGGTATTGTCTGCAGGGGCGCCATCGGCGATATCGATGTTGCGCGACCGGAGAAACCCGCGGATTCCCTCGAGTCGGTTACGGCCATCGACATATTCCAGGTAATCGTCGGCCGCATCGAATGGGCGGTCGGCTCCAGGCTGCGACGAGGCTGCAAGAAACTCATCGAATACGATCTTCCATGCCCGGGCGTGGAGGCTCGCGGTATCGGTGATGACTCCGTCAAGATCGAAAATCATGGCCTGCGGTCGCGCCCGGGCACATTCGGTTTGTTCGACGGAACACATCGTTACGTTCTCCTGTCGTCGTCCGGGGACACGTTGCCCGGCTCGGCGATCGCACGTTGTCACAGCGTCAGCGGGGCCGTGGTCTGTGCTGGCGATCGACATCGGATCGTGTCCGCTACCAGTCGAGTCGGCAATTGCGAGCGTTGCAAGTATCGGTGTCGAGGATAAGGATATCGGGGCGGGGATCAAGTGGGCTGATACGGCTCGCTCCGGTCCGCGGTGGCTCCAGGCGACCAGGAACATCCACCCGGCCATGTCCGGACAGCACATACTTTCCACCGCGAGAGAATTTCTCGCCGCGATCGAGGCAGATCGTGCCGCACGACGGCAACGATCGCGGTAACGCCGCCAGTGACTGCGGCCAGCACCGGATTATCGACTAGCGGCCCCGGTTCCGCGGAACCGGGGAGGTAAACGGTGAAAGCCGGATTACTCGCCACAGGGCTGACATTTGCTCTTGCTTGGCCTCTGGCCGATTTCCCGCCGTCGCGAAATCCGTGTTCGTTGCGTTTATGGGCAACCGCGTTGCATCTCCACGGAGTCTTGGTACGAACACCAAGCGGATGGACAGACCGACGACATGGACCGGATCGCGTGCGGCGGGTCTGAAGCGTCTCGCGGAGTTCTTGCCGCGCGCGGGCGCGGACTACCGCAAGTTGCGTAATCATGACCCCGGTCCCGATCGCCGCGGGAACGTTTCCGGGCTGTCACCCTACGTTACCCACCGGCTCATTCGTGAACGCGAGGTGGCAGCCGCGGTACTGGGGCGTCACAGTTTTCGCGAGGCGGAGAAATTCCTGCAGGAAGTGTGCTGGCGCACCTACTGGAAAGGCTGGCTCGAAATGCGCCCCCGGGTCTGGTGTCGCTACCGTTCGACGGTCTCCGCGCGGCTCGAGGCGATGGCCGGAGACGCCCGCCTCGAGGACGGTTTCGCGGCGGCGACCGGGGGCGGGACCGGGCTCGAGTGCTTCGACGCCTGGGTGAATGAGCTGGTGACGACCGGCTATCTGCACAATCACGCCCGCATGTGGTTCGCAAGCATCTGGATATTCACGCTCCGGCTGCCATGGCAGCTCGGGGCGGATTTCTTCTATCGCCACCTGCTCGACGGCGACCCGGCCTCCAATACGCTGTCCTGGCGCTGGGTAGCGGGATTGCAGACGCGGGGCAGGCATTATCTGGCGCGGCCCGCGAACATCGCGAAATTCACCGGCGGACGTTTTGCGCCGGCGAACGGCCTGATTGCCGAGGCGGCGCCGATCGAATCGATGCACGTTGACGAACCGGAAGCGGTGAACTGGCCCGCTCGCCCGGCGGGCGAGGGGAGATGCGGACTTCTGCTTATGGATCACGATTTGCATCCGGAGAGTCTCGGCGTGGGCCGGGTAGACGCGCTGGCCGGCTGTGCGATCGCGGACACGCGCTCGCCGCTGCCCGTCAATCCGATCGTGCGAAACTTTGCCGGCGCTGCGTTGACCGACGCTCTCGATCGCGGTCGTGCCTTCTTCGATCTTGCCACCTCGGCGGTGTCCCGGTTGCCGTGTCCGGAGGATGTCGTCGAGTGGGCTGCCGGCAATCGTCTCGACACGGTGATCTGTGCGTATGCCCCGATTGGCCCCTCGCGCGAGTGTCTCGACCGGCTCGAGGAGCGCCTGGAGGCGGCCGGTTTCAGCGTGTTGCGGATCGCAAGACCCTGGGACCGGTCCGCGTGGCCGCATGCAACGCATGGGTTTTTCCGCTTCCGGAAACAAATCCCGGCGCTTCTCGAAGCGAACGCGGACCTGTTCGCTCAGGAGCCCGGGTTAGCGACGCGGCAGGCCCGGTCGCAATGACAGACCCGCACTATCCGCGTTGCGTCCGGAAGAGCCCGGTGCGATCGTGAAGTCCTCGCGCAGCGGACTGTTGATTCTGGGAAATCAGCTCTTCCCGATACGCTCCCTGCGCGATTTTTCCGGCCTGCCGGTATTCATGGCCGAAGACGTCGGCTTATGTACCTACGTGCGCCACCATCAGCAGAAGATCGTGCTGTTCCTTGCTGCCATGCGCGAATATGCAGATCTGCTTCGGCGCAACGACTTCGTCGTCGATTACCGCGGGCTCGAGCAAGACGGGCAAGCCGCATTCGAGACCAGGCTCGCGGACTTCGTTGCCCATTTCGCGTTGCGCGAACTGGTTCATTTCGAAATCGAGGACCGGTTCTTTAGCGAACGGATCGCCCGCTTCTGCGCTGACCACGATATTGTCGAAACCGTGGTCGAATCGCCGATGTTCCTGACTTCGCGCAGCGGATTCGCTGCCTACCTCGAGAGCGTAAAGCGGCCGTTCATGGCGGATTTCTACAAGCGCCAGCGGCGCGAACTCGGCATCCTGACCAACGAAGACGGTACGCCTGCCGGCGGCAAGTGGAGTTTCGACGAGGCGAATCGCAAAAAGCTGCCGCGCGAGGTCGAACCGCCGCCGCTGCCGCCGCTGACACCGACGCGGCATACCCGGGACGTGATCGCGCTGGTGACACGGCAGTTCGGCGACCACCCGGGCCGCGCCGGGGATTTCTGGTGGCCGGTGACCCGCGACGCGTCACTGGCATGGCTCGACGATTTCGTTGTGCGCCGGCTGGCCGACTTCGGCCCTTACGAAGATGCGCTGAGCCGGCGCAGCGAAACCGTTTTCCACAGCGTGCTGTCGCCCCTCCTCAACCTCGGTCTGCTGACGCCTCGCGACGTTCTCGACCGTGTCCTCGACCATGCGCGAGCCCATGAGGTGCCGCTCAACAGCCTCGAAGGTTTCGTCCGCCAGGTGATCGGCTGGCGCGAGTTCGTGCGTGGTATCTACCATCATTTCGGCGAACGCCAGGAAAACGAGAATTTCTGGGGCCACCGGCGCGGGCTTGCCGAATCCTGGTACCGCGGAGAGACCGGCATCGTGCCGCTGGACCACGCAATCCGGACCGCCGAACGACTCGGCTGGACGCATCACATTACCCGCCTGATGGTGGTCGGCAACCTGATGACGCTCGCCGAAGTTGCGCCGCGCGCCGCCCACGACTGGTTCATGGAAATGTACGTTGACTCGTCCGACTGGGTAATGGGCCCTAACGTTTACGGCATGGCGATTTTCTCCGATGGCGGGATATTCGCGACCAAACCCTATATCTGCGGTTCCAACTACCTGCTGAAGATGAGCGATTACGGTAAGGGAGAGTGGTGCGATGTCGTTGACGGCCTTTACTGGCGTTTCATCGACAAACACCAGGATTTTTTCGCCGCCAATCCGCGTCTGGCGATGATGGCGAGGATGCTGGACCGGCTAAAACCCGCGCGCCGCGAGCGTATATTTGCCGCCGCCGAAGGATTTCTCGCCGCGCACACGGTCGGAGCGTAAGCGCCTTGTTGATTTGACGCTTCGCGGGTGACGTGGCCCCCGGACTCGTCGACGGCGTTGTCGGCATCAGCGCTTGTATGAATGCGGTTCGTCAATTCGCCGTGTAATCCGGCCGAAAAAAACGCCCGCGTTGAAGCGGGCGTTTCCGGACGCATCCTGGTAGTACCGAGGGATGTGTCGCCGACGAAAAGACCGGCGGCCGCATGGACCGCCGGCCGGTCGTCAGGTTATTGCAACTCCCAACCGATGTCCTGGAACAGGGCCGGAGTCAGGTCGAGAAACAGCGTCGGCGCGAGGTCGTCGTTGATGAATGGTTCCATCAACAGGTTCGGGCTGGCGCCGGTATCCCAGTGCGACTTCGACGAGCCCGGACGGACCGGGTTCGGCGCGTACAAACGGACGAGGCCGTCTGGAGTCGCGCCGGCCAGGAACGCACCGTCGAGGATCAGCTTGCCAACGATGTTCTTCGCCGCGGCGGCCTTGAACATGGAACCGTCGTCGAACGACACACCGACCGAGGGAATCGTGATGTCCGGATCGAACCCGCCCATTGGCGGCAGACCGGCAGGCTGGTTATTGACGATAATCACGCCCTTGGCCCCCGCAATCTCGGCATTCAACACCTTCGTCGTGAACGCGCAGGCACCGCGGTCGATCAGCGCGATCTTGCCTTTAATCTTGTTGGCGATCGGCTCGCAACCGTCACTGCCAACGCCCACGCCATCGTCGACCACGACCATCTTGCCGGTCAGCCCGCCGTTCTCACGAAGCGGCGCACCGAAGGCGGCATCCTGGGCTTCATAGCTGCCCTTCAGGCTCTTCGGCGTATTGATCGTCACCGACGGACGCGGTCCGAGCACATTGGGTGCTTCGAACGTGACGCTTTCGCCGATCCAGACCAGGTTGCCCGAGTTGGTTTGTGAGAATAGCCGTTCGGCGCTGCTGAGGTTGTCCCAGGTATCGCCAAGCGTCGTGTCGAACATCTTGACCGAGTAGGTGTCGAACCGGCCGATGAACGGATCGCCCGTAGCTTCGCTGATCAGCTCGAGAAAGCCAAGACCATGCGCGATCTCGTGCATGACTACCGTCAGCAGGTCAATCTCCGAAGTCGGATCGTTGTCATGATCGAAGCCGTTGTACCAGCTCTGGCCGGTCAGGCAGTCCGGGTTGACGCCGATATCGCCGTTGAAGAAAGCGACCAGGTCGATAAAGCCCGGATCGAGGTCATCTCCGGCCAATGAGTCCGCCAATGCGCCGACG
This sequence comes from uncultured Gammaproteobacteria bacterium, assembly GCA_963783695.1. Taxonomy (GTDB): domain Bacteria; phylum Pseudomonadota; class Gammaproteobacteria; order Steroidobacterales; family BM003; genus BM003. Next base: position 83,522 of record CAWAOM010000003.1, read on the forward strand.
TACCAGATTTCGTCAATCTTGGCGCCGGGGAAATTGGCGAAGACAGAGGTCGGTCCGGCCGAGCCGAGCACGCCGCTGTCCGGGCTGCAGGCGAGCGGTGAGAATTGTGCGCCGAGAAAAATCGGCACGTCACTCTGCAACTCGGCGCCCCAGCTCTGCACCGCCACGGAAAACACGTTCAGGCGCTGCTCGCCCAGAGTCGTGCCAGGATTGCCGCCGACCGGTTCCACCGGCGTGGGATCGTTGAAGCCGACCCCCGGCGGATCGAAGTTGACGACAATGATGTCGGCCGAATGCGCGGCAGAGGCTGCCGTGAGCGCCATTACCGCGGTCAGGGAGGTCAGAAGTCTGGATATTTTCATGTTACTTCTCCCCCTCGTTGGCCGCGGATTCCTGCGTCGTCGCTTCGAAGCTCTCGAGCGTCTGGTGCTTGACTTCGCGATCACCGTTCTCGTCGATGCTCATCGTAACGAACTTCATCTGGCGCAGGCCGAGCTGGGCCGAGACCGAGCCGTCGGCATGGCGTCGTGCGCCACTGCTCTCCAGCGGCATCAAGCCGCTGTCGGCAGCCGTAGTGGTGGTCGTGGCGGCAGCGGGGAGTGGGGCGGAGTCGTCGGGAGTGATCTTTTTCCCGGTTTTCTTGTCGATCTGGATTTGCATTGCGGGGCCGGAGTGACCTTTGGCCTTGCCTTTGCCGGGGTCCGCCTGCGCGGAAACAACCGACAAAGCCATACTTACGCCGAGGCAAAGCCCCAGCATGGGTCGCTTTCTCATGAACTTCCTCCTGAAGGATTTGTTTTTTATGCCCCGATACTGTGGATGATTCCCTTGCACATCCGCGTCCGGGGTTGCAGGGGAGTATACCTGCCTTGAAGGAAATTCGCAGATTGCAGGGATTGATTGCAATCGGGCCCTTGCGGCTTCTTCATGGGGATCGATTTGGCCCCGCCGGGCCAACGTCTGGTCGTTGATCCATGCAGCGGTCGCGACGCCTGTTGCACAGTTTCATTGCGGCGCCATACATATCGCCACGCGGGGCCAGTTGGGATGCGCGTCATGCATTCCGGCGCTGTGCCCGCGGGGTCCGCCAGCTGCGTGAACGCCTTCGGCCGGCCGAACGATGCTTGTTGGCGCGGTCCTCGATCACTTCTGCAAATGATAGGTCAGCAACCGGTCCAGATGATTCGCGAACGCCTGCCGGTCGGCCTGGCTCAACGCCGGCGGACCGCCGGTGTCGAGGCCGCTCGCGCGCATCGTGTCGAGGAAGTCGCGCATGTTGAGTCGTCCGCCGATGTTTTCCGTTGTGAATAACTCGCCGCGCGGGCTCAACGCATGACCGCCCTTGGCGATGACCTCGGCGGCGAGTGGGATGTCGTTCGTGATAACGAGATCGCCGTTTTCGAGGCGTTTGACGATTTCGTTATCCGCGACATCGAATCCCGACGGCACCTGGAGCAGTTTGATCTGCCGCATTGGCGGAATACGCATCGGGTGGTTGGCGACCAGCGTCAGTTCCAGGCCGGTGCGTTCGGATGCCTTGAACAGGATGTTTTTAATCACGCCGGGACAGGCATCGGCATCGACCCAGATTTTCATAACTAGCCATCCTCACGACGAGTACCCGAAACCCGGGCTGGCAGCCGATCATACCCGGCGTCGGTCCGGGATCGAACGTTACGGCTACCTGCTGGATTTTGATTAGCCGGTTTCTTCGCGTTTGCGCGAAATGGGGCAGCCAAAGTTCGGTCGCCAACAACGGGCAAGACACGGAGTGATTCGACGCCAGCGCGTGCCCGACCCCAACCGCGTCGGCGCAGATTCAGATGGCAGTGTGGCAGCGCACCGGCTATACATTAGAGTCTGGGTAGCAAATAAAAAAATTGAGTGGGTGAGGAGAGATATTATGTTTAATCGATTGGCGGCTGCACTGGCCGCCGTTTTTTGTGTGAGCGGCATGTGGTCCGGTACCGCGACGGCGGAACAACTGGCGTTGCCGGGGCTTTCCAAGAAAGCGACCATCGTTCGCGACGCCGAGGGCATTGCCCATATCCGCGCCGGCAACAGGGACGATCTCTATTACCTGCAGGGCTGGGTCCATGCCGAGGATCGCCTGTTCCAGATGGATCTGACGCGGCGCCAGCCGAGCGGCACTCTGGCCGAGTTGTTCGGGCCGTCGGAACTCGCCGGCGACGTTCAAACACGCACGATAGGTTTGCGCCGCGCCGCCGAGCGTTCCGCGGCCGTGCTGTCGGAAGAGACCCTTGCCGCGCTGGAGGCCTATACGCGCGGTGTCAACGACTGGGTCATCTACGGTCCCGGCCTGCCACCGGAATACGCGGCGCTCGGATTCACCGACCGCGCGGATTTCCGCCCGTGGAATCTCATCGACAGCATCGTAATCGGCAAGGCGGTAGCGTTCAGCCTGTCGTTCGACCTGGATATCGGCAATACCTTCGATTTCCAGGCGTATCTGGCAACCCTCGGGCCGGCCGGTGCCGTGGTCTTCTCGCAGGACGTGTTCCGTGCGCAACCGTTCGATTGCGCCTCGACCGTGCCGGATGCGACCGGCGAATTCCCGTTCGAACCCGTGCCCGGAATTCCGGATCCTGAAGCCTGTCCGGAACCGAGCGTGGACCCGGTCGGGAATGGCAAAGGCAAGGGTAAAGGCAAAGGTAAGGGCAAAGGAAAAGGCAAGCATTCTGCCGCCGCTGCGCTATCAGGCAACGGGGCGAAGCCGTCGCCGCAGATGCGCGTACTTGCGGACAAGGCTGTCAAGAAACTGCGGCAGTCGGAATTCATACGTAACGTGCTCGACGCCGACGGTACGATCGGATCGAACGAGTGGGGCGTGACTCGCGCCCTCGGCGCAAATGGCCGGCCAGTTATTGCCAACGATCCGCACCTGGCGCTCAACCAGCCGTCGACGTTTTACCCGATCGGTCTGGAAGCACCGGGTCTGAGAGTCTTTGGCAGCAGCTTCCCGGGCATCTCCAACGTCGTGCTCGGTCACAATCAGCATGTCCAGTGGGGTGCGACCACCAACCCGATGGACGTCACCGACACCTTCGTCGAATTGCTGGTTTTTGACGCTGCCGGCGTGCCGGTTGCGACGCTGTTCCAGGGTGTGCCGGAGCCGGTCGAACTGGTGCCGGAGGAGTTCTTCTTCAACGCCGGCGGTTTCCTGGTGCAGGCGCTCCCGGGCGGTGGTATTCCGGCATTTACGATCATCGTGCCGCGGCGTAACAACGGGCCGATCATCGATACGCTTGCCGCTCCTGCGCCCGGCGCCATCGTGCCGGCGTTGAGTGTCCAGTACACCGGTTACAGCGCAACTCGCGAACTCGACACGTTCCGCTTGTGGAACGAGGCGCGGAACCTGAAGGACTTCCGTGACGCGCTCAAGTATTTCGACGTCGGTTCGCAGAACTGGGTCTATGCGGATAACGCGGGTAACGTCGCGTATTTCACGAGCGCCGAGATGCCGATCCGCAGCGATCTCCACCAGGGCACGGTAGCGCCCGGCACGGTTCCGGGCCTGTTCCCTCCGGGCGTCCCGGTTCCGCCGTGGTTCATCCGTGACGGTACCAGCGGCGACCATGAGTGGCTGCCGGTGCAGAATCCGCAGGACGGTCAGGCGATCGCGTGGGAAATCCTGAAGCCGGAAGAAATGCCGCAAACGATCAATCCCAAGGCAGGCTGGTTCGTCAACGCCAACAACGATCCGGCCGGTACGGTGCTGGATAACGATCCGCTGAACCAGCTGCGCAAGGGCGGCCCCGGTATTTATTACCTGAACCCGGGCTATGCCGGCGGTTTTCGCGCCGGCACCATCACCGCGCGCGTGCGCGACTATGTCGACACCCAGGGCGAGCTGAGCAAGGAGGATCTGCAATCGATCCAGGCCGATGTGTCGTTGCTCGATGCGAAGTTCTTCGTCCCCTACATCATTGCGGCCTTTGACGGCGCCGGAGAGGCGGGCAAGCCGGCCGATCTGGCTGCTTTTGCTGCGGATGCCGAAATCGCCGAGGCGATCGGTCGGCTGGCTGACTGGGACTTCACCACGCCGACCGGTATCCAGGCGGGTTACGACGCCGGTGACCCGGTCGTTGACGACTGGACGATGTTGCCGGCACCCGGTCAGGACGAGATCGACATGAGCGTCGCGGCGACGATCTACAGCGTGTGGCGCGGCCAGGCGGTTCGTCGCTTCGTCGATTGGCCGCTCGCCGGTCTGCCGACTCCCGGCAGCACCCAGGCGATAACGTCAATGCAGCACTTGCTGCGTACCGACGGCGGAACCGGCATCATCGATTTCTTCGATGTGCCGGGAATTGCCGATCCGCTCGATCAGCGCGATTACAAGTTGCTCGATGCGCTGCGCGCCGCGCTCGATCTCCTCGCCGGTGCGGAATTCGCCGACGCCTTCGCCAACTCGACGAACCAGGACGACTATCGCTGGGGCAAGCTCCACCGCATCGTCTTCGATCATCCGTTTATCGAGGCGTTCAGCGTGCCGCCGCAGCCGCCGGGTGTGTTCCCGCAACCGGTGCCGGGATTGCGCGGGTTCCCGACTGACGGCGGGTTCAACGTCGTCGATGCGTCCTCGCACAGCGCGCGCGCCGACAGCGTCAACGAGTTCCAGTTCGGCAGCGGCCCTGTTCGCCGCTTTACCGGCGAGCCGCAAGGCGGACTCCGCACGGGTGCGGAGTCGATCTGGGCCGGCGGGGTGAGTGGAGTGCCATTCCCGGGCAATCCGTTTTACTCCAACCTGCTCAACTACTGGCTGGTGAACGAGACCTTGCCGCTGGTGTTGCGGGCCAGGGACGCGAGCAACGGCGAGACCATCAAAGTCGTTCCTATGAAGTAGCCGTTGTTAGCGGGGCCCGCGTGTGCGGGCCCCTTTTTTTCGTTCCGGTTTCACGAGCGGGCATGTTTGAAATAAAAGGCGTCGATCACGTCGTAATACGCGCCAGCGTTCTCGCGCCGATGCTCGAGTTTTATGTCGATGTGCTCGGTTGCACGCTGGAACGTCACAACGAAGAGATTGGCCTGTACCAGTTGCGGGCCGGCGCCTCGCTGATCGACCTGGTGCCGGTTGACGGCGTGCTGGGCCGTGCCGGCGGCGCGGGTCCGGGCGCTGAGGGCCACAATGTCGATCACGTGTGCCTGCGGGTCGAGCCCTTCGACGGCGAGCGGCTGATAGAGTGGCTGGAAAGCCGTGGTGCGTTGCCCGGGAAAGTCGAATCGCGGTATGGAGCCGAAGGCCTCGGTCCGTCGCTGTACCTCGCGGATCCCGAGGGCAATGTTATCGAGCTCAAGGGTCCGCCATGGAAGTCTCAGAGCGGCTGACCGCGAGTTGACTGCCGAGACAGGAGAATCCTCATTGCCGGAGATTGTCACCGAAGATACCGGCAAGGACGCCGTCGCCAATGAACTCGGACGCCGTCTGCGTGAATACAACGAGCAGAAAGCCGGTTCTCTGCGCGACTCCCAACTGGTCCTGTCGATGCGTGAAGATAACGGCGGGATCATTGCCGGTCTGACGGCCGAGATTTTCTGGAATGCAATCTACATTGAGGTGCTTTGGGTCCACGAGCGCTGTCGCGGCAACGGTTATGGCGCGCAGCTAATGCGCGAGGCGGAACGCACGGCTTTGGCGCGCGAGTGCAACGTTGCGTATCTGACGACGTTTTCCTTTCAGGCACCGGCTTTTTACGAAAGCCTCGGCTACCGCCGTCTCGGGAAATTGCAGGATATGCCGCCGGGCGCGAGTCTGGACTGGCTTTTCAAGCCGCTTACTACAGCCGGCGCCTGAATCGGCCGGGCATCCAGATTGCGACTGTTTTGTATCCGGGCATGACCACGCCCGATGCGATCGGGCCGTACGATGTGTTGCGTTTTATTCCGTATGTGGAAGTCAGGTTTGTCACCGCGGCCGGAATGGCGGCTGGCATCGACCTCGGCCTTTTCTTGCTGGGAGAAATCTGCGGTCGGGAACGGGCCGGGATCGTTCAGCTGGCACTGGAGTACGATCCGCAGCCTCCTTACGATGCCGGGCGCCCGGCAAAGGTCTCCGCAGCGGTTTGTGAAGCGGCCAAAAAGGAAATGCTGGAACGCGCGAAGAACCCGCGCAACCGGCTATCGGGGTTTTCCCGAATATCCCGCACCGTATCAAAATACTATTTTCGCAGATGTGGCAGGAGCGCAGTGCAGACTGCCGGCGCGCCGTCGGGTCGGGTGCGGTTATGTCGATTCGAGCCACGCCTGGTGCCCGGTCGGACTCTTTCCTCGTGAAAGGAAAAAGGGGAACGTCATGACAAGGAAAGTTCTCATATCCTCTGCTATTACTCTTTGCCTGGCCGCCGTCGCCGGCGTTTGCGGGGCCAGCGAACCGGTGGATCCGATAAGCCCGGCAAGGGAAATCAACCTGGCCCAGGCGGAGCTCGGCAAGAAACTGTATTTCGATCCGCGCCTGTCGAAATCCGGCTTTATCTCCTGCAACAGTTGCCACAACCTGAGCATGGGGGGTACCGATAATCTGAAGACTTCAATCGGTCACAACTGGCAGCAAGGGCCGATCAATGCCCCTACCGTGTTGAATTCGTCGCTGAACGTGGCCCAGTTCTGGGACGGCCGCGCGGCGGATCTGAAGGAACAGGCGGGTGGCCCGATCGCTAACCCTGGCGAGATGGCATTCAGCCATACGCTTGCCGTTGACGTGCTGCAGTCGATCCCGGGATACGTAATCGAGTTCAAACAGGTTTTCGGAAGCGGCGAGATCGACATCGACGAAGTTACCGTTGCAATCGCCGAATTCGAGAAAACGCTGGTGACCCCGAACTCACGATTCGATTTATGGTTGCTTGGCGATGCCGATGCGATTAGCGCAACCGAGAAAGCCGGATACAAGCTGTTCAAGGAATCCGGATGCGTGGCCTGCCACAACGGTTCAGCCCTCGGCGGCACGTCGTTTCAGAAAATGGGTGTGGTCAAGCCGTACGAAACGGCGAACCCGGCGGAAGGCCTGGCCGCGGTAACCGGCAAGGATGCGGACCGGTTCAAATTCAAAGTGCCGACGCTGCGAAATGTCATGCTGACCTATCCGTATTTTCATGACGGTGAGGCGCAAACGCTGACCGCAGCCGTCGATATCATGGGCCGCCTGCAACTCGGACGCGAATTCAGTGAGGACGAGACGGCGAAAGTGGTTGCGTTCCTGAAGACTCTTACCGGCGATCAGCCGTCGTTTGCGTTGCCGATCCTGCCGCCTTCGTCGGATCAGACTTTGCGCCCGACGCCGTTCGAGTAGGGTATGGCCTGCCCGGTCCGAAGGCACGGCGGTGCCGACTTGTCTTACTCGTCTACCCTGCGCGGATCCTGTCGTCTCGGTCCGCGCAGGGAAACGAAAGGCGGATGAGTCCGGGCGAAAACCGGCTGCGGCGGTACCGCGTCGCAGAGTCCCATGTCCGGACACCCCGATCGGTTGCTTCCGATTCGAGTTATTATCGCCCGGGAAACACCACTAAACGGGCGGAAACCGTTATGGTCGGCGGCGATGCGGATTCGAAAAAGCCACTGTTGTGACGGCAATGTATTGCAGCGCCGCGCCGAGCCCTGATCTCCAGTGAATGCGAAGGCGGCAACCGCGGCACTGCGACTTGCGGCGGACCATCAGCGCGCCGGCCGGCTCGAGGCTGCCTGTGCCGCCTACCTCGATGCCCAGCAGTCGGACCCGAATAATCCGCAGATTCCGGCAGCGCGCGGCATGCTGCTGTTGCAGATGGGGCGCGCGGGCGACGCGGCAGTGAGCCTGCAGCGCGCGCTGGAACTGGCGCCTGACAGCGCGGAATTGTGGCTTACGCTCGGCAACGCCCGGGTTCGGAACGACGAGTTCGAGGCTGCCCGGCGGGCCTTTTCCCGGGCCGCGGAGCTGCGCCCCGAACTTGCCGTAGCGCACAACAACCTCGGTAATGTTCTGCGCCGCCAGGGCAGGCTCGAGGAGGCGCAAGCCTTTTATCGAAAGGCCATCGAGCTCGAACCCGATAATGCATTGAGCCGTTTCAATCTCGGAAACGTATTGAGCGATATTGGCGCGTTGGATGAGGCGGTTGATGCGTACCGCGACGCCCTGCGACTTGATCCGTCTTATTTGTCGGCGCTCAGTAATCTCGGTGGCGTGTTGTTGCGCCAGCAACGTTTTCGCGATGCCCTCGCCTGCTTCGAAAGAGTGGTCGCGGCGCGCCCGGATTTCAAGCGCGGTTTCTACAATATGGGTCTTGCATGCCAGGGTCTCGGCAGACTCGGCGCCGCGTCTGCTGCTTACCGGCGCGCGCTGGAGCAGGATCCCGGCGACGAATGGGCGCTCAACAACCTGTGTATTACGTTGATGAAAGACGCCGAACCGGCGCAGGCGCTTGCGGTATGCGATGCCTATCTCGATCTGTCGCCGGCCAATCGCAAACCGCTGGCTTACAAGGCCGCGGCGCTGATCGAACTGGGGCGGCGCGACGAGGCCGCCGTGCTGCTGGACTACGACCGGTTGCTGTTTCCGTATCGGGTTGAATTGCCGCAAGGGTTTGCGTCGATGACGGAGTTCAATTCGGCGCTGGCGGAGCATATTCGCAACCATCCCACGCTGCAGGCGGAACCGCATGACAAAACGACGATGGGTGGCAGCCAGACCGCTGAGCTCATGACCGACCCGGAGGGTGCGGCCGGCGCCCTGGAGTATGCGATCCGCGAAGCAGTGAGCCGCTACATTGCAACATTGACGGCGCAACCTGGCTCCCACCCGTATGTCAGCGGCCTGCCCGCGCAATGGCGTCTCGATACCTGGGGCGTCATCCTGCGCGCGCAGGGGCACCAGGGTCCTCACTTTCATCCGGAGGGCTATATCAGCGGGGTGTATTACGTCACCGTGCCGGACGAAGTGAGCGCAAGCGAGAGCGACGAGGGCCATATCGAGTTCGGGCGGACGGCCGAGGCCATTGGCGGCTTGGCCGAGCCGTTGCTACGGGTCGTAAAACCCGCGGCCGGAACGATGTTGCTGTTTCCGTCTTACTTCTATCACCGCACGATACCTTTCGATAGCGGTACTCCGCGGATCTGTGTTGCATTCGATGTGATTCCAGAATTCTGAACGGCGCGACGCCCATGGCGCGGCCTGGCGTAGTACCGCAATCCTGAACTGTTTAGCCGGTTTGTCCCTGCCTTTTTGCCACCCGCGTTCGATCTGCGCGTAGTTGCTGTTGATCTGCTTATGATGATCGGTCCGCTCGGGGTCGGCCTTGTTTCCGGGCAGGCATTCGGTGCAGTCAAAGTGGGCGAGCCAGGCGTCCCCGCGGCGGTAGAAACCAGGCAAAAAAAAACGCGGGACCCGGTGGCCCCGCGTTCGTCTGGTCCGGATGGCGAGAGAATCAGCCGCCGGCTTTCGCCTGAAGATCGGCGACGATTTTCGCAATATCGTCATCGCTGAGTTTTGCCGTGGCTTTGTGTTTCGGGTTTTCGCGCATTTTCTTGATTGCCTCGACCAGTCCGGCAGTCGGCGTATCGGCAAATTCCGATGCCTCGTGGCAATCGAGGCACTTGTCGGCGCCGGCCATTGCGGTGCCGTAGGCGCCCAAAAGACCGATAGTGGCAATAATTGTCGTTTTTTTCTTCATTCTCAGTACTCCTGGAGAATTGTGTGGCTGAGGACGGCAGCAAGGCCGGAGATTATAGTACCCGGCATGCCGCGCCCATTCAAAGACGGGCTCCGGCGCCGGTTACGCGCTAGCCGAAAATAGCCCGCAGGATCAGAAAGAACACTATCGCGAGCACCCCGCCAACCGGTAGCGTGACCAGCCACGACAAGAAGATCTGTCCCACGACTCCGATTCTTATCGCGGCTATGCCGCGGGCGAGACCGACGCCGAGGACTGCGCCGACCAGCGTATGCGTCGTCGAAATCGGCACCCCGGTTCCCGAGGCCACAACGATCGTGCTGGCCGCTGCGAGTTCGGCTGCAAACCCGCGCGTCGGCGTTAACTCGGTGACCCGCTTCCCGACCGTAGCGATGACCCTGTAGCCGAGCGAGGCGAGGCCGAACACTATGCCGCCCGCACCGAGCATCAGTACCCACAGCGGCAGCTTCGCGCTTTGATCCACTATGCCCGACTGGGCGACACTGATTACCGCAGCCAGCGGTCCGATGGCGTTGGCGACATCGTTTGAGCCATGCGCAAACGCCATACCGCAGGCCGTGACCACCATCAGGACCGCAAAAACCCGCTCCACGCTGTGAAAGTGAAACTCGCGATCGGAGTCCGGATCGGCCTTGATGCGGTTGATAAAGACCTTCCCAACCAGTGCGACCAGAACCGATATGGTGATGGAGATGCCAAGTAATTCAGCCAGCTCGAGATCCAGCCCGACGTGCTTTAGCCCTTTGAGCGCCGTCACCAGGCTGATCATGAACACCGCAAGAAAAATGTAGAACGGAACGAATTTTCGCGCTCGTGCGAGTGGGTCCGGGCGCGACAGGATCAGCCACTGCACGGAGTTGAAAAGCGCATATGCGATGACGCCGGCAATTACCGGGGAGACCACCCAACTCGCTGCAATACTGGCGATCTTGCCCCATTTCACTGCATCTACACCGATGGCGATCACCGCGAATCCGACAATGGCGCCAACAATCGAGTGGGTCGTGGAAACCGGCCATCCACGTTGTGACGCGATCAGCAGCCAGGTACCGGCCGCGAGCAACGCCGCGAGCATGCCGAAAATCAGCAGTTCCGGCTGATCGCTGAACAACCCCGCATCGATAATGCCCTTGCGCACCGTCGCGGTGACTTCGCCACCGGCAAGAACAGCGCCGGTGAACTCGAAGATTGCCGCAACCAGTAACGCCTGTTTGACTGTGAGGACCTTCGATCCTACGGACGTCGCCATCGCGTTGGCGACGTCGTTGGCGCCGATGCCCCATGCCATGAACAGTCCGAACAGCCCCGCGAGCCCGATATATATCGCCGCATTTTCCATCGCTGTCAGCGCCCCATCAGTATTTCGAGGCGGCGGCCGACCGATTGCGCCCTGTCGGCAATATCGCCAAGCAGTTCAATGACGCGATACAGAAACATCACGTCGATCGGGTCGAGTTGCTTTTCGAGCGCCTGGAGTTCCTGGCGTATTTTGACCTGCATGTCGTCGGTCTGGTTTTCGATCTCATCGAGTTCGTTGATCAATTTCCCGATGACCTCGGTTTCGTTTCCTTTGAATCCGGCCTCATAAAGCTCGTCGAGCTCGCGGATGGTCTTGTTCGCAACTTTGGCTGCGTCAACGTTGCGTTTGGAATAGCCAAGAAACGAATCCCGGATTGGCGCGGGAATGGACATTTTTCTACCGAATACCAGGCCCGATATATCGCGTGCCCGGTTGGCGATTTTGTCCTGGACGAGAACGAGTTCGAGAAGATCCTCGCGGGCCACGGGCATGAACATCCCGCCCGGGAGCTTGCTGCGCACTTCTTTTTTGAGACTGTCGGCGCGATGTTCGAACTCGACGACCCTGGCACGTCCTTCTCCGGCCTTTACCCAGTCGCCTGCCGCCGCATGACGTAACATGTCGAGCATGGCATTTGCGGCCTGATAACAAAGACTGCAGTGCTCCTGAATAGGCAGCACCGGCGACTCGCCGAAAATCTTGTGGAAATAACCGGCCACGTGTGTTTCCCCCTTGGTCGCAGGCCCCCACCTGCGATTGAAAAGTTAACAGAACGATCCGGTTTGGGCCATCGCTATGACGGTTCCATCTGGCCATGCCGGCGTCGCCCAGACGAATTGCGATGCAACTCCAATTGACCGGCGCTGTCCGATTACTTTAAGTTCGTGCACATCACCCACGCCGCTCCGGCCGACCGGGTCATTTCGAGAAGCGGTTCGAATTCAATACTGACAGAAGGAAAAACCTAATGGCTGTTTTTCGCAGACTGCTCCTGGTGGCTTTGGGAATGCTGGCGGTGTCGGCGGTCCATGCCGAGCAGGGTTCGTTCGTAAAGTCGATTCCCCAGGCGATCCCCGGCAAGAACCTGTTCCAGGTCAGCATTGACCGGATCGATGGAGAACAACCCGCGACCTTCAGCGAAAACATCCGGATCAAGGCGGGTACTCACCAGTTGGTCGTCAGGCTCGAGGCTGCCCTTGGTATGACCAATATGAGCGATGTTGTCGAGGTCTCCAAGGAGATGACGCTCGAAGTCGAGGCTGGCGCGACGTACCTGATTGCCGGTGAGATCAACCCGGAGGCGACACTGGAACAGCAGAGAGCCGGGGATTACTGGAAGCCGGTGGTCCACAAGGTCGTCAAGTAGCCGGCGGAAAATGCCGCCGTTTGGCGTTTAGACCGGGTTTTTGTGCGGGTTGGTGGGTCCGGCTTTGTCGCGCCGGCCTGACAGGCGCTGGTCGGGTGGAGTTTGTGTTTTGGTCCGGGGCCGGGGCTGTTGCTTCGTACCGGCAGGTAATAAAACGCCGCGCTAACCGTGGTGCGCCAGCGCGGTTTTTTTTTGAGTACGCGGGGAACCCGAACTCGATTCGTTTCTATTCCTTGCGAATCTTGGCCATCCAGCCGCGGAAATAATCCCCCAACGTTTCGTCTTTCCAGTCACGAAACTCGCCCGCATCGAAATAGACGCCGCAGCCCTCGGGACATTGTTCGTAGCCGATGTGGGTCTGTTTGTCGTCGGTAATATGATCAAGGCGGGTACCGCAGAGCGGACAGTCGATTACATCGATCTTGTTTTGTTCGCGACCGACCTTGGCATCGCCCTTGTCGAGGACTTCGGCCTTGAAGCTGTTTTTCAGGTGCTTTACGTCGCTGGGTTTGAACCAGATGCCGTGACAATTCACGCAACGATTTACGGTACGATCGCCGGGTCCGTAGCGTAGCGACTCCATATCGTGATTACATTTCGGGCAGTCCATGGTTCCCCCTGGAAGCATTGGTGTTTCAGCGGATTATCGCAGAAACCCGGTGCAAAAGTATGGCCAGCGCAGATTCCCGGCTGGTATCAGCCCGGCCTGCCGACGGCGCAACCTGTTTCCGGGGCTCCGGACGCGACGGCTGTCTGCCTCATGGCGTAAACCGTGGTGCCGAAATTGCGGTCTCGGTGATCGTGCCGTACCTCGCCAGGTCCTCGCGAATGTCCTCGCCCTATCCGATTACCACGAATACGAGATCCTCTGGCGCAGGGTACACCCGGGCGATCACGGTTCGCGCAAAATCATCCGAGACCGCGTCGATCTGCCGCGTATAGTCGTTGACGGTAGTGTCGGGCTGGGCATAGTATTTCAGCCGCCCCAGCGCGGCCGCGAGCTGCGAATTGGTTTCGAATCCCAGCGGGAAAAGTCCTTCCCTGTAGGACTTTCCGGATTGCAGCTCGGTCGCGTCGATGCCTTCAGCTCTGAGCTTATCTGGTAGCGACAGTGCCATGTCGATGGCCTCGATCGTGGTTTCGTTGGCGGTGTAGGAAACCATCGCCACGGTCCCCGGCTGGGTGTGGCGGTCAGCTGGGGAGCCGGTTCCCGTCTGGGCTTCGCGGCCGTGGACGATCGGTTCAGTGCGGTCGTGTTTATCGGCGGGGGAATCGACGAGCGGTTGAAGCCGACATTGCCGGAAGCTGACAACGTAAATTTTGCGCCATACATTCGCCCGCCGAAACTGCTGATCAATGGCCGCAGTGACGAGGAGCATCCGTGGCTGACCCGCGCGCTGCCATTATGGAATCTGTTGCAGTAACCGAAGAAGAAAGTGGTTGTCGACGGCACCGGCCATGTTCCGTTGCAAGAGGCGCTGATCCCGGCGGTCAAAAGATTCCTGGATGAGACATTTGGTCCGGTGCAATAGAATGTAGCGTATTCTGCCGCGACAGTATTTCGGCGGCATGGGTCTGATCAGATTGAGCCGGCGACGTAACCGGGATTACAAGGAGTCGAAGATGCGAGCTGCATCCACTGATTTTTATCCATTTATCGAAGTGTCGCTGGCATGTACCGATGTCGATGCGATGGAACAGTTCTGGGTCGACATGTTCGACGGCAAAGTGATCTTTCGCGGCAAGATGATGGGGCAGCGCTTTAGCCGGATCATCGTTTGCGGCGTCACGCTCGCATTTCGCGAAGATCCGGACATGCCGGTTCCGCCCGGGCCGGGCAAGGAATTCCTGTTCCGCAACCATCTCGGCTTGCGGGTGACCGATCTCGATGCCGCCATAGAGCGGCTCGAGGCGCGTGGCGCCAAATTCGCAATGACGCCGGCGATGGTCCGGCAGTTCCAGCAGATGAAGAAGGATGACGGTGCCAAATTTCTCGAGACCGACTATGTTGCGCCGCCACTGACCGCGGAGCGAATGGCCGCCGGCGAATTCAAAATCGATGTCGCGATCCTGGCCGGACCCGACAATCTCTGGATCGAGCTGAACGAAATCCATGAACCGGCTGATACCAACTGGTTTCCGGGCGGCTGATACCGTTCTCTCCGCATTGCGCAGAGCACGCCGGCTGTGTGATCGAATTATCCGCGGCAGAGAAAACATTCATTTCCGCGAAGTTTACCGAGCCGGCGACCAGTAGAAAGACCGGAAAACCCGAAGGAGTTGAGCCATGAAACCCATCGCCAGAGGTTGGATCCTCTATAAGCCCGACCCGGGCCTGGTGAAGCAGGAGACCTACGAAATTGACCGGCTCGTTGCGGCGGCGCCGGAGAACGGCTACGAAGTCGAGGTCGTCAGCCCGGACGAGATCGGGTTGCTGGTCAGCAGTAGCCAGGGGCACAGCGTGTTTCTGCGCGGCAAGGAGGCCGATCTGCCCGATTTCGTAATTCCGCGGATGGGTTCGACCACCACCTATTTCGCAATGGCGATCCTGCGCCAGCTCGAACGACTCGGCGTCTATTGCCTCAACGGTTCGCAGGCGGTCGAACTCGCCCAGGACAAGCTCTACCACCTGCAGGTGCTGGCGGCGGCCGGCTTGCCGGTGCCAAAGACAATCCTGGTCCAGTTTCCGGTCGACCCCGATATCGTGGAGCGCGAACTCGGTTTCCCGGTCGTGGTCAAGACGCTGGTGGGCACGCAAGGCAGCGGCGTCTACCTGGCGGAGGACCGGGAAAAGCTGATGGACCTGCTGCAGTTTGTCGAAGCCAATAACCCGGCGGCCCAGCTGGTTTTGCAAAAATACATGGCGGAGAGCCGTGGCCGCGATGTGCGGGTGCTGTCGATCGGTGGCCATATCGTCGGCGCGATGGAGCGGATCGCCAAAACCGGGTTCAAATCGAATTATTCGCAGGGCGGTACCGTGAAGCCATTTGCCTATGGGCCGCGTAACCAGATGTCGGTGGCCGAGACGATGCGGGTGCTCGATATGGATATGGCCGGGCTCGATTTTCTCTACGACGAGGAGGTCGGTTTTCGCATTTGCGAAGTCAACTCGTCACCGGGTTTCGAAGGCCTCGAGGAGGCCTGTGATATCGATGTGGCGGCCGCTCTTTTTCAGTACCTGGATGTGAAATTCCGGATCTCGGCAAAAGCCCGCGCAAGAATTCTCGAACAGCGGGGCAAGGAGGACAAGGAGGCCTGACCAGCAGCCCGCGTCCTGTTGCCGCCGGGTTCGGCGCGCGGGTCTGATCCGGTAGACTAGTCGTTTTCCCCACACCAGGGTTCAGCCGTCATGTTGCATCATCTGAAAAACGTGCTGACCGCGGACGAGGTTGCGCGGTTGCGGCAGATCGCCGAGGAGGCGGGATTCGTGCCCGGCCAGGTCACCAACCCTCACTCGCGGATCAAGAACAATCTGCAGTTACCGCAAAACGACCCCCGCTCCGAAGAAGCCGGGAAACTGGTTCGCGCCGCCATTTTCCGCAACCAGATGTTCCGCGATATCGTCGTGCCGAAGCAGGTTGCGCGCCCTACGCTTTGTCTTTACGAACCGGGCATGACCTATGGTTATCACGTCGACGAAGCGGTCTTTCCGTCGACTCCGCCGATGCGATCGGATGTGTCCTGTACGGTTTTCGTATCCGATCCTGACGATTACCAGGGCGGCGAGCTGGAGGTCGAATCCGGTGCCGGGATTGTCAGTTTCAAATGCGCGGCGGGAGATGCAGTCGTCTATCCGTCGACGACGGTGCATCGTGTCGCGCCGGTCACCGAGGGCAGGCGTATAGTCGCGATAACCTGGTTTCAGAGCATGATCCGGGATCAGCGTCAGCGTGACGTACTGCTGCAGCTGCAACAGGTGGCCAATATCCTGCATACGGCGGGCGATCCCCAGGGCGGGCGCACGATCACCGAGGCGATCCGTACGAACCTGATGAGAATGTGGGCTGAACTCTAGCCCGCGCGAGACAGAAACACCGGGTCCAGTTTCTGCTCGAGCGCCGGCTGGGCGTGAATCAGCGTCTCTGCCCAGCTCAGTCCCTGCCGGATCTCGGTGCTGTAGCGCCGTCTGCTGTCGCCGAGCTCGCGCGCCCGCAATTCGGCAGAGTAGGCGTGCTCGGGTGCCTTGGCGTAGCGCTTCATAACGCCACTGGCGAGCACGTTGTCGCTGTCTTCCGGTTCTTTGCTCATGCCGAAAAAACGGCTGAGCGAGTGGAGTTCGCTGCCCGGAGATTGCAGAAAATCGTCGAAATCGAGCAACAACAGGCGCTCACCGTGGTTCCTGATCGCGGCTGAGAACAGCGCCGCGCATGACAGCCAGTTCACCACTGCACGTTGCACCAGTGAGAGTTGGTAAAGGCGCAGATCGCAGTCCGGCCCGACCGCCTCGAGCAGGTCCTGCAGCCGGCTCCTGGCATGGGTTTCAGTGTCAGTGCGGGATCCGCCGGCGCGCAGCATCGTCGCGAGGTAGCTCTCCAACGACAGGTACAGTGCGAGTGCGCGCGCGTCCGGTGCGGCGTCGAGTACCGGTGACAGCAGGTTGTTGCAGCTGCTCGTCGGCTTGACCAGTGGCATGCCATCGACGCGATAGCGCCGGCCGAGCAGAGCCAGTACCAGTTCGAGGATCAACGGCCAGCGGTCCGGGTCAATCCGCGACAGCGGACTTCCGAGATCGCGCCGCGCCTCCGCGAGGCTGCGCAAAACGGGGGGTTCGCGCAGCGGCAGATATTCGCCGAGGGCGGAAAGCAGTCGCGACAAAAGCGTCGAACCGCAATGGCCGACATGGAAAATCCAGTGCTGCGGCGGCGCTTGCGAGGACTGGCGACGAAACCGCGATTCGAGATCGTCGAGGCCCACCCAGAAACCCGGGATGTCTTTGCCTGACAGGCGCTCGTCGAGAAATGCGGCCTCGTGGTAGATCCGCTCGTCCAGCCGCAACAACAGAACTCGTTCCCCGTTCAGGTCGAGTTGTTGCGGGAACAGTTCGGGAGACCCGAACAGTAGCTCGAGTTTCTCCAGCGCGCGCTTTTTGTCGAGAGTTGCCACGGCCGTCGTCAGGAATTTCGTTCGGACAAGGAGTGTATTGCCAAGCCTACCATCGCTGTATCACCCGGGTCCGGCACCCTCTTCAACGCCCGCGCGCGCGCAACGTGCTCGACTGGAAGTCGGCGGCACGCATTCCGTCGACGTTGACCCTGGCGCGCACCGTCAGCGTGGTGCAGTGGCGCGCCTGCAGGTCGATCATCGAGGCGCCATCGAAAATTGGCGCTCCCGAGCCGGCATTTTCAGGTGCGTGGTGATCGGGGTGGGAATATGCGGCGATGGCGAGTTTCCACAATTTGCCAGCGCGGTCATAAATCAGACCCAGCGGCGCGGCGTAAGTCTGGCTGTCGACATAGAAAAACCGCTTCGACAACGGGTGGCCTTTTTCGCGCGGCATGGCTTCGAGCATATACACCGGGCGCATCTGCCAGCGCACCTGCGGGAAACATCCGCCGCGGCCGCCGGTGCCGACGAACGAAAAACCGTCCGCCTGTGGGTCCGGGAGCCCATCGAGCGCGTTGTGGCGAAACATCGGCAGAAGCATCATTCGCTCCCCGACATAACGCCAGGTCATGTCCATGATACGGCCGTTATAGCCGAGAAAGTCCTCGATCATGATGTCGCTGCCGAGGAACGCATCGGTTTTCTGTCCGGTCGCCAGGCGCCGCACCCGGCGCTGAAACGGCACGTACATCCAGCCCTGCTCCTGGCTGGTGTCATCTTCGAGGCGGTGTATCAGCAACTGCGTGTTTTTTACGTCGGCCGGGTAGGTCGCGCGCAAATAGAGCCCGAGGAATATTTCTCCGGGATTGTCCTCGATTGACGGAATGGGCTCTTCGACATGGCGATGCTTGAAGCGCATAAGGCTCGCGGTAAACTTCACCTCGCGCTCCACTTTGTCGCGGTTCATGTCGCGGTAGTGCCAGATCATGTCGATGAGGACGCCGTTGTCGCCGGACCATGCATAGCGCATGTTCCAGGCCAGCTTGTCACCCGCGCGCGGATCGTCGCTGCGCGGCGGCGCCGGGAACGGCACGCCGCCCTGATAGCCGGTCAGAACACCCGGCTCGGCGCCGAGAGTCGCGCCATCGGCGACCGTGGCGGCGGCGAATGCGGGGTGAGTATCGAAGGAGATCGGATCGCCCACCGTTATTGTCATGTCACCGGCCGCAATCAAACCCGCGATCTCGGCATCGAGAACGTGTTCGTGCGCGCCGATATTGGCGCTGTCGATGACGCTGCCGGGGGGCGGTGCGGCCTCGCGCAACGCGGCCAGGTCAATGGCGAAAGGCTGCGCAGTCACCGCGCCGCACGACAGCAGAAAAGCAATCGCGGCCTGGGTCGCGCGGGTGATGTGGTGCGGCATTTGGCGTTGACTCCGTCCCTGCATTCTGGGCAATCCTGCACTTATCTTGCAGCACGCCGTGAAACACGATCTGATGCAGGTTGCGAATCGGGAACAAGACGGAAATGACCGATTGGATGCTGGCCGTCGGGCTCGCAGTGGCGGGGTTCTTTGCATCGAATCTCGACAACCTGGTACTGATGGCCGTTTTGCGCGCGGCGGGTGCAAGCGCGGTGCGGATCACGCTGGGCTTCGTTTCGGCGCTGGTGGTCGTAGTCGTGATTGCGAGCGGGGCCGGCTGGCTGCTGGCCGGATGGTCGGCGCGGATGACGGGATGGCTGGGGCTGCTACCGCTGAGCCTTGGGGTGGCAGGCCTGTTGCGGATGCACCTGGCAGACGCCGGCGGGACCGTGGAGGCCACGGCGGTGGAAGCCGCGCCAGGTTATTCCGCGATCGTAATGCTGATGCTTGCGACCAGCGGCGACTCGATTGCGCTGTTTACAGCTACGTTTGCCGATACTGATAGCGGATACTGGCCGGCGATGGCCATTGCGGTCTTCGCTGCCGGCGCCGCGTGGAGCGCAGTTGCGAACGGTCTGGGCGCGCGGATCGGCGGCAACGGCGCGGTCATCCGCTATGCGGCCCGCCTGGTGCCGTGGATGATGATGGCGATCGGCGCCTATATCCTGCTCGATACCCCGACGGATCTGGTGTGAACCCTCGCGGCGATTAGAGATCAAACATTGCGCCGGGCCGGCCGTTAACTGCCATGGCCACGAATTGGATAAAATGTCGGGTTCTATGCACAGACTCAACCCATTATTGCTGTTTCTGGCGGGGCCGCCACTGCTGGCTGGCGCCGTTGCCGCCGCCGAGCAGGCGCCGTTCGTCGAAATCGCCGGCCAGAGCGGTCTCGATTTCGTTCATTTCAACGGCATGACTGGTAAGGATTATTTCTCCGAAATGATGGGGGCGGGCGTCGCGCTGATCGATTATGACGGCGATGGCGATCTGGATGTTTACCTGGTTCAGGGGCAGTTGCTCAGCGAGGACGACTCCCTCGGAGATGCGCTGATCCCGGTGCGCGGCAAGCCGCCGTTTTCGGACCGCCTTTACCGCAACGATCTCGAAATCGTCGCCGGCAAACCCGTTTTGCGGTTTACCGACGTCACCGCGGACGCGGGGATTGCGGTCACCGGTTACGGTATGGGCGTGGCCAGTGGCGATGTAAATAACGACGGTCACATGGATCTCTACATCACCAATTTCGGTGAAAATACGCTGTTGCTGAACGATGGCGGGACCGGCTTTGGCGATGTGACCGAAGAGTCGGGCGCGGTCGATTCACGCTGGAGTGTGAGCGCGTCATTCTTGGATTTCGACCGCGATGGCTGGCTCGATCTGTTTATCGGCAATTACGTCAACTACACCGTTCGCACTCACGAGACCTGCCGCCTGCCCAACGGCGTTCCGGATTATTGCTCGCCGTCTGCCTACCGGCCCGTCAACGACCGCTTCCTGCACAACCAGGGGGGTGGAAAATTTGCCAGTCGCAGTAGCCAGGTCGGCATAGACAAAGCGTTTGGCGCCGCACTCGGGGTGATCGCCGCCGACTTCAACAGTGATGGCTGGACCGATGTGTATGTCGCCAATGACGGTGCGGAAAACCAGTTGTGGATGAACGACCAGAAAGGCCGTTTTCGCGACGAATCGCTGCTTGCCGGCACGGCAGTGAACATGGAAGGCAAGGCCGAGGCGAGCATGGGTGTCAGCGCCGAGGATTTCGACGGTGACGGCGATGTCGATCTTTTCATGACCCACCTCAGCCGCGAAACCAATACGCTGTACGTCAATGACGGCCAGGGCTGGTTCGAGGATCGCACGATGAGCCTTGCGCTGGGACAGAGCAGCTTGTCGGCGACAGGTTTTGGTACCGCCTGGTTTGACTATGACAACGACGGCTGGCTCGACCTGTTCAGCGCCAACGGTGCGGTAACCAAGATCGAAGCACAGATTTCGGCTGGCGAGATATTGCCGTTGCTTCAGACCAACCAGTTGTGGCGCAACCGCGGCGGCGATCGTGGTTTCGCCGAGGTGTCTGCCGCCGCCGGGGCGGCGCTGGCGTTGAAAGAGGTCAGTCGCGGCGCCGCATTCGGCGATATCGACAATGATGGCGATGCCGATATCGTGGTGACCAATAACGGCGGGCCGGTCAGATTGCTGCAAAACGTGGTCGGACAGGATAAGCAGTGGCTGGGTGTGCGTCTGCTTACCCGCGCCGGCGGTCGTGATGCGATTGGGGCTACCCTGGTGCTGCAGGCGGGGGACAGGGCTCTGTCGCGCAGGGTGCATACCGATGGCAGTTACGCCTCGGCCAGTGACCCGCGGGTGTTGTTCGGGCTGGGAGACTTTGCCGGCAAGGCGGATCTCGAGGTGCGCTGGCCCGACGGTTCGGTCGAACGATTCGCGGGACTTGCAACTGGCCGCTATCACGAGCTGGTCCAGGGGAGCGGCAGCAAATAAATGTCTGGCCGGAGATGACTATGGTTGATCGACAGACTCGGGCAGCGGGCCTTTTGCGCGACGTTTTCGTGCTGCTTTTATTGAGCCTGACCGCTATCACGGTACAGGCCCAGGCCACTGCGCTGAGTCCGGTGCCCGATCCGGATCTCAGCGAGTTCGAGCCGGCGGTGCGTAATGCGCTGCGATCGGCAGCGGACCGCGTGCGTGAAAATGTTGCCATGCGGGACGGCCCGGCCGGGGGCTCCGACTTTGGCCGTCTCGGCATGTTGTACCAGGCGCATGATCTTCGTATTCCGGCGGCACAATGCTACGACAACGCCATCCTGCTGCAGCCAGGCGAGGCGCGCTGGCGCTACTACCGGGCCTTTCTGCACCAGGAGGACGGCGATGTCGAGGCCGCAATCGCGGGCTATCGCAGGGTGCTGGAGCTCGATCCCGAATATTTTCCTTCGGCAGTACGGCTCGGTCGAATGTATCTGCAAAGCGGCGCAAACGAGGAGGCTGCGCAGTGGTTTCAGACTGCGCTCGATATAAAGCCGGGTGAGGCCGCGACGATCGCCGGGCTCGGTCAGGCCGAGGTGCAGCTGAAGCGATATGAGGAGGCGGTGATCCACCTCGAGGACGCATTGCAACGGGAACCGGCAGCCAGTCAGCTGCGTTATCCGCTGGCGATCGCGTACCGTCAGACCGGTCAGACGGACAAGGCGCGCGAGCAACTGGAGCTGCGTGGCGAGGGTCAGGTATCGCTCGACGATCTCTGGCTCGGGCAGATGCATGCGCTGTCGCTGAGTTCCGATTACTACGTCCGCGCGGCGATTTATGAGCTCAACCGCAACGACACCGAGGCGGCGGCAAAGCGGGCGGCTCACGCGGTGAGGCTGAATCCTGACAACGTCGGTGCACGGGTCTTGTTCGGAGGCATTCTCGACAGCCGCGGCGAGTCCGATGAGGCAATGAGCCAGATCGATGCCGCGCTGGTGCTGGAGCCGGACAATTGGCAGGCGAATTACAACAAAGCGGTATTGCTGGAAAAATCGGGTGACGAGGCGGCTGCGCGTGACTATTTCCGCAAAACGCTCCAGGCGCGTCCCGACCACTCCCGCTCCCGCAGGTTGCTGGCGAATTCGCTGATGCGCGCGGATGACTATTCGGCTGCGGCGGAGGAATTTCGCGCCCTGCGCGAGAGCCTGCCGGAAGACTCGCAGCTTTATTTCTGGGAGGGTCTCGCCCTGATTGGCGGCGGCGATTGCGATGGGGCGCGGTCGGTGCTGGAAGAAGGATGGAATGCCCACCCGTCGTCGCCGGTGCTGGCGCAGGGTGTGCTGCGGGTGTTGGCAACCTGCAGTCGACCGGACCCGGCAAGGCTCGACGAGGCGCTGGCAATTGCCGACCGCCTGGCGCGGCAGCAGCCGAGCATCGCCCATCTCGAAACCGTCGCGATGCTGGTGGCGGCAACCGGCCGCTACGCTGCCGCGGTGGATGTGCAGACGCAGGCGATTTTCGAGGCGGCCAAGACCAACCAGGTCGAAAGCTATCCTGGTCTGTCGATCAACGTGCAGCACTACCAGAAAAACGAGGCGGCCGTCGATCCGTGGCAACCCAATGACCCGATCTTTGCGCCGCCGCCATTGCGGGGCAGCCAGTAGTGAACTGTCGTGGCGGTTATGCGATTGCCGATCGTGGTGGCGCCGCATGCCGGCCGATTGCGCGATAACTGGCAATGACCGGTCTTTATTACGCTGCCGCCTGCCAGACCGATTTTCCGGCGCCTGCCGAGCGTGGCGAGATTGCTGCGAGGACGCGCCGCATGTGTGCGATCATCGAGCAGACGATCACTGGTTACGAGCCGTTTTTCGATGTCCGGCTGCTGGCGTTCCCGGAGTTTGCCCATGCCGTCCCGGTTTATCCGGAGACTGCGCAATTGCGGCGGCGGCTGGCGATACCGTTGCCGAACGAACATACCGATGCCTACGAACGACTCGCGAAAAAATACGGCTGCTATATCCAGACCGGCACGTTTCTCGAGGCCGACCGCGACTATCCTGAGCTGGTATTCAATACGACTGTATTGATCGGCCCGGGCGGCATTCTCAGCAAATATCGTAAAGTGAATCCGTGGATTCCATGGGAAGTTCATGCCAGTCCGCACGATATCGAGGGCTACCCGGACGATCCGTTCCCGGTTGTCGACACCGAACTGGGCAAGCTCGGGGTCGCGATCTGTTATGACTGGCTTTTCCCGGAAACGATTCGCCAGATCGCCTTTAACGGAGCGGAGTTGATCGTACGGGTGTCCGCATACATGGACCCGTGGGGCGCGACCGAACCCATGGACTGGTGGACCCTGATCAACCGCACCCGGGCACTGGAAAATAGCGTTTACGTGGTCGCGGCGAACCAGGGCGCCAGCCTGGTCAATTATCCGCCATTCAGTTGGCCGGGAGGCAGTATGGCCGTGGATTTCGACGGTCGTATCCTGGCCCAGGCGGATCCGGGTCCGGGGGAGAAAGTCGTGGTCGCTCCGATAGACATTGCGCGGTTGCGCGACGAGCGCGAGCGGCGGCTGGGACACGATATGCGGGCGCATCTGCGCAGCGAAATACAT
The DNA here is from genome assembly GCA_963783695.1 of uncultured Gammaproteobacteria bacterium. Lineage (GTDB taxonomy): Bacteria > Pseudomonadota > Gammaproteobacteria > Steroidobacterales > BM003 > BM003. The sequence continues at coordinate 107,444 of CAWAOM010000003.1, forward strand.
TCCTATCTCGACACCAGGCGTCTGGCACCGGCTGCCGCGGCCCTGAGTGGCGACGAACACAAAGAGCGGATACGCGATGCTAAGAAAACGCTGGACTGAACGCTGCCGGCCTGCCGCTGCGGCGCTGTGCGTCGGAATGGCAATTTTGTTGGCCGCCGGTTGCGGCACCGACGATGCAGGAGGTTTGTCCGCCGCGGTGGTGGAGAGCAACAACCGCGGTGTCGGGCTGATGGGCAGTTTCAAATATGGCGAGGCCGAGAAGGCGTTTGCCGAGACGCTGCAGCTGGCGCCGGAGTGGGACGATGCGCGCGTCAATCTCGCCATCGCGACGCTGAACCAGGAACGCGACGCCGAAGCGCTCGCTATCCTCGAAGAAGTGCTGCTGGAAGCGCCGGATAATCTGCGGGCGCGGTATCTTTCCGGAGTGTTGCGGTTTTATCGCGGCGAGTCGGAACAGGCGCTCGAGAGTTTTCGCGCCGTTGCCGCGGCAGACGAGAAGGATGCGTACGCCGCCTATTTCGTTGCTCAGAACCTCGCTCAGCTCGAACGACTGCAGGAGGCAATGCAGTGGTACGAAAAAGCGATCGCGCTCGATCCGTATCTGCGTTCTGCCTATTACGGCGCTGCGCAGACGTTGCGACGTCTTGGGCGCAAAGACGCATCGCGGCAGATGATCGAGGCCTATGAGCGCTTCAAAGACAATCCGCGCGCTCGACTGGTCGAGATCAAGTACACCCGCATGGGGCCTAAAGCCGAAGCGCTGGCGATCGACGAGCCGGCGCCGCAGCGGCCTGCCGTGCCCGCGGGCCCGCTCTTTCTGCCGCCCGTTCTGCTCGGTCACGATGCTTTTCCGGCGGATGCCCGATTGACAACGGTCGACCTTGATCACGACGGCAGACAGGATCTGTTCGTCACCGGCGGTAACGCCGACTCCTCCGCGGTCGTGTTGATCGGAAACCCGCAAGGCGGTTTTACGCGAGCGGCCGGGCATCCCTTGCAGACGGCGCATGGGGTCAATGCGGCGTTGTGGGGAGACTTCGATAACGATGGTCTCACCGATGTCTTTCTGTGCGGAGAATCGACCAGCGCGATCTGGCGGCAGACGGAGCGCAACCAGTGGCAACAGTGGCCCAACGCCCTCGATGACGAGGACACCGCGTGCATCGATGGCGCGGTTTTCGATGCCGATCACGACGGCGATCTCGATATCTTCAGCGTCAGCGCCAGCGGCAATGACGAGTTGTGGAATAACGATCGCGATGGCAGTTTCCGCCGTCTTGCGGCTGACCAGGGTCTGCGCAGTGCCGGGGCGAGTCGCGGCGTCGTCGTGGCCGATTTCGATGGCGACCGCGACACCGACATCCTGGTGGTCAAGCAATCGCCACCGCATCGCCTTTTTATAAACGACCGCATGTGGCGTTACACCGCGGCCAGCGAACCCGCGGCGATGCTTTCGCAGCCCCTGCTGGGTGCGACTGCCGCCGATACCGACAGCGATGGCAAAGTCGAGTTTTTCGGTGTGGCTGCGGATATCGGGGTATTGGGCTGGCATCGCACCGAATTTGACGCATGGGAGTCATTTTCAGTCGACAAGACTGCGCCGGCGGCCACTGCCGCGATCGGTGTCTACGATTTCAACGGCGACGGCAAGCTCGAACTGCTTTATGACGACGGTGCCCATTTTCAGATTCTCACGGAGGCGGATTCCGGCTGGACCAACCTCCACCGCGGGGTCGCGAGCGGCGTCATTGCCGTGATCGACGAAGCGCATGGCTCCTCGCATGCCGGCTACGGCGTCGCCGGCTTCGGTGACGGTGAGCTGATCTGGTGGGAACCGGGGTCGGGTCGGCATGCGTTCGTCGTGCTCGAACTCAGCGGCCGCGAGAATGCGGCCGATGCAATGCGCTCCAACGCTTCCGGCATCGGTGCCCGGCTTGCACTGCGCAATGGTTCGCACTGGACTATTGCGTTTACGCTCGATGGCTGGTCCGCGCCGGGCCAAAGCCTGCAACCGGTCGCTCTCGGTCTCAACGGAACGGCGACCGCCGACTTCGTTGCGATTGACTGGTCCGATGGCGTCTACCAGACGGAGTTGGGTCTCGGCGCGGGTCACCACACCGTAACGGAGACCCAGCGCCAGTTGTCGAGTTGCCCGGTGTTGTTTGCCTGGGATGGAGAGAAATACACGTTTGTCAGTGACGTGCTCGGCGTGGGAGGCCTCGGTTTCCTGCTGTCCCCGGGTAACTACGCCACACCGAGGCCGTGGGAATTCTTCCTTTTGCCGCCTGGTCTGCCAGTTGAGCGCGATGGCGCGATCGCGCTGAAAATTACCGAACCGATGGAAGAAAATGCCTATCTGGATGCGTTGCAACTGCATGTCCACGACCTGCCTCCGGGGTGGTCGATGGTGCTCGACGAACGTATGGGTACGGCGGCACCCGCGGTGACCGGGCGCGGCATTTTTTATCGCCAGGAGCGCCAGCCCGTGCGTGCGACGATCGGTGCACGTGATGTGACGGAACTGCTGCGCGATGCCGATCATCGTGCCGCGCTGCAGGGGCAGCGCGACTCGCGTTTCCTCGGCCTGTTGCACGATCCGCAGCCGCTGACGTTGTTTTTCGATGAGCCGCTCAATGGCGAGGGCGCCATGCCCGTGCTGGTGGCCGACGGCTGGGTCGAATACCCTTATTCATCAGTGGTGTTTGCGGCATGGCAGGCCGATGAGAGCTATACACCGCCAACGCTGGAAGCGCAGACCGCTGATGGCGTCTGGCACGAGGTCTACCCGCGATTCGGCTATCCCGCCGGCATGCCGCGACGGATGGCCCTGCCGCTTGCCGATTTGCCGCCGCAAACAACAGCGTTGCGGCTGAGCGGCAACCTTGAAATTTACTGGGACAGGATGACGATCGTCTTCGACGAAACACCGCCCGCGCACCGTCATGAGGTGCTCGAGCCAGTGGTTGCGCGGGTTGCAAAGACCGGTTTTGCGCACCGTAGCACGCTGCCGCAGCGGCGGCCTTCCTACGACTACGCAACGCGCAGCCCGTTCTGGGACACGCGCTATCTGCCAGGTTTTTACACTGAGCTGGGCCCGGCATTGCCCCTGGTCGCCGCGGAGGACGATGCGCTGGCGATAATCGGACCGGGCGAAGAATTGCACGCACAGTTTGTCGCGCCACCTGCGCCGCCGAGCGCTGGCTGGAGCAGGCACTATGTGCTGGAGACCCGTGGCTACGCCAAAGACATGGATCTCTACACTCGCGACGGCGACGGCGTCGGCCCGCTGCCGGCGAAGTTCCGCGATGACGCGGTGCGCAGCGCACGAGCGCGCGAACTGCATGAGCAATTCAACACCCGCTTCCAGGCGGGTCACTGATCGTGCGGATCGCGGTGCGAATCCCGTGACCAGCCGGCGCAGACAGTCGCGGGTCCTGCCGCCGGGGCTAAGGCGTTTGCTGCTGGCCGTGTTTGCGTTGTTTGCACTGCTGTCGATCAATGCGCTGTACCTGTCTGTCGTGACGTTTGCGGAATGGCTTTCGGGCGAGACCTTCCAGGGCCGCTTCTACCAGGTGATGTTCCTGTTGCACCTGGTGCTCGGGCTCTTGTTGATCGTACCGTTGCTGGTTTACGGCGTTCGCCACATGCGGCTCGCCTTTCATCTGCCGAACCGTAATGCGGTTCGTGCGGGCATGGCACTGTTCGTCGTGGCGATCCTGTTACTCGTATCGGGTCTCGCGCTGACCCGCGGGCTCCCCTATGTCGAGGTGCGTCATCCGGCCGCGCGCGAGGGTCTTTACTGGCTCCATGCGGTGGCGCCGCTGCTGGTGGCATGGCTGTTCGTGCTGCATCGCCTGGCCGGGCGCCGGATCAACTGGCAGGTTGGAGGATGGGTCGGAGCAGGAGCCGTTGTCACCGCGCTTTTATTGACGCTTTGGCAGGCTCGCGACCCGCGCGAATGGAATCGCTCCGGCCCTGATTCGGGCCAGGCGTATTTCCAGCCGTCACTGGCACGCACGGCGAGCGGAGATTTTATCCCGGCCGAGAGCCTGATGAACGACCAGTACTGCGCCGAGTGTCATGAGGACGCGCATGAGGCATGGTCGGCCAGCGTCCATCGTTTTGCATCGTTCAATAATCCGGTATACCGGTTTTCGGTGCGCAAGACCCGGGAGTTCCTGTTGCAACGCGACGGTAACGTACATGCTGCGCGATTCTGCGCCGGCTGTCATGACCCGGTCCCGTTTTTCTCCGGTGCTTTCGACGACCCGGACTTCGACGATGCTGCACATCCGACCGCGGCGGCGGGGATCACCTGTACCGCCTGTCATGCAATCACTCATGTTGCGAGTCCGCGCGGCAACGCCGACTACACGATAGAGGAGCCGTTGCACTACCCATTCGCCAACAGCGAAAATTCGGCACTGCGCTGGATCAATCAAACGCTTATCAAGGCCAAGCCGGCGTTTCACAAGAAGACCTTCCTGAAACCGCTGCATCGTAGTACCGAGTTCTGCTCGGCCTGTCACAAAGTGCATATACCCGAAGAACTGAATGCCTATCGCTGGCTGCGTGGGCAGAATCATTACGATTCGTTCCTGTTGTCCGGTGTCTCGGGTCACAGCGTGTCGAGTTTTTACTACCCCGAGCAGGCCGAGGCGAACTGCAACGGTTGCCATATGCCGCTGCAGGTTTCGCAGGACTTCGGCGCCCGGGTGGATGGCGCGGATGGTCAGCTCAAAATTCGCGACCATTTCTTCCCTGGCGCCAATACTGCGATGGCCTGGTTCAAGGATCTGCCCGACTGGGCGATGCACAAGCAACGCGAGATTCTCGAAGGCAGCGTACGCCTGGATCTGTTCGGCATTCGCCAGGATGGGCGGATCGACGGCGCGCTTACAGCACCGCTCGATGCGCGGTTGCCGGCATTGGCGGCCGGTCGTGAGTATCTGTTCGAGGTGGTGCTGCGAACCCTGACACTCGGTCACCTGTTCACCGAGGGTACCGCGGATTCCAACGAGGTGTGGGTGGCGGTCGAAGTGTATGACGGCGACCGCCTGCTGGGTACCAGCGGCGCGCGCGATCCGGTTACCGCCGCTGTCGATCGCGACGCCCACTTCGTCAACACCTATGCGCTGGATCGCGAGGGCCGGCGCATCGACCGGCGCAATGTCGAGGATATCTTCACCTCGCTGTACAACCACCAGATCCCGCCCGGTGCCGCTGACACAGTACATTTCGGGCTGTCGCTACCGGCTGATGCGAGCGGCCCGATCCGTATCGAGGCCAAACTGCTGTACCGCAAGTTCGACAATCATCTCTTCGGCCTCGCCCAGGGCGACGCGGACGCGGCCAATCCGTTGCCGGTGACGGTGATTGCAAGCGATACCGTCGTCTTGCCGCTGCTGGGCCGTGACGCCGAATTCGTCCCTGCCGCGCCGACCCACGAGGATGTGCCGATATGGGTGCGCTGGAATGACTACGGTATCGGGCTCCTGCGCAAACGCGGTGCCGGGCAGCTGCGCCAGGCCGAAGAGGCATTTGCCGCGGTGGAACGCCTCGAGCCGGGCATGGGCGCGCTGAATCTCGCGCGGGTTTATGTCCGCGAGGGTCGGCTCGAGGAAGCGGTCGACGCGCTCGGTCGTGCCGCCGCGGCCGGCGCGTATCCATGGACGGTCACCTGGTTCAGCGCCCAGGTGAATCTGCAGAACGGCTTCATGGACGAGGCGATTGCTGATCTCGAACGCCTGTTGGACAGCGACTTTGCCGGCGCCGAGGAGCGTGGCTTCGACTTTGGTAAAGACTATCGCGCAAGAAACCTGCTGGCCCAGGCCCTGATCGAACGCTCGCGGCTCGAGCGCGGTGAAACGCGGCGGCCGGCGCGGCAGGGTTTTCTGCAACGTGCGATCGCTAATTACGATCAAGTGCTGGGGCAGGACCCGGAGAACGTGGCGGCTCACTACGGGCTGGCGCAGGCGTATGCTTACCTTGGGCGAGATGCGGAGGCGGCGACCCATCGCGCGTTGCATGCGAAATACAAACCCGACGACAACGCGCGCGATCGCGCGGTTGCCCTTGCGCGGCGGCGTGACCCGGCGGCAGACAGGGCGGCAAACAGCGTCGTGATTTATCCTGTGAAACCGGGGCCGGTCAGCACGGTCGATGCGTCGCGAGGTGGAGCCGGGCGTGGACGATGATCGCAACAACAAGGCTGACGAGGCGGTTATAGCCCGGGCGTTCCGCCGTTCGCTGGCGGTCTTGGCGGTTCTGGTGTTGATCGCGCTTGCTGCCGGATTGTGGCTGACCCGGGAACCGCCACGACCCGAGCAGAGAAGCGCGCTCGCGGAGAAGCCGCTGGCAGCGCCGCAAAACGTCAGTGCCGCCATCCCCGCTTTGAACTTCACCGACATCAGCACGACGGCCGGCGTCACCTTTGCACATGTCAGTGGCGCTTACGGTGAGCGCTTGTTGCCGGAGACGATGGGCGGTGGCGTCGCATTCTTTGACTTTGACAACGACGGCGACCAGGACCTTCTGCTGGTCAACTCGATGCACTGGCCATGGCAGGACCGGCAAGGCGCGCCGGCGGCGACCAGTGCACTTTATCGTAATGACGGCAGCGGGTTTTTTGAGGATGTCAGTGCGTTGACCGGCCTCGATGTGACGCTCTATGGCATGGGTGTGGCAGTCGGCGATTACGACAATGATGGCTGGGTGGATGTCTATATCACCGCTGTCGGCCAGAACCGCTTGTTACGCAACCGCGCCGGCCAACGTTTCGAAGACGTCACCCGGGATGCCGGCGTGGCGGGTGATGCCGCGGACTGGGGTACCAGTGCCGCGTTCGTCGACTACGATCGCGATGGCGACCTCGACTTGTTTGCCGCCAACTACGTGCGCTGGTCGAGGGATATCGATTTCGAAGTGGACTATCGCCTTACCGGCATCGGCCGCGCCTATGGCCCGCCGACCAATTATGCGGGTACTCAGTCCTACCTGTTTCGTAACGATGGCAATGGCCGTTTTACCGATGTCTCCGATCTTGTCGCCGTATCAAACCCCGCCACCGGTGCAGCGGTTGGCAAGGGTCTCGGTGTGATCCCGGTCGATGTGAATCTCGATGGCTGGCCCGACCTCGTGGTAGCGAACGATACAGTTCGCAATTTCCTGTTTCTCAACCAGGGCGATGGCAGCTTCGTCGAGAGCGGCGCCGACGCCGGGCTCGCTTTCGATTCGAGCGGTGCCGCTACCGGCGCGATGGGGATCGATGCCGCATGGCTGGGTGGTGAGGAAATGCTGGCGATAGCGATCGGTAATTTTGCCAATGAGATGAGTTCGTTGTTCGTTGCAGACTCCTCGGGAGGCGTATTTACCGATGAGGCGGTCATTTCCGGTATCGGGCCGGCGAGCCGCAAGGTATTGTCCTTCGGGCTGTTTTTCTTCGATGTCGATCTCGATGGCCGGGACGACCTGTTTCAGGCCAACGGCCATGTCGAAAACGAGATTGCCATCGTGCAGCCGAGCCAGGCGTATGCACAGCCGCCACAGCTATTCTGGAACTGTGGCGGTGATTGTCCGCGACGGTTCGTTGTGGCCGCTGTGAGCGGCGATTTCGGCGTCGCGCGGGTGGGGCGCGGTGCAGCGTATGCCGATATCGATAGTGATGGAGATCTGGATATCGCATTGACCGAGGTCGACGGTCCAGCCCGCCTGCTGCGCAACGATCTGGCAAATGACAACAACTGGGTGCGGCTGCATCTTGTCGACAGCGCGCCGGTGTTTGGCGCCATGGTGCGGCTTTCGGCGGGCGAGCGCGAGCAGCTCAAATTTATCCAGCCATCGCGCAGCTATCTGTCCCAGGCTGAGGCGGTTGTGACGTTTGGCCTCGGCAGCGCCGATCGTATCGATGCACTGGAAATCACCTGGCCCGACGGCGTGGTCGAAACGCTGCCGCCACCGCCGCTGGACATGCTGACAACTATCCGGCGGCAACGCTAGCAGGTTACTCAGGGCTTATAATAGGGCGATTACACCAGGGGCCCCGCGGCGGGGTCGCGGAGGACATACGTGGAACAGGAAAACAAGCCCGAGTCGGAGCAGGCGGCCGCCACCGGCGCCGGGGATGCGGATAGTACCGAGGCGCAACGCGATGCATTTGTTGCGTGGGCGAAAACCAAACTAGACGGCGCAGCCCGCGTGCTCAGGGAGAAGGGGGTCTACGCGGCGCAGCCGGTCGAGGCGCGGGTCAGCTGGACACTTCCGCATAAGGTGCTTATCGGCAAGATCCGGCGCGCCGACAAGCTGCAGGATTTCGTCTGGGTCATTGCTGGCGAGGATCTGCCGACCGACCACGCCGAGGCCGTGGTTGCGGCCGAACCGCGTGACGTGGCGCGGCACTTTGCGTTGAAGTGGCATCTGGATGCGGCGCGGATCGAGGGCCTCGACGCCAGCGACGGACCGCGCACACGTGGTGGTGACGTAGACTGGAGCGGCATCGGCGGGGGGCTTACGCAATGCGCGGAGACCCTCTACGGTTACGTGGACGACGAAGAAATCTGGTCCCGCAACGTTGCTCCCGACGCCTGATCGGGCGAGGCCATTGGGTGTTTAATCCGGATCTCGACAGGGCCGCCATCAGGGCCGAATTTCGGCGGCGCGGGCGGGCGCGTATCGATAACGCGCTGGTGCCGGAGGTGGCGGAACGTTTGCGCAGCTGTCTTTTGCGCGAGGTGCCATGGGGACTTGCCTATCTCGGTCGCGATGGCAAGGGTGTCACCCTGCGCCAGGAGGAGATGCGGGCGATGGATCCGGCCGCGCGGCGCGAACTCAACCAGTGGATCCAGAGCAGCGCAAAAACGCAGTACCAGTTCGCTTACGAGACCTACATGGTCGTGACCGCCTACAAGGAAGGGCGTGATCCGCATTTACCGCTGCATCGGTTTCTCGAGTACCTGAATTCGGCGCCCGGAATGCGCTTTTTCAGCGATGTCAGCGGTCTCGATAACCTCATCAAGGCCGATGCCCAGGCTACCCGGTATTTGCCGGGTCATTTCCTGAAAACCCACGATGACAGCGGGTCGACTCGCGCCAGAGAAGTTGCCTACGTGATCGGCCTTTCGCGTAACTGGCAAAACGAATGGGGCGGGTTGCTGCATTTCCTCGACGGCGATGACGCGGTTGAGGACGTATTGTCGCCTGAGTTCAATACGATCAGTCTTTTCCGCGTGCCGCAGCGCCATTTCGTATCACAGGTGGCTGCTTTCGCCGGCGAGCCGAGAATCAGTATCACCGGGTGGGCACGCTCGAAATGAGTCATGGCATCGAGGCAGGCACGAGACCGACGGACCTGATACAGGTGTCCGACGAGTCGCTGCCGGGACCGGTCTGCGACGATATGGTGCGGCGTTTCGATAAGGACGGACGGCGTCAACGCTACCGCTCCAGGGAAACCTCGTTCGGGGTTCTGATTATCGATTGCGAAATGGCATGGCGCGATATCGAGAAAGAGCCGCTGGCGCTGAAAGATCGTCGTTTCGGGCTCTACCGCGAGAGCTGTCCGGGGCAATTCCCCGCCAACCCCGAACATGAAGCGATTCGTATCAAGCGCTACGATGCGGCCAGCGGTGACCAGTTCGACGAGCACGTGGACTGTTACAACCCGTTCACCGCGCAGCGTTCCTCGTGATGTTCTGGTATCTCAATGATGTCGAATGCGGTGGCGAGACGGCGTTCCGCGAACTGGGCGTCAGGGTCCAGCCACGGCGTGGACGGCTGGTGATGTTCCCGCCGTTCTGGATGTATCGCCATGCCGGCCCCAGACCCGACTCGGGGCTAAAGTACATCGTCAGCACTTATATGCGTTTCGAGTGAGCAGGCCCCCCGGTCATCAATCTGAACTGGCGCGGCAAGCCGCGGTGCTGGCGGGTCGCGGTGACATGGACGGCGCGGCAGCGGTTTATCGCGCGCTGCTTGAGAAGACGCCACAGCACACGGGAGCGCTGGCATTTCTCAGCGCTCATGCCTTTGGCCGCGGCGATTTCGAAGACAGTGCAACGTATGCGCGTGCTGCCTCGGAGCTTGCTCCGGACGACCCGATGCTGGCGCAGAATCTTGGCGTGGCTCTGTGCGAGCTTGGGCGGATCGACGACGCCCGTGACGCACTTGCACGGGCGCTGCAGCTGAAACCGGATTTTGCAACGGCGCAACTGCATTACGGGGCCGTGCTGGAACAGCTTGGCGAAGCGGATTCTGCTGTGCGTGCTTACGCGCGGGCGCTGCAGCTCGAACCGCATCTCGAGCGGCTCGGCGGTGACGAGGCTCCGCCGGGTGTGTTGCGGGGTCCGGTTCGGCGTGCGCTTGCCGCGAAACAGCGCGCGCACAGGGCGGCGCACGATGCCATCCTGGACCAGCTGAAACAGCGCAGCGGGAGCGCCGCGTTGGAGCGGGTCAGCGAGTTCTTGCGGCTTTTTCATGGCGAGAGCGCGCCGCAATACGCGCACCCGCTGCAAAAGCCCGACTGGCAGTACTTTCCGGGGTTGGAGCCGCGGCCGTTTTTCGAGCGCGAGGCGTTCGCCTGGATCGAGCGGCTCGAGGCCGGATGGCGCGGGATACGCGACGAACTGGTTGCAGTGCTGGCCGGCGACAGCGGCATCGAGCCCTATGTGCCGGGTCTTGAGCGGCCGCCGCAACTCTGGCGCGAACTGTCCGGCTCGCTGGACTGGAGCGCGTTCCAGCTGCTCAAGGGTGGCCGCCCTGTCGCGCAAAACGTGGCGCGCTGCCCGCGCTCGATGGCGGTGATCGAGACCCTCGATCTTGCCGCCGCGCCACCACATACACCCGAGGCGTTTTTCTCGATTCTGCAACCGGGTACCCATATTCCGCCGCATTTCGGGTTGTCCAATCTCAAACTGGCGGTACACCTTGCGCTGCTGATTCCTGAATCCTGCGGCATCCGCGTAGGTGCCGAGACCCGTCACTGGGAGGAGGGCAAGTGCTTGATTTTTGACGATAGTTTCGAGCATGAAGCATGGAATCGCAGCACCGGATTACGCGCCGTGCTGATCGTCGAGGCATGGAATCCGGGGCTGACCGAGATCGAGCGCGAGGCCATTGGCCGGATCATCGCCGCCTCGGAGAATTTCAACGCGCAATGGCAGTCCGGGACGCGGCGCCCGAGCTGACGTGAGACAGGGCGGCCAGAGGCCCGCGGCGCGGCTCAGCTGGCGGCCGGCTCGAGCTTCATTGCGAAGGTATAACGCGGCGCCAGGCAGATCTTGCTGGGCGGCCGGCCCGCGTGTCTGATTGCACCATGGAACACCACCAGCCTGCCGGGTCGCGGGGTGGCGACGAATTCGGCATCGCCTTTTTCGCTGAAAAACAGCGTCTCGCCGCCCCATTCCGAATCCCATTCGGTGCAGATGTACCACAGTGCGGTGAGTTCTTCCGCCTGCGGCAGGCAATCGGTATGCGAAAACAACATGTCGCCAAACGACGAGTAGTTGCAGTAAGAACGATACATGTTCCAGGCCGTGCCGGGGGCGTAATCCGCCACGGCAGCCAGCGTTGCGTTGTAAATCGGCATCGTGCGGGCCGCGTCGACCGGGATGTTGACGACCCAATGACGGTACTGGCGGGTGTCGGGTCGGGCCGATTCGCTGCGGGTGAATGCACTGTTGTTGAACCCGTCCGCCATTTTCTTCAGTTCGGCGGCTGGAAGGAGGTCGTCATAGACGCTGATTTTGCGGTCATCGACATGGCCGTTGCGGGTTGCTGCTGGCGGTGTTTTATTCATGGCCGGAATGTCCTTGCGGCGGTCGGCGCACAGCCTAGCACAGCGTATTCGCGACACCTCATCGCATCGGTACGCGGTTGGCGCGGCACCACAGGGTAGCGACCCATTTCTCACCGGTCACGACCGGAGTGCCGGCGTGCAGGCTGCGCGGATCGGGGTCTCCATTGCTGTCGCAATTATCGAAAAGCAGGCCTTTTCCTGGCTGAGCCGAGACAGTCAAACCGTCCTGACCGATACGCGGAAACGCCGTGGCGCCGCCGGCGGCGACGGCATCGAGATAGACGATCAGGGTGTGCAGCCGCTGCCCGAGCGCGCGCAATTCGGGCGCCTGGTTTTCCAGGCGAACAAAATCGTAGTGCGGCTTGTACTCCTCGCCGGGAAAATAGCGCAGGATCGCGAGCGGCTCGGTTTGGCGGAGCGGGTACCCGGCGGCGGTTGCCAGACGTCGTTCGATCCAGCCAATCGCCGGATCTTTCAGCGTTCGCAGGAAGTTGGTTTCGCTGCTGGTACGCAGATTGACGGCAACGGAAGTCCCGCTGCGCGGGTCGATCGTATTCGATGGCAGCAGGTCCGGCTCGGCGCGCAGCCGCAGGTAGTCGCAGAGCTCGCGGTCGAGGAGGCCGGGATAGCAGGCGACTCGCGGCGTGTCGTTGAGAATTTGCAAAACCGGCAGCGCGGGTTCGGGCCACGAGGCTTCAGTTAACGCCGGTGGATCGTCTCGGGGTCCCTTCGGCGGCGTCACGGGTTCTGTGGCTTCCGGGTCGAGGCCGAGACCTGCCGCAATGCGGCGGCTCACCTCGAAACTGCGGCCGGATATCGCGAACAGGTTGCTGGCGCGTGCGGTATCGGGCCGGGTGCCGCGTCCGGCGAGGACCCGCAGTCCGGCAAGATGAGCCGCGATCGCATCGCCCAGAGAGGCAGCTCGCAGCAGGCATCGGGTCGCCAGCGTATCGCGAATATGCTCTTTCTCGCTCTGGCCGAGGATAACCGCCAAAACGCGCAGCGCCTCCGGGTGTCCGCTGCGTGCGGCGAGAGACAGGGACTCGATGCCCTCGGCAGGCGAGAAAGGTACACCCCAGGCGCAGCATTTCAGACGGGCAACCTCGTAGCATCCCTGCGCGGAGCCTGCCGCCGCCGCGCGCTCGAACATGGCCAGCGCCTGCTCCGGGTCGGCGCTGGCCGCGGCGCCGCTCAGGAATATTCGCCCGAGTGCCAGCGCGGCCTGCGGATGACCTGCGTCCGCGCTTTGCTGCAGCCAGCGCAGGGCCCGGCGTGGCTTGCCGCCGCGGAGGTAAGCCATGCCGAGGCGGAACTGGGCGAGCGAGTCGCCATCCTGCGCCAGCGCCCGCAGGCGTCTGTCGCGCGTTTCATCCATCAGGGGGTCTGGCCGGCCGCGGCCGCACTGCGCTCGCGAACCCAGCTGTTGATCGCCACGGTAATGCGGGTGCCGGCGCCCTGATAAGGCGCGACTTCGTGGAACAAATAGGAGGGGAAGACAATAAAGCGCCCCGGTGTCAGGCGAAAATTGAGGCTTGCGACCCGGAACGGCTGCTGCAGCCGGCTGTTGCCGGCATCGAGAAACATGTTGCCCATGCCGCGCGGGTCGAGGAAGCGCAGGATTCCACTGTCGCTGCTTTCATCGGCTGCATCGCCCGGGTCGACACAATAAACCCCGGACCACGATGCCATCGGGTGATTGTGATAGGTCGTGTAGCCACCCCTGCGCGTGATGTGAAACCAGGTGTGATTGATAATTTCCAGACGTGCCAGTTCGCTGCGGTCGTAGCCGTTCAGGCTGGCGATCACGTGACCGATCGTGTCCATGCAGAAGCTGCGCAGTTTTTGCACCGGTTGATCGGTCCAGCGGAAAAGATCGAAGTCGCTCTCGAAGAGCCCAACCTTGCCGGGCGTCATATAGGGATTGCGATACTTTTCTCCCTCGCGTTCGCGCTCGATGAACAGGGTTTTCAGCTCATCATTCAACCGGCCCGGATTGTCGAGGTTGGCCTCGAAAAACGGCGTCGTAAATGCGTTGATCAGTTTCGGTGCTGTGGCCATGGCGGCATCGCCCCGGGAATTGGAAGGTCGACGGAAATTGTCCGCGTCCCGGCAGCGAAGATCAACCGGGGGAAAAAGAAAAACCCCGCGGATGCAAGCATCCGCGGGGTCAATTGACGTCACAGGACGTCGTACTTCTTTATCAACCGGTCGTAATCAGAACCGGACGCTCAACCGTGCGTATGGGAACCTTCCAGGAACCTCATACAGCGTCGGGTCGAAGCTGTTGGCGAACGCAGAGTACGAGATCGGCGGATCCTTATCGGTGACGTTGTTGACACCAAGCGTGATCCGGCTGTTGTACCAAGGCGTGTCGTAGGTGACCTGAACGTCGTGGTAAGTCGTGCTACCCAACGTGTTGGTACCTTCCTCACCACCGAAGTAGTACTCCTCGAACGGCGAGGAACACAGGTCCAGCGCGCTCAGGCTGTTGTTGCCGCCGTCAGACGAATCGCCACAACCCTCATCCATGTGATGGATGTAACGCATCTGCCAGCTGGCGCCCCAGTTACCGTAGGCCCAGGTCAGGTCGAGATTCGACTTCCAGCGCGGCAAGCCGAAATCACCAAGATTCTCACCCTGGAACTCGTCTTCGTTGCCGAAGCCGTCATTGACCTTGTACTCGTCGACATACGCGGTATCCCACGCGATCTTGAACTCGCCGAAGCGGGTCTCGGGGAACGTGTACAGCATCAGGAAGTCGATACCTGAAACGTCGGTGGAACCGATGTTGACGCTGGCGTTGAGCAGGTCGGAGATATCGCCGGTCTGCGCGCGGCTGATGAGGCCGCAGAACGCCCGGTTTTCTTCGGAGTAGCAGCTGTTCAGGATCGTCTGCGCGCCCACCGGTGTAATGGTGTCTTCCAGCTCGATCTTGTACCAGTCCACATACAACGCGAAGTTCTCGAGCCAGCTCGGGGTGTACACCAGACCAAAGGTGTAGTTGTCCGAGGATTCTGCCTCCAGGTTCGGGTTGGAGCCGACCGTGATACGGATCTGGTCGTTGGCCTGGTTGTAAGCCGCCGGCACGCCATCGGCCTGACAGTTGGCCTGGATGGTTGCATCCTTCGCCTGCCAGTTGTCACAGGGGTCAGTGATGCTCGGATACGAGTCACTCTGGCCACCGAACAACTCGGCAACGTTCGGCGCACGGAAGGCTTCGGAGACGGTGCCGCGGAGCAGCAGGTCGTTGAAGGGCTTCCACTTGATGCCGTACTTCGAGGTGGTGTCGTCGCCGAAGGTGCTGTAGTCCGTGTAACGCCACGCGGCGTTGAACTCGAGCGTATGGGCAAACGGCAGGTCAGCGAGAATCGGAACAATGATTTCGCCGTAGGCTTCCTTGACGTCGTAATCACCCTTGGTCGGGCTACGGGAGTTACCCGAAGTCTGGCCGGTGGCGATGATGGCGTCAGGGGTATCCGAGCCTTTCTCTTCGCGCCACTCGTAGCCGATGGCGGCGCCAAGCGGGCCGGCGGGCAGATCGAACAGCTCGCCAGAAAGGTTCATCAGGAAGTCCTGCATCTCGTAGGTGTTGGAGTCCTGCGCGGTGAAGGTGACGTAGTCGACCTGTGCCTGGTCAATCGTGCCACCGCCGTCCACGCCCTGACCGCCAAACCAGTTGAACGGTACGCAACCGTCGGCGCCGGGGAGGCCGTTCCAGGTGCCGTCCTGGTTCACGTTGGTCGAACCGACGCAACCGGCAAGCGGGCCCATGGCCTTCTGCGCATTGGTGGTGTTGAGCAGGCCAGCGGTCTGGTCGTTGCCGTCACCTTCGCCGTAGATGTAGTTCACATCCCAGTCGAAGTAGCGATTGAACGCCTCGAAGCTGCCTTCGAAACCGCCGCCAATACGGAACATATCGACGTCCTGCTCGAAGTTACGGCCGCCCGCTTCTACCATGCGACGCTGCAGACCGACGTACTCGATTCCGCCGTTGCTGTCCGCGGAGCCGAGAGGTGCGATTTCTTCACCCGGCCACGGGTTGTACGGGTTGTCGGCACCGATGGCGCCGGTGGCCGATGTGTACCACAGCACCAGCGGGGTCGGGGCAAGATACTGATCCGACTCACGATGGTGATACAGAGCCTCGGTCACGAAGTTGATGTTATCCGTGATCGCGTGGCTCAACTGGCCATACAGGTTCCAGCGCTGGTTGGGCGTCAGGAGGTAGTTGTCAGGCGCGAAGTTGAACGCGTCAGTCGAGTTGTAGTTTTTCACCGAGCCGTTGTTGCCGTCGGCAACGCAGTCCTGGACCAGCAGGCTGCCGGTGCCCGAGCAATCGATCTGCGGCGAACCGGGGTTGCTGGTGACGATGCTGTAAGCGGTGTCATCGGCAAGGTAGAAACGACCCTGCGGCAGCGTCGAGCTACCCCGGGTGTTACCGGTGCCGTAGGTCGGCTCCTGCGAGATGTCGCGATCGCCGGCCCAGACTTCTTCCTGCTTCACGTAGCTGAAGTTCATGAAAGCGCTGGTCGTGGCGGTCGTGGCGCCGACGCTGAAGTCGTAGGCGTAGGTGTCGCCGTCGCTCTCGTCGTAGGCACCGTACTGGGCGTTGGCTTCCATACCCTGGAAGTCACGCTTGGTGATGATGTTGACCACACCCGCAACGGCGTCAGAGCCGTAAATCGCCGAGGCACCGTCTTTCAGGACTTCAATGCGCTCAACGATAGCGGCCGGGATCGTGTTCAGGTCGACCGAGCTGAAGCCGGCACCACCGCCGCCAACAGCGTTGACCCAACGACGGCCGTTAACCAGCACCAGCGTGCGGTTCGCGCCGAGGTTGCGAAGGTCGAGACGAACCGAGCCGTCACCACCATTGTTGAACACCGTGTTCAGACCGGAGCCGGCAATCGGCAGCTCTTCGAGGATTTCACCGATACCCACGAGACCCGTGCGATCGATGTCCTCTCGAGTTACCACGAACACCGGGTTCGCCGTCTCGATGTCGGTGCGCGAAATACGCGAACCCGTCACCTGCACCTTACCGAGCTCGGCAGCGTCCTCGTCCTGCGCATATACGGCAGGGGAAGCTACAGAGGCGGCGGCGCCCGCGACGAGAGCGTATCGGACCGCGTCTCTAAGCGTGTTTTCCATGCAATTCCTCCAGGGAGAGGTTTATTTGGTTTGGTTAAATCCGGCTTGTGGAGCCGGTTACGTCCGCTTGATGCAAATTGGCAACAAACGCCCGCGCATTGCGAGTGGTGGCGATATTAGCACAACTTGACAAAAAGCAAAGCCAGGTGTTGCAAGAAACACACAGAATAATCCGGGCCGCGATCAGGCGTGGTTGGCCGAGCCTGGAGGGCGCTCTCTCGGAGAGCGATATTATTAAATATTAACAATAAGTTATGATATTTTAGGGAGAGTCTGACAGACTCGGTTGATCAGCTTGGATAACGGCCGGGATCGCGCTGATTTTTTATCGAGTGTTGCGTAAACGACGAGGGTTTTGCGCAATGTTGTAATTCAGCAACAGTTTGCCGAAGGGTCGACGATAGTGCCTGTTGTTGCGAAAAGAACACAGATGACGCCAGAAGTGCAATTTGATAAAAGCATTATCAAACAAGGGGTTACTGAATTGAGGCTATTTGTCCCCGGTGGGTGCGTCCTGCAGCGGCTCCTTTCTGAGGACAAATACCCGCCATTCGCGCCGGGCGGTTACTTCGCCGACCAGCAAGTACCGGTACCCGGCCTCGACGTCGAGCATCAGCTCGCCTTGCTTCTGTCCGGTTTCGCCGCTCGACTTCAGCGTGTAGGCAAAGTCGCCGCTGAGCAGGCGCGACTGGATCCGGCGCATACCCGGTTTGACCCAGTACGCCGGCTTGCCTCCGACTTTGCGGTCGTCGATGTAGGCAATCGCAATCGGCTGCAGACCGGCGGGTGGCGCAGCGGCCACCAGCACGCCGTGTGGTTCGTCCGGGCTTGCGAGGGGGCCCGATACGCTCTGGCAGGACGCCGTCATCAGAATGAGCGGGACCACGACGAGTGCCCGCCAGCCAGCCAGCATGGGTTGGGTTCTCTTCATTTCGTGCTTCCTGTCGCCGCAACCGGTTCGTAAAGACTGCGGGCATGGATCGCCGTTCGCAATAACCACTTTTCGCCTGTGATCACCGGGCGGCTGGCGTGCAGGCTCATTTCATCCGCCTGCCCGTCCGGCAGACAGTTGTAATGGAGCAGCGCAAGGCCCGGTTTACCGGCAACGGCATGCCCCGCGCTCAGGTAGTCGGTCTCACCTCCTTGCCGCGGTGCCCGCAGATAGCAGATGAAAGTGACCAGCCGCTGGCCGCCATGCGCGCCCTCGAGTCGATCGGGAGTCAAAAAATCGACGTGAGCCTCATAGACATCGTCGTCGCGGTAACGCAATACCGACAGTGGCTCGATATGACTGGCGGGGAGCATTGCGGCGCGCGCGATTCGTCGCTCGAGATTGCGGATTACCGGATCGCACAGGTGGGGGCCAAGACGCGCGGCAGTACCGGTGAAAAAGTCCTTTTCAAATTCGGCTGCATCGCGGCTGAATTCGGCGGCGGCTGCCATTCGCGGGGCTGTCAGTGCAATGACGTGGGCGCGTTCGTACTCACTGAGGAAACGGGGCAACCGAAAAACGCGCGGTTGCCAGATTTCCAGCTGTGGCAGGCCCGGCGTGGCAATCACCGGCCAGCCTGCCGCGTTGTCGCCGGCGTATCGCCGGGCAGGGTCGAGCGAGATGCGAGCGTCGTCGAGCGCATTCCAGTGACGTTCGATCACGGCGGTCATTTTGCGGGTGGCCGACTCGCCGCTGTCGAGTTCGCTGATACCTGCGGCAGCAAATTGCTGCGGCAGACTTCTTACCAGGTCGCGAACCCGCTGCGTCAATTGGGCCGCGTCTTTTTTTCCGCCTGCGCTTGTCACTGTGCCGAGCTGGTCGCGCCAGGCTCGCGCCCCCGGGAATTCTCCCCCGGCAGCGCACTCGAGAAATGCCAGGGCTACTGCTTCATCGCGACCGACGCCGCTGCCGCAGTGATAACGCAGGCCAAGTGCAAAGGCGGCCTGGTGGCTTCCCTGCGCCACGGCGCGCAAAAACCACGAGGTTGCCGCGACCGGGTCTCTACGGCACCCGGTGCCGTGATCCAGCATGTAGCCGAGATTGCATTGCAGTTGCGGATAGCACTGCTGTGCCGCGCGCTCAATGCAGGCAAACGCCCGGGCGTCGTCCGCGCCGACACCGCGGCCCGTGAAATACATATCTCCCAGACGTGCAAGCGCTTCCGGATGGTTGGTTTTTGCCACCGTCTTGTACCAGTGCGCGGCGCGCGAGTCCGCGGCTGGCAATGCGTGAACCTGGGTCAGCACACTGGCAAGCAACAACTGTGCTTCCGTGTGGCCCGATTCGGCCGCTCGTTCCAGGCGCAGTATTGCTTCGGCGAATTCGTCACTGCCAAATCCGCCGCGGCGCAATAGCAACTGGCCGAGCCGAACCGAAGCGTCGCCGTCGCCACGGTCGGCTGCCGCACGCAGCGGTTCGATATCGATATTTTCTCGGCCATCGTTGGTCATTGAAAGAAGACTCTTGCGTACGCTGTTGTTGGTAACTTTGCGACTCTGCCTGGCGACGCAGCCAATGGTAGCAATGCAGACGCACCTGTACTAAGTTAATGACGACAGGATTTTCTTGGTGTAGCAAGGGGAAGGGTAATGACGCAAAAGTTATCGGCGCTTGAGAAAGGAATCCGAAAAGCAGAACGCGAGTTTGTGCGTGTCACTCACAGCACAGCACGCGCACTCGAGCGTGATGCCCGCAAGCTCAGCAATCGGATTACGCGATTGAACCGCAGCGTTCAGACCAACAGTAAGCGGCTTGCGCGTGAGGCGGAGCGTCTGACCGGAGCGAAAACTGCGCTGGCAAAACGCAAGATCCGGGCCCAGATCAAAAAATTTGAACAACTGGTGGACGATGCCAAAGCGGAACTGCAGGAGCATCGCGACAACCTCAAACCCCTGCGGGCGCAGCTTGCCGAGGCGCGTGAGTATGCGCGCAAGGCCCTCGGTATGAGCAAAGCGTTGAGTGCGCACGACAAGGAATTGGCAAAGAAGGCACGTGCCAAGGCGAAAAAGAAAAAGGCAAAGAAAAAGGCGAAGAAAAAGGTAGCGAAAAAGAAAGCCGTAACCGCGGTGAAGAAAAAGACCACCGCGCGAAAACGCCCGGCGGCGAAAAAACGGACGGTCAAAAAGGCGGCCAGCCGGAAGAAGGCGGCCACCAAGAAAACAAGCAAACGCCGCGTTTCGAAGAAAAAGGTCTCGCGCAAGAAGACGGCTTGACCCTGGCGCGAAAACCGGGTGTATTGGGGCCGGCGAATGCCGGCCCTTTTCAATACCGCAACATGTTTTGCTACACGCTCGCCACCCTCGTATTGGTATTGATGACAGTGATCAGGTACGCATCATGAATAACCTGCAAGCTTCCGCGGCGACGCTCAGTCTGGTTCTGTTCGCGCAGGGCGCCAGCGCTGATTTGAATGCCGATCTGCGCCGCTGTGCGCTGATCCTTGATTCGATCGAGCGTCTTGCTTGCTACGATGGTTTGAGTAAACGCGCGGCGGCCGCGGCAACGGCGCCTGTTGCCGCGCCAGTCGCGGCGCCGGTGGGTGCCGCCAACGCTGCGGTCCCGGCCGCACCGCCGCCGCCCTCTGCTGCGCCGCCACCCGAGCCGTCCGCGGCTGCAGCCAATGCGGCCAATACGGCCAATGCGGCCAACGGAGCCGCTGGCAGTGACGACTTCGGTCTCGAAGAGCAGCGTGCCGCCGAAACCAAGCTGATCCGCAGCCGTATCGACGGTACGTTCGACGGCTGGAGCGGCAAGACCGAGTTCGCGCTCGAAAACGGCCAGGTATGGCGGCAGTCTGGCGGCGGCAAGCTCGTCGCAAAAGAAATCGAACGCCCCGAGGTCGAAATTAAACGCGGATTCATGGGCGTTTATTACCTCAAGATCGACGGCTACAACCCGACCGTCAAGGTTCGACGAATCAAGTAGGCAGCGGCGCTATTTTCGATACTGTTTCAGCAGGTCGTCGCGGCGCGCGAGCAGGGCGCGAATCTGTTCGCGGTCGATATACTCGCCCAGTTCGGCCGTAAGCGTTTTCTGGTCCAGCCGCTCCAGCCGCCGCGCCATTTCGTCGCCGACCTGGATCGGGAAATTGCGAAAATCCGCTGGCAGTTTGCGGCTGAGCCTGAATGCGCGCGAGTGGTCGATCAACACCAGCATCCAGTCGTCGCGGGTGAAGGTGACGTTTTGCTGGGTACGGTCGGTATTCAGGATCAGGCTGTCGAAAACGTACATCATGTTGTACTGCGGGTTGATCGGGCAATAGCCATCCGCGCGGAGATTCTGCTCGGTTTTCTCGAGCAGGCTGATCATGCCATTGACCCAGAATTGCAGTGCCCCGGGGTTGCCGTTTACCTCGCGTTCGACAGTGACCGGCACCAGGTTTAGGTCGAGCAGCCGGTCCAGCTTGTATGCGGCGACTTCGTGCTGGTAGCGATCGGATTTCTCGATCAGTTGCCGGCGACGCTGGCTGTTGCCGCCGACCGGTGTGGAAACGCCTTTGTATAACGCCTGCACGCTGATGCCATCGCGCTGCAGCGTGACCCGCAAGGGTTTGGTTACGCCGGTGCCGACCTCTTCGGTTGCGACGATCTCGGCGGTGGCCAGAAAATCCTCGAGCTGGTCGTCATTGAGATTGCCGGGACGTTCGCCGACGCGGCGGATTTCGACATCGACCGGCTCCGCGCTCTGCTTGCCGGCATACCGAACCTGAAGTTTATCGCCCTCGATGATCAGAGCTGCGGGTGTGCCGTCGTAGTAGCTGCGGAGCATGCCGGTGTCGGCCATTATGATGAGTCCGCCAAGACGGCTGGTGACCCGCCGCGACACCGTGGGTGTGTGACCGAATACGACGCGTTTGGCGCCAAGTCGGGCGAGAATCGCGCTGACGGTGTCGAACTGGGTGAGTTCATGGCAAAGCGCGTTTTCGCGAATCCATAGCGGCCCGACCGGGCCTAGCACCGGCGCTTCGAGCAGCGTTTCAAGTTGCGCTGCCGCGGCAGTCGCTTCCGCGTCGCCGAGTGCGCGCAATGCGTCGACCCGTCCGCGCCGTGCGACCGGAACCTGGAACCGTGTAGCGACGCCGTTCCAGATCCGGTTGTAGTCGGCGACGGTTTGCGACACTTGAGCATTGATCGTGGGGATGTCCGACTCGAGCAGGGCCGGAGCCAGCCCGCCATGGACGAAAACCGTGTCGCCAACCTTGATCATCGTCGGCATGCTCTGCATCCACTCGCCGTAGATGCCGTCAGCAGAGAACGCGGCGTTATGCCCGAAATAGCCGGGCGGGAACTGCTCCTCGAACGTGCTTTCGGCCTCGCCCACGGACAATCCCCGGGCGCTGGCATCGGTGACGAAAGCGGCGCGGGCCTGTTCGCGTACCCCTGCGGGTTCGAGGTCCTGGTACGCGGCGTATTCACCGTCGGTGACGTAGCGCAGGTCCCCGGTCAGGTTCATGACCTCATGATTGCCGAGAACGACATGCACGGCGCCCCCGGCCGCGGCCGACTCTTGTTGCAGCCGCATCAACAGGTCCATGACCTTGCGTGAGTCATCGCCGCGATCGAGCAGATCGCCGACCGACACCAGCTGGGTGGTGCCACCGGTCCAGCGCAATTCGTTGTCCACCAGCCCGGTATCGCGCAAAAGCCCGCCAAGTTCGCTGTAGGCGCCGTGAATATCGCCGAGCGCGACAATGCGCGCGGCTGGCGGAAATTTCCAGTCATCTGCCGCCACGGCCGTCGCCGCGGTGCCGATCAGCGTGAAAAGAAGTAAAAACCGGAGCAAGCGTATTGGTGTGTTTGTCATGAATCGAACCCGGATTTGTTTGCTGATGGGTGCAAGCTTAGACCAAAGGTACCGGTTTCGGTGCGGTGCCCGGGCATGATATTGGCTATCATGGACTCGGACCCTGTGAATCTGCGGACTTTCAATGATCAACTCGTTGCGTTTTGCCATATTGTTTTTGGTCGTGCCGTTGCTTGCAAGCTGCGGAGAAATAAATCCGCATGAAAGCCAGGATCTCGATCGTCATGACTACAGCAATATTCGGGTATCGCCCCAGGACAACAGTATCCTGATTTACGAGGTCAAGCTGACCGCAAAATACCCCGATAACAACGCGCAGGCCGAGGAAACGCGTATGCGCTGGCTGGAGACCTGGCTGCGGCTGCGCCAGTTGTGTCCCGATGCATACAAGGTCTTGAGCCGGCGTCGCTATCAGCCGAGCGATCTGAATCTCTATCACATGGATGTGCGTTACGAGGTTACCTGCGACTCGACGCCACCGCCGGAGCGCTGATTGGCGCCGCTGTGCGACGGCTGCGCACGAAACCCCAATGCCTGTTGGGTGTGCGCGGGTGCGCGCGGATGATCTGGGTTCTCGTGATATTGGCAATCGCCGCATTGATTTACCTGCCCGGGTTGTGGGTGCGTCAGGTTTTGCGCCGCTACAGTGAACCCGGCGATCGTTATCCCGGTAGCGGCGGGCAATTTGCCACCCACCTGCTGCAAGGGCTCGGGATGAGCCATGTCGGGGTCGAGTCCACGCCGCAGGGTGATCATTACGACCCGATTGCGAAGGTCGTGCGTCTGTCGCCTGGCAATTTCGATGGCGGTTCGTTGACGGCGGTGACCGTGGCCGCTCACGAAGTCGGCCATGCGCTGCAGGACCACGAGGGCTACACGCCTTTGGCGCTGCGCACGCGCCTGGTGGCAGTCGCCGCGCACGGCGAGAAAATCGCGGCGCTGTTGCTGATGTTGTTGCCGGTACTCGCCATTCTCTCGCGCTCGCCGGTGGTGGCTCTGCTGATACCGCTGGCGATCGTCGGTAGCGTGGGGTTATCGACCTTCGTCCACCTGTTGACGCTGCCTACCGAGATGGATGCAAGTTTTACCCGGGCATTGCCGCTGTTGCAGGAGGGCGGTTACCTCAAGGACGGCGATCTTCCGCACGCACGCCGGTTGCTGAAAGCCGCCGCACTGACCTATGTGTCGGCGTCGCTGATGAGTCTGTTGAATTTTGGCCGCTGGCTTGCGGTGTTGCGCCGCTAGCTGCCGCCGCTGCGCCGCCGTAGCGGACTGAAAAAGGCGTGCCGGAGCTTGTCGCCGGGGGCGATGCCCAGTTCGGCAACGCGGCCGCCGCGCAGTTCCAGCACGGCGCTAACCGGCATTTTTGCACTGACCGTTTCCAGCGAATGGGGAACCGTGTTTTCGGCGATATAAGCGATATTCCCGTCCGCCTCGACAAACAGCATATCGAGCGGAATTAGCGTGTTCTTCATCCACATTCCGATCATCTGCGGCTGCGGATAAACAAACAGCATTCCGCCGTCCGGTTCCAGTGCTTCGACAAACATCAGTCCGCGCGCCCGCTCGGCCGGATTGCGCACCAGCCAGACCTCGAATTTGTGGGTCTCACCCGCAGCCGTCGCGATTGCCAGTTCGGAACGGTCCAGACTTTCGAGGAACGCTGCGGTCGACTGGTCCGCGTGGCTGGTTGCCAGCGCTGACAGCAGCACGAGCAAAGCCACGATGCTGTGAACGCGTTTCCTGCCGGGGATCGGTGAACGTGATTGCATAGCGGCGGTTTCGCAGTTTATCCCGTTCACAGACTGACCTCGGGCGGCAAAAATCGCAAGCATGACGATGCCGGTATGCGGATTTGAACGTGTCTTGCCGGTCGGGAAGTGGCGGAATCGCCCGGCCAGCCCGGATATGCGGCAACAGCCTGGCTGCACCCGGTAGCGGGCGGCGAGCCGCCGGTTTGATGTCATTTCCCGGGTTGTGCCGGATTGCGGGTGTCAAACGATGCGTATGGCAGCCTGTTTGTCGAACAGGCTGTAAGCCAGCGGCTCGAAACGCAGGTCGAAGCGGTGACAGACTTCGGTCAAAGCGCGGTATTCGTGTTCGCGCCAGCCGTCATAGCCGAAAAACTCGTCGAACAACAGCACCGAACCCTTTTGCAGCCGCGGCGCGACCGGTTCGAGCGCACTCACTGTCGATGCATAGAGATCGCAGTCGACATGGACGAACGAAACCGCTGCATCGGTGGTGGCGAGCAACGCAGGCAAGGTAGCAGCGAACAGGCCTTCATGTAGCGTCACATTTGCCGCCACGTCGGGAAGCCGCCCTTCTGTGCTGTAACTTCCCGACGGGTTCGCCGCATTCCAGTCCTGCGGCAATCCGGAAAAAGTGTCAAACCCGTGCACTGGGCCCGGCCAATGGCGTGCAATGAGGTTGACGGAGCGGCCGTGATAGACGCCGAATTCCAATGCCAGACCCGCCGGGTCGGCTTGTTCCACTGCAAAGCGCAACGTGTCGGTGAAAACGCCGAAATGGCGACTTGCCGGCGCGCTTTGCATGTAGCGGAACGCATCGAGCGTGGCAGCGGTGCGTGAATCGCTGCCTGCTATCTCGAGATGGCCGCTGGCGTCGTCCTCGCGTCCGGCAAACGCCAGAGTGATCCCGAGCAGGCAGTGAGCGAGCGTATGCCCGGGCGCGAGACGTGCCGCAGCAGCGAAGGCATCAATGGCCAGCGACGGGGCATCGTCACGGAATCTGTCCACTCCAATCGTCACGAACAGGTCGGCATCATCCGGCCATTTGCGCAGCGCGTCCTGCAGCGTAGCGCCGGCCTCCTCGCGCTGTCCGAGGCTCTGCAGAGCCTTCGCCAGCGCCAGCGCGGCTTCCGGCTCAGCAGCCGTTGCGTCGGCTGCGCGGAAACAGGAAACAGCAGCGGGATAATCGCCGGCGCGCCACCAGGCGCGGCCCTGCATCAGCAGTCTTTGCGCTGTGGGCGCGATCCGGCACAGGGCCTCCAGGCGCTCCCCGGCCTCGCGATACCGATGCAGGCGAAGCAGGGCGATAGCCAATGGCTCAAGGTAGGCGGCCTCGCCGCCATCGAGCAGCGTGGCCTGCGCCAGCGCAGTCAGCGCCAGCGCGGGTTCGTTGCGCGCGAGCTCGCACAGCCCCTCCAGGTACCAGGCCAGCGCGGCCTCGGGTTGCTCGCTGCGTACTTCCCGGGCCAGCGCCAGGGCGTCGGGGAAGCGTTTTGCCCGGTATAAACCGAATGCCCGGCTCAGCGTGGTCTGTCGTGGTTCAGATGATGACATCGCACTGTGCCCGGTGGGTTTGCGGTTAAAGGGAATCGCGGCGCTGCGATCTCAGCAAGAATCGGGTGGGTCAGGATCCGCGCCAGCGCTACACTGCATCCATGAATGAGCATCGCGACTATCGGCGGATCGCCGCCGCCATAGACTATATTGCGGCCCACTACCGCGAGCAACCTGATCTCTCAGCCGTTGCCCGGGCGGTCCATCTGAGTCCGCACCATTTCAACCGGCTGTTTCGGCGCTGGGCCGGGATTACGCCGAAACAGTTTTTGAGAATGATCACGCTGGACGCAGCCAAAGACAGTTTGGATGTTGAGCGTTGCGTGTTCGATGCGGCGATCGACTCGGGCCTGTCGGGGGCGGGGCGCCTCCATGATCTTTTTGTCACTATCGAGGCGATGACCCCCGCAGAGTTTCGCAGCGGTGGCCGCGGCCTCGACATTGCATGGGGCTGGCATACCAGCCCGTTCGGCGATTGTCTGATCGCGCTGACGCCGCGCGGCATGTGTCATTTGGGGTTCTACGACAATGGCGCCGCCGCGGCACGTCGGGCCCTCGCTGAATTGTGGCCTGCCGCGGCGCTGCATCGCGATCAGGCAGCAACCGCGGTCTGCGCCGAGTCCATCTTCGCATGCCATGGCGACCGCCGTTTCACCCTCCATGTTGGCGGTACCAATTTCCAGTTACAGGTATGGCGGGCGTTGCTCAGTATTGCGCCCGGTACAACCGAGAGCTATGGCGAACTGGCGGCACGAATCGGTTCACCGACGGCGGCGCGCGCTGTCGGTTCGGCAGTTGGCGCCAACCCGGTGGCCTACCTTATTCCGTGTCATCGCGTGCTGCGCCAGCGCAGTGGCCTCGGCGGTTATCGCTGGGGCGTGCCGCGCAAACGCGCAATCCTTGCCCGCGAGGCCGTGCAAAACGCGGCGCCGGGCCGGTCTCAGGGACGGATCGCCTGGCTCGAGCCGAACCCGGGCCCGTAGACCAGCGCATTGGCCAGAAGGCGCATCGTGCCGAGGGTCGCTCCGCGAAAAGACGGTGGCGCCGCGAACAGGATAACCTGGCCATCGCCCACTCCCTCGCGAACGAGATAAGCGCCATGGGCCATGCGTTGCGCCGCTTCCGGCCACAGTAACCCGCTCATCCTCAGGTCGAGGCCCTGCGCGTCGGGTAGCGCCAGCCAGCCAGCCCGCGGCACTGCATCGTCTTCGCCGCCATCGCCATCGGCCTCGGCGCCAGCGGCCTGGCGATAGGTGCCGAGCCGAACCGCTGTTTCTGCCGGTGGCGCCGAGAACAGCACAGGTGCATTGCCATACAACACCGGCAGGGTCGCCGGGCTGCCAAAGCTCAACCAGTGTTCGTTATCGACCCGGGCAGCGACGAATGCGCCCTGCGGCATAAACAGCTGCAGCCACTCATCGCGTTTTTGCAGTTCCTCGATTTCGGGCCGGTCCTGATCCGCCGGCCACGGGAATTGATAGTCGGTGGAAACGCTATGCGACCATACAGTGTCGCCAAGCCGCATTTCCCCAGCCGCCATCGCCTCGCGCAAAACCGCAAGTTCGAAAGTCGGCAGTTCCTCCAGTGCCTGCGGCAGCGCTCGCACTGCCTCCACGCTTCGTTCGGGTTGCGCGAGTTGCGCCGCGGACTTGCCAATCGCAATCAGCGTACCGCCGGCGGCGACCCAGTCGTTGACCCGTTCCACTGCGGCGCCGTCGAGCTCACCCTGCCAGCGGTCCGGCAACACCAGCACGTTATAACGCCGCAAATCGGTTTCAGCGAGCAGCGTCTCGTCGATCTGGCTATGGCGGATGCCGATGTCCTGGTCCAGCAGTTTCCAGACGTTGCCGTAGTCGTAGGGACGGACGCCGCCGCGCGCCAGCACCGCGATGGATGGCGCGGTCAGCGGCACGAAATATCCACCACCGAGATCGGGGGCATCGCCGGGCCCCCAGCCGCTCGTTATTGCGCTTGGCGTCAGCTTTAACCGGCTCGCAACCGCGTTGATTGCGCCAGCGAATTCCTTCTCGTTGCGGTTGTCGTACCGGGACAGGATTACAGACCCGCGGGCAAACGCAGTGCCGTCAAGCGAAAATTCCTTTTCCGCGACGCGCGCGGTCAGGCCGCGCGTGGCAAGTTGCGCCGCCGCGGCGACCGAGCGGTCGTCGCGGCCATCAAATACATAGGCCAGTGCCGTGCCATCGACTGCGGCGGTTGGAGCTGCAACAGCGCTGACACGCTCCACCTGCAGCGGCAGCGCGAGCGGCAGTTCCAGCGCCTCCAGCCCGAACATCATCGAGATATTCCATGACGTGACGTCGTAGAGCCGCGACTCGTTGCGCATCAGCAGCTCGCGGCGTTCTTTCTGCAATGTCTCCTCGGGCATGCGCGGATCGAACTCGAGCAGCGTCGCGACCAGGTTGGCCTCCGGCTGGCGGTTCGGTACCAGCAGCGTGCCCGTCGGCAGGCGGACGCTGCTGGTACGGCCGAGCTGGTCCTTGGCGCGAGTCATCAACGGTTGTGTCAGGCGGTAGACTTCGATTCCCTGCAGTTCCATCAGATCGACAAAGCGTTGCAGGCGCCCCAGGTTGCCGTCCGCCAGGATGGCAAAGCTGCGCCGGGCATACGGCCCGTTGGCGCTGACCGCGGCACGGCGGATTTCGAGGAAATTGCGTTTCAGCTGCGCGGCGTTGTCATGCAGCGATTGCAGATTGGCCAGGCTGCCGACGAGTTGATGATGGATCGCCTGGGTATAGGTCAGCACCGATCCATCGGCGCGCCGTACACCGTCCTCATCCACGCTGGCTTGTTCGTACAACATACCGACGGCGCCGCGAAATCCGGCCCAGGCGTTGGAATAGCCGGGATACCAGCCTTCGTTCCATTCGCCGGTGTAATAGGGCCAGTGGTTGGCATCGAAAGCGCGGGCCTGGTCTTCTGCGAAACGCTCGACCCACGGTCCCAGTGTTGGCGGGAAGTTGGGGTTGTGCGGGTCGCGCGGCGGCGAGAACAGGTAGGTGTCCTGCGCGCCCATTTCATGCACGTCGACGAACAGCAGCGGGTGCCAGCCGCCTGCGGCGACGATGCGGCCGCGGCTCTCGGGATTGACCCCGTAGATCCAGTCGCGGTTCAGGTCGAACAGGTAGTGGTTGGTCCGTCCCCACGGCCAGTAGCCGGTATGCAGCAGCGACTGGTCGTCGATATTGCGCTGCTGGCCGCGATGCTGCGCCAGTTGTTCGCTGGTGCGGTGGCGGCCGTCGGGGTTCATCATGGGATCGATCAGCACGACGGTATCGCGCAACAGGGCCTCGACATCCGCATCACGCGCTGCGGTCAGGTGATAGGCCAGCGCCAGTGCCGCGTCGGCACCGGAGGTTTCGTTGCCGTGAATCGAATACGCCATCCACGCGACCGCGGGTAGCTGTTGCAGCAACTCGTCGGCGTCGTCGGTTTCGATTTCGCGGGGATCGGCGATCTTCGCCCAGCCGGCGCGAATCTCATCGAGACGCGCAATATTGTCGGGGCTGCTGATCGCGAGGTAGTAGAGGCCGCGTCCCTCGTAGCTGCGCGCATATTCGAAAACCTCGACTCGCGTACTGACTTTCGCATAGGCATTTATAACCGCTTCAATTTCGGCCGGAGAGGCAATGCGTTTGCCGACGCGGAAACCCAGCAGATTCTCCAGAGTCGGAATCTCGGGATCGTAGTTTTCGCCAGTGAGGATGGACTTCGGGTAGACCAGATCCGGGTCAACGGCGGTTTCGCCATTTACGGAGAAGGGAAGCGAGCCGAGGCTGAATACGGCGAGCAGCGTCTGCATTGCGCGCATGCATTGTCTCCTGGTGAACTGACATTTCGTTGTTGCGGGGTATGGCTGGGGGAGGATAACGTAATGGCCGTAGTCGTGGCATCAGGCCCGGCACATGGAGAACCCCATTTATGTACAACCTGATCAGAATGCCTGCGTTGCGACTGGCGCTGCTGTCACTGGCGGCAGCGCTGCCGTTGCAGCTGGTGGCCTCGGAGCCGGCAGACAAGGAGTACGTCGAGCGCATGAGTCGCGAACACCGCGACGATGCCCCGGTTGCCAACCCCGCTTCACAACGTGAGGTCCTCGTGGCCGTCGTTTCCGAGGCAGTCGAATACGCGCAGGTCGGCGCGGCTGCTATCCGCGGCTTTTTGGCGAGGCCCGAGGATGCAACGGGGGATTTGCCCGGGGTAATCCTGATTCACGAATGGTGGGGGCTCAACGACAATATACGCGCGATGGCCGAGCAGGTGGCGGCGCGCGGCTACGTGGCACTGGCCGTCGATCTGTACAACGGCGAAACTGCACAGAATGCGGTGGAGGCGCGTGAGCTCGTAGGCCTGTCAATGGAGAACAGCGCCGATATCGAGGAAAACCTGCGCCAGGCCTACCGCTATCTGACCAGCGAGGCCGGGGCGATACGGGTTGCCACGCTCGGCTGGTGTTTCGGTGGCGGCTGGTCGCTGAATACCGCGTTGCTGATGCCGGAAAATATTGACGCAACGGTAATCTACTACGGTCGGCTGGTGACCGATCCGGAGGCACTGAAGCCGCTCGATATGCCGGTGCTGGGTATTTTCGGCAGCGAGGACCGCGGAATTCCGGTTGAGTCGGTGAACGCTTTCGAAACCGCGATGCGCAGTCTCGACAAGGATGTCACCATAAAGATCTACGAGGGCGCCAATCACGCGTTCGCCAATCCGTCGGGTCAGCGCTACGATCCGCAGGCCGCCGAGGATGCCTGGGCACTGACCACGTCATTTCTGGACCGCCACCTGAAATCGCACGGTTCGGAATAACGCGCCGGTTTTGCCGCAAACGCTATTGCGGTATCGTTGATAGCCGTTCAGCGTTTAGAGGTACGAGCCTTGCGTCGACAGATCCGGTTGGTTTTCGGGCTCATTTTGTTGGTCACGGCGGCAGCGGCAGCGGCGCAACAGCGGGGTATGCGCGCGCCGCCGCTGGAGCAGCCTGTGCTGCATCAGATCGCAGAAGACGTTTCCGCCGAGCGGATTCGCTCTGACGTCACCCGGCTGGTCGGCTTTGGCACCCGTCATACGCTGTCAGAGACCCGCTCGGATACGCGCGGCATCGGGGCGGCGCGGCGCTGGATGCAGGGCCAGTTCCAGCAGATCGGCCGCGACTGCCGCGGTTGTCTCGAAGTCGTACTGCAGAGTTCTTTTGTCGAGGGCGAAACGCGGATTCCGGGGCGCGCAGAGATTGTCAATGTTCTGGCGATACAGCGCGGCCAGACCGATCCGAACCGGTACGTCGTCATTAGCGGCGATATTGACTCGCGCGTCACCGATGTCATGAACTCAACGGCTGATTCGCCGGGCGCCAACGACAACGCGTCCGGGCTTGCCGCCGTTCTCGAAGCCGCCCGGGTGTTGTCGCGTTTCAAGTTTTCCGGGTCCATTGTCTATGCCGGTTTGTCGGGCGAGGAGCAGGGGCTCTACGGCGGCAAGATCATGGCGAGCAAGGCGGTCGAGGATGGCTGGCGGATCGAAGCCGTCCTGAACAACGACATGATAGGCAATATCAGTGGAATAAACGGGGTTACCGACAACAGCACCGCGCGGATCTTCTCCGAGGGTACGCGCGCTGTGGAGACCCCGGAAGAAGCTCGCTGGCGCAGATTCCACGGCGGCGAGAATGACTCACCGTCGCGCAACCTCGCTCGCTACATCGACGTGATGGCCGATCGCTATGTGTCGAACCTCGACGCAATGCTGGTGTTCCGGCTTGATCGCTTTGGACGCGGTGGCCATCACCGGCCGTTCAATGATGCGGGCTTTGCGGCGGTCCGGGTGATGGAAACCAATGAGCACTATGACCGCCAGCATCAGGATGTTCGCGTCGAGAACGGCGTGCGATACGGCGATGTTCTCGAAGGCGTCGATTTCGACTATGCCGCAAAGCTCACCGCGCTGAACGCGGTGTCGCTCGCCTCACTGGCCTGGGCGCCGCCGTCGCCGGATGCGGTAACGATAAAAGGTGCGGTCAGCCCGGACACCACTCTTAGCTGGAGCCGCGCCGGCCGTCGCGAGGCGCCTCACCTGGCCGGCTACAAGATCTACTGGCGGCCTACCGATGCCGCGATGTGGACGAACAGCAAATTTGTCGGGGATGTCGAGTCTTACACCCTGGAGAACGTGGTGGTGGATAATTATTTTTTTGGCGTTGCCAGCGTCAGTCAATCCGGTTTTGAAAGCGCCGTTGTTTTTCCCGGGCCGGAGCCTGCCGCCGCCAACTGAGCGGCTGAAATAAAATGCTGCGTCGCGCGTCAAAATGGATCATCGGTACGGCGATCCTGCTCTTGCTCGCGGGGGTCGTTTTCAATGCCGTGCGACCAAAACCGGTCAGCGTGACAATCGCCGCGGTGGAGGAGGGCACGGTACGCGAAACCGTGGCGAATACCCGCGCCGGGACAGTCAAGGCGTGTCGTCGGGCCAAGCTGGCGCCTCCGGTGGGAGGCCAGATCGCGGCGCTGCCGGTGACCGAGGGCGACACAGTGGAGCAGGGGCAACTGCTGCTGCGTCTGTGGAATGACGATCTCCAGGCGCAGTTGCGCCTGGCCGAGCGCGATGTCGCCGCGGCCATTGCCCGCGCCGAAGAGACCTGCGCCGAGGCCGATGTTGCCGGCCGCGAGTCAAAGCGAGTAAGCAAGCTTCGTGAACGGGGTCTGTCGTCGGAGGAGGACGCCGATGTCGCGTCCGGCCACGCCCGGGCAAGCGCCGCCGCCTGCAGAGCGATGCGCAGCAGTGTCGGTGTCGCCGAGGCAAGGATCGAGGTGGCCGCTGCCGCGCTCGACAGGATGCGCCTGGTGGCGCCGTTTGCCGGGATTGTTGCCGAGGTCAATGGCGAACTCGGCGAATTCGTGACGCCATCCCCGGTAGGGATTGCCACGCCACCGGCGATCGACCTCGTCGATACCAGTTGTCTCTACATCACGGCGCCGATCGACGAAGTCGATGCGCCGGCAATTCGCACCGGGATGCATGCCGAAGTGACCCTCGATGCGTTTCGCGATCGAAGTTTTCCCGGCACGGTAAGGCGGATCGCGCCGTATGTGCTGGACGTGGAGAAGCAGGCGCGAACGGTGGAGATCGAAGCCGAGATCGAAGCAGAAGCGGCGATTGGCCTGTTGCCGGGTTACAGCGCCGATGTCGAGGTCATCATCGCCGCGCGCGAGCTTGTTTTGCGAATTCCTACCGAGGCGATTTTCGATTCCAACCAGACGCTCGTGCTCGACCGGAACAGCGGCTTGCTGGAGCAGCGCGAGGTTCAGACCGGGCTGGCCAACTGGGAGTACACGGAGATCACGGGTGGCCTGGCGCGTGGTGAGCGCGTCGTTTTGTCGCTGAATCGAGAGGGAGTTACCGCCGGCGTCGCCGCGCGCGAGGAATAGATGGGTGGAGGCTGCATAGCGCCACGTCCGGGCCGGGTTCGATGATCGAGCTGCAGCAGATATCGCGGGTGTTCGAGGTGGGAGATGAACAGGTTCATGCGCTGGACGGTGTGAACCTGTCGATTGCCGGTGGCGAGTACCTGTCGCTGATGGGCCCGTCAGGATCGGGAAAATCGACATTGCTCAACATCCTCGGTCTGCTCGACCGGCCGAGCGGCGGGCGTTATTTGCTGGATGGGCGGGACACGACGACACTCGATGAGCATGAGCAGGCCGTGGTTCGCGGTCGAAAAGTCGGATTCGTTTTTCAGTCATTCCACCTGGTGCCACGCCTGACCGCGTTTGAAAACGTCGAGTTGCCGCTGTTGCTTGCGGGCGTTGCGGCGGCTGACCGGCGCGAGCGGGTGGATGCGGCGCTCGCTGCGATGGATCTGGCGGACCGGGCGAACCATCGCCCGGATCAGCTCTCTGGCGGGCAGCGTCAGCGCATCGCCATCGCGCGCGCCACCATCATGCGCCCGGCCGTGCTTCTGGCGGACGAGCCGACCGGAAATCTCGACAGCGCATCGGGCGCGGAGGTCATTGCGGTCCTGGAGCAACTGAGCACGGAAGGATTGACCCTTGTGGTCGTCACCCATGATGCGCAAGTCGGGCGGCGGGCGTTGCGCGGCCTGCAAATGATCGATGGCAGGATCGTCTCCGACACCGCGGACAAGCGGCGATGAGAGCGCTCGACTACGCAGGGTTTGCGCTGCAGTCGCTGCGCCGCTCACCCGCCCGCAGTTCGCTGATGTTGCTGGCAATGGGCATCGGTGTCGCAGCGGTTTTGGTACTGACCGCGCTGGGCGAAGGCGCGAGGCGCTACGTTACCGGCGAGTTTGCGTCGCTCGGCACCAATCTTGTAATCGTCATACCGGGGCGCTCGGAAACCACCGGCGCGTCGCCGGCACTGTTTGCGGGTGAAACGCCGCGCGATCTGACCGTCGCCGATGCGGCTGCGCTCACCCGCAGCGCTCTGGTGAGCAAGGTTGCCCCGATCATGGTCGGGTCCGCGGCTGCTTCGCATGGCAACCGCACGCGGGAGGTGCCGGTCATCGGTTCGACGGCGGAAATGCTGGAAGTGCGGCGCTGGCAGCTGGCGGCCGGGGGTTTTTTGCCGCGCGGCGACTGGAGTCGTGGCGCAACTGTCTGCGTCATAGGGGAGAAGATTCGCAGCGAGTTGTTTGGCGCCGCCCCGGCGATCGGACAGTGGCTGCGGATCGGGGACTCGCGTTTTCGCGTGGTCGGGGTGCTGGCATCGGAAGGCCGCTCGATCGGGGTCGACGTTCAGGAACTTGTGGTGATCCCCGTCGCTTCGGCGGAAACGCTTTTCAACAGCCAGGCGTTGTTTCGGGTGCTGGTCGAAGCACGCAGCCGCGAGGCAATGCCCCGTGTCATGCAGTTCGTCCTCGATACGCTGCGCGAGCGTCACCAGGGCGAGCAGGATGTGACGGTCATTACCCAGGATGCGGTGCTGGCGACTTTTGATCGCATATTCCAGGCCCTGACGATGACTCTGGCCGGTATCGCCGCAATCAGTCTGGGTGTCGCCGGCATCCTGATCATGAATGTCATGCTGGTCGCTGTGAGCCAGCGGACCGCGGAGATCGGATTGCTGAAGGCGCTGGGCGCGGACCGGCGTCAGATCATTGCCCTGTTTCTGGTCGAAGCGGTGTTGCTGTCGATACTGGGTGCCATCGTCGGATTGCTGGTCGGGGCGGCCGGTAGCTGGGGCATCGGGCGGATCTACCCCGCGCTGGATGTCGTCGCGCCCGGCTGGGCGATTGCCGCTGCCGCCGCGGTCGCTATTGTTACCGGGCTGGTGTTTGGCATCATGCCGGCGCGTCGCGCCGCGCAACTCGATCCGATCCGGGCGCTTGCCGGCTGAGGTTGTCGCATGCAGGTACGAGATCTGCTGAAGTTCACGTTTGGTTCGGTGCGCGCACACAGGATGCGCACCGTGCTGACCACGATCGGTATCGCGGTCGGTATCAGCGCGGTCGTATTGCTGACGTCGATTGGCGAGGGCATCAACCGCTTCGTGCTGGCCGAGTTCACCCAGTTTGGCACCACGATAATCGGAATCAATCCAGGCAAGGCGACGACCTTTGGCGCGTCCGCCGGAATATTCAACACGGTGCGGCCGCTGTCTATTGACGATGCCGAGGCGCTCGCGCGGGCGCCGTATGTAGAGTCAGTGGTGCCGCTGGTGCAGGGAAATGCCGAGGTAGAGATCGGTGGCCGCAAGCGGCGAACAACCGTCTACGGGGTGGGTCACGAGTTTCCGCAGGCATTCAGTTTCGCCGTGGCCAGCGGTGAGTTTCTGCCGCCCGACGATCCTCGCGCGCCGCGCGCACTTGCGGTGCTCGGCAGCAAGCTGCGGCAGGAGTTGTTTGGCGCGAGTAATGCCCTCGGCGGGCGCATTCGTATTGGCGGCGTGCGCTACCGGGTGGTGGGTGTGATGGAGGCAAAAGGCCAGGTACTTGGTTTTGACCTCGACGACACCGTCTATATTCCGGCGGCGCGGGCGCTGGAGATGTTCAACCGCGACAGCCTGATGGAAATCGATGTGATGTACGCCGAGGATGCGCCCGTGGCCGAGGTCGTGGCCGCGATCGATCGCATCCTCGTGTCGCGTCATGGAGGCGAGGACTTCACGATTACGACTCAGCAACAAATGCTCGATGTGCTCGACTCGGTGCTTGGCGTGCTTACTTTCGCGGTCGGCGCGTTGGGTGGCATTTCACTGCTGGTCGGGGGCGTCGGCATTTTTACGATCATGATCATCGCGGTGCGCGAGCGGACAGCGGAAGTCGGTCTGCTGCGCGCGCTCGGGGCGACGCCGCAACAGGTCCAGGCATTGTTTCTTGCCGAGGCAGTCGTACTGGCCGCGGCGGGCGGATTGCTGGGCCTGTTGCTCGGGGCCGGCGGTGCACAGCTACTTGGTATCGCGGTGCCGTCGCTGCCGGTGCATACTCCGATGTTGTTCGTATTGCTGGCCGAGGGAACCGCGCTGGCGATCGGGCTTGTCGCGGGCGTGATGCCGGCACGTCAGGCTTCGCGCCTCGAGCCGGTGGAGGCATTGCGCGCCGAATGAGCTGCTACAGTAGTTTTCGTCCTTGCTGCTCGATGCCGTCGTTGTCGATTACCGCGCCGGTTACGACGCCATTGCCATCGACGTCAAAACGAATTTGCGCAAGATCATCAAGCAGAAAGAACTCGGTTTCGGCAGATGGCATCAGCATCATCCGTGGCTGGCGCTCGGGGCGTGCGTAGAGCGCTTCGCCATCGCGGGTAATCACGACGTTGAACAACTCCGGAAATTGGTACTCCCCGACGTAACGATCGAGTATCGCCGGAGCAACTTCGACCGTTTCCGGGCGGGTGTAGTCAACGCGCTTGAGCCGGTACAGATCGCCACCGTTTAGCTCGTTGATATGGGTGACGTTGCCAGAGGCATCGCTCTCGAACAGAAAAACAGAAATACCATCCGGGACAAAGAAACGGTGATCGTCTTCCGGCAGCAACTTGAAAGATGCCAGCGAGCCTAGGCGCCCGGTCAGGTGATTGCCGCTGCGGGTGATTTCGAGCGGCCTTGAACCCTTGGTGCTCAAATAGAAGCCGGTGTAGCGATCCAGCAGGTTTGAGTTGATTGTCACCGTTGTGTGGCCGGGCGGTGCGGTGTAGGCAGGCAAAGCCGTATTGGCCAGTTGCGCGCGCAGCATCGAGCTCGTGCTTTGCGCAACGGTAGATACCTGTTCGAAACCCGCGCTATCTCTAAACGAGGCAAAGACCGGGTGGGTTTCTACCATCCAGAAAGCGCAGAAGCCGCGGCGGATCGCTTCGAGCATTGCCGCGGCAGCGGCATCCTTCTGATTGCGCAGGCTAAGGACTGCCGCACGCAACGCATGGTCGGCCGGTCGATCGAAACTGTATTCCTGCGCCTGTGCCAGGTAACTGTCGATCGCGGCGAGAACGTTTTCGAGACGGGGTCGATCGCCAATCCGGTCATAGTAGGCAGCCAGGGTAGCGACTTCCGCAATGTTTTCTTCGAATACGGTAAATTCGCCGCTGTAGGTCTGCAGATACTCGCTGATATAGGAGCCGGCCACCGCGTCGTTGCCGTTCTGCATGGCGTGCAGGGCCAGTGCATTTAGCGCCCAGCCAATCTCGCGATGCTGTTTGCGGTTAAGCCAGGCTTCGAGCATCTCCGCGGCTTCGACGCTACTGCCCTGGGCCAGATGAACGGCGTTCAGCGCTTGCCGCGCATGTTCGTTGCGCCAGTCCATGGCCACCGCTTGTTCGGCCCACCGTTGTGCCGTTTCGAAATCGCCGAGATCGAGCCAGGTTTCCGACAGACCCGCCATTGCACCGAGATTTTGCGGGTCCACGGCGAGGGCAGAACGATAGGCACGCACTGCATCGCCGAGCTTGCCGGCTACACGATAGGTGGTGGCGGCGCGTTCGCGGTAATGACCGTCCATATCAGAGCCGAGCGAGACGAGCACCTCGAAATGCTGGCGCGCTTCATCGTAACGGCCGGCGCGCATCAATGCGTACGAGACGTTGATGTTGGCCGGGGATGACATCGGTTCCAGTTGCACGGCGAGCAGGTACTGAGTCATTGCTTCCCTGGGCCGCTGCATTTCATTGAGCAGGTTGCCGTACCACATGTGTGCCATGGCATTGCCTGATGCCAGCGCGATGGCCTTTTCATACGCCGCTGTCGCCGCGGTGCGTTCGCCGCGCACCTGCAACAACAGGCCGTGTGATGCATACACTTCGGATTGCTGGCTCGGTGGTAATTGCGCAACCCGTCTGAGCGCCTCGTCGATGGCCGCAGCCGCCTTGGGCAAAGCGTCCCGGTTAGTCAGGTTGCCGTACTCCACCAGCAGGATGTAACTATCGGCGAGGCCGGTATAGGCACGGACGTATTCCGGATCGATGGCGAGCGCGCGTTCGAAGAAACCGATCGCCTCGCGCAGCGATTCTTCGGTGCGTTTGTGCCACCGGTCGCGTCCGAGCAGGTAAAGTTCATAGGCTTCGACACTCGCGGTCGGTGCCTGGGTCAGCGCCTGCGCATCGGCTCCAAAGAGTTCCAGTTGCAGTTGTTCGACTATGTTAATGGCTATCTGGTCCTGGATCGCGAAAACGTCGTCGAGTGTCGCTTCATAGGACTCGGACCAGAGGTGATACCCCGATTCGACATCGATCAGCTGTGCGGTAACCCGCAGGCGATCGCCGCTCTTGCGTACGCTGCCCTCCAGGATCGTATTGACGTTGAGCGCTCTGCCAATCTCCTGGACGTTCTCATTCTGTCCCTTGTAGGCGAATGACGAGGTGCGCGCTGCGACTCGCAGCGAGTCGATTCGCGCCAGCACGTTCAGGAGTTCCTCAGAGATGCCGTCACTGAAATATTCGTTGCTCGGCTCATTGCTCATATTGACAAAAGGCAGTACCGCGATCGAGCGCTCGCCGGTGGCGATGCTGCCGCGGCGGTCGCCCCATTCGCCGCGATAGACCAGTACGGCAACCGCTACCGCCAGCACCCCGATAATCACGAAGTCGATCCAGCGCCGCCGCCCCTGAGTGGCGCCCGCTGGAGACGTTGGCGCCTCCCGTGTGCGTTTGACCCCTTGCGGTGTGATGTCGAATAACCAGGCAAGGACGAGCGTCAGGGGGAACCCGACGATCACCAGGATGACGAGGAATCGCATCGCCGAATCCGGGATTTCGAAAGCCGGAAAAGTGACTTCCGCGACCTGCAGGAGTATCCATGCTGCGAGCGCGTAAGAAGCGCCCACACGAAACACCTTGCGTCGCTTCAGATCCTGCATGGAAGCTCTGAAGTTAGAGCCAATGTCGCTCACCATGGCCCCCCGGTCGGTGCGTTGTATGGTCATGACGTGTCTGGCAACCCTGCAGAGGCTATTATTGCTGCTGTCGCGCTGCAAGCGCTTTGTCTCAACCATAATTTTGACACTCGGTTTCCCGGTTTCGTTCCCATTCAGTGGTGACCGCGGCAATGGTGGATGTTTGCGTCGGGACCGGGACAGCCGTTGTAGCGCCTGATTGGGAAAAGCATCACGTAAATGACTGATATCAATGAGAGTCTGGCTGCGGCCAGGCAGCTACACCGCGACGGCCGGTTACGCGAGGCCGAGCTTGCGGTCAGACAGGTGCTGCAGCAACAGCCGCGAAATTCGCAGGCACTGGACTTGTTGGGCATGCTTGCGCAGCAGGCGGGTGCGGTTGACGATGCGGCGGGTCTGTTCGAGGCGGCGATCGCCGCGAGCCCGGGCGAGCCGACCTTTCACTGGCACCTCGCTCTGGTACGAAAACTGCAGCGCCGGTACCAGGACGCGCGAAAACTGATTGAGCGATCGCTGCAAACTGTCGCTGCGCCGGAGTATGCCGCTGACCCTCGCGCCGCAAAGCTTGTCGCGCTGCTCAAGACGGAACTCGGGGATTTTGCGGCGATGGACGGTCAGCGCGAACGCGCGGAGGCGCTTTTCCGCGAGGCGCTGTCCACTGATCCCGCGCGCGGCTCGACCTGGTACAAGCTTGCCATTGCCAGGCGTTTCGACTCCGCGGAGGATGACGATATCGTCGCGATGACCGCGGCATCACAACGACCCGACCTGAGCATCGCCGAGCGCGCGGCAGTCAATTTTGCGCTCGGCAAGGCGCACGACGATTGCCAAGAGTATGCGGCGGCATTTGCGTATTTCCA
Organism: uncultured Gammaproteobacteria bacterium; assembly: GCA_963783695.1. Taxonomy (GTDB): domain Bacteria; phylum Pseudomonadota; class Gammaproteobacteria; order Steroidobacterales; family BM003; genus BM003. Next base: position 147,696 of record CAWAOM010000003.1, read on the forward strand.
CGCGGCCAACGAACTGCGCCGTGACCGGACCCGCCGCGACTGGGCCGCGCTCGGCGAGTATGTCGAACAGTGTGAGGCGCAGTTTTCCGCCGACCTGTTTGCGTCCCCGCCCTGCTCGGGGTCGGATAGCGAGCGTCCGGTTTTCGTTGTCGGCATGCCACGATCCGGCACGACGCTGGTCGAGCAGATCATTTCCAGTCACCCACAGGCTTACGGAGCCGGAGAACTCGATGCGTTGCAAAGACTGCTCGCCGGCGAAGCCGGACTGGCGTTTGGCGAGCATGTGGATGCGGCATTTGCCGGTCAGCTTGATCAGCAAAGAGCCACGCGGCTCGCGAGCAGTTACCTCGGGATTCTCGGCGCCGGGGCGCCACAGGATGCGCTGCGAATTACCGACAAAGCACCAAGTAACTGCTACCTGGTCGGTTTCATCGCTTTGCTGTTTCCCAATGCTCGGATCATCGATTGCCGGCGCGATGCGCTCGATAACTGCCTGTCGATGTATTTTCAGCCCCTGCCGCTAAGTTACGACCTTGCCCAACTGGGTCGAAGCTACCGGCTCTACGAACGAATCATGCGGCACTGGGATCGGGTTCTGCCCGATCGGCTGTTGCGCGTGCGCTACGAGGATGCGGTCGAGGATGTCGAATCCGTTGCTCGCCGCCTCATCGATTTTCTGGGGCTTGTTTGGGACCCGGCCTGTCTGGATTTTCATCGCAGTGCACGGTCCGTCCAGACGATGAGCTTATGGCAGGTGCGGCGTCCCATTTATTCAGGATCCGTGGGCCGGGCGCGGCATTACGCGGACTACCTTGCGCCGCTGGTGGCGGCGCTCGGCGATCGCGAGCCGGGCTAGGCAACGACGGTCAGCGGAGTCTCAACGCGCTCCGTCGCCACTGTTCATATTCGAAGCCGGGTAGCAGACGCGGCGGGCACGGTTGCTGCCGGTCTGGCGCTCACGCCTGCAGATGACCTCGGGCTTCTGTTCCGCGGTTTGGCTGGCGTCGGTGGGCTTGGACGCGCTGGCTTCATTCGTAGTTTGCTCCGGCGCGACCGGTGCCGTGGCGTTGTCCTGGGTTGCGCAGGCGCCAAGTCCGAGCACCGCGAACAGCATTGTCAGCCTGAAGATTTGCATATCTAACTCCTTATTTTTATTGCAAATAAAATCTTCTGGTGACGTGCGATGCCGATCCGAATGCCGGCCCCGGTTGGCGAGGACAAATTCGCTTACATCGGTCCCCGCAGGACCAGAAAACTGCTCATCCATCAAAAAGACGGACCGCGGAGGGGAACCGGGGTCCGTCAAGTGGTCAGGAAAGATCTATGGGGAGTGTCGCTTGTGCCCTCATTGGGGGAAGGGCCCTTCCCTGGTCCACACGCTCACAGGCTATTCCTTTCCTGTGACAGCACTATTTCAGTCTTTCGACTGTCCCCTTACAGCCTCACCAGCGGAATTTGCGGAAATTTTCCGGATTCGCCCAATGGCGGGGACTGTTCCAAACTCGGGCGTCATTGTATGAAGCGATGTCATAGACGTAAAGGCGAGAGCTGCCATCGGTCCCCGCGGGCACGAGTCCGAGCGCAACGAATTCCGTGTCTGACCAGGAGGTTTGTGCTTTGTCTTGCCCCGCCGCCAACGCCACCGCAACGGCGTTGCTGTGGAAATTTCGCAGATTGGCGATCAAGCGCGTGCCGTCGCTTTTACTCATCGACTCCAGAACATTGACAACCAGCGCCAGGTCGAAGCGGCCGAGCGAACGTGCAAGAGCGCCCGTGTCATGCAGTGACGTCACTGCCAGCCCCGGGTTTGCCTCGCGGAACCGGGTTACCGCCGGCACAGCGCCAGCGCTGACGCACAGTACGGACGCCGGGGCAAACTGCTGCAATACCGAGGACAGACCTGCACCCATGCGGTGTCGACGCTCCAGTCAGGCTGCGGCACTGCAGTCTAACCGACGTGACCAGGTCTTTGCAGCGCCATTCGGGATGGGCCTGATCGCGATTTTGTCAATATTGGCGAGTCCATCAGTGCAGTGTAGAGTGGCCAGCCCTTGCCGGGACGAATGGCGGCCGATGGTTCTGGCGCCCCCCGCAAATCCACTTTCACGCAGGAGAATCAATATGTCCATTGCTTCCACCGTGCGCAGCGCGCTCAGCGAAGAAAAGGTCGAGTACAGGGTTCTCTCGCAATCTGCCACAAGCGGTCGACAGCGCCGGCGCGCCCGCATCGCCCGTGAGAAACTCGTTCAGGCGATACTGATGAAGGACTCGTCCGGTTTCCTGCTGGCGGTCCTGCCCGCCAGCCACAGCCTCGACATGGAGGAATTGTCGGAAAAGCTGCATCGCAGATTACGACTGGCCTCCGATGAGGACCTCGACCGCAATTTTTTCGATTGCGAAGTGGGCGCGATACCTCCGCTCGGTCCCTGGTACCGGTTGCCGACGGTCGTGGATGAGTCGCTGCGAAGCCAGTCCGATGTCTTTTTCGTCGGTGGCGATTCGACCCAACTGGTGCACGTTGCAGAGTCATCGTTCGAGCGATTGATGGACGGTGCCGAATATCTGCAATTTGCAAGAGACGCGAGCTGACCGGGCAAAACTACTGCGCTGCGTCAAAAAAATAGTAGCCGGGCGCTATTTTCTGGGCAGGGATTAGCGGTTATGCTGGCGCGAATCGTTGACGAAGCCATACGCAATGAAGCCCACCGATACGTCCAGGCCGGACTATTTCCATCAGGTGGTGGATTGCCAGTGGGCTTGCCCGGCCCACACGGACGTGCCCGGCTACATCCGCCTGATAGCTCAGGGACGATTCACCGATGCTTACATGGTGAATCGCGACTCCAATGTTTTCCCCGGCATTCTCGGCCGTGTCTGCGACCGCCCGTGTGAACCGGCGTGCAGACGCAGTCGCGTCGAGGAAAAGCCGGTTGCTATCTGTCGTCTCAAACGAGTCGCGGCCGATCACCGTGACGATGTCTCCGACCGCCTGCCCAAGGCGCCGCCGCAATTCAATGGCAAAAAGATCGCATTGATCGGGGCCGGACCCGCTTCCCTCACCGTTGCCAACGATCTCGCTCCGCTGGGTTACCAGTGTGTCATCTACGAGGCGCTGAATAAGGCCGGCGGTCTGATGCGTACCAATATCCCGGCGTTCCGCCTGCCGGCCGAGGTCCTCGACGAGGAGATCGGTTACATCCTCGATATGAACGTGGAGCTTCGCCTCGGCGCCAGGGTCGGCAGTATGAATGAGTTGCTCGATGAAGGTTACGACGCAGTATTCGTGGGTAGCGGTGCGCCGAAAGGCAAGGATCTGAAAATTCCCGGCCGCGATGACAGCGACCGCATCCATATCGGCATTGACTGGCTCGAGTCTGTCGCTTTCGGGCATATCGACTCAATCGGTGAACGAGTATTGATCATCGGTGTCGGCAATACCGCGATGGACTGTTGCCGAAGTTCGCTGCGACTGGGTGCGAGGGAAGTCAAAGTCATGGCGCGCAAGCCGCGCGACTTTTTCAAAGCCAGCGACTGGGAACTCGACGATGCCGAGGAAGAGAACGTCGAGATCGTCGTCAACCATTCGCCCAGGGCTTTCGTGAGCAAAGACGGCAGGCTGACTGGCATGTTGTTCGAAAAGATGGAATACGATCTCGACGAAGCTGGGCGCATTACCGACTCCCGCGTCGTCGGCGAGGTGGAAATTCCGTGTGATGACGTGGTGCTCGCGATTGGCCAGGAAAATGCCTTTCCCTGGATCGAGCGTGATCTCGGCATTGAATTCGACGAATGGGAGGTGCCGGTGGTCGACGGCGACACTTTCGAATCGACCCGTGCCGGCGTTTTTTTCGGTGGCGATGCCGCATTCGGTCCCAAGAACATCATCTGGGCGGTCGAACACGGCCACCAGGCGGCAATCTCGATACACAAACACTGCCAGGGCGAGGACATCGCGGACCGCCTGCCCCGCGGGATCAATCTGAACTCGACCAAGATGGGCATGCACGAGTGGAGTTACTCGAATGCCTACGATCCGGACGAACGGCGTTTGATGCCGCATGTGGATCTCCGTAAGCGGTTCGGGAATATCGATATCGAGGTTGAACTCGGCTTCAGCGCGGATCAGATTGTCGTTGAAGTGGAGCGCTGCCTGAATTGTGACATCCAGACGGTTTTCATGGCCGGCCAGTGTATTGAATGTGACGCCTGTATCGATATCTGCCCCGTGGATTGCCTGACCATGGTGACAAATGGCACGCAGGAAGAGATCGAGACGCGGCTCAAAGCACCGCGTCTCGACCAGAGCCAGTTATTGTTCGTGTCGGAACCGCTGAAGCAGACCGGCAGAGTCATGGTGAAAGACGAAAACCTGTGCGTACATTGCGGCCTGTGCGCCGAGCGGTGTCCCACCGCCGCATGGGACATGCAAAAATCTGATGTCCTCATACCGTATGCCGAAGACGAAGCCGGAGAATCAACGTGTCGGGCCGAGCGAAAAGCAAGCTAAACGATTTCGTTATTAAACTCGCTACCGTTAACGGCACCGGGTCCGCCAGTGCCAATGCCATCATCATGAAGACGATCTTCAGGATGGGGGTTCCGGTGGTCGGCAAAAACCTTTTTCCATCGAATATCCAGGGGCTTCCGACCTGGTACGAGATTCGCGTGTCGCGCCAGGCTTACCTGGCGCGGTCCGGCGACACCGACGTTATGGTGGCGATGAATGCGCAGACCTATGCGGCCGACCTCGCTGAGGTCAGCCCGGGCGGGGTGCTTATCTACGATTCGACCTGGCCACGTCACCGCGACCTGTCGCGTCCCGATATCACCATTCTGGGTATGCCGCTGGCACAGATGTGTAACCAGCGTTTCGAAAACGCGCGAGCGCGTATCCTGATGAAGAACATGGCCTATGCCGGTGCGCTGGCGGCTTTGCTCGATCTCGATATGAATGTCCTGCGTGGCCTGATAGAGGAGCAGTTCGCGGCCAAGAAGAAGCTCATCGGGGCCAACATGGAAGCCATCGAGCTCGGTTTCGATTATGCGCGGGAGCATTTCCAGTGCCCGTTGCGAACCCGGGTGCAGCCACTCGAAAAGACCGCCGGTCATATCATGATCGACGGCAACAGCGCCGCCGCGCTAGGCTGCGTCTACGCCGGCGCTACGGTAGGTGCGTGGTACCCGATCACGCCGTCAACCTCGTTGATGGACGGGTTCAAGGCATACAGCGAGCGGTTCCGGGTCGATGGCGAAACCGGGGAACGCGATTTCTGCATTATCCAGGCCGAGGACGAACTCGCGGCGATCGGTATGGTGATCGGCGCCAGCTGGATGGGTGCGCGGGCATTTACACCGACCAGTGGCCCGGGCATCTCGTTGATGAGCGAGTTCATCGGTTTTGCCTATTACGCAGAAATTCCCGCCGTACTTTTCGACGTGCAACGAGTCGGGCCTTCCACCGGCATGCCGACCCGGACGCAGCAATCCGATATCACGCTGTGCGCGTATGCTTCTCATGGCGATACCCGCCATGTGCTGCTTTTTCCGGCCGACCCGCACGAATGTTTCGAGTTGGCGGTCGAGGCATTCGATCTTGCCGACCGGTTGCAGACACCGGTTTTCGTGCTGAGTGATCTCGACATCGGCATGAACGACTGGATGATTCCGGAGCTGGAATGGGATGACTCGTATCGTCCGGATCGCGGCAAGATTCTCGAGGGCGAGGCGCTGGAGAAAATCGAGAAGTTTTACCGCTATATGGACGTTGACGGCGACGGTATCCCCTACCGCACCCGTCCGGGCGATCTGGCGAAAGGGGCATATTTCGTCCGTGGCTCCGGGCACAACAAGTTCGGCGGTTATACCGAGGACTCGGTCGAGTACCAGGAGGTTCTCGACCGGTTGCTGAAAAAATGGGATACCGCGAAGAAGATGGTGCCGGACCCGGTTGTGCGGCGCACCCGCAAAGCCACGACGGCGGCGATCATATCTGTGGGCAGTTGTGATGGTGCGGTGCGCGAGGCGATGGATCGTCTGGCGGCGAAGGGAATCTACCTTAACTACATGCGAGTACGCGCGTTCCCGTTCGGACGCAAGGTGGAGCGATTCGTCGCCGCCCATGATCACATCTACGTGGTCGAGCAAAATCGCGATGCGCAACTGCGCAGCCTGCTGATAAACGAGACTGCAGCGGCCAAGGAAAAACTGGAATCGATCCTGCACTACCACGGCCTGCCGATGGACTACCGCTGTATTGTCGAACACATCGAGCGTCAGGTGGCGCGGGGAGAAGTGGCGTGAGTTTCATTCCGAAACCGAAGATCGTCCACCGCGGACTCAAGCGCAATGAACTCGGTCTGTCGCTGCACGATTACGAAGGCGTGGCATCGACGCTGTGCGCCGGTTGCGGTCATGACTCGATTACCGCCGCGATCGTTCAGGCTTTTTTCGAACTAAACATGCCGCCGCACAAGGTTGTGAAGTTGAGTGGCATCGGTTGCTCGTCCAAGACGACCGCGTATTTTCTCGCTGACGCTCACGGTATCAATGCGGTTCATGGCCGCATGCCCTCGGTGGCCAGTGGCGCCAACGCCGCAAACCGCGACCTCACCTACGTCGGGGTTTCCGGTGACGGGGATTCGCTGTCGATCGGCCTCGGTCAATTTGCCCATGCGATCCGGCGCAATCTCGATATGCTGTACATCGTCGAAAACAACGGGGTGTACGGGCTGACGAAAGGCCAGTTTTCAGCCTCGGCCGATGTCGGCTCGAGAGCCAAGAAGGGCGAAACCAATCTCAACCCGCCGATTGACCCGGTCAAGACCGGCATCGCAATGGGTGCGAGCTTTGTCGCCCGCGGTTTCTCCGGTGACAAGTCGCAACTGGTGCCGTTGATCAAGGCGGGTGTGAGACACCGCGGATTTGCGCTGCTTGACGTACTGTCGCCATGCGTCACTTTCAATGATCACGAAGCCTCGACCAAGAGCTATGCCCATACCCGCCAGTTTTTTCATGCCGCCGTGCATGCTGATTTCATTCCGCCCAGCGCGGAGATTCGAGCCTCCTATGAGGAGGGCGAGGCAATGCCTGTCGAATTGCACGACGGCAGCACCCTCGTGCTGCGTAAGGCCGATCCGGAATATGATCCTACGGACCGGGCTCGCGCATTCAGTTATTTGATAGAGCACCAGGATCGCGGCGAGGTGGTGACCGGGCTGCTGTATTTCTCCGCGGCGAGCGGAGATATGCATGCGCGTAACAAGAGTACAGCCACGCCTCTGGCTGATCTCGATTACGATCGTCTTTGTCCCGGCGCCGACGCGCTGGCGCAGTTGCAGAAGGGCATGCGCTAGGCGGCGCTGCATCAGCACCGTCGCTATCAGTCTTTCTCGCCTCAACGAGTTCAGCGGAGCGAAACAACGCAGGGCACCTGCTGTCATTCGAAGCAGGTGAGTCTCGCTATTTTGCAGCGGTATCGCCACTCGCGGTTTTTGTTTTCGGCGCCGAGCAGCCGCGTGCGCCGCGCGCGGCTGCATCGAGAAGAGCGACGACTTCGCGCAGTGTCGTCGCGCCGGCATCGCGCTTGTACCATTTTATATATTCGGTCCTGAGACGGTCGCGTGCAGCGCTATCAGCGTTGCCAGTAGCTGGTTTGTTCTCCATATAAAAGGTTCCCAGCGCTGCCGGGCGTTCTATCCAGCATCCGGCGTCGGCGCCGGTTTCGTCGAGGATCACAACCGTAGGCGTCGCACCGCGATCGTCGGGGGTCCGGCGTGATTCCGTTACCTGCCTGCCTTTTGCCGAATCGACGACGCGCAACTCCAGTCCCGGCATGCTGTCGGCCAGCGCCGCGAGGTAGGGAACGGTGTTCTGGGCATCGAGGCACAGCTCTTCGCTGACAATCAGGAGGCGCCACTGGCCGGGAATTCGTTGCGCGGTATAGGCGACATCCGCCGGAATTGTCGCCTCGATGCGATTGCGTTTCCAGATCTCGTCTTCCTCGATCATCCAATCCACATAAGTGGCGAAGTCCTCGCCGTTTTGATAGAGCGTTTCCAGGTCGCCGCCCAACGCCGACCCGGCGGATGCCGCGGCGATAGCGACGCTGAGCAGAACCGCCACGATGATAGATAAAAACTTGTTCATGGATTGCCGTACCTTATTTCTGTCCGCACGCGGCGTAATCGTCAGAGGTCGAATTCGATGCCGTTCGCTGCCGGCTGCGCCGATGTTGTCAGAGTTGCGCCGTTACGAGCAAGGCGGTCCGACTGAGCACTGTTCTCACATTGCCGCTGACCGGGTGCGGCCGCGCAACGCGACCGGGCAAAACCGGCCGGGGTCGCGGCAGACGCTGGCCGTTACAGCGCTAGTTCGGACTGGCGCCTCCACTGCTGGTTTCGGTCTTCGGTGCCGAGCAGCCGCGTGCACCGCGTGCGGCCGCATCGATTAGAACGATGACCTCGCGCAGGGTTGTCGCACCGGCATCGCGCTGGTACCAGTTCATGAACTCGGTCTCGAGACGTTCGCGTTCTTGTTTGCCGGCACTGCGAAACGCTGGCTTGTTCTCGATGTAGAACGTTTGCAGGGCCGCGGGGCGTTCGATCCAGCAACCGGCGTCGGCGCCATGTTCGTCGAGGATCACCACCGTCGGCGTAGCGCTGCGATCGTCGGGCGTCCGGCGCGCTTCCATTACCTGTTTGCCGAGTTTCGAATTGACCACGCGCAAATCCAGCCCGGGCATGCTGTCTGCCAGTGCCGCGAGATAGGGCACGGTGTTTTGCGAGTCATGGCAAAGCTCCTCGCTGACAACCAGCAGGCGCCACTGGCCGGGAATGCGCCGGGCGGCATATGCGACATCGGCCGGGAGTTTCGCGGCGCTGCGAGCCCGTTTCCACACATCGCCCTTTTCTTTCATCGCGCCCTGATAGGAGTCGAAGTCGACGCCGCGTTCATACAGCACATCCAGTTCGCCGCCGGCTGCGGGTTCGGCAAATGCCGGGACGAGACCGCCACTGAGCAGTACGAGTGCCAGGATCGAAATAACTTTGGTCATGGATTGCAGTTTCCCCGGTTACGCTCCGGCAGACGGACGCGGAGCCGGGCTGAAATTATCACAATCGTGATTCCACGTAACGCCCGCAGAGTCCGGATATTGCCGCGAGCCCGAGAACGCGACCGCGATAACTTACCCGGTATGTTTGTGGCGCGGCATCATGGCACTCGGGTGACGGCGCGCCGGCAAGACCCCGAGTCCATCGCGGATTTCAGCCTGTTCGAGCCGATATCGATACCCGGCAGGGCCGGTGCTGCGCTGGTGATGCAGTCTTATCTGCTGTTGCGGGTGCTGGCGTCGGCGTCAGTATCACAGCTCGAACACGATACCGTTTGCCGCCAGCGTCTCTTCGATGAATCTGGTCCATGTCTCGTTTGGAACCCAGACTGCATGGACCGCTTCCAGCGCTTCTTCCGGCGGCACATGGTTGCTGATCACGCGGTACAGAAAAGTAAACGCCGAGGCACGCATGTTCAGTTGGCAATGCAGTAAAGTGCGGCGACCGTCGCGCGCTTCGAGCGTGGCACGAAAAAAGGCGAAGTCGCTTGCCGTTGGATGATGCCAGTCGACCGGGATATTGATATAGATCAACCCGTTGTCGCCGACCAGCGCGCCCTCGTTTGGCAGCGACCCCTCGCTCTGCGGTGGTGCCAGATTAATGACCATGCCGTAGCCGTCTTTCTCCAGCGTAGCGAAAAAGGCTGCCGACGGCTGCGCCGACGTTGTCAAAGTGGCATCGATCTGCACGAGGTTTTGTGGCAGATCCGCCGCGCCCGCGGTCTGTGTGACGCTGAACAACGCCACGATAGCCGCCAGGTGTCGCAATCGGGTCATGTAGAACATTGCGGGCTCTCCGCATGGTCATGCCGTATCGGCATTGGCTGGATGGTCTCGTTGTGGTCACTGGCCTGAACCCCTGATTGTACGCGGTCCGCAATACGGCCTGGATGATGGGCTTGACAGGAAAACAAATTAATTGATAATGAGAATCATTCGTAATTAAGAGAGGGCGCAATAATGGCGAAGGAGCACACCCGATTCCGCAAAATACCTACCCGGCGCGGTGATTACATCGTCAGCTGGGAGCCGCAACATGTCGATTTTCTATTCCGATCAGAAAAACTCACCCCGGCCGACCTGAGCCTGGTCAATGCAAGCCAGGCGCGCGGTCTGATTCGCGATCTTTTCCTGCTTGGTGCTCAGCAGAATGCGATCGGTACGGAGCGTCCCGCTCACCAGACCTCTCTGATTAGCCGGTTTGCACGGGGCCTGCTCGGCATCTACTCGCCGTCCAGCCCAGGATTGAGCAAGTGATTGCCCGAACCGTACCCGACGATGCGGCGGCAACAGATATCGATGCGATGCAGGCGAGGTTGTTCTGCCTGGTGAGCCGTTACAGCTTCAGTCCCAGCCCCGCCATTGCCGATCGTGTGATCGGCCAGCTGGATGCGTTGGGCCGTCATCCGTGTATCGGGTTGCTGCCCGAGCAGCAGCGCATGTATGCGAGCCTGATGAATTTGTGGCGCAGCCGCACTTAGGGCTGTCGCCGTTTCTTTCGTCGCATTGAAATCGGATTGATTTCGACGATCCTCGGGGTGCCGGCCAGCATTCCTCCCCCGGTCCGGCGGGGTTCGTCACCGGTCATCACTACAGGGCGTAACCGGTGACAAACCCTGGCTAAGCCGAAAACGGCCTCAGGCCTTCTTGATCAGCCCCACCAGGAACAACAACACCGCGGCTCCGACCGTTGCCGTGATCAGCGAACCGATTATTCCGCCTGCGCTGATGCCAAGTAGCCCGAATAAGAAGCCACCGATAAACGCGCCAATAATGCCGACGACGATATTGCCGATCAGACCGAAGCCGCCACCTTTCATCAGGTTGCCGGCCAGCCAGCCCGCGATCGCGCCGATTATCAGAAACAAAATAAGACTCATCCCATCCATTACGATATCTCCCTTTATTGTTGTTTGAGCCAGGCGGCCCGGTCGTGTCCGGCATGCTTGGTTACGCCGGCAATCTCTTTGTTTTTACGGTGCGACGAGATCACACACCGCACTCAAATAGTGTCACAATTCTTCCAGTTCCACCATTTCAGTAACTCAGGATCATGGTTCTTGTTGGCGGCGAAATAAGTCGCGCAACGGAAAACATACAGTACACAACGATCCTGTTTTTCGCCTCGTAGCCTACTCAGGCTATCGTAGAGGATCTGAGGGTTTTTGCCACGCAGATCGGCGACGGCGGTAATTCCGAGGTCCTGCAGGTCCCGCGCGATGCCTGGACCCACTCCGGGAATGCGTTGTAGGTCGCTCGAGGCGCGCTCAGCCGCGGCCATCGCACAAACCTCCTGCAGCGGCGCCATCGGGCACAGAGCCCGCATCGCTTCGGACCATGAACACGCAGCCGCGCAGCACACGGTCACCTTCGGGCCATGCCGTGTCGACGAACCCCATTTGCCTGTAGCAACGATGGGCCGCGGTGTTTTGCCGGTACACGAACAACGAGGCTTCGCGCCATGCAAACGCCGCCTGGCCGGCTTCGACGAGTTTGCTGATCAGGCGCTTGCCGAGTCCGCCACCGCGCATCTCCGGGTGGACTGCAAGACGCGCCAGGTGGATCCGGTTCAGTTTCGGGTAGATCTGTCCGAATCCCAGCAGTGTGTCGGTGTCGTCGGTAAGCGCGTAGCCTGAAAGCGAAGCGAGGCGCATATCCTCGATAAAAGACGCAGGCGTGAACGGATAACGGAAAGCGGGTCCTCCCCACGTCAGACAGGCGTTTCGCTGCGAAAACCACGACATCAGTTCCCGGGCATCGCAGTCTGCCGCCGGACGCAGACGGGTCTCGCCGGTACGGTTTGCGGTTGCTGGTGGCGGAAACCCGCTGGGCCCGGCTCGCAGTGATTCTTCGGGAAAATCCATTCAGACTAAAGTGTAGTCAAAAACAGCCAGCCGCGTGGCCGCGAGGTCATCTCCCGGGCCGGAACCGCGGCGCAACGCGTCTCGTCAAACGACACCGACGCGACAGTGCGCAATCTCCACATGGAATCCGCCGCACGATTGCGTCAGGGTTGCGATCAATCCGCATCCGCGCGCCCCGTTTGCGCCGGCAGGTCCGAAAAGGTTCCGGCGTGGACGTGCCATCTCCACGTTCATTGCAGCAGGTTGGCCAGTTCAGGGCTGTGGCGGCAAAAAGCTGAATCGCGGCAACGTCTGATCGCGGACGGGACACCACTGCGGTGCTGTTTGCAAGCGGCTCCAGCTTCAGTTCATAGCCGGGCGGCGCGGCGATGAGGACAGCTTTCATGCCGGGTGTGTGCCGGAGCTATTGCCACAACCGATTCATCGACATCGCTGGCCCGCTGCCGCGCTCGCCTCCTTTAAATCCCTCGCTGGTGTCGTACCGACCGCGCGCTGTTTGTACCGCGGCGCTTTTCGCGGCCGCGATACTCTCAACCTGGGCGGGGAAACGCGCGATAAGGGTCGTAGCTGTAGTATTTTGGACTGCTGTCGAGACGCAGATGCAACCAGGCGACCCCGAGACCCGCGGTACTGAGCCAGACGGGTTGCTGTCCCAGTCGCTGTTGCAGGGCTTTCGCCGCGGCTCGCCAGAATTCGTGCTGCTGCTGCTCCGGGGCCAGGCGCATGAAAGACATGAGGTGCGGGTAGGCGTTCGCCGAGTCGATGCCGACGGGAACGACGAGGACTGCGTCGCCACCGAGATTTGCGAATGTGATGACCTGCTGCTGGTCGCCTGCCGCGGCGAAATGTTCCGCAAAAGGCAGCGGGTCGGGCGACATCCGTGCAAGTCGAGGTGCATCCACGGCGACATACTCAAAGGCCATATCGGCGGTTGGCAGGGTCACCGGCGGGGTCTCCCAGTAACAGGCCGGGTAAGGAATACGGCGGACAGCAGCACAAAAGAACCGGCGGAACTCGAGGGATTCGCAAAGCGCCGCTATAACTGCACGCCAGGTCATTACCGTGGTGCCATGCAACAACTGATAACGGCGCACATGCGCCTGCGCGCGAGCGCTTTCCACGAGTTGCCAGGCGGCACTCATCATCGCCGTCAGCGCTCCTTCGGAGGGACTTTTTCAAGCCGGATCCGCAAGCGGTTTTGAGCCGCGCGGTCTACCGGGCGGAAAACCCGGGCCACGGTCGCCGGATGATGGCCGAGGCCCGTACCATTGCCGTAGCCGGAGAGGGGCCGGACCGGCCGCGGCGCGAATCCGCCGCCGCAGTTCGGGCAAACGTTGCCAAGCACCTCTTCGACACATTTGGCGCAAAACGTGCACTCGTATGAGCAGATGCGGGCGGCGGCCGAGTGCGGCGCTAGATCGCGGTCGCAGGCCTCGCAGGATGGGCGGATTTCGAGCATTTTCTGGCTGCCTTTCCGGCACTCTTTTTGCCGGTCTGTCATTGCAGTATGCCCGTTCAAAAACCGCGGGCAACGATCTGTTGCGCTGATTCCTGCAGTCGGGTCTGTCGCACCCCAACCAAAAAATCTGCGACCGGCTCCAGCACCACTTCCGGCAGAGACTCGGCGATCGCCGCGCTCATGCGCTCGCGTGCGGGGAGTCCGGTCGCCTCGGCGAAAGCGCGGCGCCGGACATCGGCATCCGGCCATTGCGCATAGCCGTACCACAGACCGTCGTCGCCCTTGTGCAGGCGCGATCCCAGCGAACCGCGGCTATCGAGCAGGTGACTGGTGACCTCTGTCCAGGCTTGCACAAAGTCCTGCTCCATCGCCTCATGCAGTCGCCATCGATAGAGGACAATGAAAGCGCAATGCTGTTGCGTGCATGTGTCGCCGGTCATGCGCTGGCTCCCCGTTACTTTCCATCGTCGCCGATTCGCCAAGGTGGATGGCGCCGGTTGTCGCCGCCATGATAAAGACAAATCGGATTGCCGTCGGGATCACGCAGGCGGGCCTCGCGCCACAGCCAGCGCTGGTCTTTCGGAGCGCTGTCGAATTTCACGCCGGCACTGCGCAAATCGCAATAACGCTGATCAAGATCGTTGCATTCGAAGTAGATCAGCGTTGTCGCTGGTGTGGTTACGGCGTCGACCTGATGGATCGAAAATGTCGCGGAACCACCCGGACATTCGAAGCGGACATAGCGCGGCGCGCTGTTTACGATCAGGCGCAGACCCAGCCGTTGATAAAACCGCGCACAACGGTCGACATCGGTTGAGCCGATCGTTACCTGATTCAAATCCATTCGTCTGCTCCGTTGTAGCTGCCGCCAATGCGGCAGTGGGTGACGGGATATTGGCCGCGCAAACCCTTGTCGATATTCCTTTCCCTGGATGCCCTGTTCTGTGCCCGCACGGTGTGCCGCTACCAACCAGAGGGGGCATTATCGCCATCGAGTCGACGCGCATACCAGGCAATGTCCCAGTACCTGTCGAATTTGAAGCCGGCTTCCGGGAACGTCCCCACATGGCGAAACCCGATAGCTTCGTGCAGTGCCACGGAGGCTTCGTTTGGTAACGCGATTCCGGCGAAAGCCTGGTGTACGCCGCTTCCCGCGAGTGCCGCGAACAATGCGTGGTAGAGCATCGCACCCAGTCCGCGGCGTGCGTATTCAGGCGCCACATAGACTGTTGTCTCGACTGAGCAGTCATACGCGGGTTTGGGCCGCAGGCGCTGGCTGCTGGCATACCCGGCAATTACCCCATCGACCTCGGCAAGCAGCAGGCGATAGCGACCGGTTGCGGTGAAGCTCTGCAGCCACGGACGGCGTTGCTCCACGACAAACGTCTTCGTGTCGAACGTGACATGACTGGTGCTGACGAAATAATTGTAGATCTCAACGAGCCGCGCAAGATCCTCGCCGATCGCGTCGCGGATCCGCGTCATGGAAGTGCCGGAATCTTCAACCATCGCGGTCGTTCGCGGGCGCAGTGGGCAAAGAAACGACAGCGACTGACGGTTCCGCGGCCGATAACTCGCATAACCCCGGTATCGAGCCGTCGTACCAATGCAGGCCGACAGTTGCGCGCGGTGCCTGGACTTCGCGGCAGAGCTTGATCATGCGAAATGGATTCCTGTGTCGAATGCGTGGTGGTGGATCAGTCGAGGCGAAAAACGCGGCGTGCTGTCTGCCCAAGATAGTTGGCGCGGGCGTCCTCATCCAGTGCGAGCGATTCCAGATCGGCCAGGCAGGCCGACGCAGTCAGCATCGGGTAATTACTGCCAAACATGACTTTCGCCCGGCCATGGGATTTCATATAGGCGACAAACTCCGGTGGAAAACGGTGAACCTTATAGGCCGAAGTGTCGATGTAAACGTTTTCGAACTTCGTCGCCAGAGAGATCATCTCGCCGGTCCATGGTGCTCCGATATGTCCGGCGACAATTCGCAATTCGGGGAAATCGATGGCGACGTTCTCAAGATACGGGATCGGTCTGCCCGGCTCGGAAGTGAGCAACGGACCGGTATGGCCGACCTGCAGGCAAAACGGGATGTCCAGTTCGACGCACTCGGCATAGAGTGGATAATAATGTCGATCGTCGGGTGGCAGGCCCCACAGCCACGGGACGATTCGCAATCCGCGAAACCCCAGATCGCGGACGCAACGCCGCAGTTCGCGGATCGCCATGAGCGGACGGGCGAGGTCGACCGAGGCGATGCCGACCAGCCGGTGCGGCAAACACGCAACCCACTCTGCTACTTCGTCGTTGCTGATCAGAGCGCCATGCGGGCCGTGCCAGGCCGCCATCATGCCAATGGCCACGTCGGCCTCATCCATCATCATGATGGTCGAATCAAGCGGGACAGCGTCCGCAAAACTCTGCCCTGTCCAGTGTTTCAGAGAATCAAAATACGGTTGCGAGAGAAATCTCGCGGTGGGGTGCTGCATCCATACATCGATGATTAATCTGGACATGTCGTCTTCGCCTTTTCGCCAAGTCTGGTCCTGTTCGCAGCGCCTGGTAGCGGCCGACCGAAAACGTCGTTGCGCTGCGTGGGCAGTTAAGCCGCCTGTTCCTTATAGCGTAGTATCGGCGTTGGAAATTTGAATATGGAACGTGCCGCCTATGAGTAAAAATGCGCTGTACGGTGGGGCCGCATCCTTTCTGCGTGTTCCGGTTTGTGCCGATCGGGCCGCATCCCGGGCCGACGTAATCGTGCTGGGTATCCCGTTCGATCTGGCAACAACAGGCCGTGCCGGCACGCGTTCCGGGCCCTGGGCGGTGCGCCAGGCGTCTGCCAACCTGGTGTGGGAAGAACGGCGCTGGCCGCACGATTTCGCTTTGGCGGAACGGATACGAATAGAGGATTGCGGCGATATAGAGGTGGCTACCGCCGATGCGGCAGCGCTTGCCGCAGCGCTCGAAGATGAAGCGCTGGCGTTTCTGGAGGCAGGCAGGAGCCTGTTGTGCCTGGGCGGCGACCACTTCGTCTCGCTTCCGCTGCTGCGCGCGCATTGCCGTCGCCATGGTCCGCTGGCGCTGGTTCATTTCGATGCCCATACCGATACGGCGACCTACGGCGGCAGAATCGATCATGGCAACATGTTTCGCATAGCGCTGGAGGAGGGGTTGCTGCGCCCGGAGGCCTCGATCCAGGTCGGTATCCGAACCAGTTACGACTCTTCGCACCATCCGTTCGCCGTGCTCGATGCGGCATGGGTCAACGACCAGCCGGTAGAAAAAGTGGTTGAGCGAATACGCGCCCGGGTGGGCAATGCGCCCGCCTATCTGACGTTCGATATCGATTGTCTCGATCCCGCGTTTGCACCGGGCACCGGAACGCCGGTTGCCGGCGGCCTGTCAACCGATCGGGCGCTCAAGTTAATTCGCGGACTGGCACCGCTGGATTTTCGCGGGATGGACCTGGTAGAAGTTGCACCGGCTTACGATCACAGCGAGATTACTGCGCTGGCCGGGGCGACTCTTGCCCTGGAATATTTGTACGGGCGAGCGTCGCAACCGTTGACGAACGACGCCGGGCGATAGCGAGACACCTGCGAGAACCGGACGCGGAGACTGTTCCGCGCGCAGGTGCAACCAGTCAGCGCAAAACTCATTATCATCGTCAACGAAATTGTTTTTGCCTGTTGCAGCGCCCGGATCGCTGGCGTTCGCGTTTTCGGAGAATGACCGCAGTTGGCGGCGGCGCCTGACCAGACTGATTCCAGTTGTCCACGCGGTTGTGACCGGGCTCCGGCATATTCCTGCGCCGCCATCCGCGGTCTGGCAATACTCGAACAACCGGACTGATCGGTGGCAGTCGCATTGGCGTTCGTGCGAGACCGGTTTGTTGCTGGAGTCGCAACTTGCGGGGCGAGGATATGCCATTATTCCGGCGCAACTGGCGTGCAACAATCCGGTTGCGATGGAGGATCAGGCGGACAGGAACCCTGCGCGCTGATAGCGGGAAATTCCGCGCGATGTCAGTCGCTCGAGTGCGGCGAATATTGCATCGTCGGATTGCTTCAGATTGAAACATGATTTGCCGTGCCGGCGCCGCTCGAGTCGGCGCGGAATATCATCCAGCAGTTCAGGGAATACGTAGACCGGCATCAGGTGAAACGCGACATATTGCTTGCGAACAGAGGCGGCGCCGAAGAAAAGCGGCTTGCCATTTTTCATTCGATACGGCGTGTCGAGATAAATATCGCCGGGTTTGTCGCGGACGATTATCAGTGCTTTCGAGTGGGCGAGAAGAATATCGCGCGATCGCGTAAAAATTTTTGCGAATTCCGGGTTCGTCATCGCAACAGGCCCCGCGTCAGGATTCAGGCCGCTCCGGCCTCTTCCTGTTCGATGATCTCAGTTTCGTGTGCGCTGTCCGCATACCAGGCGCGAACGTCCTTATCGTCGAGCACGGTTTGCATGTACGCCGCGGCGGTTTCATTGCAGGCAACATCATAGGTGCGAAACCGCGATGCGACCGGTGCGAACATTGCGTCCGCGATAGAGAAGTTTCCGAATAACCAGGGACCGCCGCCAATGCTCCAGTTTTGCCGGCAGTCTGTCCAGATCGCTTCAATCCGACGAATATCGGCCGCGATGGCGGCAGCAATTTCGACACGCCGTCGGCTTGCCCGACAATTCATGGGGAGCGCATTACGCAAAGCCATGAATCCCGAATGCATTTCCGCTGCGACGGAGCGAGCGCGTGCCCGGGCCTGGCGTTCGGCAGGCCACAGGGACGGGTGTGTCTCTGCCAGGTATTCGCAAATCGCGAGCGTATCCCAGATCGCAAAACCGTTCTCTACGTAGACTGGCACCTTCGCGGCGGGCGAATAGGAGAGCAGTGTCTCGCTGAATCCCGGCTCGAACAGCGCCACTCTCACCTCATTGAACTCGATTCCAGTTTTGGTCAATGCGAGCCACGCTCGCAAAGACCATGAAGAGTAGTTCTTGTTGCCAATTACCAATTTGACGTTGCGCATGGCGGTCCTGTTGTTGGTCGATAAAGATCATGGCAAAGAAACATCATTGCAATGTGCGCCCGGGAGCTGTCTCGGGCCACGCTCAGTGGCGGCGATGAGACCGGCCGGAACGGCTTTCGCTACGCAGTATTCTGATCAGACGTTTCATCGGTGCAATAAAATGGCCCTGAAAGTGTTTCCTGTCTGCAGTTGCAAAGTGGCGAAGATGTTGCAGCAATTCGAGGTCGACACCTTCGTTGGCACTGCTGATTGCAGCCCAGTGCTGCTCGAATTCTTCCGCTATCTCAGTGAGAAAATGATCCGCTTTGGCAACAAAATGCTGCAGATTCCGGGCGTTCGGAAATGCTTTCGGGTGGGCGCCGAGATGCTGACTAACGTGGCGCAGACGTTCAAGTTGTTTCTGCAGTTCGATCATTTGCCCGCGGTATAACTCGGACTGATCCGGGTGTTGCACGCTTTGGCGGCCGGAAAAGTCGTCGTCCAGTCCCGCGTCCTGCAACGTCTGGCGTACTTGTTCCACGTGTCGGCAAATACTGCGCAGCTCCCGCATTACGCGGCGGCGGTCATGACGAAGATGACGGTGCACGCGCTGGTTTCGGGCCATCGTGACGACAAAAGACAGAAACACCCCGACGAGAGTCAGCATCACGGCTACCAGCGCCAGTATCCAGTGCTGTTCGAAGCCGGACCCGGCCGATTGAGCTGCGGCCGGACTGGTGGCGAGCAACCAGCAGGCCAAAGTTGACCGAATAGCGAAACGGCGACGCTTCATGTCGCGAGTCCGTTCGCCACGGTACGGGGCAATTCCCGTTTGCCGCGGTTGCGCAGCGCTCGCGCCAGACCGATGGATACACCGCGATTGAGCAACCGTGCGGTTTTTGCGGGCACGCGGCGGCAGGTGTCGTGGTGCAAAAACTCAAGGTCATCGCGCGCCGGGCGGAGGCCCGTTGCCGCGGTATGCTGTTGCCGTTCGATCATGACTGCCCGTCTCTCATTCGTGGCGGCAGCCAGCCGGGATTGCGCGGGTCATTGACCGGATAGGTCGGCCCCACCGGGTTGCGAGCCCACCAAAAGGAGACCCCTGCCTGCGCCCCTGAAAATATCAGGATACCGCTTCGGTGGCCGTGGTTGGTTTGTGGTAAATCCGTATGGCGTCGTTTTTGGCGGCACTTCGGCGGCGGCCACCGGCAGACACGTCTGTCCCAGGTTCACTCTGCCTTTCCTCTCCGGTGTCTGTGCGCCATCTCTGTGCCCGTTTCGCGGCAGCGGGATCAGATTTCTCTGCCGCTACTACAGACTATAGCCAAAGAGGGGGATTTATCGAGCCGATCAGCGCGCTGCATGTGCGGGCGGTGGCGTTGATACGGGTAAACGGACGCATGGAAAGTTCCGCGGTTGGAGCGCGTTCGCCTGCTCCGCGTGCGGCTTGCCTTCGTTGCGGACCGTCAGGCCGCTGGCCGCGCGCGCCGCGCTCATGCGCGGTGCGAAACGCCCGCTCCCGGGTCGTTGCAACGCCACCAGTCAAGCCGGCGGCGAAAACTCGATCAGAACCACTTTTTACGGCGGAACCAGACGACCTGGGCGGCAACCACGGCCACCAAAAACAAAACGAATACCAAAAAAGCCAGCGGATACTCGGCGCCCGGAATACCACCGACGTTGATGCCGAGGAGGCCTGTCAGCGTTCCGAGCGGTAAAAATATCGCCGCAACGATCGACAGCACGTACATGCGGCTGTTCATTTGTTCGGCAATGTGGTTGGTCAGCTCCTCCTGGGTGACACCGGCCCTTTCGCGCAGCGCGTCGATATCCTCGATATGGCGAATCAGGCTGTCGGTGACTGCCCGGATATTCATGCGGTCGGCGTCGGTCATCCAGCCGATTTTCTCCATTGGCAGCCGGTTGAGCGCTTCTCTCTGCGGCGCCAGGAAACGCCTGACAGCAATCGCTTCCCGGCGCAGATCGGACAGGCCGCGGCGCAGGTCCGAGTCCGGGCCGTCCAGCGAGCGCGTCTCCAGATCCGCGACACTGTCTTCCAGCTGATCCACCATTTCGCCTATCCGCCAGACAATTCTCGAGCATAGCGCGGTAACGAGTTGCGCGGGGCCGGTCGGGCCGCGGTCAGACTTCAGCGCAGAGACCAGGTCGGCAGTCGACAGCATGGGTCTGCGCTCGGTGCTGATCACCCGGTTTTCATCCACCCAGAGCCTGATCGAGACCATGTCCTCGGGATCCTGTCCCGGGTTGTGATTGATGCCGCGCAACGATAGATGCAGGCCCTTATCGATGGCGGTTACACGGGGCCGGGTCTCGTCGTTCAAAAGTAACTCCATGACAATCGGGGGCACGTCGGTGCATCCCTGCAGCCACAGGCCGGCGTCGGCGGAGGAGAAATCCAGACGCAGCCAGAGGACACCATCGTCCGGCTGCCACATCCGCGCTTGCTCGGCACTGAGTTCGCGCGCCGCGCCGGCGCCGTCCAATAGCAGCGCATGTAGCAGTCCTTCGCGTGATTCGGTCATGTTGCCTGCTCCAGTTTGTTCTGACCCGCGTCACCAGTCCGGTGGCTGCCAGCCTCCGCTCGCGGTTTCGATCAGTTCGGCAGCCTGCAACGCCAGCTCATCCTGCAACGGCCCGGCCACGATCTGCACTCCCACCGGCAAACCATGCCCGTCGCTGCCCGCCCTGACCACGACGCTGGGCCAGCCGGTCAGGTTGAACGCCTGGGTGTAACCGAAAGCGGGGCGGTTCTCAACGCTGGTCAACCGCTCGTGCGGCATCGCGGCAGATGGGTGAACCGGGGCAAGGATCAAATCGTAATCCTGCATAAATCCGAGCATGCCCGAACGAAACCGTTCGAGCTCGAGAAGCATTGCACTGAAATCGGACGCGCTGGCATGGGGCCGGTCGACTGCGTGGTCGGTCCAGCCCAGTGCCGGTGATTTGTTGCAGGTACCGACACCATCGAGTAGCCGCCGGATCCACGCCCCGCCGTCGATGGCGAAAACCCGCCCAAACAAAGCGCGCGCAGCGCTGATCGGTTGCGGGCGTCTGTGCGCCAGATCTGCTCCATGGCCGGCGAGGATGTCGGCGCAACCGCGAATAATGCCGGCGATGTCGTCGTTGGCGGCAAGATCGCCGTTGTCGCAGAACCAGGCGATACGGCAATTCTCTATAGCCTCGCCGCGAACGGTTTGCGGCAGCCGCGGCACGGCAGAACTATCGCGCCAGTCCGGACGTTGCAATAACCCGAGCAGCAGGCGCAGATCCGCCACCGTTCGCGTCATTGGCCCGACCTGCGTCAACGAATCCACCGGCGTTCCGGCCGGTACGACCAGCCCAGTTCTTGGCACCAGCCCGGCGCTCGGCTTGATGCCCGCGATACCGCAAAAATGCGCTGGGAGCCGGATGCTGCCGCCGGTATCGCTGCCGATGTCGAACGCCGCGCCGCCGGCCGCGACAATTGCGGCGGCGCCAGCGCTGCTTCCGCCCGGTGAGCAGGACGGGTCGTAAGGATTATAGCTGCGCCCAAACAGCAGGTTGTCGGTGCCATAGGACAGCGTCAGCTCGGGCGTATTGGTCTTGCCAATCAGAATCGCACCGGCGTCGAGAACCCGTTGCACGACGGTTGCGTTAGCGCACGGAATGCGCTGTGCCCAGCCCTCGGTGGCCGCGGTCGTGCGCACACCGGCGGTGTCGAATCCGTCTTTTATCGTGAACGGCACGCCGTGCAACGGGCCGAGCGGGCCAGGGCGATCGAGTGCCTTGTCGGCATCGCGCGCTTTTTGCAAAGCTTCCTCATCGCAGCGTGTAACAACCGCGTTCAGTAGCGGGTTGACCTCGTCGATTCGCGCAAGGTGACGCTCGACAAGATCGACGACGCTGATTTCCCGGTTGCGGATGCATCGTGCCAGTGTCGCTGCCGAGGCAAAAATCGGTTCGCACGGCATGGGTTTTTCGTTTGTACCTGTCGATGTCTTCACTCAGTGTTTCCGCTTTATGAATCAGAGGAAGGCAGCCACGCCACAGCTACCGGGCTGCGGCCTCACTCGCCGTCCCAATAGTCTTCCATGCTCGCCTGATCGCGCACGATAAAGCGCAGCAATTGCGCCTGGCCGTCTTCTCCTGCAGGGACGCGCGCGAGCAGGCCGTATTTGCCGGAATCCGGGTATTCGGCAAGTTCCGGCGATTCCTGGGTACTGATCGCAAGATAACGCAAATCCTCGGTTGCGCTGGTATTGAGCAGTTGGTGCGCGGTTTCCGCTCCGCCCGGCGGGCAGGCAACGAAATCGCCGGCCCGCAAGCGATGCTGCTCCGCACCGATACGGATTTCACCGTGGCCCTCGAGAATAAAAAACATCTCTTCGTTGACACGATGACTATGGAACGGCCAGGCACGTTTGCCCGGTGGCACAACAGTAACGTTGTAACCGAGTTTTGTCGCGCCGATGCGCGCGCCAACGGCCCCGATCCGGGCCTCGAAACGATCGCTGTGTCCCCACGGATGGTATTCGAGTTGGTCCATGTTGATGATAGGTCCGCTCATTGCCAGCTCTCCCTCGATTGAGTTGGATTTGGTTTTGCCACAGTCGGGCACGGGCGTCCGCCCTGTTGCCGAGTGGCGGATGATCAGGCGCACATTTTCCGGTGTATCCGGCTGGTGCCGGGATTGTCAGCCACTGGCTTGAGGCGTTGGCAGCCGTGCAGTGCCCTGCCAGGTGGGTAGCGCCCTCGCCGCGATACGGGGCCGGTTTCTCCGCCAGTCGCGCCGCCGTGCACCAGTCAGCCGGCCCGTGCCCCGTTGGCAATGGCAGCTTCCGGAACTGCCAGTACGGGTGACAGTCCGTCTGCATACCCTATGTCAAACAGCATACCTTCCGATAACTCGCCAGCCATTTTTCGAACCGGCAGATTGACGACAAACAACGCCTGTTGCCCCACCAGCACCTGCGGATCCGACCGCTCCTGGCGAATGCCGGCAAGCACACTGCGCCGGTGATCGCCCAAATCCACATTCAGCTTCATCAGTTTTCTCGAACCGGCAACTTCGGCTACCGCGACGATAGTGCCGACTCTGATGTCGAGTTTTTCGAAATCTGCCACGCTGATTTCCGCTTTTGTTGGTGCTGGGGTCATGCTTCGGTTCCTCTGCCGAACGTATTCAAGACTGCAAAACCGGATACCGCAATCGCGATCCTAGCGTGCCGACTGGAACGACACCTGCAGTCCCGCCGGTGCATCCAGCGAGAATATCCTCTCGCCATGCGCATCCAGCGGGCCGTGCGGTTCCAGACCGTTTTGCCGCGCATGCTCGGCAAAGGCATCGGCGTCATCCACCACGACCTGGAGCATCACGCCGGGTCGCATGTGCTGGCTTTGTTGCCAGACTTCGATCCAGCTCGACCCGGCGGTAAAAATCGCGCCCGAAAACGCATCTTCGGAGCTGCATTCCTGGCCGGCTCCGCGCGTCAGGCCGAGCGAGTCGAAGAATTTCGACAACGCTTCGGCCTCCTGTGTAACCGCACAAAAACGGATTCCGAGGATTTTCATAGTTTGCAGCCTCTGTGACATGTTCGCCGCGGCCGCGTTTGCAGCCACCGTCCGGACATTCTAACTGCGCGCTTACAGCCAGCGCCGAACTCTGGCCAGATATTCCAGATACGGCGCGCCATAAAGCTCCGCCAGCGCGCGTTCCTCCGGGATGATCTGAAAACGCTGCAGATACCATGGCGCTGCCGGCCAGGAAAGGATCGCGGCGACGTTTTCGAGGTACAGCGCCCAGGCGGCGAGCATTAGGGCCATCCCTGCATACATCGGATTACGGCTGTGCCGGTAGATACCTTCCATGACCAGCGCGGAAGACTTGTGAGGCCGTACCGGGTCGACTGTCGTTCCGCGGCGGCGGAAGCCGGCTACGCCAAGAACGCAGAAAACCGCGCCCGCAGTCGCGGCGATGACTGCCGCCGGGAATGACCAGGCGGCAGCGTAGGCAAATGCGGGCAGGAATCTGGCCCAGGCCCACATTGCCGCGGCGGCGCTCAGCATTATCGCAACAGGTGGAATTCTCAACTCCAGCGCAGGCATCAAACCGAACCCGAATACAGTTGCAGCGTTTCCTCACCGATTGTCACTGGCCGTTCATAGTTCATACCGAGTTTCTGCAGCAGCCTGATCGATGCCGCATTGTCGGCCAGCGTGATGGCGCCGATTCGGTCTATGCCAGGCTGATTACGACTGTGCACGATGACCGCTGCCGCCGCTTCATACGCATAGCCATTGCCTTGATATGGTTCGGCTACGGCGAAGCCGATGTCGGGATCGTCGAGCTCGTTACGTTGCAGCAGTCCGCAGATCCCGATCGGGGCTTGCGTTTCGGTCAATTCCACAAGATAGAGACCGAAGCCGTGTACGCGGTAGCTCGAGACCGGCCCGTCGCGGATGTAGCGGCGGGCGTCGGCCTCGGTTCTGACACCGCGGTCGCCGATAAACCGGATGAACGAGGGCTGGTTCAGCAGCACCGCGATAAAGGCGGCGTCGTCCTCGCGCATCTCGCGCAGTTCGAGCCTTGCCGTTTGGATGACGGTCAAGACAACGTCCGCCACGGCGCGGCGCCGGTCTCGCTGCGGGCGCAGCGCCACTTTGTGCATCTGCCGCGGCTGGTGGCTACCCGGGTACAACTGTGGGGCATGGTTTATTCCGATGTCGTCGGATCGATCACCGCGCGAACCGCCGCAATAGAATTGGCCGGGAAGCCGCTCTGCTCGGCATGCTGGCGGATCAGGTCCTCGCTCGGAGCAATGTACACGCAATAGATTTTGTTATCCGTGACATAGCTCTGGACCCATTGGATGTGTGGGCCGAGCGTATTCAGCACCGTGCAGGACTTTTGCGCGGCGCCCTGCAGATCGGTATCCGTCATGGCGCCGGCATCCGCTATTTCTCGCTCAATTACGTATTTCGGCATCTGTAATCCTCCTTTGCGGCCGCACCGGCACAGTGTCGATGCTGAATGGTCCAACCCGGTCGTTATCGCTGATATGTCTCGAGTCGGCCCGCGGTCGCCGCTCAGCCAGGGCTGAGCGCAAAGCGAATACGAGCGGTGACGATACCGGGACGGGTGCGGGTTATGCCATTGGTGTTTTCCTCACACGTCCTCAGAAAACTTCTCCAGACGAGGTGCTCGCAAACAGCGTTGCACCCGGCTTCGCTATCGCAGCGAGTACGCTGTTCGCGAACCGCCGCGTTATTGCTCCTGCCAGGTCTCGCGGCTCATCTCGTAACGTGCCTCGCCGTTGCTTTCGCGGCCGACATATTGCCAGCTCGCGTCCTGGTAGAAGCACTCGGCGCGGGTGTTGGGGTCGGTGCTGAGCCAGACCGTCGAGATACCCGACTCGAACAACCAGTCGAGCATCGTCTGGTGCAGCAGCCTGCCGATTCCGCGGCCCTCGTAACCGGGTTCGACGAACAAAGCCCAGACGTTTGCTGCGACGCGGTCGGCTACGGCAAAGCCGACGACCCTGTCGTCAACCTCGCAAACCCAGCCCTTGCCTCTGCGGCTGATCATATCGCCGGTGTCGTCGAAACCAATGGAATCGGGATCGAGTAGCACGTTTTCGCGTACGCTCATCCGGACACGATGAATTTGCGGGATATCAGCTTCCACCGCTGCACGAATTCTCACAATTGGACACTCCCGGCGCCGCCTGGCTGATCGCGCCTGCGCAGCGCTCGCGCCATTTGCGCTCAAGCGTAGCAGAATTGCGGCGATGCGCACGCCGGGCCAGATTCATGCGCGACGGTGCCGGTACAACCGTTATTATGGACGGCACGCACGGGAGGGGGATATGGACTTCGTCAGGGTTTTGCCGGTGGTGATCAGCTTGCTGTTGCTGGGGGCGCATTTTTTTCGGGCGGGCTCAGTCTGGCTGGCGGGCATTTTTCTCGCCATGCCGGTCTTGCTGGCGATCAAAGCGCGGTGGGTCGCACGGTTGTTGCAAATAGTACTGGTAATTGGCGCGCTGGAGTGGGTTCGCACCCTGATAGTGTTTGCCACGGAGCGGGCCGCGGCCGGGCAATCATGGACGCGGCTGGCAGTGATTCTCGGTGTAGTGGCGTTGCTGACGCTGGTGTCGGCAACGGTTTTTCAGGGCGCCGCGCTGAGCAGGCGCTACCGGCTTCACCCCAACCGGCTGTGATCGCTGCCGCAAGCAGCGGTTTCGAGCCGGATCGGGCAAATCAGCCGTATTTTTTCCGCATGTGCTGGACAGAGCGTTGCACCAGCGTTTTTAACACTTTCATATCGATGTCGGCGAGTTTGTTGATGTAGAGGCAGGATTTCCCCGTTTTGTGTTTCCCGAGCTTTTCCAGCAGCGGGCCATACGCGGAAAATCCCGGCATGACGTAGATCGCGAGATTCTGTTTGCGCGGCGAAAAGCCGGTCAGCGGGGCATCGCCCTCGCGTCCGGATTCGTAAACGTAATGGTAACTGCCGAAGCCGACGATACTGCTGCCCCACATTCGCGCTTCCTCGCCGGTGACGTCGCGCATCAGTGCCAGCATGGCCAGGCTGTCATCGCGCCGGGTCGGGTTGTCCACGCTCTGCAGGTAGGTCTTGACGCTTGCCGAATTTTCCCGTGTCTTTTGCCTCGCCATGAAGCGTTGTCTTCCGCGTAACCTCGTCCGTTTTCCGAGTATAGATGGTTCGGGACCGGGTGGGCGCGCCGCCGCAGACCGGTGGCGGTAAACCGTATCGCCGTATTCCGCGCGCTATCTAGTCGGACATGGACATCTTGCGATAGGTATCGAAATTCTCGACATGGTCGTCGAAGTTCTCTTTCAGCATCCTGATGTACTGTTCGGAAAAATACTCAATCGCTCGCTGCCGTTGTGCGGCCATCTCTTCGGCCGAGCCAGCCATGGTATAGACAAGAAAGGAATTGAAACGCGCCGCTGCAAACAACAAACTGAACCCGGTTTGCTCGACCGAGGCCCGTTCCGTTTGTTCGTTTGCGACCTGGATATAGGCATCGGCGCGTTTTCTGAATTCGACATCGGTTTCGTTTTCGGACATTGAGACTCCCGGGTTTACGGCTACCAGTGACTGATGACAGGGGATAGGGATTCAACCACATCTGCGCGCCGCCGTCTGCGCCCGGTGTGGCGGTGACCCGAAACCGCCACGACCGCTAGCGGATGGGATGGGCGAAACGCTGGCCAATAGGGCGACGCTTCGAGAGCGACCAACCGACATGGGTTACACGTCCCATGATCCGGTCTTCTTCGACAAATCCCCAGAAACGCGAATCGGCGCTATTGTCGCGATGATCGCCGAGAACGAAGTAACGCCGCTGCGGCACCACGAACTCGTCGCGGAATACCGGCTGGCGCCGATCGCTGCTGAGCTGCACCCGATGGCTGCGCTCGCCGATTTGCTCTTCGCCGATGATGGGCCACGCCGACCCCGACGGGTATTCGACCGCGAGTTTTTCGCCATTGACAAATATATCCCGACCGTGGACCCCGACCCGGTCACCCGGGACCGCGATGACGCGTTTGACGAAGAGATCGTCACGATGCGGCGGCACGAATGTGACCACGTCCCCGCGCTCGGGCTGGTTCCAGCTGGCAAGGCGGGTGTTCACAATCGGCAACGTTGGCCCGTAGCGGGTCTTGTCCACCCACAGATAGTCGCCGGCGAAGAGAGTGGGCTCCATCGATCCGCTCGGTACGTACGACCAGTCGGCCATTGCCGTCCTGAACATCGCCATGAACAGCAGGAACGCAAACAAGCCACGATTGCCGCGTAGCAATGAACCCGCATATTTCAGGTGTCGCATCGAATTTGTCCTGTTCCGGCTTGTGACCCCGGCAACTCCGCTGTCGGGCAGATTGCCTACTCCGTTTCCTTCAATTTTGTCCCGCTGGCACGTCAATAGTTCCGTTGTGCCCATCCGTGCCAGGAGCCTGATCGAGGAATTCGCTCAGCGCGGCGGCATAGGCGGGGTCGTCCTGAAGGTCATTGTGACCGGCGCCGGGTATGACCGCGACGACCGGCTGGTGCTCTGTGAAGCCCGCGATCAGACGGTCGCTGTGGCGGCGCGCGATGATTTCATCGTTTTCAGCGACGATGACCAGTGTGGGTGCGGCAATCCGGCTCACCCGCGCCACGGACTCGAAGCGCTCGGTCAGCAGCAACGAAACCGGGAGATAGGGGAAAAAACCGGCAGCGACTTCGGCAAGGCTATCAAACGGGGTGACCAGTATGGCCTTTCCCAACGGGCGGTTTACCGCGACAAAGCTGCCCACGCCGGAGCCC
The DNA here is from genome assembly GCA_963783695.1 of uncultured Gammaproteobacteria bacterium. Lineage (GTDB taxonomy): Bacteria > Pseudomonadota > Gammaproteobacteria > Steroidobacterales > BM003 > BM003. The sequence continues at coordinate 176,473 of CAWAOM010000003.1, forward strand.
AGGCTGCGTCCCATTACCGCGATATTTTGATGGCGCGCGGCGACGTAGTCGAAAACCCGCAACGCGTCGGCATAGAGCGCTTTCTCTGATGGCGATCCGGTGCTGCCGCCGTAGCCGCGATAGTTGACCAGAAAAAGGCTGTAGCCGGGAAGCAGGTTTTTCAGCATTGCCGCATTGGCACTAACGTCTTCGGCGTTGCCGCCGAAATACACCAGCGCATCGGCGCCGCCGCGGTCGACCGACCAGATTTTCAACTCGGCGCCGTCTACCGGCAGGCGCAGGGCGGTGGCGTGCGCGCTCTGCGACTCCGCTGTCGGGTAGTAGATCTGCTTGCGCTGCGTTGCGAAGACGAGCAGGCACAGTGCTGCGTACAAAGCTGCCAACGCCGCAGCGAACAGCGCCAGCGTTTTCATTGCGGTCGCACGGTCGCGGGCCCGCGGACCAGGGTTGGCCGGCGCCGCCTAGGCATGTTTACCCAGCAGAAATCGACGCGTGTCGGATCCCGACCGGTAGGTCGTCGCCAACAGATACGGAAAGCCAAACAAACCGCCGAGAAAGATGCAGAAAAAACCGCAAACGATTCCCGTTAACCGCGAGGTTTCGCGCCAGATGACCCAGGCCGCGAACAATAGCAGGTGGATCAGGAAATCGATGTTGAACTGGGCGCGCCAGGTGTGTTGGGCGATATCGCCAAAAAAGACCTGTGGCCAGTTGTAGCCAAGGTCGCTGACCGCACGCCATGATACGACCAGCATGGTGAGCCAGCCCAGCAGCAGGAAAAATCTCATAATCGCCATGTCGGTCAATTCCCTATTTGTTTGGCCCGGAACCCGCCTTGGGTACGGCGTCGTTGCGGTGGTCGCTCGCGCCGGCCCGCGCTTAGAAACTGCGCCCGTCAATCATCAGGATATCAAGACTGCCGGGCTCTATTTCGTCCACGCAACCGAGGTTGAAACGATATCGGCCCGGGCGCTCAACGGCTTCGTGAAACGGGGAAATGCCGCAGACCCTGCAAAAGTAGTGATTGACCATATGGTCGCCGAATTGGTAGGTCGCCAGGAATCGCTTGCCCTCCAGCGTCAAAAGGTCAGCCGGCTCAACATAGTGAGGGGACATAACCGTCCCCTTGCGTCTGCAGATCGAACAATTACAGCGGCAGCCGCGCAAAATTACCTGGCTGCGAAAGCAAAAGCGCACTCGGCGGCAATGGCAATGCCCTGTGTATTCGCGCATAACGTCCCGGTTTGCTGGCATAGGTTCTGGTCTTTACTGGATGCGCATCTGGCACGGCACCATGCCCGCCACTGTGGCTGGCAGCGGCGGCGGGCCGGGTCTTTGACCGCATCGCCACTGGGTGCCGCTTCATACACTATAGCGGCGTCTGCACAAGGCAAACGCCCGGGCCATGATGCAGATGCCTCGATGCGGCCTGAGCACTCGACTGCTCCGATGACGACGGGTCGGGATCGACGCGCTGGCGAAACACGGCGACCATAATCCTGGCATTTGAGCGACCGCCGATCCGGGTCGCGAGTATTCGTCGGTTTTGCCGCCGCTGCGCTGGGCCTGCAGCCTGCGCTATTCTCGGATACTGAAAACAGCATTGGAGAAAGCGTCATGTCTGCAACGGCCACGGCACTATTCGGACTTGTCATCGTATCAATTGTCCTGACCTTTATGATTGCCGCAATTCGGGTTGCCGCGTTTCTTCGCGGCAAGAAAGCCATCAACGACTTCGATCCCGGCGGCGCCGATGTGTCAGCGCTATCGCGCCGGGTTTGCCGTGCCCACGCCAACTGTTACGAAAATCTGCCGCTGAGCGCGGCCGTGATGCTTTATGCCATTGCGACCAGCCAGACTGGCATTACCGACTCCACGGCAATGTGGTTTCTGTACGCGCGGATCGCTCAGGCGGGAGTGCATGTGATGTCCACCAGTCCGCTGGCGGTGAATGTGCGGTTTGCCCTGTACGTGCTGCAAATTTTGATCCTGATCTGTTGGGTTTATCGATTCCTGGCAGGGTGAGATCGTAAGTCAATACAGGCTCGCCCGTGTGCTGGCCGATCAGGCCTGGTGCTCTCGTAATGTGCGCTGCCCGAAGCGGCGTCGAACCGGGCGATGACGGAACTCGCCGAATGGTGCAGGGAGGCCAGGATCAGGTTTCGCAGCTGTGTCGTCGACGGTCGCAGGAGTGCACCTGCGCCGTCGACTTGCTGTCCGATGGCAGTAACCCGGGAAGACTCATCGTCAGGATTCGTGATGACCGCGGTGGCCTGGTTTTAGCCGCCTCTTCTGGCCGCGCAGGATGCGGACATCCATCGCCGCGGCGTGTGTTGGCGGTGGTAAACGCGCTCGGCAACAGGTTGCTCAGGGTGGACACCGGCCGGCTCGGCTGTGTCCGCCGGAGACCCTGGTTTGCGACTGCTGCTGGTGCACAAATCCATGTCTTCCCGGCCCGGCGTTTTCGCTGGTCACCGCCGCGTGGCAGAATTGCCGCTCTGTTGGCGTGGATGTCCTGCCGTGGAAGCGTTACGAATCGAAGCTGAAACAAAACCCTCCGGCAACTCGAAGAGACTGGGTTCGCGATTGCGTGGACTGGTCGGCAAGGCAATTGCTGACTTCTCCATGATCGGCGAGGGTGATCGGGTCATGGTGTGTTTGTCCGGCGGCAAAGACAGTTACACCATGCTGGATCTGCTGATTTCTCTGCAACGCAGTGCGCCGGTTAATTTCGAGATCACGGCGGTAAACCTCGACCAGAAGCAGCCGGACTACCCGGCTCATGTGTTGCCGGAGTATCTGCGGGGTCTTGGGGTGCCTTTCCATATTCTCGAGCAGGACACCTACAGTGTCGTAAAACGGGTCATTCCCGCGGGGAAGACAATGTGCAGCCTTTGCTCGCGGCTGCGGCGTGGCTCGTTGTACTCGTTCGCGGCCCAGCACGGCTATACCCGTATCGCTCTCGGCCACCATCGCGATGACATCATCGAGACGCTTTTTCTGAACCTGTTCCACGGTGGCAGCCTGAAGGCGATGCCGCCAAAATTGCGCTCGGACGATGGCCGGCATGTCGTGATTCGGCCGCTTGCCTACTGTAGCGAGCGCGATATTGCGCGTTACGCCAGAGCCCGCCGTTTTCCGATTATCCCGTGCAACCTGTGCGGGAGTCAGGAAAATCTTCAGCGCAAGAAAATAAAGCGCATGTTGGCTGACTGGTCAGCCGACCATCCGGGGCGGATCGAATCGATTTTTGCCGCGATTGGCAATGTTGCCCCGTCGCAGCTCGCCGATCGCGAGCTTTTCGATTTTGCCGGTCTCGACCGCGACGGACCTGTCGCCGGATAAGCCCGGGCTTGCGCCGCTGGGCGGTGCCTCAGGGTTCTGCTCCGCGTTCGGCCTTGTGCTGCGGGTCTTCCATCAGGTCCGGCCGCCGCGGCCAGGCATCGGCGTGAGCCCGGCACGACAGGCCGCGCCCGCCGGATGCAGCCGCGGCCAAAAAGTGCCGCAAAGCAGGACGGTCGTGGATGCTGCTGCGGTGGCCGGCCCAATAAATGACGCCATGAGACAAGCCCGGCAGGCGGCGAAAGAGCACTATTGCGCTTGCTCGCCAAACCGGGAGACTCGTTATGACCAGCAGCATTTTTACCATCGACGAGCGCAGGGTCCTGTGCGCTTTCTTCGGCATTACCGCCGCCTCCGAGCACGTGGCTATCGATGCCGTGGTTGGCGATCTCGGGATTGACGCGACCCGTTGCGACGGTGTGCTTGCGCCACTGGCCGTTGCCACTGCTCGCATCCTCATGCCCGGGCGTGCTCCCAGCGAAGGCGCTGAGGACGTCGATCGAAACGTGCTGATGCTGCCACGTCATGCGCTGACGGTTTTCTGGAACGATCGGCTTGTCGGTTCAGATGAGTACAGTCTTGTGTGGGTTCCCGGGTTTCGCCGCTTCGTGGTTACCGCCACCGGGAGTCGGCGTAACTATGGCTATCCGGTGTTCGCGATAGGCCATTTCGAGCCGACTTCGCAGCTGCGCGACGCGGTCGGAACCGTGTTGCGCGGTTGGTGGCGCAACCAGGGCGCGGCCGGATGGGAGCGCTGGCAGGGATGTGAGTCATCCGCACTGGTGCCGGAATCTCACGCGGTTGGCTGGCGCGAGCTGGCGTGGTTGCGCAGCGCCGAAGTACCGGTGCGGCAGGCGATCTGACACTGCGCCGAATCCGCGGCAGTGGCAGTGACGAACCCGCGTGTCATGAGCAGAACGATATCTTTGCTGGCGCTCCTGTTCGTGGTGAGTGGTTGCAATACGCACAGGGAGGTGCCCGTGGCTGAGACTTACGAGAACGCGCTGGGACGCACGGCTGCGATAGCTGCCGTAGCGCCGGACAGCGAGATGGAGTCTGCCGCGATAGCGAGGCTGCAGGGGTTCCTCTCGGCAATGAGCGCGGACCGGATCCGCGCCGACATTCGCGGGGTCTACGCGCAGAACGTGTTCTTCAACGACACGTTGAAAACCGTAAGCGGTGTCGATGCCCTCGAGGAGTACCTGCTTGAGACGGTGCAGCGGACATCCTTCGTGAGCGTGAGGTTTGACGACGTAGTTCGTTCTGGGCGCGACTACTATCTGCGCTGGTTTATGGAATATCAGGCCGAGCGGATCAACGGCGGTGAGGTCGTGAGCTCGATCGGGATGTCGCAGATCCGGTTTGACGAGTCCGGGAAGGTCGTATTGCATCAGGATTACTGGGACTCGACCGGTGGCCTTTTCGAGCATGCCCCGGTCGTCGGATGGGTCCTGAGAAAGGTCAAATCCGGGTTATAGCTTGCCGCGCATTATTCCGGGCCCGGGACTCGTTGTAATGTGGCCGTAACAAAGCGGTTCTAGCGTATAACGGCTTTGTCACATGGTCGGCAATGCCGGTCCGGAGTGAAATCCCATGCGCAGTCTTTTTCTTGCCAGCGTGGCGGTCCTGTTTTCGGGTTTCGCCAGCGCCGCCGAGCTCGATGTGGCGTTTTATAACGTCGAGTCCGACCACTCGGACCGGCGCACCATCGGCGCCCAGATTGCCCGTTACTACCGTGACCATGAGGTTGACCTGTGGGCATTTGCCGAAGTCTGGGACGATGACTGGCGTCGCGAATTCGTTGATGAAATCAGCACGGCGCACGATCGCGCGACCCGCGAGGACATCGAGTTCGAGACGGTTTTTGGCGCAACCGGCGGCGACAATCGGTTACTCGTGGTGTACAACCCGGCCAAACTCCAGGTCGTGCGTAGCGAGGAGTTGAGCGGCCTCGATATCCGGCGCTCCAATCCGGCCCCGCTCGCGGTCCATTTCCGGTTGCGCGGGGGGCCTGAGTTCATGCTCCTGGTGAGTCGATTCGACCGTTATCGCGAGGATGACCGCGAGCAGGCGGCTGAGGGGCTCAACCGCTGGGTGGGCGAGCAGACGTTGCCGGTACTCGCCGTCGGAACTTTCGCCTTTGGCTGGTCGACAAAAGACGATGGCGCGACCCGGGAGCCGGGTTTCGACAAGCTGACTGCCGGGGAAGTGCTCAGCTGGGTCCGGCCGTCGCGAATCGTTGCGACCGAGTGCGGACCCAAGCGTAATGTCGAAGACTTTATTTTCGCGGGTGGCGCGGCGCGCGACTGGCCGATCAAGGTCCGGACGCTTTCCGATGCGCCGAGTTATTGCCCCGACAGCGACTCCACCAGCAGCCACCGGCCACTGCTGGCACGGATCAGTTACCAGGATTCGAACGCAGTATTACCGCAGGTGGAGGCCACGCCCTCGACATTGCCTGTCGGTCTCCCTTCCGCCGAAAAACAACTCGATCCCGCCACGCGCGAGGAAATTCTCAGGAGAATCGCAATCATCGAGGCTGAACTCGAGGCCTTGAAAACGTTGCTGGGTGTCGAGCCAGTGGCGGAATTGGCGCGCTAGAGCTGCGGCTCGGGACAGTAAATATCGTGCAGGACCTCGATAATCCGGGTGGCCTTGTTGCTGGACAGCGAATAAAAAATGGTCTGTGACTCCCGCCGGGTTTCCACCAGCCCGGCATGACGCAGTACGGCGAGATGCTGCGACAAGGCCGACTGGCTCATTCCGACCAGCTCGTTGAGCCGGCCTACCGACAGCTCACCATCGACGAGTGAGCAAAGGATCAGGAGACGCGTGGAGTTGCCCAGCGTTTTCAGCAATCGCGACGCATCCTTGGCGTGCTCGCGCATTTGCGCGAGTTCGGCCGCGGACAGAGCGATTGGCGCTTCCTGCATGACTGTCGACATCGGCTGTGGTCTCCCCTCGATATTCCCGATATTTTAGCCCGGTCCGGCGGCAATTGCCGTGATTCAGAACAGAATAATCGGAAAAATTTAAAAAACTCCTTTATAAACAGTATTCTATTATCCTCCTGCTGGTCTGTCTCCAGACGTTACGGGGCGTTCCGGAAGGCTGATCCAGGCGCTCCAGGAGCCGACATAAAGGCGGCCGTCGCCAAGTCCGGCCAGGCGCATCGCGAGAAGGCTGTGACAGGCGGTCACCCCTGAACCGCACATCGCGATGGTGGCCGCGACCGGCCGACCGTGGAGCTTGTCGCGGTAGAGTTCGCGCAAATGGCCGGACGGGCGGAAACGCCCGTTAGCATCGAGATTTTCCGAAAATGGCACGTTGACGGCGCCGGGAATGTGTCCGGGTTTGCTGTCAATCGGCTCGACTTCGCCACGGTAGCGCGGCGCGGCGCGCGCATCCACAACCAGTCCGCCAGCGGCCAGTGCCGCGGCGGTGTCGCTGCTGTCAACCGTCCACCCGGCCCGCATCCTCGCGCGAAAGTCGACAGGCTCAACCTCCACGACGCCGGCCTCCAGCGCCCGGCCGCCGCCGTGCCAGTCGGTCCAGCCGCCGTCGAGCAGCGCCACCCGCGAGTGACCTGACCAGCGCAGCATCCACCAAAGGCGGGCGGCAATTGCGCCGCCGGCGTCGTCGTAAACCACGACACGGGTCTGTGGCGCGATACCCCAGCGGCTGACGGTGGCCTGCCAGGTGGCGGGGTCCGGCAGTGGATGGCGGCCGCGATCCAGGCCGGGCGGTCCGGCCAGGTCGCGGTCGAGGTGAGCATACAGCGCGCCGGGGATATGGTTGTTGCGGTAGGCATTCTCACCGGCGTCGGTGTCGAACAGATCGAAGCGGGTATCGATGACCCGCCATTGCGGATCGTCGAGATGGCGGGCCAGCCGGTCGCAGCTGACCAGGTCGTCCGCCGTTGACTGCGATCGGCCGCGGTCGTTTGTCATGTCCCGAATCCGTTGTGCAGACATTATGTAAGGGGTTGCGCTGAGGTGGGGCGCAGTTCACTGCCCGCGTCCCGCCGGCTAAATGGTAACCTGCGCGGCGTATTCCGGCGCCCAGCGCGTGCTCCGGGTGGCAAAAATCAGCAAAGGCGGCCCAATGAGCAGTTTGCGGGCGAACTCTCTGACCATCGAGTACGACGAATTCGGCGACCGGGCGGCGCCGGCGATCCTGTTGATCATGGGGCTCGGCACCCAGATGACCGCCTGGCCCGAGAGTTTGTGTCACGGGCTGGCCGAACGCGGATTTCGGGTCATTCGGTTCGACAATCGCGATGTTGGCCTGTCGCAGAAGTTCAATGGCATCGGAGTACCGGGCCCGCTGCGCTGGAGACTGATGCATATGCTCGGCATCAAGGTCCGTCCGCCGTATACGCTCGCAGACATGGCGGACGACGGGTTCGGTGTACTGGACGCGCTCGGCGTAACGCGAGCCCACCTGCTGGGAATCTCCATGGGCGGCATGATCGCGCAGATCATGACGGGCACCCATCCCGAGCGGGTGCGATCGCTGACTTCTCTTGCTTCGACCAGCGGCGCGAGGGGGCTGCCCGGCCCGGATGCGCAACTGGCGCGGCATATGTTTACCCGTCCGCGTAAAGCCAGCCGCGAATATCTGATCGAACACACGGTCAAGACCTGGCGCATGATTGGCAGCCCCGCTTTTCCGACATCCGACGAGGACCGGCACAAAAAGGCCAGTGAGGCGCTGGACCGCAGTTTCTATCCGCAGGGTTACCGGCGTCATCTTGCCGCGATCCTCGGCAGCGCCAGCCGCATTGGGTTATTGGGTCGTATTGTGACGCCAACGCTGGTGATACATGGCGATTGCGACCGGCTGATCCCGTTGCAATGCGGACGCGATACGGCACGGCGCATTCCCGGTTCGCGCCTGGAAATCATTGCCGGTCTGGGCCACGATCTGCCCGAGTCGTTTATGCCGCAACTGGTCGACCTGGTGGCCGGGCACGCGGAAGCGGCGGACCGCCGCGGCAATGGTTCGAACCGCACGGCGGCAGAGACCGGTCCGGTTGTGCAGGGCGGCGGCCCGGTCTAAACCGGCTTGTCGGTCACCGCGCCTTCGGAGGCGGAGCCGACCAGGCGCGCATACTTTGCGAGCAGGCCACGCTCTGCATAGGGCGGCGGAGCCGACCACTTTTCGCGCCGGCGCGTCAGCTCGGCGTCAGATACGGCAAGTGTGATACTCCTCTTCACCGCGTCGATGCGAATCTCGTCGCCATCCTCTATAAGCGCTATGGGTCCTCCGGCCGCGGCCTCGGGTGCGACATGGCCGACGACGAAGCCATGGCTGCCTCCCGAGAAACGCCCGTCGGTAATCAGCGCAACGCTGTCGCCGAGTCCGCGGCCAATGATCGCGCCGGTCGGCGAGAGCATCTCACGCATCCCCGGACCGCCGCGCGGACCTTCATAGCGAATCACCACGACATCGCCAGCCTCCACCTTGCCATCGAGAATGCTTTGCAGGGCCTGTTCCTCGCCGTGAAAGACCTTTGCGTGCCCGGTAAACGAGAGGCCCTCCTTGCCGGTGATTTTTGCGACTGCGCCTTCCGGCGCGAGGTTGCCGCGCATCACGACCAGGTGGCTATCGTGCTTGATCGGCTCGGCGATGGGGCGAATGATGTCCTGGCCTTCCGGATACGGAGTGACGCCGGCCAGCGACTCCGCCAGAGTCTCGCCCGACACAGTAAGGCAGTCTCCGTGCAGCAACCCCGCATCGAGCAGGGTCTTCATCAGAGGCCGGATGCCGCCGATCGCGATCAACGCGGACATCGAGTAGCGGCCGCTCGGACGCAGGTCGGCCAGCACCGGGACGCGCGCGCCGATACGATTGAAATCCTCGAGTTCGAGTTCGACCCCGGCGCTCGATGCGATGGCCAGCAGGTGGAGGACGGCATTGGTCGATCCACCCAGGGCAATTACCGTAGTGATTGCATTCTCGAAAGCGGCGCGGGTCAGGATATCCGAGGGGCGGAGACCCTTGTCGATCAGACTCAGTACGGCCTGCCCGGCGCGAAAACAGTCATCGAGCTTGGTACCGGAAATCGCTTCCTGGGCCGAACTGTTTGGCAGGCTTAAACCGAGTGCTTCGATGGCGGAGGCCATCGTGTTGGCGGTGTACATGCCGGCGCACGAGCCGGGACCCGGTATCGCCGTGCGCTCGACTTCCGCCAGTGCCTCATCGCTGATCGCTCCCTGGGCGTGCGCCCCGACCGCCTCGAAGACCGAAACGACGTCGCGTTCCTTCGCGCCGGGCTGAATCGTGCCGCCATAAACAAAGACCGCCGGCCGGTTGAGGCGGGCGATCGCCATCACGCAGCCGGGCATGTTCTTGTCGCAGCCGCCAATTGCGACCAGACCATCCATGCCTTCGGCGCCGACCACCGCTTCGATCGAATCCGCAATGACCTCGCGCGAAACCAGTGAATAGCGCATGCCCGGCGATCCCATCGAGATGCCGTCGGACACCGTGATGGTGTTGAAAACGATGCTCTTGCCGCCCGCCGCGTTGGCGCCCTCGGCCGCACGCCCGGCGAGTTTGTCGATGTGCATATTGCAGGGCGTGACCATGCTCCAGGTCGAGGCGATGGCGATTTGCGGTTTGGCAAAATCGGTATCGTTGAAACCGACCGCCCGCAGCATGGCGCGGCTCGGCGCCCGTTCCGGGCCGTCAACGACGATGCTGGAAAATGGCCGTTTGTCATTGTCTTTGTTCATCTGGGATTGTTATCCGGCGGTTCCTGCCGGTCGCGGCCGGCGTGGAGAAAACGGGTTCTGGTGTGTCACCAGGGCTAGTCGTGGAGCGGGGTTGGCATGGCCAGAGCCGCGCGAGACAGCGGTTTTTGCCGCTGTTGACATCCGTGTGCAGTTGCAACAATATCGGGCGGCATGTCGATTGCCAATAGGAAATACGCGTTTCCGACGCATCGTGTGGCCGGGTTCGCGTGGACGCCCGCCGACACGCTTGGCCTCTCCCTCATTCTCCTTGGCACCGCGGGGTGAAGGAATTGGGCTTGTAGCTGAATACGATCTCCAGAACCCCGCACCGACGCCAGGTCGCTGCGGGGTTTTTCGTTAAGGGACACAACGCATTCATATTTGGATCCAACTGATTACACAGGAGTCGCTCATGAACCTCTACACCGAAAAGGATGTCGATCCGCAGGCGCTCAAGGGTGCTCGAATCGCCGTGCTGGGCTATGGCAGCCAGGGACGCGCTCACGCGCTCAATCTTGCCGATAGCGGTTTCGACGTAGTCGTGGGAGTCCGCGAGGGCGGCAAGGGCTGCATCAAAGCGACTGCCGACGGTTTGCAATGCGCCGAGCCGGCCGAGGCGGTCAAGGGTGCGGATCTGGTGGCCATGCTGGTTCCGGATATGGCGCAGCCGGAGGTGTTTTCCGCCGTTGTTGGCAACATGCGCGCGGATGCCGCGCTGCTGTTTGCCCACGGCTTCAACGTCCACTATGGGCAGATTGCACCGCCGCAGGGGATGGATGTCATCCTGGTGGCGCCAAAAGGTCCGGGCGACCTGGTGCGGCGCCAGTACGAACAGGGCCGCGGCGTGCCCTGCCTGATGGCGGTGGCGCAGGACGCCAGCGGCAATGCCGCGGCCAAGGCTCTTGGCTACGCTCACGGCATCGGCGGTACTCGCGGCGGGGTGATGGAAACGACTTTCAAGGAAGAGACCGAAACAGATCTGTTCGGTGAGCAGGCGGTGTTGTGCGGCGGCGCTACCGAGCTCGTCGTCAGAGGCTTCGAAACTCTGGTCAATGCCGGTTATCAGCCCGAGGTCGCCTATTTCGAATGCATGCACGAGCTCAAGCTGATCGTGGACCTCCTGCACGAGGGCGGGATCCGGAAGATGCATGAGTTCATCAGTGAGACCGCAACCTATGGTGATCTGACCCGGGGCAAGCGGGTCGTTGACGAGTCGGCTGCCGAGCGCATGCGTGAGGTGTTGCAGGACATCCAGGACGGGACGTTTGCGCGGCAGTGGATCGAGGAAAATGCACAGGGACTGCCCGAGTACAAGAAAATGCTGCAGGCCGATTTCGACCATCAGATCGAGACGGTGGGTGAGCGTCTGCGTTCGCGCATGTCGTGGCTGAATGAGGACAGCGACAAGGGCAAGAAATCGTCCGAGGCCGCCTGAAGGCAGCCTGGCAGCGGCGCCGGCAAACCGAGATATCGCAGAGGAACATGACAAATGACTGACCGGGAACGGGTAAAGATCTTCGATACAACGTTGCGTGACGGCGAGCAGTCGCCGGGTTGCAGCATGAATCTTGGAGAGAAACTTCGTATCGGTCAGGCGCTCGCGGATCTCGGCGTGGATATTATCGAGGCCGGTTTTCCGGCCGCGTCACCCGGTGATTTCGAAGCCGTGCAAGCGCTGGCCGAGACTATCAAGGGTCCGGTTATCTGCGGTCTCGCACGGTGTAATGGTGCCGATATCGAGGCGACTGCGCGGGCGATTCAGGGCGCCGAAAACAGCCGCATCCACGTTTTTGTCGCGACCAGCGCGATTCATCGCGAACACAAACTGCAGATGGCCAAGGACGAGATCATTCGCTCCGCGGTCGAGGGCGTGCGGCTGGCCCGCAGCTTTTGTGATGACGTTGAGTTTTCACCTGAGGATGCGTCGCGGACAGAGCCGGATTATCTCGCCGAAGTCGTTGCCGCCGCGATCGCGGCGGGTGCGACGACGATCAATATTCCGGACACCGTCGGCTATACCGTGCCGGGTGAATTCCTCGATCTGTTCCGGTTCCTGAAGTCCAACGTCGCCGCTATCGATGATGTGACGTTGTCGGTGCATTGCCACGATGATCTCGGCATGGCGGTCGCCAACAGCCTGGCCGCGGTCGAGGGGGGCGCGCGCCAGGTCGAATGCACGATCAACGGTATCGGAGAGCGAGCCGGCAACTGTTCGCTCGAAGAACTGGTGATGGCGCTGCGTACGCGCGAGTCTTATTTCGGCTTGAGTACGGGGGTCAAATCCGAACGGCTCTACCCGACCTGCCGGCTGGTCTCGACGATTACCGGTATGCCGATACCGCGCAACAAGGCAATTGTCGGCGGTAACGCATTCGCCCACGAGTCCGGTATCCACCAGCATGGCATGCTGCGCAACTCCGCCACCTACGAGATCATGCGCCCGCAGGATGTCGGCCTGAATCGCAGCAACCTCGTTCTTGGTAAACACAGCGGACGGCATGCGTTTCGCGATCGCATCAGCGAACTCGGGTTCGATCTCGACGATGTCGAACTGAATCGTGCTTTTGCCGAATTCAAAAAGCTGGCCGACCAGAAAAAGGAAGTGTTCGACGCGGATATCGAATCAATCGTGCTGCATGCTGAAATTGAAAAACCCGGACCCTGGAGTCTCGCCGATCTGCGTATTGCGAGCGGCAAGGGTGCGTTTGCGTCGGCCGCGCTCGGTCTGACTCATAGTGACGGCCGCAAGGTGCGCGAGGCCAGTGTGGGCGACGGCCCGATCGATGCTGCTTTCCAGGCGATCGAACGGGCAACAGGAGTGGACGTAACGCTGCTTGATTTCGAAGTACGCAGCGTTTCGGTTGGCGAAGATGCGCAGGGCGAAGTGGCGGTGCTGGTTCGTTGTGAGGATCGTGATTACCGTGGTCACGGCGTCAGTACCGACATTACCGAAGCCGGTGCGCTGGCATTTCTCGATGTCATCAATCGGGTGCTGCGCGCACGTGAGCGTAACGCCAGAGCCGCTGAGACCAGCGCCAGTGTTGCGGCCGGTTCGATCTGAGCATGGCGACAAAATAATGTCGCGGAGTGCATTGATCGCAGTTTTGCCCGGGGACGGAATCGGCCCGGAAGTCACGCAGCAGGCCGAACGGGTGTTGCGCAAGGTCGCCGCGCGGGCGGGGCACCCGCTGACATTCGAGCAGGGTCTGATCGGCGGTGCCGCGATCGATGCCGAGGGCAGTTCGATGCCGCAGCAGACGGTGGCCCTGTGCAGCCAGGCCGATGCGATTCTGCTTGGTGCTGTCGGCGGGCCTAAATGGTCCGATCCGGAAGCGCTGGTAAGGCCGGAACAAGGACTGCTCGCGCTGCGCAAAAAATTCGGCCTGTTCGCCAATCTGCGGCCGGTCTGTCCGAACCCGCGACTCAACGATGCCTCGCCGATAAAGCCGGAATATCTTGCTGGCGTCGATCTCGTCGTCGTGCGTGAATTGACTGGCGGGATTTATTTTGGTGACAAGGAACGCGGCGAGGCGCATGCCAGTGATACCTGCCGTTATGGATTGCATGAAATCGAGCGCGTCGTGCGCCTGGCTTGCCGCCTAGCGCAACGACGCCGTGGCAAACTGACGTCAGTCGACAAAGCCAACGTCCTCGAGACGTCGCGACTATGGCGCGCGACCGTCGATCGTATATGTGACAGGGAATTTCCCGAGCTCGAGCTCGAACACCTGCTGGTCGATGCGGCGACAATGCATTTGCTTACCCGTCCACGCGATTTCGACGTCATCGTTACCGAGAACATGTTCGGCGATATTCTCACCGATGAGGCTTCGGTTTTGGCCGGTTCGCTGGGCCTGCTGCCATCCGCATCGCTGGCACAATCCGATGGCGATCACGCGTTCGGGCTGTTCGAACCGATACACGGTTCCGCCCCCGACATTGCCGGCCACGGTATCGCCAATCCATACGGTGCGATTTTGAGTGGTGCGATGTTGCTGCGGCATTCACTCGGGCTCGAAGCCGAGGCGGAGCGAGTCGAGGCCGCAGTCGATGCGGCGATTGCTGGCGGGGCGTTGCCCCGCGACCTTGCCGGCGCCGGCGGGGTCTCCACCGTCGAGGTCGGTGACGCGGTAATCGCTGCGCTGTGACACATCCTTTTCGGGCTTCGCTGAGTCGTCGGACGCTCGGCAATCAGAACGCTATCAACAGCCGCTCCTGATAGTCCGCTGCCTCTGGACCGTTCCGCGGCGTTGTGCTATCTCGTTTTCCGGTATGAACTGGCGCAACGGGAGCGTCGGATTTTGAGCGGAATACTCGCTGAATTACAACGCCGCAGGGTGTTCCGGGTGGCCGGGCTCTATGCGGTGACTTCCTGGTTGTTGCTTCAGGTCGCCGACGTGCTTGTCGGCTTGCTGAGATTGCCGGACTGGACGCTGCGGTTCGTTTTGCTTTTGCTCGTGCTCGGATTTCCGGTCGCAATGACGTTGTCGTGGGTTTTTGACATGACGCCGGAGGGGTTGCGCCGGAGTTCGCCCGACGATCCGGATCCGCAGGCGACGCGGTACGCCCTGCGTCACCTCGAAATCGTCGTCGCGGCCGCGCGCGGTGCAGGCCAAGGACAGCGGTGACTGGGAAGCACTGATTCGCTGATCGAGGCAGGGGAGGTCAGGTTTTGTCGTCCTCCGCGGCATCTTCATCCACGTCGACGCCGAGCAATTCGATCGTATAGCGCAGCGCGTCGGCGCGGCTTGGGTAACGCTCGATTTCGCGAATGAGGTCGAGAATACCGAACTTTGCGAAGGTTCGCGCAACCGGTGTTTTCAATCCGACCAGGATTACGATGTGATCATGTTTGCGTGAGTTGATAATTATGTTCTCGAGCGCCAGTGTCGCGCTTGAGTCGACCTCCGGGACATCAGTCAGATCGAGCAAAACGCAGTCGTAGTTCTGGTAACCGGAGATACGCCTGTGCAGCCGGTTGGCCGCGCCAAAACTAATCGGACCGGAAAACCGGATCAGCATCGCGCGATCCTTGAGGCGCTCGATCATTGCGCTTTCCTCGGGAGCCAGTCCGGGTTCGCCCGAGGGGTTGTCGACTGCATGCACGGACTCGAGTTGCAGATCGGCCATCCGCTTGACGAACATCAGGCTTGCCAGAATGAACCCGACCGCGGCGGCAAGAATCAGGTTGAAAACGATGGTCAGCACCATCACGGTAAACATCAGCACCACGCCACTGCGTGGTGCGGTCCGAACCCGTTTCAGATAGCGCCAGTCAATCGTGTCGAGCGCGATCTTGATCAGGATGCCGGCGACCACGGCTTCAGGGATTGCCGAGAAAAACGAGCCGAACGCGAGTACCAGAACCAGCATCATCGAGGCGCATATCGCCGCCGACCAGCGAGTACGGCCTCCTGCCGCGACATTCGTCATCGTTCGCAATGTGGCGCCGGCGCCGGCAATTCCGCCGGCAAATCCGGCGACCAGGTTGCCGATGCCCTGGCCAATAAGCTCGCGTTCGGAATCATGAAAGCTGTTGGTGGCATTGTCGGCCGCCATTGATGCCAGCACGCTGTCGATCGAGCCGAGCAACGCAATCGATAGCGCGGACAGGAACATCGTGCTGGCATCGGCAATGCTCAGCACCGGGATTTGCCAGTCCGGTAACCCGTTGCCGGCAGAATGCAGGGTCGGTGCATCGGTCAGCCAGAAAACGCTGGCGAGCGTGCCGATCGTCAGGGCCAGCAAGGCCGGCGGAAACCGCCGTGCAACCATTTTAGGACTGAACAGTGTGATTGCCAGCGCGCCGAGGCCGAGAATCAGGGTATCGCTGCGCAGCGTCTCGATATACTCCGGGATCTTCAGCAATGCCGTCGTCGGATGCATCTGGGTTGGCAAACCAGACAGCGGCGCCAACGACATGAGAATGATTGTGCAGCCAATGCCGCTGGCCCATCCCGACATGACCGGATACGGCAGCAGCGTAATGTAACGGCCCATTTTCATCGTCCCGAACAGCACCTGCAGCAGGCCTGACAGCATTACCACCGTGAATGCCTTCCCCGGTTCCCCGGCAAATTGCGAATACAGCGCTACCATGACCAGCGCGGTCGGTCCGGTCGGGCCGGCAACCTGGACCGGCGTTCCTCCGAACAGCGCCGCGCCGAGACCGACGCAGGCAGCGGAGTAGAAGCCCGCGACTGGTCCGGCACCAGAGAGTTCGCCGAACGCCAGTGCCAGGGGCAGAGAAAGCACCATTGCCGACAGGCCTCCGGCAATATCGCCCGGCAGGATTTTCGGTGGCTTCAGTGACCGCATCATCCCTTTTTCCTGCTATTTCCTGTTGCTGCCGGGTCAGTGTGCCGCGCTTATCGCTTTTGATGAGGGTGCTGCGCCGGCATGCAGAGCTTTATCTTTCCGTGCTGAGTTTGCAATCGTGCAGGTTCAATCGGCACACTGCCGCCCTGCGCTGCACGCTGAGAAAACAGGAGAAAGCATGTCGGAAAGCAATGCCAGGGGTCTCAGTGACGCCGCCTATGTGGAGCTGAAAGAGGGCGAAACCTATCAGCCGTATATCGCGGCGAGCCAAAGCCCCGCCGAATTCACGCTGCGGGCAGTTGGGCTGGGCATATTGTTCGGGATTGTCTTCGGCGCCGCCAATGCCTACCTCGGTCTGCGGGCCGGTCTCACAATCAGCACCTCGATACCGGTTGCGGTGATGACGGTGGCTGTATTCCGGATCCTCGCGGCCAGTGGCCGGCCCGGTACGCTGCTCGAAACCAATCTATCCCAGACCACCGGTTCGGCGTCGAGCTCGCTCGCCAGCGGCGTGATTTTCACGCTGCCCGCTTTGTTCATGTGGGGCATGCCACCGACACTGGCGCAGATGAGTCTGCTCGCGATGTGCGGCGGCATGCTCGGTATTCTGTTCATGGTGCCTTTGCGCCGTTATCTGATCGAGCGCGAACACGGCCGGCTGCCTTACCCCGAGGGCACCGCCTGTGCCGAAGTGCTGGTTGCCAATGAGATCGGCGGCAGCAAGGCACGATTCGTGTTTTATGGACTCGGTGTCGGCGCGTTTTTCAAATTGCTGACTTCGTGGATAAAGATCATTCCGGGAGATGTTCACGCAAAGGTGCCGTTTGTGAAAAAAGGCGAACTCGGGATGGACATCTCGGCGGCGCTGTTCGGCGTCGGCTACATTCTCGGACCTCGTATTGCGAGCGTAATGGTGGGTGGTGGTTTGCTGGCCTGGCTGGTCATCATTCCCGGTATCGCCATCTGGGGCGACGCCCGGCCCGACCCTCTTTACCCGGAGACCGCGCAACTGATCCGTGATATGTCGCCGTCCAGTATCTGGACCCGCTATGTGCGCTATATCGGCGCGGGTGCCGTCGCGGCAGCCGGTATCATGACGCTGATCCGCTCGATCCCGGTAATGATAGAAAGTTTTCGTGTCGGCGCCGGCCAGATCGCCGGGCAGGTCGGTGCTGGAGTACGACCGACCGCGACGTTGCGTACACAGCGCGATCTGCCGCTGAAATTTGTCGGTCTTGGCGTGCTGTTGATCGCCCTGATACTGGCGCTTTCGCCAGCCGCGTTCGGGGTGCTCGGCGGCATCGGCGCGCGGATAGTCGCCGCGGTTTGTGTTGTGGTGTTTGCGTTTCTTTTCGTAACCGTTGCGTCACGTATCGTCGGCCTGGTCGGGGTGACGTCAAACCCGACCAGCGGTATGACTATTGCGACGCTGCTCGGTACTGCCGGCATCTTTCTCGCGCTGGGCTGGACCGACATTTCTGGCAAGGTAGCGGCGATTACGGTGGGTTGTGTTGTGGCGATCGCCGCTTCCATATCGGGTGATACTTCGCAGGATCTCAAGACCGGTTTCCTGGTTGGGGCGACACCGCGCTATCAGCAAACCGCTGAACTGATCGGCGTGCTGACGTCCGGTGTATTCGTGTGCCTGGCCGTGATTTTGCTGGCCGATACGTTCGGCTTTGGCAGCGAAGAGCTGCCGGCGCCTCAGGCAACGTTGATGAAACTGGTTATCGACGGGGTGCTGGATCAGTCGCTGCCGTGGGGCCTGGTGGCGATGGGTGTGACGATAGCGGTGGCCTGCGAACTGCTGAGGATTCCGTCGCTACCGTTTGCCGTCGGGGTTTACCTGCCAGTCTCGACGATGACACCGATCTTTGTCGGCGGGATGCTGCGTCACTGGCTGGAGCGACGTGCGGCCAATGCCGAAGCGCGGGCGGCGCGGCGCGAGCAAGGCGTGTTGCTTGCTTCCGGGTTTGTCGGCGGCGAGGGTTTACTCGGTGTCGGTATCGCCGCGGCCGCCTTTATCCAGGGGCGCAAGCCTGACGGGTTCGGTACCGGATGGGCCGGTTCGGAGACGGCCGCGATGCTGGCCGGTCTCGCCGCATTTATCGCTTTGTGGGCGTGGTTCGCGCGGATGGCGACGCGCAAGGCCTGAGCCGCCCCGGGGTAGATTTTCCGCGCCAGATCGCGTTAGTGAAGGTTGGCGCGATTGCCGATTTCCGGCATCGGCTGGAACAGCGCGTAGTCGAGCGCGGTGATCAGGGTATCGGTGTCCTGAACACCTGCCACCGCGACGCGCGCGTTGAATATGTAGTGAGGTGCCGCGAACACGCCCTGCAGGCGGTGATTGGCATCCATCGCCTGCACGGTCATGTTGTTTTCATCGCCCCTCAGCAGGGCATCGGTCCTGGCAAAGTCGAGACCGCTCGCCGCCGCAAGACCGGTCAGTGTTTCTCTGTCACCGATATTGAGGCCTTGCTCGAAAACCGCGCGATATAGCCGGTCGACAAAATCAACGTGTTTGCCCTGGTCCTGGGCCAGCAGAGCAAGCCGGTGTGCATCGAGTGTGTTCGGCACCTGGCTGATGCGGGCGAAATCGAAAGTGATTCCCGATTCGCGGCCCAGTTCGGTAATCTGCATGAGCGCCGGCTCCACCTGGTCACGACTGCCAAAGCGGCGGCTCAGAAACGAGTCGAAATCGATGCCCCAGTGCGGGATATCGGGGTGGAGCTGGAACGGCAGCCAGCGAATAACGTGCGGCTGTCCGGTTTCCAGTTGCGCCAGGGCCTGTCTTAGCCGGGTAAAGCCGAGATAGCTAAACGGACAGGCGAGATCGCCGGCAAATTCGACATGCAACGCGTCGGTGGCGGTCAGTTCCACGGCGTTGGTGAGGCTGTTTCGCAGACGAATTTCCATAACCACTGAGTTTGAGGCAAAACCGGGGTTTACAAGCAGCGCGCAGTTCACACATTCGGCATTATGTGAATACCGGGGACAATATGGTCCGCCAGAACCATATTGTTGTCTTCCCTGCTCTATCCCAGCAGGAATACTGTGGCGAGGCCGAGGAAGATCAGGAATCCCATGCTGTCGGTCGTGAAAGTCAGCAACACGCTGGATCCATATGCCGGGTCGCGCCCGAGGCGGTCGAGCAGCAACGGGACACCGGTTCCGACCAGTGCAGCCACAACGAGGTTGAGAAGCGTCGCCGCAGCCATGACCGCGGCAAGGCCGGGGTCGTGATACAGGACATAGGTGATCATTCCCATCACGGTGCCCCACAGGATGCCGTTGATCGTGGCGATGCCGATTTCCTTGACCGCCAGGTAACGAACGTTACCCGCACCGAGCATTCCCGTCGCAAGGCCACGCACGATCAGCGCGACGGTCTGGTTGCCGGTATTGCCGCCGATGCTGGCGACGATCGGCATGAGCGTCGCGAGTGCGACGAGTTTTTCGATCGAGCCCTCGAAAAGCCCGATCACCCGGGACGCGACAAGTGCCGTGGCCAGATTCAGGCCGAGCCAGAGCCAGCGCCGGCGCGCGCTTGTCCATACCGGGCCGAACAAATCCTCATCCGCGCGCAGCCCCTCGCGCAGGAACGCGTCCTCCTCGGCCTCATCGCGGACATAGTCCATCACATCATCGACCGTCAGGCGGCCTGTCAGACGGCCGCGTTCGTCGACCACTGGCGCACTGATCAGGTCGTATCGCTCGAACGCTTGTGCCGCGCTTGCGACACTGTCGCCAGGCTCGAATGCGATGACATCTGTCACGACGGCATCGCCAATCGGGCTGCGTGGACGGTGCAGCAGCAGGCGCGTCAGCGGCAGTTCGCCAAGCAGGCGATGTCTCTCGTCGACGATGAACAGCTTGTCGGTCTGGTCGGGGAATTCACCTTCCCTGCGCAGCATTTTCAGAATGCTTTTGAATGTTGCCGTGGCGGGTGCGACCAGTACATCCGGACTCATCATTGAGCCAACCGTATCTTCCGGATAAGTGATAGAGGCGCGCAGCCAGCTGCGCTCGCCCGCATCGCGTTTGCCAAGCACCTTTTCGAGGACGCCGCCGGGAAGCAGGTCAGCAAGTTGCGACAGGTCGCCAACCTCCATTGGCATACAGATGCTCTTCAGCCGCTCGTCCGCTGTTGCGTCAATCAGTGTTTCCGCGACACCGTCCGCCACCTGCCACAACACATCGCCCGCCCGCGCGTCGGCAAGGTGGCGCCAGACAAAAAGCCGTTCGTCCAGCGGCAGCGTTTCGAGCAGCTCCGCAATATCGGCGTTGTGCAGTTTGTCCAGCTTGTTCGACAGGTCTGCCAGGGTTTGCCGTGCCACGAGGTCGCTGACCAGCTCGCGGCGGCTCGAATCCGGCGCGATCGACAACTTCTCCAGCAATTCGCGGCGGCCGAGCAGTTCCCTGATCGGCCGCAGCTTCTGTTCCAGATGCCGTTTGCTGGCTGCGGTTTGACGCAATCAGAACTCCCGTAAGCGATGGCGGAATTTTAGCGGGTCGCCACCATTGGTTACGGCGCGCTAGTCGTCATCGGACTCGGCGGTTTCCTGCTTTTTCCTGCGCCGACGGCGGCCTTTTGCGGGTTGCTGTTCCTCGACGAATTCGAGCCCGAGCTGAAACGCGGCCTCGGTAAGTCCGATGACCTTGGCGAACATCTCATCGGAAAGCTCTCGGGCATTGTCGTGACGGCGCAGGATGTTGACGAACTTACGTTCCCTTTCGAACTGCTTGGCAAGACGGCTGGCGCCCCAGCTCTCGCCCAGTTGCTCGATGCGCGGGTTGTAGGTTCGGGCAAAGCGGATGATAAATGGTAGCGGATCGTGACGAGCCACCAGCGCGGAAATACGCAGTATCAGATCGAAAGACAATGTCGCGGTGCCATTTTCCACCGCTTCAAGCAACGAGGTATCAGCGAGTTGGAGCGCGTCGGCGAGATCTTTCAATGTCAGCCCGGTCGTTTCCCGAATGTCGTGCAGATAGGATCCGGCTTCTTTCATTGCCTCGAGTTGCTCGGGGCTCATCACGTTGGAGGCGCGACCCAGCAGCAGCGACGAACCGACACGGAACGGTCCTTCTCCGGTGCGCAATGCCAGCTGCAGCGCGTTACTGGTCAGATCTCCAGTGAGTTCTCTGGCCTTTTTCAGCCACGGTGAGTTTGCGAGGTCGAACAACATTCCGGGCTCTTCAGACGGCGCTGCCGCTTCCGCCGGCGGCGCATCGACCGGCACCTCCGGAGCCGCGGTCTGTTTCCGCTTTTTGCTGACGCGGCGCTTTTTCTTGGCGCGCGGCCCGCTCTTTTTCTTGCCAGTAGACCCCGTCATCACGAGCCTCCATGCGGTCGTATCGATACGGGCATGCTAGGCCAAGCTCCGCGCAAAGGCCAGAGCCGACTGGTGGATTCGCTCCTCTCGCGGCGCTCTGCGCAGCCACCGGGAGCGGTGCCAATGCTGCCTGTGTGGCGCATGGGAGTCGGCGCCAATGGCTGCGAGCGGAATCGTGCGGCCGAATTCACTACCGTCGCCGTGGCGCAAGTTCGCCGCAGCGCACGGGCGCCGAAGGCATTGGTCCTCTACCCGGCGAAGCATGGTCGACGCCCTGGCCAGGACGAGATTTTCACCCGCACGCGCTGGCGGGCGTGGCGTTCGCCTCAGTCCGCGGTCTTCCCGCGTCCGGCCGTTGCCGCTGCTGTTTCTTTGTCACCGCGGGTCCGGATCAGAATCAGCGCGGTCAGGATCAGAACGAGGCACGGTGCCGCGGCAAGCTGGACGCCCTGCCAGCCCCATGCATGGAGGACGCTGCCTGCCGCAAACGATCCCGCGGCAGAGGCGGAGAACACCGCGAAATCGTTTGCAGCCTGAACCTTGAATCTCTCGCCGCGGTTGTAGCAAGCGGTCAGCATCGTCGTGCCGGCGACGAACAGCAGATTCCAGCCGACACCGAGCATGACGAGGGCGCCCCAGTAGTCATGAATTCCGCGTCCGGCGAGTCCGAGTCCGATGCACCCGATATTAGCGGCGATACCGGTCAGCATCATCTTTCGCGGACCAAATCGCCTGATCAGTGCACCGCTGAAAAACGATGGCAGGTACATCGCCAGAACATGGCTCTGGATCACCCAGGCCGTGTCGTCAAGACTGTAGCCATCGTGTACGTGCATGCTTATCGGGGTGGCCGTCATGATAAAGCTCATGACCCCGTAACCGACCGCGGCGCTGATGACCGCAACGACGAAGCGCGGCTGCGCCATGATCACTCTAAGTGGTCGCGCGGGTTCGCTGCTGGTTTCTCCCGGCTGCCTGGTGGGAGCCGCAAATTGCACCAGTATCGCTGCTCCCAGCGCCAGCAGGCTGACGACTATGAACGATGCCGAGTAGCGGCTGGCATCGATCCAGTTGGCGCTGCGCGTGGCGAGGCCGGGTGCCAGTATCGCGGCCAGCAGCGTGCCCAGCAACACCACGGATATCGCCTGGCTCACCCGCGCCGGAATCACGCTTTCGGCCGCGGCAAACCGGTAATGCTGGGCGAACGCCATATGAGCGCCAATACCGAATCCGGCAACACAGAAAACGGCAAAATTTGCCGCCGAGATAGCTGCCGCGGCCAGTAGCCCCGCAGCCACGGCAATTAGCGCGCCAACGGCAAAAGCGCGGCGGCGTCCAAGGCGCTGCATCAACATTGCTGCGGGAATCGTCGTGATGGCGGTACCGACGATGCCGCACGAGACCGGCAATGTTGCCAGGCTCGCATTCGGTGCTATTGCCGCGCCGATGATCCCGCCCAGAAGGCCAAGAAAAAGCGTGCACGAGACAGACAGCGACTGGCAGACAGCAAGCACATAGACATTGGCGGGGATTCGGTGGTCTCGGGCCATCGCGAGTGTGCACGTCCTGGCTGTAGCCGAGTGGCTGCCGCTGCTGTAAGTTCTGGGTGGGTAAGCTTACCGCAGCGGTAACGCACACGCCCGCAACGCGAGGGAATGACGATGACGGACTGGCCACTGAATCTGGCGGGATTCGAGAGCGCAGCGCGCGAACGCTTGCCGCAGATGGTCTATGACTATTACGCCGGCGGCGCTCTGGACGAAATCACGCTACGCGCCAACCGCGACGCTTACGAGGAGATTGCGTTGCGATATCGGGTGCTGGTGGATGTGAGCCAGCGCAGTCTCGCTACCACTATTCTGGGCAGCACTCTCGATACGCCGGTTTTGTTTGCGCCGACCGCATTTCACCGGCTTGCTTGTGAGGACGGCGAGATGGCGACTGTCCGCGCGGCGAAGAAACTCGGTACGTTGATGGTGTTGTCGAGTCTGTCCACGGTGCCGATGGAGGAGGTGATTGCCGAGTACCGGCAAGTGTGGTTTCAACTCTACGTTTATCGCGATCGCGGCCTGACCCGTGAGCTGGTCGCGCGAGCCGAGGCGGCCGGTGCAGCCGCCATCGTATTGACGGTCGACGCCCAGATATGGGGTCGGCGCGAGCGTGACGTCCGCAATCAGTTCCATCTGCCGCAAGGAATCAGTGTCGCCAATGCGTTGCCGGGGGGATACGGCGACATGCCGCAAAGACAGGGCGACTCCGGTCTTGCCGCGTACGTCAATTCGCTGTTCGACCCGGCGCTAAACTGGGACGACGTTGCGTGGCTCAAAAGCATCACCAGGCTTCCGGTTCTGCTGAAGGGCATCGTGCATCCGGCCGACGCACGGCTTGCCATCGAGTTCGGTGCCAACGGCGTCATGGTCTCCAATCACGGTGGTCGCCAGCTCGATACCGCCTGCGCGACCATCCGGGCATTGCCGGAGGTTG
This sequence comes from uncultured Gammaproteobacteria bacterium, assembly GCA_963783695.1. Lineage (GTDB taxonomy): Bacteria > Pseudomonadota > Gammaproteobacteria > Steroidobacterales > BM003 > BM003. The sequence goes on from CAWAOM010000003.1 coordinate 200,693, forward strand.
TAGCGGCGGTCGACGGCAGGGCGCCGGTGTTTGTTGACGGCGGTATCCGCCGCGGGACCGACGTAGTCAAGGCGCTGGCGTATGGCGCTGCGGCAGTACTGGTTGGGCGGCCCGTGTTGTGGGGCCTGGCGGTCGGCGGCGGCGACGGAATCATTGCGGCAATACAATCGTTACAGCATGAACTCGATGTTGCGCTGGCGTTATGCGGTGCTGCTACGCCGGCACAGATAACGACCGATATCCTGGCACCGTCGGCAAACGATTCCTAGGGTCCGCTGTTATCGACGGTGCGCCCCGATTTCTGGTGACATGTTCCGCATGCGGTCAGCACGTCACCGAATACCTGTGCTTTCTTTTCCACGCTGTCGGCAACAAAACCCATGGCAGCGCGCGCATGCACGGTGCGCGCAAGTTCCTCGAGTGCATTGCCCTCACCGGTGCCATCGACACTGTCATGTGCCGTGAGCGGCACGTCGGCCAGCATGCCGACTCCATCGTCCCAGGCACTGGCGGATGGGCCGAGCAGACCTTCCCACATTCTCTCGAGTGCCCACTGATGGCGTTGCATGTGTGCCTGGACCGTTTCCTCATCCGGCGGCTCGACGCTGCCACCGAACTGATCGGCGATGCCGTTCTGTAAATGGCAATCGCCACACGCCACGGCCATCGTTGCGGTCGCGTAGCTCGCGTCCTCCAGGCCCCGCGCCCCCAGCACCTCGAGTGCGGAGACGCGGACGGAGTCGAGATAACGTTCCCATGCGGGCGGCAGATCGGCGAACGGCGCATGCTCGGCCAGCCATGTGGCTGGCTCATGGGCGGCCTCGAGATCGCCAATCACCAGGGCTTCACGGACCTCGGTGACCTTGTTGAAATGCTCCTGCATATGTGACGACACATCGTCAGTGGCCGTCTCGGGTGTGTCCGAATCACCACACGCGGTCAGCCCCAGTGCGAGGAAAGAAATGCAAATCGGTGCGGCCAGGCGCATGAAATTTCTCCTGATTACGATAACGCGTGCTGAAACAGCCTATTTCGTAGCATGGCAGACAGCCGGGGGTCAATCAGCATTGACCCGGGTTCGTATGCCGGGTGGCAAAAAAAACACGGGGCCGCACGGATGTACCCGGCGACCCCGTCCATTCTCCCCGGAGGGTAGTTCGATCAGAACTCGACTATCTGCCAAACCTGTAGCCGAACATCACGCTGGCGACGAACGGGTCGATTTCGACGTCGCCGATACCCTCACCGTTCACTTCTGCATCGGGCTCGATCGAGATATAACGGAAGTCGATATTGCCCACCCAGCGTTCGGTAAAGGCGATGTCGAAGCCGAGCTGGTATGCGATACCCCAGGAGTCGTCGAGGTCGAGGTCGGCGCCCGACAACGGACCTTTCGTATCTTCATCGAAGAAATAAGTGTAGTTGACGCCAACTCCCACATACGGCTGTACCGCGCCGTCGGGAATGAAGTGATACTGCACCGAAAGGGTCGGCGGCAGGTGCTTGGTCGAGCCGACGTCGGGTTTCGACGGGTCGACCGAATTTCGCAGGCTGATGTCGTGTTCGAACGGATATGCAGCCAGCAAGTCCAGGGCCCAGTGTTCGGTGTAGAACCAGGTCGCCGTCAGGCCAAGGCTCCAGTCGTCATCGACATCGACGATGTCGTTGTTGTTCTGTTTCGGGTCAACCCAGGTGGCACCAGCACGGATGACGAAATCACCTTTGTCGTGTGCAAATGCCGGTGCTCCGGCCAGAAGCGCCACTAATGCGGCGGAAACAATAATTGCGCGTTGCATGGTATTTCTCCTCATGATTGGATACTCGCAGATTCGGGCTGCTCTCCCCCTGAAGCGTCGGTACCCGCGAGGTCCGCGCTCACGAACGAAATTCTCCCACTAATCAGGTCGCTGGAGTGTACGTAGTTGTGCGGATCAGGCTAAGGTGATGCCGAATAGAATGCCGGAGCCAGAACGTCGCAATGAGCCTGATTCGTTACCTTCTGCAGATGCGTCTGATCGCGATCGCAGCGGCGGGAGCATTGCTGACGATTCTGCTCTGGAGCCTTGGCATGTGGCTCGCGGTGACCCATGTGGCGATGGCATGGCTGTTGCTCCCGGCATGGGTGATGCTGGGGTTCGGGTTGCTCGTGTACGGTTTCGCGATCGTCGAAACCTCCGCACTGGGTCAGTCGCTTGCTCCGGAGTTCGATGCCTCTCTTATCGTCAACCAGCATCGCAATCCGGCGCTCAGGTTCTGTGTTCTGGCCGCGGCCGGAGCCAGTTTCTGGTTTGGACTGGGACCGCCGCAAAGCCCGGTCCCGGCAATGTGTCTCGGTCTGCTGGTGATCTCATGGTTGCCCGCCGGGGTCGCGCTACTGGCACTGGAAGGCAGTGTGCGGCGAGCCCTCGACCCGCGGGTTGTGGCCGGATTCGCCGCCGCAATGGGCTGGCGCTATCCGGCAATGGTGCTGGTGTTGTTGGCCGCGAGCGCTGCGCTTGTGGCCGCGCAGTCTTTTGTGATCGGTTCTTTCTTTGCCCATCTGGCGATGCTGCTCGCCTTTTTTGCCGTCGCCAGATGGCTCGGCCTGCAGATTTTTGCACGGCGCGACTCGCTCGAACTCGGCGTCTATTCGGAGTCGGAACTGTTACGCGAGCGCCATGAGGAGGCGGAACACGAAATCTGGAAGCGGGCGTTCGACCATGTTCACCTGGCCTGTGGCAGCGGCCGCGTGGACGAAGCGGAGGCATTGTTGCAGGAGGTTTTGAGCGGGACGCGACGCCCGGGGGCGGCGATGCGCTGGTTTTTCGAGGAGCTGAAGGAAAACGGTCATGCCCGGCTCGCGCTGCGGGTTGCGCTGCGGATAGGGGACGGCGCGGCCAGGACCGGTAATGCGGCCGCAGCGCTCGACGTTTGCGAATGGGGCTGCCGCATGGAGCCCGGGTTCGTGCTGTCCAGTGCGGCGGCGACGCTGACGATGGCCCGGGCCGCGGCCACGACCGGCCGTTATCGCCTTGCCACGGCGCTGCTTGCGCCAGTCCCGGCAAGGTTTGCCGGTAGCGCGGAAAGTGGTGCGGCGGCAATGCTCGAAGCGCGGATTTGTGCCGAGCACACTGGTGACAGCGCGCGCGCACGCGACCAGTTGGAATGGCTCGCAGAGAATGTGCCGGGCATCGTCAATAGTGAGGTATACAGACAGGTCGAGGGCCTCGTCAGCAAGCCCCGGGCCGATCCACCACCCGTCGATGGCGGACCGTGACGGCTTTCACAGGCGGCGCTGTACGAGGTTGGTGCTGTTGCATTCGAAAACGATCTCGTCATGCTGGTTAATCAACTCGTAACGGTAAATGACGACGCGCGCGTCTGGTCCTTGCGCGACACGCGCTTATCGAGACAGGTCGCACGCGCACGCAGGGTATCGCCGGGCCGCACTGCGCGCGGGAAGCGGACATCATCCCAGGCGATTCCACAGATCCATGCAATGTCCGCGGCAATCTGGTGATCGAGCTGGCGCCACATCGCCATCGTATGGATGCCCGATGCCACGACTTCGCCGAAAACCGAGTCACGGGCGGCTTCCTCGTCGGCATGGAACTACTGGGGATCGTACTTGCGGGCAAAAGCGAGGACCTCGGCTTTGCTGACCCGTAGTGTGCCGGACCCGAGATCTTCGTGGAAACGCGTGGCAGTCACTGCGGTTCGTCATCCGGGTCGCGATGAACCGTATCCGGCGAGAATGCCGGCAGGCATACCGCAATGTACTCCGCACCGTCTGCCTCGGGGCTGCTGTAGCGGATCCATTCGCCGGCATTGACGGCAATTGCCTGTCCGGCGCGAACGTCGAGGATTCCGCCCTTTGATTCCACTCTGAGACAGCCGCTGAGAACCACGGTGTATTCGTCGAATTCCGGTGTCTGCCCGGGCTCGGTCCAGCCCGGCGGTGAATGCATGTGGGCGATGCTGAGCCGTGTGTCAGCGGAATTTACCCGGCCGATGTACTCATCGATTTGTTTTGGTTGGTTGCCATGCGCGGCGACACGCGTGGCCTGGGACAGCAATACCGGCATCAGAGGCCTCCCGGGTTGTACGAATCAGTGCAAAAGCGTAGCGCGCGGTACCGCCAATGCAAACCGCCTTGCCGCACTCGTGGCGATAGCTACGGCTGGCGTGGCCGCGCACAGCCCCAGTAGTTGAAGCTCGCGGGTTTCCAGCCAGGCACATACATGGTCTCCATGCGTTCGAGATCGAAACCGGCGGCTCCTATCATCAGTGGTATATCGCGGTCGAGGTTGCAGCCGCCCGCAAGGCGTTGCCACAACGGATTCAAGCGTCGTTGCCAGGCCCTTACATTCGGCTCGGGCGCGAGCCCGTGTTCGCAGAACAACATGCGCCCGCCAGGACGCAATACCCGTGCGACTTCGGCCAGGGCGGGCGCAGTGTCGGGGATCGTGCACAATGTAAAAGTCAGTACGACCGTGTCCACGCTGCGGTCGGCAAGGGGTATCTGCTCGCCGATGGCCTGCACACGGTGCAGCGTAACCGCCGCGGAATGCGCCACGGTGGCCGCCTTGCCGAGCATTTCAGCGGCGGGCTCTACGCCGAGTACTGCCGTTACAGCGTTCGCGTCGTAGAAGGGCAGGTTCAGACCGGAGCCCATGCCTACTTCGAGCACGAACCCCTCGGCCTGCGGGATAATCCTGGCCCGCTGGCGCTGCATCGGCCGCTGTTTGCATGCGAGGTGTACGAGATGCGGCAAAACGAATTTTTGGTAGAGGCCCACTGCCAACCGGTTCCATGGATTACCCGCTCAGTGTACCGTGTCAGGCAAAGGTGCTGTCACGAATGTTCCGGTTCTTCGCGGCGTTATTGTGAGGGGCGCGCCAATGTCTGAATTACGCATCTCCCTGGTACAGGCCAGTCTGTTCTGGCACGACGCGGCGGCCAATCGGCGCCATTTCGAGGCAGTGATCGGCGACCTCGCCGGCGACACGGATGTTGTTGTGCTGCCGGAGATGTTCAGTTCAGGTTTCAGTATGACCCCGCGCCAATGCGCGGAGTCGATGGATGGCGCCAGCGTTGCGTGGATGGCGGCTCTCGCCGCCCGCAACAATATTGCCGTCTGCGGCAGTCTCGCGGTGTGCGAAGGTACCGCATTTTTCAATCGTTTCGTGTTTATGCCGCCCGATGGCTTGTTCACGGTCTACGACAAACGTCATTTATACACGCTGAGCGGGGAGGACCGGGTTTATAACCGGGGCCGGGAGCGCGTGGTGATTGACTATCGTGGCTGGCGCATCTGCCCGCAGATTTGCTACGACCTGCGCTTTCCCGCCTGGTGCCGCAATCGCGGCCAATTCGACCTGCTGGTTTTCGTTGCCAGCTGGCCGGATACGCGGCGCCAGCACTGGCGCAGCCTGCTTCGGGCCCGCGCAATCGAGAACCAGTGCTATGTCGTCGCGGTCAATCGTACCGGCGAAGACGGTAATGGGTACAGATATGTTGGCGATAGCACGGTCTGCGAGTACAGTGGCGAGCCTATTGTCGAGCTTGGGCGGGAGCCGCGTATTGCGACGGTCAGTCTCGATCTTTCGGCTCAGTCGGCCTATCGCGAGAAATTGCCGTTTTTGCGCGATGCGGACGATTACACGATCGAGCGCGGTAACGACTAGAGGGAGATGCGGCGATGCGGACTTTGTACCTGGTGGCGATTTTGCTTGTGCTTGCGGCCTGCACGAGCAGCAAGCTCGAAAATGAATGGCGCGCCCCCGATGTCAGCGGTGCCCCGTATTCCAGGGTTATGGTGATCGCCACAGCGAAGACCTACGAGAACAGGGTGCTTTATGAAGACACCGTGGCCGGATTGCTGCGCTCGGACAGTACCGAAGTCCTGGTTAGCCATGAGCATTTTGCCGCCGACGTGGAAATGAATCGCGCCAACGTCGTGCCGGTGGTCAAGCGGGAGAATGTCGACGGCGTGGTGTCGTCATTTTTCCTCGGCGAGGCGGAGTTCGAAGGCTATCAGCACGCCAATACGATGGGCCGGGAGTTCTATTTCGACCGCTATCAGCGGGCCATGGATTATGCCTACTCGCCGGGCTTCAACTCCTCCGAGGGCCGCATCTACCTGTCGACCAGTTTTTTCGATGTGGCGAGCGGCAAGGAAGTCTGGTCGGCCATCAGCGAGACCTCGAATCCGAAAGAGGACAGCGGGATAATCAAATCGGCCGCGCCGGTGCTGGCTGAAAAGCTGCGCAAGCAGGGTCTGGTGAGGTAATCAGTCGCGACCGCCAGAGCCTTTATCCGAAATTGCCTGCAGGCTGGGCATGGTCGGGTTGGTGCTGACATACTGATTTTCGAGGTCGGCATAACGCCGTTTCAGTTCGTCGATCTTGCGCGTCAACGTTGCAACCGCGGCGTCGCGATTACGTAGCGCCCCCGACAGGACGTTGATCGCCTTTTCCTTTTCGCTGAGTTTCTCGGCCAGGTCGGCATCGGCATGATCGGAGCGGAGCCCGGTCAATTCGGCCTGGGCACTGCTCAGCGCCTGCTGTTGTTGCTCGAGATCGGCGCGAATACGGCTGATCTCGGCATCCTGCTCGCGCATGCGTTTACGTGCACGGGTCAGGTCGCGGACATCGTTCTGCAGGCTTTCAATTAGCTCGTTCTTGGATTCGCGTTCGCTGCGAATCTTCTCCAGTTGCTCCTCGCTCGCTTGCAACCGCTGTTCCAGTCCAGGCAGATTCCGCAGATCCTGCTGCAGCGACTCGATCAGTTCCTGGCCTGCCTTGAGGTTGGATTCCAGTGCCGTCGCACGTTCCTGTTCGGCGCTGGCGCGCGTGTTCAGTTCCGCCACCGTTGCCGCGTTGCGCAGGCTCTCTTCCTTGCGCTTGTCGAGAGCGCTTTGCAACCGGACGTTGGCATTCTCGCGTTCTTCGAGCCGCGCGGTCAGCGATTGCAGGCTCACCTCGCGCTCCTTGATCTGCTCGCGCAGTGTCGTGGTCTCGTCTTCGTCCGCAGCCACCATCTGCTGCAGCTCGGTTTCCAGTGCGGCAATGCGCCGATCGCGGCCGGCCAGCAATTCATCGACCTCTGGCTGCGGTACGGTCGGAGTCGCGCTGGCGGCGGATTCGGTATTTTCGAGGTCGCGAATGCGTGATTTCAGCAGGTCGAGCTTCTCTTCCGCAAAACGTTTGTACTGACGCAGGCTGTCGACACCCTGTTTGAGTGCGACGTTGGCGCGTTTCTGCATATCGACCTCGCAATGCAGTTGCTCGATCGTCTTGTCGCGGTCGCCGAGCTGGCGTTCGAGTTGAGATGCCTGTTCAAAGCGTTCGCGATAGTGGCTGAGTTCTCGTTCGTTTACCTCGAGCCGTTCGTTGATCGCGCCGAGTTCGAGTTCCTTGTTGGAAATATCCCGCTCGAGTTCCCTGACCTGGGCGCGCTCCGCTGCGACGATGGTCTCGAATTCGTGGGCTTTCTCCTGCGCTCCTTTCAGCGCGGTTTCGAGCCGCGAGACGACCAGTCTCTCCTCGATCGAGGTCACCCGGTTGCGCTGTTTGAGTTCAGCGCTTTCGGCGCGTAACGCATCGACAGTCTGCTGGCTGGCGCCAAGCCGATGGGTCATATCCTCGATCTGTCCCTGGCGCTCCTGAACCTGGGATTCCACCGCGGCATGCTTGTTTTGCCACGCCGCAAGTTCGCGCTCGAGTGAATTGAGGTGGTCGATTTTGTGGCCAAGTTGTTGTCTGAGCTCGCTAAGCTGGTTGTCGCTTTCGCGGCGGCCGGTCTCGGCCTCGCCCAGGGCCCGATCGCGCGCTGCGAGTGCTTCCTCGAGGTCGGTGGCATGGTTGCGTTGCCGTGCGATTTCATCACGTAGCGCGTTCGCCTGTTCCTCGCTGCGGCCGAGCCGGGATCCGAGGTCGTCGATGACCTGCCTGTGTAACGCAGCCTGGCGCCGCACGCCGGCCACAGACTCGAGATTTCGCTGTTCGTCGCGACGGCTGCAATGGAGCTGGTCGCGCAACTCCGCTATCGCCGCTTCCAGTTGCGAGATGACGAGTTGGCGCCGTGCCATGCCTTGTTCCAGCGCGGCCAGTTCCGCCGCGTGTTTGTCCTGGTCCGGCGCGCTTGCGCCAAAGCGAAGCGCGCTCCCGCCATCCTGTTCGTACAAACGCAGGATGAGGTCCGCGCGCTCTTTGAGTTTGGCATTGGCGGCTGCAAGCTCGGTGCGGGTGTTGTCGAGAACGGTTTCGAGGGCGGCTGCGCGTTCCTTGGCGCGGCCGATTTTCTTCTCCAGTCGGCCGATTCCTTTTTTGCGTGCAGTGCCGGATTCTGCCTTTAGCGCCGCAATTACGCAGTCGCGTTCCTCCAGTTGCTCCTGGAGCGACAGCAATTTTGCGTCCCATTCCCGCAGTGCGTTCTTCAGCAACGAGATGGCGCGTTTAGTTGAAGTATGGGTAATCATTTTGGCGCTGCTCACTTTTGGCAGATTATGACAAGTTGGCAGAAATCCGCCAATGTGACGCTAGCAGCGACGGGAGTTATCGCGACAGGACCCGGTTCACACTTTGCCCGCGGCACTATCTGTGCCCGTTTTACTGCGGTTCCGCTCCGGGCTGCAACAACTGCGTCCTGCCGGACTCGGATTTGGCGTCAGCCACGATGCGCCGGACGTCCTCGCGCAGTCGTTCGGCGTCGAACACGATGCCGTCCTTGATGGTGTATTTGATGCCACCCGCGCGCACTGGCCGGTTGTTCTTATCCAGCCTTATCGCTCCGGTTCCGTACAGGACTTTGAAGTTCTGCAGCGGATTGGCATCAACGATTACCAGGTCCGCCAGTTTGCCGGGCTCGACCGAGCCGATGCTGGCGGCTGCGCCCAGCGCCTCGGCGCCATTGATGGTCGCGGAGCGCAGCACTTCGAGCGGGCTGAAACCCGCCTCCTGCAACAGCTCCAGTTCCTCGACGTATCCGAAACCGTAAATCTTGTAGATGTAGCCGGAATCCGAGCCGACCGTGATCCTGCCACCGTGGTTTTTATAGTCCACCAGAAAGTCCATCCAGCGGCGGAAATTATTGCGCCAGGCAACTTCGTCCGCGGTCGTCCAGTAGAACCAGTACGAGCCATGCGCCTTGCGGCTGGGGGTGAAGAAGTCCCACAGCGAGGGCAGGGTGTACTGGTCGTGCCATTCCGCCCGCCGCGCCGCCATCAGGTCACGACTGGCCTCGTAAATGGTCAGAGTCGGGTCGATCGTAAAATCGAGTTCGATCAACCTGTCGCGCACTTCGATCCACCGCTCGCTCCCCGGGACGGCTGCCTGCGCCCATAGTCTTCCCGCCTCACCGAAGCGGTGTTGTTCGTCGTTGTAGTTATAGTCGGCCGGGTAATCCTGGATCGTGCGCTCGTCGAACAGCGCCTCGGGCAGACCATACCAGTGCTCCATCGTGGTCAGGCCCCACCCGGCCGTGTCCACGACGTTCGCCCGCGCCACCTCCAACTGGGCATGATGCATTGCCGTGCGCAGGCCTCTTTTTTGCGCTTCGTCGAGTGCGGCCTCGAGGATGTCGGGCCGGGCGCCGAAGAACTTCACGCCATCGGCCCCGAGTTTGGCCTGCTCGGCGATCCATCGCCGCGCCTGCTCCGGCGTGGTGAACGGTTCGTCACGGCCCTGGCCAAATGCGACATAGGCGAATATCCGGGGTGCGGCGATTGCATTGTTTTCGCTTTGCCGTTTTTGCTCCAGCACCCATTCGATGCCATTACCGCTGGCCGGGTCGCGCACGGTCGTGATGCCGTGTCCGAGCCACAGCTTGTAAACATATTCGGCGGGCGTTCCCTGCGCCACCCCGCCAATATGGCCATGCATGTCGATGAAACCGGGCAGCGCATAGTGACCGGCAAGATCGATCTCGCGATCGCCGGTCGCGGCCGCCGGCCGCTTGTCAGGGTCGATCGGTACACCCGGGTAACCGACACTGACGATATTCTCGATACGGTTGCCGGCGATTACGATGTCGAGCGGCCCGCGCGGAGGTGCGCCAGTGCCATTGACAAGGGTAACGCCGCGCAATATCAGTTTCGGGTACGGGCCTTCCCCTGAACTTCGTGGAGGAGGGGCTTCGATCGATTCCGCTGCTTTGGCCGCGACCGGGGAGTGGGCGGCGCTCAGTGCCAGTAACGAGAGTGCGCAGTAGCGGGCGATCATGGAGTAGCTGAACGGCGGATTGTTTTTTGTCTCGATACCCATGGAATTTTCTTCTATTCTAGTTTGCCCCGGCATATCCCGGGAGCCACACTGCGCCAACTGCATGACTCTGGATATTGCTGATCTGCGACGAGAGTATACGCGTGCCGGGCTGGAGCGCGGCGATCTGGATGAAGATCCGGTGGCCCAGTTCGAGCGCTGGTTCGAGGAAGCCTGTGCCGTCGGCGTACGCGAACCGAATGCGATGAGTCTCGCCACTGTTGACGGTGTGGGCAGTCCCGGCCTGAGAACCGTTTTGCTAAAGTATTTTGATCGCACGGGTTTCGTTTTTTTCACCAACCTCGAAAGCAGCAAGGCCAGTCAGATTTCGCGGAATTCGCAGGTGTCGCTGCTGTTCCCGTGGCTCGAGCTGGAGCGCCAGGTGACGATAAGCGGTCCGGCCGCAACGGTATCGAGAGCAGAAACACTGCGATATTTTTCGCGGCGCCCGCGCGAGAGTCAGGTCGGTGCATGGATTTCGCGCCAGAGCAGCGTGATCTCCTCGCGCAAGCTGTTGCGGATGAAATTCGAAGAGATGCGACGCAAGTGGCATGACGGCGAAGTGCCATTGCCCGATTTCTGGGGCGGTTACCGGGTCTGGCCCGAAAGTATCGAATTCTGGCAAGGGCGCCCGAACCGGCTGCACGACAGGTTTCTGTACCGTCGCATGGAGGACAACCTATGGCAGATCGACCGCCTCGCACCCTGACCGCGGTTTTGCGCGGATTGGCCGCCGCATTGCTGGCAGTGATCGTTGTGCCCGGCGCCAGCGCCGAGACGATGTATGTAACCGACCAGTTGCGGCTGCGAATGCACGCCGAACCGCGCGACAATGCTCCGGCGGTGGCAAATCTCAGTAGCGGGGACGCCGTCGAAGTGCTCGAGCGCGGCACCTATTTTCTGATGGTGCGTAACGCCGAGGGACGCGAAGGCTGGGCGAAGAGCGCGTTTCTGGTCAGCGCCAAACCGGCCCGGCTGCGCGTACTCGAACTCGAAGAGTCGCTCGCCGAGGCGCAGGCACTGGTGCAGCCACTGTCGGCGGAGCGCGACGAGTTGGCTCAGGCGGCGGCAACCGATTCGCAACGTGCGCAGCGTGCCGAGGCGAAAGCCGGGGAGCTGCAAGCTCAGGTGGCTACACTCGGTTCACGCTACGAGGCCCTGCTGGCGCAGACCGGTGCGGACCGGTTGCGGCTGGACTGGTACTGGACCGCAGTGGCGCTGGCGCTGGGTCTCGCGGCGGGCGGTTTTCTTGGATTCCGCTGGCTCGACTATCTGAGTCGAAAGCGGCATGGCGGTTACCGCGTTTACTAGCGCGGCGGCGCGGTTCGCGGGCGTTGTCGCGGCTATCGTGCTGGCCGTGCCCGGGGCTTATGCCGCCAGCGATTTTCGCGAGATCATCGTGCGCCTCGATCATTCCGTTGATGAGGCTCCGGTCGCCATGGATCTTGATGGCACAGCGGCGCTGGTTGCGGTCGGACGGCAAGACGAGCAATGGCGGTTCAGTGTTATTTCAGCGGTGGACGGAAACCTCATCGCCACCGGCGGTATTCCGGCCTCGGTGTTTTTCTACGACACCGGAGATCCGTTGCGGCAGGGTTCTGACGCGCTGTATTTTCTTGACCAGCGCGGCGTGGCTGAGCTGGACGCGGAACGCGGAGCGTTGGTGCACGTTGCCGAGCTGCAGAGTTTGTACCACGGCGAGACGGCGCAGGGCCCGGCATTTTCCGATTTTGTCCGCGACGTCGATGGCGACGGCAGAGACGATATTCTGCTGCCGCAATTTGGCGGCTGGCTGCTCGCTCGCCAATCCGCGACGGGCTTCGAACGGATGCTGCTGGAAGTTTCGGCGCGGGTGCAAATCTATGACGACCGGGTCAGCTATCAGCCTCGGCTGCCGCACCGCGGCGATGTCAATGGCGACGGGCTGGACGATCTGGTTTTCCTGCTCGATACGGAGTTTCTTTCGTTCGCCCAGGGAACGGACGCCAGCTTCCCTGCATTGGGCCGGCGCGATTCTGTAGGCGCGCCGCTGGCGAGCGAGAAACAGCGCGCACGATGGGAGCGCGACGACGGCCAGGTGGATCAAAGCGATCTCGAGATAGAGGAGGTCGAGCTGGTTCGCGATTTCAACGCTGACCAGATCCCCGATTTGCTGACTGAAAAGTCCATCAGCAAAGGGGTGTTCGACCGCCGCAGCGAATATCATCTTTATCTGGGGCAGCGCAACGGAGATGCTCTTGTCTACCCCGGTACGGCGGACGGCAGTATCGCCTCCGGTGGTATTCAATTCGACCCGCTGGTGGTAGATGTCGATGGCGATGGCCTGATGGATATCGCGACGCCATCTACTCGACTCGGTCTCGCCAGGGTTGTCAGCGCACTGTTTTCCGGGCGTATCAGCGTGGATCTGGATGTCTACCGGATGCGTCCAGGAGGAGGCTACCCGGAAGATTCTGACTACCGCACCCGATTCAAAGTCGAGTTCGATCTCGAGACGGGTCTGCTGCGTTACCCGGCGGTGATCATCGCAGATATCGACGGTGACGGGCTCGCCGAGCTGCTGGTGCAGGAGGATAGCGATGAGCTGACCGTCTATCCCGGGGTGGGCGAGCCGCGGCTGTTTGGCGAGCGCGAAAAAAAGGCGTTGTCGCTGCCACTGCCACGCAACGGTCAGATGGTCGAGGCCCGCGATCTCGATGACGATGGCCGCATGGACCTGATTGTCCGCTACGGCCCGGCAGACGGGGCGGAGCGGGTCGGCGAACTGCGTATCCTGATAGCGACGGCTGCGCCCTGAGCGCAATCGCTAGTCGGCGTCGTCTTTACCGCTCGGTGGCCGGCCCTGTAACGCGTCGAGCATCTCCCGCTGCAGCTTTTGCCAGCTATCCAGGTTGGTCTTGGCGAGGCGGCCGAGTTCGCCCAATGGCAGCTTTTCCATAAAGGCCTCGACCTCGGACTGCACGCGCCCCTGTTCGGCGATGAAACGGCTGGCGCTGTCCTCGAGAAAGCGGCTGAAATAACCCTGCAGCGGATTGTCGTAGAAACGGATCAGATTTTGCAGCAGACCCGCGCTCAGAATCGGTTGCCCGCTTTGCGCTTCCTGCTCTGTGATCACCTGCAGCAGCACTGACCGGGTGATGTCCTCGCCGCTCTTGTCGTCGATGACGCGAATCGTGTCACCGGCCACAATCAGGTCAAACAGGCCGTCCATGGTGACATGACAGCTCTGGGTGGTGTCGTAGAGGCGGCGATTTGCATATTTCTTTATCAGATGTTCGGTAGCCATGACCCGATGATAATCGTCAAAGTTGTCCAGGGTCAGCCTTGCCAGCCCGAAACGGCCGCGGAAACGGCTGGTCGAGCACAAAAAAACCCCCGGGACGTTGCCGCCCCGGGGGTCTGGAGCCGGCTAAATCAGGCGGCCTTGGCTTTCACGTCGGCCATGGTCTGGCCGGCAAGATCGCGATAGCGTGACTGGGCGTCACTGGCGATTTTCAGCAACACTTCGGAACGCTTGCCGAGCTTCTTGCCGAGGCTCTGGCCCAGATCCATTTCGGCCTGGAGCAGCTGTTCCGGCTTCTCGACACGGCCGAGAAGGTTGACCTGCTGGATACCCGCTTCCACGAGGTCGCCGGCCACTTCGTACTGGTAGCGGGCAACCTGCTCGAAAGTCTCGGCGGTGAGCTTTGTAAATTCTGCGAAGGGCGCAAAAGCGCTTTCGTTAAAGTTGAACATGCCTTCGTTGAAATTGAACATCGTTGCGAATGAGTCTTTCTTAGTCATATTGGTAATCCTCTTTCCGGAGTCGCGTTGTGCAGTGCAATATAATGGAATTTGTTGTGCAGTGCAAAATAAATAGTCTCGAGTGACCAATGCACTTATAAACTATTGTTTTATATAATTAAAAAAATGTTCACTACGGAGGAGGATTGGTGGCAGGCAGCCAAATTTGCGCAACGCAACAGGAAGCGGGGCAGGGTCTGCCGCGATATTCCTGGATGTTTGCAGGGGTGCCGTGGCCGCCACGGCGCTGATCCCGGGGGCCAGCGGCCCCGGGATCGCGGTGCGGTTCCGGCTGAAGCTAGAGGCGCAGCGCGCCGTCGGGTTCGATACAGCGGCCGCTGATATAGTCGTTCTCAAAGATGAACATTGCCGCATGGGCGATGTCGTCGGGCCGCCCCAGGTGGCCGATAGGGATTACGCCGCGGATGCGCTCGAGCGCTTCCGGCTTCATCGACGCGACCAGCTCGGTGGCGATAAATCCTGGTGCGATTGAGGCCACGCGAATCCCGTAACGGGCCAGTTCCTTTGCCCATGTCACTGTCATGGCCGCGACACCGGCTTTTGCCGCCGAGTAGTTGGTCTGGCCCATGTTGCCGTGTCGCGAGATACTGGAAATGTTGACGATGACGCCCTTTGTTTTGTTTTCGATCATCATCGCCGCGGCCTCGCGGCCGCACAGAAATACGCCGGTTAGATTGACGTCAATCACGGCCTGCCACTGTGCCAGGCTCATCTTGTCGACAATTTCGCCGCTGCGCGCTTTGACCAGCATGCCGTCGCGAGTGATGCCGGCATTGTTGATCAGACCGTCAACCCGGCCAAAATCCTTGCCGATGTCGGTGAATAGCCGGACAACGTCGTCTTCCACCGCGACATTTGCACCGTAACAGGCCGTTTTCGCGCCGATTCGGCCACAGACCGTGGCCGTGTCTTCCAGCATCTCCGCGTTGAGATCGACCAGCGCGAGGGTCGCCCCGCGAGCGGCTGCAGCCTCTGCCATTGCGGCCCCGAGGCCGCGCGCGGCACCGGTAATAACGACTACTTTGTCTTTCATGTCCATGTGGCGTCCTCTTTTCCTGCTGGCTCGTCGGGATTCAGGAGTGCATTTGTCGCAGTGCACAATCGAACGCAATGATATGTTTTATTGCAGTGCAAAAAAAGTAGGGGAATGTCGCAGTATCCGCAACCGGCCAATTGTGACGCCGGCGCTTTCCAACTAACGGCATTTCGTCCATAGTGCGTGGCCATAAAAAACGGGGGCGGAGCTCCCGCTGCTAAAGACTATGGAGAACACCCAATGACGTCTGCAAACCACAAGGCGCCGGCAAAATTCGGGACGGTTTTTGCCCCGCGGATGGCAATCAGCTGGTTTAAGAACGGATCTTGGTCGGAGCCGGCTATCGAGCCGCTGCAGAACCTCCCTCTCCATCCGGCGGCGCACGCGCTGCATTACTCGAGCAGTATCTTCGAGGGATTCAAGGCCTATCGCTGGGCGGACGGGTCGGTCCATTTGTTTCGTCTCGACCGCCACATGGCGCGGATGGAGAACAGCGCGGAGCAGTTATGTCTCCAATTTCCCGGCCGCGAGGTCGTGGCGGAGATGGTGCGGAAATCCGTGGCCAGCTGCCGCGACGAGATTCCCGATCCGCCCGGCGCGCTGTATATCCGGCCCGTGCTGATTGGCACCCTGGCGGATATCGGCGCCGCCGCGATTCCGGCGACCGAATTTTGCCTGTATGTGCTGCTAAGCCCCGTCGGCGACTACTTTGCCGGCGGTCTGCGGCCGCTGCGTATCCTCATCGATGAGGAGCATTTCCGCACCGCGCCGCATTTGGGCGTGGTCAAGGCCGGCGCCAACTATGCGGCGGCGCTGAAAAACATCGTTGCGGCACGATCGAGGTTTAACATCGATCAGGTGCTGTTCTGTCCCGGTGGAGACGTGCAGGAGACCGGAGCAGCCAACTTCCTGTTGATCCGGGAAGGCCACATTCTCACCAAGCGGCTGGATAGCAGTTTTCTGCATGGGGTTACACGCGACTCCGTTCTGACCCTTGGCGCCGATCTCGGTTACAAAATCGAGGAGCGTGATTTCACGGTCAGTGAAATGCTCGAATGGTGCAAGGACGGTGAGGCGGCTTTGTCCGGTACAGCAGCGGTCCTGACGCCGGTGGGTACTCTGGTCCACCATGGCGAGGAAATCGAGGTTGGCGGCGGCGGGGCCGGCAAACATACCGGCCGGTTGCGCGAGGAACTGGTACGAATACAGTGCGGCGAATCGCCAGACCGCCACGGCTGGCTGACACGGGTCGACGGCTGATTCGTCACATCGACAACGAGCCCTCGCGAAAGTCAGTGGTGCCGAGCACGGCGTTGACCAGCGTCGGCTGACCGTCGGCCGCGGCAGTTTTCGCCGCCGCCAGAACGCTCGCCGTATTGGCCGCATCGTCCAGACGCAGACCGGCACAGCCAAGCGCCTGGGCCATTTTCTCGTAGTCGTTAGCGGCCAACCGGCAACCCACGTCGTCGCCAAGCATCTTGACCTGCTCGCGCACGATTTGGGTCCAGCAGGCATCGTTGCCGATTACCGCGATGACCGGGACCTGGTGGCGTACAAACGTGTCGAGTTCGATCGCGCTGTAGCCGAATGCGCCGTCGCCGAACAGGACCCACACCTCGTCATCGGGCCGTGCCAGCTTGGCGCCGAGCGCAAATCCGGCGCCGACACCGAGGGTTCCGAACACCCCGGGGTCGAGCCATGACAGTGGCGCGCGCGGTTTCACGATATAGGAAGCGGTCGCCACGAAGTCACCGCCATCAGCCACCAGCACGCTGTGGCGATCCACTGCCGAGTCGATATCGCGGCACAATCGCAGCGGATTCAGTCCGTTACCCTCGGAATTGGCCTGCTGGTCGATCTCGTGCTCGCGATCGCCGTCGCGCTGATGCAATTCCGCGTGCCATTTCTCTGTTGCAAATTCACCGATGCCGTCGCAGCCGGCGAGCATGGTCAAGAAATGACCGGCATCTCCGGGTACGCCGAGATCCGGGCGGCGGTTCAGCCGCATATCCCGGTTGCTGCGATTGACGGAGATCAATGTCGCGGAGCGGCGAATGTGACGGCCGTAATCCAGGCGAAAGTCGCACGGCACTCCGGCGAGGATCACTAGATCGGCCTGTTTTAACGCGAGGCGGCGTTTGTGCCTGCGCTGCAACGGATGGGACCTGCCAAGCAGTCCGCGCGCCATGCCCGACAGATAGACCGGCAGGTTCAGCTTCTCTACGGCACGCGCGATGTCGCGCACATGTGCGACATCGGCCAGCGCCTGACTGCCGATGACCAGCAGCGGACGCTCGGCTGCTGCCAGCAGTTCAGCCGCCTTTTTTACCCGGGCAGCATCCGGAACCGGTGCCGTCATCCCGTCCCCGGCCGGGACCCTGGCGTCACCCGCGCCGGCGAAAAGCCGCCGCACATGGTTTTGCAGATACAGACGGATTGCCCGTTCGGCAACACTGTTACCGCGTGGCGTGCTGTCCGCGTACCATTGCCGGATCGTTGCCTCGGCATACAGCAGATCGACCGGACATTCGACGAATACCGGGCCGGGCACGCCATCCTGCGCAGCATCGAATGCCTCGCCGAGTACTGGTATCAGATCGCGCAGACGCCTTACCGCGCGCGCGTACTTGACGTGCGGACGCATCAGCGCCATCTGGTCGATGTCCTGTAATGAGCCACGGTTTTTCAACGCCGTTGCCGTTGCGCCGCCGAGAATGACGACCGGTGACTGGGCCAGTTGGGCGTTCTTGACCGCGGTGATCGTATTGGTAAGACCCGGTCCGGCCGTGACCGCCGCGACGCCGGGGACGCCGCTGAGGCGTGCAACCGCATCGGCGGCAAAGACGGCAGTCGCTTCATGGCGTACGTCGATGACCCGGATGCCGCGCTGTTTGGCGCCGGCGAGGATTGGCGAAATATGACCGCCGCACAGCGTGAACAGAAATCCCACTCCATGCGCCTCGAGTACCGCCGCGATTCGATCTCCACCGTGCATGTTCGTTCTCCCGATAGTGTTCAGTCAGGCCGCAGGCCGCCCCATTGCAATGCGAAACCCTCGCCGGTCACGACACTTTCGGGGACAGTGGGTACCGCGCCGTCATCCGCCAGCAAGATACGTGCTTTGGCGACATCGAGCACGTCTTTGCGGATATCGATTCCCGGCATCACGCTGGTCAGCACCAGCCCCGCCGCGGTGAGTTCGAGCACCCCGATATTCGTGATGTAGAAAACGCGTTTGCCGTTGAGCAGTGCCTGCTCGCCGCTAAACGTGACCTCATCGACCCGTTCGACGAATTTTGGCGTTCCCGGCCGGGTGAGCTGCAATTGGCCTGCGCTGGTTTGCCACTGCGCATGGGCCATCCAGGTGCCGACGAAGAACACGCTGCGGGCACTCGCGACAATACTCGGAAATCCGCCCGGGCCGACATAGTCGGCGATGTCGTCGGAGCGTTTCGAGACGTTGACGTTTCCGGCCGAGTCGACCTGGAGGAAGCCCAGGACGGTTGCGCCCAGACGCTCCCGGTAAAGCCGGAACATCCAGGCCGAGGATTCCATGCGTTCGGGATTGACTGCTGCGCCAAAAAAAATACCGGGTGCCGGCAGACCACCGTAGACGCCAGTTTCGGTTGTGAAGGTCAGCTCCGCGGCAAGCGGGCTTTCGTGCAGCAGGCGGCACACTTCTTCACCGAAGCCGACCCCGATATTGACGGTCGCACCGCGCTGGACCTCGCGGGCGAAAGTCAACGCCCCGAGGCGCGCGAGCATCTGCTCCACGGGACCGCGCTGGGGCGTGATCTTCAGCACGCGGTTGATATAGCGCAACCGAGCTATTGCCCGCGCATCGTCACCGTCACCGCCGGGCGTAAACGCCGCCCAGAAGCGTTTTTGCGGCACGCTGCCGGTCTGTTCGTTGTAGGGATTCACCACGACCGCGTCGACTTCGTCGCCGCTCAGGGCAATCCGCTCGGGATCGTGCTCGGTGAGGCCGGCAACCACGGCCAGCACCTTTCCGCCGTTGGCCCGCGCGGCGCGTGCCGATTCGATATTCTCGGTGATCGTTGCCGCATGCTCGAAGTACACATTGCCGTAGCGGTCGGCGTAAGGTGCCGAGAACATGGCGATGTCGATTTGCGGCAGCGTGTATCGCAGCATGGTGCCGCAGACGTCGACCAGCCGGAGGTCGCTCGGTGTCACTGCGCTACCGCGCCCGACCCGCGGGTCGAGAAACGTGCCAACGCCGGTATCGCTGGTGACCCAGGTCTCGCCCCGCGCCTGAGCCTCCAGCAGCGTGGTCATCTCGCCCTGCGGCAGCACGTGGACTTCGGTATGCCCGGCAGCGGCCAGTTGCAGTATCGAACGACAGGTTTCGGTATGCCCGGAGATAAAGCGGCGCAGCAGCCCATCCAGCCCGATTTCCTCGACAGTGCCGGGCACGCGCCCGCGCCCGCCTTGCCCGCCAATCGCGATCCAGGTCAGGTCGCGTGGCCGCCCGTCGCGTTGAAACGCTTCTCGCACGGCCCAGAACAGTGCCGAACAGCGGGCGTTTGCGGCCATCCCGCACGATATGACCGTGGAACCATCAGCGATCAGGGTAACGGCATTGCGCGCCGACATGAACGAATCTGCGTCGACATCTTCCGGACAAAAATCGAGGTCGCGCCGGTCCCAGGTCAGACGCCATCTCAGTACCTGACCGAGCACGCCAAGTTTATCGTCCAGTCTCATCGTCCAGGTCTCCCGGTGCCGCGCCCACCGCGCGACGATTGAAGAGCCGGCGTTACCACTGATGGATAGCTGCGCCGGTCGCCGCGTGGCGCAGGTAGGCAAGCAGCATCAGCCGGATTGCCTCGTCGCGCTCGTTGCGTTGTTCCAGCCGCGCCAGCGTTCGGCGCTGCCAGCGCGCGCCATTGATCTGTGCTTTCAGGCGCGCGCCGATCAGCGCGAGGTATCGGTCCGCCTCGGCGGCGGCAACTCCGTGCGCCACCAGGCCTGCCGCCGCCAGCGGCAGCATTTCCTCAATCAGGTCGCGCACGCTGCGTTCGCGTGGTGATATCGGTCGCAACGTCGGCCACAGCAATTGCGCATCGAGGCCGTGCTGGGCGGCGCGATAGAAGTTGTATTCCGCGTACTGGAATGGCAGTGCCGGTATCAATTCGCTCATCCGGTCGCGCATCCCGAGTACGAGGCCGACCAGGAAGGCCGCGTTGGCTGCCATATCGGTCGCGCTGGGACCTGCCGGCAAGGCGCGCATCTCGAGGCGCAAATGGCCGCCTTCGACCGGATCGAATATCGCCCTGTTCCATTGCCATGTAGTGCCCTGGTGCAGGCGCAACTCGAGCAGCGACGGCGTTGCTCCGCTTGCCAGCACGGCCGCAGAATCCTCATTACCGCTCAGCGGGATTAGCGGCGGGAACAGCGCCACGGATTCGGCGAAAAGCTCATAAGCGCCTTCTCGTGCCCAGCCATGGCCGAATGGCACTCGCGCCGCCCGGCGCCATTCGACTGCGCCCGGGGTGCGACTGTCGATAGCCTGTTTGAACAATGCAATACGGGTTTCGTCCCACAGTCGGTGGCCGAGAAACAACGGTGAGTTGGCGCTAATTGCAACTGCCAGGGGCGTCACCAGCTGGGCCGCGTTAAAGGTGTCTGCAAAGCGCTCCGGTTCGACCCGCAGATGGACCTGCAGCGAAGTATTCGCGCCCTCCAGCGTTACGCTGTCGCTGGTGGTGACGAGATGATCTTCGCCGCTGATATTGATCTGGAACGGTGCCTGGCGCAGACGCCGGACCCCGGCGGCCAGTGCGCGATAACGAGGCAGATCGGTTAGCGCGTCAGCACCGAGATCCTGTTTTCGTAACGTCGGCAGGATTCCGATTGCGGCTACCCTGCCGCCGTGGGCTGCAGCGGCATTGTCGATCGCTGCCATGCCCTTTTCGAGTTCGGTTTGCAGCCGCGAGAACGGATCGTCACGCAGCGCGACCGGGGTCAGGTTGTACTCGAGATTGAAGCGATCGATTTCGAGCTGCAGCTGGGGGTCCAGCGTCTCGGCGAGCAGACGCCGGTTGAGCGGCAGCGGCATACCATGCGGGTCGACCACCGTGACCTCGAGCTCGGCGCCGATGCTGGTTTCTCCCACGCCGAATTGCGGGCGTTCAAGCAGTGCCCGCAGTGCCCGCAGGCACTGTTGCAGACGCTGTGCAAACTGGTCGAAGTCCGCCGCCGAAAATTCGTCGCGGTCGATGGCTAGTCCCATCACCCTGTGCTCCGCTGTCAACGGCGCCGCTGCGGCCGCTGTCGGTCAACCAAAGCCGTGCATCATGGTCGCAGCCGCGCCCGGGAGTGTCTATTAGGGTTTTACCTGAGTCAGCGGGCCGGCAGGCCGACGATCCGGTAGCACGGGACGTAATCCGTCACTGGCAATTTCATCCGTTTCTGTGCGACGAAAGCACCCAGCAGATCATCGAGTGGCCGGATCACCGAGGGTTCGCCGGTCAGCTCGAACGGACCCCCGCTTTCCACCAGGCGAATGCCTTCGTCTTTGACATTGCCGGCGACGATACCGGAGAACGCGCGGCGCAGATTCGAAGCGAGGCTATGAGCCGGCTGATCCCTGTGGAGATTCAGATTGGCCATGTTTGCGTGGGTAACGACAAACGGCTGCTGCAGGTCGAGATCTACGTTCAGCAGCCAGTTGAAGAAAAACGCATCGCTGCGCTTGCGCCTGAAGCTCTGTACCCGTTCCAGGCCGGCGCGCAGACGCCGCGCCACCGCCGCTGGGTCGTCGATGATGATCTCGTAATGCTCGGTGGCTGCCGCGCCAAGCGTGGTCGTAATGAAATCGTCGATCTGGCGGAAATAGTCGCGGCTCGACGCCGGTCCGGTAAGGACCAGCGGAAACGGGATTCCGGCATTGGCCGGGTTCAGCAAAATGCCGAGAAGGTAGAGAATCTCCTCGGCCGTGCCGGCGCCGCCGGGGAACACGACGATGCCGTGGCCGGCCCGGACGAAGGCCTCGAGCCGCTTTTCGATGTCCGGCATGATCGTCAGCTCATTGACGATCGCGTTGGGCGCCTCGGCGGCAATGATGCCGGGCTCGGTGATGCCGATGTAGCGGCCGTCGCTGATGCGCTGCTTGGCATGCGCGATCGTGGCGCCTTTCATCGGGCCTTTCATTGCTCCCGGACCGCAACCGGTGCAGATGTTTATTCCGCGCAGCCCGAGCTGGTAGCCCACTTCCTTGGTGTAGTCGTATTCATTGCGGGTTATCGAGTGGCCACCCCAGCACACGACGATGTTCGGCGTCGCAGTTTTCAGACACCGCGCATGCCGCAGCAATTCAAAAACGGCGTTGGTGATCCCGGCCGAATCGGTCAGGTCGAATCTGCCGCTGTCTTCGACCTCGACGCGGTTGTAGAGAACGTCGCGCAGCACCGCGAACAAATGCTCTCGCAGCCCGCGGATCATCTTGCCGTCGACGAAGGCCTCCGCGGGTGCATTGCGCAGATCGAGGCGGATGCCGCGGTCCTGCTGAACCAGTTCGATTTCGAAAGTCCGATAGCGTTCGAAAATCTGCTTGGCGTCGTCGAGCTGGCCACCGCTGTTTAGAACCGCTAGCGAGCAGCGGCGGAAGAGTTCATGGAGTGCATCGTTACTGACCTCGCGCAGCCGCCCGACCTCGGTTTGCGACAAAATCTCGAGGCTTCCCTCGGGAGCAATCTGGGCGTGGGGGACCGTGGCCGGGCGCCCGCTGGCCGGACGCGCCGGTGCATCGTGGGAATTCATCGGCGTGCCCAGGCCGCGGCGATTGCTGTCGGTCCGTTTTCTCGAATCCGTCGCGGTCGTTGCTGCGGCACGGTCAGGAAGACGGTGCCTCCGCATCGGTTGCATCGATCAGACCGCGGCCGCGTTGGGTGCCCGCATGCAACGCCTCGAGATCGGAGCGGAACGTATCCACCGACTCCTCGCTTACGGCTTCCGATGTGTCGCCCTGATGGCTGACCACCGAAACGATGTAGCGCCACTCTCGTTCCCACCGGACCACTTCGACCACCAGCTCATGTCCCTTGTAATGCTCGACAGCGCGTTTCTGTCCCATCTCGATTCTTCCCTTTCGGATCCGTTTGCACCACAAATGCTACTGCATACCGCCGCGGTCGCGGACGATGCAACAGCGCTACTCGTCTCCGTCCATCACAAATTCCACGGTCGAAGTGGCGCGCCGCGGTACCGCCGTGCCATCGATGATGCGCGGCTTGAATTTCCATTTCATGACGGCAAGCACCGCGCTGCGGTCAAACATCTGACCGGGTTGACTTTCAGTGACAATCACGTCCTTCACCGTACCGTCCTCCAGAATCGTGAATTCGAGCCGGACCCAGCCCTCGATGCCCTCGAGAAGGGCCCTGCGCGGATAGCGCGGATTGATTCTGACGATCGGGATGGCTTCACCTTCGGCTTTCGGGTTTCCGCCGCTCCAGTTGCCGATGAACGGGCCGCTGCCACCGGCGCTGCCGACATCAATGTTCGGAATGTCGATATTGACCGGCAACTGCGGCGCGTTATCCGCAACGTCGCTGGCGATCCGTTGCGCCGGCGGCGGCGGTTTTTTCGGTGGTTCCGGCTCTTTCGGTTTTTGTCGTTTCTTGAATTGGGTGAATTCTTCCTCGTGCACCCGGATAAAGTTAACGACGCTGACCGGTTCCATGTCTTCCTTGCCGGTATCGCGGCCGCCGATCAGGAACGAGTCGAACCAGAACAGTAAAAGCGCGATGATCAAGCCTCCGCCGAGGGCGATCAATATTCTCATGTATGCCGCTCCGAATCTCCGTTTCCAGCTCAGTTAGAGCCTTGCCAGTATTTTTATAAATTATTGACTATAAAGTAATTAATTCTAAATCGAACGTGGTTGCGACAGCCATCCCGGGCCATCGGGAAATATACCAGGCGCCACGGTTCGACATGTATCCCTTGCCGTTTGCCGATCCCTGCCATAACAATGGGCCGGCATTTGCCTACCGGGAAAATCTAGCATGATTGAGTCGTCTGCGGGTGTATTAGCCGCTTTGGCCGGGATTGCCGCGTTTTATTTTTATCTCGAGCAGGTCACCCGATGGCGCATTTTTACGATGTTGCCGCCGCTGCTATGGATCTATGCGACCCCTGTGGTTTTGTCGAATACTGGTGTATTGCCGCAATCCTCGCCGGTGTACACGGCGTTTCGTGATCTGACCTTGCCGTTTCTTATCACGATGATGCTTCTGACGGTCAACGTGCCGGCCGTCGCGCGCATCATGGGCAAGGGTGTGCAGGTCATGTTGCTGGGGACAGTCGGTGTGGTTGTGGGTGGTGTGACGGCCTATGCAATCGTGCACAGCTGGCTCGCAGAGGACGCCTGGAAGGGGTTCGGCGCGCTGGCGGGCAGCTGGATTGGCGGTACGGGTAATCTCGCCGCGGCGTCAGAGGCACTGGGTACCCCGGAAGAGCAGCTCGGGCTCGCCGTGCTGGCGGACAACCTGGTGTATGTGGTCTGGTTGCCGATCCTGCTTGGGTCCAAGGCATTCGCCGAACGATTCAACCGCTGGGCTCGGGTGCCGCCGGGCCGCATAGCGCAACTGGAAGCTGCCGCAGCCGAGTTGCCGGCGGGAACCCGCGCACCAGCGATGCGCGATTACCTGTACCTGATTGCCATCGGGTTTGCCGTGACCTGGGCCGCAACGGCGCTGGCACCAATGTTGCCTGAAATCGGCAGTATCGTGACGACATCGGTGTGGCGTGTTTTGCTAATCACGACGATCGCGCTGGCGCTGTCGACGACGCCCGTCAGCCGTATTCCGGGCTCGCATGCACTCGGGGTTGCGCTGGTCTATGTGTTTGTCGCCAGCGTGGGGGCACGGGCGAGCCTGTCGGGTCTCGGCCAGGCACCGGCGTTCGTTGCCGGCGCCTACATCTGGATTTTCATCCACGGACTGTTCTGTCTCGCTGGTGCCTGGATATTTCGCGTCGACGTCCACAGCGTGGCGATCGCCTCGGCAGCCAATATCGGCGGCGCCGCATCGGCACCGGTCGTGGCCGCGTATCACCGCGAAGGCCTGGTGCCGGTGGCGGTGCTGATGGCGCTGATAGGCTATGCCCTCGGTAACTATCTTGCGATTCTCACCGCACAGCTGTGCCGCTGGGTCGGCGCGTAGCCGATTCTCACCCGCCGACCAGCGTGACCAGCACAATCGCAATGGCGATCGGCGACACGTAGCGCACCAGGAATCTCCAGATGGCATAGGCGGTTCCATCGCCGATACCGAGTTCTTCCACGGATGTTTTACGCGCCATCGCCCAACCGGCAAAGAGCGCGATCAGGATGCCTCCGGCCGGCAGCAGGATGTTCGACGCCACGTAGTCGATGACATCGAAGATCGTCTTGTCCGCGAACGTCTCGAACCCGCCCAGCGGGTGCACGTCGCTCCAGACATTAAACGAGAATACCGTCAGTAGTCCGATCAGAAACGCCAGAATGCCGAAAACCAGTGCCGAGGACTCCCGCTTCACGCCCTGGTGCTCCTCCGCCCACGACACGATGGGTTCGAATACTGCGATTGAAGACGTCAACGCGGCAAACACCAGCAGGACGAAAAACAACGTTCCGAATAATGTCCCGAACGGCATCTGGCCAAATGCCAGCGGTAACGTGACGAAGACCAGGCCCGGTCCTTCGGCCGGATCCAGTCCGTTGGCAAACACGACCGGGAATATCGCAAAACCGGCAAGCAGCGCGACCATCGTGTCGGCAATCGCGATGATAATCGCGGCGCGCGGAATCACTACCGTTTCGGGCAAGTAGGCGCCATAGGTCATCAGCAGGCCCATCGCGACGCTGACTGAGAAAAACGCCTGGCCGATCGCTGCCACGACCACATGCACGTCGATTTTGGAGAAGTCGAACGTGAACATGAAATCGACCGTTGCGGCAAAATCGCCGGCAACGCAGGCGTAGACCACCAGCACCAGCAACATCACAAACAGCGACGGCATCAGAAATTTTACGGCTTTCTCGATCCCGTCCTGAATGCCACGGGCAACGATGAAAACCGTCAGCCCGATAAACAGCGCATGCCAGAAGA
This sequence comes from uncultured Gammaproteobacteria bacterium, assembly GCA_963783695.1. GTDB lineage: Bacteria > Pseudomonadota > Gammaproteobacteria > Steroidobacterales > BM003 > BM003. The sequence goes on from CAWAOM010000003.1 coordinate 226,888, forward strand.
CCAGCGTAAGCGGCGATGCGAGCAGATCCGAGAACTCCGATCCCACCAGGTCGGCGGTGGACTGGGTAAAAGTACCGGAAGCGAGCTTGGGGACATAGGCCAGTGCCCAGCCCGCGATCACGCTGTAGAAGGTCAGAATCAGGAATCCCGCGCAAACGTTCACCCAGCCGACGTTTTTCCATGCCGGACTGGCGCCATCGGCGGCGGCCACACGGCGCATGCTGTTGACCGGACTGCGTCTGCCGCGGCGTCCGATTGCCAGTTCCGCCATCATGATGGGTACCGCGACGACGATGACCGCGATCAGGTAAACGAGTACAAATGCTCCGCCGCCGCTGACGCCGGCCGTGTACGGGAATTTCCACATGTTGCCAAGACCGACGGCGGCGCCAACTGCGGCCAGCAGGAAAGCGAGACGGGACGACCAGGTCCCATGAAAATCTGCAGCTTGCACGTACGCACTCCCAGCATGATTCTGAGTATTGTTATCGCCGCATTATAGCGGCCCCTTTTCCCGCGGGTCTCTTGAATCCTGCGGCGCTGGCACCACGAATCCGGGAAGGGAACAATCTGCCGCCATGCTGACATGGCAAGCGACGCGAGGGAGAGACCTGATGTTTGGAAGCGACAGGAAAGTGAAAATGGTAACGGCAGAGAGCGCATTGCCCGGCCGGGATCAGGCACTCGAGGTGCCGCCGCGTCACTTTGTACTCGACTCGCCCTTGCAGGGGCCATTCGAGGCCCGTCTCGGCCGTGCGGTTTTCGGCCTGGGTTGTTTCTGGGGTGCGGAACGGCGGTTCTGGGAACAGCAAGGCGTAGTTACCACCGCTGTCGGGTATGGCGGCGGGATTACCCCCAATCCCACCTATGAAGAGGTCTGCAGCGGTCTCACCGGGCATGCCGAGGTTGTGCTGGTGGTGTTCGATCCCGCGCGGGTGTCCTACGAAGAGCTGCTCGGCATTTTCTGGGAGGCGCATGACCCGACCCAGGGGATGCGGCAGGGCAACGATCGCGGCACCCAATACCGCTCCGCTATTTACACAGCGGACGCAAACCAGGCGGAGGCTGCACGGCGCTCGCGGGACGGCTATCAGGCGAAATTACAGCAGGCTGGCTATGGCGAAATCACGACCGAAATTGCCCCGGCTGGAAAATTCTATTATGCCGAGGATTATCACCAGCAGTACCTGGCTAAGAACCCCGGTGGCTACTGTGGTCTGGGCGGGACCGGTGTCACATGCCCGGCCGGCACCGGGGCCTGAACCGAACTGGCCGGTCAGAAGTATCGTCCGCCCGATCCGAGCGCCACGACGACGATCCCGAGAGTGAGATTGACCGCCACAGTTCGGCGAATGGCTGCCAGAGCCGCACCGCCGGCTGCCCACTCCTTGCCCGTTACCGCGCGCGCCAGTCGCCGATAGGGGCCGAACCAGACGTAAAGGAAAAGCGCTGCCATGACCAGTGCCAGCCCGTGCATCAGGTGGACATGGAGTCCCGTGCCGTTGAACCCGCCGTAGACCCGGAACACCATCCAGTAACCGGTCGTGAACAACACGATAACGCTGGCCCAGACCATCAGGAAAAATCGCTGCATCACCTGCAACCACAAGCTCAGCCGGCGCTGGTTACCGAGCCGTTGCGCCACAACCGGACGCAGCGCAAAAAAAGCAAAAGCCATGCCACCAACCCAGATCACAGCGGCAATCGCATGCAGTGCGATCACAATGCTCATGTGAAGCTCCTCTTCGAATCGCCCTCGACCACCAACGGTGCGCCGCGCTCGAGACCGAGACCCGCCGCCGCGCTTTGCTCGGCCCGCGCGATCTCGACAACGCCAAACGAATTGATCAGCGCAAGGTAATCGCCTGGCTGCACCGCGCCATAGGTTCTGGCGAATGAAATCCTGTGTCCCGCCGCCGACACAACGGGATTGTCCAATTGTGCGACCAGGTCGCCGTCCACATTGCTGATCAGGTTGCCGAAGTTGTCCGCGGTAACGATCACGCCCCTGATGCGACCCGCACTGAGGCTCGGCTCCTCGAGCAGTGACGGGACAAGGTCGTCGGCGCTGGCGCCAAGTTCATCGGGACGGCGTCTTCCCGACGCCAGTTCAGCGGCGAGGGGCGCAAAAATGTCGCGGCCATGGAATGTTGCGCTGACCGTGGTGATGCCGAATCGCTGGTGCGCCGGGGCATCGAGACGAAACACCCGGCAATCCGGGCTGGATTCGGCCAGTGGCGCGAGCAGACCGTTGTCCGGCGCCACGAAAACATGTCCGGCATGCACCAGTGCAATGATTTCACGCTCGGTGCCGACACCGGGATCGACGACCGCCAGGTGGACGGTGCCACGTGGAAAATAGCGAAAGGCGCGGCCGATCCAGAAGCCCGCCTCGTCAGGCCAGTGCACGGAACATTCGTGAGTGATATCGACAATTTTCGCATCATGGAAACGCGACAGAATCTGCCCTTTCATCGTGCCGATAAAAGGTCCCTTGTGGCCAAAATCAGTGGTCAGGCTAATAACGCCGGACGCCACGAATGCGCTGCTTTGGGTCATACGGGCAGTTCCCCCTCGGACCGGCAAGTCTACCGTGCTTTTTACCCGACTGCCCGCGCCCGCGCCCGGGGCCGCTCAGGGCGCGCGGTAGCGCCGACCCGAGCGGATCCTGTCGATCACGCCCGCGGCGGTCGCGAAGCGTATTGCCAGGGACTGGGTCGTGCCCCGCTCGCTGGCACGATAAACGGCAAAATGCAGATGCGGCATCGTCGTGTGTCCGGTGTTGCCTGACAGCCCGATTTGCTGCCCGCGTTCGACTCGATCGCCGGGTGCCACCAGTGCTCCGTCGCGGCGCAGGTGATAGTACTCGCCGGTCGTGCCGTCATCGTGCAGAACGACGATGTAGTTGGCGAACCTGCCACACCCGTCTTCCCAGCAACCGCGGTTGTTGTGCTCGACGACGCGGGCGACCTGGCCGCCGCGTGCGGCGTGCACCGGGGTGCCGTCAGCCATATCGAAGTCGACTGCGAAATACTCGAGACCGGTATGACTGAATCCGGCGCCGAAGCCTTGTAAAACGCGGTAGGACTCACCCGCAGCATAGGGCAGGGAGTAGATGTAGTCGGGATCGGACGCGGCGTCGATATTGCCGATTGTCCAGTCGTACCAGTAACGAAAGCGATAGGGCTGGTGTTCGTCAATGCGGGATAGCTGCACTACCTGGCGGCGCTCGTGCCCACTCAGGGTCATGGTCAGGGGCAATGTCCGGTCGGGTTGCAGATTGGCGCTGCGTGTTTCCAGCGTGAACGTCACCGGGTAGGGTTTGAGATTGCGCGCGGTCAGCGTCACTTTGCCATTCGCATCTGCAGCCTCAATACAGATCCAGTCCTCGGAACAGGGCTCGGCCGCGGCGGCGCAAAGCGGGATCAACGCGCACGCGGCAGCGATGGCAGCAACAATCAGCCGACCTGCATGGAACAGCAAGCCTGCTGCCTCCCGCTGCGGGCGACGGCTCGTTTCAGTCCTCGTCCTCGCCCTTGTACTTCGATACGAGGTCCTGCTGGATGTTTGCGGGTACCGCCTCGTAATGGCTGAATTCGAGCGTGTAAACGCCTTCCCCCGCAGTGTGCGCTTTCAGTGTCGAGTAGTAGCTTATCGTCTCGGCAAGCGGCGCCTGGCCGTCGACCATGGCCTGGTTGCCGGGCAGCATTCGTTGGTCGAGAATACGTCCACGCATACCGGACAAATCACCGGTGATTGTGCCGATGCTCTCGCTCGGTGCAGAAATATGCATGTTTACGATCGGCTCCAGGATTATCGGGCGCGCTTTCTGGATCGCGTCGACAAACGCTTTCTTGCCGGCCGCAACAAATGCTACCTCCTTGGAATCGACCGAATGGTGTTTGCCGTCATAGACGGTAACTCGCACGTCCTGCAGCGGGTAACCGGCAATTGCGCCGTTGTCGAGGACCTGGCGTACGCCTTTTTCGACCGCGGGGATAAACTGCGACGGAATCGCGCCGCCGACGACCTTGTTGACGAATTCGAACCCCTCGCCGCGCGCGGCGGGTTCGACGCGCAGGAATACCTCACCGAACTGGCCCGCACCGCCGGTCTGTTTCTTGTGGCGATGGTGACCTTCCGCAGGCCGCGTAATGGTCTCCCGGTACGACACACTGGGGGGGCGCGTCGCCACTTCAACGTTATAGGTATCCTTCATTTTCTCGAGCACTACGCGCAGATGCAGATCGCCGTTGCCATACAGCACCGTCTCGTTCGCAATCGCGTCGTGTTCGATCCGGATCGAGGGATCTTCGGCCATGATTTTGTGCAGCGCATCCGAGAGCTTCTGTTCGTCGCCGCGACGGGTTGGCTGCATCGCAGCCCCGAGCATCGGCTGGCCGAGATCCAGCGAGCGCATGTGGAAATGATCTTCGTCGTGCGAGTCGTGCAGTACTGCGTCGAAGAAGACTTCGTCAACTTTGCTGACGGCGCAAATATCTCCGGGCGCGGCGGCCGGAATCTCCTCGAGCTCCTTGCCCTGCACTTTGTACAGGTGCGCGACCTTGAACGGCTTGCGGAAGTCGCCGACAAATAGCTGGTTGCCGGCGCGAATGGTCCCCTGGTGAATTCTGAAGGCGCCGACCCGGCCCATGTACGGATCGACGGTAATCTTGAATACGTGAGCGACGACATGCGCATCCGGGTCCGGTTTTACTGTCGCGGGCTCCGCCTCATCGCCTTCGCCTCTCACATACGGAGGCGGATTGCCTTCCAGCGGGTTCGGTGCCAGTTCGGTCAGGACCTGGAGTAATTTTTTCACCCCAACCCCGGTTTCGGCAGATGTAAAGAGCAGCGGTATCAGGTGACCTTCGCGCAACGCTTTCTCGAATGCATCGTGGAGCTCCTGGGCTTTCGGTTCCTCGCCTTCTTCGAGATATTTTTCCATTAATGCCTCGTCCACCTCGACGACCTGGTCAATCATCTCCTGGTGGGCGGTCTCGACCGAAAGCAGGTCGGTTTCGTCCCCGGCGTCATGGAAATACGCATCGCGCACGGCAGCACCGCCATTGGCCGGGAGATTGAGCGGCAGGCATTCCTTGCCGAAGATTTCCTGGATTTCGTTGAGCAGGCGGCCCATGTGTTTGTCGCCAAGATCGATCTTGTTGATAACGATCATCCGGCACAGGTTACGTTTGGCCGCAGCTTCCATGATCCGCCGCGTGCCGAGTTCAATGCCGGCCTGGCCGTCGACGACCACCGCAACCGTCTCGACCGCGGGCAGCACACTGGCCGTGCGCCCGAGCAGATCGATATATCCCGGTGTGTCGATGATATTGATTTGTTTGCCCTGGTGCTCGAAATGGCAAAGGCTCGGGCTGATCGTGTGTTTCAGCGACTTCTCCTGGGGGTCGAAGTCGCACACGGTCGTACCGCGATCGACGCTGCCGCGGGTTTTCGTGGCGCCGGCGAGATGGAGCAGGGCTTCGGCGAGACTGGTCTTGCCGGCTCCGGAGTGACCGACAAGGGCGATATTACGGATGTTTTCGGTTGTGTATTTGGCCATTTATCTGCTGTTTTTAATTGGATTATTCAGAGCGGCAGATAACGATATCACAGGTCCCAGTGAGCCGCTGCAGCAACGCATGGCGCGGCAGGATTACGCTGATCCGGGCATCCCGTGAGAGGATTTCCCGGTTCTCGCGGTTACCGCGGCTTAGGTGTCATCCGGGGGACGCCATGGCAGCGGCCCCGGAATGGCATAGTCGTTGCCGCCGAAGGTCGGCGAGAGGCTTCTCAGGTCGGTGCGGCGGACCTGTCGCGGGCATCGGTTTCTATCGAGTCGAGACGGGCCTGGAGCTGGAGGCGGTTCATTGCCGTAAGCGGCAGGCTGACGAAAATCTTGATGCGCCGCTCCAGTTCGGCAAAAGCGCGGCGAAATGCCAGAGCTTTATCGACTTCCGAGCCTTCGACGGCCGCGGGGTCGGCGATCCTCCAGTGCGCGGTCATCGGCTGACCCGGCCACACCGGGCATTGCTCGCCCGCCGCGTTGTCGCAGACGGTGAAGACAAAATTCATTGGCGGTGATGCAGCGGTCGCGAACTCGCTCCAGTTCTTGCTGCGGGGGTCGGCCGCCGGTACCCGCAGCGCCCGGAGCGTGTCGAGCGCGAGCGGATGTACCTCGCCGCGGGGGTGACTGCCGGCGCTGAAACCGTGGAATCGTCCACGCCCCCAGAACTCAATCAGCGCTTCTGCCATGATGCTGCGGGCGGAGTTGCCGGTGCAAAGGAAAAGAACGTTGTAATGAGGTTCGCTCATGGGCTGCGGCAATCTGGCAAAAAAGGAAAATGTAGCGGCGTGATGTTACAAAACGGTAACAGCGGCGCAAGGAGTTCGAGTTGGAAGCGACGAATCAGCATGTTCGCCTGGGACTGGCGTTGGGAAGCGGTGCCGCGCGCGGCTGGGCGCACATCGGCGTGTTGCGCGCGCTCGAGGAAATGGACCTGCGGCCGGACGTCATTGTCGGCGCGTCGGTGGGCTCGCTGGTGGCGGCGGCATTCGCCGCTGGCAAGCTGGATCAGCTCGAGACATGGTCGCGTGGACTGGATCGCATGGATGTTCTGAAATTGCTGGATACCAGCTTTAGCGGCGGCGGGATGATGCAGGGCAGTCGCCTGATGGGTGCCATCGCAGAACAGATCGGCGATGTCCAGATCGACACGCTGGAGACCGACTATGCGGCGGTTGCGGCCGACCTGGACACCGGCCAGGAGGTCTGGCTGACAAAGGGATCGTTGCTGCAGGCAGTGCGGGCGTCGAGCGGTCTTCCGGGGCTTTTTGCACCGGTGTGGCACGAACATCGGTGGTTGATCGACGGCGGAGTCGTGAATCCGGTGCCGGTTTCTTTGTGTCGTGCCCTGGGTGCGGAATTCGTGATCGGTGTGAACCTGAACGGGCATCTGGGCAAAATGACCGCGCTGGAGGCCCGGGCCGAAACGGCGAAACAGGCGGAAGAGGAAAATTCGCAGTCGCGGCCAGTGGGCTGGATGAGCCCCGAGCGCTGGGCGGAACTGTTTGGCGGGTTGTTGTCGGCGGTGCGCGGGCAGGACAAAAGGGCTGAGCCAGAGTTGTTTGACGTAATCGCAGCGTCGGTCAACATCATGCAGGATCGGATCACACGCAGCCGCATGGTGGGTGATCCGCCGATGGTTCTCGTGGCCCCGGATCTGGGGCATTTCGAGCTGATGGATTTTCACCGCGCGGATGAGGCGATCGGCATCGGCCGCGATGCGGCAATCCGCGCTCGCGGCGAATTCGCTGAGCTCAAACGCGCGCGGAAGGCGCGTGCCGAACTGGTACGCCAACTCGGCTAGGGATCGTTCTCCACCAGGGTTTTTAGCCGTGCCAGGCCGTCCTCGTAGGTTGGGCCGAGGATCGCGTCGAGGAAAAATCCGAAATAGCGGTCAATCGGGCTCGCGTCGAGCACGGTATCGAATGCCCATGTCACCAGGGTTGAGCCGTCTGCCGGCTGCAGCCGAATCTCCGTTGTCGCCGTGCCCTGGTCGCCAAAATCCAGCCTCGTCCGCACCAGCCGGGGTGGATCGCTGGCGATGATTTCCTGGCTGCCGGAGTCGACGCCGGGTTCATCGCTGGACCATTGCGCACGCGCGCCGAAACCGGCCTCGGGTCCCGAGTAGATGTAACGGGCATTGGGGTCCATATCGAACCATGGCGACCATTCGTTGAAGCGGCGCAGGTTATTGACGACGGCAAAGACTTGATCCGGGCTCGCATCGACGGTGGTCGAGCGTTCGATGTGCGCGGAGTCCGGTAGTGTCAGACCGATCGCGAACAGCACCGCGAGCACGACAACTGCACCGATCAATACAGCTCTCAGAAATTTCATGCCCGCATCCTGCCGGCTGCCGTGGACTGTTGCAGCATAGATGACTGCGCGAGCATTGCCACTACCGGCCGCTGTGTGGGCGAGTGCGATTGCAAGCGCGTGTGTCAACGCGGCCGCGGCTGGCGCGTTTCTTGGTACGGACACGGGTGATTTGGAGCCGGAGATGTCGTGGCGGATTTTTGTCTTTGCCGGATTGGCGTTACTGATGTTGCAGGGATGTGCGACCGCGAGTGTGGAACCGGACGTCTATTCGCGCGGGAGCGCCCGTACCCCGTACCGGGTTTACACCGGTGAGGTGCTATCGGTCGAGCGGGTTCGGATCGAGGGCGAGGCAACCCGGATCGGCGAACTCGGTGGCGCGGTAGTGGGTTACGAGGCCGCGCGCAGCGGCATTGCGGACACCGGGCTGGCTGGTGCGATCGGTGGCGTTGCCGGCGCCGTGGCGGGGCAGGCGATCGAGAAAGCCGTGACAGGTACCGGCGGATTGCGCATCGTCGTGCGACTGGATAACGGTAATGTGCTGGCGATCGTGCAGGGCGACCAGACCACGTTCAGCGGTGGCGAAAGTGTTTACGTGCACATGAATGGACGGCGCGATGCCCGGGTGGTTCGTCGGACCAACATCTAGCAACCCAAAACAAATCAGCTATAGTGCCCGAATCGTCGCGGGATGCGGCGCTGTTTGGGCAGCGAATGACCACCGACATTGGCATCGTAATCGCTATCCTCGCGGTCGCGCTGGTGCTTTTCATCAGTGAGCGCGTGCGAATGGACGTCGTGGCGCTGATGGTGCTGGGTGCATTGGCCCTGTCTGGCCTGGTCACGGCCGACGAAGCGTTCTCGGGTTTCAGTAACCCGGCTGTCATCACCGTGTGGGCGATGTTCATTCTCAGCGACGGACTCACCCGTACCGGTATTGCCGGAATCGTCAGTGAGTATGTCACGCGATTTGCCGGCGGCGGCGAGAAACGCCTTACCGCGATGATTATGGTGACCGCGGGCGTATTGTCAGCCTTCATGAACAATATCGGCGTGGCCGCATTGATGCTGCCGGTGGTAATCGATGTGGCCAAAGCCACCGGTTACCCGCCGTCGCGGCTGCTGATGCCACTGGCCTACGGCACGTTGCTCGGTGGCCTGACCACGCTGATCGGCACACCGCCGAACTTATTGATAAGCGCAGCTCTGGCCAAGCAGGGCTATGAGCCGTTCGCATTGTTCGATTTCTCCCCCGTGGGCCTGCTGGTGATGCTGGGCGGTACTCTTTTCGTCGTTTTCGTCGGTCGCAAGGTGTTGCCGGTCAAAGATCCCGGGCGCGAGGTAGGCCGGCGCAGCGCCGAGAGTCTCGAGGCCCAGTACGGCCTGAAAGAACGGACTTTTTTGCTGGCGCTGAAACCGCGTTCGGTTCTGGTCGGCAAGACACTCGGCGAGTCCCGGATCGGCTCATCGACTGGCCTGATCGTGACCGGGCTGATTCAGGGCGGAGATCTCAAGCTGCTGCCGGGGCCGGATGCCGTGTTGCGCGAAGGCCAGCGCTTGCTGGTACAGGGCAAACTCGATCACCTGCGCGACCTTGTTCGCTTTGCCGAACTCAGCATCGAGCGCGAAACCTCGGTTCTGGACAGTCTGATGTTGGACAAAGTGATGTTGTTCGAGGTCGAGGTTGCAGAGGGTTCGTCTCTGCTGGAGGGTAATCTCGACAATGCGGCTTTCCGCCAACGTTTCCGTTGCAATGTACTTGCGATACGCCGCGATCCGATGATCCGGCGCCTGAATCTCGATGAAGTGCAGCTGCAGGCTGGCGACCATCTGCTGGTTCAGGGGGGACGCGACGCGGTCGAACTGATGGAGCAATCCGGGGACTTTGACGACTGTTACCGGGTCTCGGATACCGAGCTGAAAGAAGTCTATCGACTGCAGGACCGGGTTTTCGTCGTCCGCGTGCCGCACGGCTCGTCGCTGGTTGGCGAGACGCTGGCTGGAAGCCGCATCGGCGACGCGTTCGATTTCCGCCTGCTGGGCACGATCCGCGACGGCAAACTTAATCTGCTGCCCGACCCGCAGGAGAAGTTGACAGATGGTGAGCGGCTCTTGATCCAGGGCGAATTCGAACAGGTAGAAGTGTTGCAGGGCCTGCAGGAACTGATGGTTGAAAAAGAGACGACACCGTTCCAGCAGGTATTGCAGTCGCAGCGCATGGACATGATCGAGGCGATGCTGGCACCGCGCACCAGTCTTGCCGGCAAGCGTCTGAAGGAATTGAAATTTCGCGAACGCTACGGGCTCGAGGTGCTGGCTTTGTGGCGGGAAGGGCGTGCCTACCGGTCCGATCTCGCCGCAATGAAACTGCAGTTCGGCGACGCCCTGTTACTGATGGGTCCGCGCGATCGGCTTGCGCTGATTCGCGACGATCCCGACTTCCTGATGTTGACCCAAACGGGCGAGCAGGCACCGGACACCCGCAAGGCACCGCTCGCGGCGGGCATAATGCTCACGGTCGTACTGTCGGTATTGTTCGGCTGGTTGCCGATTTCGGTGGCCGCGGTCATCGGCGGCACGATCATGGTGCTGACCCGCTGCCTGACTATGGAGGAGGCGTATCGTGCCATCGAGTGGCGCGCGATATTCCTTATCGCCGGTATGTTGCCACTCGGGATTGCGATGGAGACCAGCGGGGCCGCGCGCCTCATGGCTTCCGGAATCGTCGATCTGCTCGGCGATTTTGGTCCATGGCCGGTACTCGTAGGGTTTTACCTGGTCACCGCCGCTGCGACGATGATCATCCCGACCGCAGCGCTTGTGGTGCTGATGGCGCCCGTGGTCGTCTCCACCTGCCAGGATCTCGGCGTCATGCCACAAACCGCAATGATGGCGGTCGCGATGGCCGCGTCAGCGAGCTTTACCAGCCCGATTTCTCACCCGGCAAACCTATTGGTGATGGGACCCGGCGGTTATCGGTTCAACGATTACCTGCGGCTCGGCATTCCGCTGACTTTCGTGGTTTTCGTGCTCACGATGATCGCGTTGCCGGTGTTCTGGCCATGGCAGCCGGCCTGACCGGCGCCAGCCGCGGCGAATCCGACGGTGCCTGACGCGCGAACTTCTTGCCGACATTTCGTTAACGGGATCAATCCGCCATGAGCGCCAGTACGCAAACCGCCGATTCCGGGTCGACCGGCCCGGCAATTTCCATCCGGCCTTTTCTGAATGCGTTGGAGCGCGACCGTTTGCCTGACTGGCTGATTCGCTTTGGCATCCGGCGCTTGCTGCGGGCGCGCCTGGCCAGCGAGGAGGCCGACGACCCTTCGGTGCATCGGGAGAGGATGCAGCGTTTTGTAACGCAGTTGCGGGCAAGCCCGATTGCAATCCGTCAGGACGCGGCCAACGAGCAACACTATGAAGTTCCCGCCGACTTCTACCGTCACGTGCTGGGTCCACAGCTCAAGTATTCCTGCTGTTATTACCCGCGGCCGGACTCCACGCTGGCTGAGGCCGAGCAGGCAATGCTGGAGATTACCGCCGAACGCGCCGAACTATGCGACGGCCAGCACATTCTCGAGCTAGGTTGCGGCTGGGGTTCGCTGTCGCTGTGGATGGCAGAGCGTTTTCCGCAATCGCAGATTACGAGCGTATCGAACTCGGCGAGCCAGAAAGATTTTATCGATGCGACCGCGCTCAGGCGCGGCCTCGATAATCTCGAGGTCGTCACCGCCGATGTCGCCCACTTACAGATGCCGGACGGGGCAGCGTTCGATCGCGTCGTCTCGGTCGAGATGTTCGAGCACATGCGCAACTACGAGCGGCTGCTGCAGAACATCGCCGGGTGGCTGGCCCCGGATGGCAAACTGTTCGTCCACATCTTCGCCCACAAGCGCTTTGCCTATCCGTTCGAGGTGCGCGATGACAACGACTGGATGGCGAAGTATTTCTTCACCGGCGGCATTATGCCGAGCGACGATTTGCTGCTGCATTTCCAGAAAGACCTCCATGTGGTCGGTCACTGGAACGTCGGCGGCGTCCACTATCAGCGCACGGCCGAGGACTGGCTGCGCAACATGGATGTGTGGCGGACCGAGATCCTCGATCTGTTTGCACGGACGTACGGCGAGGAAAATGCGCTCAAGTGGCTGGTTTACTGGCGCGTATTTTTCATGTCATGCGCCGAGGTATGGGGCCATCGCCAGGGACGGGAGTGGATAGTCTCCCACTATTTGTTCCAGCGCAGCTGACCCGACCGGCTCAGGCCGCGCCGCCGCCGAGAATTTGAAATTCGACAGACGCCAGATCGTCTATCGAGCGCGGCCGGCCGAGCGCAAAGCCCTGGGCATAGTCGACCCCGATGCCCTGGAGTTTTGCCAGCACCAGGTCGTTCTCGACGGCTTCGGCGATGATCTCCTTGCCCATGACATGGCCGACGTCGTTTATCGCCTTGACGACTTCGTGGTCTACCGGGTCGTCAGCGATATCGCGGACATACAGGCCGTCGATCTTCAGGTAGTCGACCGGCAAAGCCTTGAGGTAAGCGAATGAGGAAAGGCCGGTGCCAAAATCGTCCAGCGAAAACTTGCAACCGCGGTTGCGCAGCGCCTTAATCAGTTGATTGGAGCGTGACAGATTGGCGATCGCCGCGGCCTCGGTAATCTCGAAGCAGATTTTGTGCGCTGGCAGATCGTGTGCCATCAGCAGTTCGCAAATCGCGTCGGCGCTGGAAACCTCGCTTAGCGTGTCGGCCGACAGGTTGATGAAAAACCGGGCGATGTCCTCGACCTGCTCGTGGTTTGCGCTCATCCAGTTGAGGGTCTTGGCGATGACCCACAGGTCGAGCCGGGTAGCGAGGTTGTAGCGTTCAACCGCGGGCAGGAAGGCCCCCGGCGGGACGATGTTTCCTTGTTCGTCCTGCATTCTGACGAGGACTTCGTACAGTCGTTGCGGCCGGTCGGAGCGAGCCACGCCGACGATTGGCTGCACGTCGAGGAAAAACCGGTCCTCGGCCAGCGCTTGCTTGACTCGTGCAACCCATTGTTTCTCGCCATGGCGACGGGCCACTTCCTCGTCGTCTTCCTGGTAAATATGGAGGCGGTTACGACCATGGTCCTTGGCCGCGTAACAGGCGGCATCGGCTGCGCCCAGTACATCGGTCATGCGTTGGAAGCTGTTATCGATCGGCACCAGCCCGATGCTGGCGCCGACAGTGAATGTGTTGTTGGCCCATACAAACTGGAAGTCCTGAACTGCGCGCAACAATTCGCGTGCAACCGAGGTCGCGTCCTCGACCGAACAGTGCTGTAACAACACGCCGAACTCGTCGCCGCCGAGGCGGGCCAGCGTATCGCCCTTGCGCACTCTCTCCAGCAGGCAGTTGCCGAGCTGGCGAAGTAACTCGTCGCCCGCTACATGGCCGCAGCTGTCGTTGATCACCTTGAACTGGTCGAGATCGAGATAACACACCGCATGCTCGAGCCGATCGGACTGCGCTGTCTCAAGCAGGCGTTCCAGCCGCAGCTCGAATTCGCGCCGGTTGATCAGTCCGGTCAGGGCATCATGGCTGGCTTCATATGAGAGTTGTTTGGAAAGCTCGTAGGCCTCGGTGATGTCGGTGATCGTTCCTTCGTAGTACATCACCTTGCCGGCCTGGTCGAGCACCGCATGGGCGTTTTCCATCGCCACCATCTTGCGCCCGTCGGCACGCCGCAACACCAGCTCGGCACTGCGAATTTGCCCTTCGCTGTCGATCGCGCGAAGCCAGTTGTCGCGGTCTTCCTTGTACATGTAAATATCGCTGGCGATATCGAGCCCGGACAGATCTTCTTCGTTTTCGTAGCCAAGCAGGCGCACCATCGCCGGATTGGCGGAGAGTATGCGACCGTCCGGTGAGCTCTGGAATACGCCGGTGGAGACGTTCTCGAACAGCTCGCGGAATTTCGCCTCCGAAGCCTGCAGAGCTTTCAGCGTATGCGTCCGGTCAGTGGCGTAGCGCATGGCGCGCTCGATCAGCGTACAGACCACCTGCTGTTTGACCAGGTAATCAACCGCACCCTTTTCAATCGAAAGGATGCCGAGATCTTCGTCGGCTTGCCCGACCAGGACGATTATCGGGGTATCGCCGACACGCGGATAAAGGCGCAGAAACGACGTGATTCCCTGGCAGTCAGGTAGCACGAGATCCAGCAGGATGACGTCGAATCCGCCATCGACTACGCGTTCGAGCGCGGACTCGAGAGTCGGGCTTACGGAGATATCGAAGCTGCCGCGCACCAGCGCCAGCTCTTCTCTGATCAGTTGCTCGTCGTCAGCGTTGCTGTCGACCAACAGTACCTGGGTGCTTTGCGACTGCATGCAAGCTCTCTGGCAGTTGTTTCTCGCCGTGCCCCGTATGACGGCCTGATTACTATACAGCAGCAATGGTGGCGAGACGATGGCGATCCTCGCACCTTTTTATCCGCTGCAAGGAAACCGCTACGCGGTGCCTGACGAAATACAGGCTGGCTGCCAAAGACGCAGCCGCATTCCGATGCACGCTACCGTTCCTTGGTACGATGCAACGACAGCGGGCTGGCCTGCGAGAGTGGGGATCGAGCAGCTGTCACGCCTCGATTGCTGCGGCAATCTTCACCCGGGAGAAGGGATCTTTTGAAAAAGCTCGGTCTTTTTGCACTGTTTTTGCTCGCGATTCTGATAGCGGCAAGTTTGTTGCCGCTGCTCGAATGGGCGCGCGCGGCAATCGACTGGTCACGGACGAACCCGGGTACTTCGTGGCTGGCGTTTATCGCTGCATACCTGGTGGCTGGCATTATCATGACACCGACGTGGATACTGACCGTAGCGGCCGGTTACATTTTCGGCTGGTGGCTCGGTGTCGGTATCGTGTTTGTTGGCGCAATGCTTGGGTCGATAGCGGCATTTTTGGTCGGACGCGGACTTGCGCGCGAGATCGTTCAGGCCAAGGTTGCCTCGGTACCGCGATTTGCGGCACTGGATCGCGCCATCGAGGGGCAGGGATTCAACATCGTGCTGCTGGCCAGGCTGTCGCTGGTGCTCCCTTACAATCTGCTGAATTACGTATTCGGCGTTACCGCGGTTTCGTTCCGCAACTACGCAATCGCGACGGCGATCGGGATGACCCCGATGGTCCTGTTGTATGTCTTTCTCGGCACGACGGTACGCGACGTGCGGGCGCTGCTCAGCGGCGACCTCGATACCGGAACAGCCGGACAGGTGCTGACGGTGGTGTCGCTGATTGCGCTGATTGTGCTGGTAACGATGATTACGCGGGCTGCATCGCGAGTTCTTCGCACTCATCTCGATGAGCCGACCGAGGTGGTTGAGAAGACCGATTGACCACGGCGCCGGGCGCAGGTGCGGCCTGGCAGAATTCAGGAGCAAGTAGTCATGACCGGTGAACTCGAGCGCGATCTTTCGCTTCCATGTGGTGCCGTCATCGCCAACAGGATCGGAAAGTCGGCGATGACCGAGGGTCTGGCGGACCAATTCGACCGGGCGACGGTTCGCCATCAGCGTCTCTACCGGCGCTGGTCGCAAGGTGGGGCCGGTTTGCTGGTTACCGGCAACGTGATGATCGATCGCCGCTATCTCGAGCGTCCTGGCAACGTCGTGGTCGAAGATCGCGAGGGGTTCGATCAGCTAAGCGCCTGGGCCCGTGCCGGCACCGTCGGCGGCAACCATTTGTGGATGCAGATAAACCATCCGGGGCGCCAGGCGACGCGGATGTCGGCATCACAGCCGTTGGCGCCATCGCCGGTACAACTCGATATCCTCGGGCTGTTCGGCAAGCCGCGAGCGATGCACGAAGCTGATATCGAGGACGTGATTCAGCGCTTTGCGTTTACCGCGCGGTGTGCCCGCGAGGCCGGGTTTACTGGCGTGCAGATTCACGCCGCGCACGGTTATTTGCTGAGCCAGTTTCTGTCACCGACCATCAATCGGCGCGAAGATCGCTGGGGCGGGTCGCTGGCGAATCGGGCGCGTTTGCTGCTCGCGGTTGTTGCCGCGGTACGCGACGCGGTGGGCCGGGACTATCCGGTCTCGGTCAAGCTCAACTCGGCGGATTTTCAGAAGGGCGGGTTTACGCTCGACGAATGCACCCGGGTAGCGGCGTGGCTGGGAGAGGCCGGACTTGATCTGCTGGAGATTTCCGGCGGCACGTATGAACAGTTGGCATTGCTCGGGCGGCAAGGCGATGAATCCAGTTTTGAGCCGCCCAAGCGCGACAGCACGCGGCGGCGCGAGGCCTATTTTCTCGACTATGCGACCGCGATCCGTGCGGCGGCACCGGTACCGTTGATGGTGACCGGCGGATTTCGCAGTCGCGCGCTGATGGAACAGGCGATCGCGCAGGATGAGCTCGACATGATCGGCATCGCGCGGCCGTTGTGTGTCGAGGTGGATTTGCCGCGACGGCTTCTCGACGCCACGATCGATGCGGCGCCTTCTTACGAGGAGGGCCTGCCGCTGAAGGGCCGCTGGTCCGGTCCGACCAGCCCTTTGCAGGCGGTCCAGTTTCTTAACGTACAGGGCGAGGTTGCCTGGTTCTATCGCCAGTTGCTGAAACTTGCGGACGGGCTCGAACCCGATCGCCGCCTCGGTATCGTCAGCGCGCTCGGCCGCCATCTCGTGACCGAATCCAGGGCCGCGTGGGCGCGCCGCTCGCGGCGGGTCTGAAACGGATGGCCGCTGCCTGCGGAGCGATATCCATGCCGCTGCAGTGGCGTTGCCCGAAGCCCCTGTCCGGGGGCTGGCGATGAATGCGCTCGTTCAGGGTGCCGGACGCGGTATTGGCCTGGCAATGTTGCGTCAGTTGCTGCTGCGGCATGCAGATGCCAGGTTTATCGCGACCTGCCGGCAGCCGGATCATGCGGAGGCGCTGCAGGCGCTGGCCGCGGGTTCCGGAGGCCGGGTCCGGGTGATGGCGTTGGAACTTACCGACGAGCGGTCGATCAGCGCGGCTGCTGAACGCAGCGCGGAATTCGTTGACGAGTTGCCGCTGATATTGAATGTGGGAGGGTTTCTCCACCGCCCGGGACAAATGCCGGAGCGGCGCCTCGCCGAAGTCGACAGCGCCAACCTGATTGCCAGCTTTGCGGTCAATGCCGCAGGACCATTGCTGGTGGCCAAGCATTTTCAACGCTTTCTGCCACGCAGCGGACGAGCTGTATTCGCCAGTCTTTCGGCCCGGGTCGGCAGCATCGGCGACAATCGTCTCGGTGGCTGGTATGCCTACCGCGCCGCCAAAGCGGCGCAGAACATGTTTACACGCTGCCTGTCGATCGAACTCGTTCGCCGCCATCGTGGCCTGATCTGCGTCGCACTGCACCCGGGCACCGTTGATACCGGATTGTCGCGGCCCTTCCAGGCGCGCGTGGAAAAACAGAAACTGTTCAGTTCGGAGCGCGCGGCCACTCAGCTCCTCGATGTGATCGACGCTTTGAGCGCGGAGGACAACGGTGCATTTATTGCCTGGGATGGTAAGCGCATCGCATGGTAACCGCGGTGTAGTCCGGAGGCGAAAAAATTTGACGTTCTCGCAAAGGCTGCTTTACTAGAAGAAGGCTTACTCACCGTCAGGAGAAGATGCCCATGCCAGTAGAGCACCATCCGTTAACCACGGAGTTCCCCGAATTTATCGATACGATTCGCCTGCTGCGAGCAGGACACCGTGAGTTCCGTCAACTGTCTGACGAATACCACGAGCTGGACGACCAGATTTACCGCATCGATGAGGATATCGAGCCGGTCTACGATCTGTATGCCGAACAGTTGAAGAAACGCAGGGTATTTCTCAAGGACAAGCTCTACAGGATGTTGCGCGACGCGACAGCGCACTAGCGGCCGCGCCGTGCTCACCAACGCGCAGCGGTAGCGGGCAACCCGCGGCTGCGTGGCATTTGGGCGGGTGCCGCCGCGCGAGGCGCGGTGGCAGGAGCGGCCGCTACTCGGCTTCGGCCTCCAGCGGGGCGAGCAGGTCGGCCATGCGCTTGCCGAGCTGCGCAATCCTGAAGTCCGCGACGGCGAAGCTCCAGCCACCGAGCCGCTCGCTCAACTGCACAATCGATTGCTCAGGGTCGTTGTCATTCTCGATCCCGGCAGCGGCGTTGTCGCTATCCGCGGCGGGTGTATCGTCTGCAGCGGTTGCGGCGGAGCTGAATCGCGTGGCGAGCGATTCATCGTAGGCGAAATCAAAAGCGGCCCAGGTCTGGTCCTCGTCGCGAGAGGTCTCGATTTCGATTACGCGGCCGTCAAACAGCTCGTAACGTGCCACGGTAACGCTACCCGGCTCGGGCGCGATGCGGGCGCGGACATCTTCGAATTCAAGACCGCTCAGCGCGGCAGCGATGCTGTTGGCCGCGGACTCGGAACTCAGTTCGCGCCCATCCGGCACTTGCTGCACCGTGAACGTCGTGTCGGCGCGCGCGGATTTTTCAACGCGCAACCGCTCGCCATCGGCATGTTCGATACTGACTGCGGCAACGTCGGCTGCCGCGATGTCCAGCAGTTCCCGTCTGATCCAGTCGAGCGGGGCAGCGGCAGGCTCGAGTTCGGCACTGACCAGAAGCCCTTGCGGATCGCCATCGCGGCGGACATAAGTGCCATAGCCGTCAAACGCGATCTTTCCCACGATCACACGTAGGGTCTCGGCGGCGGTTACGATTTCCAGGGCGGTGCTGGCGGCCTCCGGACTCCCCGGGTCCTCAACGCCAAGCCGTGCGTAGAATTCCGGTTTCGAGGTCTTTTGCTCGATAATCGTCGCGTTGGCAAGTTCCAGCAGCGTGTTGCGCAACACCGCGCGATCAGCCGGGAAGCCGTCCTTCTCCAGCACGACCCAGTCGTTCTCGGTCCGTTCAAGCGTGACGGCCGTGGCGCCGTCAGCGCCGATTACACGCAGTACGGAGACTGCATTCAGCTGATCCCCGAGGTTCGGCAACAGGCGCTCGCCGTCGGACTCCGAGGGCGAGTGGTCGGGGTTCAGCAATAACGCGGCACCGATTGCAGCGACCGCCAGTACAGCGAGGATCAGGAGTTGTCGGGCTTGCATCGTTGCGCTACCTCTTGCTCTCTGTGCCGCGACGTCGGGCCGAAAAATATGCCAGCCCCATTGTCAGGAGCAGTGGCAATACCAGGATGTTGAGGATCTTCATCCACACGCCGAGCCGTTCCTTGTCCTGGTTCAAGGTGAGCTGTACGTCGCGAAGCTCCTTCCGCACCTGCAGCCGTTGTTGCTGGAAGCGTTCGAGCTCGAGGCTTTGCTCATCGGTCAGGATAGCGAGGTCGTCGTCATTGCGGTTGGCCTGCAAATCGCCAAGCTTGCTCTCTGTCTGGGCCAGCTGTTCCTCGAGGTCCTGGATGGTGCCACGCCATCTTTCGTCCGCTTCGCGCTCGAGCTCCTGGACTCGCAGGAAGGGGCGAGAATAGGTGGCCCGGCCGCGGATTCCTATCAGGTCATTGCTTCCCGTCAGGTTGTCCAGCGCGTTGATCACGAAATCGCCGTTGCTGGCCCAGGCGTTGGCCATGCGTTGACCCAGGAACCGGTTGACCTGGACCCAAAGCCGATCGGTCAGAATATCGGTGTCGGCCACCACGATCATGCTTACTGCGCCATCGGATCTACTGTGATGTTCGCGCTTGTCCACCGATTCGTCGGTTTCCGCGGCGCTGCCAGCCGGCGCGCCGTCCGGGAACGCGGTGCTCAGCTCGCCGCTGATTCGCGCGGCAAGGACGTAGCGCTCGCCGGTAGCCTGAAATTCGTTCAACAATTCATTGGGATCGGACAGGAAGCGCATTCGGCCCGCCGCGATCGGCATCGAGTCAGTGCTCGATTCGAGCAGCGGGATCAGTTCGATCTCCGCTTCCGCCGCCTTCGAGACATAACCGATCATCGCCACATTGATCTGTTCGAGACCTCCGCTGACGACGTCCTCCTGGTCGAGACTGTCACCGGTCAGGCCGAGCATGCCGACATGGCGCACGGGCGCCTCGCCCGGACGCATCGTAATACTGAGCGCACGTTCCTTGTCACCGACGATCTGGTCCGGGCTGTATTCGATTCCCCAGGCCTCAAACAGTCTTGCCAGGTCGGAAGACTGACTTGCCTGCATTGCCGCCATCGGATCGGACGGGTTGGGCGGTCGATCCATTTCGGCCCGAGGATCGACGAAAATCAGCGCCTTGCCACCGCCGAGCACGAACTGGTCGATGGCGTACAACGTCCTTTCGCCAAGGTCCTTGGGGTGAACCAGCATCAGGACGTCGATGTCCTCCTCTATCTGGTCGACACTCGTAGCGACCCGGCGCATCTCGAACAACCCCTCAATTTGTTCCGCCACAATCCAGGCATCGCGTACGCGCTGGGTCATGGGGTCGAAATCGGACAGCATCGGCAGTTCCGTCATCACCCCGATCACGGGGCGCTTCGGGTTGGCCAGCGTGTAAACCAGTTTGGCGAGATCGTATTCGAGAAATTGTTGTTTGTCGGCGTGCATAAACGGAATCGCGGCGGCGTCATCGACCGCATTCGTTCCGGCAACACCGAAATAGATCGATTCACCGCTGTTGTTTGCCGGGACCGCCTGCAAACCGAATCTCGCGGCAAGGTCCTCCTGTTCCGAAAAAGGTACCGGATCGATTTTTTGCAGATTGATGCCGGACCCAGCATAAGCGGCGAACTCGTCGAGCATTTCTTCTACCCGGCGCGCGTAATCGCGCACGGTTGGCAAGTCCGCTGTCTGCTTGTCGGAGAAGAAGTAATACAGGTTTATGGGCTCGTCGATCTCGGTGAGGATGCTCTTCGTCCCCTCGGAAATCGTGAATAACTTCCCTTCGGTCAGATCCCAGCGCATACCGCGAAGTGTAATGTTGCTGAGAGTAACCACTGCGAGGAACAGCAACGCCAGCAGCAGCAGGCCCCAAAGGTCGAATGATCGCTTGTGTCCTGTCGTCATGTCAGTCAGCCTTTTTCAAGTCGAGCACGACGGTGTTGGCATACAGCCAGAAGCCGATCATGGCGGCGAAATAAATAATGTCGCGCAGGTCAATGACGCCTTTCGAAATCGACGCGAAATGGGTCAGGAAGCTGAGACTCGCGATGGCGTCGACGAACACCTGCGGGGCCCAGCTGCGGAACAGGTCCAGTACCAGCGGAAACCCGGCCAGCAGGAACACCAGGCATACTGCGACGGTGATCACGAATGCGATCACCTGGTTGCGGGTCGCCGCGGAGATACACGAGCCAATGGCAAGGAACGCGCCGGCCATCAGCAGGCTGCCGAGATAGGCAGCAAATATCACGCCATTGTCGGGATCGCCGAGGTAGTTGACGGTCAGCCACATCGGGAACGTGAGAGCCAGCGCGATCGCGGTAAAACACCACGCGGCGAGAAACTTGCCGAGCACGGCTTCCATCAGGCTGACCGGCAACGTCAGCAGCAACTCGATGCTGCCCGACTTGCGCTCTTCGGCCCACATTCGCATCGACAGCGCCGGCACAAGGAACAGGTACAGCCAGGGATGAAAACTGAAAAACGGCAGCAGGTCGGCCTGGCCGCGCTCGTAGAATCCGCCGAGATAGAAGCAGAATGCGCCCGCAAGCATCAGAAATATAAAAATGAAAACGTAGGCGACGGGGGTGGCGAAATAACTGGCCAGTTCGCGCCGAAAAATGACTCCGGTGTTGCTCATTGTGCAGCACCTCCGGTGATGTCCCGGAAAACCTCGTCGAGCCGACCCGACTCGAGATGTAATTCCTTGAGTGGCCATCCCTCGCTGGCGGCGAGGCCGCTGATGCCGGGCAATAACAGCTGCTGGGCGGCCGGGAAAGCGGTAAAGCCATCGCCGGATTCATTGCGTTCGGTGTGGGCGACTCCGGCTAAGGCCGCGACCGCAGCCTCGAGTGCGGCCAGGTCGGCAGCAGGGCCGAATCGCAACGTCACGGCATTGTGGTAGCGGGAGCGTGTGACCAGACCGGCCGGGGTGTCGTCAGCCAGCACGCGACCGGCCGCGATGATGACGGCGCGACTGCACACGGCCTCGACTTCTTCCAGGATATGGGTTGAGACGATGATGATCTTGTCCGCTGCCATGTCCTGGATAAGCGATCGCACCTCGTGCTTCTGGTTCGGGTCGAGCCCGTCGGTCGGCTCGTCCAGGATCAGTACCTCGGGATCGTGCAGCACGGCCTGAGCGAGACCGACCCGGCGTTTGAAGCCCTTCGACAGGGTCTCGATGGTCTGGGGCAGTACATGGCCGAGGTGGAGGCGCTCGATGACATCATCGAGGCGCGTCCGCCGGTTGCTGCCAGTGAGGCCGCGAATCCGGGCGATGAACTCGAGAAACCCGCGCACACTCATTTCGCCGTAGCTGGGAGCGCCTTCTGGCAGGTATCCGATCCTGGTTTTGGCCGGCAGCGGGTCCGCGGTAATGTCATGGCCGCAGATCGATGCGCTGCCGCTGGTGGGAGCGATGAAGCCGGTCAGCATCTTCATCGTCGTCGACTTGCCGGCGCCATTGGGGCCGAGGAAACCGAGCACCTCGCCGGGTTCGACGGTAAAGCTGAGGTTGTCGACGGCGGTCAGATCGCCATAGCGTTTGGTTAGTTTTTCGGTTTTGATCATTGGGTGAATCACCGCAATTGTGAAATTGGGCGCTCCGGCCGCCTGGTGGCCACGGATGCCTGACGAAGGCGCAGTGTTTTAATAACTTTGCGGCGAAATTTCAAGGCTTGCACTAAACGTATCGGCCCGGTTGTCCGTCAAGGAAAACCGGGCCGGCAGGGGTGGAGTATAACGTCTAGTCGCTGTCGGGCGGGGTCGCGGCGGTATTGGCAGGTTGATCCTCGAGGACCTCGAAGTCACTGTAATCCACTTTGCCATCCAGCAGTTCGATGTAACGCGTTCGTGCCTCGATGCGCTGACGGAGCGCTTTATTGAAGCCCTCGGAATCGGTAACGCTGCCACGAACACTCGGATTGTAGACCCGCGAATTGGCACTGGCCTGGCCGAGGCGCGAGCCGGTCGTCGACTTCAGGGTGCGCTCGTCCTCCTCGATGAGTCTGGCCAGCAGCACACGGTCACCGTACTGGGCCTGTAATTGCTGCAATTGCGCTTTGGCCCGGGTGCGCTGATCGGCGTCGAGCTGGTCCCATACCTGGCCGGCCGCGGTCGTCAGTTGTTCCGATCCCCGCTCCGCCGCCAGCCGCATCCACGCGTACGCTGCGACCGGGTCTTTCGCCATGCCCTCCCCGGTAAAATGCATATAGCCGGCGCGAAACTGGGCAAATTTGTCGCCGAGGAGGGCAAGATCCTCCGAGTACACCTTGTAGGCTTTCTTGTACTGGCTTTTCTCGTAATATTTGTCGGCCAGTTTCTGCAGTTTGGCGTAATTCAGGTCCACCGCGGGGTTTGGGAACAGAATTTCCCGGTCGGACTGAGGTATCGATTCCTGCGCATTGGCGCTGGCCAGACCCAGCGCCAACAGAATCAGAGCACCGATCCTGAATTTCATTGGCATATCTCCCTGGTAATTCCTGGTGCGGATGGCAATACACCTTTGATGCCGCAAACCGGAAAAAAGTTGCAATAAGCGGCCTGGTGGGCTCTGTGCCGGGCCTATACTTGGACATGATCAGGCCCGGGTGAGCGCGATGAAGAACGAGACCCGCACAAATCTGCTGCTTCTCTTTGCGATCGCCGTCGCAATCGCGGTATCAGCATACCGGCCCCACGACTGGGCCACCTGGTGGCTCGAGGTCGCACCGGTACTGGCCGTCGCGCCGGTGCTCGTTGCGACCTATGCGCGATTCAGGTTTACCCCGCTCGCCTACTGGCTGATAGCGATACATGCGCTGATCCTGATACTCGGCGCTCATTACACTTATGCGCGGGTTCCCCCCGGGATCTGGGTGCAGGAGGCGCTGGACCTGCAGCGCAACCACTACGATCGTCTCGGACATCTGGCCCAGGGCTTCGTGCCGGCGATCGTGTTTCGCGAGGTCCTGCTGCGGCTCTCGCCGTTGTCCCGCGGGGCGTGGCTGTTCGGTCTCACTACCTGCGTTTGCCTGGCGCTCAGTGCGTTCTACGAGATGATCGAGTGGTGGGTGGCGCTGGCCGCGGGGGCTGAAGCAGAAGCGTTTTTGGCGACCCAGGGAGACGTGTGGGATACGCAATGGGACATGTTTCTCGCGTTGCTGGGTGCAATCGCGGCCCAGTTGCTGCTGGGCGGCTGGCACGACCGCCAGCTAGGCGAGCGCGGACTTGCGCCGGCGCCGACGCAGCAATAGCAGCGCTGAAACCGCAAGCATTGAGGTCGCGGCGCCCGGGTAGGCAATCGAGTATACGACCGGCGTCAGCATGGCCCGCGCCATCCAGCGCGCGGCGGGCCGCTCGGCAATGTACGCCGCAAGGGGCGGTGAATTGCGGTAATACCATGCTGTAAAGGCTCGCCCGACGGAATAACGGCGCAGATGGCGGTCGCGGAAGTCGCGCAGGACTTCGACATGGGGGTCGAGATACGAGCCGTAGGCTGCGGTCGCGATGAAACAGCACCAGCCGAGGCAGTCACTGTCGCCGCCGCCGTCCGTAACGCCGTCATTTTCGAGAATGCGGATGGTGACTTTGTTCGAGCCGGGCTCGAGCGTCGACAGCAGCGTCGGATTGGTGATCACCACCTCGAAAGGACGTTTTTGCGGGCCCGGTTCATCGTCGTCGATGATCGCCACCTCGAATGAACGCGTTGTCTGGCCGTTTTCGAACACCAGCCGTCCGGTCGATGCGACATAATGGCTGCCGGCTTTCGCCCCGTCGTCACCGACCCCATCAACGGTTCCGTAATCGACGGTGACAGGCCCGGTATCGCCATTGCGCCGGTTGACCTCAAACTGGATGCTGCCGACATCCTCGGCAACCTCGTTGTCTCCAGGGTTTGTCAATTCGAACTCGCCGGGCTGGCCGGGTTCGTCGTCCTCAATCAGTACCTCGACCGTCAATTGGCCAATTGCCGCCCGGTCGTCCGGGTCGGCCGACTCGAGAAAAACGTCGAGAAATTCGTTGCCTTCGAGTTCGTCGTCGTTGTTGGCTTCCAGCCTGACATTCCTGGTTTCGTCGCCATCCTCGAAATCCAGCGTCTCGCGGATGCTCTCGTAGTCGACCCCATCCACGGCGGTCACGCCGACACTGGTGACATCGACCCGAACGTCGCCGGTGCCTTCGCCACTGCGCCGCACCTGGAGGTTGGTGTTCTCGCCTTCGCGGATTCGGATCGACAACGGATCGACGAAATCGAGATCGGTGTCGGCATTCTGCTGGTCTAGAATCTCGACCCGGATACTGTCGCTGCTGCCAACGCTGGCGCCGCCGGATGCCGTACCCAGCGTCAGCGTAACGTATTCGGTGCCCTCGAGGTCGCCGTCGTCCTCGGCGCTCAGCGTGAAATACTCCGACACATCGCCGTCGTCGAAAGTCACGACCCCGCCATCGAGATCGATTGTGTAGTCCTCGTTGAGCGTCGCAGTGCTCGCGATACTGACGTTGACCGTGACCGTCTGTGCGTCGTTCAAATCGTTGGTTCGCACCAGTTGAATGTCAAAGTCGTCGCCTTCCCGGACCTGTACGACCCGGTCGACGAATTGCAGGGAAGCCTGGGACTGGGCGAGGGCAGTGGGGGTGGCGGCCAGCAGCAGCGCACCGAGGACCGTAAAACGCATGGACATGTTGCTACCTGGTCAGCGTGCCGCGGCGGCCGGCTTGCGGTAGGGATCAATCAGGCGATGGTAGGTTCCGTCGCCTTTCATTTCTTCCATGGCGCTCTCGAAGCGGCTGATAATCGTCGCGTGGCCGGGATTTTGCAGACTGACCGCAATACGCAGCCCCCGTAGTGCAATCGGTGGCGACAAGGAAAATTTTTCGGCATCTACCGGGAAATAAGTGTTGATACTGTAGCGCAACGCCAGTTCGCTGCCGATCGTAAAATCCACCCGTCCCTGGCGCAGTTTGAGAATGACCTGTTGCAGCTGGTTCTCCATAAAACGCGGGTGTTTGTCGAACTGATCGAGGATATCGCCATAGGCAAAATCGCGTACCAGTCCCATCGCGAGGTCCTTGCGTTCGCCTCCCAGCAATTGCTGGAAGTTGTAATTGGTATCGCGCAGCTTGGCCACGCGTATGACGTTTTGCAGATAGGGTTTCGAGAATGCCAGCGTCTGCGCGCGTTCCTCGGTCCGCCAGATGCCGATGATGACGCCGCCCAGACCCATGCCGGCACCCTGCGTAATCCGCTCCCAGTTGCCGACCACGAACTTGGTCTCATAGCCGGCGCGGCGCATGGCCTCGGCTACCAGTTGCGCCGCCATACCGTTGCCCGGCAGCGATTGCTCCGAAAACGGCGGCCACGAACTACCAACCAGATTGAGTGTTTCGGCACGCGCAATGGGCGCGAGCAGCAACAGGCAGAGCAGCGGCAGCCATTTCTTCACGGGGTGGTTCTCCGGGCGAATTCAGGAGGCAACTGTACACCGCCGATCACTCGCGGGGAATGCACGCACGCTTGCGGCTGGCGCCGGGGGTCTGCCGCCCCGGGGTGGTTGACGCGGCAATTCTGCGCCCGCGCACCGGCGGGGCCGGCCGCTTCCGGATCAGGCCCTGGCGCTGGGCCGGGCGGCAACCCGTTCGTACCACGCGGCGACATTGGCGAGATTCTCCGCAGGCTGCTGTTTGACCCAGCGGGCAAAATCGATAACGACCAGCGCCGTGATATCGGCTACCGAGAATGAGCCGACGATATACTCGCGACCATCGAGGCGCTGATCAAGACGCTCGAAGAAACGCGACAGCGTTGCCTGTCCGCGTTCCACCAGCGCCGGTATCTGGGCAATCCCGCCGGACGCGCCGGTCAGCCCGCGGTCTGCGAAGTGTTCCGAGGAGTTGCGCAGCATGTCCGCCACCGCCGCCAGGCCGTTGTATTCAATGATCCGTATCCACATCTCGACGAGGCCCTGCGATCTCGCGTCGGTTCCGAATAACGGCGGATCCGGATACAGGGCTTCCAGGTACCGGCAGATAGCCATCGACTCGCCGATCACCGTGCCGTCGTCGAGTTCGAGCGCGGGCACCGTGTAGCTCGGGTTTTTGTTCGCGAAGTCGGATTCGAATTGTTGCCGTTTTGCCAGGTCGACCTGCACTGTAGGGATGGCAAGGTCTTTTTCTGCCAGATAGATGCGCACCCGGCGCGGGCTCGGCGCGGGCTGGTAGTCGTACAACTTCATCGTCGTCTCCCCGGCGCAGCGGCGCCTAGATTCCGTGCTGTCGGAACGCATCGAGAAAAGTCTCGGGTCGCGGACGGACGCGGTAGTTGTCAGTCTCATCGCTGTAGATCACGCGCGCGTCGGCATCAAGCAGTATCGTGGTCGGCAGGACAGTATCACGGCCGTAGCGGCGGCGCAGGCCCACCGGCACGCCGTCCTCCTGGATCAGGCCAAGTCCGCGCGCGGCAGCGCAATCGCTATCGACCCAGAACTCGATCGCAACGTCGAGTGATTCGGCGACACGGCGGGCCAGGTCCGCCGGTTGCGGGCTGACAAACACGAGCCTGACCCCGCGCTCGTTCAGTTCGCGATAGCGTCGCGCCAGCTGCTCGACCTGGGCCGTGCAGAAGGGGCACCAGTTGCCACGGTAGAACATCAAGAGCGTTGGAGTCCCCGCAAGGTCGGCGGTGCTGACCGTTTTCCCGCCAAGATCGCGGGCGCTGACAACGGGTAGTTCCTGCCCCGGCTGGAGTTGCGGGTTGGCCCCGCGGCCGAAACGCGAATACCACAGATCGAAAACGACGTATCCGAGCGCGACCAGCGCGGCAAGCGCCACGATCGCTGCGGCTCCCGGTTCGCTGGAAGCCGCCCAGGCAGACAGCAGCAAACCGGTCATGGCGACCGTTCTCAATAACGCGGACGCTATGCCGCCGGGGGCACCCTTGCCGCCCTGATGCGCGCGTATCCACAAGAAAACAAACGGCAAACTGGCAAGGCCCGCACCGCTCCAGGCCAGCCGCGCGGGTCCCATGACGACGCCGATCAGGCTGGCGACAAATGTCGCCGCGCAGACAAGAAAGTAGACAAAACCGAACCACGCTTTGCTATTGCTGTGTCGCATTCCTTTCCCCACGAGTAGTCAGTGCAACGCGCTCGCCATTTTGCGCCGGTAACGGCCGACGAGATCATCGTGCTCCTCAAGCAGCTCGAAAATTGCCCTGATCACGGTTTGGGTTTGCCCGTCCTTGTAGTCGGGTGAAAGACGCAGCACCCGCATTAACGTCTCGAGCGCTGCCTCATGGTTGCCCGCGAGGGCGGCGGTTGCAGCAGCGCGGGTCAACTCCGCCGGATCCTCGGCGGTGGTGGCCCCGGTTTGCGTTTGTGCAAGCAGCGCCAGCAGCGCCCGTGCCTTGAGGCGGCGAAACCGGGGATCGTCGAGGGCGGCGGCTGGAAGGCGCGCGAGGAGTTGATCGGCTTCCTCTAGCCGGCCCGTGTCCAGGCACAGATCAGCGAGGTCTGCGCGTATCCTGAGGTTGTCCGGGTCCGCTGCCGCTGCCTCGCGCAACAGGTCGGCGGCCTCATCGTCGCGTCCCTGATCGCGCAGCGCCAGCGCCTGAAGGCGTTGCGGCTCGGAGGCGCGCGGCAGATGGGGGGCAATGAACTGCTCGATTGCGGCAGCACTTTGCGCGCCGACAAAACGGTCGACGATTGCGCCGTTTACAAACAACAGCACCGTTGGCAGGCTGCGCACACCGAGCTGAGCGGCGAGATCGGTTTCCTCGTCACTATTGACCTTGGCTACCAGCACGGCACCGCCGTGTTTTGCAGCGACCGCATCGAGTACGGGTGACAGCATTTTGCAGGGACCGCACCAGGCGGCCCAGAAATCGGCCAGTACCAAACATTCGTGCGAGGCTTGCAGTACGCGCGACTCGAACTCGTCCACTCCGACGTCAAAAACAAATTCACTGGTGCTCATATTAGGTTTCCATCCGTGTCCGCCAGGGGCGAGATGCGGGCGGACCCGCGGAACTCAAGCATCGCGCAATATGCCGAGCTGGCTGGCCGCGCGCAGCAGCGCGATCGCGCTTTTTGCATCTTCTATAGCCCCGTCCAGAGCATCCCGGGCCGCGGTTGCCAGCGGCAGCCACCTCAGCTCGAAGATCTCGCCGGGCTCTGCCTGAGCATCGGTGGCCTTCAGTTCCTGAGCGAGAAAGAGATGTACAACCTCCGTAAATACGCCCGGTGAACTCACTATCGCGCCGAGACTCTGCCATCTGGCGGCCTCGAGTCCGGCCTCTTCCGCCAGCTCTCGCTGCGCGGTCACCAGGGGTTGCTCGTCGGGTTCCAGCCGGCCCGCCGGAATTTCGCGCAGCCTGCGTCCCATCACATGTCTGTGCTGATCGAGCAGGCAGACCCTGTTGTGATCGTCGAGCGCGACGATGGCGGCGCCGCCGGGGTGCTCAACGACGTCGAGTTCGATGGTTGCTCCATCCGCCAACCTGACGGTTTCGCTACGGGCAGTAACCACACCGCCAAAAAATTCGCTGCGGCGGTTATGGCTCATGACTCGTCAGCGTGACGATGCAGCAATGCTTTGCCACATTTCTTGCAATACGCCGCATCAGTGTCGTGGTCGACCGCGCCGCACGCGGGGCAAACCGCCTCGAGCCGTTCGCGATGGATGGCGTGACCGAGTTCAGCAGCATAAATGCCGGTCGGCACGGCGATGATGCCGTAACCCATGATCATGATAACGGCCGAGATGAACTGGCCGAGCGGCGTCTGCGGTGTAATGTCGCCGTAACCGACGGTAGTGAGTGTAACCACGCTCCAGTAGATGCTGCGCGGGATACTGGTAAAGCCGCTTTCCTCGCCCTCGACCAGGTACATGATCGAGCCGAAAATCACTACCAGCGTCACGACGGCGAAAACGAACACGAAGATTTTGCGCGCGCTCGAGCGCAGCGCCGCCAGCAGGCTGTCGGCCTCGCCCACATAGCGGCGCAGTTTCAAAACGCGGAATATGCGCAGGATTCGCAGGATTCTGACCAGCATCAGGTAGCTGCCGCCGGTCAGCAGCAATTCCAGATAGGTCGGTAATACGGCCAGCAGATCGATAATCCCGTAAAAACTGCGGGCATACTGCAGCGGGTGCTTGACGCAGGCCAGGCGCAACAGATACTCGATTGTAAAAATAATCGTGAAAAGCCACTCGGCGCGGAGAATCAGTCCTTCGTGCCGCAGCCGTATCGGCTCGACCGTGTAGAAGCAGATCGCAAAGACGCTGGCGATGATCGCAACTATCAGAAGGAGGTCGAAGATCTTGCCGAGCCGGGTGTCGGTCTTGAATATTGTGACGAATACCGCTTTCTGCCAGTGCGCGTCGCCTGCCTCGTTGTTGCCGTCGCTCAACAGGTGCCGGGAAAAAACTGCCATGGTGTTCCGCCGATTGCCGCTCCTATGCGATCGGCTATAGCATACCGCCCCTGAACCCCGGATGCGGAGTCGAAAACGCAATGATCAGACCGGCACTTTATCCGTTACTGCTAATTTTGATCGTTGCGGTTGTCGCGACGCCGCTTCAGGCTGCCAGCGATGCCGAAGTCGGGAACCGGATTATCGATACGCTGGAGTCGTGGCGCGGCGAGGGTCAGGCGGTGTTAATCGCGGCTCCGGTGGTAGGTGCGTTTTACGCAAGCCGCGGTTATCGTCCGGCCTGGGGTGACGCCCGCGATCGAGACGACATGATTGTCGCGATTCGCGATGCGGCGGCTGCGGGGCTCAATCCGGATGAGTATCATTTGCGCGAAATCGAGCGGTTGCGGGGCGGCGGTGACAGCGCAGCTGTGCAGGCGGAACTCGATATTCTGCTGACGGATGCGCTGTTCGTGCTCGGGTATCACTACCGTTTTGGCAAGATCGATCCGGAATCGGTCAATCCGCACTGGAATCTTCCTGATCGGTTCGGAGAAGAGGATCCCGTTGCCCTGGTGAGTTCCGCGCTGGAGGCACACGCGGTGGCCGAATTGCTTGCCGAACTCCAACCCGAACACAATTTTTACCAGCGTCTCAAGACCGCGCTGGCCAGTTACCGCAGTCTGCAACTGGCGGGCGGCTGGCCCGAGATCCCCGAGGGTGAAACCCTGCGCCTCGGTGCCGAGGATCCGCGCGTGATATTGCTGCGGCGGCGGCTCATGCTGACGCGCGACCTTGCGCAGGGCGCGGCGGACTCGAATGTTTTCGATGACGATGTCGATCG
Organism: uncultured Gammaproteobacteria bacterium; assembly: GCA_963783695.1. Lineage (GTDB taxonomy): Bacteria > Pseudomonadota > Gammaproteobacteria > Steroidobacterales > BM003 > BM003. The sequence goes on from CAWAOM010000003.1 coordinate 258,079, forward strand.
CGCCGTGCGGGTTTTTCAGTACCGTATGGGGCTCGCCGATGACGGCGTAGTCGGCAAGGACACGCTGGCGGCGCTCAATGTACCGGTTGCGACCCGCATCGAGCAGATCCGTATCAACCTCGAGCGTGCGCGGTGGATTCTGCACGATCTCGACCCCCATGCGGTGGTGGTCAACGTGGCCGGGTTCATGGCCTACGTCACCGAGGGAGAGCAAGTGACCTGGATGACGCGGGTTCAGGTGGGCAAGCCTTATCACATGACGCCGTTGTTTCGCGATGAGGTGAGTTACATCGAGATTAATCCGACGTGGACGGTGCCCTACAGTATTGCAACCAAAGAGCTGTTGCCGAAGATCAGGAGGGACCCGGATTACCTGTCCGACCGCAACATGATAGTGCTGGACCGCAATGGCCGGCAGGTGGACCCTGCCGGAATCGACTGGAACAGTCTTTCTGGCAGCAGGTTTCCGTACACGCTGCGGCAGCAACCGGGTCCTGACAATGCGCTGGGGCGTATCAAGTTTATGTTCCCGAACGAGCATGCGGTCTATCTCCACGATACGCCGAGCAAGTCGCTATTCGCGCATGATTACCGGGTATTCAGCCACGGCTGCATTCGGGTTCAGGATCCTTATCGGCTGGCGCAAATACTGCTTGACGACAACGAGAAGTGGAGTATTGAGAGTATCGAGGCGGCGGTCGATAGCCGGGTAACCCAGCGCATCGTACTCGAGCGGAAGATTCCGATTTATCTCACCTACTGGACCGCTGCGGTCGATGACGACCTCGAAGTGAATTTCAGCCGTGACCCTTACCAGCGTGACGCCCGCGTTCTTGCCGGACTCGATCAGCCGTTTGTCGCTTCGGACCGGGCACGCGAACGTGCCCGCCAGATATCGGGTCAGGACTCCGCTACACCCTGATTGTTGCGCAACCGGTGCTACAGATTCTCGGGATCACTCTCGAACAAGCGGCGTAGCTCTTCAACCGATTCCCGTGCTGTCTCGACGAGTTTGGTTTCGTCGCGGTGGATGGCCTGCTGCATCCGCAACGTTTTTTCGTCATGCTCGCGGAACCGGCGGACAGTGTCGCGGGCGCGCTCCGGACTGTCGCCGAGCTGACCCAGAAGCGATTGCGTGAGCTCCAGGCTCGAGCCCAGCGTCTCGCGATAGATATGCTCGATGCCGAGGTCCATCAACAGATAGGCGTGATGGCGATCATGGGCGCGGGCGAAGATCTGCAGATGGGGGAAATGGTGTTTGACCAGTTCGGCGGTTTTCATCGACGCTTCGATATCGTCCACGGCAATTACCAGCAGCCGGGCCTTGTCGGCGCCGGCCGCACGTAGCAGGTCCAGCCTCGACGGATCGCCGTAGTAGACCTTGTTGCCAAACTTGCGCACGAAGTCTACCTGCGTCGCGCTCGACTCGAGCGCGGTAAACCCAATTCCGCGCGATTGCAGAACGCGCGCCGCGATCTGACCGAAGCGGCCGAAGCCGGCGATGATGACCTGGTTGGTGTCGTCGTCCATTTCGTCGAACGGGCGGGTTTCCTCTGTCCGGGTCAGTTTGCGGTTTATCGCTTCTACCGCCATGAACAGGAAAGGAGTCAAAACCATCGACAGGGTAACGGCGACGACGACCGTGTCGGCTTGTTGGGCATTCAGCGCCTGAGCCGAGATCGCCACCCCCAGCAATACGAATGCGAACTCGCCGCCCTGGGCAAGAGTCGCGGCGTAACTGCGCGAGGCTGCCGCGTCCAGACCGTAAAACCGGCCCAACGGATACAACACCGCGATTTTCAGGGCCATCAAGAGCAAGGTGAGACCGAGCAGCCGCAGCGGGCTGTCGAGAAGCTGGGTAACTTCTATCGACATGCCGACCGCGAGGAAGAAGAGGCCGAGCAGGAGGCCCTTGAAGGGCTCTATGCTGGCCTCGAGTTCATGGCGGTATTCCGAGTCTGCAAGCAGAACTCCGGCGAGGAACGCACCCAGTTCCATCGACAGCCCGAGGTGCTCCATCAGTGCCGCGGAGGACAACACCAGCAACAGTGCAACGGCGGTAGAGACTTCGGCCCCAAACGGGACTACGAGTCGCAGCACCGGCCGCAACAGGTAACGGCCGGCGAGAATGAATGCAACGATAACCAGGATGATCTCGAGTCCGGCGATGAACGGGTTTTCGGTCGACGTAGGGCCGGCCGCGACCGTGTCTCCCAGCAACGGTATCAGTGCCAGCATGGGGATTACGGCGAGATCCTGAAACAACAATGTCGCAAAGGCAGCCCGTCCATGCCGGGTCGCGAGTTGCTTCTTTTCCGCCAGCATCTGTAGCACGAATGCCGTCGATGACAACGACAGCACGAGGCCGAGTACGAGCGCCGATTTCAGATCGAATCCGAACATTGCCGCGACGCCGCAGATCAGCGCTGCACTCAGGATTACCTGTGCGCTTCCCAGTCCGAATATCGATCGCCGCAGCACCCAGAGGCGCGACGGCTGCAACTCCAGGCCAATTATGAATAGCAGCAAAACCACACCGAGTTCGGCAAAGTGCAGTTTGGCCTCGACTTCTCCGATCAGACCGAGCCCGAACGGGCCGACCACGACACCGGCGGTGAGGTAGCCGAGAACCGAGCCGAATCCCAGCTTGCTAAAAATCGGAACCGCAATGGCCGCACAAAGCAGGTAAATGATGAATTCGCTGAGTATCTCCACGGACATGCTCCCTCGGCTGCGGATGCCCACCATAGTTGCTATTCGCCGGCGCAGCAAAACCGATGCAGCGGGCGCCGTTTATTCCGGTATCATCGCAGCAACGCCCGATGCGGGCCCGACACGGACAGTATGGCAATGGCACACCAGACCGATACCAGCAACATGGCGGTATTTTGCGATTTCGAGAACATCGCGCTCGGTGTCAGGGATGCGAAATACGATCAGTTCGATATCGAAAAAGTACTGGAGCGCTTGCTGCTCAAAGGCTCTATCGTTGTCAAGAAAGCCTATTGCGACTGGGAACGGTACAAGCAATTCAAGCAACCTATGCACGAGGCCTCATTCGAATTGATTGAGATTCCGCATGTGCGCCTGTCTGGCAAAAACTCTGCCGATATCCGCATGGTCGTCGATGCCCTCGACTTGTGTTACACCAAGGCACATGTCGATGCCTTCGTCATCATCAGCGGTGACTCGGACTTCTCACCGCTGGTCAGCAAGCTGCGCGAGAACAACAAGTTCGTCATTGGCGTGGGGGTGAAAAATTCGACCTCCGATTTGCTTACGGCGAACTGCGACGAATTTATTTTTTACGATGACCTGGTGCGGGCAAAGAAAAAGCCGACGCGTAAACGTGGGGCGGCAAAGAAAAACACCAGTCGCGGCAAAAAAGTCAGCGAAGAGGATAAGCGCAAACAGGAAGCATTCGATCTGGTCATTGCCACGCTCGAGGCGCTCAAGGATGAGCGTGGTGATGAGAGTACGATTTGGGGCTCGATGATCAAGCAGACTTTGAAGCGGCAACGCCCGGGTTTCAGTGAGTCTTATTATGGTTTCGGCGGGTTTGGCGAGCTGCTTGAAGAGGCCCAGCTAAAGGGCCTGCTCAGCGTGGAGCGCGACGAGCGCTCCGGCGGCTATATCGTGCGTCGCGTCACCTGAAAAAACCCGCTTTCCCGGACGTGGTTTTGGCAGCCTTGCAAGGGGACTGCTAACAACACTGACGCAGTTGCTTGCGTCAGCGGACAAAATTTGGCAATAAATATCAGCAATGAAGTCTTGTGCCGTTTGCGCACACTGAAGTTTCAAAAATCTGAACAGGTAACTACCGCTAGTGCGGTGATGCTGCGAGCGCGCCAGGCGCGGTATCGGTTACAGCCCGGGCCGATGAGTCTCGCTCGGGTTTCTTCCAGCAATTGTGGCGTTGCGCCACAGGTAAAGGAGACGGTGTAGATGTCGAGACCCAGTGCAAACGACAAGGTTCTGCCAGTTGCCAGCCTCAGGGAATATTTTCGTGAATCCGTAGATGAAGCGATGAGCAATCAAAGCGTCGCACTGCGTGAAGAGACCAGCCACTACGTAGTAAACCTGCTGACGCTGTTTGCGCGTTCGGAGGAGTTCTACGAAGTCACGCCGCACGGCCTGGGGCTGAAGCCACTGGCAACGATGCTGGCGGATGCCCTGGACGCGCCCAGCGACGCCGACAGCAACCGTACACTCAGGCGTCTGGGTGATGTATCGCTGTTCTGTGCCGGATTTTTCAGTGAGGCGCTGGCCCGTAAACCGGTCGATGTCGACTACTACGTTGGGATGGGGGGGCTTGCCTACGGTAATCTCAGTGACCGCATCCGCGGAGCGGTCAACGGTCGCGCGCTGGGTCCGGTTTTTGCCGAGCTGGCGCATAATTTCCAGGTGCTGGTGGACGTTCTCAATGAAGTCAGCGAGAGCGCACGTTCACACAGCGACAAGGATATCCTGCGGCTGTACGAGGTCTGGCTCAAGACCGGCAGCCGGCGCTGTGCAGCATTGTTGCGCAAGCTCGGTGTCGAACCGAGCCAGGGTGCCGCCACACCCTTTCAGCACTAGGGCATGGCAGTGCGCCTCGACCCGCTACAGACACTGCTGGAGAAAGTCTACGGTGTCAGCAGCAAATTGCGTGTCGACGACTTTCTGATCAGCGACCCCGGCAGCCTGCGGCAACTGCACAACGACGGCCGCGATACCCGCGAGAAACTTCTGATCAGCGAGGCCGGCAACGAACTCGATGTGGCCTTGTTCGTTCACCAGAAAATTCTCGATACGCTTGCCGAGAAAGACCCGTTCGCGCGCTTGCATGATGGCAATCTCGATGCGTTCTGGATCGCCCTCGAAGGGGTTAGCCACTTTCTCTATCTGGTGTGTAACGCGTGTGCCGGGCGCAGTGTCCGGTTGCTGGAGATGGAGTTGCAGGCGGAGGTCGATAAATTCGTGGCGACACTTTTTCTGTTGCGCCGCCAGGATGTCACCGGTTCGCATCGGCGACTCCATCATTATCTGTTCGAACGCACCGAATTCGACGCCGCGTTGAGCGCCGAAGATCTGACCCGCTATCGCGACGCAAACCGTTATGCGGGCAAATACTGTCTCGGGTTGTCGCGCGGTTATCTCAGTCGCCGCCGTCGAACCGGCCTGATTGACGAGCTGCGGCGCTTCTATCGCATGCCGCAATCGGCGAAACTCCGCTACATCGACCACGGTACCGGCCGCTGATCGCCATGCGGGCGGCGCAGCCGAAGGAGACAGCGCCATCGCCGCGCCGAGCAGACGCATTTTTTACCTGCCTGGGCAGAACCCGAAACCGCCGCCGGCGATCCACGCTCCGCAGCTGTGGCGGTGCCTGCTAGAGGGGTGTCGAAGGGCTGACGCCGAGCTGGCGCGGGAACTGGCGCGCGAACCGGAGATCTTTCGGCTCCTGGGCTGGAACAGTATTTTCTACGCCGAATCGCAGGATATCGGGCCCGATCTGCCATGGATCGACCTGGTACGGCAGCGGACCACCCCGGACGAGCGTGATATCCGCGCTGCCCGCGCCTGGAACAAGCGTTTCCTGCGTCTGCTCTATGGCATCGCCGATCGCATGCCCTGGCTCGTCGATCTGATTCCTGATCCGCATATGAAAAACACGTTGCAGCAGGCGAATCGATACTTCGAGAATCACCATGGCCTGGCGGAAGAGGCACGCGGATTGCTGATCGATGCGGTGTCGGAAGCATGGCGCGAGCAGGTGCCAATCTGTGTCATTGGTCACAGCCTGGGGTCGGTTATCGCTTTTGACGCCCTGTGGGAACTGGACCATATAGAGCACAGTCGTGCGCAAGTCGACCTGTTCCTTACGTTTGGCAGTCCGCTCGGCAGCAATTTCGTCAGGAAACGGATGCTTGGCGCGGGTTACGAGCACGGCCGGCGGGTTCCGGGGAACATTCGCACCTGGGTCAATCTGCCCGCCGTCGGCGACCACATCTCGCTGGACAAGGATTTCGAGCAGGACTTTGGCGAAATGCTCAATGCCGACGCGGTGCATGAAATTCTGCAGCCGACCAAGCCACTCTATAACCTTTACCGGGATGAAAACGGGCTCAATCCGCACCGCGCTTACGGTTATCTGTGCCACCGTGAGGCCGGCGCCGCAATCCAGAACTGGTGTCTGCGCGGACGGCGACGGCAATATTGATGCAACTCTTTTGGCATTTACGGCATCTAATATTCTGAAGAGGGGCGGGATTGCGACAATGATCGCCGCAATTGGGCACAGGAGGGCATATGAATAGCGGTACGTTGAAAGTTTTTCTCATTGTCGCCACGTTTACTGCGGCCGCATTGGCCGGGCCCATTGCGGCCGGGCTTGAGCGAACACTCAGCCATGTCGTTGCGGCGGAACCCGAAGGGAAAGATAGCTGCGATTCGGAGCGCCGGGCTGGGCACTCGGCTGCGGCCGACGGCGCTTTGCTACTGTAGATACGGTTGGGCGCCGCAACGGCACGGCGCGTGGACGAGTTGAGCAAAACGGGGGCGTCGCCCCCGTTTTTTTGTCGGACCGGTGCCTTCTTGTGGTAAATAGCGATCCCAATCACAAACGCTTCATGGTCTTATAGTAATCTGGGCAGAAGAAAAGCGAAGACAGCCGGGCCCGGATTCGAATTATGAAGGCACGCCATACACTCCGATACGTAAGCCGCCTTACCAAGGGTACGCTGGCGATAATACTTGCCGGCGGCAGGGGCGAGCGGCTCAAGCAGCTCACATTAAAGCGCGCCAAACCGGCCACGCCGTTTGGCGGCAAGTACCGAATTATCGATTTCCCGCTGTCCAATTGTGTCAACTCGGGAATCCGCCAGATTTGCGTGTTGACTCAGTACAAGGCACACGACCTGATTCTGCACATTCAGAAGGGTTGGGGCTATCTGCGTGGCGAATTCGGCGAGTTCGTCGAACTGGTGCCGGCGCAACAACAGCAGGGTGAGCAGTGGTACATCGGCACGGCCGATGCGGTACATCAGAATCTGGACATTATCGAGGCTCACAATCCGGAGCATGTGCTGGTTCTGGCCGGTGACCATATTTACAAGATGGACTACGGCCCAATGATTGCGGCGCACGTCGAGCTCGAAGCCGACGTAACCGTGGGGTGTGTCGAGGTACCCGCTCAGCGCGCGCGCGAGTTTGGCGTGGTAACGGTTAGCGAAGACCAGCGGATAAGCAAATTTACCGAGAAGCCGGAACGGCCGGATACGCTGGCCGGACGGCCAGATGTCACCCTGGCGTCGATGGGGATCTATGTTTTCAAACGCGAATTCCTGGCAAAGATTCTCGCCGAGGATGCGGCCGACCCGAACTCGTTCCACGATTTCGGTCGCAACATCATTCCCAACACGATAGACAGCCATCGCGTATTTGCATTCAAATTCGAAGACACAGCAACCGGTGCGCAACGTTACTGGCGCGATGTCGGCAACGTAGATGCTTTTTACGAGGCCAATATGGAACTGGTCTACGTTTCGCCGGAACTCAATCTTTACGATGAAAAATGGCCCATCTGGACCTACCAGGAACAGAAACCGCCGGCCAAATTCATTCTCGATGAGGACGGCCGCCGCGGCTATGCCGTCAACTCAATGGTTTCGGCGGGTTGCATCGTATCGGGGGCGCAGGTGCGATCGTCGGTGTTGTTCTCCGACGTCCGCGTGAATGAACAGTCGGTCGTCGACCATTCCGTAGTATTGCCATCGACGCGGGTCGGGCGTAACTGTCGCATCCGCCACGCGGTCATCGGTGAGAACTGCGTGATACCGGATGGCCTGGTGATTGGCGAGAATCGAGACATCGACGAAGAACGTTTTTTCGTTACCAACAACGGCGTTGTGCTGGTTGTTCAGGAAATGGTTAACGCCATTACCGAGCGGGGCTGAGACAGGATCACTGCGACGACAGTATCCGTCGATAAAAATCCTCGTAAAGTCTGCCCTGGGCCCGCCACGAAAAATCCTCCTGCATTCCGCGCAGCATCAATGCACGCCAGTCGGCCGCTGCGCTATACAGTTGCATTGCCGATTCCAGCGCGGCCTCCAGTGCAGGGGCGCTGTAGTCCTCGAACAGAAACCCGGTGCCGCTGTCCGTGGCCGGATCGGCGGCGCTGACCGTATCGGCCAGACCACCGGTGCGTCTGACGATGGGTACCGTCCCGTAACGCAGGCTGTACATCTGGTTGAGGCCGCAGGGTTCGTAGCGCGAGGGCATCAGGAACATGTCGCCCGCCGCCTCGAGCCAGTGCGCGAGTTCCGTGTTGTAGGCTTCGATGAAGCGTACCTGGCGCGGAAACGCGGCGGCCAGATAGCGGTAGAAATCGGCGAATCTCTGTTCCCCGGTACCGAGCACCGCGAGTGCGATCGGCCAGCGTTCGAGCGCAGACGGCAATACCTGCATCAACAGATCGATGCCCTTTTGCTCGGTCAGGCGAGTGACCTGGGTTAGCAGCGGGCCCTCGTGATCGCCGAGGTCGAGACGCTCCAGCAGCGTGCTTTTCATCGCCCGCTTGCCAGCAAGGTCCGCGGCCGAATAGGGGTGCGGCAGCAGTCGGTCGTGCGCCGGGTCCCACTCGTCATAGTCCACACCGTTGAGAATACCGACGACCCGGTCCTCGCGCTGGCGCAGCAGCCAGTCGAGCCCGAACCCGTACTCCGGGTGCATGATCTCGCGCGCATAGGTAGGGCTGACGGTGCTCAGCCAGTCGGCCATCAGCATGCCGTTCTTGAGGAAGCTGAAACACCCCGCCCCCTGATCCTGCCACTCGAGACGTTCGCGAAACGGACTCAACCCCAGTGTGTCGACGACGTTGTCGGCGAAGACGCCCTGGTAGCCGAGATTGTGCAGCGTCAGCACACTGCGGCAACGTTGCAACAGGCGGCCGCCCTGGCGGCGCGTTGCCAGCAGCACCGGCACCAGTGCCGTGTGCCAGTCGTGGCAGTGCATGATGTCTGGCGCCCACTGCAGCGCCTCACACAGATCGATCGTGGCGTCACAAAGCATTGCAAAGCGGAGGTGTTCATGATCGCTGTCGCCGTACAGCGCATCCCGGTCGAAGAAATCCGGGCAATCCACCAGATAAATCGGGGCTTCGCTTGCGCCGCGCCGGGCTTCCAGCATCGAGTAGGCGATACTGTGCGGTCCGTAGCGGAGCTGCCGCCCCGCCAGTTGTGGAACCGGCCGGACGTCAAGACCGGCTTCGCGTACGCTGCGATAGTGCGGCAGTACCACGCGAACATCGTGACCCTGGCGATGGAGGTAGCCTGCCAGTGCCGCGCTGACATCGCCCAGCCCGCCCGCCTTGGCAAAAGGCGCAAATTCGGCACAGGGGAAACACAGTTGCAGACTCATTGCGGCGCGAGTTTATCACCTGTTGCGAGACGGAAGTTTGCGGCCACGCCAGGACGGCGGCGCCGTGCGGCGTTTAGCGCCGCAGCAGCCAGAGAATCAGCGTCACCACCGCGGAGACCAGGATCATCGTGGTCAGCGGCAGGAAGATCCGCACACCGGGCCTGTTTATTACGATGTCGCCAGGGAGCCGCCCCAGAGGAAGTTTGCCGAGCCAGGGCCAGAGAAGCCCCGCTACGATCAGTAGTGCCCCGGTGACTACCAGTATGCGCTGTATTGTCATCGCTTTACCCGCAGGGTGTTTGTGGCCGCGGTGCAGCCCGCATCTGAAAGGCCGGCGCCGATGCAGGCTGCACCGACCCTCGCCGGCAATGTACCATTGCCGGCGCGCGCGAATCGCGCAGAAAACTGAGGGATATCGCAATGCAGGGTTTACCCCATGAATATGTGGTCACGGCCAGCGCCGGTCCGGAGGGCAGCGTCGCTGTCGGCTGCGAGGGCCTGGAAGACATCCACAGCTCGCCGCCGGCCCAGTTCGGTGGCCCCGGCACGCAGTGGTCGCCGGAAGACTTACTGGTCGCCGCGGTCGCGGATTGCCTGGTGTTGACGTTTCGCGCCATTGCACGCGCTTCGAAGCTCGAGTGGAGCAGGATCGAGTGCAGCGCCACCGGTACGCTGGATCGGGTCGAGCGCCAGATGCGCTTTACGCGCATGGATATAACTGCGATCGTGACAGTGCCTGGCGGCACCGATCTTGCCAGGGCGGAACGCTTACTGGAGAAATCGGAGCAGACCTGTTTGATTACCAATACGCTCAACTGTGAGCGCCATCTGCAGGCGGTAGTCCGCGAAGGCTGAGGCGGAACGCTGCCGCCGCCACGCTTTCGGGCGCGCGCGTCGAGTGAGGAAAAGGCTATGCCGACAGTGTTGTTGACCGGCGCGAGTCGCGGAATCGGGCTGGAATTTGCTTTGCAGTACGCCGGTGATGGCTGGCAGGTTCATGCCTGCTGCCGTAATCCCGCCGCCGCGCATGACCTGGCCGGGATCGCGGAAGCTGCATCGGGCCGTGTTCAAATCCATCGTCTCGACGTTGCAGACTTTCATGCGATCGAAGAACTTGCCGACAGCCTCGATAGCACTGCGATCGATGTACTGATCAACAATGCGGGCACATTCGGTCGTTTTCCGTTTGCGTTGAGCAGTGCAGAGCAGGCGTTTGGTCGCTCCGATTATCACGATTGGGCGGATGTTTACCGGGTCAACGTTTTCGCCCCGATGAAGATCGCTGAGGCGTTCGTCGATCATGTGGCCTCGAGCGAACAGAAAAAACTGGTTACGATCAGCAGCATCATGGGCTCGATCGGGGCCAACAGTTATGGCGGTTACTACGTCTATCGCTCCAGCAAGACCGCGGTCAACAGCCTGATGAAGTGCCTGGCTATCGATCTTGCCGGCCGCGGAATTACTGTTCTGCCGCTGCATCCGGGCTGGGTCAGGACGGACATGGGCGGCGCCGATGCCGACGTCGACGTGGAAACGAGCGTCGCCGGACTGCGCGAGGTGATCAGCGGAGTAACGATGAACGATTCGGGCCGTTTTCTCGATTATCTCGGTGCGGAGATTCCCTGGTAACGGCGCCCTCTCAGCGTGGCGGCGTTGGGCCCAGCGCGTGTTGCAGTGCCGCGAGCCAGTGCTGATAGCGATTCTGTAGCGTAGGGTTGTTAGCCGGTTGGAAATGCTCGTCAGCGGCACCTGGTGCTGGCGTGTCTCCGAGCAGGCGCGCAACACCGGCGAGCGTTGACTCGGTTTCCGCCTGCCGCCAGACCGGCAATTGCGCCAAATCCGCGAGTCGTTGGCACAATGCGTCGGAACGCGCTATGCCGCCGCCGACGCGAATCCGCGTCGGCGCCAGCGCAGTCCGTGCGCGGTCGAGATTGGCCTGCAGCAGGAACAAAATGCTCTCGCATACCGCGACCATTCGGGCTTCGGCATTGCCCGGGCCAAGGAAGCGGCTGGCAAAATCGGTGCGCCACCAGGGCGAGCCGAGCCCGCCGATGCCGTTCAGAAACAACGGCGGATTCCTGACGCTGCGGATCCAGTCCTCCAGCTTTGCGGCATACGCGTCGGGCTTGAAACCGAGTTCTTCCGCCACCTGGGTCAATGCGTTGCCGGCACCGTTGACGGTGCCTTCGACAACGTAGCGGGGACCGTCGTCATCGGCGTAGGCGATGCTCGCCAGCAGGCCTTCCACCCGCAGAGCTTCGGCGCCGGTGGCAATCTGCAGGAACGCGCCGGTGCCGAGATTGATAAATGCGCTGCCGCGCCCGGTTTCCGATCCTGCAAAAAACGCGGCCGCCTGGTCGCCGGTGACAAGCTCGAGCGGGACCGGACTTGCCGCGTCTGCAATCTCACCGTAGTTGTGGCGGGTTGGCACGCAAAGCGGGAGAAGTTCACGCCCGATGCCGAATAAACCGAGCAGGTCGTCGTCCCAGTCGAGCGTGTGCCGGTTGTATAACAATGTTCGCGATGCATTCGCCGGATCGCACACCGGCACCGTGCCCGGGCACAAACGGTGGGCAAGGAAACTCGCCAGCGGGCCGATAACCAGGCGGTCGCCGGCCGTCCTGACCCGGTCGAGATTGGCGAGGCACCAGGCGATCTTGCTGACACCATAGTGGGCCGACAGCGTCAAGCCGGTGCGTTCGGCGATATCGTCCTGGCACGAGCGAAACTGTTGCAGCCACTCGGCGGCACGACGGTCGCGCCAGGACAATACCGGCGATAACGCCGCGCCGCTGTCGCGGTCCCAGCAAACGATGCTGGAGCGTTGCGTCGCAAGGCCCGCGCAAAGCGGTGCGCGGTCGATGCCGCAGGTGACCTCATGCACGCACTTTCGGACTGAATCGAGCAGCTCCTCGGCATTTTGCTCGACCCAGCCGCTGCGTGGACGCCGCGTCGACACCGCACAGTATGCGATTTCGCCGCGCTGTCCGTGGCTGTCGTAAACAGCGGCGCGACTGGCATGGCTGCCCTGGTCGATCGCGAGGACGGCAGGCACCGCCTTCATCCGGGCGGTAGCCGGAGATGGCGAGTATCGGCGCGCGCTGCGGTTCGCGGCAGGCTCGGGGAGATCTCGCGCAATACCTTGGCAGCGGTGGGTCGCCAGGTAGTGAGTTTGCCGCCCAGGACCGACACAACCCTTGGGCGATCGCTGCGGTCAGTCGCCAGCAGCACCTCGCGTGAGCGATGGAATGCATGACCGCTGCCGGATGGCAGAACCCGCAAACCGGCGAATGCGGCGGCGACGTCGCTGCGCGCGCAGTGGTGATCCGGAAAATAGTGATTGAACACATTGAGCAGATAGCGGATTTCGGACTCGAGCGGGCGTACCTGGTCGGGATTACCATGGAAACGGGTTTCGGTAGTACCCACCAGCGTCCGCCCATTGCGTGGCATTACGAAAACCGCGCGGCCGTCACGCGGTGATTCGACGTAGAACACGCCTTCGGTCAGCGAGCGCGGCAATTCGATGTGTGTTCCCTGGATCAGTTCGACCGGTGGTACCTTGATCGCGGGTCGAACCCGCTCCAGAACCAGCGCCGCCCAGGGGCCGGCGGCATTGACCAGTACCCGGGTGTGGCAGCGTAACCGCTGTCCGGCAATGGCGTATTCGATGTCCACACCATCGGGGTTGAGATTGGCGTGAACCATCTCCGCCGGAATTTTCGTCTCTGCGCCGAGCGCGGTTGCCGACTGCATAACCGCCTGTGTCAGCAGCGCATCGTCGGTCTGCGCATCCTGAAATTCGAAAACCGTTCCTAGCGTCTCCTTTTCCAGGCCGACCAGGTTGTGCCACTGCTCTTGCGGCACTGTGCGGAAGCGGGTATCGCTGCCCGGTCCGCCGAGTAGCGCGTATAGCACCAGTCCGGCCCGGATAATCCATGGCGGGCGCCGGGTAGTCGGGTACACCGGGATATAGAATTTCTGCATACGCACCAGTTCGGGCGCAAGCCGCAACATCAGGCGCCGCTCGCAAAGGGACTCGCGGACGAGTCCGAATTCCCACGACTCGAGGTAACGCAAACCGCCATGGATCAATTTGCTGGATTTTGACGAGGTGCCCGAAGCGATGGCGGTTTTTTCCAGTACCAGGACGCGGTAACCGGCCGCCGCCGCGGCCTGGGCGACACCGGCGCCGTTAATGCCAGCGCCAATCACGACAATGTCATAGTTGTCCGGCTTCATGCGGGTCCCGTGGCGGCCAGCGCGCCTACCCGCATCGTCTCGAACAACCGTGCGCCGCGGTCGCGCCAGATTTGCAACTCGGCCGCGTCCTCGATTTCGTAAATCGCCCAGTCCCACGGACCGTCCCACAACAGTCCGCTGCGCCCGACCCGGGTCTTGTTGCAAAATAGAAATTGCGGTTCCAGCTTGAGGGCCCGGCGGCGGATTCTCTCGCCCCAGCGTGGCAGGACCCAGCCGATATGGCCACCGTGAAGTTCGCGGTAGCGTTCGATGCAGACCGGGTCGAACGAGATCGGTACGGCGCGCTCGCCGAGCGGCGCAAGTACCGGCGCCATCGCATCAATGACGGCATCGGGACCGAATCGTTCGACGCTGTGGCGCTTGATTTCGACGAATGCCGCGCGGTCGGGCCACTGCAGCAGCAGCTCAACTGCCTGGGCCAGGCTCGCCATGCGAACGCCGTCGAACCGGTCGCCAAAACGGGCGGCTTCCGCGACCTCGATATCGCAAAGCTCATGCCAGGTTTTGTCCCACGGCGCGGCCCTGATCGCGGCTGTGCGCTGTAGCGTGGCGTCATGGCACAGGACCGGAACCCGGTCCGCGCTCAACTGGATATCGAATTCCAGCCATGCCGCACCCAGCTCAAGCGCGCTGCGCAACGCCGGCAACGTGTTTTCCGGAAAAGCGGCGGCATGTCCGCGGTGTGCCACCAGCCACTCCCTGCGGTGTTCGGTGTCGGCTTCCAAACCAGCGTTTCTCCTGGCCCGGGCGAAGGCCCTGATGCAGCCGGTACAATAGCCGCTGGACGGGACTGATGCGAGCGAATGCGTCAATGTTTGCAAACGCCGAAATCGGAGCGATCTGTATCGATCTGGACAATACCCTGTGGCCGGTCGAGGAGGTGATCGTGCGCGCCGAGCGTGTCACCTTCGACTGGCTCGCGGATCACTACCCACAGGTGGCGGCGAGGCACGATATCGAGAGCCTTCGCCTGCTTGGCAAGCGCGTCGCGACGGAGTTCCCACACCTGCGTCATGACCTCAGTCATCTGCGCAAGCTCGTCTTTGTGGCTGTCGCCGAGGACTGTGGCTACGGTCCGGAACTCGCCGACCAGGCGTTCGAAGTGTTTTTTACGGCTCGCTGTGAGGTCTCCTGCTACGCCGATGTCGAGCCAGGGTTGGCGCGTCTTGCCGCAGCCTTCCCGTTGCTGGCACTTACCAATGGCAATGCCTGTCTCGACCGATGCGGCGTGGCCGACTATTTTGTCGGTTGCGTATATGCCCGCGATGTCGGTGCTGCAAAACCGCGGCGTGAAATATTTGCCGCGGCAACGCAGCGGCTCGGTCTGGACCCTGCCGCGATACTGCATGTCGGTGACGATCCGGTTGCCGATGTAAGCGGCGCGGCGGCGGCGGGCATGCAGACCGTCTGGCTCAATCGAAGCGGCCAGCAATGGCAGCTGAGCGAGTGCGCGCCGGACGGTCAGGCGCGGGACTTCGACGAGTTGTTGCAACTGCTCGGCGTCACGCCTGTTCACCCTGGCGGGAACGCCAGTGTCGGTTGACGGCGACCTGGTATTTGTCGATGTCGAGACGACCGGCGGCAATGCCAACTGGCATCGCGTGATCGAAGTCGGACTGGTACGAGCGCGCGGTGAGCAACTGATCGAAGAATGGTCCACGCTGGTCAATCCTTTGACGACGATTCCGTCTTCGATCGAGTCTCTGACCGGGATCGATTCCGCCATGGTTGCCACTGCACCGACATTTGCCGATATTGCCGCGGAGTTGCGGGAACGCCTCGATGGCTGCCTGTTCGTCGCCCACAACGCGCGTTTCGATTACGGCTTCATTCGCAATGAATATCGCCGCGTGGGTGTCGAGTTCAAAAGCAAGGTACTGTGTACCGTCAAATTATCGCGGCGGATGTTCGCGGGCGAGCGGCGCCACAACCTCGATGCCGTTATGCGCCGGCACGGACTCGGTTGCGAAGCGCGCCACCGGGCGCTCGGCGATGCCCGCGTGCTTTTTGATTTTCTCCAGGTATTGCGTGAGCAGGTCCCGGCGTCCGATCTTGCGGCGGCGGTTGCCGCGCAGTTGCAACGGCCGTCATTGCCGCCGCATCTTGAGCCCGGATCGGTGGACGGCATTCCGGATGCACCGGGTATCTATCGCTTTTTCGGCCCGGACGACCGGTTGTTGTATGTTGGCAAGAGCGTCAACCTGCGTACGCGCGTGATGGCGCATTTCTCGGCGGACCATCGTTCGGCCAAAGAGATGCGGCTTTCGCAGCAAGTGCGGCGGATAGAGTGGGAGGAAACGGCAGGTGAGCTTGGCGCGTTGCTGAAGGAGTCGCGCGAGGTAAAAAACACCGCGCCGCTGCTGAACCGCAAACTGCGCAGAAAAAAGGATCTCTACACGCTGGTCTTCGACCCCGCTGCGGACGCCGGCAAGTTGATCGCAATCGTCGAGCTCAGAATTGGTGACCGCGATGCGCCGGAAGATCTGTTCGGAATATTCGAGAGTCGCCGCAAAGCCAGCAACTGGCTCAACCGCGCTGCGCGCGATGCGCAGCTATGTCCGAAACGGCTCGGTCTCGAGAAAGGCGGCGGGCCATGTTTCTCTTACCAGCTGAAGCGCTGTCTGGGGGTCTGTGTCGGGGCGGAACCGGGCGCGGCGCATGATCTGCGGCTGATGCAGCAACTGCTGCCCAAGAAATTGCGCAGCTGGCCGTTTGCCGGTCGGATCGGTATTCGCGAAATCGGTCTTTTCGGTGACGCCGATATTCATGTGTTCGATCGCTGGTGTTACATCGGCAGCGCCGCGGACGACGACCAGTTGTGGCCGCTGCTGGAACGCACGGAGCCGCTGGTGTTCGATCCCGACTGTTACCGCATTCTCGCGTCTTTTCTGAAACGCAGGAATTTCAGACCGAGCATTCTCGATCTTGACGGCCGCCACCGACCGCAGCCGCAGCAGCTGGATCTGATGTGATGGCGTGGCGGGTCAGGTAATGTCCATGGCAGGCCGAATGCGGATGTCGATGCGGCGATTGCGCGCTCTGCCCTCGGGGGTCTCGTTGTTGGCTACCGGCACCGTTTCGCCATAGCCGGCCGCGGTGGCCCGGACCGGATCCATCCGCATCGCTTCGACCAGGTAGAGCCTTACCGCCACTGCACGTTCCCGCGACAGTCTGAGGTTGAGATCGTCGCTGCCGTGCGAGTCGGTGTGGCCCTCGATTACCAGTTGCGAGCGGGGAAAAACTCGTATTGCCTTCTGTACCTGGTTGAGCAATTCACGATTGCGCGGTTCGATGGTGGCTGTGCCGACCGGAAAGCCGAGCCCTACCAGTCTTATCAGGATGTCGTTGCCCTCGCGAAATACCTGTGCCTGTGACCGATCAAACATTGCGTCGACCTGGCGAACCTGCTCACGGACCCGTTCCTGCATCGCCAGCTGCTGCGCGAGCACTACGCGTTCCTCGCGGGCACCGCCGAGACGCTCATCGAGGTCGACAATCTCGTCCTCCAGCCCGCCGATGCGCTGCCGGTTCATTTTGATTTCTTCCTGCAGGTCGCGGTTTTCCTCGCGCAGCGCCTCGATGAAGTCCTTCACAGCGGCGGTGGGAGCGGCAAAACCGTCATCGAAACCGGCCACCAGGTCGGCCGCGGCGGCTACCTCGCGCAGAGGCTGCTGCCATTCCAGGATGATTTCCTCCTCGCTGGCTTTTTTTTGTCGCAGCGCACGCACGTAGCCGGACAGATAAATGGCATGACGTGCCTCGTAGGCGGCCTCGCGGGCAAGGCTGCGTGGCAGGTCGGCATCGTAGCGGTTGCTTTCCAGCTCACGCTCGGCCTGTTCCGCCAGACCCTCGGCGCGCGCCAGCGTCAGCGGTGCATAGCGTTTTGCCTTGTTCTCCCGTGCGGAGTCGAGCAGATTTCGAATATCGCCGAGGTAGACCTGTTTTATTGCCGTCAGTTCCGCATCGCGGTAAAGCGATTCGGCGCGTGCGCCGCGCTCGCGCGCATTCTCCTGGTTGCCCAGTTCGAGCTCGCGTGCGGCCAGCGTGAATTCGCGTTCCGCCTTCTGCCATGTCGCGGGATCGTGTTTGCTTGCGCCGGCCGCGAGTGCGGCGTCGCGCCCTTTCAGCGCGTTGGCGAGAGTGACGCTGGCGTTTCTTGCGGCCTCGGTTGCTGTCGCGAATGATTGCGTGGCGATCGCCAGTTCGCTGCGGATTCGGTCGAGATTTCCGCCGCGCTGGAAGCGGCCCTCGGCGGCCCGATACGATTTCATCGCGCGCCTGAAGTTATCCGGCGCCAGTTGCTCCGCGCGTGCTGCTCGCGCCGTCTCCAGCGCGGCGTCCGCGGTGCGAAATAACAGCAGGCGAGTACCCGGATCCCCCGCGGCGAAGCCCGCACTGACAAAAAACAGCAGAAAAACGGCTGTGAAACACGTTCGTCCACGGATCATCTCAGACATTCTGGTTCTCTTTGCCGGCCCGCGCCAACTCTAGCCGTCGCGTGGCTCGCTGTCACCGCCGTATGCGCTGTTTTCCGTCGCAACGGTGGGCGCGGCTGCGGCCAGCGTTACCGGCGAACCGGGCGCATGCACCGCCTGCCGTCTCGCGATAATGAACACGCCGAGCAAAGTGACGCAACCGCCTGTCACGATGCGCCAGGTCAGCGGCTCACCGAGGAAAACCACTGCCGCGATAACCGCGAAAATCGTCGCCAGCAGATTGAACGGTGCCAGCAGGCTGACATCGTAGCGCTGAATCAGGTAGTACATGCTGCCGTGGCCGAACAGGCTCGCGCCCAGTGAGGAAAACAACAATGCTGCCCAGACTATGGGCGGTGCTGCGCCCACGGCATCGAACTGGTTGTCTTCTATCAGCCACGATACTGCAAGCAGGATAGGGGTGCTGATCAGCGCCAGCCATGCCTGCATCGTCATCACGCCGATTCCGTGCAGACGCTTCATGCCGATCACCCCCAGTGCGCCAACGAAAGCGCCGGCGATCACCAGTGCAAGGCCGAGCGGTTGGCCGATGATCGCGGGATCAAAAGCGATGACCACGACGCCGGCGAAAGCCAGAAGCATGCCGATCCAGCGCCGCCATGCGACGGATTCACCCAGCAGGACGATCGACAGAATCGTCGCGAACGGGACGGCAAGCTGGATCGCCACGGCCATCCCGGCGACATTATCGGCGTTGGCCAGTCCGCCCCAAATCAATGCGAAATGCAACGCCCCCATGGTTATGCAGACCGTGACCAGCAGCGGCATCTGGCCCTTCTGCAAGCGCAGGAACGGTGCCAGCACGATCATCAGCAGCGCGAAGCGCAATGCGGCGAGCATGACCGGCGGGATGTGTTCGACGCCTATTTTTCCCGCGATCAGGTTGAGCCCCCAGACCAGGTTGACGACGATCATTAATGCAAGATGGCGGGGTAGCATGGGCAGGCTGCCGGGGCGGTGTGGGTCGAAACGATACTTGCTTGCTTCGCGCGGGACCATCCGGTCGGCCAGGCGGCGGCGCTGCTGCGGCGGACAAACGACCGCTATAATCATCGCTCAGGCAGGGGAGTAGCAAAGTGTGATGACGCACCAACTGATCGTGCCCGAGGTTGGCGCGGCCGTGCCGCGCAGCGGCAACCGGTTCTCGCGCTGGCTGGGGCGGCGCATGATGAGCGGCGGCGGCTGGCGCTTTGCGGGGCGGGTCCCCGATATCGCGAAATGCGTAATGATCGTGGCTCACCATACGTCCAACTGGGATTTTCCGACAGGCGTCGGGGCGAAATGGGCTCTCGGTCTGCGGGCGCATTTTCTCGGCAAGGCATCCCTGTTCAGGTTTCCGCTCGGAATATTCATGAGCTGGCTTGGCGGTATTCCGGTGGACCGCTCGCGCGGCGCCCCGGTGGTTACCGCCGCGGTCGACAAGATGCGCACGCTTTCCGCAATGTGGCTGGTCATCGCGCCGGAGGGCACCCGCAGCGCCGTCACTCGCTGGAAAACCGGATTTCATCGGATCGCGCGCGAAGCGCGGGTACCGATACTCCCGGTTGCGATGGACTGGAGTAAACGGGAAATACGCCTGTTCGATCTGTTTGAGCCTGGCCCGGACATCGAGGCTGACATGACGCGTATCCGTGCTCTGTACCACGGCGTCGTTCCACGTAGCCTGACAGGCGTCGACGCCTGACAAAGAACCCATGGTCGGGCACAATGCCTGACCTGCACCGACCAGGGACATCAAGGTGAGCAAATTCAAGGACATTCCGATCGTCAAGAGTGGTGGCAAGTACACCAACGAGGCCGGGATCCGCGCGATCAAGAACGGCATAAAGCAGAGCACCGTGGCAGCAGTACCGAACGCGCGCAAACCGCGCTGGTTGCGCGCCAGGATGCCGGGTGGCGCTGGTTTCCAGCAGGTCCGCGGGATCGTCCGCGAACATCGGCTGGCGACGGTATGCGAAGAGTCGATGTGCCCAAACATCGGCGAGTGCTGGAACCACGGTACCGCGACCATCATGGTCATGGGCTCGGTTTGTACCCGGGCGTGCCGCTTTTGTGCCGTCGATACCGGCAATCCGCAGGGCTGGCTGGATCCCGAGGAGCCGGTCAATGCTGCACGATCGGTTCAGCTTATGGGGCTGCGTTATGTCGTCATCACCTCGGTCGATCGCGATGACCTCGACGATGGTGGTGCCGCGCACTACGCTGGCTGCGTGAGAGCAATCCGGGAACTCAACCCGGATACCGCGGTGGAAGCGCTGACCCCGGATTTTCGCGGTAACAAGGCGTGCGTCGAGACGGTGGTCGAGTCGGGTTTGCAGGTCTTTGCCCAGAACCTGGAAACGGTGCAAAGGCTGACCCATGTCGTGCGCGATCGCCGCGCCGGTTACCAGCAGACGCTCGATGTCCTGGCCCATGCCAAGCGGCACCGCCCGCAAGTGATCACCAAAACCAGCCTGATGCTCGGGCTCGGCGAGACCGACGCAGAAATCCGCGAGGCGCTGGGTGATCTCGCGGCGCACCAGGTCGATATCGTGACTTTCGGCCAGTATCTGCGGCCGACTCCGAACCATCTGGCGGTGGAGCGCTTCGTTAGTCCCGATGAGTTCGCCCGCTATCGCGACATCGGGCTGGCAATGGGTTTTATGGAAGTCGTGTCCGGTCCGCTCGTGCGTTCGAGTTATCGCGCCGATCGCGTATTCGAACAGAATAATGTCGGCCTCGGTGAAGCCGGTTCGCGGGCTTAGGGCGCCTTGTCGGCGTTGGCCGTCGCGGCATAGCTCACTGCGGTAATTTCCACTTCCTCAGTGCCGCCGGGCGTCGCGACCGCGACCTGTTCACCCCTGCACCGGCCGATCAGCGCCTTGCCCAGCGGCGCGTCCATGCTGATGTAGCGCGGATCCATGTCGAACTCGTCGGGCCCGACGATCCGGTGCTGCCGGGTCGTGCCGTCGGTATATGCGATCTCAATCCACGCACCGAAGAACACCCGGTCGGGATCTTGCGGCACCGTGTCGACGACCCTGAGGCCCTCCAGGCGCTTACGCAAAAACCGCACCCGGCGATCGATTTCCCGTAATCGCTTTTTGCCATAGATGTATTCGGCATTTTCCGACCGATCGCCTTCCGCCGCGGCCGCGGCGACTGCGCGGGTGACCCGTGGCCGCTCGACCCGCCACAGCGCATCGAGCTCCTGCTGCAACCGCGCCGCGCCGGATGGCGTGATGTAAAGCGAACTGTGCGGAGCGGGCGGGCGCCAACGAGCCATATCGGGTATTTTTCGGTGACCTGAGCAGAAATGAACTTGCAGCGAGACTGCGGCCGGGTCAAGCTTTGGGCCTGGCGCGGGAACCTGATGATGCACGGGTGGTCAGAGTCTGCGCACGGCGCGATGTCTTCGTGCTGCCCCATTAATGACATGCGAAAGGATTGCCCTGGTGAATTTGTCTACACGTTGTGTGCCCGCATTACTCGGACTGGTGTTGTTGCTGACGGCTGCGGCCGGCGGCGCCGAGGAATCCGAGGTCCAGATTCCATATGAGAAATTCGTACTCGACAACGGCCTGACCTTGATAGTCCACGAGGATCGCAAGGCGCCAATTGTCGCGTTCAATATCTGGTACCACGTCGGCTCGAAGAACGAGCAGGCTGGCAAGACCGGTTTCGCGCATTTGTTCGAGCATCTTATGTTCAACGGCAGCGAGAACTACGACGATGACTGGTTCAAGGTGTTGAACCGGATCGGCGGTACCGGCGTCAATGGTACGACCAGTTTCGATCGAACCAATTACTTTCAGAACGTACCGACCACGGCGCTCGACACGGTATTGTGGCTGGAGTCCGATCGCATGGGTCATTTGCTCGGAGCGATCGACCAGGAGCGTCTCGACGAACAACGCGGCGTCGTGCAGAACGAAAAACGGCAAAACGAAAATCAGCCCTATGGCCGGGTCTGGAGCCAGATGTTCAGGGATCTTTTTCCGGACGGTCACCCCTACCAGTGGCTGCCGATAGGCTCGATGGCCGATCTCGAGGCGGCCAGTCTCGAAGACGTCCAGAACTGGTTCCGCACCTTTTACGGCCCCAACAACGCCGTCGTCGTAATTGCCGGTGACATCGATCCCGCTACCGCGTACAGCAAAGTGCAACAGTATTTCGGCAGCATTCCGCCCGGTCCGCCGCTGGAAAAACCGCAGCGCTGGATTCCCAAACGCAGCGGAACACAGCGTGCAATGATGCAGGACCGGGTGCCGCAGGCGCGCCTGTACAAGGTCTGGGTAATGCCCGAATGGGGCAGCGATGATGCCGCATACCTGGACCTGGCCGCCGGCGTGCTCGGTTCCGGCAAGAACTCACGCCTGTATGAACGGCTGGTTTATCGCGATCAGATCGCCACGGATGTGTCGGCATTTGCGTATCCGCTTGAAATTGCCGGGTTGTTTGCGTTGTCTGTGACCGCGCAGCCGGGTCACGACCTGGGCGAAATCGAGCGGGTCGTCGATGAGGAGGTGCAGAAATTTCTCGACGACGGACCGAGCAAAACCGAACTCGAGCGGGTGAAGACGTCGGTTCGGGCGGGTTTTGTCCGCGGAGTCGAGCGTGTTGGCGGCTTTGGTGGCAAATCCGATGTGCTTGCCGAGGGCGAGGTGTACGGGGGAAGTCCCGATTTCTATCGCAAGGAACTGGCGCGATTCGAAGCCGCCGACGGCGACCAGATTCGCGCCGCCGCGCGGCGCTGGCTGACGGATGGCCAGTACGTCCTCGAGGTGACGCCATTCCCGCAATTTGCCGCCGCTGGCGCAGATGTCGATCGTAGCTCGTTGCCCGAGCCGGCTTCGTTTCCCAGCGTTGATTTTCCCGAATTCGAACGCGCGCGGCTCGACAACGGGATGGAAGTCGTCGTGATCTCGCGCAGTGCGATACCGGTTGTCGGTTTTACGATGATGCTGGACGCCGGCTACGCGGCTGACTACTCGGGCACCATGGGCACTTCCAGCCTGGCGATGGCGGTGCTGGACGAAGGTACTCGCAAACGTTCGGCGCTCGAGATCAGCGAGAAGCTGGCCTTGCTCGGGGCAAGTATCGGTTCTGGCTCCAACCTCGATAACTCAACCGTGTCGTTAAATGCGCTCAAAGAAAATCTCGATGAGTCAATGGAAATCTATGCTGACGTGATTCTGAACCCGCAGTTTCCGGATGCCGAGTTCGAGCGGCTCAGAAAGTTACAGCTCGCGGCGATACAGCGCGAGAAAGTGACGCCGATGTCTATGGCGTTACGGGTGCTGCCCGCTCTGTTGTACGGTTCCGATCACGCTTATTCGCTGCCGCTTACCGGATCGGGCACGGAGGTTTCGGTCACATCATTGACCCGCGATGACCTGGTGCGTTACCACGACACCTGGTTCAAGCCGAACAATGCCACGATGGTCGTCGTCGGCGATACTACTTTGGCCGAAGTGATGCCCAAGCTGGAACGCTATTTTGGCGAGTGGGAGCCGGGTACCGTTCCGCAAAAGAATATAGCGACCGTCACCGAGAGCAACGGTGGCACGGTCTACTTGCTGGACCGTCCCGATTCTGAGCAGACGGTAATCATCGCCGGGCGCCTGGCTCCGCCCAAGGCCAACGCTAACGAAATTGGTATTCAGACGGCCAATGACGTTTTCGGTGGAGACTTTACTTCCCGCATCAATCTCAACTTGCGCGAAGACAAGCACTGGACATATGGCGCCCGCAGCTTGCTGGTTGACACCAAGGGCCAGCGGCCGTTCCTCGTCTACGCCCCGGTGCAGGCTGACAAGACGGTCGAGTCGATGGAGGAAATCGCCCGTGAGTTCAGGGAGATTCGCGGCGATCGGCCGCCCACTCCGGAGGAAATTGCTGAAGTCACGGATGAGACCATTCGGTCGCTGCCGGGGCGCTGGGAGACCAACGGTGCGGTGACCGGCGACCTGATTCAGATTCTGCGTTTTGAATTGCCGGAAAACTACTGGGATCTTTACCCGGATGCGTTAAGTAGTTTGCAACAAGCGCAGGTCGATCAGGGCGTTACGAGCCTCATTGCGTCGGATGACATGGTCTGGGTCGTGGTAGGCGACAGGGCAAAAATCGAGGATGCCATTGATGCATCCGGGCTCGGGGAGCTGCGTTATCTCGACGCCGACGGCGAGCCGTTGCCATGAGACGCCGCTGCGGCGCCTAGCCTGCCGGAGCCACGATGAGCAGCGGGCCGTCGGAAACGACGACGCCGCCGGGTTGTTCGAGCGTCACGGCAAAGGCCGTGGGGCGGGCGATGGCGAGCTTGGCGTCGATGGTGACGATGACATCCGATGCGCCGCGCGGAACATCGAATACACCGCCGTCCACCGGGCGCGTGTCGCGGTCCGGGTCGATGATCCAGAGCTGGTACTGCGCGGTGGCGGGGTCATTGGCGGTCAGGCCGCTGAAGCGCATGTAGCCTTGCTGTCGGCTATTGCTCCATACCACGTCGCCACTGACCTGCTCGTAGCCGGGTTCTTCAGAGCGCACCCATGGCAGCACAAGCGCATCGTCGGCTGCCGCAATCAGGTCCGCGCGCTGCGACGAGACTGGCGCTGCCTGCTGCAAATCGGGGGCTTTCACGGCAATCAGTGCGACCAGCAGCGTCGCCGCGGTGGCCCAGCCTGCCCACGTCGGTAGCGCGGGTTTGCTGGTTCGCGCCGAATCGACTGTCTGCCGGGATGACAAATCAATCACATTGGCCGGTGGCGTAGCGGAGAAAAACAGTTCGGCCCGTTGGTTGAGCCGCTGGCGGACCGCGTCGGGCATTGCCTCGATCCGGCCGGCGCGGCGCATGGCAGCGATCTGCAATGCTGCGGCCGGGCGTGACAATTCGTCGGCGTCGACCGAGGCGTACTGATCGAGAAGATGATCCAGTTCCCTGCTCGCGTTGCGGTCGAGCCCCTCCGTGGCGATGTCCGCCAGCAAAGCGGTCAGGCGCGGGTCGGAGGGTAACGGACGCACGGTCACGTCACAGCACCGTCTTCCGCATCCGTCATTTCAAGTTCTTCGCGGATCCTGATCAGGCCGCGCCGAACATGGGTTTTTACAGTGCCGAGTGGCATGCTCAGCCTTTCGGCGACTGCGCTGTGCGAATACCCTTCGACCACCGACAACTGCAGAACTTCCTGTTGTTCCGGACGTAGTGTCGCCATCGCTTTGGACACAATATCGAGCTCCACGCCGGTTTCAGGTTTTAAAGAGCGATCGAGATCTGCCGGCAGGATCGTATCGTCGATATCGTCGTGGTAAGGCCGCCGGCCCTGTTTTCTCAGGCGGTCGATCAGGCGGCGGCGGGCGATAGTCGCGACGAAGGTCGTTTCACTCGCTTTCGAGGGGTCGAATCGTCCGGCATGGGTCCAGATATCGATAAAGATGTCCTGGACCGCATCCTCGGCATCGGCATGGGCGCTGTTGAAACGGCGTGCCAGCGACCAGACGAGGTCGCCATAGGTGTCGAGACAATCATTTACGGCGGACCGGTCGCCGGTGGCGACTCTTTGCAGAATGGATGCTGTCACTGTGGACCCGCGGCCCGGCGACAGGTCGGGTGTGGCAATGGGGTACTCTCTGGCGGATATGCGTAGCGCATGGCGCGCATTCTGCAATTCCATCCCGCAACTTGTCCAGCTATTGAGCATACGCGAATTTTCTGCGCGCGGAGCACGCATTGTCTTTAGTAGTATGTGTCGGCGTTTTCGTGCCGTGAGCGGCTCCGGATTCGTCGTGGCAACATTGCCAATCTGTGGGGCGCGTTTTTGCTGCGGCGCGCCGACAACGGCCGGAGCGCATGCAAAAGTAATATGAAGAACAATTATTTTTCCGGCGTTGCAGGGGCTTATGCCCGGTATCGGCCGCAGTATCCCGCCGAACTTTATGAGTTCCTGGCCGGGTGCTGTCGCCACCGCCGGCGAGCGTGGGATTGCGCCACCGGAAATGGTCAGGCAGCGGGCGCGCTTGCGCGCCATTTCGATTTCGTTGTCGCCACCGATCTGAGCCCGCAACAGCTGGCTCGTGCGGCCGGTCAGGCGCGGGTTGCTTATGTGGTATCGAGCTCGGAGCGGCCGCCGCTCGGGGCTGCGGCGATAGACCTCGTCACTGTTGCTCAGGCACTGCACTGGTTTGATTTGACCGTTTTCTTCCGCGCAGTCGATCGGGTGTTGACTGATGACGGTGTGCTTGCCGTGTGGTGTTATCAGTTGTTGCGTATTGACGCTGCGGTCGATGCAGTCATTGACCGGCTCTATCATGAGATTGTCGGCCGGTTCTGGCCGGCGCAGCGGAGACTGGTCGAGCAGGGCTATGCGAGGTTGCCATTTCCCTACTCTGAGCAGTCGTGTCCGTCCTTTGCGATGGAATACCAATGGTCACTGCAGCGGCTATTGGGATACCTAGGTAGCTGGTCCGCATGCCAGCGCTATCGCGAGGCCAACGGTGCCGATCCGGTCGCGCTCTTGGCCCGTGCACTGGGCGACGCGTGGGGAGATCCGGCGCGCGAGCGCATTGTTCGCTGGCCGCTGGTGGTGCGGCTTGGCCACAGACCGCAGCGGCGTCCGCGATGATCCGGCGGCCACGCCCGGCTGACTGGTTGATGCTGTTCTCCCTTGTTGCCATGTGGGGGTCCGCATTCATGCTCGCCGAATTTGCGCTTGCGGCTTTTGATCCGCTCGCGGTCACGACGCTGCGGATCGTGCTGGGCGCAATCGTTCTTACGCTGCTGCTGGTTGCCACCGGGCGCCGGTTTCCACGCCGACCACGCACCTGGGCCTATCTGGTGCTGATGGCGATTCTCGGCAACTGCGTGCCGTTTTTCCTGATTACCTGGGGCCAGGTCGAGGTAGCGTCCGGACTGGCCGGAATCCTGATGGGCATCATGCCGCTGGTCGTTGTCGTCCTCGCGCATTTCAGTGTGCCTGGCGAAGGCCTGAGTCCAGCCAGAGTCATCGGATTCCTGCTGGGTTTCGCCGGACTGGTGGTGCTGTTCGGCGGCGATCTCGTGGCCAATGGCGGCGATGATTCGGCGCTGCTTGCCAAGTTGGCCATTCTCGGCGGCGCGGTATGCTACGGCGTCAACGTCATCGTTGCGAGATTGCAGCCGGAGAAAGACGCGCTGACCGCTTCTGCCGGGGTAATGCTGGTCGCGAGCGTGCTGATGATCGCTGTCAGTTTTGCGCTCGGTACCGAACTCTGGCCGGCAGCGGCGAATTCCGCCGCGATTGCCGCGCTGATTTTACTCGGGCTGATGTCGACGGGCCTCGCTACGGTTGTCTATTTTTTGATCATCTCACGTGCTGGTCCGAGCTTTCTTTCACTTATCAATTACCTGATTCCGGTCTGGGCGGTGATCGTCGGCGCGGTGATTCTCGGCGAGCATCTTCCGCTGCGTGCATTTCTGGCGATGACGCTGATTCTGGCCGGGGTGCTGGCCACCCAGCGGCACCGGCCGCGCGGCGAGTCCGCAAATGGGTGACGGCCGTTGAAAATCGCGGAATAATGTTGCTCCCGGCCAGACCTGGCGTGTTCATCGAAGCGGGAATACCAGTGAGATATTTTCTGATTGCTCTACTTGTTGTGGTGGCGACCGGATGCGGTCACGAGACAAATACGCGCGCGGCTGCGGCCGCTGCTGATAATCCGGTGTCGGCGATAACGCCGGGCGATACCACGCCGGCACCGGCAGTGACCGCCGCGCAGGCGGATATACATAGCTTCGCCAATATCGAGCAGTTTCGTGTTCGCCATGCGGACCTCTCTCTGCGCGTCGATTTTGAACGCAAATCGCTTTCCGGCTCGGTGCAATTACGCGTGGAACGTCGCGACCCCGCGGCTGCCGAGTTGATTCTCGACACCCGTGATCTCGAGATAGAGGCGGTGGCGCTCAACCTGAGCGGGAGCAAGCTGACAGCCGTGTCGTGGCGGTTGGGAGCACGCGATGACGCGCTGGGTCAGCCGCTGCTGATTGACGTAAGCAAAGCCGGGCGCGCAACACGGTTTGCCGTCATGGTGCGCTATGCGACTTCGCCGCAGGCCTCCGGACTGCAGTGGCTCGAACCGCGTCAGAGCGGTGATGTCTATCCGTTCCTGTTCAGCCAGTCGCAGGCGATACATGCGCGCAGCTGGATCCCGCTGCAGGACAGCCCGCAAGTGCGAATGACCTATACCGCGACCATCCATACTCCGCCGCAGTTGCGTGCCCTGATGAGCGCGATCAACGATCCCGGCGCGCCCCGCAATGGCCGCTACAGTTTTGACATGCCCCAGGCGATCCCTTCTTACCTCTTCGCTATCGCCGTCGGCAATCTCGAGTTCAAGGCAATGGGCGAACGGACGGGAGTGTATGCACTGCCCGGTGTGGTGAATGCCGCTGCCGCCGAATTTGCCGATACCGAGGCCATGCTCGAAATTGGCGAAGCGATGTTCGGTCCGTATCGCTGGGGTCGTTACGACCTTTTGATCCTGCCCCCGAGTTTTCCGTTTGGCGGTATGGAGAATCCTCGCCTTTCTTTTATTACTCCGACCGTGATCGCCGGCGACCGCAGCCTGGTTTCACTGATCGCACACGAACTCGCGCACTCGTGGTCCGGCAACCTGGTGACGAACGCCACCTGGCGCGATCTTTGGCTCAACGAGGGCTTCACGACTTATTTCACCTCTCGGATCATGGAGGCCGTTTACGGTCTGGACCGCCGCAGGATGGAGGACGTACTCGGCCTGCAGGACCTGCGCGAGGACCTGGCTACCGCCGAAAGCGGTGACCAACGGCTGGTGCCCGACCTGGAGGGCCGTGATCCGGACGATGTGTTTTCCGACATCCCGTATGAAAAAGGCAAGCTCTTTCTCGATTTTCTCGAGGCGCGGTTTGGCCAGGAACGATTTGACCTGTTTCTGCGTAGCTATTTCGATGCTTTTGCGTTTCAGAGTGTTACGACGGAGCAGTTCGTCGCCTACCTGGAGCAGAACCTGTTGCAGGCCGAACCGGGACGGGTCTCTATGGCAGAGGTTCGCGAATGGGTTTATGCGCCTGGGCTGCCTGCGACCGCCGTGCTACCGGAATCGGATGCGTTCGAGCGTGTTGCAGCTCAGCGCGACAACTGGTTGCGTGGTGACATCGCCGCGCAGGCGTTGGATACCGGTGACTGGACCGTGCACGAGTGGCGCTATTTTATCGACACATTGCCGGGAGAGCTGACGCCGGCGCAGCTGGCCGAGCTGGACGATGCGTTTGCGCTGACCGCCACCAGCAACGCCGAAATCGGGCTGGCCTGGTACAAGGTCGCGATTCGCAACAATTATCTGCCGGCATATCCGGCGATAGAGCAGTATCTGACCAGCATCGGGCGGCGCAAACTGATTCGGCCTTTATACATTGCGTTGATGAGAACCAGCGACGGTGGCGAATTCGCCCGCCGCGTCTACACGACGGCGCGTCCCGGCTACCATCCGATAGCAACGGCGAGTATCGACCCGATCGTTTTCCCGGAGAAAAACTGAATCGCGGGCGGATGCGCGCGCGCCGGAGGCCGGGTGGCGGACCGGTTGTCAGCGTGACACGGCGATCGCGGGGCGGCAACCCTAGTGATCGCTGCTGATCAGTCCTTCGCGTATGGCGAGCCGGACAAGTCCGGGAACATCGCGGATACCGAGGCGTTCCATTAGCTGGGAGCGATGCGATTCCACGGTTTTTATGCTGACCTTCAACAGGTCGGCGATCTCGCGGGTCGACATGCCCTCGGCGACGAGCTGCAGAATTTCCCGCTGCCGCGGGGTGAGCTGGTCGAGCGACGAACTCATCGCATGGTCGTTATCCAACAGGCGTTCCACCGCAAGCCGCGAGATTGAC
Organism: uncultured Gammaproteobacteria bacterium; assembly: GCA_963783695.1. Lineage (GTDB taxonomy): Bacteria > Pseudomonadota > Gammaproteobacteria > Steroidobacterales > BM003 > BM003. Next base: position 288,115 of record CAWAOM010000003.1, read on the forward strand.
GGGCTCAGGTAGGTCTCGCCACGTGCAACGCTAGAAATCGCGTGATGCAGTTCCCCGGTTGCCGCTTCCTTGACGAGATAACCGCTTGCTCCGGCACGCAAGGCCTGGACGACATATTCCTCGTTGGAATGCATGGTCAGAACCAGCACGCGGGTAGTCGGGCAACTGCGCACGATGCGCGAGGTGGCTTCGAGCCCGTTCAGCCCCGGCATCGCAATATCCATCAGCACCACGTCGGGGCGGGCGTTGCGTGCCCGTTTGGTGGCTTCGCGGCCGTCGCTGGCCTCGGCGACGACAGTGATGTCGTCGAAGCTGTCGATCAGGGCATGGATACCTGCACGGACCAGAGTGTGGTCCTCGGCAAGCAATACACGTATTTCATTCATATCCGTCTATGTTCTCACGGCGAGGCCGGTCCGACTGCCCCGGTCTCGCGCCATTGTTATCGGTAAGGCAATTCGGCTTCGATTATCGTGCCTTGGCCGCGGCTGGCGCGAACATGCAGCTCACCGCCCAGCAACGATGCGCGCTCGTGCATGCCGGCCAGGCCAAACGAATGACCCCAGCGCGCGTCCTGCAGGCAGCGCGCGACATCGAATCCCTGCCCGTCGTCTTCGATGCGCAGACTCAGACCCGCAGGCTGTCTCCTCACCGTTATCGATGTCGTGCTCGCTCGCGCGTGACGCATCGTGTTGGTCAGGGCCTCCTGGATGATTCGGAAACAGGCGGTTTCGATTGCAGCAGGGAATCGTCCAAGTCCCGGCGCGATGTCACATTGCACTTGCAGCGACGTGTTTTGACGACAACGCGTCACAAACCAGCGCAGCGACGCCTCGAGTCCAAGATCGTCCAGCATGGTCGGCCTGAGGTCCAGCGACATATTGCGGACCTGACTCAGCAAGGTATTGACCAGATCGATGCAACCTTTCATTGCCCCGGAGCTCGGAGCAGCGGCCAGTTGCATCGTATCGAGATTGATTTTCAGCGCAGTCAGCGATTGCCCGATTTCATCGTGCAGCTCGCGGGCGAGATGACGCAGTTCGTTTTCACGGGCATTGAACAACTGTTGCGACACACGGCGCAGGTCGTTGGCATAACTCTGCAGTTTGCGCTCCGTTTCGATGCGGTCGCTGAGATCGCGCATGATCGTCGAGTAGTAGTCAATCTCGCCATTGCTGCCGCGGTGAACCAGGATGACCTGGGAAACCGGAATGAGGCTGCCGTCCACTCGGCGCAGCCTGACTTCGCCGTGCCACGATCCATGGCGTCGCGCCTCGACCAGACCCTGCTCGCGAATTTTCCGGTGGTCCTCCTGCGGATGAACGATTTCGAAGTTGCGGCCGGTGTACTCCGATTCGTCTGTAAACCCGAGCAGGTCGCGCCCGGCGCGGTTGATGTACTGGATCCGCCCGGCGGCATCCGAAGTGCTGATAAAGTCGGTGGCCGCCTCGACGATCGCCTCCAGTCTGCACCGTAATTCCTGCTGCTGTTTTTTTTGCGTCAGGTCGCGCTCGATCCCGCGGAATCCGTAAAGCGCGCCGTTTTCGTCCCGCATCGGCAGAATCGTGCCCTCGAGGGTCACGACCTGGCCGTTGCGGTGGCGCAGCCGGTTTACCAGGCCCCTGAGCGGACGCGGCTCGGCCAGCAACGTCTGCATCACCTCTTCGCTGTTTGCGCGCTCCTCTTCGACGATGAACTCGATATACGGGCGGCCAAGAACCTCTTCCTTGCTATAGCCGAGAATTCGTCCGCTGCCTGAGTTGACGAAGGTAAATGCCCCGGCCAGGTCTATTTCCCAGACAAAATCGGTCAGGCTCTCGATCAGCGTGCGGTATTTGTCTTCGCTGCGGCTCAGTGCGCGGAACGCCTGATGCCGCTTCGTGACATCGAAAAGGCGCATCATTACGGCTTCGATGCGGCCGGTGGGGTCGCGTTTTGGCGTGATGTCGATGTCCACGTACAGGCGCTTTCCGCACGCAAGCGTGAGCCAGTCACTCTGTGCCGTCGAGTCACCGGCGAACGCCGCCGTCACCGCGGGCCGCAGGACGTCACCGTAGGCGTCGCCGAATATCAGGCGCAGCGGCATGCCCTCGAGATCCACGACTTCCTTGCCGACCGCACGTGCAAGGCCCGGGTTTGCGGCCACGCAGTGGTGCTCGGTTGAAACCAGGCACGTGAGATCCGCCGTCGCCCGGAACACGCTGCGGTAGCGTTTGAATCGCAGATCACGGGTAAACGACTGGACCAGCAAACTGGCAATGAGGCTGATTCCTGTAATGAACTCCGCGGCGATTTGGATTGGACCGGCGTTGCGGGCCAGAACGAGTCTGGCGATCGTGCCGTCTTGCGCGTCGGCGGTGACGATAAGCGAGCGCATATCGGCGCCGCCGTCGAGCACGTCGCGCAGTTCTGCGAGGCTTGTCTGCGAGGTTTCCGCCGATTTGCCGATAACGATCCATTTACCATCGGCACTGCGATCGCTTACGAACAGCACGCAATGGTCGGCATAGCTCGATTCGACGATCCGGGAGCACAGCACGCTGGCAGCGCGGCGGGCCGAACCCTGCAACGCCATGACGCCAAGGACATCGGCTTGCAACGCGACCGGATCGACGCAGATCGGGAAATCCGTCAGTTTTTCGTGAAATGTGGGCAAAATTTTACATAGTTTGCGCGTTCAGTTGAAGTCTACCGTATCTGTCTCACCCAGGGAGGCTTCGTTCAGAATTGGTCCAGATGACCGCCCTCAACAGGTGCCGCGCAGTCAGGCATCGCGGTCGAGCGGTTGCACCTCGTTTTCGAAGTATCGCCACAGCGGTTGCGGCAGGTCGCGGTAGCCGGAAGCGCGCCCGGCGCCGAGCGTGGCGGAATTGTAGGTATTCCAGAACATCAGGTTCTCGCCGCGAGCATGCGTATTCTCAAGATCAGAGAGCAGTGCAGCGGCGGCCTTTCCGCTATAGGTCCCTTCGAGCCGGACCTGCTCCGCTGCGGCAAAAGTCCGCACCGCAGCCATCCCCTCGGGGGTGAACACCGCGTACTTCTGACCGAAAAAGTCATCGCGGATTTCTATTCCGGCATCTGCGCTATCAAGGAGTGGAAATTGCGGATCGGTCTCGCGCAACAACGCTGCCGTGGCGTCATAAAGTTGCCTGCAGCCTTCGACGTTGCCGATTTTTTGGTCAACGACGCGAATACCGATCACCCGGGTTGGCAGACCGAGCGCTCGCAGACCCAATGCCAGGCCGGCCACCGTTCCCATGGTCCCGAGTGGCAGATAAATCTTGTCGGGTGGCGGGCAGCCCAGCTGCCCGATCTGTACCGCGAGTTCGAAAGCGGCATTGACGAAACCGACTGTTCCCAGTGGTGACGATCCGCCCATCCTGATGAGGTAGGGCTCTTTCCCTGTGCGTAAAAGACCTTTCAGGCTGCGTCGCCGGGCTCCTTCCTCGACCTCTTCGTAACTCGCAAAGCAGAGATATTCGATTCCGGCGTCTTGCCCGGCGCGCAGGTTGCGCGCCACATAGCGGGAATTGGTCTGTCCGGTGACGCAGGCGATCGGTGCGAGACCGAGTTGGCGCGAATACAGGCCGGTGGCGAGTACATGATTCGATCCGGCAACGCCAAATGTCATCACCTCGGAACAACCGCGCGTCAGTGCGTCACCGAGCAGGAACTCGAGCTTGCGGACCTTGTTGCCGCCATAGAGTTCGCCGCTCTGATCGTCACGCTTGATCCAAAGCGAGCGGGCGCCGGTGCGTTTCATCAGTGTCGGCATGGGTTCGAGCGGGGTCGGCAAACGGCCGAGGCGCCGGTACGGGAGGTGTCGGCCGAGCGCCGGGTAGGCCGCGAAAAGCGGTAGCTTATGGCTCATCGCGAGCTCGATTCGGATGCGTTTGCCGTCCCGGGTTTTGGCGCCTTGCCCGGGCTGACTATGGCAATCGAACCGAGCACTACCGTACACGCGCCGACGAGGCTTAGTGCGTCGATCCGGGTCGTGTCGATTACGTCGAAGACTTTGCTGAGCCCGATTGTGCCGGCCAGCGTGACCAGCGGAGTAATGGCAAGCACGGCGCTGATCCGGCTTGCCTGCCAGTGGTTTAGGGCCTCGGCAAAGCAGCCATAGGCAATCAGTGTGTTGAGCGAGCAGAAAGCCAGCAGGAACCAGCCGAAGCCGTCGAGTTGGGATACGGCCGGGGGCGCCGAGAACGGGAGCAGCAATACCGCGGCACAGGTGTATATCATCCACATGATCGAATTCGAGGAATAGCTTGCCAGCAATTGTTTTTGCGCCAGTGCGTAGCCGGCCCAGAACAGGGCTGATATTACTATTACCACTACCCCGAGCGTCTCCGCGCCGAAACTGCCCAGCAGAGTACCGATCCTGTCGTGAAAGAACAGTAGCAGTCCGGCCAGCAGCACTGCGAAACCGGCCCACTGGCGCGCGAGAAATCTCTCACCGAAAACCCATACACCGCCCAGCAACAGGAACGCCGGCGCCAGTTGAATGACGACCTGGGCCGCCGCCGGCGAAGTCAGGCGCAGGCCCCAGAGGTAGAGCAGATAGTTCCCGCCCAGACCGACGATCGACACGAGCAGTAATTTCCAGCCGGCGCCGGCAAGACCCGCCGCCGCCGGCAGTTTTCGCGCGAGCAGCAGGTATGCGCCAAGCAGCAGGCTGGCCGCGACGAAGCGGTACCAGGTGATCGTGACCGCGTCCATGGCTGGCAACAGCAGTTTCAGCGCTATCGGCAACATGCCCCACAGCAAAGCGGTGATCAGGGACAGGCCGAGACCCAGGCGCCAGTTACCGGTGATTCGATGCATGCGCGGGATATCGTCAGAGGGGCGGGCGGAGATTGTCGTTCAACGCCCGCGGCGAGGCAATGTCATTCCCGGTAGGCTGGAACTGTGGTAGCTTGGCGCGAACTCGATGGAGGCATTGTGCCGAACCCCTATTCGCTCGGAATAGAAGTTCAGGAACTCACCGGGCCCGCCCGTGGCCTGGACGGCTTCCCTCCCACCGTTACAGCGTTTATTGGCAGTGCAGCGCGCGGGCCTGTCGGCCAGCCCGTTCCCGTTTGCAGTTTCGCCGATTATGAAGTTGCATTTGGCGGACACGCAGCGGGTGCCAGTCTCAGTCGCGCCGTGGAACAGTACTTCATTCAGGGAGGCAGGCGGGCACTGATCGTGCGGCTCGCCAGCAAGGCGCTGCCGGTCGGTCTCGAGCTGCGGACTGCAGGCGAGGCGCTGCGTCTGCAGGCGCGCGACCCCGGTGCCGGCGAGTTCTTGCGCGCATCGGTCGATTACGACGATATCGGCGATAACGAGGCCGATCGCTTCAACCTGGTGGTTCAACGTCTGGCCGCGCGCGATGACAATCGGGTGATCGCCCAGGAGAGCTTCAAACGGGCGTCTTGCGACCCCGCGAGTTCCGAATACATCGCCAATTTGCTGGCTGAGTCCGATTTGTTGCGGCCGCCGCAGCAGGTCCCGCGCGAGCGGCCGCTGGTGACCGATTCGAGCCTCGCCGTGGATTGCCCTGGGTTTGTCGAAACCGCAGCCAATGGCTGCGACGGGGAGCCGCTTTGCGACTATGACATCGTCGGCTCGGCGACCGAGGGAACCGGCCTTTTCGCATTCGGACAGTGTGCGTATTTCGACCTGATGTGTATTCCGCGGGGAGAGCGGGATAACAGCATCGGGCCTACCGCGATGCTGGCGGCCCTGCGTTATTGTCGAGCACGCGGAGCGATATTGTTGCTCGATCCGCCACGCAGTTGGGGCACCGTTGAGGAAGTCACCGAGGGTCTGGCAAGCCTGGGTCTGCAAAGCGAAGATGCGATAATGGCCTTCCCCTGGCTTCGCGCCGGTGTCAGCGACAGTTCGGTGCAGGCCGATGTTCCGCCATCGGCGGTAGTGGCCGGGGTAATCGCGCGCGTCGATGGCGAACATGGCCGCTGGACGTCACCATCTGGACCAAACGGTTTGCTGCGCGGCGGACTGCGCCCGGTGAGCCGGCTGGATCCCTCACAGGTGCTCGAACTGGCACGGGCCGGGGTCAATGGATTTATCGCTCCTCGCCCAGGCGCCTGGGGTCTCGGCGCGGCGCGGACGCTGGCCGGTCACGATGCCAGCAGCGTCGCATGGCGCTATGTCGCGCAGCGCCGACTGGCGCTGGCTATCCTGAAGACTCTCGAGCATGAAACGCGCTGGGCCGTCTTCGAGCCAAATGAGTCGCGTCTGTGGGCGCAGTTATCTGACCAGGTCGGCGGATTCCTCGAAGGGCTGCATCGCCAGGGTGCGCTTGCCGGGCGGTTGCCGACGGAGTCGTTTTTCGTGCAATGCGACGAGGAGTGCAACAGCCCGCTGGGTATTGCCCGCGGCGACATCGTATTCATCGTCGGGTTTGCGACGCTGCGCCCGGCCCAGTTCAGTATTTTCGAGATCCGGCAACGTCTTGACGGAACCCGCGTGCGGCCCAGTACGCTCAGCCCGTACGCGCAGCATCTGCGACTGGCAAAGCAGGCATGATGCGATTCGACTGCTGCGGTGCGATAGGCACCTCGTTGATTCCCTGATCTTTTGCGATACGTGTTTCGGGAACGGCGCGCTGACCGCCGCGGCGCCATCCTGACCGTGGACGCTGAACGGGACCAGAGGCCGATGTTGCTGCGGCCAGGCGCTTTTGTCGCGACATGCGCTCGCAGTCTGGCCGTTCTGCGCGGCAGCAGATCCCTGATGCCCATCCCTTTCGTAAGCCGCCAGCAAGCCTGCACATGTTGCCGATAGCGAGCGCATGGATCGATTGAAAACGGTAGTGGACGCCGCGCCTTCTGCTCATCGGACCTCGCATCGTCCAGGCCGGAGCCTGCGCACGCCCGGACCAGCCGGATTAAATTTCGGGGCGCCATGGAATACACCTGTTCCATAAGCATCCAGCGCCCGTCGGAGATGGGCGCGCGCCGATCATGGCGTTTCCTGGCCCGATTCGTCGCTGTGGGCTGCATCGTTTTTGCGTTCGTGGTCGAACTTAAGGGTGATTGCGCGTCCGGCCCGGAGTCGGGCCGCAAATCCCCAGTCATGTTGCAGGCAATTCAGGGAGCGAGACTATGAAGGCCATCTGGAACGGCGCGGTCGTCGCTGACAGCGATGCTACTGTCCAGGTCGAGGGCAACCATTACTTCCCGCAGTCTTCGTTGCAGCGACAGTTCTTCGAGGACAGCGCAACCCAAACCGTGTGTTCATGGAAGGGCGTGGCCCACTACTACAATCTCGTGGTGGGAGATAGCGTCAATTCCGATGCGGCATGGTTTTACCCCGATCCGAAACGGGCAGCGAGTCAGATCGCCGGGCATGTCGCATTTTGGCGTGGGGTGGAAATCGTCGCCTGACGTTACGTGCGGCGCTTGCCGAAACCACCGCCGCCGGGTGTCTCGATCACGAAACTGTCACCCGCAGCCATGCGGCAACTGGCGCGAGCGTCGAGTGCCAGCGTCGTGCCGTCCGCGTGCACGATGTAGTTGCTGCCGCATGCCCCGGCCTGTCCGCCGTTCAGGCCAAATGGCGCAGTGCTGCGATTGCCTGACAATATGTTTGCGGTAAGTGGTTGCAGGAAACGTATCCGGCGCACGACGCCATCGCCGCCACGCTGTTTGCCGTCGCCGCCGGAACCGCGGCGGATATGGAAGTCTTCGAGCATCACCGGGTAACGCAACTCGAGAATTTCCGGGTCGGTGAGACGCGAATTCGTCATGTGCGTATGGACCGCGCTCGCACCGTCGAAATCGGGCCCGGCCCCGGCGCCGCCGCAAAGTGTTTCGTAATACTGGTAGTGGTCGTCACCAAAACTGAAATTGTTCATCGTGCCCTGCGACCCGGCCAGCACGCCGAGCGCGCCGAATAATGCATCGGTGACGCACTGCGAGGTCTCGACGTTGCCTGCCACCACGGCCGCCGGATACAGCGGGTTGAGCAGGCAGCCCTCGGGGACGATGATTTCGAGAGGCTTCAGACAGCCATCGTTGAGTGGGATCGGTTTTCGGACCAGGCAGCGAAATACGTACAGCACCGCGGCCTTGCAAATCGCGGCAGGCGCATTGAAGTTGTCGTCGCTCTGTTCCGATGTGCCCGTAAAATCGATCCATGCACGGCGCTCATTGCGATCTACCCTGACAGCCACCGCGATGCATTTGCCGTTGTCCATCCGGTAGACGAATTCGCCATCGGGGAGTTGCGCGAGCACCTCGCGCACCGCGAGTTCGGCATTGTCCTGGACGTGTTGCATGTAGGCATCGACGACCTCCGTGCCGAAATGTTCTACCAGGCGCCGGAGTTCGGTGACCCCGCGATTGTTTGCGGCGATCTGGGCGCGCAGGTCGGCCACGTTTTGCTGCGGATTGCGGGCCGGGAAAGGGCCACTGGTGAGCGCGCCGAGCAGCGCCTGCTCGCGGAAACTGCCCGCCGCGACGAGCCTGAAATTATCGAACAGCGTGCCTTCCTCGCGAATATGGCGGCTGTGCGGCGGCATTGAACCGGGTGTGAGACCGCCGATATCGGCATGATGGCCGCGGGACGCGACGCAGAATCGAAGTTCGCCGCTGACCTCGTCGAACACCGGAGTGACCACCGTGATGTCGGGAAGGTGGGTGCCGCCGTTATACGGATCGTTCTGCATCCAGACATCGCCGGGAGCGAGTTCGGCGCGATTGCCACGGAGGATCGCCTTGACGCTCTCGCTCATGGAGCCGAGATGCACCGGCATATGGGGGGCATTGGCGATCAGTTGGCCGTGTGCGTCAAATACCGCGCACGAGAAGTCCAGTCGTTCCTTGATATTGACTGAATAAGCTGTATTGCGCAGCACCGCGCCCATCTGTTCTGCGATGTTCATGAACAGGTTGTTGAAAACCTCGAGACGCACCGGGTCTACCGCGGTGGCAGCCGACTCGGTGCGCGTCGCCACGGCCATGCGTTCGAGCAGCAGGTGGTCGTGCACGCTAACCGTTGCACTCCAGCCGGGTTCGACGATCGAGGTCGAGTTGGTCTCGATGATCGCGGCCGGACCGCTTATACAATGGCCGGGTCGCAGTGCTTCGCGACGGTAAAAAGGGCATTGCCGCCAGCCACCGTCAAACCACACCCGCTCAACCGTCGTGGGGATGGCCTGATGATCATCGCCACCGAGCGGCGCGGGTTCCGCACCCGCCGCAGGACTATTGCCGATTGCCTCAACCTCGATGGCGCCGATGACCAGAGGCTTGTCCGGACTGGCAAAGCCGAAACGTTGCAGGTGCGCCGCTTCGAAAGAACGCAGCATTTGCGGTATCTCGGCGAATGCGACATCGAGCAGCGTATCGGTGCCCGAGTAACGCAGCTGCAATCGGTGCAGGACAGTGATCCGGGCGGGCGTGACCCCCTGGGCGTGTAACTCGGTCCGGCATTGGCGCTCGAGATCGTCGAGCGCGGCGGCGATTTTTGCCGCGCCGGCGTCGGCCAGGGGCTGCTCTATACTGCGCTGGCGGATCGCGCGCAGGTTGGCCAGACCCATGCCGTAGGCGGACAGCACGCCGGCAAGCGGATGCAGCATGATCGAGCGGATTCCGAGCGCATCCGCTACCTGACATGCATGTTGACCGCCTGCGCCGCCAAAGCAGCACAGCAGAAATTCTGCGGCATCGTGGCCACGCTGAATGCTGATTTCCTTGATCGCGTTGGCCATGCGTTCGACTGCGATTCGCAGAAACCCGGCGCCAATCTCCTCCACGGTTTGGGCATGGCCGGTGGCTGCGGCAATCTGGTCGCGCAGTTCGATGAAACGCTTTTGCACCCCGTCGGCGTCGAGTGGTTGCCTGGCGTCGGAACCGAACACATGGGGGAAGAATCGCGGCTGAATCCGTCCCAGCAGCACATTGATATCGGTAACCGCAAGCGGTCCACCGTTGCGGTAGCAGGCCGGGCCCGGGTCGGCGCCAGCCGATTCGGGGCCGACCTGGAACCTGCCATCCTCGAAACGCAGAATAGAGCCGCCGCCGGCCGCAACGGTATGAATCTTCATCATCGGGACGTTGATCCGGATACCAGCGACCAGTGACTCGCCGCTGCGTTCAAACCTGCCGTCGTACAACGAAACGTCGGTAGAGGTGCCTCCCATATCGAAGCCGATCAGGTGCTCGTAGCCGGCATCCGCGGCGGCGCCAGCCATACCGACGACGCCGCCGGCAGGACCGGACAGGATGCTGTCGCGGCCACGGAAATTCTCGGCGTTGGCGAGACCACCGTTGGACTGCATAAACAGCAATCGGGTCGTGCCCAGTTGTTCGCGCAATTGCCTGACATAATCCAGCAGCAGCGGCGAAAGATAGGCATCGACAACAGTTGTATTTCCGCGGCTGACCAGCCGTACCAGCGGCGCTACGTCGTGGGACACGGAAATCTGGCGGAAACCGACCTTGCGCGCAATGGCCCACGCCAGCTGTTCATGGTCGGTGTGACGGTAAGCATGCATGAAAACGATCGCCAGAGAGCGCAGCCCATCGCGATAAGCGGCCTCGAGCATCGCGCCAAGTTCTGCCCCATCCAGCGGCCGCAGTGTGTTACCTGCCGCGTCGACTCTTGCGTCGCACTCGATCACCCGGTCATACAATGAGTCCGGCAGGACGATATTTGTCGCAAACAAATCCGGGCGGTTCTGATACCCGATTCTCAGGGCATCGGCAAACCCGCGCGTGGTAAGCAGGACGGTCGGTTCACCCGCGCGTTCGAGCAAGGCGTTTGTAGCGACTGTCGTGCCCATTCGCACTGACTCGATTTGCGCCAGCGGCAGCGGCTCACCGGCATCGATACCGAGCAGGGCGCGAATGCCGGCGATAACCGGGTCGTCATAGCGGCCGGGGTCGCGGGACAACAACTTGTGGGTTGCGAGCGTGCCATCGGGCCGCCTTGCGATGATGTCGGTGAATGTGCCGCCGCGATCGATCCAGAACGACCAGCGGCGTTTTCGTGTTTCAGCCTCGCATCGTTGCGCCATACCATTCCGCCCGATAATGGGTTTGTCGCGAAAGCCAGAGCGGCGGCTATCATAGCAAGCTGGAGCCGGCGCCGGGCCTGCGGCCGCGGTGGCGGCAGGAATTGAAGAAAGGCGGAAAAAATGAGCAGAGCCGAGGCGATTCTCGCAACGCTGATCGGTTACAAGGTCTTGTTGATCGTGATCGGCCTGTGGGCGAGCCGGCGGACCCATACCCAGACCGACTTCTTTTTGGGTGGACGCCGCCTTGGTCCGGTTGTGGCGGCAATCAGTGCTTCGGCCAGTTCGTCATCCGCGTGGACCCTGCTCGGCGTCAGCGGTGCGGCGTATCTCTGGGGCTTGTCTGCAGTGTGGCTTTTCCCTGCCACTTTGCTTGGGTTTCTGATCAACTGGTACTGGGTTGCACCGCGGTTGCACGCTGCGAGTCATGCACAATCAGCCCTGACTTTGTCGGAGTTTGTCGCCGGCGACCACAATGATCCGTTGTTTCCGTTGATCATGAGGGTCGCGTCGCTGATGGTGGTGTTCTCATTCGTTTTTTACATCTCGGCTCAGTTCCAGGCCGCGGGCCATGCGTTTTCAACCAGTTTCGGCCTGGCACGCGAGACCAGTATTCTGATCGGCGTGGCAGTGATTGTGGTTTATACGCTGCTCGGCGGTTTCTGGGCGGTGAGTGTCACCGATACCGTGCAGGGATTGATGATGGCTGCAACCGCGATCCTGTTGCCGCTGGTGGCATTGGTCGGTATTGGCGGTTTCGACCAGCTGCTGCCGGGGCTGAAGGCGGTCGCGGGGGACAGCGGAATGAACCTCACTGGCCCTTTCTCCGGCGCGCTCGGTCTGGCGTTCGTGCTGGGGACTCTCGGCATCGGGCTGGGGTACCCGGGCCAGCCGCATGTGGTCAACCGCTTTATGGCGCTGAGAGACCAGCGGGCGCTCAAAACCGCGCGCCGGATTGCTGTCGGCTGGGCGGTGGTGATTTATGCGGGGATGCTGCTGACCGGGTTGTGCGGACGCATCCTTTATTCCGGAATCGCCGACGGCGAGCAGGTCTTTTTCGAGGTCGCCAACCGGATGCTGTCACCGGTGATGTCGGGGGTAATGATCGCTGCGGTGCTGTCGGCGGTCATGTCCACGGCGGACAGTCAGCTGCTGGTCGCAGCTTCTTCGTCCTCTTACGACTGGAATTTGCACCGTGGCAGGAACGACGATGACACCCGCGGGTCGCGCTGGGTTGTGTTGCTTATCAGCGCGATAGCAGTGCTCATCGCATTGTTCGTCGAGCAGGCGATTTTCGCCCGGGTGTTGTTTGCGTGGCATGCGATGGGTTCATCTTTCGGGCCGGTGCTGATTGCGCGCCTTGCGGGGCGTCGGCCGCCGGCGCGCGTGGTCCTTACCGCACTCTGTACAGGTTTTGGCTTGACAGTCGTTTTTCATCTGTTGCCGGATACTCCGGGCGATGCGCTGGAAAGGCTGGTGCCGTTTTTCCTTGCGCTGGCGATCGTGTTTTACGGTAGTCTTTCGCCACGCGGGCGCTGACGGAAAGCGCCGGGAGAACCTCGTAGTGTCGTTGCGAGCGGTATGGATCATTTTGTCGATAGTCGGCGGCGTGGCCACGATTGCTGCGGGTCTGTTCGTCGCCGATACCGTGCTCGATCTGTGGGACAGGTTACAGGGCGCCCCGGTATGGGTGCGCGCCGTCACGGGTCTTGCCGCTGGTCTGGTGACGCTGCCTCTGTTGTGGTTCTTGTTTCGCTCGCTGCGGCGCGGCAATCGGCCGGCAGCGGTGCCGCAGGAGGTTCCGTCGAATCGTGAAGAATTACAGCAGGCGATCGACGACGCACAGGCCGCCGGGGTCGACGTCGGCGCGGCGCGCAAGGAGCTGAGCGACTGGAACCGGCGCAGCGAATCCGGGCGTATTCAGATTGTTGTCGCCGGTGAGATCAGTAGCGGTAAAAGTTCGCTCATCAAGACCCTGTTGCCGGACGAAGACGTCGTCATCAACGTGTTGGGAGGCTCGACACAGAGTGTCACGAATTACGAGTGGTCGAGTCCGTCCGGCGATCAACTGATCATTACCGATCTGCCTGGGTTCGGGGCTACCGAAGGCGTTCCAGATGAAATTGCAATGCGCGAGTGTTTGCGGGCGCATGCGGTGATTTTTTTGTGCACCGGTGATTTGACCCGGGCCGAGTTCGAATCGCTGCGAGTGCTGCGCGAAACCGGCAAGCCCATCGTCGTCGCGTTGAACAAGCGCGACCGTTTTAGCGACGCGCAGTTGCGCCCGGTGCTCGCGGCGCTGCGCGTCAAACTCGATCAGTTACCCGGCGGCGACAAAATAGGGCTGTGCAGCATTGCCAGCGGCGGCACCGAGCAGATCATGCGGATCGATGCGGCGGGAAACGAGGAGCCGGTCATGCGCGACCGCGCGGCCGATATCGAGGAACTCAGGCAGGCGCTTGCCCGCACTGTCCTCGCGGATACTGCTGCACTCGAGAATCTTCGCGACGGCAGTCTGCTGGCGTTGATCAACGACGAATTGAGCCAGGCTCGTTTCGAACACCGCCGGGTGAGTGCCGAGAACACGGTACGCAGCTACACCCGCAAGGCGGTGGTCGGGGCGCTGGCGGCAATCAGTCCGGGCACGGACATACTGATCCAGGGGTACCTCGGCACGGCGATGGTGCGGGAGTTGTGCGACCTCTATGACGTCTCCGCCAGCGATCTCGACGTGCAGACGTTTCTCGACTTGAGTCAGGATCGCGTGCGCAAGGCATTACCGCTTATGCTGGCGGTGGCGGGCAACGGCCTCAAGGCCTTTCCCGGGATCGGAACCGTCGCCGGCGGTCTCGTGCATGCGGTGGCTTATGGTCTGATTTTCGACGCGATGGGGCATGGCATCGTTCACACGCTGGAGATCGGCGGCGAGCTGGTGCCGCGCGATGCTGCACGGAGATTCCAGGAGGAACTCGGTGAAAATCTGGAAGCGCGTACGCGACGCCTGGTCACCCTGGCGCTCGAAGCGCGCAAAGACACAAAACGAAAATAGCGACGCTGGCGGTGACCGCCACATCGGACTGGCGCGGGAGAGTCTCGAGGAACTTCTCGCCGATTCCCGTGTGCCGGAGAGCGTCCGTCTCGACCTCGCATCGGAGTACACTCAGCTCGAATCGATGCTCGACAAGCTGAGCCAGGGGCATATTCACGTTGCTGTCCTCGGGCGAGTCGGGGTGGGGAAATCGAGTTTGCTCAATGCGCTGCTGGGTGCCGATACATTTGCGGTCAGCCCGTTGCATGGCGAGACGCGCGAGACCGAAATCGCCGGATGGCGCCAGCTCGGCGACGGCGGGGTGTATTTCATCGATACCCCCGGAATGGACGAGGTCGATGGCGAAAGCCGCGAAGCGCTGGCTCGCGATGCGGCCACCCGTGCCGATCTGGTCCTGTTCGTGGTCGATGCCGATCTGACCGCCGGCGAGCTCGAGGTGCTGCACTCTGTTGCAAGTCGCCATACCCCGGTACTGCTGGTCCTGAACAAGGCCGATCGCTATACCGATGCGGAACGCGCGGCGTTGCTCGGTTCGATACGCGAGCGTGCGGCGCCGCAGGTGCGCGAGGAGGATGTCGTTCTGGCCGCGGCCGACCCCGCGCCGGAGCGGGTTTTGCGGATCGACGCCAGGGGTAATGAGAAAGAGGAACTGCGGCCGCGCGAACCGCAGGTCGAGGCGGTTCGCGATCGGCTCTGGATGATTCTCGACGCTGAAGGCAAGTCGCTTGCCGCGCTCAATGCAAGCGTGTTTGCCGGAGACCTCAGCGATGAGATCGCGGCCCGCCTGATCGAGACCCGGCGTAGCCTCGGCGAAAAGGTGATCCGTACTTACAGCCTGGCAAAAGGCGTGGCCGTGGCGCTCAACCCGATTCCGGTGGCGGATCTGTTTGCGGTTGCGATGATCGATGTCAGTCTCGTGATCCATCTATCCCGCATCTACGGATTGCCGCTCGGGCGAGCCGAGGCTGGTTCGCTGATCGGCACGATCGCGACGCAGATGGTTGCATTGATGGGAACCGTTTGGGCGGTACACGTTGTATCGAGTGCGCTAAAGCTGGGGACGGGCGGCCTTTCGGTTGCAGTGACCGCGGGGGCGCAGGGCGCTGTGGCCTACTACAGTACCTATGTAGTGGGTCGCGTGGCGCAGCAATACCTGGCGCAGGGCATGGCGTGGGGACCGGACGGACCAAAAGCCGTCGTTCGGAGCATCCTCGACGGGATCGACCGCGAGACCCTGCTCGGTCAGGCTGGTGACGAAATTCGCGCGCGGCTGCGAGGCAAGGCGTGAGCAAGATGATGAGCGCGCCTCCAACCGGGCAGGAGACGGTGGCGCAGCGGCATGAACGCATTCGCGCCGCGGTGCGACGGATTCCGTCCGGCCATGTCGCCAGTTACGGTGATGTGGCATCGATTGCCGGGATGCCGGGCAGGGCGCGTCTGGTCGGACGTGTGCTGCGGGATTCGCCGGCCGGGCAGCTGCCGTGGCACCGGGTGCTGGGTGCCAGTGGCAAGCTGGCCTTTGCCGAGCAGAGCGCCGGGTTTGCCGAACAGAGCGCGCGGCTCACCGCCGAGGGTATCGATGTTGTGCGGGGCCGGGTCGATATGCGCCGTTATCGCTGGGCACCGGATCTTGACGAAATATTGTGGAAACCATCGTCCGGCTGGGACCGGGGCTGAGCGGCGATGCAGGTTTGTTTCTCGCATGGCAAGGACAGCGGGCCCTGGGGCAGCAAAATCACCGCTCTGGCTGAGGTTGCGCGCGGCGCTGGTTTTGCCGTCGAATCGCTCGATTATCGCGGCATCGACGATCCTGCTGTACGGGTTGAGCGGCTGCTGGTCCACTGTGCCACGCTGAGCGAACCGCCGGTGCTGGTCGGTTCGAGCATGGGCGCCTACGTCGCGCTCGGCGCTGCGGCCGAACGCGACGTGACGGCGATGTTCCTGATGGCGCCCGCGGTTTACGTGCCAGGGTATGAGCAATATGCACCGCAGCGTCCGCGCTGTCCGTTGACAATGGTGCACGGCTGGCGTGACGGCACTATCCCCGCGCAGAGCGCACTGAGATTTGCCGCCGAGTGCGCGGCCACTTTGCACATGCTGGATGCGGACCACCGTCTGGAAGGTCATGTTGCCGCAGTTTGCCGCCTGTTTGCCGGGTTTCTGGAAGATCTCGGGGTGACGCCATGATGCCCCTTTGGTCGCAGTACCGCGCAGGTCAATTGCCGGCGCAGTGGCGGTTTTTTTAACGAGGTATCATACCGGCCCGATTGCCGCGAGCGGGTTTGAAGTCGAACAAATGCGATGAACTGGCTAGGCCTCGACAAAGCGTTCCGCTCCGCCGTCCGGCGGCTGATGTTTATATGGGTCCGTACGACGGTTATCCCGGAGGGGGTGGCCGCGCGCTTTTCTGACGGTGAAGCGCCGCTGGCCTACGTTCTCGAGCGGGAGAGTCTCAGCGACGAGCTGGTGCTCGATCATGAATGTCTTGCCGCCAAACTCAGCCGACCGGGCGATCAGCTTGTCCTGGGCGATCTCGTGGAACCACGGCGCTGGTTTCCGCTGCGCATCGAGCGCGGCTGGCGCTACCGTCGGCGCAGCGCGTTGCAGGCCGAACATCTCGCCCGCATCGTCAAGGTCCTGCGCGACCAGCCTGATCTCGATCTCCGGGTCGTGCCGGTGTCGGTATTCTGGGGCCGTGCCCCGGATCGTCCCGAAGGGTTGCTGCAGGCTTTGTTTTCCGAGGACTGGGCGATACGCGGTCGCGTGCGGAAGTTTTTCAGCGTGCTCGTGCACGGGCGTCACACCCTGGTCCGGTTCAGCGAGCCGCTGTCATTGCGGCAACTGGTGGACGAGGGTTTGCCCGATGTCCTGACTGTGCGCAAGTTGCAGCGCATACTGCGGGTTCACTACCGGCGCCTGCGCATCGCGACGATTGGACCCGATCTGTCGCATCGGCGCACGATGGTGGCGAAATTGCTGGAGACGCGCGAGGTGCGGCGCGGCATCGACCGTGAGATGCGCTCGAAAAGCGTCAACCGGCGCAAGGCCACTGCGCGGGCGCGTGCCTATGCAAACGAAATTGCCGCCAATTACTCGTATCGGGTCATCCTGATTTCGGAGCGGCTGCTGACCTTTATCTGGCAACGGCTTTATGACGGTGTCGAGGTCAGCCATTTCGACAATCTCAAGAACGTGGTCGAGGGCAACGAGATCGTGTACGTACCTTGCCATCGCAGTCATATCGATTACCTGCTCTTGTCTTTCGTGGTCTACAAGCGTGGCCTGGTAGTGCCGCACATCGCGGCTGGTATCAACCTGAATCTTCCGGTCCTCGGCCAATTTCTGCGTGGTGGCGGCGCGTTCTTCCTGCGCCGCAGTTTTCGCGGTAATCAGCTGTATTCTGCGGTCTTCAACCAGTATCTCTCGATGAATCTGGCCAAGGGCGTGCCGCTCGAGTACTTCGTGGAAGGCGGTCGCAGCCGCACCGGGCGATTGCTGCCGTCACGACCGGGAATGCTGAGCATGACAATTTCCAGCTACCTGGTCAGGCCGCGACGCCCGATCGTGTTCGTCCCGGTCTATTTTGGTTATGAACGCCTGATCGAGGGACGCACCTATATTGGCGAATTGTCGGGCAAGCCAAAGTCGAAGGAGTCAGTGTTTGGCTTATTGCGGTTTTTGCCTACGCTAAAGGAGAACTTTGGCCATGTGCGGGTCAACTTCGGCGAACCGCTGAAACTCGACGATCTGCTTGATCGCGGACGCAAGGGATGGCGCGAAGAAAAACACGATTACGATCGCCGGCCGGCGTGGCTGCCGCCGCTGGTGGACGAACTCGGCGGCGAAATATTGCAACGCATCAATGCGGCGGCCGCGGTGGGCCCGGTTAACCTGCTCGGCCTCGTCATGCTCGCAACGCCGCGCCAGTCAATGCTGGAGCCAGACCTGGTGGAGCAGCTGGAACTGTACCAGTCGATGCTGCACCGGCTCGAATATTCGCCATGGGTCACCGTGAGCGACGAAACAGGCGTCGACATGATCGCTTATGGCGAGAAGATCAACGCCATATCGCGCCGTAGCAACCCGCTCGGGGATGTCATTTACATGAGCGAGGAGCAAGCGGTACTGATGACCTACTACCGCAACAACGTCATGCATACGATGGCGTTACCGGCGTTGCTCGCCTGCTGTTTCGTCAATAATCAGACCATGGATTTCGACGAGATCCGGACCATCGTCGAATTTGTTTATCCGTATCTTGCGGCCGAGTTGTTTATTCACTGGTCGGAGGATGAGCTTGCCGCTGTGGTCAGGAAGACGCTCGAAGCGATGGCCGAACATGGGCTGGTAAGACAGCACCGTCTGCGCAATCGCTACTCGCGCAACGAGTCCGACGAGCGCCAGTCCGTGCGCTTGACGGTTTTGGCGCGGCTCGTCGAGCAGACGCTCGAGCGATTCTATGTCGTGATTGCATTGTTGCGCCGCCACGGCAGCGGCCAGATCAGCGAGAAGAAGCTCGGAGAGGAATGTTCGCTGCTCGCGCAACGTCAGAGCTTGCTGTTCGGTCTGGATTCACCGGAATTTTTCGATCGCTCGCTGTTCCGCAACCTGATTCAGCTAATGAAAAAGCGCGAAATACTCGATGTCGATGGCGCCGGAACACTGGTCTTCGGCGAAGTCGTAGAGGACGTCGAGGCTCGCGCCGGCCTCGTGCTTCGCGAGGATGTCCGCGCCAGCATTCGCCAGGTGACTTCCGCCTGAATTCAGGCGTTGAGATCGGGGATGAGTTCACTCTCGAGGTGGGCGATCTGATCTTTCAGTACCAGTTTGCGTTTCTTCAGTCGGCGCAGCTGCAACTGATCCGAATAGGACTGATCCTGCAGGTGCGCAATAACGTCGTCCAGATCGCGATGCTCTATCCGCAGCTCTTTTAGGCGCTGGTGGTGCATGAACACCTTCGTATCTACGTTATTTACCATGTTCTCCATATCGGGCACGCACCTCCAGTGGCTGGGTTCGGATGTCACCGGGCTGGGCCCTCTGGAATAGCTTAGTCCAGCACGGCGGGCTTATCCATAGCTGTTAGGCGCGTGATCGCCAACTCAGATCCCGACCGATTCGACGGCGCTGCCGCACATCACGACGAAGCCGGTGGCGCGATTGAAACCGTCGCTCGAATAGTCGAAAACATAGGTACGGCGCAAGCCTACGCGCCCATCCGCAAGCGTTGCGAGGCGCAACCGCGCCAGCGCCACAGTGCCGTCGAGCAGGGTCAGGCCCTGTTGCGAGCACAGCTTCCCTGCAGCCGTGTTTGCCTGTTCCCTGGCAGACATCGACGAGTACCAGCCGCCCGCGATCAGCAATAACAAGAGACCAGGCAGCAGCACGCTCCACATGGTCAGGCCCGACTATAAATAGCTGATCCAGTCGCGGCTGGAATCGCCGAATACGATGAAATAAGGGTTCAGAATGTCTTCCTTCGCATTGTAGGCAAGCCGGCTGCCGTCGACATTAATGACCTGTCCGCCGGCGCATTCGACAACGGCCTGTGCCGCGGCGGTATCCCACTCCGAGGTCAGCCCGAGGCGGGGGTACACATCTGCCGCGCCTTCGGCCACCAGGCACAATTTGAGGGAGCTGCCCATCGAAACCAGTTCGGTGACGCCGAGCTTTTCGACGTAAGCGGCCAGTTCCGGGCTGGCATGAGAACGGCTGCCAACGACTCGCACCGGACCGTCGCCAAGAGAACTTACGCGGATCGGGTTGACTGTCCCATCGCTTTCGCGCTTGAAAGCGCCCGCGTTTCTGCTGCCGTAATAGACGATGTCCTTGGCTGGCACCACGACGACGCCGAGCACCGGCGCATGGTCTTCGATCAACGCAATGTTGACGGTAAATTCGCCGTTGCGCTTTATGAACTCCTTGGTGCCGTCGAGCGGGTCGATAAGCCAGTACGGGTTCCAGGCACTGCGCTCCTCGAACGAAGGCAGTCCGCCTTCCTCTGAAATCACCGGTATCTGCGGCGTGAGTTTCGCCAGTTGTGCCGCGATCACCGCATGCGAGGCATTATCGGCGGCGGTCAGCGGCGACTTGTCGTCCTTGTGTTCTACCGCAAAATCGGACTGGTAAATTTCCATGATCGCGTGCCCGGCTTCGACCGCAATCTGCGTGACCGGTTCTAACAGTTTCTCGAGATCGAGGGACATGTCTGCCTGCTCCAACGTTAGCGTTTGCAAAAAGAGGTATATGATACCGCGCTCATGGAGGACGATGCCCGAGCGATCATCGACTGGACCGGGATTGACACCATTCTGCTCGACATGGATGGGACCTTGCTCGATCTCGGGTTCGATAATTTCTTCTGGCGTGAGTACGTACCGCGCCAGTACGGCCTCGCTCGCGGTCTCGAGATCGAGGAGGCGCGGCGGCGGCTGGAGACGCTGTATCGCGAGCGCGAAGGGTCGCTGCAGTGGTACTGCCTTGATTTCTGGACCCGCGAACTCGACCTTGACCTGCTGCAGCTCAAACGCGACGTTCGCGAGCGGGTGCGCTATATCCCGCGGATCCCGGAGTTCCTAGAAAGCGTAAGGGCGCTCGACAAAAGACTGCTGCTGGTCACCAATGCCCATCGCGACAGTCTTTTGGTCAAAATAGAGCAGACAGCGCTGCATCGCCATTTCGATGCGGTTTACAGCTCGCATGATTTCGGGATTCCAAAGGAGCGCCAGGGTTTCTGGTCACAGCTGGCCGCCCGGGAACCGTTCGATCCGGCGCGCAGCCTGCTGGCTGACGACAGCCTGCCGGTTCTGCGTGCGGCACGCGACTTCGGCATTGCCCATCTTATCGCAATCCGGCGCCCCGACCTCGGAGCGCCGCGTCGCGAAATAGACGAGTTTCCAGCGGTCGACGGCCTTGGTGAGGTCAGCCCGGAGGCGGACTGACCGGTTTGCAGCCGGTCAGGCGCCGGTCGTCGACGGTTTGCGTGGTCCGCGGCGTTTGCCGGCGCCGGCGCCGCCACGTCCGGGACCGCGGGATGATTTGCCCGGACCACCGCGGCCGTGGCTTTGCGGCCGGCGTTTTTGCGGTGGCGGGCGTTTTATTTCGACAACCAGCTCCGGTGGCACTGCCTCGATCGGAATCTTGTGGCCGATATAGTCCTCGATCTCGGGCAGCGAGAAAACGTATTGCTCGCAACCGAAACTGATCGCATCGCCGCGGGCCCCGGCGCGCGCGGTGCGGCCGATCCGATGCACGTAATCTTCCGCATCCTGAGGCAGATCGTAGTTGATTACGTGGGTCACATCGGGAATATGCAACCCGCGTGAGGCCACATCGGTGCCGATCAGTACCGCCAGGTCGCCGCTCTGGAACTCGCGCAGCATGCGCAGCCGCTTGGGCTGCGGCACATCGCCGGAGATGGCCCGGGCGTTGATCCCGTTGAACTCAAGGTAACGCTGCAGGCGATCGGCCTCGCGCCGGGTATTGACGAATACCATCGTCCTGCTGGCCTGCATGCTTTTTAGCAACCCGATCAAAAACGGCAGCTTCTCTTCATTGGCCGGGAAGTAAAGAACCTGGGTCACGCGGTCGGCAGTGACCTTTTCCGGTTCAATGCGGACCAGCTTGGGATCGTTCATGTGTTCGTATGCGAGCTCGAGCACGCGATGCCGCAGGGTTGCCGAGAACAGCATCGATAGCCGTTTATCGACCGGTGGCAGGCGGCGCAACACATAGCGGATATCCTTAATGAAGCCAAGGTCAAACATCCGGTCCGCCTCGTCCAGCACCAGAACCTGGATTGCTTTCAGTCCGAATACGCCCTGTTTGAAATAGTCGATCAGGCGGCCCGGAGTGCCAATCAGGATGTCTACGCCTTCTTCGAGGCGGCGGCGTTGCTTGTCGTAATCGGTGCCACCGTAGGCGAGGCCGCAGCGCAGTCCGGTAAACTCGCCTAGCAGGCGGGCATCGTTTTCGATCTGTACGGCGAGTTCGCGGGTCGGTGCGAGAATGATCGCGCGTGGATCGTTGTGGCGGCGCCCCTCCAGCGGCGGCTCGCGCAGCAAACGGTTAAACGTGGCGATCAGAAACGCCGCGGTCTTGCCGGTTCCGGTTTGTGCCTGTCCGGCGACATCGTGTCCTTGCAGTGCGGTTGGGAGCGTGTCGGCCTGGATCGGAGTACAACGATTGAATTTGGCTGCCTCGATGCCGCGCATCACTTCAGGGGGCAGATCGAGATTGCTAAAAAGTTGCGCGGCCAGATGCGACTCGTCCGAGCCGCTTGTATTATTTGTCATATGATACTCATCAGGATTCGCGCGGAAAAAAGACTTGCAAAATCCGCCCGACACGGTACAGAATAACGCCCAGAACGCAGCGGCCATTGCCGCGCCTACCAGTCGCCTTCACCAATTTCAGGTTCCACTCAGCAGCAGAACAATTGGGTCATTGTGCCTGATTGCCTCTGGTTCGTCACACCCGACTTGCTGAAAGACCGCATTTTCGAAGGCGGCAGCCATCCCAGTTCCAACCAACGGAGGTTCTCAGGTGAGCGCCAAAATCGTTCATACAAGCGACGACGCATTCGATACCGACATTGTCAACTCGGATCAGCCGGTCCTTCTCGATTTCTGGGCCGAATGGTGCGGTCCGTGCAAAATGATCGCACCGATCCTCGATCAGATTGCCGAGGAATACGACGGCCGCCTCAAGGTGGTCAAGATCAATATTGACGAGAACCCGAATACGCCGCCGAAGTTCGGCATTCGTGGTATCCCGACCCTCATGCTGTTCAAGAATGGCGCCGTCGAGGCGCAGAAAGTCGGAGCAGTGAACAAGAAACAATTGGCTGAATTTCTGGATGCGAACCTGTGAGAGGCTATCTTGGAAAATCCGCGCAGGGGCGGCCCAAACCGCAGTCGCGCGGCAAGTCCGGCAATAAGTCGGGAAACACCGCTGGTCGCAAGAAGAAAGGGCGTCGTAGCAATGACCCCATGGCCAGTATGTCCGACAACGAAGGACTAGAGACTATTAGCAGCGAAGAACTCGCGCATACGCGTGAAATCATGAACCTGACCGCGTTGAAGCAGCGCCCGGTAGCCGAACTGGTGGACCTCGCCGAATCAATGGGGCTGGAAAATCTGGCCAGATCGCGCAAGCAGGACATCATTTTTTCGGTGCTGAAAGCACACGCCGCCAAAGGCGAGGACATCTACGGCGATGGCGTGCTCGAGATCCTGCAGGACGGTTTCGGTTTTCTGCGCTCGGCCGACAGTTCCTACCTGGCCGGTCCGGACGATATATACGTGTCGCCGAGCCAGATTCGCCGCTTCAACCTGCGTACCGGTGATTCGGTATCCGGGCTGATCCGCCCGCCCAAGGAAAGCGAACGCTATTTTGCGTTGCTGAAGGTCGGTGAGATCAATACCGAGGCACCGGAAGCGGCCAAACACAAGGTTCTGTTCGAGAACCTGACACCGTTGCATCCGGCGGAACGCCTGCGCCTGGAACGTGGCACCGGCAGCACCGAGGATCTAACCGCACGGGTCATCGACCTGGTCGCGCCGATCGGCAAGGGCCAGCGCGGCCTGATTGTTTCGCCGCCGAAAGCCGGTAAGACAATGCTGCTGCAGAACATCGCGTTGTCGCTTGCAGCCAACCATCCCGATTGTCATCTGATGGTGTTGCTGATCGATGAGCGCCCCGAGGAAGTCACGGAAATGGCGCGAACCGTTCGCGGTGAGGTTGTCTCGAGTACGTTTGACGAGCCAGCCAGCCGCCATGTTCAGGTCGCGGAGATGGTTATCGAGAAAGCCAAGCGGCTGGTGGAGCACAAGAAAGACGTCGTGATCCTGCTCGATTCAATTACGCGTCTGGCGCGTGCCTACAACACCGTCGTGCCGTCATCGGGCAAGGTGCTCACGGGCGGTGTCGATGCCAACGCGCTGCAAAGGCCGAAGCGCTTTTTCGGGGCGGCGCGCAACATCGAGGAAGGCGGCAGCCTGACCATTCTCGCTACCGCGCTTGTCGAGACCGGGTCGCGCATGGACGATGTCATCTACGAGGAATTCAAGGGCACCGGCAATATGGAGATCCACCTCGATCGCCGGATCGCCGAAAAACGCATTTACCCATCGTTCAACATCAATCGTTCCGGCACCCGCAAGGAAGAACTCCTCACCGAACCGGACGAGTTGCAGAAGATGTGGGTGCTGCGCAAGCTGTTGCATCCGATGGATGAGCTCGCTGCTATCGAATTCCTGCTCGGCAAGATGAAGGACACAAAGACCAACGCTGATTTCTTCGGTGCGATGAAGCGTTGATTCGAGAAGACGCGGCCGGTCCCGGTCGCGTCTTGTCCTGCCGGGTCGGCTTTATTTCGGTGCCAGTTCTCGTCTGACCGCCCGATAACCAATGTCGCTGCGGAAAAATGCGCCATCCCATTCGATCCGGCGCGTGTGTTTGTAGGCGACTTCGCGCGCCGCGGTTACCGAATCTCCCATCCCGACGACGCAAAGAACGCGTCCGCCGCTGGTGACGACGCGTCCGTTCTTCTCGGTCGTGCCGGCATGAAATATCTTTGCCACCGACTCGTCGGTCGAGCCGAGTCCGCTGATGGGTCGGCCTTTCTCGTACGACTCCGGATAGCCACCCGCGGCAATAACGACGCCGAGCGCCGCGCGCGGATCCCACGTCACGACGGCCTCGTCGAGTTTGCCTTCCAGCGCCAGCAGGCACAGCTGCGGTAAATCCCCACGCATGCGCATCATGATCGGCTGGGTTTCCGGATCACCGAAACGGCAATTGAATTCGAGCACCCGAGGTGTACCGTCAGCGCCGATCATCAGGCCGGCATAGAGGAATCCGACGTAGCGGATTCCCTCGCTTGCAAGGCCGGAGATGGTCGGATTGATGACCTCTCGCATGATGCGTCGTTCGATCTCCCGTGTCACCACCGGTGCGGGCGAATACGCGCCCATGCCGCCGGTGTTGGGGCCTGAGTCGCCATCGTCGCGTGCTTTGTGGTCCTGCGATGTGGCAAGCGGAAGAACATTCTTGCCATCGACCATGACGATGAAGCTGGCCTCTTCTCCCCGCAAAAACTCCTCCACCACGATGCGGTTGCCGGCCTGACCGTATACGTTCCCGGCCAGCATGTCGGTCGCACAGGCCTCGGCCTCGGCGAGCGTAGTGGCGATGATCACGCCTTTGCCCGCCGCGAGACCGTCCGCCTTGATTACCATGGGCAGGTCATGCTCGCGAATGTAGGCAAGGGCCGGTTCGATCTCGGTGAAATGGCGATAGCGGGCCGTGGGGATATGGTGGCGTTCGAGGAAATCCTTGCTGAACGCCTTGGAGCCTTCGAGCTGAGCGGCCAGCGCCGACGGGCCGAAGCACTTCAGGCCGGCTGCGGCGAAGTGATCGCAGATTCCGGCCACCAGCGGGACCTCCGGCCCGACGATTGTCAGGTCGATATCCTCGTCGTGAGCAAAGCCGAGCAAGCGGTCTATGTCAGCGGCATCGATATCGACGTTGACAAGCCCCGGCTCTCGCGCTGTACCGGCATTTCCCGGCGCAACGTAGACCTGGCTGACCTGCGCAGAACGGGCGCACTTCCACGCCAGCGCATGTTCGCGACCGCCACTCCCAACAATCATCACTTTCATCACTGGCTCTCCGCGGGTCTCAATGCCTGAAGTGGCGCATGGCGGTGAAGACCATCGCCAGATCATGAGCGTCGGCGGCGGTAATCACTTCCTCATCACGCATTGACCCGCCCGGCTGAATAACCGCGGTTATGCCGTGCTCCGCAGCGCTGTCGATGCCGTCGCGAAACGGGAAAAATGCATCCGATGCCATGACCGAACCCTTTACCGAAAGCCCGTGGTCGACCGCTTTGATCGCTGCGATTCGTGTGCTGTAGACGCGGCTCATCTGGCCGGCGCCAATGCCGATTGTCATCTGGTCCTTGGCGAAGACGATCGCGTTGGACTTCACGAATTTCGCTGCCTTCCACGCAAACAGAAGATCGCGAATTTCGTGTTCGGAGGGTTCGCGGCGGGTTACGACTTTGAGTTGCTCCTGCGTGACCAGCTCATCGTCGCGATCCTGCAGCAGCATCCCGCCGGTAACTTTTTTGCAATCCCATTCCGCTTGCGGCGCCATGTCCCACCAGCCGGTGGACAGCACTCGCACGTTTTTTTTCGCTGCCAGCAACTCCAGCGCGGCTGGTTCGATTTCCGGGGCGATCAGCACCTCGACGAACTGCTTTTCGATGATCGCTCGCGCTGTCGCTGCATCGAGCTGACGGTTGAAAGCGATGATGCCGCCGAACGCGGAGGTCGGATCGGTGCTGAAAGCGCGGCGATAGCCCGCAAGGATGTCACTGTCGACGGCGATACCGCAGGGATTGGCGTGTTTGACGATGACGCAGGCGGGTTCGTAGAACTGCTTGACGCACTCGAGCGCCGCATCGGCATCGGCGATATTGTTATAGGACATCTCCTTGCCCTGGTGCTGGCGAGCGACGGCGAGCGATGCAGTCGCGCTGGCGGGATCCGCATAAAACGCCGCGCGCTGATGCGGGTTCTCCCCGTATCTGAGGCGCATTTTTAGCGGCCACGCAATATTCAGAGTGTCCGGCAGCGCAGTGGCGTCGTCATCCGCCCGCCCAAGATAGGCCGCGACCGCCGCGTCATAAGCAGCCGTGTGGGCGAATGCCTTGGTTGCGAAACGGCGCAGGCTGGATTCGCTCAGCGCGCCGTCGTTGTTTTCGAGTTCGTCGAGGAGTGGTGCGTAGTCGGCCGGATCGACGACGACGGCAACGGCGTCATGATTCTTGGCCGCCGCACGCAGCATCGCCGGTCCGCCAATATCGATATTTTCGATCGCATCCTCGCGGCTGCAATCGGCACGCGCGATCGTTTCGCCAAACGGGTAGAGATTGACGACCAGCAGATCGATAGGGGCAATGTCGTGTTCCGCCATGACCGCGTCGTCGATGCCGCGTCGGCCGAGCAGTCCGCCGTGAATTTTTGGATGCAGGGTCTTGACCCGGCCATCCATGATTTCCGGGAACCCCGTGTGATCGGAAACTTCGCGCACGGCAATACCCTCGCTGGCGAGAAGCCGTGCGGTGCCGCCGGTAGACAGGATTTCTATGCCGTGTGCGGCCAGCGCAGTCGCAAGACGGGCAATGCCGGTCTTATCCGAAACACTCAAAAGTGCCCTGCGTATGTGGGTCATATTGCAGTTCCCTGGCGGCGCCATGCAGCGCGGGTGGCTACCCGGCCGCGCCTGGTGCCGTCTATGTAATCAGGCCGTAAGTCTTGAGTTTCTTGCGCAACGTGCCGCGATTGATACCGAGAATGTCGGCAGCGCGGCTTTGATTTCCTTCGGTGTATTCGAGCACCGCCTTCAGCAGCGGTTGCTCCACCTCGCCGATCACCAGCGAATACAATTCGCCCGGGTTGTGCCCGTTCAGAGTCTCGAAATAGCTGTCCAGAGCTTCCTCTGTGAGCTGGCGCAACGGTTTGTTGGCAACGGTTACATTGATGGCTGCCGCGCCGTTCGATTTCTTGTTTTTTCTGGTCACCCTCTGAGTGTCCCCATGCATTTACGCCGCCAGCGGTTCCCCTTCCGCAAGGCAACGAAAGTACTCGTAGGTCAAGTGAGTCTGTTCACCTGGTGTTTCGGCACGTACCGCACGATGGCGGTAGGCGTCAGCATTCCGGCGACCCTGACAGTACCAGCCTATATGTTTACGGGCGACGCGTACCCCAACGTCATCGCCGTAAAAGCGGTACAGGTTCTCCAGATGCCCGAGCATGATATCACGGACCCCGGCTGGCGGGACCGGCTCGAGTTCTTCGCCGGTGCGAAGAAAATGCGCGGTTTCGCCGAACAGCCACGGCCGCCCCTGGGCGCCGCGTCCGATCATTATTCCGTCCGCGCCGGTCGCGGCCAGAACCTGTTGCGCCTTGCGTGGCGAATCGATATCTCCGTTTGCCAGTACCGGGACTGAGACGCATTCCTTTATAGCTCGGATCGTGTCGTATTCGGCGGCGCGGTCATAGCGGCATTGCCGGGTTCTGCCGTGAACCGCGATCGCCGCGACACCCGCATCCTCGGCGATGCGTGCGATCCGCACACCGTTGCGCGAGTCGCGTGACCAACCGGTCCGAATCTTGACCGTGACCGGGATGGAAACCGCATCGACCGCAGCCTCGATAATCCGCGCAACCAGGGCTTCGTCCTTTAGCAGAGCGGACCCGGCCGCCTTGCTGCAGACCTTTTTTGCCGGGCAGCCCATGTTGATGTCGATGATGTGCGCGCCGTGTGACTGGCTCAACCGTGCTGCCTGGGCGATGTGATCGGGATCGCCGCCGGCAATTTGCACGATGCGCGGTTCGGGTTCGCCACGATGATCGAGGCGCCGGCGCGTTTTGGCGCTGTGCCAGAGGCGGCTGTCGGCGCTGATCATCTCCGACGCTGCAAGGCCGGCGCCGAGGCTCCGGCATAGTTGCCGGAACGGGCGGTCGGTCACGCCGGCCATCGGAGCCAGCGCGAGGTTGTTTTCGAATAGATAGGGTCCGATACGCATAGTGGCCGGAATCGCCCGCTCAATCAGGGGCGGCAATGATAGCTGTATGCGCGCAGCCCGCAAAGCCGCGAACGCGGCACATCGCGCTCAGCGCGGGTTGGCGCACTCCAGCACACCGGCTTCGAGCGTCAGACAAGCGTCGATTTCAAAGTTCTCCGCCTTCTGATCGGTCGGTTCGACGACCGCGATTTCGCCGGTTACGTTTTCCCCGGCCGCCATTAACGGCGGTGGATCGCTGCTGAGATATTGCGCAGGTAGCAGATCGCGCTGACCGATCGGTTCGCCCCAGATATCGATCAGAATAAGTCGCACTACCGGATAAGGCTGCGCCCGGGCCGCCCGGTTACGCAGGGACACTTTGATCCGTATGACATTCGGCGAGTCCGGGTTGATGACCGCGCTCATCTGGCGCAGGTCGTAGGCCGACAGATCCCAGTTCTCCGGTAACGGGTAGCCGAAAGTCTGGTAGACGCCGCGCAGCGTTGGAGCGAAAGCCGAATCGACAAGCAGCTCGTCGCGGCGCGCGTGTATCAGTTGCACCGCCAGCAGCAGCGCCAGCGCGAACGACCCGGCGGCAAGCAAGAGGCGCCGGCCGCGCGGGGGCGGAGATCCCGGGAACGGTGCCGCGGATGCCGCCGTGGTGGAATGCCGTGTGTCCGGCTGGTCCGCCGCATCCGGCTCGACGGCAGCGGCACTACCCGCATCCGCTGGCAGGTCTGCAGGGGTAATGGTGCTCGAGACAAAGGTCTCATAGAGCAGGTCGGTCGGGTCATCGCGACGCGCGTCACCTGCGCCGGATTGCACTGACTCATCGGGGTCGTCGTTGCGTGGTTTCGCGTCCGCCGCGGCAGGTCCATCGGAATCGGTATTGCTGTCGGGGCCGAGTCCGAGTTGAGCCGAGAGGTTTTCCCACGCTTCCTCGTCTACGTCGGCGAGGTCGGACTCCTCCGGCAGTTGCAAATGGATACCCGACGTCGCCGCGACTACCTCGACCGGCGCGGATTTTTGCTCGTTCTCACTCAGGATATCGTCAAGCAGGGACTGTTCGACCGGGTCTGACTCGTTGGCAGCGCGTTTTGCGTCCGGCTCCGGCGCGGCGGCTACCGGCTCCTCGACGGACCCGTCGTCATCCCAGTCCACTGCATCCAGTCCCTCGAAAACACCAGCGAAATCGTCATCGTCCTCGCGCGGGCCGTGGGTATCGCTTTCTGCCTGATCCGGGTCGTCCAGTGCTTCGCCATCGTGAGACTCATCGCTGAGGGCGCCGACCGTGGCGTCGAGTTCTTCGTCGAGATCAATTTCGACGGCAGCGGAGCTGTCGCGGTGGGCCGTCGCGCCGGCTAATGACCTGGCATGCCACTCATCCTCTCCAGGCTCCTCCGGCGCGTCCTCGAGAGCGTCGAGTACGGCCTCGACTTCGTCGTGCGTATCGGTGTCATCGGCAGCGGACAATACGGCGTCCAGGTCGGCATCGTCCGCTGTCGCGTTGTCGTCGTCGTGGCCGGCGGTAGCAATCGCATCGGCCGCCCCGGTTTCGGCGTCTTCGATCGCTTCCGCCTCGTGCCCGGCGCCGGTTTCGCCATCGATTTCGCTGCGCAGTTCACCCGCCTCCTGCGGCGCGTCCTCGAGAGCGTCGAGTACAGCCTCGACCTCGTCGCGCGAATCGGCGTCAGCGGCAGCGGACAATACGGCGTCCAGCTCGGTATCGTCGGCTGTTGCGTTGTCGTCGTCGTGGCCGGCGGCAGCAATCGCGTCGGCCGCCCCGGTTTCGGCGTCTTCGATCGCTTCCGCTTGCGGCTCGTCGTCGAGTGCGTTGAGCGCGGCATCGATTTCGTCGTCGAGACTATTCTCCAATGGAGCAAAGTCATCACGGTCGTTGCCGGCTTCGGCCATAGCCGGGGCTCGCCCGTCATCTGGCGGTTGCTGCGCGTCTTCCCCGGAATCCGCAGCGCCATCGTGGGCGGCATCCGCTCCGTCAGGTCCGCCGCTCCCGTCGGCAGCCGTCCCGTGTTGTGCCAGGCGCTCCTCGACCGCGCCGGTTTCGGTCTGGTCCGTAGTGTCGACGGGACGCCTAGGTTCCTCGCCGTCCTCCGCGCCAGACACAGCGGCAATTTGTTCCTTGGCTGGCGCCTCCACATTGCTTTCGCCTTCGCCCCAAATAGCATCGGTTTCCTCAGTGTCGGTATTTGTCGCGGCGGCGGGTTCAAAAACAGCGGCGATCGCGGGGCTGACGGCGGTCACGTCTTTATTTTTGCGGCCGCCCCAAATTCGTTGCAGAAAAGTCCGCGACGCACTGTGTTCTTCTTCCGGGCCGGTTGCCGCGGGGGCGTGGTCGATACTGTTGTGTTGCTGACCTGTCCGGGGCCCGGACTCAGGCTCGGAGCCGGTCACCGTGTGTTCGGTTTCGGGCTGGTGCTCGGCCGGGTCGGTTGGCGTTGCGACCTCCGCGTCATCGCTACCGGGTGGCTCCTCCGGCGAGGCCTCATTATCCGCCGGGCGCATATCGATGAATGCTTCGCCGTCCCCGCCGTCCCCGCCATCGTCGCCGTTGTACTCACTCGACAGCGGCTCCATGTTCCAGTGGGTCGCGGTATGGTCTTCTCCGGCTGTTTCGATTCTCGCAATGCCGGGCGCCGGGCCCGGTTCGGTGCCGCCGTCCGGTATACCGTGCTCGTCGTCGAAATACAGCCCCCGCCACGGATCCTGCCCTGTCGCGATCGTGCCGAGAGGACCAGCAGTGGTCGGCTCATCGTCTGTTTGAGCTTGCGCGGTGGCGGTATTCGCGTCGCTGTTGCTGTCAGCCGCAGCAACAACCGGCTGCTCGGATTGCGGTTGCTCCGTCTCGCTGCGCCCGGATTCTTCTTCATCCTCCGGCTCTGCAGCAAATTCCGGTGCTTCCAGGATGCCGCTGGCCTCGAGCAACTCCTCGTCGAGCAGGCGTGTGTCGCTGAAGTCTTCCGGCCCCGGAGCTTGCTCTGCATCGTGTGATGCCGATCCGGCTGCGGGATCTTCGTCCTGCGCTGCCTGTTGCCCTGATTCCGCTGCACTTGTTTGCTCGGCGTCCGATTGCTCGACCAGTTCATCGAGGGCGTCGAATACATTGGTGCATTTGCCGCAGCGAACCTTGCCGCGAGCAACGCGCAATTGTTCCGGGGTGAGCCGGTACAGCGATTGACATTCCGGGCAACGGGTAAACATGGCTCAGCAGCGCTGGCACGCGAGCGCGACCCAGCCATCGCGAATACCGTACGTCGCGACAGCGAAGCGCTGTGAAAAAGCGGCTGCAACATCGCCAGCCTGGTTTTGCAAAATTCCCGACAAGACAGCAGTTCCGCCTGTGGTCGTGAGTTTAGCTATCGTTTCGGCGAGATCCGTCAATGGCCCCGCCAGTATATTTGCCATTAGGATATCGCACTTCGGCCCCCCGGGTTCCACCTGTGCCGTCGCATAAAGACGGCCAGCCACGTCATTGCGGCGGGCATTTTCGTTTGTCGCTTCCAGCGCCTGCGGGTCGATATCGACGGCGATCGCGCGTGCCGCGCCCAGTTTTAACGCGGCAATCGCAAGGATGCCGGAACCGCAGCCATAATCGAGGACGGTTTTTGTACTGACATCCTGACTCTCCAGCCATTCGAGGCACAACGCGGTCGTGGGATGAGTTCCGGTGCCGAAGGCGAGACCAGGATCGAGCCAGACCGTCACTTCGCCTGGCCCGTTTTCGCGCTGGTCGCTCGGACTGACCCACAACTTCTGACCGAACCGCATGGGGCCAAAGTGCTGTAGCCACTCGCGCTCCCAGACCTTGTCTTCCAGTGCGCGAAGCTCGTTGGGTGGAAGATCCCCGCAGCCCAGCGCGGCGCGCAGATGCCCGCGCAAAATTTCCACATCCACGCCATCGTCGAATACGGCGCTCAGGCGGGTGTGTTGCCACAACGGAGTTTCGCCTGGCAACGGCTCGAGTATTTCCTCAGCGTCTTCGGCCAGCAGGGTCATCGATTGCGCACCGCATTCCAGCAGGGTGGACTCGACGGTTGCCAGATCGAGGTGGCGGATAGAAATAACAAACGTTGCAATTGGCATCGCCGGTTTCCCCCGCGCTCCGCGGACGCCACGTTCCCGGCTACAGGCCGAGACGTTTCTCCAGGTAATGGATATCCGTGCCACCGGTCTTGAATGCAGAGTGTTGGCAGATTTCCTGGTGCAGCGGAATGTTGGTTTTGATCCCCTCGACCACGATTTCGGCCAGCGCATTTCGCATTCGCGCAATGGCGAGTTGCCGGGTTTCGCCGTGCGCGATCAGTTTGCCGATCAGCGAGTCATAGAAAGGCGGAACGTCGTAACCTGAATAAGCGTGACTATCGACGCGGATTCCCGGCCCTCCCGGCGCATGCCACAGTGTGATTGGCCCGGGCGATGGCATGAAGGTTTTTGGATCCTCGGCATTGATTCGGCATTCGACTGCATGGCCGCGTATTTCTATGTCTTCCTGCGCGTAGGGCATGGGCCGGCCTGCGGCGATTTCGAGTTGCGCGCGCACCAGGTCGACACCGGTAATCATTTCGGTGACAGGATGCTCGACCTGGATACGAGTGTTCATTTCTATGAAGTAGAACTCGTCATCCTGGTACAGGAACTCGAATGTACCGGCACCGCGGTAACCAATGGCCTGGCAGGCTCGCACGCAGCGGTCGCCGATCATTTCTCTCTGAGCGTCGGTGATGCCGGGTGCGGGTGCTTCTTCGATGACTTTCTGGTGCCGCCGCTGCATTGAGCAGTCTCGTTCGCAGAGGTGAATGGCATTGCCATTGCCGTCGGCGAGGACCTGAATTTCGATGTGGCGGGGCCGCTCGAGATATTTCTCCATGTAAACGGTTTCGTCGCCGAACGCGGCGAGGGCTTCGCCACGCGTCAGATTGACCGCATTCAACAACGAAGCTTCCGTATGCACGACTCTCATGCCGCGCCCGCCGCCACCGCCGGATGCCTTGATGATCACCGGGTAGCCGATACTGCGCGCTATCTTGATGTTCTCGTCGTGGTTGTCACCCAGGGGTCCGTCCGAGCCGGGCACGCACGGGATTCCGGCCGCGCGCATCTCACGAATGGCCGATACCTTGTCACCCATCAGGCGAATGGTTTCGGCACGCGGTCCGACGAAAATAAAGCCGGATTGCTCGACCCGTTCCGCAAAATCAGCGTTCTCCGCGAGGAATCCATAGCCGGGATGAATCGCGATCGCGTCAGTGACTTCTGCTGCGCTGATGATGGCAGGCATGCTGAGATAGCTGTCCGCTGATTTCGGTGGTCCGATACATACGGTCTCGTCGGCCAGCAGGACATGTTTCAGATTGCGATCCGCCGACGAGTGGACGGCGACGGTTTTGATGTTCAGTTCACGACAGGCACGCAGAATCCGCAGCGCTATCTCGCCGCGATTGGCTATGAGCAGCTTCTCCAGCATTGCAGCGGGAACCTTCGATTACTCGATGATGAAGAGGGGCTGGTTGTATTCGACCGGCTCGGCGTTCTCAACCAGCACGGATACGACCTTGCCGGCGCGGTCGGCTTCTATCTGGTTCATCATTTTCATTGCCTCGATGATGCACATCGCGTCGCCGATCTCCACTTGTGAGCCGATCTCGACGAAGGGTTTGGCGCCTGGAGCAGGCGAGGAGTAGAAGGTGCCGACCATCGGCGCCATGACGGTGTAGCCGTCCTGAGCGGGTTTTTCCTCGATGCCCGAAGAGCGTGTCTCAACGGCCGGTGCCGCCGCAACGGCAGCGTGTGGCGCTGCCACTGGCGCGGCTGCGGCCGGCAGGCTGCTTGGGTAGCGGCTGATCCTGACGCCTTCCTCGCCCTCGGTGATCTCCAGCTCGGCTATCCCGGATTCCTCCAGGAGCTCGATGAGTTTCTTTACTTTTCTGATGTCCATCGTTTTTCCCCAGTACGTATCGGCGCAGTCAGCGCAGTGCCGCGTCGATCAGCCCCCCGTGGCGGAACCCAGTTTGACGGCCGCAGCGAGAGCGAGCTCATAGCCGTAGGTGCCCAGACCCACGATACAACCCGCCGCGATATCGGACAGATAGCTGTGATGGCGAAACGGTTCACGCGCGTAAATATTGCTGATATGGATCTCGATGAAGGGTTTGCCGCATGCCGCCAGCGCATCGCGTAGCGCGATGCTGGTATGCCCAAGTGCCGCGGGGTTGATGATCAGTACGTCGCTGGCGTCGGATGCCGCAGCCTGGACCCGGTCGATCAGTTCGTGCTCGGCATTGCTGCTGAAGCAGTCCAGATGGCACCCCGCGGCAGTGGCCTGGATCCGCAGGTCCCGCTCGATTTCGTCGAGTGTGCGCGACCCGTAAATATCGGGCTCACGGCTACCGAGCATGTTCAGATTGGGACCGCTTAACAGAAGCAGGTTTGCCACGGGGCGTCTCTTGTTCAGCCGGTTTGCGGAAGTTCGCGGCAAGTTTACCGCTATTACGCCGCAAATCGCTACACTTTCGAGGAATTTGGCTTGTGCGACGCAGCACCCGCCGACCCCGGGTGTGAGGCTAGCGGTAAGTCGTCGCCTGCATTTGTTCGCTGATCTGTTTGCGCGCCGCGGCGATCCCGATGTCGCCCTTGCGCAGTTGTGCAACCGCTGCAAACACAATTTCCGCCTGTTCGCGGTGCACTTCGCCAAGGTGCAGGTGAACGACCTTGCCGTCGTGGTCAGTAAATGCGGTCAGCGGTAGCCCGATAAAGTCCATGCCGAACGCCTCGGCCGCATCGATAGCCTCCTGTTCGCCGATCAGCACCGGGTAGGTGACCGCGATTTCCTGCAAAAAGGCCAGCACGTCCTCGCGAAAATCGACTGCTACGCCAATAATCTGGATTCCGGCATCGGCATATTCGCTCTGCAGCTCGTTCAGCAAGGGAATCTCGCGCCGGCATGGCGCGCACCAGGTTGCCCAGAAATTGACCACCAGGGCATTACCGTCCCACTCGCTGATAGAGCGCTCGTTACCGTCGCTGTCGTTCAGCGCGAAAACCGGCCGCAGTTCGTTCATTGACAGCATCGGGCCGGGCTGCACCGATACGGTGTCGGCACTGTTTTTAGTCAGCAGCATGCCGAGTACCGCGACGGCGGCCACTGCGCCGACTATCAGGAGAATCTTTTTGTTCATCAGGGGGAAACAGCTCCGTAGGCGGCGCTGACATGGGCAGCGAATTCCTGTGCCGGCATGAACCCGACAACCTCGCGTCCGCGCATCTGGGCGCCATTGGCATCAAAGAAAACAATGGTCGGCGGACCAATGATGTTGAAGCGCTGCAGCAGCGCGCGATCCTGATCGTCATTGTCGGTGACATCAGCCTGCAACAGCAAAATGTCGCTCAGCGAATCCTGTACTGCGCCATCGGTAAAAGTGTAGCGTTCCATTTCCTTGCACGAAACACACCAGTCGGCATAGAAGTCGAGCATGGCCGGTTGTTGGCGTGCCGCCGCCGAGCGCAGTTGCGCATCGAGATCGGCGGTGGTCTTGATACGGGTAAAAGCGACCCCGTGCTCACTGCTCGCGGCGCCAGGGCCGCCCAGTCCCGCCAGCGGCTGCAGCGGATCGCGGCCGCCAGCGGCGAGCCCGATCAGCAATAACAGGCCGTAGGCGAGGGTAACGACTCCGAGCGCGCGCGCGAGCTGGCGCCAGATGCTGGCAGAGTCGGGCAACGCGGTCAGGGCGCCAAAAAATACGCCGAGTGCGACCGCAAGCAACGCCCACAGCAACATGATCACCGCACCGGGGAGGATGCGCTCGAGCATCCATACCGCAACACCCAGCAGCAGGAAGCCGAAAAACGCCTTGACCCGCTCCATCCAGATCCCGGCTTTGGGCAGAATCTTGCCGGCCGATGCGCCAAAGGCGATTAACGGTGCGCCCATGCCGAGGCTCATAACGAATAGCGCAAGTCCGCCCCGGAACACGTCACCGGTCTGGCCTATTACGGCGAGCGTGGCAACGAGGGGAGGTGCCACGCAGGCGCTGACGATCAGCGCTGACAGCGCGCCGACGATGAAAGTGCCCAGATAGGTGCCGGTCTGGCGCTGGTTGCTCATGTTGCTCAGCCGCGTCTGCAGTGCCGCGGGAATCTGCAACTCGAACAGGCCGAACATGCTCAGCGCCAGCGCAACGAACAACAAGCTGAATGTCACGATTATCCAAGGCTGCTGGAAAACCGCCTGCGCCTGTTGCCCGGCCATCGCGAACAGCGCTCCGGCGATGGTGTAGGTCAGCGCCATGCCCATCACATAAGTGAAAGACAGCGCGGTGGCTTTAGCGGTACTGGTATTTTCGCCCTGGCCGACGATGATGCCTGACAGAATCGGAATCATCGGCAGCACGCACGGCGTGAAGGCAAGCAGGATGCCGATGCCAAAAAACGTGGCCAGAACGAGCAGGAGGTTGCCCTCGCCGATCAGCTTCGCCAGCCGGTCCTGTTCCGACAGGGGTACCTTTGCCAAGGATTGTTCGGTTGTGTCGCCAACATCGACCGCATCGACCGCCGGCAGGTAAAGCTGCAGGTCACGGGTCATCGGCGGGTAGCAGATGCCGTCTTCGGCACAACCCTGCAGCGCCAGTCGCAAAACGATGTCGCCGTCGCCCGGCCCGCTGCGGGCGAACGGGACGCGGATATCGATCGATCCGTAGTAGACCTCTGTAGCGCCGAAATACTCGTCGGTCTTCGGCTCGCCGGGCGGCAGTTCCGGGACTCCCAGCTGTATCAGGGCGCTGTCCGCGGCTACGGCGAGTTTGTCGCGGTAGAGGTAGTAACCGTCGGCAATCGTCCAGCGCAGAAGTAAATTGTTGGCATCCGCCAGGATGGCATCGACGACAAAAGCCTCTTCGGCCTCGAGAAATGCGGTTTCGTTGCCGCCACCGGTGGCGCCTAGGATGGCGCCAAGGTCGGATTGCGGCGATGTTGCCGGTGCCGCCCGCTTTGGCAGAGCGACCGCTGTTGTCCAGGTGTCGGGCGGATAGCACAAACCGATATCGGCGCAGCCCTGCAGCCGCATTTGCAGTTCGAGCCGATTCAGTTCGGGTGGTGCGGAGTAGGGAATCTCGATCGCAAAGGTGTTGCGGAAGATTTCCATTTTGCCAAAGAACTCGTCTTCATGGATCTCGCCACGCGGGAAGCGCGGGTCGCCAAGACTGACGCGTTCGTCCGGGCTGGTGAACCTGAAACGCTTTTTGTAGAGGTAGTAACCGTCGGCCAGCGTGAATGTCACAACGACGGTCTCGGCGTTGGCCTCGACACTATAGGGGAATGCCTTTTCCGGTCGCAGCGGTTCGTCCTGTGCTGCCAGCGCCGGTCCGGCGAGCAGCAGCAGCCCGAATAACGCGAGTGCGATAACGCCGTAACGTCCGCTCATTGTGATGTGTTGTCTTCTAGCCATTTCAGATATCCGGGGGATCCGTGGTTGATAGGGACCGCGATGATCTCGGGAAGTTCGTACGGGTGCTCGTCCTGTAACAATGTTTCGAGCGCCGCATACGCCGATCTGCGGGTTTTACACAGCAGCATGATCTCGACAGTTTGCTGCAATTTCCCTTCCCACGAGTAGAGCGAGTTCACACCTGGCAGTTGATTTACACAGGCGGCAAGGCCCGACTCTACCGCTTTCGTCGCAAGGCGCCGCGCGGATTCCGGATCGGGGCAGGTCGTGATGACGAGCAGGAATTCTTCGTCCATATTCGGGTTTTGTCGGAGATTTTCTCGGGCGGGATTGCCCGTTGGGTCAGATGTTATTGAATAATAAACAATTTTTTTATGCTTGAAAAATAGCTACGCGCCCCTATTATTAGCACTCCTCGGAGGCGAGTGCTAAGAGTATTTCTGGCATCTCGAATTTGAACCCAATCATGAATTGAGCTTAAGGAGAGCTGAAACATGAAGATTCGCCCATTGCATGATCGCGTGATCATCAAGCGCATGGAGGAGGAGCGTACCTCCCCCGGCGGAATCGTCATTCCCGACACCGCAACCGAAAAGCCCATCAAGGGCGAGGTCGTGGCCGTAGGTAACGGCAAAATCCTGGAAAGCGGCGAAATACGTCCGCTGGACATCAAGATCGGTGATGCCGTGCTGTTTGGTAAGTACAGCGGCACCGAAGTCAAGGTCGAAGGCGAAGATCTGCTGGTCATGCGTGAAGAAGACGTCATGGCCGTGATCGAGTCGTAAGAGACGATCGCGTAGTAACTCGGCGATACGTTTCACTTAACAGAATTCAGTGAGGAATTGAAAATGGCTGTAAAGGAAGTCCGCTTCAGCGATGACGCCCGCCAGCACATGGTGCGCGGTGTCAACGTCCTGGCGAATGCCGTAAAGGTAACTCTCGGTCCCAAGGGCCGCAATGTCGTGCTCGAGAAGAGTTTCGGCGCCCCTACCGTCACGAAGGACGGTGTCTCTGTCGCCAAGGAAATCGAGCTGAAAGACAAGTTCGAGAACATGGGTGCGCAGATGGTGAAAGAGGTCGCATCGCAGACCTCCGACATCGCCG
Organism: uncultured Gammaproteobacteria bacterium; assembly: GCA_963783695.1. Lineage (GTDB taxonomy): Bacteria > Pseudomonadota > Gammaproteobacteria > Steroidobacterales > BM003 > BM003. The sequence goes on from CAWAOM010000003.1 coordinate 327,326, forward strand.
GCGACGGCACCACCACTGCCACCGTACTGGCTCAGGGAATCCTGCGCGAGGGCCTCAAGGCCGTTGCCGCCGGCATGAACCCGATGGATCTCAAGCGCGGAATCGACAAGGGTTCGGCCGATCTGGTTGGCGAGCTCGAGAAGTTGTCGAAGCCGTGCGCGGATTCGAAGGCGATTGCCCAGGTCGGCTCGATCTCGGCCAACGCTGACGAGTCGATCGGCAGCATCATTGCCGACGCCATGGAGAAAGTCGGCAAGGAAGGCGTGATCACGGTCGAGGAAGGCTCGGCGCTCGAGAACGAGCTCGACGTGGTCGAGGGCATGCAGTTCGATCGCGGTTATCTGTCGCCGTACTTCATTAACGATCAGCAGAGCCAGAGCGTTGAACTCGAGGATCCGTTTATCCTCCTCCACGACAAGAAAATCAGCAATATCCGCGACATGCTCCCGGTACTGGAGTCGGTCGCCAAGTCCAATCGTCCGCTGGTCATCGTGGCCGAGGACGTCGAGGGCGAAGCCCTGGCAACGCTGGTGGTCAACAATATCCGCGGTATCGTCAAGGTCGCGGCCGTCAAGGCTCCCGGCTTCGGCGATCGTCGCAAGGCCATGCTGCAAGACATCGCCATCCTGACCGGTGGTACGGTGATCTCGGAAGAGGTCGGCCTGTCCCTGGAGAAGGCGACGCTGGACGATCTCGGCTCGGCCAAAAAGATCCAGGTGACCAAGGAAAATACGACGCTGATCGATGGTGCAGGACAGGCCAGCGAGATCAAGGACCGGGTCGAGCAGATCCGTGCCCAGATCGAAGAAGCCACTTCCGATTACGATAAAGAGAAACTGCAGGAGCGCGTTGCCAAGCTCTCCGGCGGTGTTGCCGTAATCAAAGTCGGTGCTGCAACCGAGATCGAGATGAAAGAAAAGAAGGCGCGTGTCGAAGACGCCCTGCACGCGACTCGTGCGGCCGTTGAGGAAGGCGTGGTTCCGGGTGGCGGTGTTGCGTTGATTCGCGCGCTTGACGGCATCAAGGACCTCAAGGGCGCCAACCACGATCAGGACGTCGGTATGAACATCCTGCGTCGCGCTGTCGAAGAGCCGCTGCGCCAGATCGTCGAGAATGCCGGCGAAGACGGTTCGGTGGTCCTCAACGCGGTCCGCGCCAAGGATGACGCCAACTACGGCTACAACGCCGCAACCGGCGAATACGGCGACATGATCGCGATGGGTATCCTGGACCCGACCAAGGTCACCCGTACCGCGCTGCAGAACGCATCTTCGGTCGCGGGTCTGCTCCTCACCACCGAAGCAATGGTGGCCGAGGCGCCGAAGGAAGACGATGCGCCTGCAATGCCCGACATGGGCGGCATGGGCGGCATGGGTGGCATGGGCGGCATGATGTAATCATCCGCCGGACGCCCCCGCGCGTCCTGCCACTGCGCCGAAAGGCCCCGCTTAGGCGGGGCCTTTTTTTGTGTTGCGGCGGTGCTGTTCGCATGTCAGATTGTGGTGGTGACTCCCGACGATCTGATGCCTCTGGATCTTCCGCCGCTGCTAGCGGATTCGCTGCGCAGGGATCTTGCCGCGTTCGTTGATGCAGTGGACGCAACCGGGCGAGCCGCGCTCGAGTCCGATCCTGCGCTGCGCCGCGCTTTCGCGCAGGTCGCTGCAACGAGCCGCTTCGTGCTCGAGACGCTGACTCAGGAGCCCGCCCTGCTTGGTGAAATGTACCGTAGCGGAGCGCTTTCGGGCGACGCCGCGGCAGTGGCGTCGTCACAGGACTTTGCCGGATTGGAAGAGGTCGAGGGCGAACAGGTCTTCATGGATGCGCTGCGGCGGTTGCGCCGCCATGAGTGGCTGCGCATCGCGTGGCGCGATCTTGCCGGTCTGGCCGCTATCGATGAGATATTGCATGATCAGAGTACGGTCGCCGAGCGCTGCATCGTTGCGGGGCTCGAGCGCAGCCGTGCACTGCTTGCACCGCGATTCGGCAGCGCTGTCGATCACAATGGGGAAAACGTCGAACTGCTCGTGCTCGGAATGGGCAAACTGGGTGGCTGGGAACTCAATTTCTCGTCCGATATAGACCTCGTGTTTCTGTATTCCGATGGCGGTGAGACGACCGGTCGCAGCTGCGTTGCCAACGAAACCTATTTCGTTCGCCTCGGCCAGAAGCTCATTCGCCTGCTGGACGAGGCGACGCCAGAGGGTTTTGTGTTCAGAGTGGACATGCGTCTGCGCCCGTTCGGCGACAGCGGACCGCTGGCGCTGAGTTACGCTGCGTTCGAGGCCTATCTGCAGCAGCACGGTCGCGACTGGGAACGCTATGCGTACATCAAGGCCCGGCCATTGAGTGGGCATGATCGCGGCGAGGAACTGCGTGAGCAGGTGCTGCGGCCGTTCGTTTATCGCAAGTATCTCGATTTTGGGGTTTTTGCCTCGCTGCGCGAGATGAAGGCGCTGATCGACCGCGATGTCGCTCGTCGAGATCTGCGTGACAACGTCAAACTGGGGCCCGGCGGTATTCGCGAAATCGAGTTTGTTGCCCAGCTGTTTCAACTCGTGCGTGGCGGCAGTATTCCGCAGTTGCGAACCACCGAGCTGATGCGGGTGCTGGCGTGCCTGGCCGAAAAGCGATTGCTCGAACCGGCTGCGGTCGACCATCTGCGCGAGGCTTACCGGTTTTTGCGCCGCGTCGAGAACCGGCTCCAGGCCTACGCGCAAAAACAGACTCATGAGCTGCCGGTGGAAGACACTGCCCGAGCGCGGCTTGCCTACGCGATGGGGTATTCGCAGTGGTCGGATTTTGCGCTGGACCTGGCAGCCCATCGCGAGCGGGTCAGCACCGTTTTCGAAGAAGTCGTCATCGGTCCGGAACGGCCCGCTGCACCCGGCCTCCGCGGTGTCTGGGACGAAGACCTCGAGGTCGCCGAGATCGAGACGATCCTGGCCCGGTCCGGTGTCGAAGACGGTGCCGCTATCGCTCGTAGCGTCGCCGATCTGCGCACCAGCGGTTTGTACAGGCGGCTCGATGAGACCGGTCGGCGCAGGTTGGATGCGTTGATGCCGCAACTGGTCGCAAGCCTGGTCAATCTGCGCGAGCCGCGCCAGGTGATGCGCAGGCTGACCAGAATCCTGTCCGCGGTGGGGCGGCGGTCGGCCTATTTCGCGCTGCTCAGCGAAAGCCCCGTTGCCCTGGCGCGACTGGTCGAGTTGTGTGGTGAAACCGATTTTCTCGCCGGGCGCATCGCCGAACATCCGTTGTTGCTCGACGAATTGCTCGATCCGCGAATTTTCTCCGAGCCGCCGGATCGCGCCGAGCTGGAAGGTGCGTTGAATGAGCGGCTGGAATCTATCGACGGTAACGATGTCGAGGCACTGATGGAAGGGCTGCGGGAGTTCCAGCGCGCCGCGAGTTTTCGCGTTGCGGTCAGCGATCTCAGCGGACGGCTGCCAGTGATGAAAGTCAGCGACCGTTTGACCGACATCGCGGAGCTGATACTCGAGCGAACCCTGGTCATGGCGCAGGCGCAACTGGTGCAGCGGCATGGCTGGCCGGTTTGTGTCGACGGCGGCACACGCCGGCGCGCCGGGTTTGCCGTCGTCGCCTACGGCAAGCTCGGTGGCATAGAGCTCGGTTACGGTTCCGATCTCGACCTGGTGTTCCTCCATGATTCCTGCGGCGAGGAGCAATACACCGACGGCGACAAGACGCTCGACAACGCCCGTTTCTTCGCCCGATTGGGCCAGCGCATCATCAACCTGCTGAGCACTCAGACGAGGTCAGGGGTGTTATACGAGGTCGATATGCGGTTACGTCCGAGCGGCAATTCGGGGCCGATGGTGGCGGCGGTGCGGGCGTTCGAAAAATATCAGCGTGAGGATGCCTGGACCTGGGAGCACCAGGCGCTGCTGCGGGCGCGGTCGGTCGCGGGCGCGGCGAGCGTACGGCGGCAGTTCGAGCAGTTGCGATGCGACGTGCTGTGTGAGGCCGTGCGGCGTGACACATTGCAGCATGACGTCGCGACCATGCGCGCTCGCATGCGCCGCGATCTTTCCCGCGCGGAACCTGGCGGATTCGATCTCAAACAGGATCGCGGCGGTGTCGCCGATCTCGAGTTTATCGTCCAGTACCTGGTGTTACGGCATGCTGCGGATACGCCGCAATTGCTGACCTACAGCGACAATGTGCGCCAGCTCGAGGCGCTCGCCTCCGAAGCGGTGGTCGAACAGGAGGTGGCGCAGCAGCTGACTGCGATCTACCTTGCGTTCAGGCAGCGTCTGCACCGGCTTGCGCTGGTCGGTGCCGAGGGGATTATCGACGACGCGGAACTGGCCGACGAGCGCGACTATGTTGGCGCCTGCTGGGACAGCGTATTCGGGACGGAAGGGGCTGCTGGCTGAGCGCGCCGGCGCTGCTATACTTTGCGCCCGCACGGGCAATACGGTCGGTTTCGAGGAGGCAGGTGTGAACAACGGTTCCGTCGATCATGGGCAACCAGCGCGGCAGGCGAATAGCGAGACGCGTTATACGGTGACGGCCGGGGATCTGCCGTTGTCCTGTCCGATGCCGGGAATGACTGCGTGGAACTCGCACCCCAGGGTTTTTCTCCCGGTCGAGCAGACCGGTGAGGCCATTTGCCCCTACTGCGGCGCGCTGTATGTGTTGCACCCATCGGCTGACGCCTGATTCGGCATTGACGCTCGCGGTGTCTGTGCCGCAGCGCCGGGCGCTGTGTCGGCACCGGGGCAAAGGACGCGCATGATCATTGTCACCGGCGGTGCGGGCTTTATAGGCAGCAACCTTGTCCGCGCGCTCAACGCACGTGGCCACGACGACATCGTCGTTGCCGACGATCTGACCGATGGCGACAAGTTCCGCAACCTGATCGACTCGCAGATTCTCGATTATCTCGATAAGGACGATTTGCTGGAGCAACTCGAGACCAATCTGCGATGGGGCGGCGAGGTCAAAGCCGTGTTTCATCAGGGCGCGTGCACGCGCACGACCGAACACGACGGCCGCCTGATGATGCGTGACAACTATGAGTATTCACGCCGCTTGCTGGAGCTGTGCCTGAAGCACGGCTGGCCTCTCGTTTACGCATCTTCGGCATCGGTCTATGGGTGCGGCAGGCATTTTGCCGAAAGACCGGCAAACGAGCGCCCGGCCAACGTCTATGCCTACTCCAAATATCTGTTCGACTGCTACGTCCGGCGCCGCACAGGTGGCAGCCGCGGACGCCAGGTCGTGGGTTTGCGCTATTTCAATGTCTACGGCAGTAACGAGGGGCATAAGGGCGACATGGCGAGCATGGTGTTTCAGCTCAATCGCCAGCTGCTGCAACATGGCGAGCTGAAATTGTTCGAAGGCAGCGGCGGTTATGCCGCCGGAGAACAACGCCGTGATTTCGTCCATGTCGATGATGTCGTGGCGGTCAATCTATGGATGCTGGATCACCCCGAGGTAAACGGAATATTCAATGTTGGAACCGGACAGAGCGCGAGCTTCAACTCCGTTGCACGCGCGGTGATGGACTGGCATGGCACAGGCACGCTGCGCTACGTCCCGTTTCCGTCGACGCTGGCGGGCAGTTACCAGAGTCTTACCGAGGCCGACCTGACGGCGTTGCGCGGCGTTGGGTGTCACGTTGAGTTTCAGCCGGTTGCCACGGGAGTGCGCGCCTTTCTGGATCGCGCGGCCGGCGTTGCACCCGACAGTGATGGCGCCCGCCGGGAAAATCAGGCCCCGGGTGCCGCGTAAGGATCTGGCATGCCCGGTTGCGCCGGTTTGAAGCGCCGGTGAATCCACAGATACTGCTCCGGTTGCTCGCGGATCCACCCCTCCAGAATTTCGTTGATGCGTTCCAGGTCGCGAACCCCGTCCTCGCTGGGAAAATCTTCAAGGGCCGGCAACAGTCTGACCTCGTAGCCCGCGCCGTTCGGCAGACGCCGCGGCAGATACGGCACCACGGCAGCGCGTCCCAGCTCGGCCAGTCGCGGCGTGGCAAGACTGGTGGCGGCCGGCCGGCCGAAGAACGGCACCTGGGCGCTTTGAGCGCCCCTGTGATGCTGGTCCGGCGCGTACCAGATCATCCTGCCCGCCCGTAACGTCCTGACTATCTCGCGGGTCTGCTGCTTGCGCAGCGTGTGTCCGCTGCGTTCGCGACCGCGCTTTGTCACCGCATCGAGAACTGCATTCTCATTGGCGCGGTAGATCGCGGTAATGCCGGGGACGGCTTCGCCCAGCATCCGCCCGGTCAGTTCCAGCGGAGTAAAGTGACCGGTCAGCAGGATCACGCCGCGGCCGTTTTGCGCCGCCGCCTCGAGGTTTTCCAGTCCGCGTATGCTGGCGCGGCGCAATACTCTCTCGCGGCTGCCCCACCAGGCCAGGCCGGCTTCGGCGAGCGCGGCGCCGAGACTGGCAAAGTGCGCTTTGCCGAGTTGTTCGAGCTCGGCTTTGCTGGCTGCCGGAAAACACAATGCGAGATTTGTCGCAGCGATGCGGCGCCGGCGCGGCAACAAGCTGTAAAGAATGCGTCCGATCAGCCGTCCGATTCCGAGGCTGAGCCAGAATGGCAGCGCCGCCAGGACGCGCCACAGCATGACACCCACCCAGCTCAGCCAGTATCTCGGGGCGTAAAGCGCATGCGCAGGGGCGGGTCGTTTGCTCATTGGGTTACCGTTTGCACGACGCTATTCTAGCCCGGGACCGCGGTCAGGCTGTGCTAACATGACGCGCTTCCCCGCGCGTCACGATGGCCGCCAATGAGCATCGAAATTCCCGACTTCGACGACGTCAATGTGCTGGTTGTCGGCGATGTGATGCTCGACCGCTACTGGTTCGGCGACGCCCGCAGGGTTTCGCCGGAAGCGCCGGTTCCGGTGGTGCATATCAGCGGCACCGACAATCGCCCCGGCGGCGCGGCCAATGTCGCAGTCAACCTTGCCCGGCTGGGAGCGGCGGTGCGGCTGGTCGGGGCCGCAGGCACAGACGAGGCGGGCGCGATCCTTGACGCGCGCTTGCGCGAGGCGGACGTCGTCAGCGACATCCATGCGGACGCAGCGAGTACCACGATCGCCAAGCTCCGCGTGGTGAGCCGCAACCAACAGCTGCTGCGGCTCGATTTCGAAGACCCTGTGCCCCGCGCGACAGCGGATGCGATCACCGAAAAGACCATCGCCGCGCTGTCACGGGCGGCTGTCGTCGTTCTGTCGGACTACGCCAAAGGGGCGCTCGCGGACGCGCAACGGATCATCGCGGCCTGCCGTCAGCACGGCGTGCCGGTGCTGGTCGATCCCAAGGGCGACGACTTCTCTCGCTACGCCGGGGCCACGCTGCTGACTCCCAATGAACGCGAATTCGCGCGGGTAGTGGGTGGATTCGACGGCGCTACCGATCTGGAGCAAAAGGCGACCCGCTTGTGTGCCGACCTCCGTCTCGATGCGCTGCTGATTACCCGTGGCGAACGCGGTATCTGTATTGTCGAAAACGGCGGCCGCACCAAGCATCTGGCGGCCGAAGTGCGCGAGGTGTTCGATGTGACCGGCGCCGGCGATACCGTAATCGCCACGCTCGCCGCCGCTCTCGGGGCGGGGATGACGATCGCGGCCGCTGCCGGACTTGCCAACCTTGCTGCCGGCCTGGTCGTGCGCAAGCTTGGCGCGGCGGCCGTGACGCGCGGCGAATTGCGGCTCGCAATGCATCGCAGCGGCGCCGCCGGACTGGCCGGACTGGATCTCGCCGAGTTACTGGCATTCGTGCGGGAGGCGCAACAACGCGGTGAGCGTGTGGTAATGACCAACGGCTGTTTCGACATCCTCCATGCCGGCCACATCGCGTTCCTGCAGGAGGCCAGGAGCCTTGGCGACCGCCTGCTGGTTGCGGTGAACGACGACGAATCCGTGCGGCGGCTGAAAGGCGATGGCCGGCCGGTGATGAATCTGGCCGACCGGGTCGCCTTGCTTTCCGGTCTTGCCGCGGTGGACTGGGTAGTGAGTTTTGCCGAGGACACGCCCGAGGCGCTTATCGCGGCAATATCGCCCGATTTACTGGTTAAGGGCGGCGACTATCGTATCGAGGATATAGTCGGCGCGGATCATGTCCGTCGCAGCGGCGGCGAAGTACGGGTTCTGTCGTTCCTCGACGGCCGTTCGACCAGCCGCATCATCGACACCATCCGCGAGCGGTGAACAGACCCGGCGGCACATCCGCGCTGCGCGCACTCTATATCGGGCTCTCCTACCTGGCGGCGCCGGCGGCGTTTTTTTTGCTGTTGTGGCGCGGTTTCTCCAATCATGGGTACTGGCAGCGGCTTGGCGAGCGACTCGGTTACGGCGCGGCCCGAGCGAACCAGGACACGATCTGGGTACATGCGGTTTCGGTCGGAGAGGTCCAGGCAGCCGTGCCGCTGGTCGAGGCGCTGGTCGAGCGCTTTCCGGGCATCCCGATCGCAGTCACCACGATGTCGCCGACCGGGTCGGCACGTGCGGCCGCATTGTTTGGCGATCGTGTATTGCACAGTTACGCACCGTATGACCTGCCAGGCGCCGTGGCCCGGTTCTTCGACCGGTTGCGGCCGCGGATTGCGATCATCATGGAGACCGAGCTATGGCCGAATCTCTACCATGAGTGCGGCCGCCGTGGCATCCCGCTGGTACTGGCGAGTGCGAGGATTTCGCCGCGCTCAATGGGCCGATACAGGGTCATGGTCGGGCTCTTTCGCGAGACGTTGTCGCACGGCATCGTCATTGCCGCGCAGAGCGCCCGCGATGCCGACCGCTTCATCCAGCTCGGGGCGCCGCCGGAGCGCACGCATGTGATCGGGACATTGAAATTCGATCAGCCGTTGAAACCCCATCAGGCCCGCTGGGGGCAGGACTTCCGTCGCCGTCACTGGGCCTCGCGGTCGGTCTGGATTGCCGCCAGCACGCATCCGGGCGAGGAGCAGACGGTGATTGACATCCAGCAGCGGCTGCAGCGGCGAGGCGGGGATATCGTTTTGCTGTTGGCGCCGCGTCATCCGGAGCGCTGCGAGGTCGTGGAGCAATTGCTCAGGGATTCCGGGCTGCGCTACTGCCGCCACAGTAGCGCAGCTCCCGGCGAAGTTTCCGCGTGCGACGTGTTACTGATCGACACGCTGGGCGAGTTGAATGCGTTCTACGGCAGCGCCGATATTGCGTTTGTTGGTGGCAGCCTGGTGCCGATCGGCGGTCACAACCTGCTGGAACCGGCCGCGCATGGTGTACCGATTGTGACCGGCCCTTACAACTTCAACTCCGAGGACGTGCTGGATCTGCTGGTCGCCGCGGGCGCAGCCGAGGTCGTTGCGAATGAGCGGGAACTGCAGGCCCGGGTTGAGTCGCTGCTGGCCGACCCGGCGGAAAGGCAGCGCTGCGGTGCGCTCGGCCGCGATGCGGTTGCCGCCAATCGCGGCGCGGTCCGGCGCCTGCTGGAATTTCTGCAGCCGCTGATCGAGGCAAGCGATGCGGAAGGATCAGCGCCGGCGCGCGACGGCCTCGGGTCTAGCGTGTCGCCACGCTCTGGTTGAGCCAGCCGTCGACTTCCATCAGGTCGCGCGGACTCAATATCCCGGCCGCCTGTTTCAGGCGAATGATGTTGACAATGTAATCGTACTTGCTGCGGGCGTAGTTGGTTTCCGATTCAAACAACCGGCGCCTGGCGTCGAGCACGTCGACCGTGGTTCGGGTACCAACCTCGAAACCGGCCTCGGTTGCCTCGAGCGCGGTCTGGCTCGATTCGACCGCGCGGCGTAAGGCTTTGACCCGCGAAATCTCGGCCATCAGGCTCAGGTAAGCATCGCGCGACTCGCGTTCGGTTTCGCGCATGACCCGTTCCAGCCGCTCCTTCGCCGCTCGTTGCCGATAGACCGCTTCGCGGACATTCGAGCGCACCCGTCCGCCCTGAAACAGTGGCACGTTCAGTTGTAGCTGGATCGAGTCGGTGTCGACATCCGCATCGGAGTCAGTCGGCGAGGTCACTCCGCCCGCATTGGGGAATACGGTCGTACTGTCACCGTCTGTGGTCTGGTCAAAATTGCCGGTCGACGCAACCAGATCGAGAGTAGGGTAGTAACCGGTGCGCTGGATCTTGATATCGTCGCTGGCAATATCGAGGTTAACCCGGCTCGACAGCAGCGTCAGGTTCTGTTCCAGCGAGCGGTCCACCCACGCGTCCTCGTCTGCCGGCAGCGGGATCGCGAGCGGCAGATCGTCGCCGGGCTGTTGCAATTCCGCGTAGCTCTCGCCGGTAATTTCGCGCAAAAATTCGGCCGCCGTCGCGAGATCGCGCTTGGCGGCAATCACCGCGGCAACCGTATTGTCATAGGCGGCCTGGGCTTCCTGCACATCGGTGATCGCGATAAGTCCGACCTCGAACCGTTTTTCGGCCTGTTCGAGCTGGCGCGCGGTCGACTCCAGTGCGGCCTCGGCGGAATCCAGCGTGTCTCGGGCAGCCAGGACATCGAAATAGCGTGCGGAGACACGCAGCATCAGGTCCTGCTGCGCTGCGGAATAATCAATCTCGGCCTGGGCCGCGACTTTTTCCGAACGCCGGTATTGCACCCAGCGATCCCAGCGGAACACGCTCTGTCTGAGCTCGAGGCGCCAGATCTGGGTGTCGGCGTTCTCGTTGAAATTGCGCGGAACCGGTGTGGTCTCGAGCGTGTCCTGATTGACCTGAAGAAAGGACGAATCGCCGTCCTGTTCCTGTTCCTCGTAGGTGTAGTTGAAATCGATCTGCGGCAACAATGCGCTGCGTGACTGCGGCAATGCCTCGCGGTTGGCAAGGCGCAGCGCGTCGGCCTCGCGAATCTGCGGGTCGCTGATCCGCGCCCGCTCATAGACTTCGATCAGGCTCTCGGCGCTGGCGGTGGAAAAAACCGCCCAGCAGGCGGCGAATACGATCAGACATTGGCGTCGCTCAAGCATTGCAGGTTCCTCTGCACAGTAGTCACGAACACCTGGCGCTAGGTGTTATAGTTGACTATATCACTAAATCGGTTAAGCACAAACCCGGATCTTATTGGTCGCGGCTCCCGGCGTCCGGATTCTCCTTCAGAGCAGACCACGCAGACATCAATTGGTTGCAATGAATCCCGGAGCCTCGTGTTCGTTGCCGTTCCCGGGTCGTCGCGCGATGATACCTAGAATTCGAAGTGGGTGATTTCCGGCACATTTTTTAGCGGCGGTACTACGGTTTCGAACAGGGCCTGCCGCAGCCATTCGTCTTCGGTCACGCGAGTGATAAGCAGCGCTTCCATCACCGGCGCCTCGCCGACAACGGCGAAAAGGCGACCGCCGATTTTCAGCGCATCCTGGAAACGTGGGTCGAGGTTTGGAATGGAACCGGTTAGCGCGACGGCGTCATAGCGGTTGCGCTGGGCGAGATTCATCGCATCCGCGCAGTCGACGTTGACGTTGTCGACCCCCAGCGCAGTCAGCTTTTCGCGCGCACGAATGCAAAAATCCTCGTGGATTTCCATGCTCCTGACGCGGCCGCCGAGGCGCGCGAGGCAAGCCGTCAGGAAACCGCTTCCGGTGCCGATTTCCAGCACATTGTCCGAATTACGCAGCTCGAGTGCCTGCAGTAATCGTCCCTCCTGCTGCGGCGTCATCATATTCTCACCGTGACCCAGGTCGATGGCAGTATCGGCGAACGCCAGCTCCCGGTAAGCTTCGGGAACGAAATGCTCCCGCGGTACCTGGGTAAGGGTGTCGAGGACCTTCTCATCGAGAACGTCCCAGGCACGCACTTGCTGTTCGACCATCTGCACCCGGGCCGAATCGAAATTCATTGCCTTGCTCCTGCTGGTCCGCGCGCGGGCGGGAAAGGCCGTAAAGGTTACGGACTGGACGTTTCCGTGACAAGCTCGGGCCGGGCATTATGGTTAATCAATCGGCGCCACGGCTGCCCATGATATATGCTTGAGGGAAAACAAAATACGCGACGGCGCGACCGTCTTCTCCTACGCACGGACGACAAGAGCCATGGATGCCCGCTGACCGGCTGACAATAATACTGCTGCTCGTCGTCCTGACCGCCGTGGTCCTTCTCCTTGGTGGAGCCCTGTGGCTGACACGGCAGCGCATGCGCGAGCGAATCGAGCGTCTGCGCGGCGAAATCTCTGAGATTGCCGACGGCGGTCTTTTTCACGAGCGCGTGTCGCGATCCGCGGCGGACGATCCTTTCGCCGGGCTGGAGACGAGTATCAATGCGGTGTTCGAAACCGTGCAGGGCGCCGAGCGCGAGCAGCGCGAGCGCGATACGTTGTTCCACGGGCTCGCGGAGCAGGTCGATCAGGCCGTCGTCATCCATCACGACACCGTTGAATATGCCAACCCGCGCCTGGCCGCGCTGCGCGGCGTGCGTCAGTCCGATCTCGAGGATGAGACGTTCGTCGATCTGATTCACGAGCCTTACCGGGAGGAGCTGCGGACCTATCTCGAACCGGTTCTGGCGGGGCGCAAGGCTGGCAAGCCGATCGAGGTACAGATGCTGGATCGTCATGGCAATGGCGTCTGGGTTCGGATCACGGCGTATCCGATCCAGTATCGGGGCCGGCCGGCGGTGATGTCGGTCATCCTCGATATCTCTCACCAGAAGGCGTTGGAGGCTGCGCTCGAACAGGGCAGGATACAAACGAGAGTGACCCTCGAGAGCGTCGCAGAGGGCGTGGTGACCACCGACAGCGCCGGCAAGATCGATTACATCAACAGCGCCGCCGAACATCTGATGGGCGTCCTCAGCGCGGATGCGCTGGGGCGACGCTTCAGCGAGCTGGTTTCACTGGTGGATGAGAGTGACCGCCGCCGCGTGGCGGACCCGGTGCGTGCCTGTCTTGCGCGCCAGCAGCGGATCGTGATGGGGGGTCGCACTCTTTTGTTGCCCGCCATCGGCGATGATGAGATTGCGGTGGAAATGACGGCATCGCCCATCAACAATCTCGCAGGCGAAACCGTTGGCGCGGTGATCGTGCTGCGCGACGTATCGGAGATGCGCGGGCTCGCCAGGCAGATGACTTACCAGGCGAGCCACGACCCGCTGACCGGTTTGATCAACCGGCGCGAATTCGAGAGCCGAATCGACGAGTCGCTGACGACTGCCCGCAGCGGTGAGGCGAGTCATGTGCTCTGCTACCTGGATCTGGATCGTTTCAAAGTGGTCAACGATACGTGTGGGCATGCCGCTGGCGATAATCTCTTGCGCGAAGTTGCGGGGCTGATCAAGGACAAGGTGCGTGACTCCGACTCCGTCGGGCGCCTCGGAGGCGATGAGTTCGGCATGCTGCTGGTTGGCTGCCCGCTCAAGAAAGCCCGTCAGATTGCCGATGAGGTGGTTCAGGTCATCAATGCTTACCGCTTCGTATGGCGCGACAAGATTTTCGCGCTTGGCGTCAGCATCGGGCTGGTCGAGATCGGTCTCGAAAGCGGCGCGCTCGAGGACCTGCTGGGTGCCGCCGATTCGGCTTGCTACATAGCGAAGCAGAACGGACGCGGGCAGATCCACGTCTATTCTTCGCGGGACGAGGCGAAAGCGCGTCACCGTGGCGAGATTCTGTGGTTGCAGAAACTGCAGAACGCGCTCAAGGACGACCGCTTCGAACTGTATACGCAGTCGATATTGTCGCTCGGGGAGGGTGGCGGCAGTGGCCCGGGAGTTGAGGTCCTGCTGCGGCTTCGCGGCGATGACGGTATTGAAGTCTCACCGTACGAGTTTATGCAGTCGGCTGAACGCTACCATCTGATGCCGCAAATTGACCGCTGGGTGGTACAAACTGCGCTGGCGGCCCTTGGTCGCGACGTGATTCGGCTGCCACTGCAGCGCAGCTGTTCGATTAACCTGTCGGGGCAAACGCTCGGCGATGAGCAGTTCCTCGAATTCGTCGTCGATTGTCTCGATCACAGCGGTGTGTCGCCGGATCGAATTTGCTTCGAGGTGACCGAGGCTGCAGTAGTGGACAATCTCAGCCACGCGAGGCGATTTATCGAGGTGCTGCACGGCATGGGCTGTGCGTTCGCGCTGGACGATTTTGGCAGCGGGCTCGGCTCGTTCGCCAATCTCAAGAACCTGTCGATAGATTATTTGAAGATCGACGGGTCCTACACCCGAAACCTGGGTGAGGATACGGTCAACCAGGCGATGGTTGCTGCTCTGATCAAGCTGTCGCGCACGTTGCGATTTCAGGTGGTTGCAGAGCAGGTCGAAGACGAGGATTCGCTTGAGACCATCACCGGAATGGGCGTCGATTTTATCCAGGGCTACGCGGTCGGCCGCCCGCGCGCGCTGCATCTGGGGGTTGCCGAGGTGACCGCGAATACTGCCTAGAGCGCGTCGGGTCGGCGCCATTGCTGTAAAAAAAACGCCAGCCCGAGGGCTGGCGTTTTAGCGAGCAGGTTTGTTGCGAAGATCAGACGATCAGCGCAACGATCAGCAACGCGACAATGTTGATGATCTTGATCAGCGGGTTGATGGCCGGACCCGCGGTGTCCTTGTAGGGGTCGCCCACGGTATCGCCGGTTACGGCCGCCTTGTGAGCGTCCGAGCCCTTGCCGCCGAAGTGGCCGTCCTCGATGTATTTCTTGGCATTGTCCCAGGCGCCGCCACCGGTCGTCATCGAGATCGCGACGAACAGTCCGGTGATGATGGTGCCAAGCAATACACCGCCGAGCGCCTGCGGCCCGAGCAGCCAGCCGACCAGCACCGGTACCAGGATCGGCAGCAGCGACGGCAGGATCATCTCGCGGATCGCGGACCGCGTCAGCAGGTCGACCGCGCGCGAGTAGTCGGGTTTGCCGGTGCCTTCCATGATGCCCGGGATTTCCTTGAACTGGCGCCGGACCTCGGTCACGACTGCGCCGGCCGACCGTCCAACGGCCTCCATCGCCATGGCGGCGAACTGATACGGCACGAGACCGCCGAGCAGCAGGCCGATAACGACCATATGGTCGGAAAGATCGAAGGTCATGTGCGCGCCCAGGCTCTCCAGCGTATGCGTGTAGTCGGCAAACAGCACCAGCGCGGCGAGACCGGCGGAGCCGATCGCGTAACCCTTGGTTACGGCCTTGGTCGTGTTACCGACCGCGTCTAGCTGGTCGGTAATATTGCGCACTTCCGCCGGCAGTTCGGCCATTTCTGCGATGCCACCCGCGTTATCGGTGATCGGACCGAAAGCGTCCAGTGCGACGATCATGCCGGTCATTGACAACATCGATGCCGCGGCGATCGCAACACCGTACAGACCCGCCAGCTCGAAAGCGCCCCAGATGCTTGCGCATACCGCCAGCACCGGCAACGTCGTTGCCTTCATCGATACGCCAAGACCGGCAATGATGTTGGTGGCGTCACCGGTGGTCGAGGCTTCAGCAACCAGTTTTACCGGTTTGAAGTCGGTGCCGGTGTAGTACTCCGTGATGACGACCATGGCCGCGGTCAGCGCAAGGCCGATCAGGGCGGACAGGTAAAGACCCATCGCGTTGGCGCCCGCCACCCCGTCGAACATCATCGTCGTCGCGGGATAGAACGCAATCGCGGCGATCACGCCGGATACGATCACGCCTTTGTAGAGGGCTCCCATGATCTTGCCGGCAGGTCCGACGCGGACAAAAAACGTGCCGATGATCGAGGCGATGATCGACAGGCCGCCGAGCACCAGGGGGTAGAGCACGCCGGCGGAGCCGAGCTCGTCTACCATCAGGCCGCCGAGCAGCATGCAGGCGATCACGGTCACCGCGTAGGTTTCGAAAAGGTCGGCCGCCATGCCGGCGCAGTCGCCGACATTGTCGCCGACATTGTCGGCAATCACGCCCGGGTTGCGCGGATCGTCTTCCGGGATCCCGGCCTCGACCTTGCCGACCAGGTCGGCGCCGACGTCAGCGCCCTTGGTGAAGATGCCGCCACCGAGCCGGGCGAAAATGGAGATCAGCGAACCGCCGAAGGCGAGGCCGATAAGCGGTTTGAGAGCCTTGTCGGCTGGCAGCATTCCGCTCAGAATCCAGTAGTAGCCGGCGACGCCAAGCAGGCCAAGACCCACAACCAGCAGGCCGGTAATCGCGCCGCCGCGAAAAGCCACGGGCAACGCGACCGCGACGCCGTGGCGGGCCGCTTCCGCTGTGCGGACGTTGGCACGCACCGACACGAACATGCCGATATAGCCGGCCAGTGCCGAGAATACCGCACCAATCACGAAACCGATTGCGGTCGGAATATCGAGCGCCAGAGCGAGAACGATCGTCAACAGCACACCGACGACGGCGATGGTGCCGTACTGACGATTCATGTATGCCTTGGCGCCTTCCTGGATCGCGGCCGCAATTTCCTGCATGCGGTCATTGCCCGCCGGTTTGGCGAGTACCCAGCCGACCGAGACGGCGCCATAGACGATCGCCAGAACGGCAGATCCAAGCGCCAGCAACAGCGCAGTGCCCTCAGACATTTCTAACCTCCTGAATTATTTTTTTGGCGTCAGAGCGACATCAAGCAGATGCCCGCTCACAGCCGGACCGCCGGATCCCCAGACCCGATCCATCCGACAAATTAAGGTGAAAGCGTTACCGTTTGCCGCGGTATCGTCGACGGTTCGAACCCGCCCGTCATGAACTTGCTCAGGCTGCTGTTCGGGTCCGTCGAAGGCCGCGGATCATATCACAAAATCGTCGCCCAGCTTTTTCGCAACGGCGGTATTTTTGAGCTCGACATAATGCGGCAGACCGTTGCGATACGGCGGGTAGGCTTCACCGCGAATCAACGGCGACAGGTAACGCCGGCACGCTGCGGTTATGCCAAAACCATCCTTGCTGATGTAGCTCTTCGGCAGCTTTTTCTCGCGATTCGCCACTCGCTTCAGATCCGCGACGTCGATTTTCCAGCGATAGGGCTTGTCCGAGGTGCGTTTGATGACCGGCATGACTGCGTTGCGCCCGGACACGGCCAGTTCTACCGCCGCTTTGCCTACGGCATAGGCCTGATCGAGGTCGACCTGGGAGGCGATATGGCGCGCCGAACGCTGCAGGTAATCCGCTACCGCATAGTGGTATTTGTAGCCGAGGTGCTCTTTGACCATTGCCGCCACGGTTTGCCCGACACCGCCTAGCTGGACATGCCCGAACGCGTCGCGGCTGCCGGCGTCGGCCAGGAACCGGCCGTCGGCAAATGCGGTGCCCTCGGAGACCACAATTACGCAGTAGCTTTGTTTTTGCACGGTTTCCTCGACCCGCTCGAGGAATTTCTGCTGCTCGAACGGAACCTCGGGCAGCAGGATAATGTGCGGGGCATCTCCCGGCTTCTCCGCCGCCAGGCCGCCTGCCGCGGCGATCCAGCCGGCATGCCGGCCCATTACCTCGAGGACGAAAACCTTGGTGGAGGTGCGCGACATCGAGTACACATCCATGGCGGCCTCGCGGGTCGAGACGGCGACGTATTTGGCGACCGAACCAAATCCCGGGCAGTTGTCCGTTATCGGCAGGTCGTTGTCCACCGTTTTGGGGACTCCGACACAGGTGATGGGATACCCGAGCTTGCGTCCGATCTGCGAGACCTTGTGCGCCGTGTCCATCGAGTCATTGCCGCCGTTGTAGAAGAAATATCCGATATTGTGGGCAGAGAAAACCTCGATAAGACGGCGGTATTGCGCCTCATTCTCCTCGAAACTCTTCAATTTGTAGCGGCAGGAGCCGAACGCGCCGCCCGGCGTGTACTTCAGCGCTGCGATGTTGCGAGCACTCTCCTTGCTGGTATCGATCATGTCCTCGGTCAGTGCACCGATAATGCCGTCTCGACCGGCGTAGACTTTCGCGATCTTGTTGCGGTGCTTGCGCGCGGTTTCGATGACCGCGCAGGCCGAAGCATTGATGACGGCCGTTACGCCACCCGACTGGGCGTAGAAAGCGTTCTTGCTGGACATGTCTGTTTTTCCTCGCCTGACTCGATAATTTCGGGCTGAAACCCGGCCGCTGCCGGGCGCGAGCGGCAAGCTTAGCCGATCTCGGCGAGACAAGCATTTGGATTGACGCGGGGCAGGCGGGCCGGTAGGTTTACGGTCCTCGTTATGTTTCCCTTTTTCGCAAGTTAAGGAACTTCAGGTCATGCGTATTGTGATGCTCGGCGCACCCGGCTCTGGCAAGGGGACGCAGTCCCAGAAACTGGTCAGCAAATACGGTATTCCGCAGGTTTCGACCGGAGATCTTTTGCGTGAGGCGCTGGCCTCGGGTTCTGATCTCGGTAAGCAGGCCAAGGCGGCAATGGATGCCGGACAGCTTGTGTCCGACGAGATCGTGCTGGCCATAATTCGCGAACGCCTGGCACGGCCGGACGCGAACGAGGGTTTTATCCTCGACGGTTTCCCGCGCAACCTGGCTCAGGCGGAAGCACTCGATGGGGTTCTGCGCAGTCTCGGCAAACCGCTCGACGGCGCCGTCCTGATGGATGTCGAAAACGAGTTGCTGATGAAACGCCTGACCGGGCGGCTGAGCTGCAAGGACTGCGGGGCGGTTTTCAATATTCACTTCTCACCGCCCAAGGTCGAGGGAACATGCGACAATTGCGGTGGCAGCCAACTCGTGCGCCGGGCTGATGACAACGAGGCCACTATCGCCAACCGGCTCGAAGTATACGACCAGCAAACCAGTCCGCTGATCGACCACTACCGTGATCTGGGGTTGCTCATCAGTGTCGATGCGGTGGGTGAGCTGGACGATGTGTTTGAGCGGATCGTCGCCAGTCTGGACGCAGCAGTGGCGGCAACTGACAGCGCCGGCATTGCCAATGCCGCCCGGGCCGCGCTGGCCGCGCACGAAGAGACCATCAGCAAAAAAAAAGACTGAAACAGGCGAAATCCCCAACGGGGTCCGCTCCCCGGGCGCGAACCTCGGTCAGAAAACGCACCGGTAAAGTGGCGCCGGCAAGGCCCGCGACCGGGTCGGCCCCTGCGCAGCCAGCTGCTCGGAGGAGCGTGACTGCGGCGAAAAAGGATGCTGATCCTGACGTTTCGGGTTCCGGTTCCTCCCCAGCGCCACGCAAAAAGACCGTGCTGCGTAAAAAGCCGGCGGCGAAAAAGAAGACACCCGTGCGGCGTAAGAAGGGAACTGCGGGAAAACCCGCCGTGGCAAAAAAGACGCCCGTGGGCGGTAGGGCTGCGGCTGCGCGAAAGCGCTCCGCGGCCCGCGCCAACGCTGTGACCGGAAAGTCTCAGGCGCCTGCCGGGAGCGCGGTGCGGAAGAAAAGCGCAGCCACGAAACGAGTAGCGGCCAGGGCCAGCGGCGCGAGCGCCACCACCAGCGCGGCAGAAATTGCTTCTGCGCGACATGTAGATGAAACAGCAGCCCCAAGCCCACGCCCGGCCGTCGTTCAGACAAAGGCAAAGTCCGGCGGCGCCGGGGCGACGGATGGCACTGTCGCCAAGAAAGATGCGGACGGGGGCAAAGGCAGGAAAAAGAGTAAAGACAAGGGCAAGAACAAGGGTAAGAACAAGGGTAAGAACAAGGGTAAGAACAAGGGTAAGAACAAAAAAACCGCCCGCGACGATTCCGGCAAGTCCGGGCCGAAGGGCAAGAGCCGCGACAGGAAAAAGGACAAACGCAGGAAGAAGGGCGGCAAAAAGGACAAGCGCAAAGGCGGGAAAAAGCGCAAGAACCGGGGCAAGGGCAAGTCAGGTAAGAAGTGAGACACGCGCGACGCGATTCGGCCCTTGCGCGGAATGCTCCGCGTGGTCGCTGCCGCTGCCTGTGCCGTTACGCCTCCAGCAGGGTGAGCAACTCATTGCCCACCACCACACGACGCCAGCCGTGGAGCACATCGAGATCTCGTCTGCCGCGGGCGAGATTTTCCAGATCCACCCTGTTGGCCAGTAACCCGGCGCCGATTTCATGCTCCTCAGCACAGGCGGACAGGCGCGCCCGCAGCGCTTTTGCCAGTTGTCGCTGCTCACGGGTCAGCGGCGCCGCCGCGGCCTCGATTTCGACCCCTTCCGCTGTTGCCAACGGCTGTGCCAACAACTCAATCAGCGTCGTGGCATAGCGGCGCGCCACCGGCTCCGGTACATCGTCTATTTGCGCCAGATCGTCAGCGCTGCCGGGGCACTGGCGCGCCAGATCGAGGATCAGACGATCACGAATGATCCACTGCCGCGGCTTGTTGCGCTCGACCGCCTCGCGCTCGCGCCAGGCGGCAAGCCTGCGCGCCCGGACCCCGGCGTCCGGGTCCAGCCGGCCGAGCCCCTTGAGGCGGCGCCACGCGTTGGCCGGATCGGCAGTGTATGTCGCGGGCCGCAACATCCGTGCGCATTCCTGCTCGTGCCAGCTGGTTCGGTCGAGCGACTCCAGCCGCTGCGCCAGCAACGGCTGGATCTGCGCGAGGTAGCGGACATCGTCAGCCGCGTACTCCAGTTGTGCCGGGCTCAGCGGGCGGCGACGCCAGTCAGTGCGCGTCTGGCTCTTGTCGAGTTCGACATCCAGTAACTCACGCACCAGCTGTGCATAGGAAATCTGCGCATCGAATCCCGTCATCGCCGCGGCAATCTGGGTGTCGAAAAGGGAAGCCGGCAATTCGCCGGTTTCCTGAAAAAACATCTCGAGATCCTGATGCGCGGCATGTAAGACCGTGGTACGCCCTGGTTCCCGGAACAGCCCGGCTACGGTGGCCGGGCGCCCCAGCGAGAGCGCATCGACGCAAAACAGCGTGTCGCCGCAACACACCTGGACCAGGCACAGAATCGGAAAGTAGGTATCCTCGCGCATGAACTCGGTATCCAGAGCAATCACTGGTGCTCCGTCGAGTTGCTCAATGGCGGTATCAAGTTCCGTGTCGGTGACGACTAGTTGCATGTGGGCGGTGCCAGGCGTTGATTCGGTGGGTTTTTCAAAGCGACGCTACGGTATCATGCTTTCCAGTTCGCGCATCCGGTCCGCAATCGTGCTGGCAATTTATCAGGCCTTCTTCGACATCATCATGCAACGCCGCGGTCCCCAGGATCTCCCGGCATCCTGGTTGCTGCTCGCGATAAGCGTCGTTTTGTATGCGCTGGTCGGCGGCCTGCTGCTGTCATTCTACGTTGCAGCGCCGTCGCAACTTGCCGCCGAGCTGGCCCTGAACGTTGCGGTTGTCGCCGGGTTTTATACGCTGGTGTTGAATATCCGGGGGTTCTCGGCGCGACTGGTGCAGACGCTGACAGCATTGTTCGGTTGCGACGCAGTTTTGTCCGCCTTCATGTTGCCGTTTCACGGCTGGCACACGATGCTCGAGCCGGACAGCCCGGTCGGCGTGTTGCCCCTGGTGGCGATTTCCGTGCTGCTGTTCTGGACCTTCGCGGTGGCCGGGCACATTCTCCGTCACGCGCTCGAAATACCTTTGCTCGGTGGTGTTCTCGTCGCGATGGCGCAGTTCGCGGTCGGCGTTGCGGTGACCGCCAATTTATTGGGGGCGCAATCCTGATGCATGTGCATATTCTCGGTATCTGCGGGACCTTCATGGGTGGTGTGGCCGCATTGGCGAAAGCCGCGGGTCATACCGTTACCGGGTCCGACAGCGGAATCTACCCGCCGATGAGCGACGAACTCGAGCGGCTGGGTATCGATGTGTTCGAAGGCTGGGGTAGCGCCCAGTTTTCACCGCGCCCGGACATCGTGATCATCGGCAATGCGATGTCGCGAGGCAACGAGGCAGTCGAGTACGTGTTGAACGAGGGTCTCGACTACGAATCCGGGCCAGCGTGGCTGGCCCGCCACGTTTTGCGCGAACGCTGGGTCCTCGCGGTGGCCGGCACGCACGGCAAGACGACGACTACGAGCCTGCTGGCGTGGATACTCGAACAGGCGGGGCTGGAGCCGGGCTTCCTGATCGGCGGCGTTGCCGAAAATTTTGGGCTGACAGCGAGATTCGGCCGCGCGCCGTTTTTTGTGATCGAAGCTGATGAATATGACACGGCGTTTTTCGATAAACGCTCGAAGTTCGTCCATTACCGGCCACGCACGCTGATATTGAATAATCTCGAGTTCGATCATGCGGACATCTTTGCCGACCTTGCCGCGATCGAGTGGCAGTTTCACCAATTGCTGCGGACCGTTCCGGCCAACGGCCGCATTATCGTTAACGCCGGAGACCGTAACCTGGCGCGGCTGCGGGCGCGCGGCTGCTGGACGCCGGTAGAAACCTTCCGCCGATCGGATCAGCCGGGCTGGTCGGTGGCTGTGGAGCCGCAACCGCTGCCGGACCGTCACAAGGGTGCGGAATGGCAGGTGGAGGCGGTTGCGGCAGACGGGGCTACGCGGCTGGAGGTGCGCCACGGGGGTACGCCGGCATTCTCGGCGCATTCTCCGCTGCCCGGACAGCATAATGGCGCCAACACGATGGCGGCGTTGCTGGCGGCACGGCATGCCGGCGTGCCGCTCGAACAGGGCCTCGAGGCGCTGGCCGGGTTTGCCAGCGTCAAACGCCGCCTTGAAGTGATCGGCGAACCGGGTGGCATTACAGTCTATGACGATTTCGCCCACCACCCGACCGCGATTCGCGCGACCCTGCAGGCGGTCAGGGCAATGATCGGCGGGGCGCGTCTCGCCGCGGTGCTGGAGCCGCGCTCGAACACGATGCAAATGGGCGTTCATGCGGGCGAACTTGCCAGTGCGCTGAGTGATGCTGACGGTGTATGGGTGTACCGGGGGGATGGCCTGCAATGGGATCCGGGCGCCAACCTCGGCGGCGATGCCCGGGTACTCGGTGACATCGATGCCCTCATTGCCGAACTGCGCGCATGGTTGCGGTGTGGCGATCACGTTGTAATCATGAGCAATGGTGGTTTTGGCGGGCTGCATCGCAAATTGCTGGCTGAACTCGCTCGCCAGGCCTGACAATCCTGCTGCGATGATCGCGCCGCCATCAGCTGGCGCATGTAGCTGCCGTAATGAAATGAACACCGGGGAGGAAGGACCGGCGTTCATGCTCTACGCTTAGACAGTGCTGGCAGAGGCCTAAACATGGACCAGTTCGAAATACCGTTGTTTCCGTTGCGCACTGTGCTTTTCCCTGGCGGGCCGCTGCCGCTGCGCGTATTCGAGCAACGCTATCTCGGGATGATCAGCCGTTGCCTGCGAGAAGAGTCAGCGTTTGGTGTGGCGTTGATCCGCGAAGGTGACGAGACCGGTAAGGCCAGCATCCATGAGGTTGGAACTCTGGCGCGGATCGTCGACTGGTACCAGGGCAGTGATGGCCTGCTGGGAATCACCGCCCAGGGTGAGGACAGGTTCGGCCTGCTGGAGAGCTGGCGCGAGGAGGACGGGCTGAACATCGGGCGGGTGCAACGCCTGCCGCCGGAGCGGGCGATTGCCCTGCCGCCAGAACATGCATCGCTCAGCGGACTACTGAAAGACGTGCTCGACGACCTGGGTATCCATTACCAGCAATTGCCCAAAAACTATGAGGATGCCGCATGGGTCGGACACCGGTTGAGCGAAATCCTGCCGATCTCACTGGAACAGAAGCAGTATTGTCTTGAGCTCGACGATCCGCTGCAACGCCTCGCTGCATTGGCGCCGGTGCTAAAAGAATTGCAGGAAAACAGGTAGGGGCGACCTCGCGCCCGCCCGCCGTCTTGTCACGGCCGGAACTGATCTCATAGAGCGGCAAAGCGCAGATACCATTGCCATGGCGGTCGACGTTGTCGTCAATGCCGCCAACAGCGCTCTTGCCGGCGGCGGCGGAGTAGACGCGGCCATTCACCGTGCAGCCGGACTGCGACTGGGGCCGGCGTGCCGCGCAATCTGTGGCCGCGCAACCGGGCAATCTCGCGTTACCCCCGGAATCGACCTGCGTGCACGATGGATCGTGCATACCGTCGGTCCCGTCTGGCAGGGCGGGCATGCCGGCGAGGCAGAGTTGCTCGCGGCATGCTATCGCAGCGCGTTGCGACTCGCTGCGGCAAAGGGTGCGCGCAGTGTGGCGTTTCCCGCGATCAGTTGCGGCGTTTATGGTTACCCGCCGGCGCGCGCCGCCGTTGTCGCGATCACGGCGGTGGGTGCCACCCTGGCGACACTGCCTCAGCTCGAACGCGTAATCCATGTTGTGCCGGGGAGCCGGCGTTATCGAGGCCTGCGAGCAGGCTCTGTCCGGCCTCAAAGGCTCGCCATGACCTCTCCGGCTGCCGCCACGGTGGCCGCGATATCCTCCTCGCTGTGACGCGCCGAGACGAAACCGGCTTCATAGGCGGATGGCGCCAGATAAATACCGCGCTCGAGCATGCCATGGAAGAACTTCCTGAACCGCTGCTGGTCGCAGGCAACGACCTGGCGGAAATAGCGCACCGGAGTTTCGTCCGAGAAGTAGAAACCGAACATGCCGCCGAGGCGTTCGGTCCCGAAGCCGATACCTGCAGAGTCGGCGGCCTGTTGCAGGCCATCACACAGTGCTTCGGTGCGCGCGCCCAGGGCCTTGAAGAAACCGGGCTGGCTGACGCCGGTCAGCGTTGCGATTCCAGCCGCCATGGCAACCGGGTTACCGGATAATGTCCCGGCCTGGTAGACCGGCCCGGTCGGTGCGATATGGTCCATGATGGCTGCCTTGCCGCCGAACGCCCCAACCGGCAGGCCGCCGCCGATGACTTTGCCGAGTGTCGTAATGTCGGGCACCACGTCGTAGTGCTCCTGCGCGCCACCCAGCGCGACGCGAAAACCGGTCATTACTTCATCGAAAATCAGCACGCTGCCGTGTTCGTCGCAGACCCGGCGCAGGCCCTCGAGGAATCCGTCCACCGGTGGAATGAAATTCATATTTCCGGCGACCGGTTCGACGATGATGCAGGCAATCTGGTTGCCGATGTCTGCGAACACCTGCTCGACCTGCTCCAGATCGTTGAATGACAGCGTAATTGTGTGTTCGGCCAATGCCGCCGGAACGCCGGGTGAGGTTGGCACGCCGAGGGTCAGCGCGCCTGATCCGGCCTTGACCAGCAGCGAGTCGGAGTGGCCGTGGTAGCAGCCCTCAAATTTGACGATCTTGTCGCGTCCGGTAAATCCGCGGGCGAGACGGATCGCGCTCATCGTCGCCTCGGTGCCGGAACTCACCATTCGCACTTTTTCGATCGATGGAACGAGGTTGCAGACCATTCTCGCGAGCGTAGTTTCGCGCTCGGTTGGCGCACCGAAAGACAATCCCTGTGCCGCGGCTTCCTGCACGGCGCTGACAACCTCCGCTGCGGCATGACCGAGAATCATCGGCCCCCAGGAGTTGATATAGTCGATATAGCGTTTGCCGGCGGCGTCATAGAGGTATGCGCCCTCGGCCCGGGCGAAGAATACCGGGTCGCCGCCGACCGCACCGAATGCCCGGACCGGCGAATTGACACCGCCCGGAATGTATTTTTGCGCTTCGCTGAAAAGGCTCACGCTGCTGCTCCCTGTAATTGTCGCTGGGCGCATTGTAGCGGCTCATGACGCACTCTTCCTGCCGGCCTCGCCGCATCGTCGCGCGCTCCGGTAGAATGTCGCGCCATCAGTGCAAACAACACGGCGGGGATCATCGATGAAGGCCTATATGTGCGTCATCTGCGGGTTTATCTACGAAGAGGAATTGGGTGATCCGGATAACGGTGTCGCGGCCGGCACCCGCTGGCAGGATGTGCCGCTTTCCTGGCGCTGTCCGGACTGCGGCGCGGGCAAGGAAGACTTCGAAATGGTGGAAATCTAGAGCTGCCGCGCTACGTAACCGCGCTGTTGCAGCATCTCGATCACGCTGCCGGAACCCACCAGATGCAGGGCCCCGACGACGACAAGTACATCCTCGTCGCCGTCGAGCAACGCCACCAGCTGCGGCAGCCAGTTGCTATTGCGTTGCATGACGAGCCGGTCATAGAGCTCCGGGTAGCCGGCGAAGCCGTCCTCGAGAACCCGGGCCAACGCGGCGCTGTCACCGCTCTTCCACGCCGCGACCATTGCGTCAATTTCGTCTGCAACGTCTTCGGCTTCATCCAATGACTGCAGCAGAAACTCGCTTTGCTGGTTGCGGCTTAGCGCGTCGAACTGAGCGAGCTGAAACTCCATGGTCTCCAGCCCGCGAACTGTTTTGCCGTCTTTTTCCGCGCGCTCGGCGAAGTGGAAGTCGACGCCGAGATCCGGTGAGAACCCGAGTCGCGCCAACTGTAGCTGCAGTATCGTGATCGCCGCGAGCCACGGTTTGAGCTGCCGCAGGCGATCGAGGTCGATGTCCAGCCGGGCGGCCAGCGCGTGGGCGCGGCGGTAGTCGTCCGGCCCCATCCAGTCTTCCAGGTCGCCATTCCGGATGCGCCCGATTTCATTGATCAACGTCTGCGCGCGCATCGGGTCGGCGTCCTTCAGGTCGAGCTCCAGCACCAGCAGATCGCTGCGCTCATAGGCGGCTTCGAGGGCGGCATCGAGCGGAAAGTCCGAGTGGCGCAACAGGTGCACGGAGCCAAGAAGGTACATCGTGATTGTGTCGCTGCGAACCTGCCATAGCGTGTTTTGCGCGCTAGCCGCGGAAGTGAACGCGACGCAGGCGAGCGCCACAAAGATGCACCAGACCGGTCGTGGCGGGGTCACCGATTCTCTACCTTTGCATGCATCGCCGCGTTTTGCGCCAACCACGCGATACGCGCTGAGGACTCTAGTGAACGGCTCCATTTGTAAGCTTCGTCCAGTCCGCGACCGCGCGCATAAACGCCATGTCCGCGAACGATTGCCACCGGCACCTTCTGCAGTTTCTCGGCGACCGCGGCCGGCGCATCCGCTGTGTAGCGATCGTAGGCAATGTCGAGCACGGGCACGGTATCGAAGTAGTAGTTGCCCTCGAAATCACGCGGCACAAAGTCACCGCCGCCAAGAGTCATGGCAATACTGTAGGGCCCGTGGCTGTGGATTACCGCGCCGGCCTCGGGCACGGCGCGGTAGATTGCCTGATGCAGGGCACCGTCCAGCGAGGCTGCGGCGGCCAGCGGCCCGTCGACCGGGCATTTGACAAGATCTGCGGCCGCGAGGGTCTCTGCGCCAGCGCCGCCTGGAGTAATCCAGAATGTCTGTTCCCTGCGTCCGGAGATGTTGCCGCTGTGAGAGTCATTCAGGCCGGCGTCGTGCAGGCGCAGGTAGTAGGCGACGAGCTCATGGCGGTTGAATCGACTGCTCATCCGGCCCGCCTCAATTCGCCGCACCGGTGGCCCAGTCGTCTTCCAGTCGCTGTATGTCGGTCGCGAGTTTACCGTCGGCGAACAACGTGAGCCAGCGCCAGCCGGGGGCGAGATCATCATTGGCGAAATTATCCGAATGCGGGGCAAACTGGCGGCATGTCGACGGACTTGCGAGCAGCCGGAGGCGGCCCCGGTATTGGTCGAAAACCTGGTGGATATGCCCCCAGAGAATACCGCGAACCCGCTCCTGCCGTTGCGCTATGCGCAGAAACTCGTCGCCGTTTGCCAGCCCGATCCGATCGAGCCATGCCGAGCCTATTGCCACCGGCTGATGATGCACGCACGCCAGTGTGTAGCGTTTGCCGGCGCGCGCAAGTACCGCGGAAAAGCGTTCGAGTTCGCCTGGTTCGAGCAGGCCACCGACATTCTTTTCCTGCCAGCTCGACAACATCGCTATCTGCCAGTTTCCGCTCTCGATAACGCCGCAATAGCTGGCGGCGTTGTCATCGAATACTTCCCGCAGGGTGGCCGGATCGTCGTGATTTCCCGGCAACACGAAAACCGGGGCTTCCAGCTGGTCCAGCATGGTCCTGAGAATCTTGTAGCTGGCCAGGCTTTCGTCCTGCGACAGATCGCCGGTGACCAGCACCGCGTCGGGACGCTGCCCGGCGCGTTTGACCGCGTCGATTACTGCGGTCAGCGAATCGCGGGTATTGACCCCATACAGCACGCCGCCGGGGCTGGCGAACAGATGAGTGTCGGTCAGGTGCAGCAGTTGCAACGGCTGCCCGTCTTCGTGTGGGGAAATTGCCCAGGTCTCCATCCGAGGCTCGGTCATACTTGAATCTTCCGCTAAACGCGCCTCATGATAGCAACGCCCGCTCGCGTAAGGATACCGCTATGTCTGCCCGCACCATCTCGTTGACCGACGCGCTCTACGACTATCTTCTCGATGTTTCTTTGCGCGAACCCGATGTGGCGCGCCGGTTGCGTGACGTCACGGCCAACCATTCCCATGCGGCGATGCAGATTTCGCCGGAACAGGGGCAATTCATGAGTTTGCTGGTCCGGCTGATCGCTGCGCGCCGCTGTATCGAAGTGGGGACATTCACCGGCTACAGTACATTGTGTGTCGCGGCGAGCCTTCCTGAAGACGGAGTCATCGTTGCCTGCGACGTCAGCGCGGAATTTACCGACATCGCCCGGCCGTTCTGGCGCGCGGCAGGCGTCGAGGACAGGATCGATCTCAGAATTGCGCCGGCGCTGGAGACCCTCGATCGGTTGCTTGGCGAGGGTGCGGGCGGCACCTACGATTTCATGTTTATCGATGCTGACAAGACCAGCTACCGGCATTATTACGAGCGCGGTCTGGATCTGTTGCGCCCGGGCGGCCTGATCGCGATCGACAACGTACTGTGGGGTGGGTCGGTCATTGATGCGGAAAAACAGGACGAAGATACCAGCGCGATCCGTAAGCTCAATCGGTTTTTGCGCGACGACCAGCGTGTCGATCTTTCGCTGCTGCCCATTGGCGATGGTCTGACCCTTGCCCGCAAGCGCCATTGAATCCGCACAACGGGCATTTAGCCAAACTGGCGGCCAAGGGCAAAGGTATAGATAAGTACTGCGGGAATCTCCGCCAGCAGGCGCAAGCCGTCCAGCAGCAACAGGCGCGTGCGCGAGCGCTGCCAATCGGTGAATAAAGCCAGCAGCGCGCGGCCGAGGAGATAGGCCATTACGTTGAGGCTGAGCACCGCGAATACGACTGGCCAGCCCATGAAGTAGTGCGGGTTGGTGACGCCCATTTGCGGTGCCATCCAGGACAACACTGCACAGGCAGTGAGAATTGCCTGGGTCGACAGGATAATCCCGGGGACCTGGTTGACCACCGGGATCAGAGGCAGCGCGAGGCTCAGCGCGAGGCCGATATTCATTAGCAGGTCGATGCGCCCGGTGCCGCTTGCGAAGAGCTGGCCCAGGGATGGGGCGTCGCTGATCCCGAATATATGCGGGTACCCGAGCAGCAACAGAACCAGCACCGCCGCGTAACGCAACAGAGGCAGGTAAATGCGTTCGGTCAACCAGCCCACGACCGCCACGTTCTCGGTCGATGGCAACAGCCTTGCCTCGATCCGCAGCACGATCAGCGATGCGACAAGGTAACAGGCTACGGCTGTCAGCATAGGCGAAAAAACAGAGGCGGCCGGCGGGCCGCCTCTGCAGCGAGAGTCATGCGCCTAGTAGCGATAGTGATCGGGCTTGTACGGACCGTCCTGGGCTACGCCGATATAGTCGGCCTGCTCCTTTGTCAGCGCGGTCAGGTTCACTCCGATCCTCTCGAGATGCAGCCGGGCGACTTTTTCGTCGAGGTGTTTTGGCAGTACATAGACCTCGTTATTGTATCGCTCGCGATGGTTCCAAAGCTCGATTTGCGCCAGCACCTGGTTGGTAAACGAGTTAGACATCACGAAACTGGGGTGGCCGGTGCCGCAGCCGAGATTGACCAGTCTTCCCTGTGCCAGCAGCGTTATGCGCGTGCCGTCAGGGAAAATAATCTGATCGACCTGGTCCTTGACGTTTTCCCACTCGTATTGTTCGAGGCTGGCGACATCGATCTCGTTGTCGAAATGACCGATGTTGCAGACGATCGCCTGATCTTTCATGCGCAGCATGTGATCATGGGTGATGACGTTGTAGTTGCCGGTCGCGGTGACAAAAATATCCGCCTTGTCGCAGGCATCGTCCATGGTCACGACGCGATAACCCTCCATTGCCGCCTGTAGCGCGCAGATCGGGTCGATCTCGGTAATCCAGACCGTGGCGCCAAGCCCGCGCAGAGACTGCGCGCTGCCTTTGCCAACGTCACCGTAGCCCGCCACGATCGCGATCTTGCCGGCAACCATAACGTCTGTCGCCCGTTTGATCCCATCGACCAGTGATTCGCGGCAACCATAGAGGTTGTCGAATTTTGACTTCGTGACCGAATCGTTGACATTAATAGCGGGAAACGGCAGCGAGCCCTCTTTCATCAGTTCGTAGAGACGATGCACACCGGTGGTTGTTTCTTCTGTAACACCTTGTATTTTTTCAAGAATTCTGGAGTAGTAACGCGGTTTCGTGTCGAGTCGCCGGGCAATTGCCGCAAATAACGAACGTTCTTCATGGCTGCCGGGATTGTCGAGTACAGAGCGATCCTGTTCGGCGCGAGAGCCGAGCATCACCAGCATCGTTGCGTCGCCACCATCGTCGAGAATCATGTTCGGCGTGCCGCCGTCGGCCCATTCCATGATGCGATGGGTGTACTCCCAGTACTCATCGAGGCTCTCACCCTTAAAAGCAAAAACCGGGGTACCGCCGGCGGCGATAGCCGCTGCCGCATGGTCCTGGGTTGAATAGATGTTGCAGGATGCCCAGCGCACTTCCGCGCCCAGGGCCTCGAGAGTTTCGATCAGAACTGCGGTCTGAATCGTCATGTGGAGCGACCCGGCGATCCGCGCCCCGGCGAGAGGTTGCTGGTCGCCGAATTCGCCGCGGACTGCCATCAGGCCCGGCATTTCGGTCTCGGCGATCGCGATTTCCTTGCGGCCCCATTCAGCGAGTTCGATGTCGGCGATCTTGTAGTCGGGCGTCATATTAACGGCGGCTTCGGTCATTACTTGCGCTCCTTCGTGAATTCGTTGTCGGCTGGGCGCGCCAGTTCTTCAGGCGGCCGCATCGCCCGCGAGGGCTTCTGCCAGATCGGTGCGTTCCCAGGAAAACCGCTCGGCGCTGCGTCCGAAATGGCCATAGGCCGCGGTCTTGCGGTAGATCGGCCGTTTGAGATCGAGCATCGTGACGATCCCGTACGGCGTCAGGTCGAAGTGTTGTTCGATCAAGCGCACCAGTTCGGATTCGGGTACTTTGCCGGTGCCGAACGTCTCGACGCTGACACTGGTGGGCTCGGCAACGCCGATCGCATACGAGATCTGGATCTCGCAGCGCTCGGCCAGACCCGCGGCGACGATGTTTTTTGCGACATAGCGGCACGCGTAGGCGGCCGAACGATCGACCTTGGACGGGTCCTTGCCCGAGAAAGCACCGCCGCCGTGGCGGGCCATGCCGCCGTAGGTGTCAACAATGATTTTGCGGCCGGTAAGGCCGCAGTCGCCGACCGGACCGCCGATGACGAAACGCCCGGTCGGGTTGATGTGGTATCGGGTGCTGGAACTCAGCCATTCAGAGGGGATCACCGGTTTGATGATCTCGTCCATGACGGCCTCGTGCAGGCTTGCCTGGCTGATGTCCGGGTCGTGCTGCGTCGACAGCACTATTGCCTCGACGCCGGTCGGTTTGCCGTTCTCATAGCGAAAACTCACCTGGCTCTTGGCGTCCGGGCGCAACCAGGTCAGTGTGTGGTTTTTGCGCAGCTCGGCCTGGCGCCGGACCAGTGCATGGGCGAAATGTATCGGCGCCGGCATCAGCGACTCGGTCTCATTGCTGGCATAGCCGAACATCATTCCCTGGTCACCGGCGCCCTGTTTTTCCGGTGCTTCGCGGTCGACGCCCTGGGCAATGTCGGTGGACTGCTTGCCGATGGCGTTCAGGACCGCGCAAGTCGCGCCATCGAATCCCAGTTCGGAGTTGTCATAACCGATATCGAGAATGACACCACGCGTGATTTCCTCGAGATCGACCCAGGCGGACGTCGTAATCTCGCCCGCAATGATTGCCATGCCGGTCTTGACCATGGTTTCGCAGGCGACATGGGCGTCCCTGTCTTCGCTCAGTATGGCGTCGAGAACGGCATCCGATATCTGGTCGGCAACCTTGTCCGGATGGCCTTCCGATACTGACTCGGAAGTGAAAACATTATTCGATAGCATGGAAATACCTGAAAAGCTCGAGACGCAAACCGACTATTATATGTTTTCGCATTTCATAATGCATGACGATTCGGGTGAACAAGGAGAAATGCCGCGATGGTCAGGATGACGAGCCCGATTTGCGATTTTGGCTGGCATGCGCCGGCGTTTTCCCTGCCCGATCCCGCGGGCCGGCTGTGGACCCTGGAGCAGTGCCGGGGTGAGCGCGGCACGCTGGTGATGTTCATCTGCAATCACTGTCCGTATGTTCAGGCGGTCATAGACCGGCTGGTCGCCGATGCCCGCGGGTTGCGCGATTCCGGGGTCAGCAGCGTTGCGATTATGTCCAATGACGTTGCGACTTTCCCCGAAGACGGCCCCGAGCACATGGCGCGTCTGGCCGCAGCGCTGGATTTTCCGTTTCCCTATCTTTACGACCAGTCGCAGGCCACGGCGCACGCCTATGGCGCGGTGTGCACCCCGGATTTCTTTGGTTTCAATTCCAGGCTCGAATTGCAGTACCGTGGTCGCCTGGACGAGAGCGGACGTGAGCCGGCGCCGGCAGCGGCGCGGCGAGAGTTGCTGGTGGCCATGCAGACTGTCGCCGCCACCGGGCGCGGCCCGACCGAGCAATTTGCCAGTGTCGGCTGTTCGATTAAATGGCGCGAATAGCGGCGCGTGCCCGGGATTGTGGCCCGAGCCCAAGTTGCCCGTATCGATGGCTTATTAGAGAATAGGCGTCTTTACCTTTCCATGCAGAAACAAATCCGATGCCGAGTCGAACAGAACTTGCCAACGCGATCCGCGCGTTGAGTATGGATGCCGTGCAGGCCGCCAATTCGGGGCACCCGGGGGCGCCCATGGGGATGGCCGATATCGCCGAGGTGTTGTGGAATGACTTCCTCCGCCACAACCCTGGTGATCCGCGCTGGTTCAACCGTGACCGCTTCGTTCTCTCGAACGGCCACGGCTCGATGCTGCTCTACTCCCTGCTGCATCTTAGCGGTTACGATCTTCCGCTCGAGCAGCTGCGCAATTTTCGCCAGATGGGATTCAAGACCGCCGGTCATCCGGAAGTCGATTTGTCGATTGGCGTCGAAACCACGACCGGACCTCTCGGTCAGGGCATCGCTAACGCGGTGGGAATGGCGCTCGCTGAGAAGATCCTCGCATCGCGTTTCAACAGGGCGGACTTCCCGCTGATCGATCATCACACCTATGTCTTTCTCGGTGACGGCTGCATGATGGAGGGCATATCGCACGAGGCATGTTCGCTAGCGGGAACGCTGCGCCTCGGCAAGCTGATCGCGCTGTACGACGATAACGGCATCTCGATCGATGGCGAGGTGAGCGGCTGGTTCACCGACGACACGCCAGCGCGTTTCAGGGCATACGGATGGCAGGTGATCCGCGACGTCGACGGCCATGATCCCGAGGAGATCCGCCAGGCGATCGAGACCGCGCGCGGCGAAACCTCTATGCCTACCCTGATTTGCTGCCGCACGGTGATCGGCTACGGTTCGCCGAACAAACAGGGTACCGCTGCGACCCATGGCGCGCCTTTGGGCGCCGATGAAATCGCGCTGGTGCGCAAACAGATCGGCTGGCCGTATCCGCCGTTCGAAGTGCCGCAGGATATCTATGGCGCCTGGGACGCCCGCGCCAGGGGCGCGCAAAGCCAGGCGCAATGGCAAGCGTTGTTCGATGATTACCGCACGCACCACCCCGACCTGGCTGCGGAGCTTGCACGACGGATCGAAGGCGAGCTGCCGCCGGGCTGGGCGGCGGCGGCCGATGGCGTGATCGCCGCCATCGACAGTGAGGCGGCTGCGGTGGCGACGCGCAAGGCTTCGCTGCGCTGTCTCGAGGGATTCGCCCCGTTGCTGCCCGAACTGATCGGCGGCTCGGCGGACCTGACCGGCTCCAACCTTACCTACTGGTCCGGGTCAAAGGCAGTGACCGGTGACGACGCTAACGGTAACTACCTGTACTTTGGCGTGCGTGAGTTCGCTATGGCCGCGATCATGAACGGGTTGTGGCTGCACGGTGGCATCAAACCGTACGGTGCGACGTTCCTGACGTTTTCCGATTACGCGCGTAACGCGATCCGGATGGCTGCGCTGATGCGGGTGCCAGGAATTTTTGTTTTCACCCACGATTCCATCGGGCTTGGCGAAGACGGCCCCACCCATCAGCCGATCGAGCACCTGGCCAGCCTCAGGATCATCCCAAACCTGCACGTTTGGCGTCCTTGCGATGCGGTCGAGTCTGCTCAGGCTTGGCGTGCCGCGCTGGAGAGCGCCGATGCACCCAGCGCTCTGGTGTTTACTCGTCAGGGCCTGCCGCACCAGGAGCGCGATCAGGCGCAGATCGCGGCGATTGCGCGCGGCGGATACGTTTTGCAGGATTGCGATGGCGAACCGGAGTTAATCCTGATCGCGACGGGGTCCGAGGTGAGCATCGCGGCCAAGGCGTGTGAGACGCTGGCGGCTGCGGGGCGCCGGGTGCGCCTGGTTTCGATGCCGTGTACGTCATTGTTCGATTCACAGGACACGGCCTACAGGGAGGCGGTATTGCCGGCGAAGGTACGGTCGCGGCTGGCAATCGAAGCCGGGGTCAGCGATTTCTGGTACCGCTACGTGGGCACTGATGGCAGCGTGATCGGCATCGATCGCTTTGGCGAGTCGGCGCCGGCGGAGTTGCTGTTCGAGCATTTTGGTTTTACCGCCGAGCGCATTTGCGAGAAAGCGCTCAGTCTGATTGATAACAAATGATACGGTCGGCATTGCGCCGACTGAGAAGGAGAAACGAAAGATGGCAGTTAAAATTGGCATCAATGGATATGGCCGCATCGGCCGCAACGTCTTGCGCGCGCTGTATGAGTCGGGCCGTACTTCCGAGCTCCAGATCGTCGCATTGAACGATCTGGGCGACGCGGAGACCAACGCACACCTGACCCGTTTCGACACCGCCCATGGGAAGTTTCCTGGCGAAGTCAAAGTAGAGGGCGGTGACCTCGTGGTGAATGGCGATCGCATAAAAGTGCTTGCCGAGCGCGACCCTGGCAAATTGCCGTGGGGCGAACTCGGGGTCGACGTGGTCTTCGAATGCACGGGCCTGTTCAACAACCGCGCCGCCGCCTCGAAGCACCTTGCCGCAGGTGCGCGGAAAGTGCTTATTTCGGCGCCGGCCGGAAAGGACGTCGACGCGACGATTGTATATGGCGTCAATCATGGTTCACTGAAGGCCAGCGACCAGATCGTGTCGAACGCCTCCTGCACGACCAACTGCCTGGCGCCGCTGGTAAAGCCACTGCATGAAAAGATCGGTGTAGTGAATGGCCTGATGACGACGATTCATGCCTACACCAATGACCAGGTTTTGACTGACGTATTCCACAAGGATCTGCGGCGCGCCAGATCGGCGACGATGTCGATGATTCCGACCAAGACCGGTGCGGCTGCCGCGGTCGGTTTGGTGTTGCCGGAACTCGCCGGCAAGCTCGACGGATTCTCGGTCCGCGTTCCTACGATCAACGTCTCGCTGGTCGATCTGACGTTTACTGCCGGGCGCGAAACCAGTATCGACGAAATCAACGCGGTGCTGCGCGAAGCATCACAGGGCGAGCTCGCGGGCGTTCTGGGCTACAACGATGGACCGCTGGTTTCTATCGACTTCAATCACGACCCCGCATCGTCCACTTACGATGCGACTATGACTCGCGTGGTAGATGGCACTCTGGTGAAGGTTTGCTCCTGGTATGACAATGAATGGGGCTTCTCCAACCGGATGCTGGACACGACACTCGCGTTGATCAGCGCCAGCTGAACCAGTAACCCGCGTTTTAGCGTGCCGGCCCAGCAACGCCGCCCGTCAGGGCGGTGCTGCCAGGGCCGGGCGTGCAGGGGTGGCAAATGAATATCCTGAGAATGTGTGATACCGAGTTGGCCGGCAAAACCGTGCTGATTCGCGAAGATCTCAACGTGCCAGTCAAGGATGGTACGGTAACGAGCGATGCACGCATCCGTGCCGCGGTGCCGACAATCCGCGCCGCCGTGGATGCCGGCGCCGGCGTAATCGTGATGTCTCATCTCGGTCGCCCGACCGAAGGGCAGCCGGAAGCAAAGTTCTCATGCGAGCCCGTTGCTGCCCGCCTGGCCCGGTTGCTTGGGCAAAAAGTCGCGTTTGCCCGCGACTGGATTGACGGCGTAACCGTTGCGCCGGGCGAGGTGGTTCTGACCGAAAACGTGCGCTTCAACGCTGGCGAAAAAGCCAACGATGACACGCTGTCGCGGCGCATGGCGGCTTTGTGTGACGTGTTCGTGATGGATGCGTTCGGAACCGCGCATCGCGCCCAGGCCAGCACCCACGGGGTAGCGAAATACGCTCCCGTCGCATGTGCCGGCCCGCTTCTCGTGAGTGAACTCGAAGCGCTTGCGCGCGGCCTGAAACATCCGGCCACTCCGGTCGTGGCGATTGTTGGTGGGGCCAAGGTATCCACCAAGCTCGAGGTGCTGGAAGCGTTGGCCATGAAGGTAGACCATCTTATCGTTGGCGGTGGAATCGCAAACACGTTTATTGCGGCCGCGGGCCATGCGGTCGGCAAATCGCTGTACGAGCCCGACCTGGTCGCCAAGGCGGCCTCACTGCTGGCGCGCGGCGAGCGCGGCGAAGGTGCCAGCATTCCGATTCCGGTGGACGTCGTTGTCGCCCGCGAGTTTTCGGCAACGGCCGAAGCCGATATTCGCGGCGTTGACAAGGTAGGGGCCGACGAGATGATCATGGATGTGGGCCCGGACACGGCGGATCTGCTGGGAGAGATCGTCAGCAAGGCCGGTACCATCGTCTGGAACGGTCCGCTGGGCGTTTTCGAGTTCGATCAGTTTGGCGAGGGAACACGCAGCCTTGCGCAGGCGGTCGCCGAAAGCCCGGCGTTTTCCATCGCCGGCGGCGGTGACACGCTTGCGGCACTGGAAAAGTACGAACTCGGCGATCGTATCTCCTATGTCTCGACTGGCGGTGGCGCATTCCTGGAATTTCTCGAGGGCAAGCCGTTACCGGCAGTCGAAATCCTCGAAGAGCGGGCAAGGCGGGCAGCGTGAGCGATCCGGCGCGGGCGTTGAGACGCACCAAGATCGTCGCAACGCTCGGCCCTGCGAGCGAAAGTCCCGAGCGGTTGCGCGAGCTGATTGCAGCGGGCGTGGACGTTGTTCGCCTGAATTTCTCGCACGGCACCGCAGAGGGCCACTTGCGGCGCGCGGCGCTGGTGCGCGAGGTGGCGGACGAACTCGGTCAGGATATTGCGATCCTCGGTGATCTGCAGGGGCCGAAGATCAGGGTCGAGGGTTTTGCCACCGGCAGCGTCGTGCTGAACCAGGATCAGGAGTTCATATTGGATGCCGAACTCGGTGCCAGTGACGGCGACAGCAACCGGGTGGGGCTTGGATACAAGCATTTGCCGCAGGATGTCAGTGTCGGTAGCCGCTTATTGCTCGACGACGGCAAAATTGAGCTCGAAGTCCGCGCGGTCGAGGGATCGCGCGTGATTACCCGGGTAGTTACCGCAGGCAAGCTCAGCGACAACAAGGGCATTAACCTCAAAGGCGGCGGTTTATCCGCGCCGGCGCTCACCGCCAAGGACCGCCAGGACATCGTGACGGCGGCGCAAATGGGGGTCGATTATCTTGCTGTGTCGTTTCCGCGCGATGCCAGCGATATCGAAGCCGCACGCGCTTTGTTGCACGAGGCCGGCGGAACGGGCCGCATCGTGGCGAAGATTGAGCGTACCGAGGCTATCGAGAATATCGAGGAAATCGTCAGGGCGAGCGAGGTGATCATGGTCGCGCGCGGCGACCTTGGCGTCGAAATGGGCTACTCGACAGTGCCCGGGCTGCAAAAACGCATCCTCAAACTGACCCGGCGGCTGAACCGGGTTTCCATTATTGCGACGCAGATGATGGAGTCGATGATCGTCAACGCGATGCCGACCCGGGCTGAAGTCTCCGATGTTGCCAATGCCGTGCTGGATGGCACTGATGCAGTCATGCTGTCGGCGGAAACGGCGATAGGCGAGCACCCGGTGGAAGTCGTCCATGCGATGGCCGAAGCCTGTATCGGTGCCGAGCAGCACCATTCAGAACTGCGCGCATACAAGCCACGTATCGAAGACGATTTCGAGAACATCGACCAGGCGATCGCGATGGCGGTAATGTACACCGCGAATCACCTCCATGTACGCGCGATCGCGGCGCTGACCGAGTCGGGCGCGACCACATTGTGGATTTCCCGTGTGCGGTCCGATATTCCGATTTTTGCGTTTGCCCGCCACGCCGAAACACGGCGCCGCGTACGTCTCTATCGCGGCGTCTACCCGGTGCCTTTCGAGCCCACCCATATGGATTCACAGGCCGGGTACCGCGAGGCTTTCGAACGGCTCCACGAGCGTGGTGCCGTGGACAACGGCGATTTCGTAATCTTTACGAAGGGTGATCGCGAAGGCGTCTCGGGCGGCACTAATGCAATGAAAATTTTGCGCGCTGACGTTTGATCTCGCAGCCGTCAGCGTGGCGGCGCGGGTTTCGCTGCGCGGCCGGTCTGGCGCGCATCTATTGGTCGTTTTTGGAGCAGTCAACACGATGACACTCGACAGGTTCAGCGGCACGGATCGCTATGTTGCAACGGAAGATCTGATGGCGGCAGTCAACGCGGCCATCACCCTGGGACGTCCTGTTCTGATTAAGGGCGAACCGGGAACCGGCAAGACTCAATTGGCCGAGGAAGTCGCACAGGCACTGGATCGGCCTTTCTACGAATGGCATATCAAGTCCACGACGAAGGCACAACACGGCCTGTATGAGTACGATGCGGTTGCCCGGCTGCGTGACTCACAGCTCGGCGACGGGCGGGTCAAGGAAATACGTAACTACATCGTGAAAGGACGCCTGTGGGAGGCCTTCGAGAGTGAGCGTCAGCCGGTTTTACTTATCGATGAAATCGATAAGGCCGATATCGAATTCCCGAACGATTTGCTGCGTGAACTTGATCGCATGGAGTTTTACGTGCATGAGCTAAAGGAGACGATCCAGGCGCGGCTGCGGCCGATTGTGATCATCACCTCGAACAACGAGAAGGAATTGCCGGACGCGTTTCTGCGCCGCTGCTTTTTTCACTATATTCGTTTCCCCGACCAGGCGACGATGGAGCAGATCGTCGAGGTCCACTATCCGCGACTGAAGAAAACCCTGCTCGCTGAGGCGCTTCGGACGTTTTTCGAGGTACGCGAAGTGCCGGGGCTGAAAAAAAAGCCATCCACGTCCGAGCTTCTCGACTGGATCAAGTTGTTGCTTGCCGAGGATATTCCGGTTGAGGCCCTCGGCAGCGACGACCGCCGCAAGAGCCTGCCGCCGATGCATGGCGCGCTGCTGAAGAATGAGCAGGATGTCCATTTGTTCGAACAGTTGATTTTTCTGAACCGGCGCGATGCTCGTTAGGTTTTTCTATCAGCTGCGTGGTGCCGGATTGCCGGTATCTGTGACCGAATTCCTGACCCTGCTCGAGGCAATGAAACACGGCCTCGGTGGCGGCGATGTCAATGAGTTTTATTTTCTCGCGCGCTCTACGCTGGTGAAAAGCGAGGCACATTTTGATCGCTTCGATCAGGTATTCGGCGATTACTATCGCGGTGTCGAGAAAGTGCTTGGGCCTGACCCGACTGAACTGCCCGACGAGTGGCTGCGACGGCAGGCGGAGTTGTTTCTGAGCCCGGAGGAGCGTCAGCGAATAGAAGGGCTGGGCGGATTCGAGGCGTTGATGGAAGCACTGAAGCAACGACTCGAGGAGCAGAAAAAACGCCACCAGGGCGGCAACCGAATGATTGGAACAGCGGGCACCTCGCCATTCGGGGCCTATGGCTTCAACCCGGAAGGGGTGCGAATCGGTCAGGACGGGTCGCGCCACCGTCGCGGCGCGAAGGTTTGGGACCGGCGCGAGTACCGCAACCTCGATGACGACGTGCAACTGGGTACGCGCAATATCAAGATCGCGTTGCGCCGCCTGCGCCGGTTCGCGCGCCAGGGCGCGGAGGAAGAACTCGACCTCGACGATACGATTCGGTCAACGGCACGTCAGGGCGGGCTGCTCGACATCCGGATGGTCCCGGAACGTCACAACGCGATAAAAGTGTTGCTGTTTCTGGATATCGGCGGTTCGATGGACGACCATATTCGTCTTTGCGAGGAGATGTTTTCCGCGGCGCGCAGCGAATTCAAACATCTTGAGTATTTCTATTTTCACAATTGCGTGTACGAGTCTGTCTGGCGTGACAATCGGCGCAGACACGCTGCCCGGACTCCAACTATGGAAGTACTGCGGACCTACGGCCGCGATTACAAATTGATCTTCGTGGGCGACGCTACGATGAGTCCTTACGAGATCATCTACCCGGGCGGCAGTGTGGAACACTGGAACGAGGAACCCGGTTCGCTATGGATGCAGCGCTTGCTCGGTCACTACGGCAATGCCGTGTGGCTCAATCCGGAACCGGAGAACCGCTGGGACTACACGCCGTCTACCG
Organism: uncultured Gammaproteobacteria bacterium; assembly: GCA_963783695.1. Lineage (GTDB taxonomy): Bacteria > Pseudomonadota > Gammaproteobacteria > Steroidobacterales > BM003 > BM003. Next base: position 367,869 of record CAWAOM010000003.1, read on the forward strand.
GCCTGCTAAGAGATTTGCTGGATCAGCGCATGTTTCCATTGACGATCCGGGGGCTCGAGCGCGGCATGAAAGAACTGATGTAACGTTGCGCCGACGTGCGGCACGGTCGCCGCACGTCGGGCCGCGGCATTACTTTCTGAGGCTTTCGATATCCGCCAGCATCTGGGTTGAGTTGGCCTCGGGATCGACCTTCTCATAGTGTTTTACGACCTGACCCTCGGGGTCGATCAGGAACGACTGCCGGCTCGCCAGTTTCATTACGCCAAAATTCTTCAATACGCCATACTGTTTCGCGGTCGCGCCGTCCTTGTCCGACAGTAACGTGAACGGCAGGCTGTATTTCTCGGCGAATTCCTGATGCGATTCGACGTCGTCGAGACTGATGCCAACGATTTCGGCATCGATTTTGCGAAATGCGAAGATGTTGTCGCGGAATGCGCAGGCCTGCGTGGTGCATCCTGGGGTGTCGTCCTTCGGGTAAAAATACAGTGCGACCCACTTGCCGCGATAGTCGGACAGCGAGCGCCACTCTCCGTTCTGATCCTGCATTTTGAACTCAGGTGCGGGTTGACCGATTTCCGGGGTGGCGAAAACCGCCGCGGTCATCAGCGACAGCACCGCCAGCAGGGAAAAATTCCGGACTTTTGCGTTGCTCGATCTCATTTCAGTCTCCGCGGGTTGATCGTCAGATACCGCAGGTTTCGCATTGCGGGGGCAATTGGATTCCGCGGCATGGCCGCCGTGCCAATCGGCTCAGGTCAGTATAAGCGTGCCGAGCCCGAGAAATACCAGGAATCCGACGACATCGGTGACGGTGGTCAAAACCACGCCACCGGCCAGCGCGGGGTCGACCCGTAAACGCTGCAGCAGCAGCGGTACACCCACTCCCGCGAGCGCGGCGACGAACAGGTTGGCGATCATTGCAATACCGATCACGAATGCAACCTGCCAGTCGCGAAACCACAGATAAGTCGCAGCCGCCACAACGGATGCCCACATCAATCCATTCAGCAGCCCGACCAGCACTTCTTTCAGCAACAGAAGCCGGGCGTTGGAAGGACCGACCTGATCCAGCGCGAGACCACGAATAATCAGTGTCAGAGTCTGGCTGCCGGCGATGCCTCCCATGCTTGCAACGACCGGTAGCAAGACCGCCAGCACGACGACTTTTTCCAGCGTGGCTTCGAACAGGCCCACGACCCAGGCGGCGAGAAATGCCGTCGCAAGATTGACGCCGAGCCAGACCGCGCGGCGCCGGGCGCTTGCGGCAACCGGGGCAAACATGTCCTCATCTTCGTCCAGTCCGGCCATGCTCATCAGCGAGTGCTCGCCGATTTCGCGTATGACGTCGACGACATCGTCGATCGTGATGCGACCCAGCAATCTGCCGTCGGGGTCGACAACCGCAGCCGATAGCAGGTCACGATCCTCGAACCGCTTGGCGACCTCGCTCGCGGCAGTAGCGGCGGCGATCGGGCGCGAATCGGTATCCATCACCTCAGCCACGCTCTTATGAACGTCTTCAGCCAGCAGCCGGATCAGGTGCAGGCAGCCGAGAAACTCGTCCTTACGGTTGACCACGAACAATGCGTCGGTCTTCTCCGGCAGACCGCCGCGCTGACGGATATAACGCATCACCACTTCGAGCGTGACATCGGGCCGGACAGTGACGGTGTCGGTGTTCATCAGGCCACCGGCGCTGTCATCCGGGTAGGCCAGCAAATGGATCACGTCGCTCAGGCGGTCGCGGTCCTGCTGGTCCATCGACCGCAGTACCTGTTGCGTTACCGCTTCAGGAAGATCGCCGATGAAATCGGCCAGATCGTCGACGGCCATGCCGTCGGTCGCGGCGACGATCTCGTTCTCGTCCATTCCGCGCAGCAGGCTTGCGCGCACCTCATCATTGAGTTCGAGGAGGACATCTCCTTCTTCGTCCGGGGTGACCAGTTCCCATACCGCCGCGCGTTCGTCGGCTGGCAGGGACTCGAGGAGGGTGGCAATTTCGGCTGGATGCAGCGCATTGATCATGCGCTGCACCGGACGCAGCCGGCCGCTGTGCAGGGCATCCCGAAGAGCCTGCAGACGGGTCAGACGATACTCGGGATATTCGACGGCCATGCTGCTTGTCCGCTGAGCGCCCTTGCGCGCCCGCGCAGTTTAGCCGTCGCCCGGGTCGGGGTCTATCGCGGCAGGCGGCGGTTGTTGATCTGCCTGGCTGACCTGGCGCGAGGAGGCCAGTTCGTTGTGACGAATGTGAACCGGTCCGAAACGTCCGCGAAACATGCGGCCAAGCTGCTCGACGAGATAAACCGATCTGTGCTGGCCACCCGTGCAGCCAATCGCGACGGTCAGGTAAGCGCGATCATAGTCCCTGCTGGCCGGAATCCAGGTATCGAGGAATCGTCCGATGTCCTCAAGCATCGCGCTGACGGTGGACTGGCGTAACAGGAACTGGCGGACCGGCTCATCGAGACCGGTCAGCGGGCGCAGAGTCTTATCCCAGTAGGGATTCGGCAGGCAGCGCACGTCGAACACGTAATCGGCGTCGGTCGGCAGCCCGTGTTTGAACCCGAACGACTCGAACAACAGCGCCAGATCGCCTCCCTCGCGGCCGCCCACGCGGCGCCGCACCAGGTTGCGCAACTCGGCGACGCTGCTGTTCGACGTATCGATGGCAAGATCGGCGGCATCCTGGATCGGAGCGAGCAGGCGGCGCTCTTTCGCAATGGCCTCCTTGAGGCTCAAGCCTTCTCGGGTCAACGGGTGACGGCGGCGGGTTTCGCTGAATCGCGAAACGAGAATATCGTCACTGGCGTAGAGAAAAATCAGTTCGCAGGCAAATCCCTGGGCGCGCAGACCGTCTATGATTGCCGGGAGCCGACCGAGATCCTGACGCAGACTGCGCGCATCCACGCCGATAGCGGTCTGATCCAGATTGTCCTGGCGACGAGCCTTGAGTTCCGGGACGATGGCCTCGAGCAACGGAGCCGGCAGATTGTCGACGCAGAAGAACTGCATGTCCTCGAGAACGTCCAGCGCCACGCTCTTGCCCGAACCCGACAGGCCGCTGACGATGATCAGTCGCACTGCTGCGCCTGCATCAGGTAGTCAATCGATCCGCGGCATCCGCCAGGAGCTGATATAGCGTACTGCTGCTGGTTGCGTCGCGCAGGGCGCCACGCAATGTCGCATCGGCCATTAACCGGGTCACATCCGACAAGGCCGCGGACTGACTCTCGGTGGATTCCTCCGGGACGAGCAGGCCGAAAATGAGGTCCACCGGTTCGCCGTCCGGGGCATCGAAATCAACCGGTTCATGCAGTTTGACGAACGCCGCTGCCGGGCCGCATAACCCCGGACTGCGGCCATGCGGCAGGGCCACGCCGCGACCGAGCGCGGTACAGCCGAGCTTTTCACGCTGCACGAGATTATTGAAAATATCGTTGGCCACGCATTCTTCTCCCGCGTGACCAAGCAGTTCGCTAAGTATCTCGAGTGCGCGTTTCTTGCTGCGCGCCTCAACGTTACCCAGGACTCGGCCGGGTTCGAGAATTTCAGAGATATTCATGGGCAGTGGCCGCTCCGGGCCCGCTCACTGTCTGGTCAGATCTGCGACAGGCGGTGGGCTTCGCGAGCGTGATGGTCAGTCAGTTTTTCCTTGTATTTTTTAACCTGCCGGTCGAGCTTGTCGACCAGTGTATCGATCGCAGCGTACATATTTTCCTCGACTGAGTCAGCAAAAATCCGCCCACCGCCGAGATTGAGTGTCGCCTCGGCGCGATGGCGCAATTTTTCAACCGAGAGTATGCAGTGTGCGTCCACGACGTTGTCGAAGTGGCGCTGAATTTTGTCCATTTTGGTATTGACGTAGGCGCGCAGCGGCGGCGTGATCTCGATGTGATGACCGGTAAGGCTTAACTGCATGTTTTGCTCCTTCTACTATGTGCCTAACGTACTGCCAGGCGCTTCCTTTCGCTGGAGGATGGAATCGCCATACCTTCACGATACTTGGCGACCGTGCGGCGGGCCACTTTGATGCCGTCTCCGGACAACGCCTGTGCAATGCGACTGTCGGACAGGGGCTTTGCGGGGTTTTCCTGTCCGATCATTCTTTTTATTCGCGCGCGAATCTCGGTAGATGAGTGCTCACTACCATCGGCGCCGCCGAGATTAGTCGAAAAGAAATACTTGAACTCGAAGACGCCGCGCGGCGTATGCATGTATTTGCCGTTGGTCACCCGCGAGATGGTCGATTCGTGCATTTCAACCGCCTCCGCAACGTCGCGCAACACCATCGGCTTCATCGCCTCCTCCCCGCGTTCGAGGAACTCGTGCTGACGCTCCACGATTGTGCGTGCAACCTTGAGCATAGTGTCAGAGCGAATCTCCAGGCTCCTGACCAGCCAGCGGGCTTCCTGTAACTGGGCTTTCAAAGTCGTATTGCCAGACCCTCTGCCCAACAGCCCCGCATAGGTATCATTTACCCTTAGTCTAGGCGCTGCTTCGCCATTTATCTCGACAATCCAGCGATTGTCTATTTTTCGCACATAGACATCCGGCACAACGTAGTCCGGCGGTGTCGTATTCACCGACGCCCCCGGTCGCGGGTGGCAGCCGCGGACCAGCAGCAGCGCCTCGTGTAGCTGTTCTTCCGTGCACCGCAGTCTGCGCCGTAGCTGCGAGTAGTTCTGCTGGGCGACATCTTCGAGGTGGTCGAGCGCCAGCGTCTCGGCCAGTTCGCGTCCCGGGGTTGCGGGGGCGAGCTGACGCAGCTGAAGCGACAGGCTCTCGCCGACCGTACGTGCGCCCACGCCAGGCGGGTCAAACCGCTGGATCAGCATCAGCACGGTTTCGATTTCCTCAATGCTGGCGCGGATATCCGGCTGCAGCGTAGCCTGGACCGACTCCAGCCCCTCGCTGAGATAACCATCGTCATTGATGACGTCGAGCAAGGCCTGGCCGATGACGAAGACCCGCTCGCCGGGGCTCTCGAGCTGGAGCTGCCACAACAGGTGATCGTGCAGCGTGATACCGGTGCGGTCGGCAAATTCGCGGTTTTCGCCCCCTCCCCCGGACTCCCCCGACGACCAGTTCGAATCGGCGGCCGTAAGCTGGGTCTCTTCCCAGCCGGACTCCGCATCGATCTCGCTTTCGGCGCGGGCCGCTTCCTCAGCCTCTTCGGCCGTGGTTGCCGACTCATCGTCGCCACGGTCCGTTTCTTCCGCCTCGAGCATGACGTTGCTCTCGAGGACCTCACGGATATGGGTCTGAAGGTCCATAACCGGCAGCTGCAACAGTTTTATCGCCTGCTGCAGTTGCGGCGTCATGGTCAGTTGCTGACCGAGTCGAAGTTGCAAGCTGGGTTTCAGCATCGTCTGGTCGTCGTGGCGGCCGTGGCCTGTAGCCCGAAATCGGTCTCCGTCTTCATTCTAAAGGCGAAAATCCTCGCCGAGGTACACTTCTCTAACTGCCCGATTTTCAATGATTTCTTCAGGACGACCCGAGGCTATCACAATGCCGTCGCTAAGAATGTAGGCGCGTTCGCAAATTCCGAGCGTCTCGCGAACGTTGTGATCTGTAATCAGTACCCCGATGCCGCGCTCGGTGAGATGCGAAATGATGCGCTGGATGTCGAGGACCGAAATGGGATCGACCCCGGCGAATGGCTCGTCAAGCAACACGAACTGCGGTTCCGCGGCGAGCGCACGCGCGATTTCCACCCGGCGTCGTTCGCCGCCGGAAAGCGACACACCCGTGCTGTTACGAATATGACCGATGTGCAACTCCTCGAGCAGCTCCTCGAGCTTGGCTTCGCGCTCGGCGCGATCGAGGCCAGGACGGATCTCGAGGATGGCCATGATGTTCTGGGCGACGGTCAGGCTGCGGAATACCGATGCTTCCTGCGGCAAATAGCCGAGACCGAGGCGGGCGCGGCGGTGCATGGGCAGGCCGGTAAGATCGTTGCCATTGACTTCGATTTTGCCTTTGTCGCAGGGAATCAGGCCGACGATCATGTAAAAGGCAGTAGTCTTGCCGGCGCCGTTGGGTCCGAGCAACCCGACCACTTCCCCCGCGTCAAGCTGTAGCGACATCCCATTGACGACCTGGCGGGAACCGTAGCGTTTGGCAATATCGGTGACGATCAGCTCGCTCATTGCGGATCGTCCGTGGCGTCCTCTTCCTGCTGGTTCAGGCTTGCCGGGTCGATGATGATGCGCACTCTCTCGTTCTCTTCCGTGCCGCGGTCGGCAACGACCCGCTCCGCGTTGATATCATAGGTCAGCACGCTGCCGGAGATTTCCCGCCCGTCCTCGGCGAGCCAGGCCTCGCGCGACAGCCTGACTATGCCCGCGGCCGCATCGTACTCCACGACGCTCGCGCGGCCCTCGGCCTGGCGTTCTTCGCCGATGTGCTCGAACCGGGCCGGATCACCCTCGACGATCGCCCCCTGCAGCTTGTAATCGGAAAAAGTCAGTTGCGCCTGGTTCGAGGCGATCGTGGTTCCGGCCAGCCGGATCGTTACGTCGCCCTCAAAGGTCCAGACACTGTTGGCGAAATCGAGGGTCGAAGCAAAGGCCTCGCGTGCATTGATTCGGGTCTCGCCCTGGGAAATCGTCACGTTGCGGAACACGAGACGATCATTGCCACGATCGATTTCGGACGAGTCGGCATCGAGTTCGATGGGCAGGTCGCGCGACAGCAGATCTTGCGCGGCGCCCGGGGGCGCGACGGTGAGTGCCAGCATGAATCCGGCGATGCCGGCTTTAAGGCGCAAAAAGACCATTGACATCGGATTGTAGTTCCACGCGGTCCTGCTTTAAATATGCACGCATACCCCGGGCCGTGACCGCATGCTGACCCATATTCATGGTTACCAGTGCTTCGGTTGTCGCGATGCGCTCCTCGAGCAGGACTCTCACATCGCTGGTTACGATCACCAGTTCATCACCATCGTCGGGTTCCCGGCTGGCCGTGACCTCGCCGATCAGGTCGATGTACTCACGCTCTTTCGGGATCTGTCCGCGGGGCGCGTTGAGCGTCCACGGTGCATCCGGGTCGGCCTCGAAACGGACCCGGATGTTGGTCAGTTCGATGCTGTCATCCGTGGCAATGTGGCGGATGTGGGCAGCATGCACACGGTAGCTGGGAACGCCGTTGTCGCCGATTCCCAGCAATGTGGCATCACGCATGTAGTAGCTTTCATCAGATTGCGTATCGCTCAGCTCGTCGGGGGGTTGCGGCTGTGACTGGGTCAGATACCAGCTCGCCAGCACTGCGGCAACGAGAATCGTCAGGAACAGAGGAAATCGCAGCCTGGCGTTCAATCGCCACTCCGCGACTCGAGGAGAAACTCCGCGACCTCGCGCACCGCTCCCCTGCCACCCCGGCTTGGCGTCACCCAGTGGCTTGCCGCGCGCACCTTCGGGTGGGCGTCGGCCACAGCTATCGCCAGTGCAACCGCGGCCATGGGCGGTATGTCCGGTTCGTCATCGCCGACGAACGCAGTGTTTTCCGGAGCTACGCCGAGTTTCGCCATCAGTGCCTCGAGCACCGGAAGCTTGTCGTCGCGTCCCTGGAACACATGGCGAACTCCCAGCGCCGCCATCCGCGCCGCGACCGCCGCCGAATCGCGCCCCGAGATAATCGCTACCTCGATACCGCTTTGCAGCAGCCGTTTGATGCCGTAGCCGTCACGGACGTGGAAGATTTTGTGGGTCTCGATCCCGTTGCCATCAAGAAACAGGCGGCCGTCGGTAAAAACGCCATCGACATCGAACACGACCAAATCGATCGAGGCGGCATGCTCTCTGGCGTGGTTCATCTACATCACCCCGGCGCGTAACAGGTCATGGATATGCAGCACGCCGACGAGCCGGTCGTCCTCATCCGTGGCGAGCAGCGATGTAATCTTGTGAGTCTCCATCAGGTGCACCGCCTCCGCAGCGAGTATATCGGGCGAAACGGTCTTGCCATGCGGCGTCATCACGTCGCGCATCAGCGTGTTGTGGATATCCAGCCCGGTATCGAGCGCGCGGCGCAAATCGCCATCGGTAAAAACTCCCTGGATGAAGCCATCTGCGTCCAGCACCGTGGTCAGCCCGAGTCCCTTGCGGGTCATCTCCAACAGGCCATCGCCGAGCGGAGTATCCGGGCTTACGACCGGTATCTGATCGCCGGTATGCATCAGGTCGCGCATGTGCAGCAGCAGGCGTCGGCCGAGCGTACCGCCGGGATGAGAACGCGCGAAATCCTCCTCCGTGAAACCGCGCGCCTGCAGCAGCGCGACCGCCAGCGCATCGCCCATTGCCAGCGTCGCAGTGGTGCTGGCGGTGGGGGCGAGGTTGAGTGGGCACGCCTCTTCGCTGACGCTGACATCGAGATTGACATCGGCCGCTTTCGCCAGCGTCGAATCGGGCCGTCCCGTCATAGTAATCAAAGGCACGGCGAGCCGTTTTATCAGCGGCAGAATGGTGACGATCTCCCCGGTCTCGCCGGAGTTGGATATCGCGAGCACCACATCGCGCCCGGTAATCATGCCGAGATCACCATGGCTCGCTTCGCCGGGATGGACAAAAAACGCGGGACTGCCGGTCGACGCCAGTGTCGCGGCAATCTTGCTGGCGACATGGCCCGACTTGCCCATGCCGGTCACGACGATCCGGCCGAGACAGTCCAGGCAAAGCTGGCAGGCGTCGGCAAAAGTATCGTCGATCCGCGACTGCAGCGCGCGAACCGCGTCCGCCTCAATGGCGAGTACCCGGCGTCCGAGCGGCAGGATCGCTTCTTTATCGAAGGTCTTCATGGTGTATTCCGCGCGCTGAGCGCGTGGCCCTCACAGGCTTCTGGAGAAAATATAGTAATGGTAAGTCGCGAACGCGATCACCAGCGCATAGCCCTCCACCCGGTTGATTCGGCCACGACCGCTGAAATCGTAGGCCATCGTAAACAGCACCAGCGTGAAGCCAATCATAACCGGCAGATGCAGTGTAAGGACTTCGGTCTCGAAAGGCGCCGGGTGGATGACGCCGGCGACACCGATCACCGCCAGTGTGTTGAACATGTTGGAGCCAACGATATTGCCAATTGCCAGGCCGTGCTCGTTCTTCAGCGCGCTGACTATGGAGACGGCGAGTTCCGGCAGGCTGGTGCCGACGGCGACAATTGTCAGCCCGATGATCAGGTCGCTGACTCCGAGCGCGCGTGCTATGGATTCGGCGCCCCAGACCAGCAGGTTGGCGCCCAGCAGCAATACGATGAGGCCGAGCGCGAGCCAGCCAACCGCCATCGGCATGCTGACGCCGCTCGGGATTTCGGCCTCGTATTCGGCCTGAATCGGGTCGGTTGCGGTGGAGCGGAAGCCGAGTTTAGTGATCCAGTACATCAGTAAAACGAGTCCCGCCAGCAGCACGAATCCGTCAACCCGCGACAGATAGGCGTCGAGGAAAAGCATCACCGCGAGCAGCGTAATCGCCAGCAGGGCCGGCATTTCCCTGCGCAGCGTTTCAGACCTCAGATTGATCGGCATCACCGCAGCGGTGGCACCAAGCACGAGCGCAATATTGGCGACATTCGAGCCGATCGCATTACCGATGGCGAGGCCCGGAGTACCCTGTAGCGACGACATCACGGAGACGAGAATCTCCGGGGCCGAGGTCGAAAAGCCGACGATCGTCAGGCCGATCAATACCGGTGCCACGCCCAGATTTCGGGCAGTAGCTGCTGCTCCCAGTACAAATCGGTCGGCCCCCCACACCAGCAGAATAAAGCCGGCAAGGGTCGCCCCAGCGAAAATTGGCATTTTTTCCTCGACGACGCCGCAGCAAAATGCGCGGCCGGCGTCGTTGGCGCAGGCCATGGCCTGCGCGTTTTAGTTAGCCGCAAACGGCCAGCAATAATACACGCTTCGACCGGATGAGTTGATAGACTGGCCGCAATCGGCTATACCGGCGCGTCAATCTATACCGTACAATTCTGTTCTCCGGGTGCAGTACCCGGCCTGATCACGTCTTTGCCGCGGCCCCGCAGGTGCCGCCGCATGACAACCGTGGAATCCCTGAAGATGCGAAGCGAAGAGATTGCCAGACTCATCGAGTCCGGACTGCCGCAAAGCCATGCGCTGGTGCGTAGCGAAGACAATACTCACTTCGAAGCGGTCGTGGTATCGAGTGACTTCGAGGGCAAGCGCAGCCTCGCTCGCCATCAGATGGTCTACGCTACGCTGGGCGAACTCATGGGCGGCGAGATTCACGCGCTGTCAATCAAGGCTTTTACCCCCGGGGAGTGGGAGCAGGCCGGCGGTAACTAGAGACGTGGGGCCGGTGCTTTGAACAAGCTTCACATAGAAGGTGGCGCAAGACTGGAGGGCGACGTGCGCATCTCCGGGGCAAAAAACGCGACGTTGCCGATTCTGGCGGCCACGCTTCTGGCGGAAGAGCCTGTTGTGGTCGCCAACGTCCCGCATTTGCGCGACGTGACTACGACGATAGAACTGCTGGCGCGCATGGGTGTCACGGTCACGGTCGACGAACGTCTGCATATTGAGGTGGATTCGACAACGCTCACGGAGCCGTTCGCTCCGTATGAGCTGGTGCGGACCATGCGGGCATCGATTCTGGTGCTCGGTCCGATGCTGGCGCGCTTTGGCAAGGCCGATGTGTCGCTGCCCGGAGGGTGCGCGATAGGCGCCCGCCCGGTTGATCTTCATGTGGCGGGCCTGACCGCGCTCGGCGCGGACATCACGATCGAGGATGGCTATATCAAAGCCCGCGCCGAACGTCTTCGCGGTGCCCGGCTGGTGCTCGACACGGTGACCGTGACCGGCACCGAGAACCTGATGATGGCTGCCGTGCTTGCCGAAGGCAGGACGACAATAGAAAACGCGGCGCGGGAGCCGGAAGTTGTGGACCTGGCCGCGTGTCTGAACCAGATGGGCGCGCGGGTCAGCGGGGCCGGCACCGATACCATCATCATTGACGGGGTCGATGCAGTTGGCGGCACCCATTACACGGTGCTGCCAGATCGAATCGAGGCCGGGACCTATCTGGTCGCGGCTGCAGTCACCGGCGGCTGCGTCAGGGTCACCAACGTGCGCCCCGATCATCTCGACGCGATATGCGCCAAGCTGCAGGATGCCGGCGCCCATATCGAGGTCGGAACCGACTGGGTGCGTCTGGACATGGCCGGGGCACGGCCGCGGTCGGTCGATTTGCGCACCGCGCCGTACCCGGCATTCCCGACCGACATGCAGGCCCAGTTCACGACGCTCAACGCAGTGGCAGAGGGAGTGGGCACGATTTCGGAGACTATTTTCGAGAATCGCTTCATGCATGTCCTCGAACTGCAGAGAATGGGTGCGCATATCCGTCTCGAGGGCAATACGGCGGTAATCCAGGGGGTGGAGCGTCTCAACGGTGCGCCGGTGATGGCGACCGACCTGCGGGCATCGGCCAGCCTGGTCCTGGCCGGCCTGGTCGCGGAGGGCACGACAGTGGTGGACCGGATCTACCACATCGATCGTGGCTACGAGTGTATCGAAGAGAAACTGAGCGGGCTCGGAGCCAATATCCGCCGGGTCCCGGACTGAGCTCGAGCCGCTGTAGCCCGGCTAGTCGGGTCTGGCGACCACGGTGACGGTATGCTCGAAGCGCCGGTCGCCGCGCATCCCCGCAATTCTCACCTGGTTGCCAGGTTTGAGGCGGGCTATCAGGTTTAGCGCGTTGGCGCGCAACAGCACACGCTGACCGTCGATATCAGTAAGGATGTCGCCTGGGCGCAAACCGGCATTGTGGGCGGGGCTGTCCGGGTAGACTTCGGTCAGTTCAAGGCCGCCGCCGGACAGTCCGAGTACGGCTGCCCGTCCCGGGCTGAGCTCGATCGCCTGGACCCCGAGCCAGCCGCGCAACACTCGGCCCTGTTCGATGAGTTCGGCCATGACCCCACGCGCCAAATTGACCGGGATTGCAAACCCGATGCCTTCGGGCAGGCTGAGGCCGTAAGGTTGCAGGCTCGGTTCGAGGCTGGCGGCATTGATCCCGATCAGCTCACCGCGGGCGTTGACCAGTGCGCCGCCGGAATTGCCGACATTGATCGCCGCATCGGTCTGGATGTAATCCTCGATCAGGCTCAGCCCGAGTCCGCGGCCGGTCGCGCTGACGATACCCTGAGTTACGGTCTGGCCGAGTCCGAAAGGGTTTCCGATCGCGAGAACCACATCGCCGATACGCAGCGTATCCGACCGGCCGATCGGGATGGTCGGAAGTCTGTCGAGGTTGATTCGCAGCGCCGCCAGGTCGGTCAGCGAGTCGATGCCAACGAGGCGTGGCTCTGCGACCCGGCCGTCAGCGAGCTGGATGCGGATCTGCGACGCATCCTGAATGACGTGCAGATTGGTCAGAATATAACCGCCCGGATCCATCAATACGCCTGATCCGAGGCTGGTAATCAGCTGTCTTTCGCTGCCGTCCTCGGCGCGCGCCGAGCGCAGGCTGAAAATACTGACGACCGCGGCAGCGCTCACCTGCACCGCGTCGGCATAGCTGGCCGGGCCTGCTGCGCCGGCGGGGCCCATTGCCCGCGGCAGCCACTGTGGCCGGAGCGCCACGACCAGAAAAGCGAGCGCCAGGCCCACTATCGAGTAACGGAGCAGAAATTTCAGGGTATCGCCAAGATGTGTCATGCGACGGGTCCTCTGGCGCGGCATTGTAGCAACGCCGCCGGCCTAGGCACCGAACTCCGGCAATGTGTATAATTTCGGGTCTTTGTGACAAGGCTCTTTCGAGTCGTGCCGAAGATACCTACTCCTAATAAAATTAAGCCGCTGCCAGGGCCACCTGCTTTGACGCAGCACGTTCATCGGAGACTGCCAGATGACCGCTGAGGTTGACACCAGTAGACGTCATTTCCTGACCGTGACCACGGCCGTAACCGGTGCGGTCGGGGTAGGGTTTGCCGCGACCCCTTTTCTTGCGTCATGGAAACCGAGCGCGCGGGCGCAGGCGCTCGGCGCCCCGGTTGAAATTGACATAAGCAAGCTCGATGCGGGCGCGATGGCCCGGGTTAAATGGCGTGGCAAGGCGGTGTGGGTGCTGCATCGGACGCCGGAGATGCTGGCGACGCTACCGGCAGTCGAGGGCGAGTTGCGTGATCCTGAATCAATCGAGCCGCAACAGCCGGACTATGCCGCCAACGAATATCGGTCCGTTCGTCCTGAGATTCTGGTGGTTGTTGGTAACTGCACTCATCTGGGTTGCGCGCCAATCGAGCGATTCGATATCGCCCCCGAGGACCTCGGCCCGGACTGGCGCGGCGGATTTTACTGCCCCTGCCATGGTTCGAAGTTCGACCTCGCAGGGCGGGTTTTTCGAGGTGTGCCGGCGCCATTGAATCTGGCGGTGCCGCCGTACCGGTTTCTCAACGAGAACTCGATTCTCATTGGCGATGACACGGGAGTGGCCTGATGAGCAGTACCCCTCGTGATGCGCTGCCGGGCGGTAGCAAAATGAGTGCCCTCAGTGACTGGGTGAACGCACGCTTCCCGCTGAAGAAGATGTGGGACGAGCATGCCGCGCAGTATTACGCGCCCAAGAATTTCAACGTCTGGTATGTGTTTGGTGTGTTGTCGATGGTCGTGCTGGTGATCCAGTTGCTGACCGGACTGTTCCTGACGATGAATTACAAACCCTCGGCGGCGGAAGCGTTTGCGTCGGTTGAGTACATCATGCGCGACGTCGAATGGGGCTGGTTGATCCGGTATATGCATTCGACCGGCGCCTCGGCATTTTTCGTCGTGGTCTATTTGCACATGTTCAGAGCCATGCTGTATGGCTCATATCGCAAACCGCGCGAACTGGTATGGATCATCGGCATGTTGATCTATCTTGCGCTAATGGCCGAGGCATTCTTCGGTTATCTGTTGCCATGGGGCCAGATGTCGTACTGGGGCGCGCAGGTGATCGTGTCGCTGTTCGGCGCGATTCCGGGGATCGGTGAAAGCCTGGTCGAATGGATCCGCGGAGATTTCTACATTTCCGACATTACGCTCAACCGGTTCTTCGCATTGCATGTGATTGCGTTGCCGCTGGTGTTGCTCGGGCTGGTTGTCGCCCATATTCTCGCGTTGCACGAGGTGGGTTCCAACAATCCCGACGGGGTTGAGATCAAGGACACCAAGGGACCCGATGGCAAGCCGCTGGATGGCATTCCTTTCCATCCGTATTACACGGTGAAAGACCTCGTCGCCATTGTGATTTTCCTGATGGCGTTTGCCGCGGTGATGTTCTTCGCGCCCGAGATGGGCGGATATTTTCTCGAACACGCTAACTTTGAGCCGGCCAACGCACTGAAGACTCCCGAGCATATTGCGCCGGTATGGTACTTCACGCCGTTTTACGCAATTCTCCGAGCTGTGCCGGACAAGCTGATGGGCGTGATACTGATGGGTCTGGCGATCGCGCTGTTCTTTTTACTGCCGTGGCTCGATCGTTCGCCGGTCAGGTCGATTCGCTATCGTGGCTGGATTTACAAATTTGCGCTGGCGTTTTTCGCGGTCTGTTTTGTCGGGCTCGGCTACATTGGCGTCAAGCCTGCAGTCGGTATCTATCCGTTGCTTGGCCGCATTTTTACGGTCGGATATTTTGCGTTCTTCCTGCTGATGCCGTTTTACACGAGGATCGACAAGACCAAACCGGTGCCGGATCGGGTGACCTATCATGACTAGACCCCTAATAGCCCTTCTGTTCCTGGCCGGACTGCCCGGTTTCGCGGCCGCCGCCGGTGGCGGCGCCGCGCTCGAGAGCGCCAACATCAATCTGTCCAACCAGGCATCGTTGCAGCGCGGTGCGCGTAATTTCGTCAATTACTGCATGGGTTGCCATTCAGCCCAGTATGTCCGTTATAACCGGCTGGCCGAGGACATCGGTCTCAGCGAAGCCCAGATGGTCACGAACCTGATGTGGTCTGCCGAGAAACCGCATGAGACCATGGAAATTGCGATGCCCGGCAGTGATGCCGAGCGCTGGTTCGGGGTTACTCCGCCGGATTTGTCGCTGGTCGCCAGGGCCCGTGGCAAGGACTATCTGTACACCTTTTTAAAGGGCTTTTACGTTGACGAGAGCCGTCCCGCGGGAGTGAACAACGTCGCGTTGCCGGGTGCGTCGATGCCGCATGTCCTGTGGCAGTTACAGGGGCTGCGACGCGCGCTGCACGAGACCGATGCGGGCGGGCATGAGGTAATCTCGGGGTACGAAACGGTGCTGGAGGGTCAGTTGACCGAAGAAGAGTACGATTCATTTGTGCTCGATCTGGTCAATTTTCTGGTCTACATCGCCGAGCCGGTCAAGCTCGAGAGAGAGCGGCTGGGTGTCTGGGTGTTGTTTTTCCTGCTGGTACTGCTGCTGCTGTCGTATTTGCTCAAGCAGGAGTACTGGAAGGACGTTCACTGACGAGAATTTCGCGCCAGGCCCCGGTTGATGTACACGGATCGGGCCTGGCATTGATACATGATGTCGATAGCAGCAAACAGGCGTTCGGATATGACCTTATTCTCCAATCCACTCTGCGCGCACAGCCACAGGGTGCGAATCGTGTTAGCCGAGAAGGGTATCAATATCGATATCGTTGATGTCGATGACGCCGATCTTCCCGAAGATCTGCTCGATTTGAACCCGTATAACAGCGTACCGACGCTGGTGGACCGTGATCTCGTTCTGTACGACTCACGGGTAATCGTCGAGTACCTCGACGAGCGCTTCCCACACCCGCCGTTGATGCCCGTCGACCCGGTATCGCGGGCGCAATTCCGGCTGGCCCTGTATCGCATCGAGCGCGACTGGTACTCGACTGCCGCCGAAATCGAGGCGGCGGGCGATAAGAAGCCAGCGCTGAAGGCGCGCAAGATACTCAAGGAAAGCGTCATTTCCAGCGCTGAGGTGTTCTCCGCGAAACCCTATTTCCTGAGCGACGAGTTTTCATTGGTCGACGCAACGATTGCACCCATATTGTGGCGCCTGCCTCGCTATGGCATTGAGCTGCCAGCCAGTGCAGAAGGCGTGCGCGGCTACATGGAGCGCATTTTCGCCCGCCGTTCGTTCCAGGCCAGTCTGACCGAACTGGAGCGGGAACTGCGTCAGTAGACCGGCGCCGGAGGGGCAGCGTGTCAGGTTCCGAATCCACTTCTCGCAGGCCCTATCTTGTGCGGGCGATGCATGAGTGGATCAGCGACAATCTGCAAACGCCTCACCTGATCGTGGATGCGACCTTTGCCGGTGTGGATGTCCCGCCGCAATACGTCAAAGATGGCAAGATCGTGCTGAATATCAGCCATTCAGCTACTCAGGACCTGCATCTGGGAAACGACGCCGTCGGCTTCAGGGCCCGCTTCGGCGGCGCGCCCATGATCGTTACCGTCCCAATCGCGGCGGTCCTCGGCATCTACTCCCGAGAATCGGGCGATGGCATGTTGTTCGGGGGCGACGAAAACAGCGAGCCGGACCCGGATAACCCGTCGCCGCCGGAGGATAATGAGCGATCCTCCGGTGCCAGGCGGGCGCATCTTAAAGTCGTCAAGTAGGCGCTGAACCTGCGGCGGAGGCGGCATCTAACGTCGCGCACAGGGCGTGCACGATGAAAAGGTGAACTTCCTGGATCCGCGCCGTATTGTTCCCCGGGACCCGGATTTCGCAGCCGCCCGCGGCGCAGGCCTGTCCGATTGCACCGCCGTCGCGGCCACTCAGTGCGACGACTTCGATGTTCCGGCTTTGTGCTGCCTTGACCGCAGCAAGCAGGTTGGTCGACTCGCCGGAGGTCGTGATGACAATCAGAACGTCGCCATTCTGACCAATCGCTTCGACCTGGCGGGCAAAAACCTGTTCGAAGCCGCTGTCATTGGCAATCGAGGTCAGGGCGGATGTGTCGGTGGTCAGCGCGATTGCCGCGAGCCCCGGCCGCTGCGTTTCGAACCGGTTTACCAGTTCCGCTGCCATATGCTGCGCATCGGCTGCGGAGCCGCCATTACCGCAAATCAGAAGCTTGTTGCCGCGCTCGAGGCAGGCGCTGAGCCGGGCGGACGCCGCCGCAATTGCGGGCGCCAGCGCAATCGATCTGCGCTTGAGTTCTATACTCTGCTCGAACAGGGTAACGATGCGTTCGGTGGTTTCCATCGCTAACCTCTCATTCGGCAAGAAACGCGTTGCGAATCCACGCCAGTTCCGGCGATCCGGGGTCGCCCGAGATGGCAACGACGTCAAAGCGAATCGGCTGGTCCGCAAGGACAGGCCGGGTAGCCAGCAGGTGCCGCGTGGCACGGATCAGCCGACGTTGTTTCGCGCCATCGACAGTGTCACGCGGATCCACGAAGTCGCGCGACGAACGCGAACGCACCTCGACAATAACAACGGTGTCGCCATCGCGCATGATCAGATCGAGCTCGCCCCCGCGGCAGCGCCAATTGCGCGCGAGCGGCTTTAACCCAGCGCGGCACAAGTACGCCTCCGCGGCGGTCTCAGCCTGTTGTCCACGGTGCTGTCGCTCCGCGCTCAATGCGAGTGCGCCGCCAGTGGGGGCACCGCAAGCATCTCGGCGTCGGGCAGTAATTCAGGCTCGCCACCGGACATCCTCGCCCACTCGAGGCGCCGTTTGACTACCCCATAGGCATCGACGCTGAGGAACCCGGTACGCCCGGCGATGGCGCCGTCCGTGGGGCTGCCGCCATACAGTGCGGCAACGAGGCTGTAGGCATCCAGGCCGAGCGCGAACAGGCGCGATTGCAACGGGCTGCGGTTTGGCCAGGTCGCCTCGAGCTGATCCTGCAAAAGCACGCTCGACGGGTCAGGTGCAATCACCCATGGCATGTCCGGAAACATCACCCCCTCGAGGTCGCCATTGTCGCGGGCGCCGGGCTCGTAGATGTCGGAGGTTGCATAAACAGGCAAATCCGCAGCGAAATGGAAATTCAGTTCCGGACGCAGAATACGTCCTTGCTGAGGTCGCGCAGCGACGAAGATGAACTGTGCGTCCTGTCTGCGGCGCGGTTCGAACTCGAGCTGGCTACCGAAGGCCCGGGTTAGTTGTTGTCGTCTCGCTTCGCTGGAGTCGAGGTGCAGCAAAGCGGTAATGGTGGCGCCGTGGTCCTGTGCCTGATCGTCATACCGACGGTATTCCAGCAACTGGCCGCCCTGGCCGCGCAGGCGGTTGGCAAAGGCCGCCAGTAAGCGGTCGCCCCAGCTGCTCGCCGGAACGAGCGCGACGCCGCGGTAGAGGCCGTCGGCGAGGATCCGGTCGGCGGCCGCTTCGGCCTCGTCTTCCGGCGACAACGCAAACTGGAAAAAACCAGCCGGTGGTGTGGTTTCCGGGCCCAGTCGATTGAGCGCCAGCACTGTCACTGTGCCGTCGCTTGTTCCGGCTACCTCCTGGACGGCATTTTTCAGCAGGGGTCCGACCACGACTTCCGCGCCGTCGCCGACCGCGCGATCAAATGCGGGCATAGCGCCCATCGCGGCAATGTCATAGACCCGCACGGAGGGGCTGGGGCCGCGGCCCTTACGTTCGTAGAACGCGGCGAAGAATCCGTCACGAACCGCCTCGCCGAGCGCGGCCTGGCGCCCGCTGGTCGGGACGAGCAATGCCACTCGTGGCGGAAACACGCCACTCGAGCGATGCTGGGCAAGCAGTCCCGGGACTATTTCCGCATTGGCGGGGTGATTCGGAAATTCCTGCTGCCACTCACGTAGTTGCGCAATGATCAAAAATGAACTGCTGGCGGCGCGATCAGTGCGCTGCGCCAGATCCAGCCAGCCGTTGGTCACCGGGTTGTCGGTGGCGGCGGGCGCGGCGCCGAATTTCTCCAGGCCGGTCCAGATGCGGCGGTGGTTATCGGCAATTTGTTGCGGGTTATTCAGCCAGGTTTCGCGTTCGACCAGCGCGGTGACCGCCGCGACGCTGTTTCCGGTGCGAAAGCTGGCCTCGGCGCGCACCAGGAAGTAATCGGGTGTCAGTGCGGCCGGGCCGGTGCCAGGTGCCTCATCGAGCAGGCGCAGTGCCTTTTTCGGGTCGCCTTCATCCAGTGCGAGACTGGCGGAGACCAGGCTCCACAAAAACAGATCGTCCGCTTGCATCGGGCCCTCAACCTCATCGACCCGCTGCCGTGCCCGGGTTGGCTGCCCCGCCTTGATCCAGGATCGGGCGGCGAGCAAACGGTAGTGATCGGCGCGCGCGCCGCTCGCAGCAGCGGCAAGTTCTTCATACGCCTGGGCCGCGCTGGCGTGTTGTCCGCTGCGTTCCAGCTGCTCGGCGCGAGTCAGGGTATCGTCCTGCATCATGCTGCTGCCGGTCTCACAGGCGGCAAGAATAAAGCCGAGCGCGGCAACCAGCATGAGCTGCGCGGTCGATCGCAGTCGGTGGCGGTGGTTCATCAATCTCGCTCCTCCGTGATGGCGTTGCAGCCGGCCGGTATCCTGATCACATCGTTTTTGGTGTTCCGGTGCAATGGTTATTTGTCCTGCAGTTTGCTGCAATAGCGAATCGCACCCGGTCTTAAATTGAGCGAGCATTATAGTGTCTGACACATCTGGCATGTTGTATGTCGTTGCCACGCCCATCGGCAATCTCGACGATCTCAGTCCGCGTGCCGCTGCAGCGTTGACCGGGGCCGACCTGGTGCTTGCCGAGGATACCCGGCATAGCGGGCGTCTGCTGCGACGGCTTGGAGCGCAAGGCGCTGTATTGTCGCTGCACGAGCACAACGAGGCGCAGCGGGTGGACGAAGTGCTGCAACGGCTGCAGCAGGGCCAGACGATCGCGCTCATTTCCGATGCCGGTACGCCGCTGGTCAGCGACCCGGGGTTCCGCCTCGTTCGCGCGGTAGCCGATGCGGGCTGCAGGCTGGTACCGGTTCCCGGTGCGTGTGCGGCGATTGCTGCGCTGTCGATTGCCGGCCTGCCATCCGACAGATTCGCCTTCGAGGGGTTTGTCGCAAAGCGGGCCGCGGCCCGCCGCGAGCGCCTGCAGCGGCTTGCGACAGACGAGCGCACCCTGATCTTCTACGAAGCGCCGCATCGCATAGCCGCATTTCTGCAGGAATTGTCCGCCGCATTCGGTGGCGATCGCCGCGGATTCGTTGGCCGTGAACTGACCAAGCTGCACGAAACCGTCTATCGCGGCACGCTGGACCAGTTGAGCGCGCTGGCGCAAGGTGACCCGAATTTCTGCCGTGGCGAGATCGTTGTGGTCGTTGCCGGCGCGGCAGCGGCGCCCACGGCTGACCAGGCGGAGCTCGATGCGATGCTCGTAGTTTTGCTCGAGGAAATGCCGGCACGGCAGGCGGCTCGGGTCGCGGCGCGGTTGCTCGGGGTGGGCCGCAACGAGGCTTATCGGCGCATGTTGGAACTCGGCGCCAACAAAGCTTGAGTCGCGGCTCGCATGGCCCTATCGTAGGCGGCGGAGACGGCCAGACAGTCGCTGCGGCATAGCCGTGGAGGAAAGTCCGGGCTCCATAGGGCAGGGTGCCAGGTAACGCCTGGGGGGCGCGAGCCTACGGAAAGTGCCACAGAAAACATACCGCCTAAGCGCTGTGGCGCCGGCAAGGGTGAAAAGGTGCGGTAAGAGCGCACCGCGCGGGTGGCAACACGCCGCGGCATGGTAAACCCCACCCGGAGCAAGACCAAATAGGGGAACCCGCGGCCTTGTGCCGTTGCGTGCTGCCCGCACGTGTTCCCGGGTAGGTCGCTCGAGGCGCGCGGTGACGCGTGGTCCAGATGAATGGCTGTTCAAGACAGAACCCGGCTTATCGGCCGTCTCCTTTTTTATCCCCTTTTCCTAATGTGCTTCGATAAGAAGGTCCCTTAAGTGGCTGATTTAGGGGTCTTGACATGACATAATGTCGCCAAATCGAGACACAGGAAACGTTTCTAAGTCACTCTCAGATAAGTATTTTTTTCACATAATCAGTTGACGCGGCTGCGGAGGGTACCTATAGTGTCGTGAAGTGGTAAAAAGTGGGATTTAATGGGGGAATATGCTCTCCCAAGGACCAACCCATGTTTCGCGGCGCCAACAAAATTACTCTCGATGCAAAGGGTCGTATTGCGATACCGACCCGCTATCGCGAGCGCTTGTCCGAGCGTTGTGAAAGCCAGCTGATCATCACCGTTGACCGCGACTACTGCCTCCTGATGTATCCCCTTCCCGACTGGGAGGACCTCGAGCGGCGCTTGATGCGGCTGCCGTCACTGAATCGCCAGGTGCGCAGGTTGCAGCGACTGATGGTCGGTTACGCCACCGAGGTCGAGCTTGATGGCCACGGACGGGTTCTTTTGCCGCGCGAGCTGCGCGAATACGCGGGCCTGGAAAAACAGGCGATTCTGATTGGTCAGGGCAATAAATTCGAACTCTGGGACGATGCGCGCTGGAACGAGAAGCGCGATCAATGGCTGGCTGCAGAGGAGTCCGATGAGGTCGATTTGTCCGCAGAACTGGACTCTCTCTCCCTGTGAGGATGCAAGAACTTGGGCCGACATCTGCCGGTACTTTCCGCCGAGGTGCTGGAAGCCCTGGCGATTCGCGAGGGGGGCGTCTATGTCGATGCCACGTTTGGCCGTGGTGGGCATTCCAGGGGGATTCTGAGCCGTCTCGGTCCATCCGGGCGGTTGTACGCGATGGATCGCGATCCGGAAGCCGTTGCTGCCGCGGGGGATCTCGCTGATGCTGATCCACGGTTTCAGGTCTGTCACGGACCTTTTAGCGAAATCGGGCGTCGCATGCGCGAGGCCGGCGTCGCAGGTCGAATTGACGGAATTCTGTTCGATCTCGGCGCGTCCTCTCCGCAGTTCGACGATCCGTCGCGTGGCTTCAGTTTCAGTCACGACGGTCCGCTCGACATGAGGATGGATAACGGTGCCGGGACCACTGCCGCAGAGTGGCTCGCGCACGCCGACGAAAAAGAAATTGTCTCGGTATTGCGGCGTTACGGCGAAGAACCGCGCGCGCGCAGGATTGCCGCCGCGATCGCCGCGTTCCGCGCCGATGCCAGGTTGACCCGTACCGGGCAACTGGCCGACATCGTGTGCTCGGTCGTGCCGCGCCGCCCGGGAGCCCATCACCCCGCCACACGGACCTTTCAGGCGCTGCGGATATTCATTAACCGCGAACTCGACGAACTGCGTGACGCGCTGGCGGCGACCCTCGATCTGCTCGGTAGCGGCGGGCGCCTCGTCGTCATCAGTTTCCATTCGCTGGAAGATCGCATCGTCAAACGGTTCATGCGTGATCACGCCCGGCCGGACCCGGTCTATGCAGGTTTGCCGGATATGCCGCCGTCGGCACGGCCGAGTCTCGCGCTGGTGGCAAAACCCAGTAAGGCCCAAAGCGCCGAAATCGAAGCCAATCCGCGTTCTCGCAGCGCCATTTTGCGTGTCGCGGAGCGTCTCTGATGGATTTCGGGCAGAGCGGCGGGCGGCTGCTTATCACCATTCTCTGGCTCGCAGTGCTGGCCTCGGCGCTCGGCGTGGTCTACGCGCGCCACGAGAACCGGCGGATGTTTGTCGAGTTGCAGGACTTGCTCACCGAGCGCGACGAGCTCGAGAACGAGTGGAGCAAGTTGCAGATCGAGCAAAGTTTTTGGTCCGGGCACGCGCGGGTCGAGAGCGAGGCGCGCACGCGCCTCGGCATGTACACGCCGGTTCCCGAGCAGGTGGTGATAGTCGAGCCATGAAGCGAACGCGCAAAAAGGCGAAAACGCGGACTCGCCGCGATCCCTACCGGCTCAGGGTCGGGACCGTGCTGATCGTGTTTGCGATCGTGTTTTCGGTGTTGATTGCGCGTGCGGTCGATCTGCAGATTCTGCGCCGTGACTTCCACGACGGAGAGGCCAAGGCACGGCAGTTGCGTGTCGTGCATACCGCCGCGCGACGCGGCCCTATTACCGATCGCAACGATGAACCGCTCGCGGTGAGTTCGCCGGTCGATACGATTTTTGCAGTGCCTGCGAAGCTGGCGCAGGCGCGGGAACGGATTCCGCAGCTGGCACAAGCCCTGGGCCGCAGCGATGACTCGATCATGCGCGATCTGAGCCGCTACAAGAACCGCGAGTTCATGTACCTGAAGCGCCACCTGGCTCCGGAAACGGCCGCCGGCGTCATGCGCCTGAAAGTCCCCGGCGTCAACTCGCAACGCGAATACCGGCGGTTCTATCCGGCGGCCGAGGTGACGGGACATGTCGTGGGGTTCACGAACATCGATGGAGAGGGCATCGAGGGTCTGGAGTGGGCCTACGACGACTGGCTGCAGGAGCAGACCGGGCGCAAACGCGTTATCAAGGACCGCCGCGGCAACATTGTCGAGGACGTCGAGCAAATCGAACCGGCGATTTCCGGCCGCCCTCTGGCGATCAGCATCGACCTGCGGATCCAGTACATGGCCTATCGTGAGCTCAAGGCCGCGGTGGCCCGGCACAAAGCCAAATCGGCATCGGCTGTGGTTATCGACGTCGACAGCGGTGAGGTGCTGGCCATGGTCAACCAGCCAGCTTTCAATCCCAACAGCGTCGGCCGTTATGCGCCGGCCACGCGACGCAATCGTGCGGTGGTCGACGTCTTCGAGCCGGGCTCGAGCATCAAGCCATTCATCGTCGCGGCGGCTCTGGAGAGTGGTAGCTATGGCCCCGCCAGCGTGATCGATACCAGCCCCGGGTACTACCAGGTTGGTCGCAAGACGATTCGCGACAAGCGTAATCTCGGCCGCATCAACCTGACGACGATCCTGACCAAGTCCAGCAATGTCGGTGCCAGCAAGCTCGCCTTGTCGCTGCAGCGTGACGAGATATGGGCCGCATTGAACCGCTTCGGTTTTGGCAGTCCGACTGCGAGTGGTTTCCCCGGCGAGTCGGGTGGACTCGTCAACGATTTCCAGACCTGGCGCGACATCAGCGTCGCAACGTTGTCCTATGGCTACGGTTTGTCGGTGACGACACTGCAGTTGGCGCAGGCCTATGCGACGATCGGCGCGCTCGGCGTACGGCGCCCGGTCAGCCTGTTGCGGCTCGACGAAAGGCCGGCCGGGGAACGCGCACTTTCCGCGAACAGCGCGCGCATGCTGATCGACATGATGGAAACGGTGGTTACCGACGAAGGAACCGGCGGACGTGCCGCGGTGCCCGGGTACCGGGTCGCCGGCAAAACCGGTACTGCCTGGAAATCGACCGCCGGTGGCTACTCCGAGGATCGTTATCTCGCTGTCTTCGCCGGGGTTGCGCCGGCCGGCGCGCCACGGCTTGCCGTCGTCGTCGTCATGGACGAGCCATCCGCCGGTGAGTTCTATGGCGGTATCGTTGCGGCGCCGGTTTTCTCACGCGTCGCCGCCGGCGCCTTGCGCATGCTGGCGGTGCCGCCCGATGACGTCGCAACGCTCAACGATACGCACATCCTGCAGGCGATGGAGGCGCACCGATGAGTACGCGCGCTTCGGCATCGACACTCGGTGAAATGTTCGGTGAGCATGTTCCCGCGGCCGCAAGTACGCTGCGTGTCTCCGACATCGCGCTCGACAGCCGGACGCTCCGGCGCGGCGGCCTGTTTATCGCCTGTGCGGGTGGCCACCAACATGGCCTGGACTTCCTCGACGATGCGCTGGAGCATGGCGCCGCGGCGGTTGCCTGGGAACCTGTGCCCGGCCGCGCACCGCCGCATGACGTGCCGGTTACCTGTTTCGCGATTCCGGGTTTGCGCCAGCGTCTCGGTGACTTGGCCGACCGCTTTTATGCGCAGCCGTCTGCTGATCTGGCAGTGGTGGGGATTACCGGCACCAATGGCAAGACGACCTGCACCTGGCTGTTTGCAAATGCACTGCAGTATCTGGGCCAGCGATGCGGGCTGATGGGTACTCTGGGGTCCGGTTTCAGCGACGCTTTGCAGCAACAGGACCTGACCACTCCGGATGTGATCGCGGTCCATCGTCGCCTCGACGAACTGCGTGACAGCGGTGCGAGCATTGTAGTCATGGAAGTATCCTCGCATGCGCTTGACCAGGGCCGTGTCGATGGCGTTCGGTTTGCCGCTGCCGCTTTCTCGAACCTGAGCCGCGATCATCTCGACTACCACGGCGACCTCGAGTCCTATGGCGCAGCCAAGGCGGCGCTTTTTCTCAGTGCGCACCCGGGTGCTGCGATTATCAATATTGACGATGCGTATGGCGCCGCGTTGTTCAGGCGCTTGCCGGATTCGCTGCAGCGCGTATCGGTGTCCATGCGTGGGCGCCGGGCTTCGCATGACGAGGGTTTCATCCGTGCAACCGCGATTGCCGCGCACAGCGGTGGCCTGCGGATCGAGTTTGAATCGAGTTGGGGCGGGGCGACCCTCGAGAGCCGGTTGCTGGGGGCGTTCAACGCCGAGAACCTGCTGATCGTGACCGCGCTGATGTTGCAGCGTGGTATCGCGTTGTCCGATGCAGTGGCCGCGCTGTCAGCGATTAGCGCGCCGCCCGGGCGGATGGAGGCTTTTGTCGACACGGCCGGTACCACTGCCGTCGTCGACTACGCGCACACACCGGACGCACTGGAAAAGGCGATAGTTGCGCTGCGCGAGCACGGTCAGGGGCAAGTCATTTGTGTTTTCGGCGCCGGCGGCGACCGTGATCGCGGCAAGCGCTCGCAGATGGGCGAAGTCGCTGCGCGTCTGGCCGATCGCATCATACTGACCGACGACAATCCGCGCTCGGAAGTGCCGGCGGAAATCGTCGCGGACATCCGTGCCGGTATCCATGACGATGCCGATGTGACGATTATTCATGATCGTGAACAGGCGATCCTGGCAGCGCTCGCCGCCGCCGTGCCCGGCGATCTGGTGCTGATCGCCGGCAAGGGTCACGAGCAGGTCCAGGTGGCAGCACGGCGGCGCCGGTTCAGCGATCGCGACGTCGTGCGCCGATGGCAGGAGAGGTCGGCATGATTGCTTCCGATCTTGCTGAAATGGCCACGCTGCTCGGGGCCGAACTGCATGGTGACCCGGTTGCGTTCGAAGGTGTCGGTATCGATACCCGGCGCCCGCTCGATGGCTCGCTGTACGTGGCCTTGCGCGGCGAACGCTTCGACGGCAACGACTTCGTCGCGCAGGCTTTTGCAGCCGGCGCGGCGGCTGCGGTCGTTGATCGGGTTTCCGATCACCTGCCGCATATCCGGGTCGCGGATTCGCGTAAAGCGCTGGGCCGGATTGCCGCCTGGTGGCGCTCGCGCTTCGAAGGCCCGGTGATCGGCATTACCGGTAGCAACGGCAAGACCACCGTCAAGGAACTTATTGCGCGAATTCTCAATATCGGTGCTCCGGCGCTGGCTACCGCCGGTAACCTCAACAACGATATCGGCGTGCCGCTGACACTTTTCCGGCTGCAGCCGGAGCATGGTGCGGCAGTCTGTGAAATGGGCGCGAATCACCCGGGCGAGATCGCTTATCTGGCCGCCATTGCCCGTCCCGACGTTGGCCTGGTCACCAATGCCGGCGCAGCTCACCTCGAGGGGTTTGGCAGCATCGAGGGTGTCGCTCGCGCCAAGGGCGAGATGTTCGCCGGCCTCGCGGCTGACGGCACTGCCGTGATCAATGCCGATGATCGCTTTGCGCAGCTGTGGCGTCAGCTCAGCGGGGAACGCCGGATTATCAGTTTCGGCATCGAATCCCCGGCCGACGTCAGTGCTGACGATATCGTCGTCGGCTCCGCCGGCGCCGGGTTCATGCTGTGCACACCGGCAGGGGACGTGGCGGTGCAACTGCCTTTGCCGGGCCGGCACAACGTTATGAATGCGCTGGCCGCGGCCGCGGCCTGCCTCGCAGCCGGCGCCAGTCTCGATGACGTGCGCGCCGGTCTCGAGTCCGCGAGCGCAATATCGGGACGCCTGCGTGTTGCCACTGCCATGAACGGCGCGATGCTGATCGACGACTGCTACAACGCCAACCCGGGATCGCTGAGAGCCGGTATCGAGTACCTGACCGCTCTCGGCGGCGAGCCGTGGCTGGTATTTGGCGACATGGGCGAACTGGGGGCCGACCGCGAGGCAATGCATCGCGCCGCCGGTGAGCTGGCGCGATCGTCCGGGGTGGTGCGGTTGTTCGCGGTGGGTCAACTGGCGCGTCTGGCGGCGCAGTCGTTCGGGCAGAAGGCCGAGTGGTTCGAGACGGCGGATGCACTGACGGCACGGCTGAGGTCGGAGATTCGCGACGGCGTCAATGTGCTGGTCAAGGCCTCGCGTTCGATGGGTCTCGAATCGGTGGTGCGGGCGATCGAAGTCGATGCTCCGCGCGCAACGGCGGAGGGAGGCTGAATGCTGCTCGAGCTGACCCGTTACCTGATGCGCTTCGATCCGGGCTTCAATGTGTTCGGTTATCTGACGATGCGCGCCATTCTCGGCGCTCTCACCGCGCTTGCCATTTCATTCCTGGTGGGGCCGCTGATGATTCGTCACCTCAGTACCCGCCAGATCGGCGAAAAAATACGCGCTCACGGTCCCGAAACGCATCTGCTGAAAGCCGGCACTCCGACGATGGGCGGAACGCTGATTCTGATTGCGGTCGCGGTGAGTACATTGCTGTGGGCGGATCTTGGCAACAGCTACGTCTGGATCGTGCTGTTGACCACGCTCGCCTACGGGATCATCGGTTTCGTCGATGATTATCTGAAGCTGTATGTGGCCGATTCCGAGGGTCTCCTGCCACGCACCAAGTTGTTGCTGCAGAGCGCCGCCGCGGCGCTCGCTGTGGCGGCACTGAGCTATACCGCGCAAGACCCGCAGATCGAGAACACATTGCTGGTGCCATTCGCCAAGGAATTGCTGTTGCCGCTGGGTGGCATGTATGCCTTGTTCGCATTTCTGGTCATCGTCGGAACCAGTAACGCGGTCAACCTGACCGACGGGCTGGACGGCCTCGCGATCATGCCCGCGGTGCTGGTGGCCGGTGGTCTTGGCATTTTTGCCTATGCGACCAGTAACGTGAACTTTTCCAGCTATCTCGGCATCCCGTTTATTGCCGGCGCCGGCGAGATGCTGGTGTTTTGCGCGACCCTGGCGGGTGCAGGGTTGGGATTCCTGTGGTTTAACTCGTATCCGGCCCAGGTATTCATGGGCGATGTCGGCGCGCTGGGGATCGGTGCGGCGCTTGGCTCGGTTGCGGTTGTCGTCAAACAGGAACTGGTTCTTGTGATCATGGGTGGGGTCTTCGTCATCGAGACCGTGTCGGTCATCCTCCAGGTCGCCTCGTTTCGCCTTACAGGCAAACGGATCTTCCGCATGGCCCCGCTGCACCATCACTTTGAGCTAAAAGGCTGGCCCGAGCCGAAGGTGATCGTCCGGTTCTGGATCATCACCGTGATTCTGGTGCTGGTTGGCCTGTCTTCACTGAAGATCCGATGATGATTGCAGCCGGCGAACAAGCAAACCGCGCAGCGCCCGGGCAGCAATTTCGGGCCGGAGGCATGTGCTGCGTTGTGGCTGGTCTCGGCCGCAGCGGGGTTTCGGCAGCGCGCTTCCTGTCGCACCATGGCCATCAGGTCCGGATCACGGATAGCCGCAGCGATCCGCCCGGTCTCGCCGAACTGGCCCACGACTGCGCGAAGTTCGATTTGCGTCTCGGTGGTCTGGACGAGGCGCTGCTGAGCGACGCTGATCTGCTGGTGTTGTCTCCGGGTCTGTCGATGCAGGAGCCGATTGTCGTTGCCGCGCGCGAAAACGGTGTGCCGGTTGTCGGCGATGTCGAAATATTTTCATGGGCCGCCAATGCGGCAGTTGTTGCCGTGACCGGTTCCAACGGCAAATCGACGGTTTGCAGCATGCTGGCGGAGATGTTGCCGGACGCCGGGCTTCGGGTTCGCGCCGGTGGCAATCTCGGCACTCCGGCGCTGGACCTGCTCGGCGATGCCGAGCCGGATTTCTACTTGCTGGAGCTGTCCAGTTTTCAGCTGGATCTGACGGCCAGTCTGCGCCCGCATGTCGCCGTGTTGCTGAATATCAGTGCCGATCACCTCGACCGCCATGGTGATATGGACAGCTATGTCGCGGCCAAGGCGAGAATTTTTCGCGGCTGCGACATCGCCGTTTTCAACCGCGACGATGCCGTGGTCGCAGGGCTGCGGCCGCGCGATTGCCCGGTGATCAGTTTTGGCCTCGATGAGCCCGGACCCGGTAGCTGGGGCCTGCGTGCGCGGGACGGCCAGGTGTGGCTGGCTCGCGGTGACGAGGCGATACTGCCGGTCGCTGCGCTGGCTGTGCGCGGATTGCCCAACGTCGCTAATGCGCTGGCCGCGCTGGCAATCGCCGATGCCCTCGGTACGCCGGTTGCGCCTTTGCTCGGTGCGCTGCGTCGGTTTACCGGGTTGCCGCACCGCATGCAGGTGGTCGCCCGGCGTCGCGACGTCACCTACATCAACGATTCGAAAGCCACCAATGTCGGTGCCGCCGTGGCTGCCATCGCGGGGCTCGATTCGCGGCTCATACTCATCGCGGGCGGCGACGCAAAGGGTGCAGATTTTGCGCCGTTGGCTGTTGCGCTGGCGGGACGGGCAGTCGCAGCGGTGCTGATTGGCAGTGACGCACGGCGCATAGCCTCGAGTCTCGAGGGCGTTTGCCCGGTCGAATATGCGACAGACATGGAAAGTGCGGTTGCAATTGCCGCGCGGCTGGCGCCTGCTGGTGCCTCCGTGTTGCTTGCGCCGGCCTGCGCCAGCCTCGATATGTATCGCAATTTTGCCGAGCGTGGCGAGGCCTTTGCCGCAGCGGTCGGGGGGCTCGACGCATGAGTGTCGCGGCTACCGAATTCGACCGCACGATGAGCCGGCCGCGGCAGCTGGAGATCGATCCGTTACTGATTTTTGCGGTCGCATCGCTGGTGCTGCTTGGCGTGGTCATGGTTGCGTCGGCGTCGATGTCGGTGGCCGAGCGCGAGTACGGTTCCGCGTTTTTCTATCTGCAACGCCACGCGGCGCACCTGTTGGTCGGTCTGCTGGTGGGGCTGGTCGTACTGGGTGTCCCAAGCGAATGGTGGCGTGCCGGCAGTCCGGTGGCGCTGATGTTCGCGTTCGCTCTGCTGCTGGTCGTGCTGCTCCCTGGAGTCGGCCACGAAGTCAACGGCAGTGTGCGCTGGATTCGTCTCGGGCCGCTCAATCTGCAGGTGTCGGAGCCGGCGCGGCTGTTGATCATGATTTATCTGTGCGGGTACCTGTTGCGCCATGGCGATGCGGTACGAGCAAGCCTGGTCGGATTTGCGAAACCGCTGGTGGTTGTCGCACTGGCCTGCGTGTTGTTGCTGGTGCAACCGGATTTCGGGGCGGCAACCGTCTTGCTGGCGACCTGTCTCGGCATCATGTTTCTGGCCGGCGTTCGTTTCAGCCACTTTCTCTTGTTGTTTGTTCTGGCGGCGCTGGCGCTGGCGGCGCTGGCGCTGTCGTCCGACTATCGCATCGCGCGATTGAAAGGGTTCCTCGATCCCTGGGCCGATCCGTACAACGGTGGTTTTCAGCTGACCCAGTCGCTGATCGCGATAGGCAGCGGCCACATCGGCGGGGCCGGCCTCGGTGGCAGCGTGCAGAAGTTGTTTTACCTGCCCGAGGCGCATACCGATTTCGTATTTGCCGTGCTGGCCGAGGAATTCGGTCTGGTGGGAGTTATCGCGATCGTCCTGCTGTTCGCGATGCTCGTGTGGCGGGCCATGCTGATCGGGGCCGCCGCGCAGGCCGCTTCGCGTCATTTCCAGGCCTTTCTTGCCGGCGGAATCGGGATCTGGTTCGGCATTCAGTCCAGCGTCAATATCGGCGTCAACATGGGTCTGCTCCCTACCAAGGGGCTGACCCTTCCCCTGGTCAGTTACGGCGGCAGTAGCCTCGTCGTTTCGTTGATGGCTGTCGCGTTGTTGTGCCGCATACATCACGAGAACGTCAATTCGAAGAGCGCGGCGTCGCGGCGCGGATCGAAAAAACCGGCCCCGGCCCGGCGGGGGCGAAAATGAGCCAGCGCTGCGTGATGATCATGGCAGGGGGCACCGGTGGCCACGTATTTCCGGGGCTCGCGGTTGCGCGCCAGCTTGCCGCCGCCGACCAGCGGATCGTGTGGCTCGGCACGCGCCAGGGCATGGAGGCGAAAATCGTGCCGGCGGCTGGAATTGCAGTCGAATGGATCAGCGTCGGAGGTCTGCGTGGCAAGGGCTGGTCAACCTGGGTGCTTGCGCCGGTACGATTGGTAAAGGCGCTGTGGCAATCGATTGCGGCGATTCGCCGGCAACGGCCGGCAGTTGTGCTCGGTCTGGGTGGATTCGTCAGCGGACCGGGCGGGCTTGCCGCCTGGCTGCTGCGTCGACCCTTGCTGATCCATGAGCAGAATGCCGTGGCCGGCCTGACTAACCGCATCCTGGCGCGGGTCGCAACCGGGGTATTTGAGGCGTTTCCTTCGAGTTTCCCGGCCTCGCGGCGGGCGATCACGATCGGTAATCCGATCCGGCCTGAAATTGCGGCGCTGAACCCGCCGCAACAACGTCTGCGTGGGCGTAGCGGGCCGATACGAATACTGGTGCTCGGCGGCAGCCAGGGAGCGCTGGCCCTGAACCGCCTGTTACCTGCGGCGCTGGCGTTACTCAAAACGCGCTGTGAGTTCGAGATTCTGCACCAGGCAGGCGAGCGCACCATGGATACCGCGCGGACTGCTTACGGAGAAGCCGGAATTGCGGCCCGCATCGTCAGTTTTGTCGATGACATGGCTGCGGCCTATGCGTGGGCAGATGTTGCGGTGTGCAGATCGGGTGCGCTGACGGTCGGCGAACTCGCGGCCGCCGGTGTTGCCTCGGTGCTGGTGCCGTTTCCTGCGGCCGTCGACGACCATCAAAGCGCCAATGCGCGCTATCTCAGCGACGCTGGTGCAGCCCTGTTGATGCAAGAGGCGGATCTTGATGCGGCAGCGCTGGCCGCGGCGATCGAGCCGTTGCTGAGCGACCGCGCGAAATTGCTCGAGATGGCGCTAGCCGCCCGGGCGCTGGCGATGCCCGAGGCATTGCCGCAGCTCAGCGCGGCGTGTCTTGCCGGGCGGGGTGGTCGGTGATGCAGAGAATGCGGCGCATCAACTGCATCCACCTGGTCGGTATCGGCGGTGTCGGTATGGGCGGTATCGCAGAGGTGCTTATCAACCTCGGCTATCGCGTGCAGGGATCCGATCTGCAGACCAACGCGGTTACGCGACGGCTGGCCGGACTTGGCGCGCAAATCTCTCTTGGCCACGATCCAGAAAACCTCAGTGGCGCGGATGTCGTGGTGGTGTCGAGCGCGGTGAATCGTGACAACCCGGAGGTTGCGGCTGCGCTGGAAGCACGCCTCCCCGTCGTCAAGCGTGCCGAAATGCTGGCGGAACTGATGCGATTCCGCTTTGGAATCGCGGTCGCAGGTACTCATGGCAAGACGACGACGACCAGCCTGATTGCCAGTGTGCTGGCGCGTGGCGGGCTCGATCCGACCTTTGTTATCGGTGGGCGGCTTAACAGTGTCGACACCAACGCCCGTCTCGGCGCCGGCAACTACCTGGTCGCTGAAGCCGACGAGAGCGACGCCTCGTTTATGCACCTGCAACCAATGGTCGCAGTGGTGACCAACATCGATGAGGATCACCTCGCCGCCTACGGTCAGGACTTCCGGCAACTGCGTCAGGCTTTCGTCGAGTTTCTGCACAATTTGCCGTTCTACGGGCTTGCCGTAATGTGCGCCGAGGACCCGGATGTGGTGGCAATACTAGACAAGGTATCGCGCCCGGTCGTGACCTACGGGTTCGGCGACGCGGCCGACATTCGCGCTACGAACGTGGAGAGTGACGGTCTTGCAACGCGTTTCGATGTCGAGCGGCCCGGCAGCGAGACGCCATTGTCTGTGCGGCTGAATTTGCCCGGGCAACATAATGTGCTGAACGCGCTTGCCGCGATCGCGGTCGCGCGCGATCTCGAAATCGACGATACGGCCGTGACCGCGGCGCTGGCAGAGTTCGCGGGGATCGACCGGCGTTTCCAGGTGCTTGGCGATATCGATGTGGCGGGCGCGGCGGTCACGCTGGTCGATGACTATGGTCACCACCCGGCGGAAATTGCCGCGACGTTGCAGGCCGGGCGCGCAGTGTGGCCGCAGCGGCGTCTCGTCCTCGCGTTTCAGCCGCATCGTTTTTCCCGTACCCGCGACCTGATGGACGACTTCGCCGAGGTGTTGTCGACCGCGGATGTGCTGCTTCTTACCGAAGTCTATGCTGCCGGCGAAACGCCGATCTCCGGTGCGGACGGTCGTGCTCTGGCGCGGGCAATTCGCAGCCGCGCCGGGGTGGAGCCGATTTTCGTGGCGGATCTGGAGCAACTGCCGGCCGCGCTTTGCCGTGTTATCGAGGACGGCGATGTCGTACTGACCCTGGGGGCCGGGAGTATCGGTGCGCTGGCACTGGAACTCGGTGACGCGCTGCAGACCGCTGGAGGTGAGGCATGATTGCCATGGATCTCGGTGGCCGGATTCGTGGCACGGTGCTGCACGATGAGCCCATGCACCGGCATACGTCGTGGCGGGTGGGTGGTCCTGCCGAGATCTTTTTCAAGCCGGCCGACCTCGCAGACCTCCAGGCTTTCCTAGCCGCGCTGGATCCGGCCACGCCACTCACCTGGGTCGGGCTTGGCAGTAATCTGCTCGTTCGCGACGGCGGCATCGATGGCGCGGTTATCGCCACCCACGGTGTTTTTAAAGCCCTGCGCCGGATGGGCGATGGTGCCGTCTACGCGGAGGCCGGGATCGCCTGCGCCCGTATCGCGCGGCAATGCGCGTTGTGGGGCCTTGGTCCGGCAGATTTCTTCGCCGGGATTCCCGGCACGCTGGGCGGGGCGCTGGCAATGAATGCGGGCGCTTTTGGTGGCGAAACCTGGGAACAGGTACGCGCAGTCCAGACCGTGGATCGCGGTGGCCGGGTTCATCGTCATGACAAGGCCGATTATGAAATCGGCTATCGCCATGTCAGCGGTCCGGACAACGAGTGGTTCATTGCCGCCGAGCTGGTATTCGCGCAGCGCCCGGAGGTCACGCTGGACGGGATCCGTGACTTGCTGGCGCGGCGCAAGTCGACCCAACCGATTGGTTTGCCGAGCTGCGGGTCGGTATTTCGCAATCCGCCCGGTGATCATGCGGCCCGGCTTATCGAGGAGGCCGGACTCAAGGGATTTCAGATCGGTGGTGCACGGGTGTCCGACATGCACGCCAATTTCATCATCAATACGGGGGATGCGACGGCCGCCGATGTCGAGTCACTGATCGAATCCGTGCATACCCGGATTGCGCAACAGTACGGAATCGAACTTGTGCACGAGGTTCGCATCGTGGGGAGCACAGCATGACGTTGCGAGATACGCGCCATCAGGTGTCGTCCGCCGAGGACTTCGGCCGCGTCGCCGTGCTGCAGGGCGGCACATCGGCGGAGCGCGAAATCTCACTGATGACCGGCGCCGCGGTCACCGCGGCGCTGGTGCGACGCGGCGTGGCCGCCATAGCCGTCGATCCCGCCGATGGCGCGCTCCACGAGTTGCTTGCCGGGCACTTCGACCGGGTGTGGATAGCGTTGCACGGTGGTGGCGGCGAGGACGGAACGGTGCAGGGTGCGCTGACCACACTGGGTTTGCCGTATACCGGCAGCGGAGTACTCGGCTGTGCGCTGGCGATGGACAAGTACCGCAGCAAACTGGTCCTGGAGGCGGCGGGACTGCCGACCCCGAAGTGGATGATGCTTGATTCGCCGGCACGGCTTGACGAGGTGGCGGATGTGCTCGGTCTGCCCGTCGTCGTGAAGCCGGCCAGCGAAGGCTCGAGTGTCGGCATGAGCAAGGTCGAGCTGGCGACGGAACTCGAAGCGGCGTGGCAGTCGGCGCGGCAGCACGATCAAAATGTGCTGGTTGAGCGCTGGATCAGCGGCGGCGAGTACACCGCTGCAGTTGTGCAGGGGCAGGTGCTGCCGATGATCCGGATCGAGACGCCACGCAGCTTTTACGACTACGAAGCCAAGTACTTCTCCGACTCTACACAGTATTTCTGCCCCAGCGGTCTTGCGCCCGAGCGCGAGGCGGAATTTGCCGACATGTGTGCGGCGGCATTCTCGGCGCTGGGCTGCAGTGGCTGGGGCCGGGTTGATTTCCTGCTCGACCAGTATGGCAAGCCCTACATCCTGGAGCTCAACACGGTGCCGGGCATGACCGATCACAGTCTCGTGCCAATGGCGGCACGTCAGGCCGGAATCGATTTCGAAGAACTGGTCTGGCGCATTCTGGAAACCAGCTGTGGTGACGCTCGCGGCAATGATGGGGGGGCTTGCTGATGGTGCGGCAGCGCAAAATGGCGGCGCGCAAGAAGCGGCAGAAACCGGCCCGGCGCCTGCCGCATATTCCGTGGCGCCAGATCGCGGTATCGACTGCGGCGGCAGTGCTGATTGCGGTGCTCGGTGTTGCATTGGTCTACGTTCTCGACAGGCCGCTGCAGAGGCTGACCATCGAGGGCGATTTCAAAAAAGTATCGGCGACCGAGCTTGGCGCAGCGATACGCCCGCAGCTCAACGGCGGTTTCGTCTCGGTCGATCTCGAAGCAATCCGCGCCGTGGTGGCGTCGTTGCCGTGGGTGGCCGAGGTGCATGTCCGCCGGCGTTGGCCGGACGGTGTCCGTATTCGTGTCCGCGAGCAGGATGCGATCGCGCGCTGGGGCGGCGATCACCTGCTCAATAGCTCGGGTCAGGTGTTCGTCAAGGTAGCGCCCGATGCGTTTGCGGAATTGCCGGTCCTGCTTGGGCCGGACGGCAGCGAAGCACGCGTGACAGAACGCTTCAAGGCGCTTGGCGCGGACTTGCGCGACGTGCGCCTGCAACTCGAGTCGGTCCGGCTCGACCTGCGCGGGGCATGGAGTATTCGCCTCGCGAATGGTCCGGAGGTGCGCTTTGGCCGCCGCGACGTCGATGGCCGCATTGACAGATTTTTGCAACTGGCGGCGGGGCCGCTCGCCGACCGGTTTAACAACATCCGCTATATCGACATGCGGTACAGCAATGGTTTTGCGGTTGGCTGGCGCGACGAAGCGGCGCCGAACGAGGACGGGGAAGGTAAGAACGCAAATGTCTAGGAAGAGCGAAAGAAAGCTCATCGTCGGGCTGGATATCGGCACCTCCAAGGTGGTGGCGATTGTCGGCGAGGTGACTCCCGAGGACGGAATCGAGGTTGTAGGTATCGGGTCGCATCCTTCCCGCGGGTTGAAGAAAGGTGTGGTCGTCAACATTGAGTCGACGGTGCAGTCGATCCAGCGCGCGGTCGAGGAAGCCGAACTGATGGCCGGTTGCGAGATTCACGCGGTGTATACCGGAATTGCCGGCAGCCACGTGAGGAGCCTTAATTCTCATGGCATCGTGGCGATCCGCGACAAGGAAGTCAGCCCGGGAGATGTCGATCGGGTGATTGACGCCGCACGCGCGGTTGCCATCCCGGCCGACCAGAAGATTCTGCATATCCTGCCGCAGGAATTCCTGATCGATCATCAGGAGGGAATTCGCGAGCCGGTCGGAATGTCGGGCGTGCGGATGGAGGCCAAGGTCCACATCGTGACCGGTGCCGACGCGGCCGCACAGAACATCGTCAAGTGCGTGCAGCGCTGCGGCCTGCAGGTCGAGGACATCGTCCTCGAGCAGCTCGCTTCGAGTTATGCGGTGCTTACCGAGGACGAGAGAGAACTCGGGGTCTGCCTGGTGGACATCGGTGGCGGTACGACGGATATCGCGGTGTTTGTCGGCGGAGCGATCCGCCATACCGCGGTGATCCCGATCGCCGGCGACCAGGTGACCAATGACATCGCCGTGAGCATGCGCACGCCGATCCAGTATGCCGAAGACATCAAGATCAAATTCGCGTGCGCATTGTCGCAGCTGGCCAACCCGGACGAGACGATTGAGGTGCCCAGCGTGGGCGACCGTCCGCCCCGGCGGCTCGCCCGGCAGACTCTCGCGGAGGTGGTCGAGCCACGTTACGAGGAACTGTTCAGTCTTATCCGCGACGAATTGCGTCGCTCCGGGTTCGAGGAGCTGATTGCCGCGGGCGTCGTGATTACCGGCGGCAGCGCCAAGATGGAGGGCGCTATCGAACTCGCCGAGGAAGTATTCCACATGCCGGTGCGGCTCGGAGTGCCACAGCATGTCGACGGTCTCGTCGAGGTTGTGCGCAACCCGATACACGCAACGGGTGTTGGTTTGCTCCTTTATGGACTGGAGTCGATCAGCCGGCGCGGTGCAGAGCCACCGCTCGGCAGTGGGCTCAAGGAGATCTGGGAGCGAATGAAAGCATGGTTTCAGGGAAATTTTTAGGCTTCGTTTAGCCGTTTTGTCAGAGGAGAGAGAGCGATGTTCGAGCTGGTCGATTCGGTAGACCAAAACGCCATTATCAAAGTGATTGGCGTCGGCGGTGGGGGCGGAAACGCCGTCACTCATATGATCAATGCAGGCATAGAGGGTGTGGATTTTATTTGTGCCAATACCGATGCCCAGGCGCTGAGCAACACGAAGATCAAAACCGCGTTGCAAATTGGCGGCAATATTACAAAGGGTCTGGGTGCGGGTGCGGATCCGGACGTGGGGCGGCAGGCAGCGATGGAAGATCGCGATCGCCTGATGGAAGTCATCGATGGCAGCGACATGCTGTTTATTACCGCGGGCATGGGCGGTGGCACCGGCACCGGTGCTGCGCCGGTAGTGGCCCAGGTTGCGCGGGAGTGCGGGGTGCTGACTGTTGCGGTGGTGACCAAGCCATTCGTTTGGGAAGGCGGCAAGCGCATGCGCATCGCGGATACGGGTATCTGCGAACTTGCGAAGTACGTTGATTCGCTGATTACCATCCCCAATGAAAAACTGCTTGCAGTGCTCGGCGCCCAGATATCGCTGATGGATGCGTTCAAGGCCGCCAACCAGGTGTTGCAGGGAGCGGTGCAGGGTATTGCCGACCTGATCACGCGGCCGGGACTGATCAACGTCGATTTCGCTGACGTCAGGACCGTGATGTCGGAAATGGGCATGGCAATGATGGGGACGGGTACCGCGACTGGCGACGATCGCGCGCGCGAGGCCGCCGAGGCGGCAATGTCGAGCCCGTTGCTGGAGGATATCGATCTGACCGGCGCCAACGGAATTCTGGTCAATGTTACGGCGGGTCCGGATATGTCGATCGGCGACTTCCACGAGGTCGGCCAGACGGTCGAGGAATTCTCATCCGACGATGCTACGGTCGTGGTCGGCACCGTGATCGACCCCGAGATGAGCAATCAGATCCGGGTCACGGTCGTGGCGACGGGCCTGGGCCGGCCGATAGCGGCGGCGGAACCGAAGATTCAGTTGGTGGAACGGCCGCAGCGGGTCGTCAACGGTGCGGGTTACGAGGACCTCGACAGGCCCACGGTCCTGCGCAAGCGCCAGCAGTCTGCGGTGCAGGCCGAAGAGCGGGCCGAGCATGGTGATCTGCTGGACATCCCGGCGTTTCTGCGACGGCAGGCGGACTGACAGACGGCGGCGCCCGAGGAAGGGCGCCGCCGTATTGTTTCGGTTTTGTTGCCGATGTGTTAAATTGCCGCGCCAATCCGTCAGGGGAATAACGCTCGCGCTTGCCGACCAGGATTTTCGGCATGTGAGTCCCATCAACAGCACTATCTCCTTACTTGGGGGAATCGCCGCAGGACGCACGCGTAATGGGTCAGTGTGGTGACAAGGGGAGAGGAGGGCTGCTGCATGTTGCAACAAAGAACACTCAAGCATGAGATCCGGGCCACCGGTGTGGGACTCCACTCCGGTGAAAAAGTATTCCTGAAGCTCCGTCCGGCAGCGCCGAACACCGGAATCGTATTCCGCAGGGTCGATCTTGACGAGCCGGTCGATGTTCCTGCGCGTCCGGAATTCGTCGGCGACACGACACTGGGAACGACCCTGGTGCGGGACGGGGTACGGGTTGCCACCGTCGAGCACTTGCTGTCAGCCTGCGCCGGTCTTGGAATCGATAACGCGATCGTCGAATTGAGCGCCGCCGAGGTGCCGATAATGGACGGTAGCGCGGGGCCCTTTGTTTTTCTGCTGCAGTCCGCGGGTATTGCCGAACAAAACGTTGCCAAGCGCGTGGTGCGCATCATTCGCGCGGTGCGCGTCGAGGACGGTGACAAGTGGGCCCAGATCGAGCCTCACGAAGGCTACAGTATCAATCTCGAGATTGACTTCGATCATCCTGTTTTTAAAAGAAATGCGCAGTCTGCGGGTATCGAATTTTCCTCCGCCACGTTTTTGCGCGAGGTCAGCCGCGCCCGGACTTTCGGCTTTATGCGCGACATCGAATCGCTGCGCGCCCGTCGGCTGACGCTGGGCGGCACGCTGGACAACGCCATCGTTCTGGACGACTATCGCATCCTGAACGAAGAAGGATTGCGCTACCGGGACGAATTCGTCCGTCACAAAATTCTCGACGCGATAGGCGATCTTTATCTGTTCGCCCATGGCTTGTTGGCAAAATTCAGCGGATACAAGACCGGTCACGATCTCAACGTGAGTCTGATCCGGGCGCTGGTGGCCGATGAGTCCGCCTGGGAGGAAGTGACTTTCGACGAACCGGCTGTCGAGTCGCCGCTGTCCTACGTGGCTCCGGCTTCGGCCTGAGCTGTTATCGGTCGGGCTTTTCGGCCGGAGCGCGCACCCTGATCTGAATGCGTTCGGCTTCGATGTCGAGGCTTTCCAGCCGTTTGTCGATCCCGGGGTCAAGATAGCGCAGACGCGCTGCCCAGACCGGTGAGTCGGTGAGGATGACCATACGCTTGTCGTGGAGACTGGCGGCGACGACATGCGCGGCCACGTTCGCCGGCAGCAGGCGCCGGACAGTGTCTGTCAGGCCGGCGATCTCCTCGGCGCGGTGAAGCAGTTTTGCGAGGTCGCCACCCTTGCCGGCAAGGATGTTCGAAAGTTTGCGTGGTTTCATTAAAGGTGACGCAAGTCTAGAAAACCGTGTTTGATTCTTGAGCTGAGGCAGTGAATTCGGCATATTCGGAACAACAGTCGAGAAACTAACCCGGCGCAAGTCGGTGAGGCAAATCGGCCGGCTTGCCGGCAAGAACGGCGAATACGGGATTGTAACTGCATATTATGTTTAATCGAGATGGAAATAGCGCAACTGTGCTGCCTGCCACGACGCCTGGCGCGTTTCCCGCTGCGGTTTGTGTTCTCCATGGACCGGGCCTGAGCGCATGAACATTATTTTTATCACCGGCCGTCGCGGCCGCGCCCGCCAGTTGCACATTACCCACCCCGTGGTGCTGGCGTGGTTTGCCGCCGGGATCTCGGCAATCATGATTGCCGGCATGATTGGCGGTTACACAATGGGTCGAAACGTTACGCTTGCAGTTCCCAGCGAACGTCTAGACAGCATGCGGGTAGAACTGGAACAGCAGCGCAAGGAAGTCGATGCGGCGCGTGACGACGGCGTACGCACGATCGACGCGCTGGCGGTCAGGCTGGCCGAACTCAATGCGCATGTGGTGAGGCTCAACGCGCTTGGGCGCAGGCTGACCCAGATGGGTGGTCTCGAGGACGGCGAATTCGACTTTGACAGCGTGCCGGCGATGGGTGGCCCGGAGCCGGGGACCGACGCGGCTTCTCTGGGTGTTCCGGAAATGACTGAACGGCTCGGTTTTCTCGCAAGCCAGGTCGAGGATCGCCAGCGCCAGCTGGATGTCCTCGAAAACCTGTTGCTGAACCGCAATCTCAGCCAACAGGTCCAGCCACAGGGGCGGCCGGTCACATCGGGCTGGATTTCATCGACCTTCGGCAAACGCACGGACCCGTTTACTGGCAAAAACGCCCGTCACTGGGGAGTTGACTTTGCCGGTCGCGACGGCGCCGAAATTGTCGCCGTGGGCGCGGGCGTTGTGACCTACTCCGGGGATCGCTACGGTTATGGAGATCTGGTCGAAATAAACCACGGGAACGGATTTGTGACGCGATATGCGCACAACAAAATCAACCTGGTGGCAGTTGGTGACAAGGTTGAGAAGGGTCAGACCATTGCGTTAATGGGGTCCAGCGGCAGAGCGACAGGCCCGAATCTGCATTTCGAAGTTCTGCGCGGGGGGCACAAGGTCAACCCGCTCGAGTACATCCGCGCGAAAGACTGATTCCTCGCCGATTTCCCACCCCTTCCGGATAAACGTAAAATAGACGTTTTTTTGTGGCGACAGCCTGAACCCGGCTGTGGCCGCCGCCATGGGTCCCATATGACCCGCAAGAGGTAGCAACGGGTGGCAAGCATTTTCACCAGGTTTTTCGGCAGTCGCAATCAACGGCTGTTGCGCAGTTACGGCAAGGTCGTAGACAAAATCAACGCGTTCGAGGAGGCCATGCAGTCGCTTAGCGATGAGCAACTGCGGCTGAAGACCGACGAGTTCCGCGAGCGTGTGCAACAGGGGGCGACTCTCGATGAGCTGTTGCCGGAAGCGTTTGCCGCGGTCCGCGAGGCGGCGCGACGCAGCCTGGGATTGCGCCACTTTGACGTCCAGTTGATAGGCGGCATGGTGCTGCATGACGGCAACATCGCCGAAATGCGTACCGGCGAGGGCAAAACGCTGGTGGCGACGCTTGCCGCCTACCTGAACTCGCTGTCCGGCAAGGGCGTGCATATCGTTACGGTCAACGAGTACCTCGCCGCGCGCGATGCTGGCTGGATGGGACCCGTTTACGAGTTTCTCGGTCTGCGGGTCGGTGTCATCAAGAGCGGCCAGAGCCCGGCCGAGAAACGCGAATCTTATTCGGCCGATATCACCTACGGCACCAACAACGAATTCGGTTTCGATTATCTGCGCGACAACCTTGCGTTCCGGGTCGAGGATAAAGCGCA
Source organism: uncultured Gammaproteobacteria bacterium (assembly GCA_963783695.1). Taxonomy (GTDB): domain Bacteria; phylum Pseudomonadota; class Gammaproteobacteria; order Steroidobacterales; family BM003; genus BM003. Next base: position 409,763 of record CAWAOM010000003.1, read on the forward strand.
GCGTGAACTCGGCTTTGCGGTAGTCGACGAGGTCGACTCGATCCTTATCGACGAGGCGCGAACACCGCTGATTATTTCCGGTCCGTCCGAGGAACGAACCGATCTTTATGCGCGAATGAACAAGATCGTGCCAAAACTGGAGCGGCAGAAAGAGGAAGACGGGCCCGGCGAATTTACCGTCGACGAGAAATCCAAGCAGGCCTATCTGACCGAAGCAGGGCATGAGCGGGTCGAGGGCCTGCTGGCAGAGGCCGGCCTGCTCGAAGAGGGTGACAGCCTTTACGATGCCGCACACATTCGCCTGATGCACCATCTGACCGCTGCGTTGCGCGCTCACGCGCTGTTCCATCTTGATGTCGACTACATCGTAAAAGACGGTGAGGTGGTTATAGTCGACGAATTTACCGGGCGAACGATGCCCGGCCGGCGCTGGTCCGATGGTCTGCACCAGTCTATCGAAGCCAAGGAAGGTGTCCGGGTAAAGGAAGAGAACCAGACCGTCGCCTCCATTACCTTCCAGAATTACTTCCGGATGTACGACAAGCTCTCGGGTATGACCGGTACCGCCGATACCGAGGCGTTCGAATTCCAGCAGATTTATGGCCTCGAAGTGGTCGTGATTCCGACCCACAAGCCGATGGTGCGCGACGACCGCGCCGATCTCGTGTACCTGACCCAGAAGGACAAGTTCGACGCAATCCTCGAGGATATGCGCGATTGCCAGCAGCGCGGTCAGCCCGTGCTCGTTGGCACGACATCGATCGAAACGTCGGAGTATCTGTCCGGTCTGCTGGCCAAGGATAAACTGCCCCACGAAGTTCTTAATGCGAAACAGCATGAGCGCGAGGCCCCGATCGTGGCCCAGGCCGGACGGCCGGGCGCCATCACCATTGCCACCAACATGGCCGGCCGCGGTACGGACATCGTTTTGGGCGGCAACTTCGAGGCAGAGTTGGCCGCGCTCGGCGAGGAGATCGACGAGGCGACCCGGGCATCGTTGCGCGAGGAGTGGGAACAGCGCCACACGCGGGTTCTCGAAGCCGGTGGGTTGCACATCATCGGTACCGAACGCCACGAATCCAGGCGTATCGATAACCAGTTGCGCGGCCGCTCAGGTCGGCAGGGTGACCCCGGTTCGAGCCGCTTCTATCTGTCGATGGAAGACAACCTGATGCGGATTTTTGGCGATCCCGAACGAACCAAGTCGTTGCTGTCGCGAGTCGGCATGCGCGAGGGCGAGGCAATCGAAAGCAAGATGCTGACGCGACAGATCGAACGCGCCCAGCGCAAGGTCGAGGCGCATAACTTCGATATTCGTAAATCGCTGCTCGAGTATGACGACGTCGCGAATGACCAGCGCAAGGTGGTTTACAAGGAGCGGGCGCATCTGATGGCGGCCGAGGAGATCGGCGACGATATAGCAGGTATCCGCCGCGAGGTCATGGATGCTGAAATAAACCGCTATATCCCCTCGGGTAGCGTCGAGGAACAATGGGACGTCGATGCTCTGAGCCAGGTACTGGAGCGCGAGTTTGGCGCACCCGTACCCATCGGACAATGGCTCGATGAGGATCACAATCTGGGTGAGCCGGCTTTGCGCGACCGGATACTCGATGAGATGGACACGTTGTACGAGGCCAAGGTCTCGGAGATCGGTGCGCCGGTAATACGTCATTTCGAAAAGGCGATCATGCTGCAACAGCTCGATTCGCACTGGCGCGAACACATCGCTGCGATGGATTACCTGCGCCAGGGTATCCACCTGCGCGGCTATGCTCAGAAAAACCCGAAGCAGGAATACAAGCGCGAAGCGTTCGAGATGTTTACGACCATGCTCGACCAGGTCAAGCGCGACGTCATCAGTATCCTGTCACGCGTTCAGTTGCGCAGCGAGGACGATGTCGAGGCGGTTAACCGCGAGCGTAGCGATGCCAGCCAGATGCAGTATCAGCATGCTGCACCGAGTTCAGCGGTCGCGGCGCAGCCGCAGCAAGCGCCTGCGGCACAGGCCGGCGCGGCCATGGGGCGGCGCCGGGCGGCGCCGGCCGAACCGCAGGTTCCGTTTGTTCGCGAACAACCAAAAGTCGGCCGCAACGAGCCGTGTCCGTGCGGTTCGGGCAAGAAGTACAAGCAATGCCACGGCAAGCTTGGCTGACAGCGCGTTGACCGCGCGACGGATCGCCGTCGTTGCGGGCGTGTTGTATGACAGCGGCGGGAATGTGCTGATAGCGCAACGCCCGCCGGGTCTGCACATGGGCGGCGAGTGGGAGTTTCCTGGTGGCAAGCTGGATCTTGATGAGCAGCGGTTCCCCGGCCTGGTGCGCGAGCTGCGTGAGGAACTCGGTGTCGATGTCGAGTCCGCGCGACCGCTTATCCGCATACAGCATGACTATCCCGACCGCCTGATTGACCTGGATGTCTGGACGGTACGGCGTTATCGCGGCCAGCCCGCGGGGCTCGAAGGTCAGGCGTTGCGCTGGGTGACGCCGGCCAGTTTGCCGGAACAGGGAATACTCGCGGCGGACCGCCCGGTCATTGCCGCGATCAACCTGGGACATAAAGTGGTCTGCGCCGCATCCGCGCCTCGAGACGAGTGCAACCTGCGGCCGTGGCTGGAGAAAATGACTGCGAGTGGTGTGGATACTGTCTGCATCGATACCGTGGCGGTGCGGTTACACGATTCGGACAATGCGCGCCTTGTTGCCACGGCACGGGCCTGTGGCGTCGCTGTTGCAAAAGTGACGGAGCACTCGCGGCACGGCCGGTTTCTGCTGCGGGATGCGGAGCTATGTGGCGGGTCCGGACTTGCGTTCTCTTTATTGAGTGGGGTTGGCGATGACGGTGCTTCTGCGAAACCCGACGATGCCGAATTGAGTGCCATCATCAGCACGCTGTCACGGCCGGTCTTTGTGCCCGCGGCATGGGTGGGCGGGGCGCTTGCCGCCGCGTGGTGGCTCGGCGCGCAGGGGCTCGTGCCCGACCAGTGAGTGTCAGTCCTCGAGCCGCCCGATAAAACTGGCGATTGCGGTCGCGCACAGCGAAGTCTGATCGATAAACGGCCAGTGCCCCGCATCGGCAATGGCCGACCACGCCACGCCGGCGTGGTCGAGTAGCTGGCGGGTCCGGCTACCGCTGCCACCGGGCGAGCCGAGAAGGTAGATCGTCGGCATCGCCAGCGCGGCCATTCTCGCCGCCAGCGATTCTCCGGCAGATATCGCGACCAGATCGGTCGCGTTGCGGTGAAGTTGCCGCGGATCGGCGAGGTACAGACTTCGCGCATACAATTCGAGCGCACGATCGTCGGCGCCGCTGTGCTCGACCTCCGCGCATAGCCTGGAAAATCCGGTTGCGGAAAATTCCGCAGGATCGCAAGCCGCGATGCGGGCGCTGTAGGTGCAATCGGGCGTGGATATGTTGCCCTCGATGTTGACGAATCCGGCGACCCGCCGGTCGAGCAATTCGGCCAGAAACGTCGCGACGACGCCGCCCATTGAATGGCCGATCAATACGTAGCGCCGCGCTGTCAGCACCGCCGCGAGTGCGTGGGCGTGAGATTCGAGCGAAAGCGCTTGCGCCGTGCGCGCACTCTGGCCATAGCCGCGCATATCGATGGCGACCTGTGGCCACTGCGACAGCGCGGGGTGGCCCATCAACGACTCAAAACACAGCCCGGATTCGCCGAGTCCGTGGAGGTAGAGGAGAATCGGGCGATGCCTGTCGCCGCCGCGTGCGCGTTCGAAAAAACTGCCGCGCACGCGCGTACCGGGCATGCTGCTCACCGCTTGCGGCTAGTCGTGGTCGCCGGCTGCGTCTTGCCCGGCCGGTTCATTGCCGGGGATGGCGCGCTCTTCCTGAAACCAGGCGCCCAGATCGATCAGCTTGCAACGTTCGCTGCAAAACGGTTTCCATGGTGATGCTGCGTCCCAGCTGACGGCATCATCGCAGTTTGGACACCGCACCTCGATTTTCCGGGCACCGGCCATTCAGCAAACCCCAAGCACGAATGGCACGTCTTCAGAGATTTGGGCGGGGCGTTTGTCGACCGCCTGCCAGCTCAGGAATCGAATGGTGAAACGGTGCTGATTGCCGCTGATTTCCGGGAACAGCCCGGATTCGCCCGGCAGCGTGACCCGTAACAATTCTTTGTGACTGCCACGCTGAAGACCGTGCTGAAACAGGCCGCCGCGGGCAATCTCTTCCTGGTGCTCGGCGCCGGCGCGGGTCAGCCACAGCAACTCCGCGACGCCGTCGCACAGAGGCCGTAGTGTGACCAGCCAGGATTCGAGATCCGCCGACCGCGTCGCATATTCCAGGTGCAGCCAGTGGCCATAGTCGGGAAGATCGAATTCGCAGGTCCCGCCGGGGATGGCGCTGCGGTGCTTGATTGCGTTGAGAAACTCGTTTTCCTTGAGTTTGTGGCTGGGATGAGTGCGTCCCTCCGCAAGCTGGGCACGCAGGGACTGGAGATTTCCCAGCACTGCCTGCAAGCGGCTCGAATCGACACCGGGCCGGGTTCGATAGGCCTCCAGTAACTGGCTGTGGCGCTCCAGCTCTTTCATGACATCGCTGCGAACATCGCCGCGTGAGAGTATCGCGAGGATTTCGAGCAAACTGGCTACCGCCGCGCGGGTGCTCCACGAGTCGCTGATTTCGGCATGGTAGTTGGCCTGCTGGTACAGGAACTCCAGGCGCAGGAATGTGCGCATCCGCTCGCTGAGGGGTTGCTCGTAAGTGACGCTTTGCGGGGCGCTGCGAATTCCGACTGCGGGTCCGGCCATGTCACTATTCTCGCTCAGGCTGACGGAACTCGGCAAACCGCGAGTGGAATTTGCAGCGCCGGCCTCTGCCAGATAGACCGCGTAAAGCTCCTCAACCCGCGACTTCAGCCGTGCAACGGTCGTATCGTTGACGATCACGTCGTCAGCAAGTTCCAGGCGCTGCTCGCGCGTCGCCTGGGCAGCGAGAATTTTCTGCGCGGTCTGCTCGCTCCCGCCGTCGCGCTGAAGCAGTCGGGCCAGTTGCGCCGATTCCGGACTGTCGACCACAAGCACCCGGTCGACCTGATCGGCGAGTCCGGATTCGGTCAGCAGCGGAATCACGAATATCTGAACCGCTGAACGCACTTCGCGAGCCTGACGCAGCATCTCATGGCGGATCAGCGGGTGGAGTATGCTCTCGAGCCGCGCGCGAGTATCGTCATCGGCGAAAATAATTTCGCGCAATTTGCGGCGATCGAGCTGACCGTCGTCGCCGAGGATCCCGTCTCCGAAGGCTGCTACAACCGCTGCGAGGCCATCGCTGCCGGGTCGCACGACGTCCCGGGCAATGATATCGGTATCGATGATCTGTGCGCCGAGTCCGGCGAAAATGTCGGCAACGGTGCTCTTGCCGCTGGCAATACCGCCGGTGAGCCCGACGCGCAGGACGCCCCCGATCAGGTTCGACACGTCTTTACTCACCCGGGCCGGGCTACATGCCGGCGGTTCTGAGATAAGTGGAGACTATCGTGTCGCCCCACAACAGCGCGATCCAGCCGGCTGCCGCCAGGTACGGGCCGAACGGAATGGGTACCTGCCGATCGCGGCCGGCAATGGCAATCATCGCAATACCGATCACTGCCCCGACCAGCGCCGACAGGATGATGATCAGCGGCAGTAACTCCCAGCCCAGCCAGGCGCCCAGTGCGGCCAGCAACTTGAAGTCGCCGTGTCCCATGCCTTCCTTGCCAGTGATCAGTTTGAAAAGCCAATAGACGCTCCACAGGCTGAGATAGCCGGCCAGTGCTCCGATGATTGCCCTGTCCGGCGCAATAAACAGCGTCTGAGCGGCTGTATCACCATGCCATAACGTCAGCGCGAGACCCACCCATAACAACGGCAGCGTCATGTTGTCGGGCAACAGCTGGTGGTCGATGTCGATAAAGCTCAGACCGATCAGGAATGCGGTCAGCAGTAATGCCGCCGCCGTCTCCCAGGTCACCCCGAAACGCCAGGCCACGAGCAGGAAGCAGATTCCGGTCAGCGATTCTATCGCAGGATACCGTGCCGGGATGGCAGCTTTGCAATTCGCACAGCGGCCGCGCAGCAGCAGCCACCCGACTACGGGGACGTTGTGCCAGGCGCGGATCGGAGCGTGGCACTTTGGGCAGGCGGATCCTGGCCTGATCAGGTTGAACGGTTTGGCCGGTTCGTCTGCATCCGTCCCGTTGCCGAACAACTCCGCGCACTGGGCACGCCAGTCGCGTTCGAGCATGATCGGAAGGCGATAGATCACGACGTTGAGAAAACTGCCGACGAGCAGTCCAAAGATCAGCGTCGAACCGAGAAAAAACAGCGATGAGTGCTGCATCAGGTCGAAAACGCTCATGTTTCCCCAGAACCCAAAAAAGAAGCCGCAAGCGTGCTTGCGGCATTCCTCGTGGCAAAACCCATCCCGGCGCCTGTAATCAGATCACCGAGCCCATCTTGAATATTGGCAGATACATCGCGATAACCAGGCCACCGACCAGTACACCCAGAATCGCCATGATCAGCGGTTCCAGCAGACTGCTCATACTGTCAACGGCGTTGTCGACTTCCTCTTCGTAGAAGTCCGCCACTTTGCTGGCCATGTCATCGAGCGAGCCGGCTTCCTCACCGACCGCGATCATCTGATTGACCATGTTCGGGAAAAGGTCGGTGTTTTCCATCGCCCGCTGCAGGCGCTGGCCGGTTGCAACTTCATCGCGAATACGCATCACGCCATTTTCGTACACGATATTGCCGGTAGCGCCAGCGACCGACTCGAGCGCTTCAACCAGCGGCACGCCTGCGGCAAATGTAGTCGCGAGGGTACGTGCGTAGCGGGCGATCGCGGCCTTTTGCAGAATCGTGCCGATGATCGGGAATTTGAGCGCCATGCGGTCGAGCAATTCGCGGAATGCCCTGGAGCGTTTTTTGATCCAGAGAAACCCGAAGACGACACCACCCGCGATGATTACCAGGAACCATCCCTTGGCGCGCACGAATGCCGACAGGTCGACGACCATACGGGTAAATGCGGGCAGGTCGGCGCCGAAGCCCTGGAACAGCGACTCGAACTGCGGAATCACGAAGATCAACAGGATGGCGGTCACAATCATTGCGACGACCAGGACCGCGGCCGGGTAGAACAGCGCCTTCTTGATCTTCTTCTTGATCGCCTCGGTCTTTTCCTTGTAGGTCGCGATCTTGTCGAGCAGTGTCTCGAGCGCGCCCGCCTGTTCGCCGGCTGCGGTCAGGTTGACGTACAGGTCGTCGAAATGCAGCGGATGCTTGGCAAATGCGTTCGCCAGCGCCGTGCCGCTTTCCACGTCCTGTTTGATCGCCAGCACCAGTTTGCGCATTGCCGGATTGTCATGCCCCGCGCCGATGATTTCGAAAGCCTGGACCAGCGGGATTCCCGAGGACATCATCGTGGCCAGCTGGCGGCTGAAAATCGCGATGTCCGCCGGCGTGACCTTGCCGCGCGACTGGAACAGCGCGCTCTGCTTGCGGATCTTGACCGGCACCAGGCCCTGTCGCCGGAGTTCCGAGCGCACGGCGGCCTCGGACACGGCAACGCTCTTGCCCTTGACCCGGTTGCCCTTGTTGTCGGTGCCCTCCCACTGGAAGGGAAATTGCTTTACTGCTGCTTCAGCCATCGGTACTCCCCGAAAAAACCAAGAAACGGCACAGGTCCTAATCAATCGTTACGCGATTGATTTCTTCCAGGCCTGTTACACCGTCTAATACTTTTTGCAGCCCGGAGCGGCGAAGGTCCCATACACCTTCTTCTTTCGCCTGTTCCGCGATCTGCATGGCGTTTCCGCCTTCCATGATGATGCGGCCGATATCCTCGGAAACCTGCATCACCTGGTAAACACCGACGCGGCCCTTGTAGCCGCTGTTGCACTGACTGCAACCTACCGGACCGAAGATGGTCAGACCCGCGTCGATTTGTTGCTCGGAAAATCCTTCTTTCACTAGTGCCTCGCGCGGAATGTCCACGACCTCCTTGCAATTACCGCACAGGCGGCGGGCAAGGCGTTGCGCTATGACCAGGCTCAGGGTCGAGGCAATGGCATAGGGCTTGACCCCCATGTCGACCAGGCGGGTCAGCGTCTTCGGCGCATCATTGGTATGCACCGTGGAAAGCACGAGGTGACCGGTCTGGGCCGCCTTGATCGCGATCTCGGCGGTTTCGAGATCACGGATCTCGCCAACCATGATCACGTCCGGATCCTGGCGCAGAAATGCCTTGAGCGCGGAGGCGAAAGTCAGCCCCACCTTCGGGTTGACGTTGACCTGGTTGATGCCCTGAAGATTGATTTCTGCCGGGTCTTCCGCGGTCGAAATATTGCGGTCCTCGGTATTCAGAATATTGAGGCCGGTGTAGAGCGACACGGTCTTGCCGCTGCCGGTCGGGCCGGTCACGAGGATCATGCCGTAGGGCTGTGACAGCGCATGGGTGTAAAGAAGGCGTTGCTGGTCTTCGTAGCCGAGCGCCTCGATGCCAAGCTTGGCGCTGGACGGATCGAGGATACGCAGCACCACTTTTTCGCCGAACAGCGTGGGACAGGTACTGACACGAAAATCGATCGCGCGGTTCTTCGACAACCGCATCTTGATACGACCATCCTGCGGCACCCGTCGTTCGGCAATATCGAGACGGCTCATGACCTTGAGCCGGGCGACGACCTTGGGTGACAAAGCCACCGGCGGCAATGCGATTTCTTTCAGCACGCCGTCAAAGCGCATGCGTACCCGGAACGCTTTTTCATAGGGCTCGAAATGAATGTCGGAAGCACCGCGTTTGATACCGTCGAGCAGGACCTTGTTGACGAACCGCACCACCGGAGCGTCGTCGACATCGTCGCGGGTGACCTGGTCCGCGGCGGAATCTTCGTCGCCGGCGCCGACTTCGAGGTTGTCAAGATCGAAGTCGTCTTCGCCCGCAAGCGCAGACATGCTCGTATCGACAGCCTCGAGCGCCTTGGCGAGGCGATCCACGAGCTTGTCCTGATCGACGACAACGGCGTCGACGGACAGCCCGGTCTGAAACTTGATTTCGTCGAGCGCATGCAGATTGGTCGGGTCGGTGACGGCGATATAGACCCGTTTGCCGCGCTTGGCCAGCGGCAGAACCTGGTGTTTGTTTAGCAGCCGCTCGTTGACCAGTTTGACGATCCCGAGGTCGATATCGAGCGCGTCAAGATCCATCAGCGGCACGCCGAACTCCTCGGCCGCGGCGATGGCGACGTCACGCGCTGCAAGCTGTTGCTTGCCGACCAGATAGCTCACCAGCGACGCACCTTCCTTCTTCGCCGCGTCTGCGGCTTCGAGAATGGTCGCCTCTTCGATCAGGCCGTCGGCGACAAGGCGCCGCGGCAGACCGCTCAGGGTGGCTTTGATTGCGGTAACCGCCATCGTGTTTTCTGGTCCGTAGTGTCGGTGTCGAATTAGCTTACATAACGCTAGCAGAGGATCATAGAGCGAAATCGAACCTGAATCACATTTTCGACAGCTTTCTGATCACGCTAGTCCGGCGAGCGGCACTGCGCTGGCAGGTACCTGTCAGGAATTGTTGCCAAATCAATGGCCTCGGTGCCTTTTCCGGTATCGAACAGAGGTTGCGCTCCGTCCGGCACAGCGCCGTCTCCGCAACGCCACACAAACGATCCGTTTTGGGTTTCATAAGGCGTCAGACTGAGCCGGTCCATAACGATTCGCTCGAGTGCCTCGCGTCCGAATACCAGCACGATGCGTCCACGCTCGACCTCGATGCTGGCGACTTCCTCGATGACGGTATCTCCGGGGTCGGCACTGAGACCCGCGGCGACCCGGTCTATCGGCAGCATCTGGTCCTGCTGGTAGCGATGTTCTATCTGGCGTTGCACCGGCGCGATGGCGCGCAACGCGTCTCCGACCTGGTCGCGGACCGAGTAGGTCTGATAGGCATAAACGGTAATCGTCGCCAGCGCCAGCAGCACGAAAATCGCCAGCACCATTTCTATCGCTGTAAATCCAGCCGAACCACGCCCCATGCACGCCTCCGAGCACCCAGTCGGGCCGAACACTATAACTCATTGGCTGCGCACGACTGCCTCGCTAAAGAAAAAGCCCCTCCCGATGGGAGGGGCCTTCTCGGAGTCCCGGGCCGGGCCGGAGGCCTGACCCCCGGTCCGGACCAGAATCTGCTTACAAGCGGCAGCTCTGCGGCAGATACTTCGGCAGCACGTCGGTGCCGCCCGAGGAATCAACCGAAGCGGTACCGGCGGCATCGGTGTTGACCACGCCACCCTGGGCCGGAGCAGCGGCATAACCGCAACGCCAGATCACGTCCTGGTTGGCACTGACGTAAGGCTGGATCAACAGAACACCGGCATCGACAGCGGCGTTAGCCTGGCCGCCAGTGGCCGGGCCGGCGTAGGTCACGATCAGCGTGCCCGCACCCGCCATGTCAACGCTACCGACGTATTTGCCGACCGGAGGCGTTTCGGCGCCACCGGCGTCGACAATACCGAGCTCGGTCAGCGTGGTCGGCCAGACACCGGTCTGGGCATAACGCTCGGCCACGGCGGCCTTGACGGCGCCGGCGAGGTTAAGACCTTCCGAAACCTGCGAGCGGATCGTGTAATCCTGGTAGGCCGGAATCGCGATCGCTGCGAGAATACCGATAATCGCCACAACGATCATCAGTTCGATGAGCGTAAAACCCTTCTGCACTTTCTTCATCATCATTTTCCTGAACTCCCTAATGGAACCAAAATGAACTTCAAACACGGCGTCATTCGCCAGTGCCCTAGATGTAGCAACCCGCGTGCCAGAATTGGGTGGGTCGGTATAAATATTTGATGTTTATGGGTTTATTTTTTTTCGTGTGGACTCGGTCACAGATGATGTCGGTGTCTGGCGACAGCACTAACTGGCAGTGGACGTCACAAAGTGACAAATTTTGGCAGTGACGTCGCCGGATGGTGACGCTGTTTATGTCAGAAGGGCGGGCCCGGCAGGTCGCGAAGGCTACTTGCCGCTGGGCGAACGGGATTGCCGCCGGTTTCCGGGCCGTGCGCCGCGGCGCCGCTATTCGATTCCGAATTTCTTTATCCGGTAACGCAGCGCGCGAAAACTGATACCCAGCAATTGCGCGGCCTTGGTTTTGTTGTATCGGGTCTGCTCCAGCGCCTGCACGATCGCTTCGCGTTCCATGCCCTCGAGTTGCTCTCCCAGCGCGCCAGCGGCGGCGGCCGGGTTGCCGGCAACCCGGCTTGCCTGGGGCGCTCCGCTGCGCAACTGGATATCGCTTGCCGAAATTTGCTCGTTGCTTGCAAGCGTGATCGCGCGCTCGAGGACGTTCTCCAGTTCACGCACGTTGCCCGGGAAGTGATACGCCAGCAGGCTTTGCTCGGCATCGGCAGTCAGCTCCGGCAGCGCCATCTGCATGGCCCTGGCCTGGCGCTTGAGCAGGTGTTTCGCCAGTATCAGCGCATCCTTGCCGCGTTCGCGCAGCGGCGGCACTGGCAGTTCGATGACGTTGATCCGGTAATAGAGATCCTCGCGGAATCGTCCCTCGGCGACTTCCTGTTCCAGGTTCTTGTGTGTCGCCGAGAGAATGCGGATATCAACCGGGATTTCCTCGTTCGCGCCGATCGGGCGCACGTTGCGTTCCTGGATCACGCGCAACAGCTTTACCTGCATGTGTAACGGCAGGTCGGCGATCTCGTCGAGAAACAGCGTACCGCCCTCGGCGCTCTGCATCAGCCCGACCTTGTCGGTGACCGCACCGGTAAAGCTGCCCTTGTGATGGCCGAAAAACTCGCTCTCCATCAGTTCAGTGGGAATGGCACCGCAGTTGACCGGGACAAATGGAAAATCAGCGCGCGGCCCGCTGTCATGGATCAGGTGGGCGACCAGTTCCTTGCCGGTGCCGGATTCGCCGCAGATGTGCACGGGCGCCTGGCTGCGTGCAACCTTGGCGATCAGTTCGCGTACCCGTTTTATCGCCTCTGAATCGCCGAGCAGGCGATTGCCCTGCAATACCATTGTGTCTTCGAGATCGCTTTTCAGCTTCAGTGCCGAGGACACCAGCTTGCGCAGATCTGCAAGATCCAGCGGTTTCGACACGAAATCGAATGCGCCGAGTTTCAACGCACGGACTGCGAGTTCGACGTTGCCGTGAGCTGTGATCACTGCAACCGGGACGTCCGGTGCGTGATCCTGCATCCACTCGACCAGTTCGAGGCCGTCGCCGTCCGGTAAGCGCATATCGGTCAGGCACAGGTCGAAGCGTCGCTCCAGCAGACGGTTTTTAGCCGCGTCGATCGACTCGACCATGCTGGGGTCCACGTCCATTCTCTCCAGCGTCATAGCCAGAAGCTCGCGGATATCCGGTTCGTCGTCGATGACAAGTACGGTCGGAAATCTGCTGGTCACATCGCCCTCACTGCCTGGTTCTCCCACCGTTGCGGGTCGGAAAATACTATACGGAACACGCTCCCCCCAACCTCGCCGCGATGGTAGAGCAGCCGGGCATGGTTGCACTCGGCCAGTTCGCGCGAAATGAACAGGCCGAGTCCGGTGCCGCCGCCCTTGCCGGTAAAGAATGGTTCGAAGATCCGGTCGAGATCGGCGTCGTCGATACCGTGGCCCTGATCGGCGACCTCGAGAAACGGCCTGCCGCCACGCGGCATGCGCCCGGTGCGCAGCTCGATTGTGTCGGTAGTGCCGTTCGGGCAGCCATACTTGAACGCGTTTTCGCACAGATTGGACATGATCTGCTCGAGATGCGAGGGGTCTATCCGCACCTCGATTTCGTCGCCGTCGCTCGAGATTCTCATCCGCTCCGGCGAGATTTGCCCGCTCGAACAGAAATCGGTGACGAATTCGCGGAGCCAGTCCTCCAGCAACAGGCGCTCGGGGCGGGTGTTGTCGCGGCGGGACAGTTGCAGCACGTTTTCAATGATCGTACTGACCCGGCCGGCATTGTTGTGGATGATCTCGGTCAGGCGCTTTTCGGACTCGCCGAGCGTTGGCGATTCGCCCAGTAACTGGCCGGCATGGCTCATTGCACCGACCGGGTTACGAATCTCGTGGGCAATACTCGCCGACAATCGCCCCAAAGCGGCGAGCTTGGATTGCTGGGCTTTTTCCGCCAGCAGGCTCGCGTCTTCGAGGAAGATCAGCAGCGCACCCTGCTGGCTGGTGCCGATCGGAGCGAAATAGGGGTTGATGAGGCTGCTGCCATCCGCGCCGGTGAATGCGGCGGCGGCCGATTCTGTCTGGACGCCGCCGTTCAGACGCCCGCGCCACGCGGTCACCAGCTCCGACAGGCGTGGCGCGACTATTGCCAGCGGGGTGCCGGTGTTGTCCTGGTAGACGCCGAGATGGCGGGCAGCGGAGCCGTTGATCAGTCTGATCCGGTCCGCCCCATCCACGACGACGATGCTCTCGCGCAGGTTCTGGATGATGTAGTCGTTGAGTGCGGCCAGATTGGCAAGGTCGACGCCGCGTTGCTCGGCCAGCGCCTCGGTCTCGCGGATTCGATGCGCAATCGGATATCCGGCCAGCGCGATCGCGAACAGGATGGCGCCGAGAACGCCCGCGGGTATGTAGTCCGCCCCCGCGGTAACGCCCTGCAGCTGGCTCAATCCCTGTTCCCCGAGAATCGCGAGCGCGGCAACCGCGGCCGCCAGCGCACCGGCGCGGCGCGGTAACAGCAGACTGCAGGCACCGACGGTGATCACCAGCAGACTGCCGAGGCCGCTGCGGATGCCGCCGCTGGCATGCATCATCGTGACGACCACCGCGATATCGACGGCCAGTTGCAAAGCCAGTTGCCCCAGCAGTCCGGGCCAGCGCCGATTCACGGCGATCATATTGACCGCGCCAAAACCGAGCAGCGCCAGCGCCGCCGCCACGAACAGGCGAGGATGCTGCGCACCGACCATTTGCGGCACCGCGCTGAAAACATGCAGCGTCAGCAGCAGCAACGCGATGAATACCCGATAGATGTTCAGCAGACGCAGGATGCGCCAGGTCAGGTCCGGATCGTCCTGAATGAGCCCCTGCTGCATGTCGCGCAGCGGTGCGGATGGCACTTTCTCGACCAGGCTGGGCGATGAATCCATAGAGTTAACCGGCATGCAATCGCCGCAGATTGTACTCGATGCGAGAGCGCTAACCGAGCTTCAGCTTTGATTCCGCGGCCGATTGTCAGACAATAACCGCCCTTTGGCTTCCCACGACTTCCGAGGCAGGTATGAACCTTCACGAATATCAGGCCAAGCAGCTGTTTAGTAGCTACGGGATTCCCGTGCCGAGCGGTAGCGCCGCGCGAACGGCTGAAGATGCGCGAAACGCCGCCGAGCAGCTGGGCGGAGACCGTTGGGTGGTAAAGGCCCAGGTTCATGCCGGTGGGCGGGGCAAAGCCGGCGGAGTCAAGCTCGTTGATAGCGTTGCGGCCGTTACGGCCGCCGCGGAAGGGATGCTGGGCAAGACGCTGGTGACCCATCAGACCGGGGCGGAGGGTCTGCCGATCACGTCGATCCTCGTCGAAACTGCATCGAATATTCAACGCGAACTCTACCTGTCTATGCTAGTGGATCGCGCTGTGGAACGCATCGTCGTGATGGCTTCCGCTGCCGGCGGCATGGATATCGAGGAAGTCGCGGAGAAGACGCCCGAACAGATTCTCACCGTGGCGATCAACCCGGCCTGCGGTCTGCAGCCGTACCAGTGCCGCAAGCTGGCATTCGGCCTCGGTCTTGCGGGCAAGCAGGTTAAACAGTTCGGAGCCATCGTCGCCGCGCTGACCAGGATGTTTATCGAAAAGGATGCGAGCCTGGTCGAAATCAACCCGTTGATCGTTACCGGGGATGACGATCTCGTCGCTCTCGATGGCAAGATAAATCTTGAGGGCAACGCACTTTATCGCCAGCCGGCTTTGCTCGAATTACGCGATCCGAGCCAGGAAGATCCCAAGGAGAGCGCGGCCAGCGCCCACGGGCTCAACTATGTCTCTCTCGACGGCAACATCGCCTGCATGGTCAACGGCGCGGGTCTGGCAATGGCGACGATGGACCTGATCAAGTTGCACGGCGGGCGGCCGGCGAACTTTCTCGATGTGGGCGGTGGTGCAACCGCGGAACGTGTGACCGAGGCGTTCAAGCTGATTCTCTCCAACGAGAATGTGGGCGGAATCCTGGTCAATATTTTTGGCGGGATCGTCCGCTGCGATCTCATCGCCGAAGGCATCATCCAGGCGGTGCAGGAAGTGGGTGTGGCGGTGCCGGTGGTGGTGCGGCTCGAGGGCACCAACGTCGACAAGGGACGCGAAATGCTGGCCGGAAGCGGGCTCGATATTATCGCCGCGGACGACCTTACCGACGCCGCCAAGAAAGCGGTTGCCGCAGCAGCGTAGTCAGTCAACCCAACGAAACGGGAAAGAAACAGTGAGCATTCTGGTCAACAAGAACAGCAAAATCGTGTGTCAGGGATTCACCGGCAAACAGGGCACGTTCCACTCGGAGCAGTGCATCGCGTACGGCACCCAGGTGGTCGCAGGCGTGACCCCGGGCCGTGGCGGCGAAACGCATCTGGAACGGCCGGTTTTCGACACCGTTCATGATGCCGTCGCAGAAACCGGGGCGGATGTCAGCATGATCTATGTGCCGGCGCCTTTCGCCGCCGATGCCATTCTCGAGGCGGCCGATGCCGGGATCGAATTGGTCGTCTGTATTACCGAGGGTATTCCGGTCAACGACATGGTCAGTGTCAAGGCGGCCCTGAAAGACTACGAGTGCCGCCTGATCGGGCCGAACTGCCCGGGAATCATCACGCCGGGAGAATGCAAGATCGGCATTATGCCGGGGTTCATTCACAAGCCGGGTTCGGTCGGTGTCGTGTCGCGTTCCGGCACGCTGACCTATGAGGCCGTTTATCAGACGACCCAGATCGGTGCCGGTCAGTCTACCTGCGTCGGCATCGGCGGCGATCCCGTCCGCGGCATGAACTTTATCGACTGCCTCGAGTTGTTCGAACAGGACGAGGCCACCAGTGGCGTCATCATGGTCGGCGAGATCGGTGGCACAGACGAGGAAGCCGCGGCCGAGTATATTCGCGACAATATGACCAAGCCGGTCGTGGCTTATATCGCCGGAGTCACCGCGCCTCCGGGTAAGCGGATGGGCCATGCCGGTGCGATCGTATCCGGCGGCAAAGGTACTGCCGAAGAGAAGTTCAAAGCGCTGGATGCGGCCGGTGCGACGACCGTGCGTTCGCCCGCGGAACTGGGCAGCGCGATGGCCGAACGGCTCGGGCTTTAGAGCTCGCGCTACTGACGCACGTACCACGCCGCCTGGCGGCAGTTGGGGACAATGAGCACCGAGCTACGCATCGCTCTCGCGCAGTTGAATCTCGTCGTTGGCGATGTCAGTGCCAACACGGCCAAAATAGTCAAGGCGGCTGCAGTCGCGCGTGACCAACAGCGCGCCGACATGGTCTTGTTCCCCGAACTTGCCGTTACCGGGTATCCGCCCGAAGATTTGTTGTTTCACAGTCGCCTGCGTCACGATGTCGCAACGGCGATGGCCCAGTTGCGCGACGAATTGCGCGGCGTTGCCATTGTCGTTGGCTATCCGGAGTATGAGGGCGATTTTATCTACAACTCGGCCGCGTTAATCGTTGACGGCGATTTGATCGGCAATCATCGTAAGCAATGCCTGCCGAACTACGGCGTGTTTGACGAAATGCGCTATTTTCAGCCCGGCACCGGAGCCACCGTGGTCGAGTTCCGCGGCATTCGTTTCGCGCTAACGGTGTGCGAGGATTTGTGGGAGCCCGGGCCGCCGGCGCAGGCGCGCGCGGCCGGTGCCGAAGTATTGCTGTCGATCAATGGTTCCCCGTACGCGATGGGCAAGCAGCCACGGCGCCTCGAAGTGCTGGCCGACAACGTATCCGTGCACGGGCTGCCGCAGGTTTATCTGAACATGGTCGGCGGCCAGGACGAACTGGTTTTTGACGGCGGTTCGATGGTCATCGACGAAACCGGCGCGGTTGTGCATCGCGCGCCGCTGTTCGCGGAGGCGCTGGAAACGATAACCCTTCGACGCGACCACGACGGATCGCCGCCGCGCTGCATCGACGGCAGCCTGGCCGGACAACCCGACGGCATCGCCGAAATCTATGCCGCCCTGGTTCTCGGTACCCGCGACTATGTCGATAAACACGGGTTTCCCGGCATTGTGCTGGGCTTGTCGGGTGGTATCGATTCCGGCCTCGTGCTGGCGATCGCAGTCGATGCGCTGGGAGCTGAGCGGGTGCAGGCGGTGATGATGCCGTCGCGGTATACCGCAGACATGAGCCTCGAGGATGCGCGGGAGCAGGCCGGGCTTCTCGGTATCGGTTACGACGTGATTTCCATCGAGCCGATTTACGAGGCAACGGTCGCGGCGCTGGCCGCGCAGTTTGCCGGACGGGCGGAAGATACGACCGAGGAGAACATCCAGTCACGCTGTCGCGGCATGGTGCTGATGGCAATCTCGAATAAGACCGGGCGGATGCTTCTGACCACCGGCAACAAGAGTGAAATGGCTGTCGGTTATGCGACTCTTTACGGCGACATGGCGGGCGGGTTCGCGCCGATCAAGGACTGCAGTAAAACGCTCGTCTACCAGCTCGCGCGCTATCGCAATAGCTGCGGCCGGGTGATCCCGGAGCGGGTGCTGACTCGTGAACCCTCGGCAGAGCTGCGCGCCGATCAGAAAGACACCGATTCGCTGCCACCCTACGATATCCTCGACCCGATCCTGGAGTACTTTATCGAGGACGATCTTTCGGTCGATGAGATTGCCGCGCGCGGCTTCGACCGGTCGGTGGTCGGCGAGGTGCTGGAACTGGTCAAGCGCAACGAATACAAACGCCGCCAGGCGCCGCCGGGAATCCGGGTGAGCCGCAGGGGCTTCGGGCGCGACTGGCGCTATCCGATCACATCGGGCTACGGGCCGGGACGCTAGGCAAGCCGCATAGCCGGTTTCAGCTTTTCGAGTTCTTCAGGTGGGAGTTTTCTTCGAGCAGCCGCTCGGTATCGGCGGCAAGATCGCCCATTCCCAGTTCGCGGTAGCTCTCGAGCATCATTTCGAGGGCCCAGTAGGTACTGTCCGAGCCGTAATACGTCTCGATAATGCGATGACAGCGGCGCAGCGCCCCCACATAGGCACCGCGACGAATATAGTATTCCGCAATATGCGCTTCGTAACGGGCAAGGCGATTGCGCAGGAACTTGGTGCGCTGGGTTGCGTCCGCTGCATATTCGCTGTTGGGAAATCGGTCGACCAGTGTGGAAAATGCTGTGTAGGCCTCCAGCGCGCCCACCGGCGGCCGCATCGTGGTATCGACCCGGAATATTTTTTCGAGCACGCCCTTCGCCGGGTCGTAGTGCGAAAGACCCTCGATGTAATACGCATAATCGACGCGCGGGTGGGTCGGGTTCTCGCGGATAAAGTTGTCAGCCGCATCGATGGCCGACTCGAACTGACCGTCGCGATAGTAAACATACATCAGGTCGAGCTGACCCTGTTTGGCCTCATCGCTGAACGGGAAGCGCGACTCGAGTTGTTCGAGAAAAAAGATCGCGTTGGTGTAGTTAGTCGACTTGATGCTGTCCTGGGCTTTGTCGTACAGCCATGGCGGGGTTGCGCGCGGGTCGTTGCCGCGCTCGCGGTCCCCGGCGCAACCGCCGAGCATGGCCGCGACAAACAGCACGGCAAGGAAGCCGGGTGCTGTCAGGCGCCGTGGCGGCGGAACATTCGGGTTCGATTGATTCGTTAGACTCATCGGGAATCTGCGATCGGTTGCACGATATGCGGCTTGCTGGTGTTGCCAAGACCGCGCAGTATACCGGAAACCTCGATCAGCCATCACCGCCGGAGTGCGAGCTGCCGCGTTCGTCCCCATGCAAACTCATCGCCAGCACCAGCTGCAAATTCCCGATGAACTGGCCGGTCTGCGTCTTGACATGGCGCTGGCGCGGTTGCTGCCGGATTACTCGCGCAGCCGGATCAAGACGTGGATAACATCCGGCCAGGTGACCCTGAATGGCGCGGCATGCAAGCCGCGCGAGGCGGTCCACGCCGGTGACGCCATTATCGTCGATGCAATTATCGAGACCGTGGTCGCGCCCCGGCCTCAGGCCATCGATCTCGACGTGGTATTTGCCGACGATTCGATCATCGTGGTCAACAAGCCGGCCGGCCTGGTCGTTCATCCGGGTGCAGGCAATCCGGACCGCACGCTGCAAAATGCATTGCTGCATTATCGACCCGGGCTCGCTCATTTGCCGCGCGCCGGTATCGTGCATCGGCTGGATAAAGACACCAGTGGTCTGATGGTCGTCGCGGCCAGCGTTGAAGCCCATACCGCGCTGGTATCGGCGATGGCGGAGAGACGCATTGTGCGCGAATACGCGGCCGTCTGCCTCGGCGCATTGACCGGCGGCGGCCGGGTTGACCAGCCGCTCGGGCGCCACCCGGTCGAACGAACGCGGATGGCGGTGCGCCGCGACGGCCGCGCTGCGGTTACTCATTACCGGCTGCTGCAGCGGTTTCGGGCGCACAGTCATATCGGTGTCCGGCTCGAGACCGGGCGCACCCATCAAATCCGGGTACATATGGGGTGGCTACGTCACCCGCTCGTTGGTGACCCGCTATATGGCGGACGTCTGCAGATTCCCGCGGGAGCCAGCGAGGGGCTGGAGGCCGCATTGCGCGGGTTTCGCCGCCAGGCACTGCATGCCTGCCGCCTCGGGCTGACCCATCCCGGGAGCGGCGAGGAAATGACATGGACGGCGCCGGTTCCGGCTGATTTCGCGGCGCTGCTGCAAGCGCTGGAGGAGGATTCGGCAGCCCATGCCAGCGACTCAATTTGACACTCCTGCGGCAGCGGCGAATGATTGCCGCCCAATCGTGATACCGGACTGACAAACGATGCAGCGTCTTGAGGTCGTTAACGCCAGCTGGTCCGCCCCGGGCCGGGTGCGGGCCTTGACGACGACACGCATCGACGGCGCCAGCACCGGTCCCTATCGGGGGCTGAATCTCGGCGATCATGTCGGTGACGCCGCCGCCGCGGTGGCGGCCAACCGCAGTTTTCTGGTCCGCGAACTGCGGCTGCCGGCGCAGCCGTTGTGGTTGACCCAGGTACACGGGTCGGCGGTTGTCGATGCAGCGCTCGCCCGCCCGCGGGTGCGCGCAGACGGCGCCTGGACCGAAAAAGTGGGTGTCGTGTGCGCGGTGCTGACAGCCGATTGTATTCCGCTGGCGCTGGCGACCGCCTGCGGAACTCGTGTCGCCGCGGTCCACGTGGGCTGGCGGGGTCTCGTTGCGGGGGTGGTGGAAAACGCCGTGGCGGCGCTCGGTGGCGGGTCCGGGCTGGTGGCGTGGATGGGGCCGGCGATCTCACAGCGCGGCTTCGAGGTGGGCCCCGAGGTCGTAGCGGCACTGGCCGCGGACGATGCTGAAGCACAGCGCTGTTTTGTGTCCGGCGCCGGAGACCGCGCGATGGCCGATCTGTTTGGTCTGCTGCGGCTTCGTCTTGCCCGCGTCGGCGTTACCGTCGTAGCTGGCGGCGAGCACTGTACTTTCTCGAATCCGGCGCGGTTTTACTCGTACCGCCGCGACGGTCAAAGCGGGCGCATGGCGACGCTGGTTTGGCGCACAACGGGCAATGACTGACCTTATGACAACGCTGCAATGGATCCTGCTGGTAACGGTCGTCGGTGGCGTGGCGAGCGCGCTGCTTGCCTCGACATTCCTGTTGGCCGGCGCGCAGGTCCGCAACCGCCTGTTGCCGCACCTGGTGAGCTTTGCCACCGGCGCGTTGCTCGGGGCGGCGTTTATCGGGTTATTGCCGCGGGCGATTGAAACGGCCGGAGCCGGAAACGCCGGCAAAATCGGGCTCGCTGTTCTCGTTGGCATGCTGGCATTTTTCGTGCTCGAAAAGCTGGTGTTGTGGCGTCATTGTCACCACGACACCTGTGAAGTTCACACCCATGGCGAGGCCGCTGGCCACGACGCCTCCGGCACGCTGATCCTGATTGGCGACGCCTTTCACAATCTGCTGGACGGTGTGTTGATCGCCGCCGCGTTCCTGACCGATTTTCATCTCGGCATCGTTACAGCGCTGGCAGTCTTCGCCCATGAATTGCCGCAGGAGCTCGGCGACATCGCCATCCTGTTGAATTCGGGTATGAGCCGCGGGCGTGCGTTGACCCTGAATCTGCTTGTGAGCCTGACATCGGTGATCGGCGCGGTGCTGGCGTTCTACTGGCTGGCCGGTGCCGTCGCGATACTGCCCTATGTGCTCAGCGTGGCAGCGGCCAGTTTCGTCTATGTCGCGGTTGCTGACCTGATCCCTGGGCTGCATCGGCGCCTTGAACCGGGCGCGGCGCTGAGCCAGCTCACACTGATCGTGCTGGGCGTGCTTGTCGTCGCCGGCGCGACCCGGCTGGCGCACGGGCTGGCGCATTAGCGGCCGCTTTTGACAGCCGCAAAAGAGGTTGATTTTCACCGATCAGACCCCACCTAATCAGCAGTTTCCAGTCTTTTGAGCGGGGTTGCGCCTGATGCGCATGGACAAACTCACCAGCAAATTCCAGCTTGGGCTTGCCGACGCCCAGTCGTTGGCGCTCGGCAAGGATCACCAGTTCATCGAGCCGGTCCATCTGATGACCGCATTGCTCGACCAGGACGGCGGCGGCGTCAGGCCGCTGCTGGCCAAGGCCGGCGTCAACGTCAACCTGTTGCGATCGCATCTCGGTGATGCGATCGACCGTATGCCGCAGGTAGAGGGTACGCCCGGCGAGGTACATATCTCGCAGGATCTCGCGCGGCTGCTGAATGTCAGCGACAAGCTGGCACAGAAACGCGGTGATGCTTATATCTCGAGCGAGTTATTCGTTCTCGCGGCGATCGAGGACAAAGGCACGCTTGGCAACCTGTTGCGCGATTGCGGTGCGGT
The DNA here is from genome assembly GCA_963783695.1 of uncultured Gammaproteobacteria bacterium. Taxonomy (GTDB): domain Bacteria; phylum Pseudomonadota; class Gammaproteobacteria; order Steroidobacterales; family BM003; genus BM003. Next base: position 431,773 of record CAWAOM010000003.1, read on the forward strand.
CAAAGGTGCGATCGAAAAGGCAATTGAAGAGGTCCGTGGCGGCGCCCAGGTGCAGGATCCGAACGCCGAGGAAACCCGCCAGGCGCTCGATCGCTTTACCGTGGACCTGACCGAGCGGGCAGAGCAGGGCAAGCTCGACCCGGTGATCGGCCGCGACGAGGAAATTCGTCGTACGATCCAGGTCTTGCAGCGGCGGACCAAGAATAACCCGGTCCTGATCGGCGAGCCCGGTGTCGGTAAGACCGCGATCGTCGAGGGACTGGCCCAGCGCATCGTCAACGGCGAGGTACCCGAGAGCTTGCGCGACAAACGCATCTTGTCGCTGGACATGGGGTCGTTGATTGCCGGCGCCAAGTTCCGAGGTGAATTCGAGGAACGGCTGAAGGCCGTGCTCAACGAACTGTCCAAGCAGGAAGGCCGGGTCATCCTGTTTATCGACGAATTGCACACGATGGTCGGTGCCGGCAAGGCCGAGGGTTCGATGGATGCCGGCAACATGCTCAAGCCGGCGCTCGCCCGCGGTGAACTGCATTGCGTGGGGGCGACGACGCTGGACGAGTACCGCAAATACGTTGAGAAGGACGCGGCGCTCGAACGCCGGTTCCAGAAAGTCCTGGTCGATGAGCCGAGCGTGGAGGACACGATTGCGATCCTGCGTGGACTGAAAGAGAAATACGAAGTCCACCATGGCATCGACATCACCGATCCCGCCATCGTTGCGGCGGCGACGTTGTCGCATCGCTATATTTCCGATCGCAAGTTGCCCGACAAGGCCATCGACCTGGTGGACGAGGCCGGCTCGCGCATACGCATGGAGATCGATTCCAAGCCGGAGGCGATGGACCGGCTCGACCGGCGCATCATCCAACTCAAGATCGAGCGTGAGGCGCTCACCAAGGAAGCCGATGAGGCTTCGAAAAAACGCCTTGATGCGTTGCAGGAAGATCTCGACACCCTCGAGCGGGAATATTCCGATCTCGACGAAGTCTGGAAAGCCGAGAAAGCCGCGATGCAGGGCGCTACCGCGATCAAGGAAGAGCTCGATCGTGCACGGATCGAACTCGAGACTGCGCACCGGGCCCAGGATCTGCAGCGGATGTCCGAGCTGCAATACGGCCGCATCCCGGAGCTCGAGCGCCAGCTTGAATCCGCGGCCGATGCCGAGCAGCGCGAGTCGACGCTGGTGCGCAACAAGGTCACCGAAGAGGAAATCGCCGAGGTCGTGTCGAAGTGGACCGGTATCCCGGTATCGAAGATGCTCGAGGGCGAGAAAGACAAGCTGTTGCGGATGGAAGAGGAAATCACCCGGCGGGTCGTGGGTCAGGACGAGGCGGTGCACGTTGTGGCCAATGCGATCCGGCGTTCGCGCGCAGGGCTGGCCGATCCGAACCGGCCGAATGGGTCTTTCCTGTTCCTCGGCCCAACCGGGGTCGGCAAAACCGAGCTGACCAAGGCGCTCGCGGCATTTCTGTTCGATTCCGAAGACGCGATGGTGCGGATCGACATGTCGGAATTCATGGAGCAGCACTCCGTGGCGCGGCTGATCGGCGCGCCGCCCGGGTATGTCGGTTACGAAGAGGGCGGCTACCTGACCGAGGCGGTCCGGCGCAAGCCGTATTCGGTGATACTCCTGGACGAGGTCGAAAAGGCGCATCCCGAGGTCTTCAACGTGTTGTTGCAGGTCCTCGATGACGGCCGGCTGACCGATGGTCACGGACGTACGGTCGATTTCCGCCACACGGTAATCGTCATGACGTCGAACCTTGGTTCCGAGCGCATCCAGGAGCTCGCGGGTGAGGCGAATTACGAGCGCATGAAATCCGCGGTCATGGATGATGTGGTTCACCATTTCCGCCCTGAGTTCGTCAATCGCATCGACGATATCGTTGTGTTCCACCCGCTTGGCCGTGAGCAGATCCGGATGATCGTGGATATCCAGATCGATCTGCTGCGTGGCCGGCTCGCCGAACGCGAGATGAACCTGGAGCTCACCGAAGCCGCACGCGACAAGATTGCCGAGACTGGTTTCGATCCTGTCTACGGTGCGCGACCACTGAAGCGGGCGATTCAGCAACGGGTCGAGAACCCCCTGGCGCAGGAAATCCTGGCGGGCAGGTTCGGGCCGGGCGATACGATCACGATCGATGTGGAAGGCGACGAGTTAGGTTTTGCCCGCGCGGCCTGAGAAGGCCGCCGGGCGAGGTCATTCCGGGCGGCGACGCGGTAATCTGCGGCGCCGTCACGGTATTCTCCACTATTGAAAATGGATGAATCGACCAGACAATAGCGCCAGCGATGGGTCGTGTGAGCCAGGGGGTTCGGGATGCCGATATATGAATACGAGTGCTGCGACTGTGGGCACTATTTCGACGTTTTGCAGAAGATCAGCGACGATCCTCTCAAGTTTTGCCCGGATTGCGGCAAACCCGAGTTAAAAAAGCTCCTCTCCGCGCCGCGCTTCCGGCTCAAGGGTTCCGGCTGGTACGAGACCGATTTCAAGAACGACAAGGACAAACGGCGTAACCTCGCCGAGTCCGAATCGAAAGCGGGCGACGGCAAGAAGGAAACAAAGGACAAACCGGCGGCCGACTCCAAGGCAAAGGACAGCAAGCCGGCCGCCAAGGCGGCCGCCAAAAGCAGCGACTAGCCCGTTTTCTTGCGCCTGCAGCGGGCGAGTCGTACCATCGCGCGTCTTTTTGGATGCCCGCCGTGCGTCCGGTCAACAGGGATTCTACCCATGCGAACACATTACTGCGGTCACGTCAGTGAGGCTCAGATCGGCGAAGAAGTCGAACTGGCAGGCTGGATGCATCGACGCCGCGATCATGGCGGTGTGATTTTTATCGATTTGCGTGACCGCGAAGGGCTGGTCCAGGTCGTGTTCGACCCGGATCGTCCCGATGTGTTCGCGGTAGCTGAGAAAGTCCGCGGCGAGTACGTGCTGCGGGTAAAGGGCACTGTGCGCCCGCGTCCCGCGGGTACCGTCAATGAGCGCCTCGCGAGCGGCGGCATCGAGGTGCTTGCCTCTGAAGTCGAGGTGCTGAACGCTGCCGAAACGCCCCCGTTTCATCACGACGAGTCGGCCAGCGAAGAAATCCGCCTGCGCTACCGCTACCTCGATCTGCGGCGCGAGGAGATGACCCGAAATCTGCGGCTGCGCCACGCGGTTACCCGCGCGATCCGCAACTGCCTGGACGATCAGGGTTTCATCGATATCGAAACGCCGATGCTGACCAAGGCAACGCCCGAGGGTGCGCGCGACTACCTGGTGCCGAGCCGCACTCAGCCGGGCTGTTTTTTCTCATTGCCCCAGTCGCCGCAGCTATTCAAACAGCTCCTGATGATGTCGGGCATGGATCGGTATTATCAGATCGTGCGCTGTTTCCGCGACGAGGACCTGCGCGCCGATCGTCAGCCTGAGTTCACCCAGCTCGATGTCGAAATGGCATTCGCCGATGAGGAGCTGGTGATGGGCACCATGGAAAACATGGTGCGCGAGGTATTCAAGAGCGTACTCGATGTCAATCTGCCGGACCCGATTCCGCGCATGCCCTATAGCGAGGCGATAGCGCGCTTTGGCAGCGATCGTCCCGACCTGCGGGTCGGGCTCGAGCTGACGGAAGTTTCGGACCTGATGGCTGATGTCGAATTCAAGGTGTTTGCCGGCCCTGCGGCCGATCCGAGCGGCCGGGTGGCGGCGCTGCGCGCGCCGGGCGGCGCCCGGCTGAGTCGCAAGCAGATTGACGACTACACCGATTTCGTAGCGCGTTACGGTGCGCGCGGGCTGGCATATATCAAGGTCAACGACATCGCCGCCGGCCGTGACGGGTTGCAGTCTCCAATTCTCAAATTCCTGCCCGACAATGTCGTCGCGAGCATACTCAAGCGCTGCGAGGCCGCCAGCGGCGACCTGATTTTCTTCGGTGCCGACAGGGCGAGCGTCGTCAACGATGCACTCGGCGCGCTGCGGGTAAAGGTCGGCCAGGATCTCGGGCTGGTCAAGGAAGGCTGGTTTCCGGTATGGGTGATCGAGTTCCCGATGTTCGAGTTCGACGAGCAGGAAAAGCGCTGGGTGTCATTGCACCATCCGTTTACCGCGCCGCTCGTCGACGATCCGTCGCTGCTCGCGGCTGAACCAGGACAGACCCGGTCGCGCGCCTATGACATGGTGTTGAACGGCTCGGAAATCGGTGGCGGATCGATCCGTATTCACCGCCCGGAGATGCAATCGACGGTCTTTCATCTGCTCGGCATCAGTGACGAGGAGGCGGAAGAGAAGTTCGGGTTCCTGTTGCAGGCGCTCAAGTATGGTTGCCCGCCGCATGGCGGTATCGCTTTTGGCCTTGACCGCCTGGTAATGCTTATGGCCGGCGCCACCAGCATCCGCGACGTCATTGCCTTCCCGAAGACCCAGACCGCCACCTGCTTGCTGACTGATGCCCCCTCGGCGGTGGATGAGCGCCAGTTGCGCGAACTCCATATCCGATTGCGCAAGCCGCCGGGGCAAAAAGAGAGCCATTGACTGCGACAGGCGGCAAACGGTCTGAATCGGTGTTGGTAATCGTTGCTACTCAGACTGCCGAGGTGTTGTTGTTGCGGCGCCGCCAGCCGGCCGGTTTGTGGCAGTCGGTGACCGGCAGCCTCGAGTGGGGCGAGGGCATAGCGGCCGCGGCGCGGCGCGAACTGCGCGAGGAGACCGGGATAGACGCTGATCCGGCGGCGTTGATTGATTGCAGCCAGTGCAACCGATACCCGATCGCGCCCGCCTGGCGGCACCGCTATGCGCCGCAGTACCGTCACAATACCGAACATGTCTGGCGGATCGTTTTGCCGCGACCCACCGCGGTGAGCCTTGATCCGGATGAGCACGATGCGTTCGAGTGGTTGCCGCGTCAGGACGCGATTGCGCGCGCGCATTTCCCTACTGACCGCGCCGCGATCGGAGCATACGCGGGGCTCGCCGCATGAGCGCGCGCGAAGCCGTCATCGTCAGCCACGGACTGTGGATGAGTGGAGCCGAGACCTACTTTTTGCGCCAGCGCCTGTCCGAGCTTGGCCCGTACGACTGCCATCCCTTCAGTTACCGCAGTACCCGCGATCACCTCGGGCTGCACGCGAGCGAGTTACTCGGCTTCGCCGCCGAGATCGACGCCGATGTGGTTCACTTTGTCGGTCACAGCCTCGGCGGGTTGCTGACGCTGCATGCGTTGCGCGAAACGCACCCGGCCAATATCGGCCGAATTGTCGTTCTCGGCTCGCCGCTGCTGGGTTGCCGCGCCGGCCACAGCATCATGGCGTGGCCGATAGGCAACAAGGTACTTGGTTCGGTGATGGCCGAGGTGCTGGCGATGCTGCCTTTGCCGGACTGGGACCTGGCGATCGACCTTGGCATTATCGCCGGTTCGCTGGGGCATGGACTCGGCCACTTTTTCGCGCCGGTCGAGACGCCTCACGACGGTACAGTCGCGGTTTCCGAAACGCGTCTGCCAGGTGCTTCGGATCATATCCAGTTGCCGGTGTCGCATACCGGAATGGTGCTGTCGCAGCTGGTGACCGAGCAGGTGGCCGCGTTTCTGCGCGACGGGACTTTCGAGCGCCAGTGAGCCCTTGTCTGTCAGTCTTCCGAACTGGCGAGTCGTTTTAGTTCGTAAACCAATTCGAGCGCGGCGCGGGGTGACAGTTCGTCGGGATCAATCACTTCCAGACGTACGACCGCCGGATGCGGTGGCGGCGGTGCGGCGTCGTCGCCGAACAAATCGAGCGATTGCTGGGGGCCCGCCGCACTGTCCTGGGACTGTTCGAGGTGAGCAAGATAGCGCCGTGCGCGCCGGATTACCGCATCGGGGACACCTGCCAGCGCGGCAACCTGCAGCCCGTAGCTCTGATTGGCGGGGCCGTCGCGGACTGTATGCAGGAAGATCAGCTTTTCGCCGTGCTCGGCGGCTTCGACATGGACGTTGGCGCAGGCCGGCAGCTCTTCGGCCAGTGCGGTGAGTTCGAAATAGTGCGTCGCGAACAGACAGAACGCGCCCAGCTTCTCACCAATATAATGAGCACAGGCCCATGCAAGGGAAAGGCCGTCGAAAGTGCTCGTACCGCGCCCGATTTCATCCATCAGCACGAGACTGTTCGCGGTGGCGTTGTGGAGGATGTTTGCCGCCTCGGTCATCTCGACCATGAACGTCGAACGGCCGCCTGCGAGATCATCGGAGGCGCCGATGCGCGTGAAAATACGGTCGACCGGGCCGATCGTGGCGTTTTCGGCAGGGACGAAGCTGCCGATGTGCGCGAGCAACGTAATCAATGCGGTCTGCCGCATATAGGTTGATTTGCCGCCCATGTTCGGACCGGTCACGACCAGCATCCGCCGCGTATCCCCCAGAAGCACGTCGTTGGGTACGAAACGCTCCTCGAGCACCTGCTCGACGACCGGGTGGCGGCCACCCTTGATATCGATCCGCGGCTCGCTGGTCAGCACCGGCTCGGTGAGATCCAGCGTTTGTGCGCGCTCGCCGAGGTTGGCGAGCAGGTCAAGCGTTGCCAGCGCGGCGGCCATGCTCTGCAGCGCTTCGAGGTTTTCCAGGAGTTCCTTAAGCAGCGCTTCATACAACGACTTCTCGCGCGCGAGTGCCTTGTCGCGTGCTCCAAGTACACGATCCTCATAGGTTTTCAGCTCCGGAATGATGTAGCGCTCGGCTCCCTTCAGGGTTTGCCGGCGCACATACTCGGGCGGTGCCTTGTCCGATTGACCCTTGCTGATCTCGATGTAGTAGCCGTGAACGCGGTTATAACCAAGCTTCAGATTGGGGATGCCGAGACGTTCGCGCTCGCGCTGTTCGAGGTCGGCAAGATAGCGGTCGGCCTGCTTCCCGGTGGCACGCAGCTCGTCGAGCATGGCGTCGTAGCCCTCGGCGATGACGCCGCCGTCGCGCAATAGCACCGGCGGTTCGGCAACCAGCGCGGTATGCAGCAGATCGTGCAGCTGCGGTCGTTCGGCACAGTCGGCGCCGAGCTGCCGCAGCTTGGGCGAGTCCAGCGGCGCCAGCTGCGACTGCAGCGCCGGAAGCGTCGCGAGGCCATGGCGCAATTGCGCCAGATCGCGCGGTCGCGCCGAGCCCAGTGCCACTCGCGCAAGAATGCGTTCGAGATCGCCCATCGAGCGCAGCAACTCCTGAAGATCGCGGTAGCGTTCGCCGTGACGCAACGTGTCGACCGCATGAAAACGGCGCCGCAGTTCCCCCTGGTTGCGCAATGGGCGATTGATCCAGCGTCGCAGCAGACGCGCGCCCATCGCGGTGCAGGTCGCATCCATGACGCCCGCGAGGGTGTGTTCCGGCTGCCCGGTCAGGCTGTATTCCAGTTCGAGATTACGCCGCGTTGCGGCATCCATGATCAGCGCGTCGGAGCGTTGCTCAGTCGTTAGCCCGCGCAAATGCGGCAACGCGCTGCGCTGGGTGTCGTTGGCGTAATGCATGAGACATCCCGCCGCGGCGACCGCCGCATGCAGCTCTGCGCAACCGAACCCTGAGAGGTCGCGGGTACCGAATTGCTGACACAACACGCGTTGTGCTGATTCAATGTCGAAGTGCCACGGCGGGCGCCGCCGCAGTGTCTTGAAATCGTCGAGCGCGGCGGGCAGGCGCGCCTCCTCGTCAACCAGCAGTTCGGCAGGGCGCAGTCGTTCGAGCTCTCCCAGCAGGGCATCTTCGCCGTCGCACTCCATCACGTGGAAGCGGCCGCCGGAAATGTCGAGCCACGCCAGGCCGATATTGTCACGGTGCTGATACAACGCCGCCAGGACATTATCGCGGCGCTCGTCGAGCAGCGCCGAATCGGTAATCGTGCCGGGGGTGACGATGCGTACGACCCGGCGCTCGACCGGCCCCTTGGATGTGGCCGGATCGCCGATCTGTTCGCAGATCGCGACCGACTCGCCCAACCGCACGAGCTTGCCGAGATAGCTCTCGACACTGTGGACCGGGACCCCCGCCATCGGAATGGGCTCGCCCGCGGACTGTCCGCGCCGGGTCAGCGCGATATCGATCATTTGCGACGCGCGGCGCGCATCCTCATAAAACAACTCATAGAAATCGCCCATCCGGTAGAACATCAGGATATCGGGGTGCTCGGCCTTTATGCGCAGATACTGCTGCATCATCGGCGTGTGCTGGGCGGGTTGCTTGGTGGCACTCACGGCAGGGAAAAGGAGTTTCCGGGTCGGGTGGAACAGGGTAATGCGTGGGAGTCCCGGCGACAATGGCGGCGGGCCGGGCCGGAACCCGTGCACGCAGGCCGTGGCGTGCAGGGCCGGCGGCACCGGCAGACGGCGAACAAAGCAGCGGGGCCGCGGCCCCGCTGGCAAGTCGTTTTAGTTGCTGGAATCGCCGCCGTCGTCCCCGCCATCGCTGTCGCCATCCACGTCGTCGCGCGGCTGGGCGCCGCTCGGCGCCACTTTCTCTTGCTCGATCTGCGCCGGCGTGACGGCGGCGATTGCGGTCTCGTCGCCTGCGAAAATATGGACGTCCCGCTGCGGGAACGGAATCGAGATCTCCTCTTCGTCGAAGCGCATTTTCACTGCACGGGTGATATCCCAGTAAACATCCCAATAGTCTTCGGTCTTGACCCATGGCCGCACCACGAAATCCACCGAGGATTCGCCGAGCGTATGCAGCCGGACTACCGGTTCGGGGTCTTCCAGGATCTTGCTGTGACTTTCGACTATTTCGTTGAGTACCTTCTCCGCTTTCGGTATGTCATCGCTGTAACCGATGCCGAACACCAGGTCGATACGGCGCTCGCGCTGGGCGGTGACGTTCTTGATCACGTCGCCCCAGATCTTGCTATTGGGCAGCACCAGCGTCTGGTTGTCTACGGTCAGAATAGTGGTGTTGACCAGGCTCATATGGCTGACCTTGCCGAACGCGCCGCCGGCTTCAATCATGTCGCCGACGTCATAGGGGCGGTACAGAAGTATCAGCATTCCGGATGCGAAATTGCCGAGCGTGTCCTGCAATGCGAAACCAACGATGAAGCCGGCGATACCGAGGCCGGCCAGTAGCGGTCCGACCGAAATACCGAGTTGGGCGAGTCCGAACAACAACCCAAGCAGCAATACCAGGTTGGCCGCCGTCGCAATGATCATTCTGCGCAGCAGCCGCGATACCCGCACCGGCGCCCGGTCCAGTCCGCGTGTAGTGAGTCGGCGTGCCATCCGCGACAGCATCAGCGCGATCCACACTATTCCCAGGAAAAGCAACACATTGAACAGAATCTGCGGCAGGTTTTCCTTGATCCAGTCAACGACCGATTCGAACCAGCGCGCCACCAGCCCACTCAATACTTCGAAGTTGAAGATGTCAGTCGTGACGCTGCCGGCGGAGCCAATCAGTTGCTGCCGGTAACGGACCACGTCGAGTTCCAGCGTCTCCATCATCGCTACGGTCTCACGCAACGATTCGGAAAGGCGTTTCGCCCGCCCATTGTTGACCAGGGTAAGTGCCGCCAGGTCGGTGTCGGCCGGGAGTGCTCCCACCTGCCTCGCCAGCGTCTTGCTTTTTTCCTTGGTCATCTCCAGACCGACGGACAGGTTTTCGGCCGAATCCGACAGCGCCTTGGCGAGGAACTCCTCTTGCCCGGTGGTATCGAGGCCGAGCTTGCGCGAGAGTTCGAGATTGCGCAGCATCGCTTTTTCGATGGTGAGAATCCGCCGCGAAAGGCGCTCGCGATCGGCTTCCAGCGCGACCTTTTGCGCCACGCTCATATCCTCGGTTTTGGCGGACAAACCCATTCGCGGGTCGCTTGCCAGCTCATTGATGAATTTCCGGGCGCCTTCCGGAATCGTCTCCAGCAGCTCGATCGCGCGCTCCCGGAATGGACCCGGATCCCCGCCGGCGGCCTCGTGTTCGATGACCAGTTCAACGAGCTGGTGGGCGCTGTCCAGCGCGCTCAGCGCGTTTTCCTCGATACGCCGCGACAGAACGGCGGCGTACTGGCCCTCATGCTGTGCCCGCCGTGCATTGAGCTGTTTGTTGTCCGCGATCAGCGCATTGATTTCGGCGTCGAGGGCCGCGGCTTTTTCCGCGTAGGTGAGCTCGTCTGACTTCTCGGCGGCACCCTGTGCCAGCACCGAATTTATCGGTAGCAGACCGGTCAGCAGCAATAACAGCATTGCGCCCAACCAGTTGCGGTAAATCGCTCGCATATCGAACCTCCGGATTGCGGGTTTCGCCGCCACTGAGCGTTTCTCTGATCGGGTCGGCGCGGCACAGTCTATCAGTGATTGGACGTTTGTCATGGTGTCGGTTTTCGCGGACGCAGGCGGACCAGCGCAACAGTCGGCTGACCGCGACGGATCCTCGCTATGCCGCTCATGGCGGTGAGACGGCGATGCATATTGTGTGGCGGAGTGGGGACGCCGGCCTGCTATGCTTCGCTGCGATGCCTGAGACATACCCGAGTTATCGCTTCGGCGATTGTGTGCTGTCCGCTCCGACCCGCGAACTACAGCGCGCCGGACAGCCTGTTACGCTCGAGCCAAAAGTTTTCGACCTGCTGTTGTACCTGGTCGAGCATCGTGAACGGGTGGTTGGCAAGGACGAGTTGCTGGAGGCATTGTGGCCTGGTGTCGTCGTCGCCGAGACCTCGATGAGCCGCTGCGTGATGAAGGCGAGGCAGGCGCTGGGCGACGATGGCGGCGCGCAACGGGTTATCCGCACGGTGCACGGGCGCGGCTACCAGTTCGTCGCCGAGCCCGTGGAGCAGGAGCCTGGCCCGCCTGGCAAAACCGCCGCCGCCGTGCGGGCCACACCGCCTCAGACAACGTCGCGTCCGGGGCGGCCGTCGCTGGTAGTGCTGCCATTTGCAAACATCAGTGGCGAGAGCGTCCAGGACTATCTTGCCGACGGCCTGACCCAGGACATCACGACTGAGTTGTCGCGTAACGGCTGGCTGTTCCTGATCAGCCGTAACAGCGCATTCACGTATCGCGACAACCCGGTCGACGCGCGCCGGGTTGGCGCGGAACTCGGCGTGCGCTATGTCGTGGAAGGCACGCTGCGCAAGCTCGGCGACACGCTCAGGGTATCGACCGAACTGGTCGACGCGCAGACCGGCGAGCAGGTGTGGGCGGAGCGCTTCGATCGTCCGCTGGCGCAATTCTTCGAAATGCAGGACGACATCGTCCGCGGCATCGTCGGTAGTCTCGGCACCGAAGTGACCCGCGCCGAGGGTCGGCGCGCCTATCGTGCGGACGTCGATACGCTCGATGCCTGGGGCCTGGTCCAGCGCGGAATCGCGACGGCGTTTGGTGGCTTCAACCGGGCATCGATGAACGAGGCCGAGTCATTGTTCCGCCAGGCAGTGAAGCTGGCTCCGGCGGATCCTCGTGCGCATGCGTTCCTCGGCGCGATCCTCGCGGTCCGCTACATCCACGCGTGGACGCCGGACCCGGAAGCGACCGCCGCGGAGGCCTGGCATGAGGGGCGGACCGCAATCAATATTGCGCCCGACGATTCCGTCATCCTCGGCCAGTGGGGTGAGATCAATAATTTCCTCGGCGAGTCTCACGTCGCGGTCGATATTCTCCGTCGCGCGACCGAGCTCGACCCGAACTCGGCGTGGCATCAGGCCCATCTGGGCTTCGCGCTGATCGCCTCATCGCGCGCCGAAGAAGCCATCGGCCACATCGAAGAAGCGATGCGGCTTTCGCCCAAGGACCCGGGCATGCACTGGATACGTTGCGGTCTGGCATGGGCCTGCCTGCAACTCGAGCGCTACGAAGAGGCGGTGGCGCACGCTCGCGCGGCGTTCGCCGAGTACAGCGGGTGGTATGTCACCTGGGGGACGCTGGCTGTCGCCCAGGCGGCGACTGGCGATGTCGCGGCCGGGCGCGAGACGATCGCGCGACTGGTCCGACTCGACCCGGACGCGTCACGCGCGGCGGCCGTCGATTTTTACCGCTACATCGCGCGCGATGCCCACCAGGGCGACGAGATTTGTGCGCTGGTCGAAGCGATCTGGCCGCAATGAGTGTCACGCGGGCAGTAGTGTTTTGGCGCGCCGCCTTCTATGCGGGGGCCCGGGCCGGCGAGGGCCGCGGCGCGGCGTCACCGCCGGCGAGCGATCTCGCCTGTCATCCGGCATCGTGAGAGTCCTCCATGTTGAAACCGGCCGACATCTCTATGGCGGTGCGCGACAGGTGCTGTACCTGCTGGATGGCCTGGCTGGCGCGGGTATTGCGAACACGCTGGTCTGCACCCGCGGTGGCGCCATCGCTGCTGCTGCGGCGGAATCGGCGCGGGTAAGGGAGGTCGCAGTCAACGGCGACCACGACCTCGGGTTCATCAGCCGATTGCGTCGAGAGATCCGCACCGCGAAACCCGACCTGGTGCACTTGCACAGCCGGCGGGGCGCTGACGTGCTCGGCGCAATCGCCGCGCGGCTGGAGCGCGTGCCCGTAGTGCTGTCGCGCCGCGTCGACAACCCTGAACCTGGCTGGGTGGTGCCGATCAAGTATCGCCTTTATGACAGGATTATCGCGATCTCGGACGCGATTCGCGCAGTGCTGCTCGAGTGTGGCGTGCCGGCGGCGAAACTGCGGGTGGTGCCGAGCGCGGTCAACTGCGCCGAGTTCGAGGGGCCACGCGATATCGCGTGGCTGCGTGGCGAGTTCGGGCTCGGTGCCGATGACCAATGCGTCGGCATCGTCGCGCAACTTATCCCGCGCAAGGGCCATGCTGACCTTGTTTCCGCGTGGCCGGATGTCCTGGCGGCGGCGCCGGCGGCGCGGTTGCTGATTTTTGGCCGCGGCCCGTTACGCGAGGAACTCGAGCGCGACGCCGAACGTCGCGGGATTGCCGGGTCGCTGCGTTTTGCCGGTTTTCGTGACGACCTCCACCGTATCCTGCCGTGCCTCGATCTGGTGGTGCACCCCGCTCACCGCGAGGGGCTGGGCATCGCCGTGCTGCAGGCTGCCTGTGCCGGCGCACCGGTCGTCGCGACGATGGCTGGAGGATTACCCGAGATTATCGAGGACGGCGTCAGCGGCAGGCTGGTGCCGGTGGCGGATCCGCCAGCACTGGCGGCGGCGATCGTTGCAATGTTGCGTAACCGGGAGCAAGCGCGCTCCTTCGCAACGGTAGCCCGCGAGCGGGTACGTGCACGCTTCAGCGTCGCGGCGATGGTGGATGGCAATCTCGCCGTTTATCGCGAACTCCTTTCCCGGGACTGAAGGTCTGGACCGCGCGGCGATGGCGCGGTTTAATCATCTGACGCTACCGGGAGAGAGACATGGTTCCCACAGACGAAGACCTGTCATTAGTGGCCGGCCAGGTTGTCACGATGCTCGCCGACGCCGGTGAGACGGTGGCCACCGCTGAATCCTGCACCGGCGGCTGGGTGGCCAAGGCGCTGACCGATATCGCCGGTTCCTCCGCGGTATTCGGGACGGGCCTCGTGACCTACAGCAACGCCGCCAAGCAACAGCTTCTGAATGTGCCTGACTTCGTGCTCGACAAGCACGGTGCCGTCAGCCGCGAAACGGTGACGGCGATGGCCGAGGGTTTGCGTGCGATCTCGGGCGCAGACCACGCCATTGCGGTCAGTGGTATTGCGGGTCCGGATGGCGGCAGCGACGACAAGCCGGTCGGCACGGTGTGGTTTGCCTGGGCAAGGCGCAGCGGTGACCCGCCGCTGATGACGGGGATGCACCGCTTTGACGGTAACCGTGACGAAGTCAGACGCCAGGCGGTTCTGACCGCGCTGGCAGGCCTGTTGCCGTAGATGGCCCATGAGCGGCGCCACGCGCCGACCGCGAGGCTGTTTTTTGCGCTGTGGCCCGACGAGCATCTGCGTGAAACGCTGCGTCAGGCGACACGCAAAGCGGTTCGCGCCAGTGGCGGGCGTCCAGTGCCGTCGCAAAACCTGCACATTACGTTGGCCTTTCTCGGCGCGGTGACTGAGGCACGCCGCGCTGGCGTTGCGGCGGCCGCCGCCGCGGTGAACGGGCCGGCGCTGGCGTTGACGCTGGATGCGTTGAAGGTCTGGCCGCGCGCGAAAACCCTGGTCCTGGCGCCGGGTGGTGGCTGCGAGGCGCTGCTGCGGCTGTACTCATCGCTGTGGGACGAGCTCGAGAAGATCGGGTTTGCACGCGGGGCGCGCCCGTACCGCCCGCATGTCACGCTTGCGCGCAAGGTGACCATGGCGGGCGGGAGGCATCCCGCCACACCGATCGAGTGGCGCGCGGACGCGTTCGTGCTGGTACGGTCGGTCACAGACCCGGCCGGAGCGCAGTACGAGGTCATCCGGCGCTGGCCGCTTGCGTCAGCGGCTTATCCCGGGTCCGGGCAATAATTGTTGCTCCGGGCCGGTTTTGCGGCTGCCGGCTACCTCGATCTGTGGAATAATCCCCCCTTTCCCGCCAGCCTCATTTCCTATTCAGGTGCCAGATGGACGACAACCGTAAGAAAGCCCTCGTAGCAGCTCTTGGTCAGATCGAAAAACAGTTCGGAAAAGGCTCCGTGATGCGGCTCGGCGACTCCACCGCCCAGCGCGATCTGGACGTTGTCTCGACCGGATCGTTGACACTCGATGTCGCCCTCGGTATCGGTGGTCTGCCGCGCGGCAGGGTCGTCGAAGTCTACGGGCCGGAATCCTCGGGCAAGACGACGCTGACACTCGAACTGATCGCCGAGGCGCAGAAAGTCGGCGGCACCTGTGCGTTCGTTGACGCCGAGCACGCGCTCGATCCGACCTACGCCGAGAAGCTCGGGGTCGACGTCGACAACCTGCTGGTATCGCAGCCGGATACCGGTGAACAGGCGCTCGAAATCACCGACATGCTTGTACGCTCGGGCGCGGTCGATGTCGTAGTAATCGACTCGGTTGCGGCGCTGACGCCGAAGGCCGAGATCGAGGGCGAAATGGGCGATTCGCATGTCGGACTGCAGGCGCGGCTGATGTCGCAGGCGCTGCGCAAGCTCACCGCGAACATCAAGCGATCGAACACCATCGTCGTGTTCATCAACCAGATCAGGATGAAAATCGGTGTGATGTTTGGCAGCCCGGAAACCACGACCGGCGGCAACGCGCTGAAGTTCTATTCCTCGGTGCGTCTCGATATTCGCCGGATCGGCGCGATCAAGAAGGCCGACGAGGTGATCGGCAACCAGACCCGGGTCAAGGTCGTCAAAAACAAGGTGGCGCCGCCGTTTCGCCAGGCCGAGTTTGAGATTCTCTACGGTGAGGGCGTGTCTCGCGAGGGCGAGATCATCGATCTGGGCGTGCAATGCAACCTTGTCGACAAGTCGGGTGCCTGGTACAGCTACAACGGCGATCGTATCGGTCAGGGCAAGGAAAACGTGCGCCAGTACCTCAAGGAACATCCGGATATGGCGGCCGAGATCGAGAAGGGCATTCGCGCGCAGTTGCTGAAACCCGCTCAGCCCGCTGCCGAGGCGGATCTCAAAGAGTCCGAGGCTGCCGTCAAAGCCTGATGAAGGGCTCTCCAGAGCCACCAACGCTTATCGATGTGCGCCGCGCCGGCATGGACTTGCTGGCGCGGCGCGAGCACTCGCAGCTGGAACTGCGGCGCAAACTCGGTGCGCGCGAATTTCCGGACGATTTGATCGAACAGGCACTGCACGGGCTGCAGGACGATGGCCTTTTGTCGGATCAGCGCTTTGCCGGGAGTTTTGCCGGTTCAAGGCTGCGCCGGGGCCAGGGGCCGCAGCGCATCCTCGCCGAGCTGCGCCAGCGTGGGGTTGCCGATGCGCTGGCATTGCGGGCGGTGGAAGAACTCAGGGCGGACTGGTTTGCCGAGGCGCGCGCCGTTCGCGCCAGGCGCTTCGGTGCGGACACCCCTGCCGATTTCAAAGAGCGCGCGCGCCAGGCGCGGTTTTTGCAGTACCGTGGATTCACTGCCGAACAGGCGATGGCGGCCACCGGCGACAGTGACTGATGCTGTCAGCCCAATGCGCGGACCCGGCACCACCTCGGCGCCGGGATGTGCCAGAATAATCTGTTTTACCCAAACCCGGGCCGCATGGCGGCAGAGATGGAACCGCAATGAAAAGCGCACAGGTCAGGCAACAGTTTCTCGATTTCTTTAATGAGCGCGGGCACACGGTCGTGGCGTCGAGCCCGCTGGTGCCCGGCAACGATCCGACACTGTTGTTTACCAATGCCGGCATGGTGCAGTTCAAGGACGTGTTCCTCGGTCAGGAACGGCGCGATTATGTGCGGGCGGCAAGCGCTCAGCGTTGTGTCCGCGCGGGCGGCAAGCACAACGATCTGGAGAACGTCGGCTACACCGCGCGCCACCACACTTTCTTCGAGATGCTCGGCAACTTCAGTTTTGGCGACTATTTCAAAAAGGAAGCCATCGAGTTTGCCTGGGAAATGGTCACGGAGTGTTTTGCGCTTGCGCCCGAGAAACTGTGGGTGACCGTGTACGAGGATGACGATGAAGCGGCCGACCTGTGGCTGCAGCACATCGGCATCGACCCGGCCCGATTCAGCCGGCTCGGCGCGAAAGACAATTTCTGGGCGATGGGCGATACGGGTCCGTGCGGGCCGTGTTCGGAAATTTTCTATGACCACGGGCCGGACGTGCCGGGCGGGCCACCAGGGTCGCCGCATGAAGACGGCGACCGTTATGTCGAGATCTGGAATCTCGTGTTTATGCAGTTCGAGCGCGGTGCCGATGGCGCGATGACGCCACTGCCGCAGCCTTCGGTCGACACCGGCATGGGGCTCGAGCGCATGGCGGCGGTGCTGCAGGGCGTCCACAGCAACTACCAGATAGACCTGTTCGCAAACCTGATCGAAGCGGCCGCGCGCCTGACCGGCAGCGAGCGTCTGGATCTGCCGTCGCTGCAGGTGATCGCCGATCATATTCGCGCCTGTTCGTTTCTCATCGCGGACGGCGTACTGCCGGCGAATGACGGCCGCGGCTACGTGCTCCGGCGCATCATACGCCGCGCCATTCGGCACGGTTACAAGCTGGGCGTTCACGATCCGTTTTTTTATCGCCTGGTGGCGCCGCTCGAGCTGGAGATGGGAGCGGCCTACCCGGAACTGGGCGCACAGCGCGCGCATATCGAGCGTGTGCTGAAGCAGGAGGAGGAACGTTTTGCCGAAACGCTGGACCAGGGCATGGGCATGCTCGAGAACGCGATCGGCGGGCTCCACGGCGAGGTCATCCCCGGCAAGGTCGTGTTCAAGCTCTACGACACCTATGGATTCCCGGTCGATCTGACCGAGGATATCGCGCGCGAGCGGCAGTTGCTGATTGATCACGCCGGATTCAAGCAGGAGATGGAAGCGCAGCGCGCCCGCGCCCGCGCCCACAGCAAGTTCGGCGCCGAACAGGACGTTCTGAGCAGCGTCAGCACGGCGGCATTGCCCGCCACGCGCTTCGGCGGACATTCGCTGCTCAGCGACGATACCGTGGTGCTCGCATTGTTTCGTGACGGCACTGAGGTGGAGGCGCTGGAAGAGGGTGAGCACGGTCAGGTGGTGCTGGAGAAAACCCCGTTCTATGCCGAAAGCGGTGGCCAGGTCGGCGATACGGGGACGATCACCGGCGAAGGTGTCAGGTTCGATGTAGAGGACACCGTCAAGGTAGGCGGTGTGCACGCGCATGTCGGGCGGGTCAGTGCGGGCAGGCTCGGTAAAGGCAGCCTGGCCAGCGCCGCGGTGAATGCGCAGCGGCGCCAGGACATCGTGCTCAATCACTCGGCGACCCACCTGATGCACGCGGCATTGCGCCAGGTGCTGGGCGAACATGTCCAGCAGAAGGGTTCGCTGGTCGCACCGGAGCGGCTGCGATTCGATTTCTCGCATTACGAGCCAATGACCGCGGCCGAAATCGAGCAGGTCGAGGATCTGGTCAACGAGCAGATTCGGATCAATGCCGCGGCCGAAGCAGCCGAGATGTCGTACGACGAAGCGATTAATTCCGGCGCAATGGCGTTGTTTGGCGAAAAATATGGCGACCGTGTCCGGGTGCTGCGAATCGGAGAATTTTCGACCGAATTGTGCGGCGGCACGCATGTGGCGCGCGCCGGCGATATCGGATTGTTCAAGATCATCAGTGAGTCGGGTGTCGCTGCTGGCGTGCGCCGGATCGAGGCGGTGAGCGGACGCGGCGCTCTCGCCGTGATCAAGGCAAACGAGTCTCTGGTCAGGCAGCTGGCCTCGCTGGTCAAGGCCAACCGCGACAACCTCTCTGAGAAAGTGGCGCACCTTGTCGAACGCGGCCGTCTCCAGGACAAGGAGATCGAACAGCTAAAACAGAAACTCGCGGGTGGGCAGGGTGTCGACCTCGCGGCCCAGGCTATTGATGTCGGCGGTGTCAGCGTAGTTGCAGCCGAGGTCGATGGCGCTGATGCGAAGACGTTGCGCGATGCGGTCGACCGGCTCAAGGACAAACTGGGTACCGCGGTAATCGTGCTGGGAGCAAAAACCGCCGAAGATAAGGTTGCGCTGGTGGCGGGCGTTACCAAGAACATTACCGACAGGCTCCGCGCCGGCGATGCGGTGAACGTGGCTGCGGAAATAGTCGGTGGCCGCGGAGGCGGGCGACCCGATATGGCGCGCGCCGGCGGGCGCGAACCGGGCCGACTCGGCGAGGCGCTCGCAGCAACCGAGGGATGGGTTCGGCAACAGCTGGAAAAGTAGCTTAGACTTATTCTAATTGGTTGATCGAATACTGACTATTTTCTGTCACAATTCGGTCAGATTTCAGGATATCCCTGATTATCTTAAGCACCGACTAACGGCATAATCTTCTGCATCATCAAGGAGGAGGGGTGTACTCATGTTGATTCTAACCAGAAGGGTGGGCGAGAGCGTTGTCATTGGGGACAACGTGACCGTTACTGTTCTCGGCGTCAAAGGCAACCAGGTTCGTGTCGGCGTAAATGCGCCGCGCGAGGTTGCGGTTCACAGGGAAGAGATCTTTGAGCGCATCCAGCGCGAAAAGAAGGTCAACGGAAACGGGGCCAGTCATCCGGACGACCATGTCCAGGCTGCCGCCTTCGACTGATTTGCTCGTATTTCCTGACTGATCGGACTTTACCTGCCGCACCCGCATCAGTATTATTTGCTGCCTTTTTCGGCCCGGCATGCCGGGCTGACTCTTCAAGTCACTGTAGAATCGACGGTCAGTCGCCTGGCGCGACAGGGTCCGCGGCACTACATTGGATTTGGGAACAGGGTACGGAGAGGTGGCTGAGTGGTCGACAGAAGCGGCGCAGCCGCGACTGGACGGGGCCGCGCAGCGGGGCCGGTCCGAAGGACGGGGGGCGAAGCCCGACGCACAAGCGCTCCCCTGCTAAGGGAGTAAGGGTTAAAAGCCCTTCGAGGGTTCGATCGCGAGATGCCGCAGGCATCGAAGCCAACAGCGTCGCGAAGCGATGCTGGCCCGAAGGGCGAGGAGCCGGAGGCGACGAGTAATCCCGACCGGCGGTAGGACAGAACGACAGAAAATCAGTCAGAATACAAAAGTACGGAGAGGTGGCTGAGTGGTCGAAAGCGCTCCCCTGCTAAGGGAGTAAGGGTTAAAAGCCCTTCGAGGGTTCGAATCCCTCCCTCTCCGCCAGTTTGAAAACGAGTAATGCGCGCAGCGCTGCTCGCATGAAAAAGACAACGGTCTTCGGACCTATGATTGCTGCGCCCGTAGCTCAGTTGGGTGAGGGGCGATGAGCACGCAGTGCGAGCGCCGAACATAGTTCGGCGAGCCACGAACGCCGCGAGGGTGCAACCGAGCGGCCGGACCCGAGGCGAAGCCGAGCGGAGTGTCTGGGCAGCGCTCAGCGCTGCTGGCATGAAAACGACAACGGTAATTGGACCTGACGCCCGTAGCTCAGTTGGGTGAGGGGCGATGAGCACGCAGTGCGAGCGCCGAACATAGTTCGGCGAGCCACGAACGCCGCGAGGGTGCAACCGAGCGGCCGGACCCGAGGCGAAGCCGAGGGGAGTGTCTGGGCAGCGCGCAGCGCTGCTGGCATGAAAACGACAACGGTCATTGGACCTACGATTGCTGCGCCCGTAGCTCAGTTGGATAGAGTGTCTGGCTACGAACCAGAAGGTCGGGAGTTCGAATCTCTCCGGGCGCGCCAAAAACAAGAAGGCCCTCCTTGCGAGGGCCTTTTTGTTTTCTTGTGTTTCTGGCGAATTTGTTTCGAATTTCACAGTTCGAACCGAGGCAAGCGAAGCGAGCCGACAGACTGCGGAGCGAAGCGAGGCAGCCCGAAGGGCGAGCTGCCGCAGGTAGCGAGTCAATCTCTCCGGGCGCTCCCCCCAAATGCCGTCATGTGTAAACCATGTGTCCGGAACATTCTGAAAGCTATCTGTCGATAACCACAAAAGGGTCCCTTGTCAGAGGGGCCCTTTTGCATTTTGGGGGTCCGCGAGTTTGGTGAGGGCTCCTCGAGTTCGAGTGGAGGCCGATCCGAAGCGGATATGGGCAACGGTAGCAATTCCATGATTTTCCTGCTCGTGCTCGACGGGGTTTATCGGCGTGAGGGTGAAGGTCGCCTGGTGTTCGTGCCTGTTTCGTCGCCGAGTACGGAGGAGCTCAAGGGCCTGGTGCAGCGGATCGCCGAACGGATCGGCCGCTCGCTCGAGCGCTCCGGGCTCATTGAGCGGGATATCGACAATGCCTATCTCGCCTTCGATCCGGCCGAAGAGGCGCCGAACCACGGCCTGCTCGGGTCTTCGATCACCTACCGGATCGCCACGGGACCCAGAGAGGGCCAGAAGGTGTTCACGCTGCAGACGCTACCGGCCGAGCCGGACGCGCCGCGGTCGGACGTCGCCGAAAGCTCGGGCTTCTCTTTGCACGCGGGCATCGCGGCAAAGGCGTCGCAACGAGACAAGGTGGAACGCCTGGCGCGCTACGTCTCAAGACCGCCGGTCGCCACCGAGCGCTTGTCGCTGACCCGGGGCGGGAACGTACGCTATGCGCTCACAAATCGGCAGGATTGCCGATTTGCACGGCCGCAGGCCGCCCGAAGGGCCGGGCACAGGGACGTGTCCGGTGAACACACCGTATCGCGATGGCACCACGCACGTGATGTTGCTCCGGGCATCCTGCCCTGCGCCCTTCGGGCCAGCCTTCGGCTGTCCAAAATCGCTCCCGGCGATTTTGTCGAGCCCGAGGACTTTATTGCGCGCCTCGTCGCGCTGGTGCCAAAACCCCGCGCGCATTTGACGAGGTACCACGGCGTGTTCGCACCGGCGAGCCGCGACCGGGCAAAGATTGTGCCCAGGACACGCACTGTCGCTGAGCGTGGCGAGGCAGCGGCCACCGATCGGCAACGGGCGATGAGCTGGGCACAACGCCTCAAGCGGGTGTTCGCCATCGACATTGACAAATCGGCAGGATCGCCGATTTGCACGGCCGAAGGCAGCCGCGAAGCGGTCGGGCACAGGGACGTGCCCGATGAAACCTGCCAGCAATGCGGCGGCCGCTTGCGCGTCATTGCCAGCATCGAGGAACCCGCAGTGATTGAGCGGATTCTGGACCATCTCGGCCACACTGCGGAGCCGGTCGATCCGGCGCATCCGAGCCGAGCGCCGCCGCAGGGCGATCGCCTGGTCTGACCGCTTTGTCCTGTTCGTCACTACCCGGGCCACTGTTCAGGGACGGGCGGGTCTTGGCTTGCGCCGTGATGCGCCGGCCTTTCCGGGTGAAAGGGCAAGATTCACGCGCCTGACCGACGAGGGGTCGGGCCGGCTCGCCCCGATGGCGGCCTCGATCTGCCGTCGTCGGCCCGCATTTAGCCGGTTTCAGCCCGGTTTCAGCTCGCGCCGACGGTTTCGCTCCTGACATAATGGCCCCTTATACGCACTATCCGCGACTTTCGAGCTCAACTAAGAAGGCTAGTTGGATTGAACAGACCACCGTATCGAGGAAGTACATTCACAGACCAATGGCATGCCGTTTTGTCCACTGCGTTCCCAGAATTCACGCCATCCCGTTCTGGCGCAGAGCTTGGTCGTTGTAATTCGTGAGAATGCACAGTGATCAATCGTGCGGCAGTAATACTTCGATACAAGGAACCGGCTGTCGTATGGATCAACGAGGCGGATCCATGCGACCGAGACGGAGCGATCACTTTGACGGCTGCGAACGAAGAACGAACCGTTTACCTGATAGGCGATGAGGCTGCAGACACCGGCGCCACGCTCGAGCGGTGGATTCAGCAAAATTACCGGCAGCTATTCGAATCCGAACTCGAGGGGTGGTACACCGATCCAACGCTGTGGCCGAAGGATCGAAGCCTCGACCGATTCAGGGAATGGTTTGACGTCGAATGCCACACGGTACTCGTGGATACGGTCGGCGGTGTGATCTACGATGACGAGGCATAGCCAGTCGCTGCAGCGGCCACTGGACCCGATAAAAACAAGGAGAACGCTTGCCACAGTAGCCGCCGACCCGGAAGTCAGCCAACACGTCCCAGGCCGTTGCAGATAGCGTATCACCGGAGTACAATGCATCGCATATGCGATACATTTGAGGGCGCCATGAAATCGGCTACCATTCCGCCGCTGCGGGTCACGCCAGACCTTCGAAACGAAGCAGAAAGCGTGTTGAAAGAAGGCGAATCGCTCAGCAGCTTTGTCGAGGACTCTCTTCGCCGGCAGATTGAACACCGCAAGCTCCAGAGCGAGTTCATCGCACGTGGACTGGCAGCTCGGGAATCCGCGAAGTCCTCGGGTGAATACGCATCGAAGGAGGAAGTCATGGATTCGTTGCGCGGCATCCTCGACGCCTCGAATCGCAACGGGTGAGCTTCCGCCTCCGCTTCACCCTGGAAGCGAAATCCGATCTTGAAAGGTTGTATGGTTTCCTGGCCGAACAGGACCTCGAGGCCGCAGAGCGGGCGCTGGACGTTATCGATCGTGCGTGGACCATTCTTGAGGAGTTTCCTTTTTCCTGTCGCAAGGCCGAGGATTCCAATCCGTTTGTCCGCGAAATCGTCATTCCGTTTGGCTCGGCAGGTTACGTGGCACTGTTCGAAATCGAGAACCAACAGACGGTTACCGTTCTGGCCGTCCGCCATCAGCGAGAAGACGACTATCGCTAGTGCGGAAAGTCAGAGTTGTGGATGCAAGTTCCGTATCGCCTGTATCAAAGACCGTTGCGCGGATGCCAGCGTAGCGAAAACGTAGCGTCGAGCCGGCAATTCGCGGTTCCTGGCGGCGTCTGGCGGCAGAAAAGATGAGGGCGGGCCATCTGACTTACTGATTTAAAAGATACTGGTTCGTGGCTTATACGCCTACGAACCAGAAGGTCGGGAGTTCGAATCTCTCCGGGCGCGCCAAAAACAAGAAGGCCCTCCTTGCGAGGGCCTTCTTGTTTTTTGATGTTCATGGAGGTGTCCCCTTCCCGTGGATTAGGTCCACAGATTTCTGGAATTTTGGCATGATGACGGTCCTGACGAGGAGGTCGTCATGCGCAAGAGCAAGTACAGCGAGCAGCAGATTGTCGGGGCGCGCCAGCGAGCCCCGACCGGGCAGAGATTGTGCCCAGAACACGCGCCGCCGCTTCCGCCGAACGCGCCGCGGTTTCGGTCAGCGACCGGCAGCGGGCGATGTCATGGGCACAACGCCTCAAGCGGGTGTTCGCTATCGACATTGACAAATCGGCAGGATCGCCGATTTGCACGGCCGAAGGCAGCCGCGAAGCGGTCGGGCACAGGGACGTGCCCGATGAAACCTGCCAGCAATGCGGCGGCCGCTTGCGCGTCATCGCCAGCATCGAGCAACCCGCAGTCATCGAGCGGATTCTGGAACATCTCCGCCATACTGTGGAGCCCGTCGATCCGGCACATCCGAGCCGCGCACCGCCGAAGGGCGATCGCCTGGTCTGACCGCTTTGTCCTGTTCGTCACCACCCGGGCCACCGTGCAGGGACGGGCGGTTTTTGGCTTGCGCCGTGATGCGCCGGCATTTTCGGGTGAAAAGGGGAGATTCACGCGCCTGAACCACGAGGGGTCGGACCGGCTCCGCCGGATGGCGGCCTCGATCTGCCCTCAGCGGCGACCGGTTTCAGCTCGCTCCGACGGTCTCGCTCCTGACATAATGGCCCCTTTTACGCACTATCCGCGACTTTCGAGCTCAACTAAGAAGGCTAGTTGGATTGAACAGACCACCGTATCGAGGAAGTACATTCACAGACCAATGGCATGCCGTTTTGTCCACTGCGTTCCCAGAATTCACGCCATCCCGTTCTGGCGCAGAGCTTGGTCGTTGTAATTCGTGAGAATGCACAGTGATCAATCGTGCGGCAGTAATACTTCGATACAAGGAACCGGCTGTCGTATGGATCAACGAGGCGGATCCATGCGACCGAGACGGAGCGATCACTTTGACGGCTGCGAACGAAGAACGAACCGTTTACCTGATAGGCGATGAGGCTGCAGACACCGGCGCCACGCTCGAGCGGTGGATTCAGCAAAATTACCGGCAGCTATTCGAATCCGAACTCGAGGGATGGTACACCGATCCAACGCTGTGGCCGAAGGATCGAAGCCTCGACCGATTCAGGGAATGGTTTGACGTCGAATGCCACACGGTACTCGTGGATACGGTCGGCGGTGTGATCTACGATGACGAGGCATAGCCAGTCGCTGCAGCGGCCACTGGACCCGATAAAAACAAGGAGAACGCTTGCCACAGTAGCCGCCGACCCGGAAGTCAGCCAACACGTCCCAGGCCGTTGCAGATAGCGTATCACCGGAGTACAATGCATCGCATATGCGATACATTTGAGGGCGCCATGAAATCGGCTACCATTCCGCCGCTGCGGGTCACGCCAGACCTTCGAAACGAAGCAGAAAGCGTGTTGAAAGAAGGCGAATCGCTCAGCAGCTTTGTCGAGGACTCTCTTCGCCGGCAGATTGAACACCGCAAGCTCCAGAGCGAGTTCATCGCACGTGGACTGGCAGCTCGGGAATCCGCGAAGTCCTCGGGTGAATACGCATCGAAGGAGGAAGTCATGGATTCGTTGCGCGGCATCCTCGACGCCTCGAATCGCAACGGGTGAGCTTCCGCCTCCGCTTCACCCTGGAAGCGAAATCCGATCTTGAAAGGTTGTATGGTTTCCTGGCCGAACAGGACCTCGAGGCCGCAGAGCGGGCGCTGGACGTTATCGATCGTGCGTGGACCATTCTTGAGGAGTTTCCTTTTTCCTGTCGCAAGGCCGAGGATTCCAATCCGTTTGTCCGCGAAATCGTCATTCCGTTTGGCTCGGCAGGTTACGTGGCACTGTTCGAAATCGAGAACCAACAGACGGTTACCGTTCTGGCCGTCCGCCATCAGCGAGAAGACGACTATCGCTAGTGCGGAAAGTCAGAGTTGTGGAGGCAAGTTCCGTATCGCCTGTATCAAAGACCGTTGCGCGGATGCCAGCGTAGCGAAAACGTAGCGTCGAGCCGGCAATTCGCGGTTCCTGGCGCCATCTTCTCGCCTTCAAGGAGCCTGGCTACGAAACGGAGTCTCTCATCCATCGGTTTACACTCATTCCAGGGCATCTGGGGGCTCCCCAAATGCCGAAATGTGTAAACCATGTGCTCGGAATAATCTGTAAGCTATCTGTCGATAAGCTCAAAAAGGGCTCCTTCGTGGAGCCCTTTTTTTATTCTGGTGAGTTCGGAGGCCTTGGTTCGGACCTCACGGTTCGACAAATCGGCACGACAGCCGATTTGGACGTCGGCGCAGCCGACGCCCGCAGGGCGAGGGCCATGGATGCGCCCGAGTCAATCCTTCCGGGCGCGCCAAAAATCAAGGGGTTGCGAGAGCAGCCCCT